>NZ_JAHLJA010000152.1:0-638697 GCF_020496245.1 Pseudonocardia sp. ICBG601 | reverse complement strand
TCGACCCCGGCCCCGCGTCGGTCGTCGCGGGGGCGGGGTCGCCGCCGTCGTCGCCGCCCTGCTCATGCCCTGGTCCACCCGCGGCGCCGGATGGGAGGTCCTCGCCGGCCGGGCCGCGATGGGGCCGCTGCCGTGGCTGTTCACCTCGTCGCGGTCGTCGCGGTGGGGGTTGTCGGTGCTCGCCCTCCTGACCCGGTTCTGGCCGCTGGCCTGGACCGCGGCCACCGTCACCGGCGTCGGTGCGGTCACCGGGCTCTGGGCGGTGTGGTCGCGGCAGACCGCGGTCGCCGGCACCGACGACATCGGGCCGGGCCTGGTCGTCACCGTGCTCGGGTGCTCGTGCTGTTCGGCACCTGGGCGCGCACCGTCGTTGCCTGCGGGCCGCGCGCCCCGCATGGCCCGCCCGCCTGACCCGGGCGGTCAGGGCACGAGCGCGGGGACCCGACGCGCGGCCAGTCCCTCCAGGACGCCGACGGCGTCCTCCACCGGCGGCAGCGCCAGCATCGCGCGCTGGGCCGAGCGCTCCGCGCGCGGACGTCGTCGTCGCCCAGGAGCCGGGTGCACGTCGCGGCGACCTCGGCGGCGTCGGGCGTGCAGTGCGCGCCCAGCCCGAGCTCGGCGATCCGCCGGGCGTTGTGCTCCTGGTCCCCGAACTGCGGCAGCACCGCCAGCGGGACGCCATGCCGCACGGCCTCGCGGACGCGCGTTGTAGCCGCCGTGGGTCAGGAACAGGTCCGCGACCTGCAGCAGCAGCGGCTGCGACCCACGGCGCGGGATGCACGTGTGCGGGCAGCGCCAGGTCGTCGACCGGCAGGCCGCCGGTGGACAGCACCACCTCGGCGTCGAGCCGCGACGCCGCCTCGGCCACCGTGCGCAGCGCGGCGTGCGGGTCGACGGGGGCGCGGCGCTCGGCGCGCCCGGCCATCGCCGGCATCGCCGTCCCCAGCCCCGCGACGACCAGCGGCCGGCTCCCGGGCAGCGCGCGCGACCCAGCCGGGCAGCGTCTCGCCGCGGGAGGACCTGGTCGTCCTGGCGGAACGCCCGCGCCGGTGCGATCTGCGGCCCCGCCAGCGAGAACTGCGGCGGCATGCAGTCCAGCCGCCCCCACCGGTGCAGTGCGGCCGGGTCGTCCGAGGCGGCGAAGCCGAGCTCGTCGCGACGCTCTCCGCCAGCGCGTCGGCGACGACGTGCGGGGCGAGGACGTTGCCCGCACCCGACGGCGCCGCCACACACGGCACCCCCAGGTGCTCGGCCACCAGGAACCCGCGGTCTCGCCGCCGTCGCGCAAGCACCAGGTCCGGGGTCCCGTGCGACCCCACCAGCGCGAGCAGCGCCCGCGCCGAGCTCGTCACCTGCGGACCGGCGAACAGGGTCGGCAGCAGTGCCGTCGTCACCTCCGGGTGGCGGTCAGCGTCGCGAGTGCGGCGGGCCCACCGAGCCGGGCGACGGCCGGGCCGAGGTGCTCGGCGGAGTCGGCCATCGTCGCGAACACCGGCTCGACGACGACCGGCGCACCGTCGAACACCCCCGCGATGTCGGGCGGGCACGCCACCACGACCCGGTGGCCCGCGTCGCCCAGCGCGCGGGCGAAGGGGAGCACGGCCCGGCCGTGCGAGGGGAAACGGTGACACTGCAGAGGACGAGCACCCGATCATGATCGACCCGATCGTTGCGTAAGCAAATGATCAGGTGCGGGTCCAGCGGCCCAGCACCATCAGCGTCCGGGTCCCGGTGACCGTGCCGTTGCGTCGCAGCCGGTCGATCACCTCCTGCAGGTGCGCGAGATCGCGGACCCGGACCTGCACCAGGGCGTCGAGGTCACCGGCCAGGGTGTAGACCGCCTGCACCTCCGGCTGGCGCGACGCCGAGTCGACGATCTCCGAGACGCTCGCGGTGCCGGCGTAGCGGATCTCGCTGAACGCCTCGACCGGCCAGCCCAGTCTGGCGTGGTCCACCTGCACGGTGAACCCGGTGATCACCCCGGACTCGCGCATCCGGTCGACCCGCCGCTTGGTCGCGGCGGTGGACAGCCCGACCCGCTCGGCCATGTCGGCGTAGGTGCGGCGCGCGTCCTCGTGCAGCAACCGCAGGATCGCGTGGTCCAGGTCGTCGACCTCGTCTCGGGCACGGCACCTCCAGCGCAACGGATCCACGGTCTCGTGGGCCTTCGACGGTATCCGTTGCGTATCCGCGGCGATCACTGCCATGGGCATTGTGTCGAGGCCGTCGTCGCGCGCTGTCCTGGTGCGGACGCGCCGCCCGACTCGCCGAGGAGCCGAGAATGACCGTGCTGGACGACAAGTACCTCGCCGCCCACGGTCGGGGCCCCGATGAGCGGGATCCAGGCGCTGGTCCGGCTCGTGCTCGAGCAGGCCCGCCTCGACACCGCCCGCGGGTTCGACACCGCCTCGTTCGTCTCCGGCTACCAGGGCTCCCCGCTCGGCACCTTCGACGCCGAGCTCGGCCGCGCCCGTGCCCCACCTCGACGCCGAGCGCGTGGTGTTCCGGCCCGGGCTCAACGAGGAGCTCGCCGCCACCGCCGTCGCGGGCACCCAGCTGCTCGACGCCGTCCCCGGCCGCCGCCACGAGGGCGTCGTCGGCTGGTGGTACGGCAAGAACCCCGGCCTCGACCGGGCCGCCGACGCGATCCGGCACGGCACCCTGGCCGGCACCGCCCGGCTCGGGCGGCGCCGTCGCGATCATCGGCGACGACCCGTCCTGCAAGTCCTCCACCGTGCCCAGCTCCTGCGAGCCGATGGCGCAGTCCCTGGCGATGCCGCTGCTCGCGCCCGGCTCGGTGGCCGAGGTGATCGAGCTGGGCCTGCACGCCGTCGCGCTGTCCCGCGCCACCGGGCTCTGGACCGGCCTGAAGATCGTCGCCGACGTCGCCGACGCGTCCTGCACCGTCGACCTCGGCGCGCTGCGCCCCGAGCTGGTCGGCATCCCGGCCCCGCCCGCCACCGACCGCGCGCAGTCCGGCCCGCTCGTCGGGCCGCCGCCATCGAGGCCGAGCACGACCAGCTCACCCGCAGGCTCGACCTGGCCCGCCAGTACGCCCGCGAGACCGGGCTCAACCGCGTCACCTTCACCTCCCGCGACCCGCACCTCGCCGTGCTCGCCTCGGGCACCGCCTACGCCACCGTGCTGCGGGCGTGCGAGGACCTGGGCCTGGGCGAGGCCGAGCTCGACGCGCTCGGCGTGCGCCTGATCCGCCTCGCCATGCCGTTCCCGGTCGACGCCGACGCGCTCGCCGGGCTCGTCGAGGGCTGCGCGGAGGTGCTCGTCGTCGAGGACAAGGTGCCGTTCCTGGAGGGCCACCTGCGCGACGCGCTCTACGGGCGCGACCACCGGCCCACGGTCACCGGCCGCCGCGCCGAGCGCGGCCGCCCGCTGCTGTCCGCCCGCGGCCAGCTCGGCTCCGAGGACGTCGCCCGCGCCCTCGCCGCCCGGCTCCGCCGCCGGGCGGGACCCTGCCCGCCGCGGCGACCGCGCACCTGGAGCGCCTCGCACCGCCGAAGCCGTCGCGGATCGGGCTGGGACCTGCTCGGGAACCGGACGCCGTACTTCTGCTCCGGCTGCCCGCACAACACCTCCACCCGCACCGGCGACGACACGCTCGTCGGGGTCGGGATCGGCTGCCACGCGATGATCGCCCTCGACGGCGAGCACCGCGGCCACCAGATCGGGCTGACCCAGATGGGCGGCGAGGGCGCCCAGTGGATCGGCCTGGCCCGTTCACCGACGACCGCACCCTCGTCCAGAACCTCGGCGACGGCACCTTCCACCACTCCGGCTCGCTCGCGATCCGCGCCGCCGTCGCGGCCGGGGTCACCATGACCTACAAGCTGCTCTACAACGACGCCGTCGCCATGACCGGCGGGCAGCGCGCCGAGGGCCGGATGAACGTCCCCGACATCACGCGCTCGCTCGCCCTGGAGGGCGTGCGCCGCATCGTCGTCACCACCGACAGCCCGCGTGACTACCGCGGCATCGCCCTCGACCCGATCGCGAGCGTCCGCCACCGCGACGAGCTCGCCGCGGCCGAGGAGGAGCTGAAGGCCCTCGACGGCGTCACCGTCCTGATCCACGACGACCGCTGCGCCGCCGAGGAGCGCCGCCTGCGCAAGCGCGGCAAGCTGCCCGCCCCGGCCGAGAAGGTGCTGATCAACGAGCGGGTCTGCGAGGGCTGCGGCGACTGCGGCGAGGCGTCCACCTGCCTGTCGGTGCTGCCGGTGGAGACCGAGTTCGGTCGCAAGACCGCCATCCACCAGGCGTCCTGCAACACCGACTACTCCTGCCTCAAGGGCGACTGCCCGTCGTTCCTCACCGTGGTGCCCGGCACCCGGCCGCGCCGGGAGATCCCGGCGCTGCCGGTCACGCTCGTCGACCCCGAGCCGCGGGTCGACCCGGACGCGACCCTGATCCGGATGCCCGGCATCGGCGGCACCGGCGTCGTCACCGCCTCGGCGATCCTGCAGATGGCGGCCCACCTCGACGGGCTCTTCGCCGCCGGGCTGGAGCAGGTCGGGCTCGCGCAGAAGGGCGGCCCGGTCGTCTCCGACGTCCGGATCTCCAAGCAGCCCCACCACGGGATCCTGCGTGCCTCCCGCGGCACCGCGGACGTGCTGATCGGCATGGACCTCGTCGGCACCGCCTCCGACGCGACACTCGCGGTCGCCCGGCCCGGGCACACCGTCGCCATCGTCAACACCTCGCTCGTGCCGACCGCGGCCATGGTCACCGGCCGCGTCGTGCTGCCCGGCTCCACCGACGACGCCGTCGAGCGGATCGGCGCGGTCACCCGGGACCTGCTCGCCGTCGACGCCCAGACGCTGTCCGAGGCGCTGTTCGACGACCACCTCCCGACCAACATGCTGCTGCTCGGCGCCGCCTACCAGCACGGGGTGCTCCCGGTGTCGGCCGAGGCGCTGGAGGAGGCGATCCGGGTCAACGGCGCGGCCGTGGAGACCACGCTGACCGCGTTCCGCTGGGGCCGGGCTGCCGCGATCGACGCCGCCGCCGTGCGCAGCGCGCTCGTCGCGCCGCAGCCGGCCCCGGTCGCCGTCGACGAGGCGTCCGCGGAGCTGGCCCGCTCGGTCGCCGCGGGCACCGGGCTCGCCGACGTGCTCGCCACCCGCATCGCCGACCTCACCGGCTACCAGGACGCCGCCTACGCCCAGCGCTACGCCGAGGAGGTCCGCAGGGTCACGGCCGTCGCCGCCGCGCGGGCCGGGGACGCGGCCGGGGAGCGCATCGGCGCCGCCTACGCCCACGGCCTGCACCGGCTCATGGCCTACAAGGACGAGTACGAGGTCGCCCGCCTGCACCTGGACCCGGTGGAGACCGCCCGCCGCGACGCCGCGTTCGGTCCCGACGCCCGGGTGTCGGTGATGCTGCACCCGCCGGTGCTGCGCGCGCTGGGGATGAACCGCAAGATCGCCCTCGACGGACGGCTGGCCGCCCCCGCGTTCCGGGCGCTGCGCGCGGCCCGGCGGCTGCGCGGCACCCCGCTGGACGTGTTCGGCCGGGCCGGGGTCCGCCGGGTGGAGCGCGAGCTGGTGGGGGAGTACCAGGCGCTGGTCCGTTCCGCGCTCGACCGGCTCGAGGTCGACACCGTGGACGGTGTGGTCGCCGTCGCCGACACCGCGGACCTGGTGCGCGGCTACGAGGACGTCAAGCTCGGCAACGTCGAGCGGTTCCGCGAGCAGGCCCGGGCCGCGCTCGCCGCCCTGACCGGCTGACTCTCAGCGACTCGCGCGGGCGGGTCTCAGGCGCGCCTCAGCGTTGCGGCGCACAATCGCCCGCGTGGGGGAACGCCTGATCGCGCAGCACTGGAACGACCGTCTCCGGCAGACCCGGACCCCGAGGCGGTGGCGCCGCCCGGACCCGTCGGTGCTGCGGCGGCTCGGGCTCGGGATCCTGGCCGGCGGGCTCGTCCTCGCCGGGTGCTCGGCGCCCGCCGCGGTCGGCGTCGCCGCGGTCGCCTCCGTCGTGCCGCCGGGTACGACCGGCGACCTGCCGAGCGCCGCGGCGCTGCCCGCGGCGACCGTCCTCACCGACCGCGACGGCACCCCGATCGCCTACCTCGACGAGCAGTACCGGATCCCCGTGTCCTACAACCGGATCGCCCCGGCGATGGTCGCCGCGATCGTCGACGTCGAGGACCGCCGGTTCTTCGACGAGTCCGGGGTGGACCCGGTCGGCACCCTGCGCGCGCTGGTCACCGACGCCGCGGGCGGCGCGGTGCAGGGCGGCTCCACCATCACCCAGCAGTACGTGAAGAACTGGCTGATCGACGTCGTCGACCGCGACGACCCCGCCGCCCAGCGGGCCGACCACGCCGACACCCCGACCCGCAAGATCCGCGAGGCGGTGCTCGCCCAGCGCCTGGCGCACGGCACGTCCAAGCAGGACGTGCTCGCCGGGTACCTCAACACCGTCGAGTTCACCGGCAACGTCTACGGCGTCGAGGCCGCCGCGCGCGCCTGGTTCGGCACCGACGCCGCACACCTCACGGTCCCGCAGGCCGCGCTGCTCGCGGGCGCGGTCAACAACCCCACCCTGTTCGACCCGTTCCGCCACCCGCAGGCCGCGACCGACCGGCGCAACACCGTCATCGCGGCCATGCGCGACGCCGGGTCGCTCACCCCCGCCCAGGCCGCCGAGGCCACCGCCGCGCCGCTCGGGGTGCGCGCCGGCGGGCCGCAGGTCCCCGGGCACAACTGCTACGGCGCCACCGACGGCGCCGGGTTCCTCTGCGAGTACGCGGTGTCCGAGCTGGAGCGGGCCGGGTTCACCGAGCAGCAGCTCGACACCGGCGGCTACACGATCCGCACCACCCTCGACCCGGCCGCGACGGCGTCGGCGCAGCAGGCGGTCGACGCGAACGTGCCGCGCACCCAGGACGGCGTCGCCAACACCCTGGCGCTGATCCGGCCCGGGCACGGCGACGCGGCCACCGGCGACCACCAGATCCTCGCCATGGTCGCCAACCGGCGGCCCGGGACCGACGCCACGGCCGGCGACACCACCCGCGACCTCGTCGCCGCGCCGTCGAACGTCTTCGGCGCCGGGTCCACCTTCAAGATCTTCACCACGGCCGCGGCGCTGGAGGCGGGCACCGTCGGCTACGACAGCACGCTGCCCGACCCGGCCTCGGCGTGCTTCCCCGGCGCCGGGACCAGCTGCTACCCGGTCGCCAACGACACGCCGGACTACCCGGACCCGATCCCGCTGCCCGTCGCGCTCGCGACCTCCCCGAACACCGCGTTCGTCGACCTGGAGGAACGCACCGGCATCCCCCGGGTCGTGGACATGGCGCGCCGGCTCGGGCTGCGCGACACCCTGGCGTCGAATGCGGCGGGCGGGACACCGGACCCGTCGTCGCCGGACGCGCGGATCTCCCAGCCGCAGTCGACCTTCTTCGCCGACCTGCCGTCGTTCACCCTCGGGGTCAGCCCGGTGTCCACCCTGGAGATGGCGAACGTGGCCGCGACCGTCCAGAGCGACGGCGTGTGGTGCGCCCCGGACGCCGTGCTGTCGGTGACCGACCGCGACGGCGCCGCGGTGCCGGTGAACCGGCCCGCCTGCGAGCAGGCCGTCGCACCCGGGATCGCGCACACCCTGTCCGCCGGGCTCGGCGGGGACACCGTGTCCGGTACCTCGGCGGCCGCGGCGCGGGCCGCGGGCTGGACGCGGCCGACGATCGGCAAGACGGGTACGACCAACTCCTCGGAGTCGGTCGCGTTCGTCGGCGGCACCGGGGGCATCGACGGCGTCGCCGGTTCCTCGATGGTGTTCGCCGACGGCCCGAACCCGTCCGAGATCTGCCCCGGGGACCCGGTCCACCTGGGCGACTGCGGACACGGCGCGTTCGGCGGCACGGTCGCGGCACCGCCGTTCTTCGCGGCCGTCGACCCGCTGATCGCCGGCCGGGCCGACGTGCCGCTGCCCGACCCCGACCCGGACTACCTGCAGCCCCGCAACGGGTAGCCCCCGCCGGTCAGCGACGGGGCGCGAGCAGCCGGGCCGCCAGCAGCGCCCCGGCCAGGGCCAGCGGCAGCTCCAGCAGCACGGCCTCGGCCACGGCGAGCGCGGCGCCGGAGGTCCCCGCGGCGGTGGTGACGTCGAACCAGGCGTCGACGACCAGCAGCGCGGCACCGGCCGCCGCGGTCAGCGCCGCCCGCACGTCGCGCGCCCGCAGCAGCGCGGCCGTGGCCAGCGCGGCCACGGCCGTCCCGACGTCGAGGCCGGCCCACACGACGTCCCAGTGCCGTGCGGTCGCCGTCCCCGGCAGCGCCCACCCGGTCACGGCGGCGATGAGCAGCAGCGCCGCGCCGACGACGGCGAGCACGGCGGTGGCGGGGACGGGACGCGGGGCCGCGACGGTGGTGGTCACCCGGCCACGGTCCCGCCGCATCCTGTGCGCGGGCTGTGCGCCCTACCTGAGGAGCTTCTGGACCTCGCGGAAGCGCGGGTGCGCGGCGTCGCGCAGCCACTCGAACAGCACCATCTCCGAGGTGACGATCTCGGCCCCGGCCGCGCGGGCGCGCTGCAGCGCCAGCTGCTCGTCCTCGACGAACCGTGAGCCGACCGCGTCGGCGACGACCACCACCCGGCGGTCGTCGGCGAGCAGCTCCAGCACGGTCTGCAGCACGCAGACGTGCGCCTCCACCCCGGCGACGACGATCTCGCCGCGTCCGGGCGGGAACAGCACGCCGTCGTCGGCGGCGAAGCGGGTCTTGGGCACCACCAGGTGCGGCAGCCCGGCGAGCGGCTCGACGGTCGGGCCCAGCTTCTCCGGGACCTGTTCGGTGGCCAGCACCGGGACCTCGAGCAGGGTCGCGGCCTCGGCGAGCCGGGCGGCCCGGGCGACGACCCGCTCGCCGTCGTGCATCGCGGGGACCAGGCGCTCCTGCAGGTCGACCAGCAGCAGGACCGCGGCGGCGGAGTTCATCAGCACCGGCCCCACGCTACGGCCGCGACGCCGTCCGGACACGGCCGCCCAGCGCCGCCGCCAGCTCCTCGATCCGCACCGGCAGCCCGGTGTCGACCGGCAGGTGCCCGACGGCGGGCGGCCGCAGGTCGAGGCCGTCCAGGTGGGCGTCGAGGTCGGCGAGCTTCGACGCGTCCCGCGCGGCCCCCCGGCCCCGCAGCCGTTCGCGCAGCACCGCACGGGAGGCGTGCACCCAGACCAGGCGGGGCAGGCCACCGGCCTCGCGCAACCGCCGCTCGGTCGCGGCCCAGGCCGCCGGGTCACGGCGCTCCCGGGTGAAGGGCGCGACCAGGACCGCCGGGGTGCCGCAGGCCAGGCAGTCCTCGGCCAGCGCGAGGAGCGTCTCGTAGCGCGCGTCCCGGGTCGCCTCGGCCAGCACGGCGCCGTCGAGGTCGTCGCTGCCCAGCAGGCCCGCCACGACCGAGACCAGGGGAGCGGTGGCCGTGTCGAGGTCCAGCAGGGACGCCCGCAGGTGCGCGCTCAGCGCTCTGGCCACAGTGGTCTTCCCCGCTCCCGCCGGGCCGGCCAGCACGGCGACCGGCGCGTGGGGTGTGGCGCTGCTTGTCATCGGTGTCATGATGCCCTCGCACGGTGCGCCGCACCAGAGGCGGTGTTCGAGGGGCGGCGGTGGTGGGCCCCGGTCGCGGCCCACGACGACGCGAGGGGGATGCACGGCAGATGGCGACGATGCGTGACGTGGCGCGGCAGGCGGGCGTGAGCGTCAAGACGGTCTCGAGGGTCTTCAACGAGGACCGCCACGTCCTCCCGGAGACCCGCCGCCGGGTGGAGGAGGCCCTCGCCGCCCTCAACTACACCCCGAACATGCTGGCCCGCACGTTCCGCGACGGCCGCTCGCCGGTGATCGGGCTGGCCGTGCCCAGCATCTCCGACCCCTTCTTCGCCGCCATCGCCGACGGGGTCGAGCAGGTCGCCGCCCAGCACGACATGTCCGTCCTGATCACGAGCCTCGGTGCGGAGGGCGCGCGCGAGGAGGGGATCGTCGAGTCGCTGCTGCGCCGCCAGCTGGGGGCCCTGGTGATGGCGCCGACGGCGACCGACCAGGGCTACCTGTCGCGCTGGTCGTCCAAGCTGCCCCTCGTGTTCGTCGACCGCCCGCCCCGCGGGATCGACGCCGACTGCTTCGTCGAGGACGACCTCGGCGGCGCGCGGACGGCGACCGCGCACCTGATCGACCGCGGCCACCGGCGGATCGCCTTCGTGGGCAACTCCGAGGACATCTCGACGACCGCGAACCGGCTGCACGGCTACCGGGCCGCCCTGGAGGAGGCCGGGCTCCCCTTCGAGCGGGACCTGGTCCTGCTCGGGGCGACCACCGCCGCGGGCGCCGGGCGCGCCGCGGCCGCGCTGGCCGCCGCCGACCCCGCTCCCACCGCGGTGTTCTCCTCCGACGCCCAGACCACGATGGTGCTGGTCCCGGCCCTGTCCGGCCGCCGGCTGGCGATCGCGGCGTTCGGTGACTTCCCGATGGCGGCGACGCTCTCGCCGGCGCTCACGGTGGTCGACCAGGACCCGGACGCACTGGGGCGGCTGGCCGCCCAGCGGGTGCTCCACCGGCTCGAGGGCGACGACCGGGAGCCGAGCAGCCTGGTGACCCTGCCGGTGCGCCTCATCGAACGGGCCTCCTGCCGCCCCCCGCACGACCTCGTCGAGCTGTTCCCGTCGACCACCCCGTCCGGCGGGGACGCCCGGTCCTGACCCCGTCCGTTCCGGGGTGGAAGGCGCCGGACGACGCGCCTTGACACCGATGACATGGCCTGGTTTCCTTCTCCCCGGCGCGAGATGACACCGATGTCATCGAGCGGCCACCCGCACGACCGGCACCGCAGCCCCTCGCCCGCTCGCACGGCCTCGAGCCTCTGGTGCCGCCCGGTACGGCGGCACCCGGCACCGCGCGCGCCGCGACGCCGGCAGCACCGCCACGGACGCCACAAAGGAGTGAGAGATGTCAGAGCCGCTGTTGCGGGCCGAGGGGATCACCAAGCAGTACGGCCAGGTCACGGCGCTGCAGGGCGCCGACTTCGACGTCCACGCCGGCGAGGTGGTCGCCCTCATCGGCGACAACGGCGCCGGCAAGTCGACGCTCGTGCGGATGCTGTCGGGCAGCGAGCAGCCCGACGCCGGTCGCATCGAGTTCGAGAACCGTGAGGTCGTGCTGGGCAGCCCCATCGCGGCCCGCGAGCTCGGCATCGAGACCGTCTTCCAGGATCTCGCCCTGGCGCCCCACCTGGACCCGATCCAGAACCTCTACCTCGGGCGCGAGGTCATGCGGAAGGGCCTGCTCGGCAAGCTCGGCTTCATGGACACCGCCGCGATGCGGGAGTCCGGCGAGCGGAACTTCACCAGCCTCGGCTCCACCGTGCGCAGCTTCTCCAGCCCGGTCGGCGCCATGTCCGGCGGCCAGAAGCAGTCCATCGCCGTGGCCCGGGCCGCCGCGTGGGCCAGCAAGGTCATCTTCCTGGACGAGCCGACCGCGGCGCTCGGTGTGGTGCAGACCAAGGGCGTGCTCGACCTCATCCGCCGGGTCCGCGACGAGGGCATCGGCGTCGTGTTCATCAGCCACTCCATGCCGCACGTGCTCGAGGTCTCCGACCGCGTGCAGGTGATGCGCCACGGCCGTCGCGTCGCCGTCTACCGCGGCTCCGGGACGAGCGTCGAGGAGCTCGTCGGCGCCATGACCGGTGCGCTCGACCTGCGTGAGGCGGGGGCATGAGCACCGACACCCACTCCCGGACGGGCGACCGGGGACGACGCCCGGCCGGCCCCACGTCCGCTGCCGCGAAGGAATCTCCCGTGACCACGACCGCCGCCGCGCCGGCCGAGCCCCGCCGCGTCCAGCGCCTGCTGCGCCTGCAGGCCCTGCAGATCGTCCTGATCCTGCTGGTGATCGTCGCGATCTTCGGGACGCTGGCCCCGATCTCGTTCCTGTCCGGCTTCAACATCCGCAGCATCGTCATCAACACCTCGATCCTGGCGGTGCTCGGCGTCGGGATGACCTTCGTGATCATCACCGGCGGGATCGACCTGTCCGTCGGCAGCGTGCTGGTCTTCTCCGGCGTCGTGGCCAGCAAGGTCATGGTCGCCGCCGGGGGCGAGGGGTGGGGGGTGGCCCTGCTCGGCGCGGTGGTCGCCTGCCTGTCCGGCCTGATGTGGGGGCTGGTCAACGGCGTCCTCATCGCCAAGGCCAAGGTGCCCCCGCTCATCGTCACCCTGGGCAGCTTCGGTGCGGCCCTGGGCTTCGCGCAGATCATCACCGGCGGCATCGACCTGCGTGCGGCCCCGGAGGTCCTCGTGGACACCGTCGGCTTCGGCAACGTCGTCGGCCAGGTCCCGACCCTGTCGGTGATCGCGGGACTGGTCGTCGTGCTCGGCATGGTCCTGCTGCACCGGACCCGCTTCGGGCTCCACACCTACGCGATCGGCTCCAACATCGAGGCCGGGCGCCGCACCGGCATCAAGGTCGACCTGCAGACGATCAAGGTCTACGCCTTCGCCGGCCTGCTCGCCGGGTTCGCCGGCATCCTCAACCTGGCCTTCTTCCAGTCCACCACCATCGGTGGGCAGTCGAACACCAACCTCAACGTCATCGCGGGCGTCGTCATCGGCGGCACGAGCCTCTTCGGGGGCCTCGGCACGATCTTCGGCACCGTCATCGGTCTGTTCATCCCCACCACCCTGCAGAGCGGCTTCGTGATCATCGGGGTCCAGCCGTTCTGGCAGCAGGTCGTGGTCGGTGTCGTCCTCGTCGCCGCGGTCTGGCTGGACCAGAAGCGCCGCACGAACGCCCAGTCGGGCAGACCCCGTCAGTCCGTCCTCGCCCGTCTGGGGCGCGGCTCCTCGAAGGGAAACTGAAGTGCGCAGGAACAGTGTCGTTCTCTCCGTCGGCCTGGCCGCGGCTCTCGTCGCCTCGCTGAGCGCCTGCGGTGCGGCGGAGGGCAACGCCCCCGCCGGGAGCACCGGCGGGGACGCCAAGAAGATCACCTTCATCCAGGGCGTGGCGGGTGACAACTTCTACATCTCCATGCAGTGCGCCGCCGAGCAGGAGGCCCGCACGCTGGGCGTCTCGCTCGACACCCAGGGCCCGCAGAAGTTCGACCCCACCCTGCAGACGCCGATCCTGTCCTCGGCGATCGCCGCCCGGCCGGACGCGATCATGATCGCGCCCACCGACGTCAGCGCCATGCAGCAGCCGATCGACCAGGCCATCGCCGCCGGCATCAAGGTCGTGCTCGTCGACACCACGCTGAACGACACCGCGAAGGTGTCCTCGCAGATCTCGTCGAACAACCTCGGCGGTGGCGCGGCGGCCTTCGATGCGATCAAGCAGCTGGCCCCCGGCGGCGGCAAGGTCCTCGTGATCGACAACCAGCCCGGCATCAGCACCTCCGACGCGCGGACCGCCGGCTTCGCCGAGGCCGCGAAGAAGGACGCCGCCTACACCGACCTCGGCGTGCAGTACGCCCAGAACGACGTCGCGAAGGCCGCGCAGCTGGTGACCGCCGCACTGCAGAAGGACCCCGACATCGTCGGCGTCTTCGCGACCAACCTGTTCGGCGCCGAGGGGGCCGCCACCGGCGTCCGCCAGGCGGGCAAGCAGGGCGCGGTCAAGATCGTCGGGTTCGACGCCGGACCGGACCAGGTCAAGGCGCTGCAGGAGGGCACGATCCAGGCGCTCATCGCCCAGCAGCCGGGAACCATCGGCACCGACGGCGTGCAGCAGGCGGTCGACGCGATCGAGGGCAAGCCGACCGAGGCGAAGATCCAGACCGACTTCACGATCATCACCGCGCAGAACCTCGACTCGCCCGCCAGCCAGGCGGCCGTCTACAAGTCGGACTGCTCCGGCTGACCCGCCTCCCTCCGCGGGCCCGGAGTCCTCGGGCCCGCGGAGGGGCTCCATCCCCGCCCGTCCGGGCCGACGCCACCCGAGAGGAACCCACCACCATGTCCGACGTCGACGGCCGCACCGTCCTGGTCACCGGAGCCGCCGGCGGGATCGGGGGAGCCACCGTGCGCCGGCTGGTCGCCGCCGGTGCCGACGTCGTCGCCGCCGGCCGCGACGAGGCGGGCCTGGCCGACATCGTCGCCGCGACCGGTGCCCGCCCGCTGGCCTTCGACCTCGAGTCCGAGGACGAGGTCCGGGGGGCACTGGAGGAGCTGGACCTCTGGGGGGTGGTCAACTGCGGCGGCGTCGGCGGGGAGATCGCGACGCCCCTGGACACCGACATCGCGGTCTTCGACAAGGTCATCAGCGTCAACGCGCGGGGCGCGCTGCTGGTCACCAAGTACGCCGCGCGGTCGATGGTCCGCCTCGGGCGGGGCGGCTCCATCGTCAACGTCTCCAGCCAGGCGAGCCTCGTGGCACTGCCCGGGCACGTCTCCTACGGTTCGTCCAAGGCGGCGCTGGACAACATCACCCGTGTGTCGGCCCTGGAGCTGGGCCGGTACGGGATCCGGGTCAACAGCGTGAACCCGACCGTCGTCATGACGCCGATGTCGGCCTGGTACTGGGGCCGCGAGGACGTCGGGCCCCCGTTCCTCGAGGCCATGCCGCTGCACCGCTGGGCCACCGAGGACGAGATCGCCGCGCCCATCGTCTTCCTGCTCGGCGACGGCGCCTCGATGATCACCGGCGTGTCGCTCCCGGTCGACGGCGGCTACAGCTGCCGCTGAGCGACCGGTACCCCCTCCCGACCGTGGGAGGCCGGTGATGCCGCAGTGGCGTGCATGACACCGATGACATGACCGTGAGCACCGCTCAGCACCACCGATACGTCCAGGAGGGAACGGGCATGGCGAACGGCATGCACATCGGGCTCGACGTCGGCTCGACCCAGACCAAGGCCGTGGCCTACGACGACCGGGGCACCGCACTGGGCCGGTACAGCGCCGACACCCCGTGGCGCGTGTCGCGGACCGGGGAGAGTGAGACGACCGGCGCGGCCCTGGTGGACCGGGTGCTCGCCGTGCTCCACGGCCTGCTCGCCGGGCTGCCGCCCGAACGGGGGCCGGTGCTGTCCCTCGGCGTCACGGGCATGGCCGAGAGCGGCGTCCTGCTCGACGGCACCGGGGCGGAGGCGGCACCCGTCGTCGCCTGGTACGACCCCCGCGGCGGCGCGCAGATGGCCGCGCTGCCGGCGCCGGTCCGGGAGGCGTTCACCGCCGCCACCGGGCTGCGCGCCGACGCCCAGCCCAGCGCCGCCTCCCTGGCCTGGGGGCTCGGGCACGGGTGGCGCGTCACGCCGTCGTCGACCTGGCTGAGCGTGCCGGAGCACGTGGTCGCCGCCCTGGGCGGCGAGCGTGTGGCCGAGCCGTCGCTGGCCTCGCGGACCGGGCTGCTCGACACCGCCCGGCTCGCACCCGCCGACCACGTCGCCGACGCGCTGGGCCTGCCCCCCACACTGCTGCCCCCGCTGCGCCCCGCCGGCACCGGCGCCGGGCGGATCACCCGGACCGACGTCGACGCCCGGCTGCGCGGCGCGGTGCTCACCGTCGCCGGGCACGACCACCCCGTCGCGGCCCTCGGGGCCGGCGCCACCGACCCGGAGCACCTGTTCAACGGGGCGGGCACCGCGGACGTCCTGCTGCGCTCGGCGGCCACCCCGGTCTCCCCGGCCGACCGCGCCCGGCTCGCGGACGCGGGCGTGTCGGTGGGTGCGCACGTGGTCGACGGGCTCAGCGCCGTGCTCTGCGGTGTCAGCGCCGGGGTCATCCTGCGCCGCATCCTGTCGCTGGCCGGCGCCACCGAGGGCGACCGCCGCGACGCCGTCGACGCCGCCGCCGCGCGGGTGCCCCGCCCCGTCCCGGGCGTCACGGTGCGGGCGGGCGGCCGCGGCAGCGACGACGTGCAGATCGTCCTGACCCGGGAGGCGGACCCCGCCGAGCTCCTGGCCGCCGCCCTGCACCACGTCGGAGAACGGACCTCGGCCCTGCTGGACCTCGTCACCTCGGCCGTCGGACCGCACGTCTCGGCGCTCTGTGTCGGCGGCTGGACGCGGATGGCCAGCGTGCGCGCCCTCAAGCACGACGTACTGCCGCGTCTGGAGTTCTCCTCCGTCGCGCTGCCCGGGTGCCGCGGTGCGGCGGCGCTCGGTGCGCTGGCCGCCACCGGCGCCACCGACCAGACCGGCCTCGCGGCCGTGCTGGCCGACTGGGGCCCGCCGCGCGCCGCCGGCGTCGGCGCGACCCCGTCCCACGAACCCGCCCACCCAGGAGAAGGATCACCGTGAACGAGCTGACGACCCTCGAGAAGCGCGCGATGGCGCGCATCAGCACCGCCGACGGCCACATGCTCATCGTCGCCGCCGACCAGCGCAACAGCATGAAGGCCGTCATGCAGGACGCCCCCGACGGCCCGGAGTCCATCAGCCGCGAGGAGCTCGCGCAGGCCAAGGGCGACCTCGTCCGCCACCTCGCGAGCCACGGCCCGGCCATCCTGCTCGACCCCGAGGTGGCGCTGCCGCAGCTCGTCGACGACGGCACGCTCGACGCCTCGGGCACCGCGCTCGTCGTCGGGATGGACGCCTCGGGCTACGAGACCGTCGACGGCCTGCGCCACACCCGGTTCAGTGCGGGCGTGACCCCGCGGACCGTGCGCGACCTGGGCGGCGACGCCGCGAAGATGCTCTGGTACCTGCGCCCCGACCGGCAGGGCGCCGACTCCGACGTGGTCCGCGGGATCCGCGAGCTGGTCGAGGCCTGCACCGCCGAGGGCGTCCTGCTGATCGTCGAGATCCTGCTCTACCGGCTGGAGGGGGAGACCGACGAGCAGTACGCCGAGCGCTTCCCGCAGCTCGTCGCCGACGCCGCCCGCCTCTCGGTCGAGGCCGGCGCCAAGGTCCTCAAGCTGCCCTACCCCGGCTCGGCGGAGGCCTGCGCCGCGGTCACCGAGGCCGCGGCGGGCGTCCCGTGGGCCGTCCTCTCGGCGGGTGTCGACCACAGCACCTTCATCGGGCAGGTCCGCACCGCGGTGGCCCACGGCGCCAGTGGGGCGATGGCCGGACGGTCGTTGTGGAAGGACTCCCTCTCGGTCGCCTCCGCGGTCCGCGAGGACCTGCTGACCCACCGGGCGCTGCCGCGCCTGCGCGAGCTGCGGGCGGCCGTCGACCGGGCCGACGCCACCGTCGGCGCCTGAGCTCCTGCTCCCGGACCGGACCGGTCCGGGAGCAGGCCGGTCTCAGCTCCGCGACGCGTCGATCACCCGGTCCAGCACCGCCCGCAGCTCCTCCAGCTCGGGCAGCGGCATCCCGAGCCGCTCCACGATCGCCGGCGGGATCGCCTCGGCCCGGGCGCGCAGGGCCCGGCCGGCGCCGGTGAGGGAGACCGCCATCGTCCGCTCGTCGCCGGGGACCCGGCGGCGGTCGACCAGCCCGGCCGCCTCCAGCCGCTTGAGCAGCGGCGAGAGCGTGCCCGGGTCGAGGGCGAGCGCGCGGGCCAGCTCACCCAGCGAGCGGGGGGAGTCCTCCCACAGCGCGAGCATCACCAGGTACTGCGGGTGGGTCAGGCCCATCGGCTCGAGCAGCGGCCGGTAGAGCGCGATGACGTTGCGGGCCGCGACGGCGAGGGCGAAGCAGACCTGCCGGTCGAGCCGCAGCAGGTCCCTACCCGTGTCACCGTCCCCCGGGGCTGCGCTCGACATGGTGGCCATCGTACATTGTTGGTGCACCAAGAATTGGGGGACCAACAGTGGACGAGCGGCCGAACCCGTTGCGGTGGCTGGCCTACGCCTACGGCGCCGGGCTGCCCGCCCGGCACCGCGGCTGGGTGCTGCACGACGTCACGACCCGGACCTGGCAGCTGCGTCACCTCGTCCGCACCACCGTCCAGCTGCTGCCGGTCGGGGTGCTGCTGTTCCTGCTCATCCCCGGCCCCGTGTACGTCCGGGCGCTGTCGGTGCTGGCCGGGGCGATCCTCGGCTACTTCTACTCGGTGGCCTACATGTACGAGTCCGCCGAGCACCGCGTCGCGAAGGCCGGGTACCCCGTGGGGCACGCGGCCGTCGTGCGGGAGCAGGCCGACGCGGGGCAGCGGGACGCGGCCCGGGAGCGCTACGAGCGGCGCTGGCGCGGCTGAACCCGGCTCACCCGCCCATCGTCTCGGGCAGCCACAGCACCACACCGGGCAGCGCGGCGAGCACGGCCACGAGCACGAGCAGCGCCGCCACGTAGGGCAGGACCCCGACGAAGATCTCCTCGGCCGGGCGTCCGGTCGCCTTCGACACGATGAACACGTTCATCCCCAGCGGCGGGGTGACCAGGCCGATCTCGGCCAGCAGGATGACCATCACCCCGAACCAGATCGGGTCGTAGCCCAGCTGCTCGACCACTGGCAGCACGACCGGGACGGTGAGCGCGAGGATCGCGAGCTGGTCGAGGAACGCCCCGAGCACGAGGTAGATCAGCGCGATCAGGGCGAAGATCGCCAGCGGCGGCGCGGCGACGCCGGCGATCGCGTCGACGAGGGTCCCGGTGATCCGGGTCAGCGTCATGAAGTAGCCGAACAGGTACGCCGAGGCGATGATCAGCAGGATCATCGCGGTCGAGGTGAGGGTCTCGACGAGCGCGTCGCGGATCCGGGCGAGGTCGAGCCGCCGCCGGGCCAGCCCGATGACCAGCGCACCGGCGACACCGAGGCCCGCCGACTCGGTCGGCGTCGTCAGCCCCAGGTAGATCGAGCCGACGACCAGCAGGAACAGCAGCGCGACGGGGCCGAGGACGGGGACCGTCCGCAGCTTCTCGGCCAGGCTGTACCGGCGGCCGGCCGGCGCGAGCGCGGGCTTGCGGTGCACCAGGAACAGCGTCGTGACGATGATCGTCACCGTGACGAGCAGCCCGGGCACCAGGCCCGCGACGAGCATCTGGCCCACGCTGACCTCGGCCAGGATCGCGTAGAACACCAGGATGATGCTGGGCGGCACCATGGCGGCGAGCGTGCCGACGACGGCGACCAGGCCGTTCGCGAGCCGGCCGTCGTAGCGTTCGCGCTCCATCTCCGGGATGGTCGTCGAGGCCAGGGCGGCCGCGGCCGCGGTGCTCGACCCGGAGACCGCGGCGAAGGTGGCGCCGGTCGTCGTCGTGGCGACGCCCAGACCCGCCGGGACCCGCCCGACCCACACCCGGGCCGCGGCGAACAGCTCGGTCGTGACCCCGCTCTTGAGCACCAGCTGGGCCATGAGGATGAACAGCGGGATCGCCGCGAGGGTGTAGGTCGAGACCGCCGCGTACGGGGTGGTCTCCAGGAAGCCGACGGCGGCGGACGGGCCGCCGTGGGCGAGCAGTCCGACGACGGCGCTCACCCCGATCGCGACACCGACCGGTACCCGGGCCAGCAGCAGGACGAACAGCAGGACGAGGACTCCGGCGAGCACCATCAGGCGATCTCCTCCGCGGCCGAGGTGAGGGGGGTTTCGGGGGCGGCGGGCGCGGGGCCGCGCAGGTCGTGGACCAGCGTGTGCAGGCACCGGAGCACCGCGAGCCCCGCGCCGATCGGCACCAGCACCGCCGAGGTCCACACCGGCCACGACAGCTCCGAGGCCCCGGCCAGCGGGACGTCGCCGTGGCGGAGCGCGCCCGCGGTCAGGAGCAGCCCGCCGTAGCCGACCAGCGCCAGGAACACGGCGGTCAGGGCCGACCCGGTGACCGCGAGCACGCGTCGTCCGGCCGGTCCCAGGCGCTTGTGGACGAGGTCGATCCGGACGTGGGCGCCCTCGCGGACCGTGTAGGACAGCCCGAGGAAGAACAGTCCCACCAGCGCGTAGTCGCCGACGAAGCCCACCGACCAGGACAGCGGCGCCCCCACCAGGTAGCGCAGGGCCACGTCGATCACGATCAGCGCGACCGTGACGACGACGCCGGTGAGGCCGACGGCGGCCGCCGCGTCCTCGACCGTGCGCAGTACGCGGTCCACCGAGTCCGGCCGGGTCGTGCCCGCGTTCGTCGTGCCCGCGTTCATCGTGCGGCCTCCGGGGTCTCGTCGCGGGCCCGGTCGAGCGCCGCCTCCATCTCCTCCAGCGCGGCGCGGCCGGGTCGCCCGCGGGCCTCCATGTCCGCGGCCCAGTCGGCGCGCACCGAGGCGACCGCGTCCTGCCAGCGCTGCTGCTGGGCGGCGGTCAGCGCGGTGAAGGTCATGCCCCCGTCCTCGAGGGTCGACCGGGCCTGCGCCGTCTGCTCGCCCATCACCGCGCAGAGGTGGCGGGAGGTCTCCTCGCCGGCCCGGGTCATGGCGTCGCGGTGGGCCTCGGGCAGCTCCTGCCACAGCGCCTCGGAGATGGCGAAGGTGAGGGTGAAACCGCCGAGCGGGGCGCCCTCGGTGGCGTGCGAGGCGACCTCGTCGAGGCGGAAGGGGACCGCGCTCATCGGCGGGAGGGTCATCGCGTCGACGGTGCCGCGGGACATCGCCTCGTAGACCTCGGGTCCGGCGATGGAGACCGGGGTGGCGCCCAGGGTGCGCAGCGTCTGGTCGACGACACCGCCGGGGGAGCGGGTGAGCAGGCCGGGGAGCTGCGCCGGGTCGGTCACCGGGCCGTTGGTGAACAGCTCGTACTGCGGGACGACGCCGACGAACAGCGTCCGCAGCCCGCGGGGCGCGAACTCCTCGCGGTGCAGCAGCCCGCCCTCCCGGGTGAGCTCGCCGACCGCGCGGGCGGTGGTGCACGAGTCGGTGCTGAGGCCCGGCAGGTCGCCGACGTTGGACAGGGGGAGCTTGTCGGACAGGTAGGGCGGCGACACGACGCCGACGTCCACGGCGCGGCTCGCGACGAGCTTGACGTAGTCGGTGGACTTGCCCAGCTGCTCGGACGGGTAGTACTCGACGTCCAGGGCACCGCCGGTGAGCTCGCGGACCCGGTCGGTGAAGTGGACGATCCCGTCCCGGGACGCGGGGTGGGTCACCGGGTAGGAGTCGGCGACCACGAGGGTCCGGACCCCGTCCGGCGGTGCCTCCCGTGCGGGTGTGCAGGCGGTCAGCAGCGCGACCGCGGCGACGAGGCAGGTCGTCAGCCCGGCTCCCTTGCCCAGCGTCCTCATCGGTTCCTCTCGGCGTCGTCCCGGGCGGACCTCGCGGGAACGGCGCCGCGCCGCGCTCGCGGGGGCGGGCGCGGCCACGACACCGGCCGGGCGTCGGCGACCGGTCGGGGTGGCACGGTCCGGGGGCGGACCGTGTGGGGCGTCACAGGGAGCGTCGCACGGCGCCGACCGCGGTTTCAAGGAATCATCAGATGTTTTCCCAACGACACCTCAGAGCGCTCGATGCGCGGAGTTCGGCGTTGACAGCTAAACATCAGACATTAACCATGGACAGATGCTCGCCATCGATGCCGCGACCACCTTCCTCTTCGTCCCCGGCTCCCGCCCGGACCGCTACGACAAGGCGGTCGCCAGCGGTGCCGACGTCGTGATCGTCGATCTCGAGGACGCCGTCGCGCCCGAGGGCAAGACCGCCGCGCGGGAGCAGGTCCGGGAGTGGCTGGCCGCCGGCGGCCGGGCCGCGGTGCGGGTGAACGGCACCGGCACGCCCTGGTTCGACGACGACGTCGCCGTGGTCGCCGCGCTCGGCTGCCCGGTGGTGCTGCCCAAGGCCGAGAGCGGTGCGGAGCTCGTCGCGCTGGCCGAGCGGCTGCCCGCGGGCACCCCGCTCGTTCCCGTCGTCGAGACCGCGCTCGGGGTCCGCCGGGCCGAGGAGATCTGCGCCGCCCCCGGCGTCGTGCGTCCCGCCTTCGGCAGTGTCGACCTCGCGGTGGACATCGGCGTCGACCACCTCGACGACGTCGCACTGCGCCACACCCGCTGCGAGCTCGTCCTGGCCGCCCGCGCCGCCGGGGTCACGGCACCGGTCGACGGGGTCACGACCGCCGTCCGCGACGACGCCCGGCTGGCCGCCGACAGCGCCGCGGCGCTCGCCCTCGGCCTCACCGCGAAGCTGTGCATCCATCCCGCCCAGGTCGCCGGCGTCGCCGCGGCCTTCCGCCCCTCGGCGGAGGAGCTGGCCTGGGCGGACCGGGTCGTGGCGGCCGCGGAGACCGGCGCCGTCGCCGTGCTGGACGGGGCGCTGGTCGACAAGCCGGTCGTCGACCGCGCGGTCGCGCTGCTGCACCGGGCCGGGCGGCCGGTCCCGGTGCGCTGACCCGGGTGCGCGGGCGGGCCTCGGTGCCGGCCGGGGCCCGCCCGCGCGTCACCGGGCCGCCGCGCGCAGCCGGGCCGAGGCCTCCCGGTCCACGGTGCCCGCAGCCACGTCGACCACCACGCCGTAGTGGGTACGGGCGTCGTCGGCGGACAGGTAGTCGTCGAGCACGTCGTCGAGGACCGCGGCGGGGTCCCGCTCGAACGGGTCGCCGTAGCCGCCGCCGGAGGGCAGCCGGATCTCCAGGGTGTCCCCGTCCGCGCACCGCTCCTGGGTCACCTTGGAGTACAGGACCTCCTCGCGGTCGGTGCCCGCGTTCCGGACGAAGGACCCGGGCAGACCGTCGTGCCCACCGGCGAGGCCCCGGGGCGGGTCCGTGCGGTTGTCGGCCTCGGTCCCCATGAAGGTGTCGGTGAGCATCCGCCACTGCCGCACGCTGCCGACCCCGCCGCGCCACCGGCCGGGCGCCGGGGGCTCGTCACGCAGCTCGTAGCGCTCGGCGAGCATCGCGTGGTTGAGCTCGACCTCCTCGATGGGGTTGTTGCGGGTGTTGGCCATCAGCGAGTCGACGCAGTCGAGGCCGTCCTTGCCGTTGCGTCCGCCGTAGGACCCCTCGTTGATCTCGATGTAGACCCAGTAGGACTGCCCGTCCGGGGCCAGCCCGGAGTAGGCGATCGCGCAGAGCGCCGCCGAGGACCCGGCGACCGCACGATCGGGCAGCACGTCGGCCAGCGCCAGGTTGATCGAGTCGAAGACCCGGTTGATCTGGGAGAACCGGGCGAAGCACGACGCCGGGAAGTCCGGGTTGAACAGCGTGCCCTCGGGCGCGTAGGCCTTCGCGGGCCGGAAGCAGCCGTCGTTCTGCGGCACGAACTCCTCGGTCAGCGCCTCGTCGAGCAGCAGCGTCCGGATCGCCGAGGCGACGGTCGGGAGCACCGACCCCTCGAAGGGGACGTTGAACGCCGTCGGGACCTGCGGGTTCGACCCGGTCAGGTCGACGACGACCTCGTCGCCCTCGACCCGCACCGTGACGGCGACGGCGAGCGGCACGTCGCGGTTCTTGCCGTCGTCGTCGAGGTAGGACACCGGCGCGGCGTACTCGCCGTCGGGCAGCTCCCGGATCCGGCGCCGCAGCATCTCCTCGCTGTAGTCCATCCACCGGTCGGCCGCCGACATCACGACGTCGAGGCCGTAGCGCTGCAGCAGCTCGGTGAACCGGCGCTCGCCGAGCCGGGCGCAGGCGATCAGCGCCTCCAGGTCGCCGAGGTTCTGCTCCGGGGTGCGGACGTTGTCCAGGACGTGCTGGATCAGCGCGTCGTTGCGGACGCCGCCGTCGTAGATCTTCGCCGAGTCCAGCAGCTTGCCCTCGGCCCAGACGTCGACGACGTCCATGCACAGGCCGGGGAAGTTGCCGCCGACGTCGGACACGTGCCCGGTGCAGCCGGCGAACCCGACGTGCACGCCGCCGAAGAAGATCGGGATGACGATGCCGTAGTCCGGGCTGTGCGCCGCGCCGTGGTACGGGTGGTTGTGCAGGACGACGTCGCCCGGCCGGTAGGTGCCGGCCAGCCTCCGGTCGATGCCGCGGATGTAGGCGGGGATCGAGCCGCAGTGCATCGGCGTCGAGTCGGACTCGCACAGCTCGCGGCCGTTGACGTCGAAGATGCCGGCCCCGAGGTCCTCGGACTCGCGGATGAGGCTGGAGTACGCCATCCGGTAGAGGATCTGCGCCATCTCCTTGGCGATGGAGTTCAGCGCGCCGCCGATCACCCGCAGCGTGATCGGGTCGACCTCGACGGTCGTGTGGGTGCCGGGCGCGGTCCCGGCCAGCGACACCCCGCGGGGGTCCAGAGCGGTCATCGCGGGTCTCCTCCGGTCTGCTGGTCCTCCCGGGCGGCCCCGGTCGAGATGACGAGATGGCCGACCCGGTCGACGACGGCGCGCTGGCCGGGGCCGACGATCGTCGTCGAGTCGAACTGCTCGATGATCGCCGGGCCGTCGACGACGTTCCCCGCGCGCAGCCGGTCCCGGTCGTAGACGGTGGTGGGCACGGCGCCCGCCGTCCCGGAGGCGTCCCAGAAGATCGCCTCGACCGTGGCCCGCACGGCCGCCGACGGGTCGGGTCCGCCGCTCTCGATCTCGGCGAGGGGGACCTCGCCGACCCGGCCGACGGCGGTGACGCGGACGTTGACGATGTGCACCGGCTTGTCGTCGAAGCGCTGGGAGTAGGTCCGCTCGTGCACCTCGTGGAAGGTGCGCGAGGCCCGGGCGATCCAGTCGTCGTCGATCGGGCCGTCCGGGGCGGGGACCCGCAGCTCGTAGCCCTGGCCGAGGTAGCGGCAGTCCAGGCTGCGTTCCACGAGCACGTCGGCCGGGTCGAGGCCGTCGGCGCCGAGCTGCTCGACGGCCTGGCCGGCGAGCCGGTCGAACTCGGCGGCGATCCGCTCCAGGTCCGGGTCGTCGGTCGAGGTCCACACCGTCGCCGGGATCTCCGAGCGGATGTCGGTGGCGAGCAGACCCATCGCCGAGGCGATGCCCGGGTGGTGCGGGACGACCACCCGCGGGATGCCGAGCTGGTCGGCGATGTGCCAGGCGTACAGGGGACCGGCGCCGCCCTCGGCGACCAGCGAGAACTCGCGCGGGTCGTAGCCCTTGCGGACCGAGTGCAGGCTGATCGCCTCGGTCATCGCGTGCGCGGCGATCCGGAAGACCCCGATCGCGGCCGCGTGCACCGAGGTGCCGAGCCGGTCGGCGACGTGCTCGCCGATGGCCTTGGCCGCCAGCTGCGGCTCGATCCGCATCGACCCGGACAGGAAGCTGTCCTCGCGCAGCCAGCCGAGCGCGACCATGGCGTCGGTGCTGGTCGGCTCGGTGCCGCCGCGGGCGTAGCAGGCGGGACCGGGGGAGGCCCCGGCACTGCGCGGGCCGACCCGGAACATCCCGCCCTCGTCGACGAAGGCGATCGATCCGCCCCCGGCGCCGATGGTGTCGACCTCGGCCATCGGGACCATCGCGTGGTAGTCGCCGATCCGGGTGTCGAGCAGGTGCTTCATCCGCAGCCCGCCGTCCGGTGCGACGCCGACGTCCGCGGAGGTCCCGCCGACGTCGAGGGTGATCACGCTCGGGTACCCGGACGCCTTGCCGATCGCGCAGCCGCCGAGCAGCCCCGCGACCACACCGCTGGTGAGCAGCAGGACCGGGTTCTCGGCCGCGCGCCGCGCGGTCACCAGGCCACCGGCCGAGGTCATCAGCCCGACGTCACCGCGCACGCCGGCGTCGCGGACGGTCGTCGCGAGCCGGTCGATGTAGCCCGACACCTTCGGGCCGACGAAGGCGTTGAGCGCCGTGGTGGAGAACCGCTCGTACTCGCGGTACTGCGGGGCCACCTCGCTGGACAGCGAGACGAACACCTCCGGCGCCTCCTCGGCGAGGATGCGCTTGACCGCCTGCTCGTGGGCCGGGTTGCGGTAGGAGTGCAGGAAGCACACCGCGACCGCGGTGACCCCGGCGTCACGCAGGAGCCGGACCTGCTCGCGCGCCGCGTCCTCGTCGAGCGGCACGAGGACCTCACCGGCGGCGTTCACCCGCTCCGGGACGACGCGGCGGTGGCGGCGCCGCACGAGCTGCCACTTCTGCCACGGCAGGTCCTGGTAGGAGGAGTAGTTGAGCGGCCGCTTCTTCCGCGCGATGTGCAGGATGTCGCGGAAGCCCTCGGTGGTGATGAGGCCGACCTCGGAACCGTCGTGCTCCAGGACGATGTTCGTGGCCACCGTGGTGCCGTGCAGGAACTGGTCCAGCTCGGCCAGGTCGACGCCGAGCCGGACGCAGAGCTCCCGGACACCGTCGACGGTGGCGACCGACGGGTCGTGCGGGGTGGAGGGCACCTTGTGCACGGCCACCCCGCCGTCGTCGTCGCAGTACATGATGTCGGTGAACGTGCCACCGACGTCGACTCCCACTCGTTTCACAGTCCGGTCTCCTCGGGTCGGGGGTGCGGTCGGGAGGTCGTGGCGGGGGCGGCACGCAGCACCGGTGCCACCTCGCGGGCGAGCAGGTCCAGTGAGGCGCGGGCGTCCTCGACCGGCATGCCCGCCCAGTCGGTCCGGAGCACGAAGTGGTCGACGCCGACCTCGTCGCGCCAGGGCAGCAGCGCGGCCAGGCAGTCCTCCGGGGTCCCGACGACGAACCGGTCGCGGGCCAGCGCGTCGTAGCCGGTGCGGAAGGTCTCGGCGCCGGGCAGCACCCGGTCCTGGCCCCAGTCCGCGTACACCTCGTACTTCCCGGCGAGGTACGGCCGGGCCAGCTCGACGGCCCGCTCCCGGGTGGGCGCGCAGTAGACCTCGCGCATCAGCGGCAGCTCGGGCAGCGGACCGCGCCCGGCGGCGACCCGCTCGGCGTGGAACAGGTCCAGCTGACGGCGCACGGTCGCCGCGGTCGCGTGCGGGTTGATCATCCAGGTGTCGGCGAGCCGGGCGGCGCGGCGGACCGCGCCGTCGGAGTTCGCGGCCATCCAGACCGGCGGGACGGCCGCCGGGAGCGTGGTGGCGCGGACCCCGTCGAGGCGGCACCAGTCCACGTCGGCGTGCACCGGCTCCCCGGTCCACAGTGCGCGGACGATCCGCAGGTTCTCGGTGAACCGGCGGACCTTGTCCCCGGGCGGGATCCCGAACGCGGCGTACTCGACCTCGCGGTAGCCCAGCCCCACCCCGAACACCGAGCGCCCGCCGGTCACGACGTCGAGGCCGGCGAAGCTCTCGGCGGTGTCGACCGGGTTGTGCAGGGCCAGCAGGTGGATGCCGGTGCCGATCCGCATGTCCCCGGCCTCGGCGGCCAGTCGGGCGAGCCAGGGCAGCGGCTGGATGTGCGAGAACGACTCCGGCAGGTGGTGCTGGCCGGCGAACACCGAGTCCAGGCCGCCGTCGCGGGCGGTGCGGACCAGCGACAGCTGCTCGGCCAGCGCGAGCAGCGGGTCCCGCCCGGCGGGCTGCTGGTGGGTCAGGAACACCCCCACCCGCACCGGGCGGTCAGCCACGGCAGGCCTCGGCGAACTCCGCGACCGGGGTGTCGTCGCCGAGCCCCAGCACCGCGCGCTGCACCCGGTCGGCGACGGCGGCCGGGGCGACCGTGCCGATCGTCTCCCGGAACTTGGCGACGACGTCGTCGTTGGTGAGCGGGCGCTCGTCGTGACCGCGGTTGACCTGCTCGCGGTGGCGCAGGACCCGGCCGTCGGCCAGCTCGATCTCGATCGCGCCGGAGTAGGCGGCCGGGAAGGCGCTGTCCGGGTCGTCGGTGACCCGCACCTTCTGGGCGAGGTCGAGCGCGGCGCGGTCGGCGAGCGCGGCGTCGGACAGCTCGGTCAGCCCGAAGCGGCCGCGCAGCAGCGTGGTCGCGACGACGTAGGGGAGGCTGAACTTGGCGTCGTACTCGTCGCGGGGGGTCCACTTGGCCTCCGCCGGCTCGCACACGACCTTGCCGGGCACCGGGTGGATCGCGCAGCGGATCCCGGTGATCGCGGTGTCGCCGATCTCGGGGCGCAGCAGCAGCGCGGCGTCGGCGAAGGCGTGGATGAAGTGGCAGATCGGGTACGGCTTGACCGCGGTCCGCATCAGCTCCCAGGTCCCGCCCAGGCCCTCGCCGACCGCGCCGGGCCGGGTCTCGCGCCCGGCCAGGTGGGAGTTGTAGAGGCCGAACCGGCCCTCGTAGACCGCGCCCGGCCCGCTCCAGCCCGCCTCGGCGAACCCGGCCGCGGTGAGCCCGGACATCGCGGCCCAGCCCGGGTGCAGCCGCTTGGTCCAGGCCCCGTCGGCCAGGAACTCCAGCAGCCCGGAGCTCATCGAGCCGACGACGCCCTGCGCCGTCGCGAGACCGTCGGCGTCCAGGCCCGCGACCTTCCCGGCGGCGACGGCGGACCCGAACGCCCCGGCCACCGCGGTGGGGTGGAACCCGACGTCGTGGAACCCGCCCGCGCCGCCGATGCCGACCCGGGCCGAGACCTCGACACCGAGCACGTAGGCCAGGAGCAGCGTCCGGGTGTCCGCCCCGCGGGCGACGGCCGCGGCGAGCGCGGCGGGCAGCGCCGCGGCGGAGACGTGGGTGACGGCCGGGATGTGGGTGTCGTCGAAGTCCATGCCGTGGATCAGCACGCCGTTGAGCACCGCGGCGTCACGGGCCGGGAGCCGGTCGGGCAGGCCGAGCACGGGCTGGTCGCCCGCGCCCCCGAAGGACGACAGGGCCGCCACGGCGACCCCCGGGAAGCCGTAGGCGGTGGAGGCGAACGCCAGCCCGACGGCGTCGAGGATCAGGTGGCGGGCCCGCTCCTGCACCTCGGCGGGGACGTCGTCGAGGGTCGCGCGGGCCGCGAACGCGCCGACGGTGGCGGCCAGCGAGGTGGTCGTGGACGGGGCCGGGATGGTGGTCATCGGTGACCTCCGGGTCGGAGTGGGACGGTCAGGTGATCCGGTCGGCGACCGGTGGGGTGCGCCGGTGGTGGTCGGTGCGGTCCTGGAACAGGGCGGCGACCCGCAGCGCGGTGATCTCGTCGTGCGGACGGGCGATGAGCAGCGCCGAGACCGGGCAGCCGTCGGGGGCGAGGCCGGTCGGCAGGGCCAGCCCGGGCGCCCCGGTGAGGTTGCCGAGCATCGTGGCGCGCGACTGCGCCGCGTAGAGCGGGTACCGCTCCCCGTCGACGACGACCGTGCAGTCCGGCAGCCGCGGCGCGGTCGCGGGCGTGGTGGGGACGACGACCAGGTCGGCCCCGGCGAACACGGCGTCCAGCTCGGCCTGCAGCTGCACCCGGAACTGCAGGGCCCGCAGGAGGTCGGCGGCCGGTGTGGTGATGCCCTGGCTGATCCGGCGCACCGTCACCGGGTCGTAGTCGCCCCAGCGGTCGGCGTCGACCCGGTGCACCGCGGCGGCCTCGGTGAACACGACCTGGTAGCCGATGGGCAGCGCCTGCTCGGCCGACGGGATCTCGCCCGGCACGACGGTGGCCCCGGCGTCGGTGAGGACGTCGACGAGGTGGTCCACGCCCGCCCGGACGGCCGCGTCGCACAGCGCGGTGAGGTAGCCGCCGGGACGGGCGACCCGCAGGCCGCGCAGGTCGGCCGGGACCGTCGTGGGTGGCAGCGGCGGCAGCTGCGGCACCCGGGGGTCGACGCCGTCCGGGCCGCGGAGCAGGCCGAACAGCAGACCGA
The DNA here is from genome assembly GCF_020496245.1 of Pseudonocardia sp. ICBG601. Classification (NCBI taxonomy): domain Bacteria; kingdom Bacillati; phylum Actinomycetota; class Actinomycetes; order Pseudonocardiales; family Pseudonocardiaceae; genus Pseudonocardia; species Pseudonocardia sp. ICBG601. The sequence goes on along the minus strand of NZ_JAHLJA010000152.1, from coordinate 609,375 downwards.
CGGTGCGGGCGTCGCGGGCCAGCGGGCCGACCGTCTCGGTGGTCCAGGACAGCGGCATCACCCCGGTGCGCGGCACCGCCCCGGCCGTGGGCTTCAGCCCGGTCAGGCCGCACCAGGCCGCGGGCAGCCGGACCGAGCCGCCGACGTCGGTCCCGAGCCCGAACGGGACGACGCCGGCGGCGACCGCGGCCGCGGTCCCGGTCGAGGAACCGCCCGCCCACCGCCCGGGGGCCCACGGGTTGCGGCACGGCCCGGTCAGCGGCGGGTGCGGCCCGCCGACGGCGAACTCGGTCGTCGCGTCCTTGGACACCGGTACCGCGCCCACCGCCTCCAGCCGGGCGACGACCGTCGCCGAGGCCGCCGCCGGGGCGGCGTCCGCGCGGGTGCGCGAGGCCCCGGTCGTCGGCACCCCGGCGACGTCGATGACGTCCTTGACCGCGAACGGCACGCCCTCCAGCGGCCGGGGCGGCCCCTCGGGCGCGCGGTGGTCGCGGGCCCGCTCGTGCAGCACCCGGATCGTGCAGTTGAGCTCGGCGTGCAGGCGCTCCAGCCGCTGCGCGGCCCCGGCCGCGTGCCCGGACCACTCCGCACGCAGCTCCGCGGCGCGGGGGTCCGGCCCGGTGGGGGCGCTCCCGGCGACGGCGGGCGGGGCGAGCCACGCCTCGCCCCGCGCCGGGTCGGCGGCCGCCGCCGGGACGGGGGCCGCCCGCAGCGCCGCCACCGCGGGCTCGGCGCCCGCGACCGCGTCGTGCATCGCCGTCACCTGGCCGGGGTCGAGGGTGTACCCGAGCCGCGCGGCGAGTGCGCCCAGCTCGTCGGCCGTGCTCACCGGACGGTGGCCTTGCCGCTGAGCAGCGCCTTCGCCACCACGCCGCGCAGCACGTCGTTGGTGCCCTCGCCGATCGACATGAGCGGGGCGTCGCGGTAGAGCCGCTCGACCTCGAACTCGGTGGAGTAGCCGTAGCCGCCGTGGATGCGCATCGCGTCGAGCGCGCACTCCAGGGCCTGCTCGGAGGCGAAGATCTTCGCCATCCCGGACTCGGTGTCCATCCGCACGCCGTCGTCCATCCGCGACGCCGCCCAGTAGGTCATCAGCCGGGCCGCCTGCAGCCGCACCGCGGTCTGGGCGAGCCGCTGCTGGACGGCCTGGAAGTCGCCGATCGGCCTGCCGAAGGCCTCGCGCTCGCGGGCGTAGGACAGGGCCTCGTCGTAGGCGCGCTGGGCGATCCCGACGCTGCGGGCGGCGATGTTGATCCGCCCGGTCTCCAGCGAGGACAGCGCCTGCTGCAGGCCGCGTCCCTCGACCCCGCCGAGCAGCTGCGACGACGGGACGCGCACGCCGTCGAGCACGACCTCGCAGGACTCGGTGCCCTTGTAGCCGAGCTTGCCGATGTCGGCGGTGACCTCGAAGCCGGGAGTGCCCGCCTCGACGAGCAGGATGCTCATGCCCTTGTGCGCGGGCGAGGCCGACGGGTCGGTCTTGACCAGCACCGGGAGCGGGTCGGCGTGCCGGGCGTTGGTGATCCACATCTTGGTGCCGTCGATGACGTAGTCGTCGCCGTCGCGGCGGGCGGTGGTGCGGATGCCCTGCAGGTCGGTGCCGGCGCCGGGCTCGGTCAGCGCGATCCCGGTGCGCCGCGCGCCCGTCGCGAGCTCGGGGAGGTAGCGCTGCTTCTGCTCCTCGGTGCCGTGGTTCGCGAGCAGGAAGCAGGACACCGAGTGGCTGCCGAGGATGCCGGCGATGCCCATCCAGCCCCGCGAGATCTCCTCGAAGGTGAGCGCGAACGAGACGGTGTCGGCGGCCAGGCCGCCGTACTCCTCCGGGACGGCGAGGCCGAACAGACCGAGCTGCTTCATCCCCTCGACGATCTCGGTGGGGTAGCGGCCCGACTGCTCCCACTCCCGCGCGACGGGGACGATCTCCTTGTCGACGAAGGCGCGCAGCGTGTCCCGGTAGAGGCGCTGCTCGTCGGTGAACCGGAAGTCCATGTCAGTCCTTCCCCAGCGCGCCGGAGCTCCGGAGCGCGGTGATCCTGGTGTCGTCGTAGCCCAGCTCGCGCAGGACGCGGTCGGTGTCGGCACCCATCACGGGTGCGGCGCGGGTCGGGGCCCGGTCGGCGCCGGGCGGGCCCACCCGGACCGCGCTGCGCAGGGTGCGGACCGGGCCGAAGTCGGGGTGCGGGGTCTCGGCGACGAGGTCGCGCTCGACGGTGTGCGGGTCGGTCAGGGCGCCCGCGACGTCGCGGACCGGGGCGCAGGGGACCGAGGCCGCGTAGAGCGGGGCGAGCCACTCCGCGACCGTGCGGGTCCGGAACAGCGCCTCCAGCTCGGGCAGCAGCGCGTCGCGGTGCAGGTTGCGGTCGGCGAAGGTCGCGAAGCGGGGGTCCTCGGCCAGGTCCGGGCGGCCCAGCACGACGGTGAGCCGCTGCCAGAACTTCTCCTTCGCACACCCGACGACCAGCCAGCCGTCGGAGGCCTCGAAGGCCTGGAAGGGCACCAGCGAGGGGTGGGCCGACTGCCGGGTGCGCACCGGTTCGAAGCCCGCGGTCAGGTGCCAGGTCCCGGGGTAGGCGAGCAGGCTCACCGCGGTGTCGTAGAGCGAGACGTCGCAGTCGGTGCCGACGCCGTCGCGCCGCGCCCCGTGGATCGCGCCCAGCAGCGAGATCGCGGCGACGTAGCCGCCGCAGTAGTCGACCAGGCTCGGCCCGGTCTTCTGCGGGGCGCCGCCGGGCTCGCCGGTCAGCGACATCCAGCCCGCCAGTGCCTGCAGGACGTAGTCGTAGCCCGGCTCCGCCGAGCGCGGGCCGGTCATCCCGAACCCGGTCAGCGAGCAGCAGACGATCTGCGGGTTGACCTCCTTGAGGTCCTCGTAGCGGATCCCCAGCGTCGCCGGGACGTCGGCGCGCAGGTTGGAGAACACGGCGTCGGCGGTGCGGACCAGGTCGTGGAACACCTCGCGGCCCTCGGGGGTGCGCACGTCGAGGGTGACCGAGGACTTGTCCCGGTTGAAGGACTGGAAGAACAGCGAGTCGCCCGGCGCGGTGTACGGCGGGATCGCGCGGCCGACGTCACCGCCGACCGACGGGTCCTCGATCTTGATGATCTCCGCGCCCAGCTCGGCGAGGTGCATCGACCCGAACGGGCCGGCGCCGTACTGCTCCAGCGAGACGATCCGGATGTCCTCCAGCGGCCGCCGGGTCACGCGCCCTCCACCGTCAGCGGCTCCGCGGCCTGCGGGAACAGCGACGACGCCCCGCCCACCTCCCGCTTGTGCACGTAGAAGGTCCGCCGGAAGCTCAGCACCTCGACCGCGTCCTGGTTCAGGGTGCGGGTCCGCACGGTGACGATCCCGGCGGTCGGGCGGGAGGAGGACTCGCGCTTGTCCAGCACGATCGACTCCGACCAGATGGTGTCGCCGGCGAACACCGGCGCGGTGAGCTTCAGGTCGTCGAGACCCAGGTTGGCGAACGCGTTCTGGGTGGTGTCGGTGACCGACTGGCCCATCGCGATGGAGATCGTCAGCGGGGAGACGACGAGCATCCGGCCGAACTCCGAGGACTCGCCGACCTGGCGGTTGAAGTGCGCCTGGTTGGTGTTCATGGTCAGCAACGTGAACCAGGTGTTGTCGGTCTCGGTGATCGTCCGGCCCAGCGGGTGCTGGTAGACGTCGCCGATCTCGAAGTCCTCGTAGAAGCGTCCCTGCCAGCCCTGCTTGATCGTCACGTGCGTGTCGTCCTTCCGGTGGGTGGTGGTCATCCGCGCTCGATGTCCTCGAGGCGGCGGTTCGTGGTGCGTTCGCCGAACAGGGCCATGACCAGGCCGAGCAGCAGTGCCGCCGCGGCGAGGTAGACGTAGACGGCGGTGAGGCCGAGGCCGGCGAAGGTCGCGGCGACGAGGAGGCCGCCGGCGACCCCGGCGAGCCGGCCGGAGCCGTTCGCGATGCCGGAGCCCAGGCCGCGCAGGTGCAGCGGGAAGACCTCGGCGATGTAGGTGTAGAGGACCGGCACCGTCGCCTGCATGAACATCGCCGCGAGGAAGCCGGTCACCGCGATCGCGACCGGGTGCGTGACCAGGCCGAAGGCGAGCACCAGGCCCGCGGAGAGGGTCTGCAGCACCAGGACGACCGCGCGCCGGTCGAAGCGGTCCACCACCGGCGCCACGAGCAGCGCCCCGGGCACGGCGGCGATCGCGAGGACCGAGGCGAAGGTCAGGCTCTCGGCCGTGGTGTACCCGCGCTCCACGAGCAGCGTCGGCACCCAGGAGCTGAAACCGTAGAACGAGAGGATCAGGAACACGCAGGCCGTCGAGGCGACCACGGTCCGGCGCAGCGTCGCGCCGCGCAGCAGGTCCGACAGCCGTCCCTCGGGCCTCGGGGGGTCGGGGACCGGTTCGGGCAGGTCGGTGCCGAGCTGGGCGCGGGCCTCGTGCTCCATCCGGGCCACGAGCCGTTCGTCGCGGGGGTCGGGGGACCGGCCCTGTGCCGAGCGCCAGCGGACCGACTCGGGGACCGTCCGCCAGGCGACGAGGGCGACGACCGCGCCGAGCGCGCCCACGACGAAGATCCAGCGCCAGGAGCCCGGTCCGAGCGGGACGACGATCCGCGCCAGCCACGCGGCGATCGGGATGCCGGCGAGGCCGACGGCGAGCAGCAGCGCCTGGTACCGGCCCCGCAGCGAGCGCGGGAACATCTCGCTCACCCAGACCAGCAGGACCCCGGTCGTGGCCTGCAGCCCGAACCCGGTCAGCACCCGCAGCACGCCCAGCGACCAGGCGTCCCAGCTCAGCGCGCTCAGCAGCGAGCAGACGGAGAAGAACAGGACGGCCCCGAGCAGGACGGGGCGGCGGCCGTAGCGGTCGGAGAGGCGGCCGCCGACGATCGCCCCGGCGAACATCCCGACGAACGCGGCCGAGGTGACCGCGCCGACCTCCCCGATGGACAGCCCCCACTCGGCCCGCAGCGCGGGCGCGGCGTAGGCGAAGGAGTTGAGGTCCACCAGGTCGAAGACGAACAGCGCACCGAGCACCGCCACCCAGCGGCGGTGTGTCGGGGTGGCGACCGGGATGCGGTCGAGCCGGGCGGCCAGGTCCGTGACGGGGGCCGGAGCGGGCGGCACGCCGGCCGCCTGCCGGTCACCGGGTGGGTCGACGGTCATCGCGTACTCCCCTCGGCGGGCGCCGTCGCCCGCCTTCCGGTCCGCGGGGGCCGACCGGACCCCGCCTCCGCACGGTAAACATCAGACGCTTTCAGAAGCAAGACCTTCCAACGGTCACGAGCTGCTAGAAGTGCTCGACCGATGTGTCAGACCTATGCCGTCGGGCGATGGTCCCGGGCAACGCCCGACCGGTACCCTGGAACGGGTCGCGGGACGCGCGGCACGGTGGACGACAGGGCGGCGGCGTGAACATGGGTGCGACCCGGGATCCGCGTGACGGCGTCACCGTGCCGACCGACGCACCGGCGGGGGAGCGGCCCCGCGACGGTCACCGGCCGCCGACGGCGCGGCTGCGGGTCCAGCGGGTCCGTCCCGCCTACCGGCAGGTGGCCGACGAGCTGCGCGCGCAGATCATGCGCGGCGCCCTGCCCGCCGGCACCCGGCTGCCCGCGGAGTCCGAGCTGACCGGCATGTTCGGGGTGAGCCGCTCCACGGTCCGCGAGGCGCTGCGGGTCCTGGCCAGCCAGCACCTGATCGACACCCGGCGCGGGGTGCAGGGCGGCTCGTTCGTCGCCGCGCCGGACCCCGCCCGCCTGGTCGAGGACGTCGGCGGCGCGCTCGGGGTGCTGGTCGCGACGCCGCAGCTCGGCATGGCCGACCTGCTGGAGGCCCGGCTGCTGCTCGAGCCCGCGGCGGCCCGGCTGGCCGCCCAGCGCGCCGCGCCGGAGACGATCGAGGCGCTGCGCGCCGCGGCGGCGGCACCGCGGGACCCGCGCGACCCCAGCGGGTTCGTCGAGCACATGGACTTCCACACCACGGTGCTCATGGCCACCGGCAACCTGATGATCACCATGATGGGCCAGCCGGTGGGCGACGTGCTCCGCACCCGGCTGAACCGGCACGTCGTCGCGGCCGAGCACTGGGCCGAGGTCGACGCCTGCCACGCGACGATCACCGAGCACATCGCCCGGGGCGAGGCGGCGCAGGCCGAGGAGGCCATGCGCAGCCACCTGCTCGACCTGCGCGACATCTACGGCCGCCCGGGAGCGTGGAAGTCCGACTGAGTGCCGCGCACGGCAGGATGGTGGCGTGCGCACCGTCCTCGACCTGCTCCGGCTGCTGGCCGACCGGGCCGACGGCGGTGCCCGCGACGGTGAGCTGGACCGCGTCGTCGCGGAGCTGGCGGCCTCCGAGCCGGAGGCCGGCGCACTGACCCTGCGGGTGCGGGCGGCGATGGACGCCGGGCGCCGCCGGGAGTCCGAGCTCGCCGCGCTGGTCGGCATCGCCCGCGACCTCGCCTCGGAGTCCGACCCCGGCTCGGTGCTGCAGGCGATCGTGCGCCGGGCGCGCGGACTGCTCGGCACCGACGTCGCCTACCTGACCCTGCACGACCCCGAGCGCGGGGACACGTTCATGCGGGTCACCTCCGGATCGGTCTCGCACCGCTTCCAGTCGCTGCGGCTCCCGCTCGGGGCCGGGCTGGGCGGTCTCGTCGCGGCCAGCCGCACCCCGCACTGGACCGGCCGCTACGCGGGCGACGGCCGCTACCGGCACACCGAGGAGATCGACACCGCGGTCGCCGAGGAGGGCATCGTCGGCATCTGCGGCACCCCGCTGCTGGTCGACGACGAGTTCGTCGGCGTCCTGTTCGCCGCCAACCGGTCCGCCCGCCCCTTCACCGCCGAGGACGTCGCCCTGCTCGGCTCGCTGGCCGCGCTCGCCGCGGTGTCGCTGGTGCAGACCCGGCGCCTCGCCGACACCGCCACCACGCTGCGCGAGCTGCGCGGCGCGCACGCCGCGATCGCCGAGGCCGCCGACGCCCACGACCGGTTCGCCGGGGTCGTCCTGGAGGGCGGCGACGTCGGCGACATCGCCGAGGCGCTCGGCAGGCTGCTCGGCGGGTGGGTCGCGGTGCTCGACGGCGACGGCGCCACCGCCGCGGCCCACGGCCCGGTCCCGCCCGGCCTGGACGCCCGCGCCGCGCTGCGCCGCGCCGGGGAGCGCGACGGCGCCGGGCGCCCGGTACCGGTGCCGTGCGCCGGCGGCGTCTGGGTGACCGCGGTGATCGCCGGTGGTCAGCGCCTCGGGACGCTGCTGATCGGCGGGCTCGGTGCCGGGGACCCCCTGACCCCCGGCCAGGTCCGCATCGTGGAGCGGGCGGCGATGGTCACGGCGTTGGTGCTGCTGTTCGCCCAGCGCGCCGACGAGGCCGACCGGCTCGACCGCGCCGACGCCCTCACCGAGCTCCTCGCCGCGTCCGGGGCCCCGCGACCGACGACGCTGACCCGGCTCGCCGCGCTCGGGGTGTCGCCCCGGCGGCCGCACGTGCTGCTGGTCTGCCGCTGCCACCCCGCCCGGCGACGGGCGCTGGCCCGGGAGGCGGCCGCGCTCGGCGGCCGTTCCGGGCTGGTCGGGGAACGGGACGGCGCGGTGGTCGTGCTGCTGCCCGGCACCGACCCGGCCGCGGCCGGTGCCCGGCTCGCGCGTCCGGCGTCGGAGCAGGACCCCGACGGGGCGGTGACGGTCGGCGGCGTCGGCCCGCTGCACCCGGCCGACGGCGCGGACGCCGCGCTGGCCGAGGCCCGTCGCTCGGCGGAGGCGCTGGTCGCGCTGGACCGGGAGGGGGAGTGCGCCTCGGCGTCGGACCTCGGGTTCGCCGGGCTGCTGCTCGGCGAGCGCCCGGACGTCGCCGGGTACGTGCGCGGCATCCTCGGGCCCGTCGCCGAGCACGACGCGCGCCGCGGCAGCGAGCTGCTGCGCACCCTGGAGGCCTACTACGCCGCGGGCGCCAGCCCGACCCGGGCCGCGGCGGCGCTGCACGTGCACGTCAACACCGTGGCCCAGCGGCTCGACCGGGTCGCGTCGCTGCTGGGCCCACGCTGGCAGGACCCGGACCACGGGCTGGAGCTGCAGCTCGCGCTGCGGCTGCACCGGCTGGGCACACCGCGACCGGAGGGGACACCGTGACCGACCGCCGTACCGACCCGACCACCGACTGCAGCACCGACCTCACGGCCGTCGCGGCGGGGCTCGACGCCGAGGACCCGCTCGCCGGGTACCGCGACCGGTTCCTGCCCGCCGACGGCGTCGTCGCCTACCTCGACGGGAACTCCCTCGGCCGCCCGCTGCGGGCGACGGCCGAGCGCATGGAGCGGTTCGTGCGCGCGGACTGGGGCACCCGGCTGATCCGCGGCTGGGACGAGGGCTGGGTCGACCGGCCGCGCAGCCTGGGGGACCGGATCGGGGCGGCCGCGCTCGGCGCCGCGCCGGGGCAGGTCGTCGTCGCCGACTCCACGACCGTGCTGCTCTACAAGCTGGCCCGGGCCGCCGTCGACCACCAGGCGGCCGCGGGGCGCCGCGAGATCGTCGTCGACACCGACAACTTCCCGACCGACCGCTACGTGCTCGAGGGCATCGCCGCCGAGCGCGGCGCGGTCTTGCGGTGGATCACCTCCGACCCGGCCTCGGGCGTCACGCCCGATCAGGTCGCGGCCGTCGTCGGGCCGGACACGGCGCTGGTGCTGCTGTCCCACGTCGCCTACCGCTCCGGGTTCCTCGCCGACGCGCCCGCGATCACCCGGGCCGCCCACGACGCCGGTGCGCTGGTGCTCTGGGACCTGTCGCACTCGGTCGGGTCGGTCCCGGTCCGGCTCGACGCGTGGGGCGCCGACCTCGCCGTCGGCTGCGGCTACAAGTACCTCAACGGCGGTCCGGGCGCGCCGGCGTTCGGCTACCTCGCCGCCCGGCACACCACGACGCTGCGCCAGCCGATCACCGGCTGGTTCGGCCACCGCGCGCCGTTCGCGATGGGGCCCGGCCACGAGCCGGCGCCCGACGTGCGCGCCCTGCTGTCCGGCACCCCGCCGGTGCTGGCCTCGGTGCCGCTGGAGTGCGGGGTGGAGCTGCTGGCGCAGGCCGGGATCGACGCCGTCCGCGCCAAGTCGGTGCAGCTCACCGGGTTCGCCCTCGACCTCGCCGACACCCTGCTCGCCCCGCACGGCGTCACCGTGGCCTCACCGCGCGACCCGGACCGCCGCGGCGGGCACGTCACGCTGCGCCGCGAGGACTTCGCGCAGGTCAACGCCCGGCTGTGGGAGCGGGGGGTCATCCCGGACTTCCGGGCCCCGGACGGCATCCGGATCGGGCTCGCGCCGCTGTCGACCTCGTTCGCCGAGGTCCTCGCCGGGATGACCGCGCTCGCCGAGGAGGTCGCCCGATGAGCGACGACGGCACGAACACCCGGCCGGTCGAGGACGGTGTGGTCCGCGACTTCCGGGAGAACCTGTCCTACGGCGGCTATCTCGACCTCGACCGGGTGCTGGGCGCGCAGCACCCCCGCAGCCGCCCCGAGCACCACGACGAGCTGCTGTTCATCGTCCAGCACCAGACCTCGGAGCTGTGGCTGAAGCTGGTGCTGCACGAGCTGGGCAGCGCCGCCGACGACACGGCCGCCGACGACCTGTCGCTCGCCCTCAAGCGCCTGGCCCGGGTCAAGCACGTGCAGCGCACCCTCATCGAGCAGTGGTCGGTGCTCGCGACGCTGACGCCGTCGGAGTACGTGCAGTTCCGCGGCGCGCTCGGCACCTCGTCGGGGTTCCAGAGCTACCAGTACCGGGCCGTGGAGTTCCTGCTGGGCAACAAGAACGCCGCGATGCTGGAGCTGTTCGCCGACGACGCCGCGGCGCACGCGCTGCTCGACGCGGCGCTGCACCGGCCCAGCCTCTACGACGAGTTCCTGCGCCTGCTCGCCCGCCGCGGGTTCGCCGTCCCCGCCGACCTGCTCGACCGCGACGTCACCCTCGCCCACACCTACCGCGAGGACCTGGTGCCGGTGTTCGCCGAGGTCTACGCCGACCCCGAGACGCACTGGGACCTCTACGAGGCCTGCGAGGAGCTGGTCGACATCGAGGAGAACTTCCAGCTGTGGCGCTTCCGGCACCTCAAGACCGTCGAGCGGACGATCGGGGTGCGGCGGGGGACCGGTGGGTCCAGCGGCCGGGACTTCCTGCGCCGGGCGCTGGACCTCACCTTCTTCCCCGAGCTCTACGCCGTGCGGACGGCGATGTAGCGGGCCCTCACGGCACCTGCGCGCGCCGCCGCGCCGACAGCCCCGACCGGTACTGCCGCGGGATCGCGTGCCCCCGGAAGTCCTGGTCCAGGGCCGCGTTCAGCGTCCAGTACGGGTCCACCAGGTGTGGCCGCGCGATCGCGCACAGGTCCGCCCGGCCGGACGCGATGATCGTGTTCGCGTCCTCCACGCTGGACACCGCGCCGACGGTGATCGTCGGGACGCCGGTCTCCTGACGGATCCGGTCCGCGAACGGCGTCTGGTAGAGCCGCCCGTAGGCCGGCCTCGCCTCGGTGCTGGTCTGGCCGGTGGAGACGTCGACGATGTCCGCGCCGTGCGCACGCAGCATCGGGGCCAGCGCGACCGCGTCGTCGCCGTCGAAGCCGCCGTCGGCGACCCAGTCGGTGGCGCTGATCCGGACGCTGACCGGCTTGTCGGCGGGCCACACCTCGCGGACGGCGTCGAGGATGCGCAGGGCCAGGCGGGCCCGGTTCTCCAGGCTGCCGCCGTAGGAGTCGGTGCGCCGGTTCGACACCGGCGAGAGGAAGCCCGACACCAGGTAGCCGTGCGCGAAGTGCAGCTCGACCAGGTCGAACCCGGCCTCGTCGGCGCGGCGGACCGCCTCGACGTGGTCGGCGACGACCCGGTCCAGGTCGGCCTCGGTCGCCTCGCGCGGGACGGCGCTGTCGGACCGGTAGGGCAGCGGCGACGGCGCCAGGATCTCCCAGTTGCCCTCGTCGAGGGGCTCGTCGATGCCCTCCCACATGACCTTCGTCGAGCCCTTGCGCCCGGCGTGCCCGATCTGCGCGCCGATCCTCGCGTCGGTGTTCTCGTGCACGAACCGCACGACCCGGGCCCAGGCGTCGCGCTGGGCGTCGGTGTAGAGACCGGGGCAGCCGGGGGTGATCCGGCCGTCGGCGGAGGTGCAGATCATCTCGGTCATGACCAGGCCGGCGCCGCCCTGCGCGCGCCCGCCCAGGTGCACCAGGTGCCAGTCGGTCGGCACGCCGTCGACGGCGGAGTACTGCGCCATCGGCGAGACGACGATCCGGTTCGGCAGCGTCATGCCGCGCAGCCGGTAGGGGTGGAACATCGGCGGGGTGCCGGTCTCGACCTCGAGACCCTGGTCGCGGGTCCGGTCGGCGAGCCAGGCGTCGACCCGGCCGACGTAGCCGGCGTCGCGGAGCTTCAGGTTGTCGTAGGTGACCCGCTGCGAGCGGGTGAGCAGCTGGAACACGAACTGCTGGGGGTCCAGGTGTCGGTAGCGGCGGACGCCCTCGAACCACTCCAGGCTGGTCTGCGCGGAGCGCTGCAGCGACTCGACGACCGGCTTGCGGTCCTCCTGGTACGCCTTGAGCGCGGCCTCGACGGTCGGCTCCCGGTCGATCGCGCCGGCCAGGCCGATCGCGTCCTCCAGCGCGAGCTTGGTGCCCGAGCCGATGGAGAAGTGCGCGGTGTGCGCGGCGTCGCCGACCAGCGCGACGTTCCCGGCCCGCCAGGACCCGTTGCGCATGACGGCGAACGACAGCCAGCCGGAGTTGTTGCCGATCAGGCCGTGGCCGTCGAGCAGGTCGGCGAAGACCTCCTCGCAGAACCGCAGGGAGCGCTCGTCGTTCTCGCCGGGCCTCCGCTCGGCGGCGGCGAACTCGGCGAGCCCGGCGCGCTCCCAGGTGTCGGAGTCGGTCTCGACGATGAACGTGGAGCGCTCCCCGTCGAAGGGGTAGATGTGCGCCCAGAACAGCCCGAACTCGGTCTCCACGAACTGGAAGGTGAAGCAGTCGAACGGCCGGGTGGTCGCGAACCAGACGTACTTGGCGGTGCGCCGGTCCAGGCTCGGCCGGAACTCCTCCGACAGGGCCTCGCGGATGCGGGAGTTGACGCCGTCGGCGGCGATGACGAGGTCGTTCTCGCGGCGCAGCGTGTCCAGGTCGGGCGCCTCGGTGCAGTAGCGCACGTCCACGCCCAGCTCCGCGGCGCGCTCGCCGAGGATGCCGAGCAGCCGCTTGCGCTCCAGCGCGGCGAAGGCATGGCCGTCGCTGCGCTCGCGGGCGCCGAGGACGTCGACGTCGATCGCCGACCAGTGCCGGAACTCCGCGGAGATGCGATCGAGGGACTCCGGGTCGGCGGCCGAGATGTTGTCCAGGGTCTCCTCGGAGAACACGACCCCGAAGCCGAAGGTGTCGTCGGCGCGGTTGCGCTCGTAGACGACCACCTCGCGCGACGGGTCGGTCTTCTTCAGCAGGATGGCGGAGAACAGCCCGCCGGGGCCGCCGCCGACGGACGCGATGGAGTGGGCGCTCACGGGAGGTTCACCAGTCCTTCCTGGACGACCGAGGCCAGCGGGCGGCCGTCGGCGGAGTAGAGGCGGGCGGTGCCGAGCCCGGTGCCGCGGGTGGCGACCGGGGAGGTCTGGACCAGCGCGACCCAGGAGTCCATGCGGCCGTCGTGGTGCCACCACATGGCGTGGTCGAGGCTGGCGGTGACGACGCCGTCGTCGGCCCAGGCGGCGCCGTGGCGGCGCAGGATCGGCTCCAGCAGCGTGTAGTCGCAGACGTAGGCCAGGGCGCTGCGGTGGATCGCCGGGTCGTCGGGCAGCCGTTCCCAGGCCTTCAGCCACACGGTCTGGCGGGCGACCCGCACACCGTCGTGGGTGGTGTAGAGCGCCGACGGGGCGTGCCGGATGTCGAAGGAGCGGTGGTACCGCCAGTACTCGGCGTCGCGGGTGTCCGCGCCGACCAGCACGTCGGCCGTGCTCGGCAGCTCCTCCGGGTCACCCGCCTCCGGGGGCAGGGTGTCGGCGTGCTCGACGGCGCCGTCGACCGGCACCGCGAACTGCGCCATCGCCCGGAAGATCTCCTTGCCGCCCTGCAGGCCGCGGACCGCACGGTGGGAGAAGCCGCGGCCGTCGCGGACGCGCTCGACCTCCCAACGGGTCTGGGTGTGCACGTCGCCCGCGCGCAGGAAGTAGCCGTGCAGGTTCGCGACGCGACGGTCGTCGCCGACGGTGAGGGTCATGGCCCGCTCGGCCTGGGCGACGAGCTCGCCGCCGTAGGCGCGGCCCGACGGGATGACCTGGTGGTGGGCGAGGAACGCGTCGTCCCCGTCCTTGGTCAGGTCCAGCGCCGCGAGCAGCGGGGCGACGGACCTCTCGCTGGTGGAGGGCATCGGAGTGGTCATGCGCGGCGGTACCCCTCGAGGCTCGCGTCGTCGACCTCGGGGAGGTTGACGACGATGTTGTCCGGCGTCCGGCAGGTCAGCCACACCAGTTCCTCGGTGGTCGACATGTTGCCCTCGACGTGCGGCATGAACGGCGGGACGAACACGAAGTCGCCCTCGGTCATCTCGGTCCACTGCTCGTAGTTCTCGCCGTACCAGATCCGGCCGGTGCCCTTGAGCACGTAGCCGCCGGTCTCGGCCTCGCCGTGGTGGTGCGGCAGCGAGCGGTAGCCCGGCTCGTTGGAGACCCGGCCGAACCAGATCCGGGTGGCCGGGGTGTGCTGCGGCGACACGCCCGAGACGCGGACGCAGCCACCGGACTGGCCGGTGCCGGTGTCCTCGGACCCGGCGCGGGTGACGACGGGTACGGCGGACCAGGCGAGCTCGGTGCCGTCCTGCTTGCTCTGCTCACTCATGCGCACTCCTCGAATTCGGTGCCGGTCTTCGGTGTGCCGGTGTTCGCGGTACCGGTCTTCTCGATGCGGATCGGGGTGGTCAGGACGCCGACGCCGGCCAGCGCGACCTCGACGACGTCGCCGTCGGCCAGGAACCACGGCGGGGTCGCCCCGGCGCCGACGCCGGCCGGGGTGCCGGTGAGCACGACGTCGCCGGGGGACAGGCGGGTGAACGCCGAGATGTAGGCGAGCAGGGCGGGCGCGTCGAACACCAGGTCCGCGGTGTCGCCGGACTGCACGACCTCGTCGTTGACCCGGCAGGTCAGCGCGAGCCCGGCGGCGGGGTCCAGCTCGTCGGGGGTGACGAGGACCGGGCCGAGCGGGGTGGTCGCGTCGAACGCCTTGCCCGGGAGCCACTGCCCGGTGTGGTGCTGCCAGGCGCGCACCGACAGGTCGTTCGCCGCGGTGTACCCGGCGACGGCGGCCAGCGCCTCGTCCCGCGTCGCCCGGTGCAGCGGGGCGCCCACGACGACGGCGAGCTCGGCCTCCCAGTCCGGCCGCCCCGCCCAGTCCGGCAGCGTCACGGTGTCGGCGGGGCCGGTGAGGGTGTCGGCGAACTTGGTGAACAGGGTCGGGTGCTCGGGCAGGTCCCGGCCCATCTCGCGGATGTGTCCCGCGTAGTTGTGCCCGCAGCAGACGATCTTCGACGGCCGGGGGACGACCGCGGCGAGGCCGCCGGCAGGGGTGGCGGGGCCCTCCGCGGGGGACGGGGCGGCGACCGCGCGGGCCGTCCGAAGCCCGTCCGGGTCGCGGAGCAGGTCGCCGACGTCGCGGTGGGGGAGCACCACCCACTCCTCGCCGGCGGCGACGGCGGCGACGGTTTCGTCGCCCGACCGCAGGGTCGCCAGACGCATCCCGACCTCCTGATGTGTCGTGTCCTTGACGGTGACCACTGAAACACGATGAACACGGCCTCGGCAAGCGCGCCTGCACGATCTGCGTCATGCGGACAGTGCTCGCGTTTCGTGGCCATGACGTGCTGATCTCGGCTGTGATCGGAGTGCGCGTGGGGCTTGCCCGCTCCGGTGATCGCATGCTCTGATGACTGTCGTCACGTCAGCGATATACGGCTCGTGCCGGGAGAAGGGGACGCCGTGACCGACCAGCCGTTCTGGAACCCCAAGACCGAGCTCATGCCGCGCGCGGAGCTGGTCGAGCTGCAGCTCGCGAAGCTGCGCCGGGTCCTGGCCTGGGCGAAGGACCGCAGCCCGCACTACCGGCGGACCCTCGCCGGCGTCGACCCGGACCGGATCCGCACCCGCGACGACCTCGCCCGCATCCCGTTCCTCACCCGCGAGGAGTGGATGGCCTCGCAGGAGGCGCACCCGCCGTTCGGCGAGCTGCCGGTCACCGGCGCCCACGACGCGATCCGGCTGCACACCACCTCCGGCACCTCCGGGCGCACCCCGCTGCGTGCGCTGGACTCCCGCAAGGACTGGTCCTGGTCGGCGGAGATGTGGTGCTACGCGCTCTGGGGCGCCGGAGTCCGCCCGCACGACGTCGGCTACGTCGCGTTCGGCTACGGCTCGTTCATCGGGTTCTGGGGCCTGCACAACGGGCTGGAGAAGATCGGCGCGCTGACCATCCCGGGCGGCGCGCAGTCCACCGCCCAGCGGGTGCGCCAGATCCACGACTTCGGCGCGACCGTCGTCGCGTCCACCCCGACCTACGCGCTGCGCCTGGCCGCCGAGGCCGAGGAGCTGGGAATCGACCTGGTGAACGGCCCGGTCCGCCGCGTGATCCTCTCCGGTGAGCCCGCCGGGTCCATCCCGGAGACCAAGGCGCTCATCGAGCGGAAGTGGGGCGCGGCGGCCTACGACACCGCGGGCATGACCGAGGTGTCGACGATCGTCATGTTCACCCCGGCCGAGCAGCCCGGCGGCTGCCACGTCATCGAGGACCACCTCCTGGAGGAGGTGATCGACCCGGAGACCGGGCGCGAGGTCGGCTACGGCGAACGCGGCGAGCGGGTCTGCACCTCCTTCGGGCGCTCGACCACCCCGCTGCTGCGCTACCGCACCGCCGACCTGGTCGTGAAGGTCCCCGGCTCCCGGACGACCTCCGGCCGCACCTGGGACCTCTACGAGGGCGGGATCATCGGCCGGGTCGACGACATGAAGCTCGTCCGCGGCACGAACGTCTACCCGGGCGCCGTCGAGGCGATCGTCCGGGGCTTCGACGGGGTCGAGGAGTTCCAGATCCGCATCTCCCGCCCCGGTGACCGCGACGAGATCGAGCTGCTGCTCGAGCCCGCGGCGACCGTGGACGACACCGGGTGGGACCTGCTGTCCGGGCGGGTCGCCGACGAGCTGGCCGACTCCCACGAGGGCCTGCGCTTCCACGTGCGCCGCGCCGCGACCGGGGAGCTGCCCCGCTTCGAGCTGAAGGCCAAGCGGCTCACCGACCTGCGTCCGGCCGTCTGACCGGGCCCGCCGCCGACCCGACCCGCGAGGAGCCCGCCATGAGTACGACCAGCACCACGACCACCGCGCCGCCCGCCCCGCGTACCGCCGCCGACCGGGCGACGGACCTGCTCGGCGCCCCGCTCGACGACGCCGAGCAGGCCCTGCTCGACGTCTACGACCGGATCGTCGCCGCGCTGCGCCGCGACGACCTCCCGCCCTGCGTCGCCGCGAACCTGCGCGCCGCGCTCGCCCCGGTCGCCGTCGCCGTCACCGATCTCGGCCTGCGCTTCGAGCACCTGACCGACCTGGGCGTGTAGCCGCGCGGCGCGCTCCGCGCAGCGCCGATCGGACAGCGACCACGCCCACGGGATAGGCGCCACGCGATCCGGTGCCTAGCGTCGGTACCGACGACCACCCCCACCACCACGACCACCACGACGAGAGGACGGCCATGGCCGAACGGTCCTTCGCCGCCGAGGTGCAGAAGCTGCGCGCCGGAGCCGGCGAGACACTGCACGTCGAAGGCATCCTGGCCGTGACGAAGGCGCTGCTGCAGTCCGGCGTCGCCTACGTCGGCGGCTACCAGGGCGCGCCGATCTCGCACCTCATGGACGTCCTCGGCGACTCCCGCGAGATCCTCGACGAGCTCGACGTCCGGTTCGAGAACTCCGCCTCCGAGGCGACGGCCGCGGCCATGCTGGCGGCGTCGGTGCACCACCCGCTGCGCGGCGCGATCACCTTCAAGTCCCCGGTCGGCACGAACGTCGCCTCCGACGCGCTGGCCAACCTCGCCTCCGGCGGGGTCACCGGCGGTGCGCTGGTGATCCTCGGCGAGGACTACGGCGAGGGCTCCTCGATCATGCAGGAGCGGGTGCACGCGTTCGCGATGAAGTCGCAGATGTGGCTGCTCGACCCGCGCGCCAACACCACCGCGATCGTGAACGCGGTCGAGTCCGGGTTCGCGCTGTCCGAGGCGTCGAACACCCCGGTGTTCCTGGAGCTGCGGCTGCGGTCCTGCCACCTGCACGGCGGGTTCGTCGCCAAGGACAACGTGCGGCCGCCGATGACCGTCGCCCAGGCCGCGGACGCCCCGCGGCGCAGCGTCGACCGGATCGTGCTGCCGCCCGCGTCGTTCGCCCACGAGCGCGAGAAGCTGGAGGACCGCTGGCCCCGGGCGGTCGAGTTCATCCGCGAGCACGGTCTCAACGAGCTGTTCCCGGGCGACGGCACCGCCTCCGACGTGGGCATCATCGTCCAGGGCGGGCTGTACAACACGCTGAACCGGTCGATGGAGCTGCTCGGGGCCTCCGACACGCTCGGCCGCACCCGCGTCCCGACCTACGTCATGAACGTGACCTACCCGGTCGTCGACTCCGAGATCGTCGAGTTCTGCTCCGGCAAGCGTGCGGTGATCATGGTCGAGGAGGGGCAGCCCGACTACATCGAGCAGAACCTGCACGCGATCCTGCGCCGCGCCGACGTCCCGACGGTGCTGCACGGCAAGGACATGCTGGCCGCGGGCGGCGAGTACACCGCCCAGGTCATCACCCGCGGCCTGGAGCAGTTCCTCGGCAAGTACGCCCCCGACGTCGTCACCCACCGGCCGTCGCTGCTGCGCGACCCGGCCGACCCGGCGAGCCCGTTCGCGCCGCGGGTCGCCGCCGAGGTCGTGCGCCCGCGCCCGCCGGGCCTGTGCACCGGCTGCCCGGAGCGCCCGATCTTCTCCGGCCTCAAGCTGGCCGAGCGCGAGACCGGGCAGCACCAGATCTCCGCCGACATCGGCTGCCACCTGTTCGCCATCAACGCCCCGTTCGACCTGGGTGCGACGACGATGGGCTACGGCATGGGCGCCGCGGGCTCGGCCGCGCTGGCCGGCGGCGACGCTGAGAAGCGACCGGTGTCGATCATGGGCGACGGCGGGTTCTGGCACAACGGGCTCGTGTCCGGCGTCGGGAACGCCGTGTTCAACAAGTCCGACCAGGTCATGGTGGTCGTCGACAACGACTACGCGGCCGCCACCGGCGGGCAGGACGTGCTGTCCAGCCACGCCGACCTGGAGCGCCGCTCGACCAAGCACCCGATCGAGAAGGCCGCGCGTGGTCTCGGCATCACCAACGCCACCACGATCGACCACACCTACGACGTCGCCAAGGTCCGCGACACCTTCCTGAAGGCGTTCCGCCGCAAGGAACGCGGGCCCGAGCTGCTGGTGATGCAGTCGGAGTGCCAGCTCAACCGGCAGCGCCGCGTGAAGAAGGACCGCGCTGCGAAGCTGAAGCGCGGCGAGCGTGTCGTGCGGGAGCGGTTCGGCGTCGACCCGGAGACCTGCACCGGCGACCACGCCTGCATCCGGATCTCCGGCTGCCCGTCGCTGACGATCACCGACAACCCGGACCCGCTGCGCACCGACCCGATCGCGACCGTGCTCGACTCCTGCGTCGGGTGCGGGGTCTGCGGCAACAACGCCCACGCGGCGGTGCTGTGCCCGTCGTTCTACCGCACCGACGTCGTCGACAACCCCACGGCCGGTGAGCGGGTCCGCGCCCGCCTCCGGTCCTGGTGGATCACCCTCGTCGGGCGCGGCCTCGACCGCCGCGCCGCCCGGATGGAGGCAGCCTGATGCCCACCGTGATGCCCGCACCGGCGGGTCCCACCGGATCCTGGTACACCGGGACCCGCCCGATCACCCTCGCGATCCTCGCGATGGGCGGCGAGGGCGGCGGGGTGCTCGCCGACTGGGTCGTCGCCGTCGCCGAGGCCGCCGGCTACCACGCGCAGACCACCTCGGTCGCCGGCGTCGCCCAGCGGACCGGGGCGACCGTCTACTACGCCGAGCTGCACCCCCCGGTGCCCGGGACCGACTCGGCCGACGGCGCGGGCCGGGCCGAGCCGGTGCTGTCGGTGTTCCCGACGCCCGGCGAGGTCGACGTCGTCGTCGCCTCGGAGCTGATGGAGTGCGGCCGCGCGGTCCAGCGCGGCTTCGCCACCCCCGACCGCACCACGCTGATCACCTCGACCAACCGCGTCTACTCCATCGACGAGAAGATGCACCTCGGCGACGGCCGCGTCGACTCCGCCGAGCTCGTCGCGGCGGCGGGCCGCGCCGCGCAGCACCTGGTCGCCGCGGACTTCGCCGCGATCGCCGAGGAGCACCGCAGCGTGATCTCCGCGGCGCTGTTCGGGGCGCTCGCCGGGTCCGGGGCGCTGCCCTTCTCCCGGGACCGCTTCGAGCAGGCCATCCGCGACGCCGGCAAGGGCGTCGAGCCGAGCCTGGCCGCGTTCGCGGGAGGGTTCGACGCGGCCACCGCCGCGCTCGCGCCCGCCCCGCCCACGCCGCCCGCGCCCCGCGCACCGGCGACGGTCGACATCGCGATCGGCCCGCGGCCCGTCTCCGCCGAGGAGCGCAAGGAGCGCGAGGAGGCGCGGCGCAACGCCGTCGCCGCGACCGACCCGGAGTCACTGGTGGGGGAGGACCTGCGCCCGCTCGCCCGCACCGTCGCCGACCTCCCGGCCGCGGCGCGTTCCACGGTCCTGCACGGGCTCGTGCGGACCGGCGTCTACCAGGACCTCGACTACGCCGCCCGCTACCTCGACCGGGTCCGCGCGTTCGCCGCCGTCGACCCCGACCCGTTCGGCGACGCCCGTCTCACCACCGAGGCGGCCCGGCACCTGGCGCTGTGGATGTGCTACCAGGACACGATCCACGTCGCGCTGCAGAAGACCCGTGCCCGGCGGCTCGAGCGGGTCCGCGACGAGGCCGGGGTGAGCTCGGCGCAGCTGTCCCAGGTGCGCGAGTACCTGCACCCACAGGCCGAGGAGATCACCGACACGCTGCCGTACCGGCTCGGGAAGGTGCTGCGCCGCTCGAAGGCGTTCACCCGCACCGTCGACCGGGTCACCCGCGAGGGCATGGTCCTGAACACCACCTCGGTGACCGGCTACGCGATGCTCGCGACGATGGCGCGGATGCGGCCCCTGCGGCCGCGGTCGCTGCGGTTCGTCGAGGAGCAGAAGGCGATCGAGGCATGGACCGCGCTCGCGCTCGACACCGTCGCCGCCGACGCGGACCTCGCCGTGGAGATCCTCGTCTGCCAGAAGGTCCTCAAGGGCTACGGCGAGACCTACGCCCACGGCAACGACAGCTTCGCCCTGCTCAGCCAGGCGGCACGGCAGCTGCGCGGCCGTGACGGCGCCGCCGCCACGCTCGCCCGGCTCCGCTCCGCGGCACTGGCCGACGAGGACGGCGCGGCCCTGCGGGCCCAGCTGTCCGGGGCCGGCCTGCCCACCACCGTTCCGTCGAGGAAGAGGAAGCACTGACATGACCACCGGCACCACGACCGGCACCGCGTCCGACGTCGAGCTCATCAACCCGGACACCCTGGCGAAGCCGTCGGGCTTCACCCACGCCGTCCGCCACGGCGACACCGTCCACCTCTCCGGCCAGACCGCGATGGACGCGACCGGCCGGATCGTCGACGGCGACATCGTCGACCAGTTCCGGCAGTCCCTGTCCAACGTCGTCACCGCCCTGCGCGCCGCGGGCTCCGAGCCCGGGGACCTGCTGTCGGTGCGGATCTACCTGCTCGACGTGCCCGGCTACCAGGCCCGCGGCAAGGAGATCGGCGCCATCTGGAAGGAGCTGTGCGGGCGGACCTACCCGGCGATGACCGGCGTCGGGGTCACCGCGCTGTGGCAGCCCGAGGCGCTGATCGAGATCGAGGCGGTCGCGGCGCGGCGGGTCTGAGCACCCGTCCCGCCGGGGGTGTCCTCGGGAGCGCCGGGTCCGGATCACCGGGCCCGGCGCTCCGGCGTGTGCGGGGCCCGGGGCAGGGTGGTTCGGGTGAACTCGCTTACCCGGTAAGCGAATCCGCCCGAGGGGATGGCCGGCATCGACGTCCCCGGCGTGCCGACCGTCCGCTCGCGGCGTCGGCCCGCGGCGTCGCCGCTGGTCCGGGGATCGACCTCGACGAATTCGCTTACCGGGTAAGCGAATTCGCCGGAAACCCTCACCGGTGAACGGTGCGATCGCCCACGCCGTGCCGGAGGTGGCACGGCCGGCCTCGAGCGGCTCAGGCGTCCAGGACGCTGCTGACGTGCTCCCGCGCCGGACCGGCGAGGCGGGCGCGCAGGTCGCCGAAGAGCTCCTCGGCGCGGTCGCCGACCCAGCTCTCGGGCAGCGCCTCCAGCGGCAGGCCCGGGTCGAGGTAGGGCAGGCGTCGCCACACCGTCACGAGCGTCACGAAGTCGGCGAAGGCCTGCTCGGACTCGCCGTCGGCGTCCCGCCAGGCGTGCAGCACCGGCTCCTGACGGGCGACGAAGGCGGAGTACTGGCCCGCGAGGGCGTCGAGGTCCCACCAGGAAGCGACGGTCTCCCGCAGCGGGCGGCCGGCGACGTGCCGGCTCCGGAACAGCTCGGTGTAGCCGCGCAGACCGGCGCGGTCCAGGGCGTGCGAGACCTCGGCCTCCAGGTGTGCCGGGGCGACCCACAAGCCCGGTGCGACCGTGCCCAGGCCGAGCCGGATCAACAGGCTGCGCAGCTGATGACGCTGGTCGCGCGCCGACTCGGGCACCGAGAAGGCCACCAGCAGCCAGCCCTCCCCGGCGCCGGCGCGGCGGCGGGAGAAGATCCGCTCGTCGCCCTCGGCGAGCACGTCGGCCAACGCGGGGGACAGCCGGTACCCGGCGGCGCCGCCGACCTTCTGCGGTTCGAGGAGCCCGCGTCGCTTCAGCCGGGACACCGCGGACCGGACGGCCTGGCCGTCCACCCCGAGCCCGCCGAGCAGCCGCACCAGCGACGACACCGACAGGGCCCCGCCGCGCTCACGTGCGTAGAGCCCGTACACCGACACGATGAGCCGACGCGGGGGGACGGGAGCGAGGATCTCGTCCGGTTCGGCGACGGTCGTCACGACGACATCGTACGGGCGTGCCCGCACCCCCGGACGAGCGCGACGCGCCGCACCGTCCGGGAAGGACGGTGCGGCGCGTCGCGGGGGAGCGGAGCTCGTCACCCCGCGGCCCGCAGCGGGGTGGCCCGGGAGCGGGGCGCGTCCGCGGTGACCGGTGCGTGCCGGGCGGTCAGGTCGGCGGTGATCCGGGCGTAGGCACCCGGGTCGACCGGCAGCAGCCACTCGCCGAACCGGCGACGGCGGCCGATGCCCGCCCCGAGGTCGGACAGCATCTCGTCGATGTTGTGCAGGGAGAACGGGATGATGTTCGTGCCGCGGGCGTGCTTGCCCTCGGTGCGCTCCTCCATCCAGCGCAGCCGCTCCTGGACGAACGCCCGGCGCTCCTCCACCGACGGCAGGTCGATCCCGCCCGCCAGGTGCACACCGATCCACAGCGCCGCGACCTCGGCCGACAGCGGGGACAGGAACGACGAGTTGTACCCGCAGAAGCTCAGGTCCGCCACGGTGTGCGGGTGGATCTGGCGGTAGAGCTCGAAGTTGCCGCGCTCGTCGACCAGCCGGTCCCGCACGTCCTGGGACAGGAACGGCACCCGCTGGTGGAACCCCGTCGCCGCGACGACGACGTCGGCCGGGACCTCGGTGCCGTCCTGCAGGATCGCGACGGGCCTGCCGTCGCGGGCACCGAGCGCGCTGATGAGCGTGTCCCGGTGGACGGTGATCGAGCCGTCGGCGACGGCCTCGTAGAAGCCCTCGGTGGCCAGCGACACCGTGGACCGCGCGATGTCCTCCAGCGACCCGTCCGGCACCAGGCCCAGCTTCTGCAGCTTCAGCTGCCGCACGATCTGGCCCTGCAGGCTCGACATCATGCCGTTGCGGACACCCCGCCCGGCGCCGTGCAGGAACTTCTCGAAGCCGACCAGGTGGGCGTAGCGGAACAGGCCCTCGCCGAGCCGGGTGAGCAGCAGGTACTTGTAGTTCAGGGCACCGCCGATCCGGCGCGGCATCTTCCACAGCAGCTCGCGCGCCACGACCGTCGTCGAGCGGGACACCGAGTCCAGCGCCACGGCCACGTCGCAGGAGGACTTGCCGTAGCCGATCACGACGACGTCGCGGTCGCGGGCGTCGTCGATGTCGGTGAAGTCCGACGGCGCGCAGTACCGCCCGCCCGCGGCGCGGTACTCCTCGGTGCCCGGGAACGGGGGCAGGAACGGCTCGGAGAAGATCCCGTTCGCGACGACGAGGTGGTCGAACTCGCCCACCCCGGCGGCCGCTCCGGCGGTGGTGACGGTCCAGCCGCCACCGTCGCGCGGCTCGGCGGACAGCACCTCGGTGTCCGTGCGCACCAGGTCGCGGATGCCGAAGTGGCGGGCGTAGGCCTCCAGGTACTCCTGCACCTGCTGCCCGCTCGGCCACTCCGGGTAGTGCTTCGGCATCGGGAAGTCCGACAGCGAGTAGGTGCCCTTGTCGTTCTGGGTGGTCAGGCCGGGGTAGCGGCGGCTGGCGCTCCACACCCCGCCGACGTCCGGCGCCTTCTCGAACACGGTGACGTCGTGACCGAAACCGGTCAGGACCTTGGCGGAGGAGAGGCCGGCGAATCCGGCCCCGACGACGGCGATCTTCATGGTGGTCACTCCGAAGCGGTCGCGAGCTGGGGGATGGCGGGGACGGCCTGCTCCGGGCCCATGGCGGAGTAGCCGCCGTCGACGGCCCAGTCCGCGCCGGTGACGGCGGAGGCGGCCGGGGAGAGCAGGAAGGCGACGACGGCGCCGACCTCGTCCGGGTCGGCGACGCGGCCGGTGAGGTGGAACGGGGCGGCGACGCGGTCGGTGTGCGCGCGGTCGGAGCCCGACAGGTCGTCCATGATCTTCGACCAGGTCCAGCCCGGCGAGACCGAGTTGACCCGGATCCCGTCGGCGGCCAGGTCCATGGCCATCGAGCGGGTGACCTGCACCAGCGCCGCCTTGGACGCCGGGTAGACCCACCGGCCGGTCTGGGCGACCTTCGACGAGATCGAGGTCAGGTTGACCACCGCGCCGCCGACCGCGGCGAGGTGCGCCCGTGCGGCGCGGGTCGTCTGGACGGTGCTGACCAGGTTGACGTCGAGGGCGCGCAGCCAGTCGGCGCGGACGGTGTCGGCGCCGTCGTCGAGGTAGCTGCACGCCAGGTTGACCAGGCCGTGCAGGCCGGACGGTGCCGCGACGGCGGAGACGCAGGCGTGCACCGCGTCGTCGTCGGTGATGTCGGTGAGGTGGAACGAGACGCGCCCGCCGAGCTCGTCGAGCAGCGGCTTGGCGCCCGCGGCGTCGACGTCGGCGATCGCGACCGTCGCACCGGCGGCGTGCAGGGCGCGGACGACACCGTGCCCGACCAGGGTGGATCCGCCGGTCACGAGGATCGTGCGGCCGTGCAGGTCAGTCATGGGAGCCTCCGAAACAGAACGGTCATCTAGCGGACCCGTGATGGCAGTCATCTTTTGGCTATATAGTCGGGGTGACTATCCCCACCACGCGGTCGCTGTCCGGGGGACGCGGCCGGGACGACGGAGCCGGGGTCGAGCACGAGGAGGTGCCATGACCGAGGTGCTGAGCGGTTTCTGCCGGGTGCACTCGCCCGATCTGGAGGAGGCGCGCGAGCGCGTCGGCGAGGTGTTCTGCCCGCATCGGCTCGAACCCGTCGACCGCGGCATCCCGACGCCGGTCCGGTTCAACACGGCCGGGTTCGGGGCGGTCGGGCTGTCGTACCTGTCCTACGGGGCGTCGGTGCGGATCCGCCCGCAGCCGCTGCGCTCGTTCGTCCTGGTGCAGATCCCGCTGTCGGGCCGGGCGCTGGTGCGCACCGGCGGCACCGAGGTCGTCTCCGACCCCACGACGGCGTCGGTGCCCGACCCGGACGCCGGGCTGGACATGACCTGGGAGGCCGGCAACGAGCAGCTGATCGTGCGGGTCGAGCGCGCGGCACTGGACGCCCAGCTGCACCGCATGCTGGGGCGGCCGCCGTCGAAGCCGCTGCGCCTGGCGACCAGCGTCGACCTGCGGACGCCGGCGGCACGGTCCTGGCTCTCGACCGTCGACATGGTCCGCACCGACCTCGACGGGCCCGGCGGCCTCACCCACCCCGTGCTGCGCGCCCAGGTCGAGCAGCTGCTGATGAGCCAGCTGCTCGCCGCGGTGCCGCACTCGGCGACCGAGGAGCTGCTCGCCGTCGCCGACCCGGCACCCGCGGTGCCGAAGGTGATCCGCCGGGCCGAGGCGCTCATCGAGGGGCACGCGCGGGAGCCGCTGACCGTCGACGACGTCGCCGAGGCCGTCGGGCTGTCCGTGCGCAGCCTGCAGGAGGGCTTCCGCCGCCACCTCGACACCACACCGACCGCGCGGCTGCGCGACGCCCGCCTCGCCGGGGTGCGCACCGAGCTCGCCGACGCCGACCCCACCCGGTGCACCGTCTCGCAGGTCGCCGCGGACTGGGGGTTCGGGCACCTCGGCCGGTTCGCCGTCGCCTACAAGGAGCGGTTCGGCGAGTCGCCGTCGGACACCCTGCGCGGATAGGCCCACGCCGCGCGGACAGTCACCGCGCACAACGGATGGCCGCACACGCATCGGTGCGACGAAGCTGTCCGGCACGCCCCGCCCGACCTGGAGGTCCCCGTGTCCGTGCTCTCCGCCCTGCTCGACGCCGCCCGTTCCGGATCGGTGCGGGTCGTCGACCTGACCACGCCGTTGCAGTCCTCGACGCCGATCCTGGAGCTGCCCGAGCCCTTCGGGCAGACCAGCCGGTTCGAGCTGGAGGAGATCTCCCGCTACGACGACCGTGGCCCGGCCTGGTACTGGAACAACATCCGCACCGGTGAGCACACCGGCACCCACCTCGACGCGCCGAACCACTGGATCACCGGCAAGGACGGCCTCGACGTCTCGCAGGCGCCGCTGTCGACCCTCGTCGCGCCGGTCGTGGTGATCGACCGGACCGCCGAGGTCGAGAAGGACGCCGACTACCTGCTGCAGATCGCCGACGTGCAGGCGTGGGAGGCCGAGAACGGCCCGCTGCCCGAGGGCGGCTGGCTGCTGCTGCGCACCGGGTGGTCCGCCCGCGGTGAGGACGAGGCGGCCTTCGCCAACGCCGACGAGAACGGCCCGCACACCCCCGGCGTCGCGCCGGAGTGCGCGCGGTGGCTGGCGCGCGAGACCCCGATCACCGGCCTGGGTGTGGAGACCGTGGGCACCGACGCGGGGCAGGCGCCGAACCTGGAGCCGGCGTTCCCGTGCCACTCGGAGCTGATGGGCGCCGACAAGTGGGGCCTGACCAGCCTGCGCAACCTCGACCAGCTCCCGGCGACCGGCGCGGTGCTCGTGGTGTGCCCGCTGCCGATCGTCGGCGGCTCGGGCAGCCCGGCGCGCGTGCTCGCGCTCGTCGAGGGCTGAGCCGTGCACGCCACGTACGACGCCGTCGTCGTCGGCGGCGGGATCAACGGCCTGGCGGCCGCCGCCCGGCTGGCCCGGTCCGGCTGGTCGGTCGCCCTCGTCGACGACCACGACCGGATCGGCGGGTTCGTCGCCGCCCAGGAGCAGGACGGGTTCGTCCGCGACACCTGGTCGAGCTGGCACCCGCTGTTCGTCACCGGCCCGGCCTACGCCGCGTTCGGTGCGGACCTGCACCGGCACGGTCTCGCCTACGCCAACACCGACGGCCCGCTCACCGCGACGGTCGCGGGTGACGGCTCGGTCGCGCTCGCCCACCGGTCGGTCGACGAGACCGTCGCCGGGTTCGCCGAGGCCGCCGACCGCGACGCCTACCGCGCCATGATCGACCGCTTCGGTGCGCACGCCGCCGGGATCGGCGGGCTGCTCGGCTCCGAGCTGCACGCCCCCGGCACGCTCGGCCCGGTCGCGACCCTGGCCCGCGCCGCGGGCGTCGCCGGGATGGAGACCTACGCCCGCGACACGCTGACCTCCGGCCGGTCCTGGATGCGCGCGCGGTTCGCCGGTCCGGAGACCGACCGGCTCTGGGCGCCGTGGCTGCTGCACGCGGGCCTGGCCCCGGACTCCGCGTCCGGCGGGCTGATGGTCCCGATCTTCGCCGCGACCATGCACGGCGCCGGGCTGCCGGTCGTCGCCGGTGGGGCGGGCCACTTCCTCACCGCCTGGGAGCGGCTGCTCGACCAGCTGGGCGTCGCCGTGCACACCGGCCGCCGGGTCGAGCGGGTCACGGTCGGGTCCGGGCGCGCGACGGGCGTCGCCGGCGACGGGTTCGCGTTCCGGGCGCGCCGTGCGGTGCTGGCCTCGGTGACCCCGCCCGCGCTCTACGGCTCGCTGCTCCCGCCCACCGTGGTGCCCCCGCCGGTGGCCGAGGCCGCCGCCCGCTACCGCCCCGGCCGCGCCGCGATGCAGATCCACGTGACGCTGTCCGGGCCGGTCCCGTGGGCCGACGCCCGGCTGGCCGGGGTGCCGCTCGTGCACGTCTCCGACGGCTCGTCCTCGACCGGGATCGCCTGCGCGGAGGCGGAGGCGGGGCTGCTGCCGCGCCGGCCGACCGTCGTCGTGGGGCAGCAGCACGTGCTCGACCCGACCCGGGTCCCCGAGGGTGCCGCCGCGCTGTGGCTGCAGCTCCAGGAGCTGCCCTTCGCCCCGGTCGGCGACGCGGCGGGCGAGCTGGACACCGCCGACGGCTGGGACCGCAAGCTCGCCGAGGGCTACGCCGAGCGCGTCCTCGACCGGGTCGCCGCGCACGCGCCGGGCCTGCGCGAGCTCGTCGGCCGGGTCGACGTGCTCGACCCGACCGCGATCACCGCGCACAACCCGAACGCACTGTGCGGGGACCCCTACGCCGGGTCGGCCGAGCTGGACCAGAACTTCTGGTGGCGCCCGCTGCCCACCTCCGGCGGGCACGCGACGCCGGTGCCCGGGCTGTGGCAGATCGGCGCGTCCACCCACCCCGGCCCGGGGCTGGGCGGGGCGTCGGGGTTCCTGGTCGCCGACCGGCTCGCGACCCCGGGGCCGGTGGCCCGGCTCCGCGGGCGTCTCACCGGGCGCTGACCCGACGCTGCTCCTCCGATCCCGCCGAGATCGGAGGAGCGGTCACCCGCGACGACGCCGGGCGGTCTCCGAGGGCAGCTCGCCGTAGCGGTCGCGGTAGTCGTGGGCGAACCGGCCCAGGTGGCCGAAACCGCAGGCGTACGCGACGTCGGAGACCGGGGCGTGCCCGTCCTCGACGAGCACCCGGTGCGCCCGGGCCAGCCGGACCTCCCGCAGCGCCGTCGCCGGGCCGGTGCCGAGCCGGCGGCGGAACTCCTCCTGCAGCCGTCGCACACCGACCCCGGAGGCGCGGGCGATGTCGGCGACGGTGACCGGCTCGGCGTGGTGTGCCTCGATCCAGGCCAGCGCCCGGTCGACGGCGTCGGCGGGCCCGGCGGCGGCCTCGTCGCGCAACGCGTCCGACGCCGTGTGCGGCTGGGTCAGCAGCACCGCGGTGAGCAGCTGCTCCGACAGCACCCGGCGGACCAGCGGCGCGGGCCGCCCGCCGCACTCGGTGAGCACCGCGCACGTGGTGCGCCAGGCCTGGTCGAGCAGCGACGGCGGCGCGGCCGGCGTCGCCGCCCCCGGCGGGAGGAACCGCAGCGCGTGCCCGGGCGGGCGCCCGGTGAGCGCGGCCAGCTGCTCCTCCAGTCGCCCCGCACCGGCCGAGACGACCAGCGCCCCGGCGACCGGGTCGGGCTCCATCAGGGTGTGCGCGTCGGCGGCCAGCACGAACGGCCCGGGCACGATCCCGCCGTCGGCGATGCCGGGGGCGCGCACCCGCATCGGGCCCAGCGGCACGGTGAGGGCGAACCGGTTGCGGGTGGGGAAGGCGTCGACGGTCACCTCGGCGCCGTAGCGCACGAACGCGACGTTGACGCCGTCGAGCCCGGCGACCGCGACCGCCCCGTCGGGACGGCCGCGGCGCACACCGATCTCGTGGACCACCGTGACCTGGGCGACCTCGTCGCGCAGCTCGGCGAGGCGGTCGCTGCGCCGCGCCGGCAGGGCGGGCGACGACGGCTCGGTCACGGTCACCTCCGGCTCAGACCGGGAGGCGGATGCCCCGCGCCTCGAGCCGGGGGAGCACCTCCTGGGCGAAGTATCCCAGCTCACCGAGGTAGTCGACGAACGACAACGTCATTCCCGCGAACCCCGCCTCGTGGAAGGCGACGATCCGGTCGGCGACCTCGTCGGGGGTGCCGACGAGCGGGCAGGAGCCGTGCCCCGCGGCGAAGCGGTGCCGGAAGGTCTCCAGCATCTCGGGGGTGAAGGACTGCGCGTGCATCCCCTGCAGCCGCATCAGGTTCTCCACCGCGGCCCAGTCGGCGTTCTCGTCGGCGTAGTACCGCAGGTAGTCCTCGGCCTCGGCGCGGGTGGGACGGCAGACGACGTGGCCGAGGGTGAACGTCCCGACCCGGCGGTCGTACTGCTCGCGGGCGCGGTCCCGGATGCCCGACACGATCGCCGCACCGTCCTCGGGCCCGCCGACCACGGTGAACGCGACGTCGGCGTTGCGGGCGGCGTAGTCGCGGCCCTGCGGGGACGACCCGGCGTTGAGCACCGGCAGCGGCCCGTCGTGCGGCTTCGGCATGCCCTCGACCCCCTCGAGCCGGAAGAAGCGGCCCTCGTGGTCGAAGCGGCCCTGCTCGGTCCAGATCCGGTGGATGACGTCCCACCACTCCTGGGCCAGCTCGTAGCGGGCGTCGTGGTCGGTGGGCAGGGTCGCGCCGAGAGCCCGGTACTCGGGCTCGTTCCAGCCGGCGACGATGTTGATCCCGGCGCGCCCCTGCCCGACGAGGTCGGCGGTCGCGAGCTGCTTGGCGACGACGACCGGGTGGTGGAAGGCGGTGTGCACCGTCGCGAAGACGGTGATCCGCCGGGTGCGGGCGAGCAGCGCGGCGGCCAGCGTCGTCGGGTCCAGGACGCCCTCGTGGAAGTTGGTCTCGCCGCCGTAGCCGATCCAGCGGGCGATCGGCAGCAGGAAGTCGATCCCGACCTCGTCGGCCAGCTCGGCGAGCCGGAGGTTGTCCTCCCAGCTGCCCGACCAGCGCTCCGGCACGCGGGTGACCGCGAGGCCGGAGGAGCAGTTGGCGGAGAACAGCCCGAGCTTGAAGCCCTTGCCGTCCGCGACGGGCTTGACCATGGTCGCTCCTGGGATGGGGTCGTGGAGTGGTGCGGCGAGTGTGGGCGGCGTCGCACCCACTCCACGATCCGATCCGCGCGGCCGCTGGCCGGACCGCGCACACCCACTGTTACGTCTGCGTGGCGGCACCCCGCGGCACCAGCGCCATGACGATCGCGCCCAGTACGGCGGGGATCGCGAAGGCGAGGAAGTTCGCGGCGAACCCGGCCCCGGTCGCCATCACGACGCCGCCGTAGAGCGGGCCCGCGATGGCTCCGATGCGGCCGATCCCCAGTGACCAGCCGAGTCCGGCGGCGCGCAGGTGCTCCGGGTAGAAGGTGGCGGTGTAGGAGTTGACGATGATCGTCGTGCCGATCGTGCAGGCCCCGGCGACGGCGATCAGGCCGAGCAGCACCGGCGTCGGGAAGCGGTTCATCAGCAGCAGGATCGACGCCGCCGCGGTGAGGAACATGCCGGTGACGACCGGGCGCGGCCCGACCCGGTCGGCGAGCGCCCCGAGCAGCGGTGCCCCGACGATCGCGCCGAGGTTGAGCGCCAGCAGGAACGCCAGCGCCCCGCCCAGCGGGTAGCCGGCCTGGCGCATGATCTGGGCGAGCCAGGTGTTGAGGCCGTAGACCAGCAGCAGCCCGAACCCGGTGCCGACCCAGAACAGCAGCGTCCCGCGCAGGTGGTGGCGGTCGAGCAGCGCCCGCAGCCCGGCGCGGCCGGTGCCGGCCGGGGCGTCGCCGGGGACGGGCATCCCGTAGCGGGCGGCCAGCGCGGCCGCCTCCTCGCGGCGACCGCGCCCGACCAGGTAGGACACCGACTCCGGCAGCGCCACGGCGACGACGACGAGCAGCACCGCGCCGACCCCGGCGCCGATCCAGAACAGCGCCCGCCAGCCCAGCTGCTCCAGCAGCACGATCCCGGACAGCGCCGCGACGACACCGCCGACGGAGTAGCCGGAGAACATCAGCGCGTTCGCCGCGTTGCGCCGCCCGGCGGGGGCGTACTCGACGGTCAGCGCGATCGCGGTCGGCACCACCCCGCCCAGCCCGACGCCCGCGACGAAGCGCAGCAGCCCGAACACCTCCGGCGAGGGCGCGAGCGCGCACAGCGCCATCGCGATCGAGAACCAGGCGATGCAGAGGATCATCAGCCGCCGCCGCCCGATGCGGTCGGTGACCGTCCCGGCCAGCAGCGCGCCGACGAGCATGCCGACCAGCGCCAGCGAGCCGATCCAGCCCGCGGTGCCCGCATCGAGGGCCCACTCGCCGGAGATCAGGGTGGGCAGCACGGTGCCGTAGACGATGAGGTCGTAGCCGTCGACGACGATCGCCGTCCAGCACAGCGCGATGACCCAGGCGCGGGAGCGGGTCCCGGTACCGGGTGGTGCGGAACGGTCGGACACGTCGGTCATGCGTACCTCCTCGGACGGCTTCGTCGAGGACGCACCTTATGTCGCTTACGTGCCGCGCGTCACCATCCGGGCATGACGAACCGTGTCCGGGTCCGGTCGCGCTGTGTCCGGACCCGGACGGCCCCGCACCGGCGGGGTGCCGGGTCAATCGGTCGGGGCGTCGACCCCGGTCCCGGCGTCGTCCGGCTCCCCGGCTCCCCCGACGGGTTTCGGCTCGGCCGCGCCCTCGGACGTGGTGTCCGCGGACTCCTCGCGGTCGGCCTCGGTGTCCCCGGCGTCGATCCGCTGGCCGAGCACCCGTTCCTCGAGCTCGTCGAGCGCACGTTCCGGGTCGATCGGGGGGCTCGCGCGTCCGGTGTCGTTCTCGTCGTCACTCACTCGACGGGGATACCCGGACCCCGCGAGGCCCATACCGGCAGCGGGAGACTCAGAGTCCGACGGTCGGCTGGTCCAGGCGGACCCGGGCCAGGCGCTCCACCAGTTCGGGCAGCGCGCCCACCGGGCTGCCCCGCAGGTCGTCGCAGGCCTGCGCGACGGCGGCGACCACGGCGTCGCGGCTGATGGCCGGGCCGAGCTCGTCGAGCAGCCGGCTGACGGCGTCGGTGGCCCGGGCGAGGTCCGGCGTCACCGCAGGCCACCGGCGGACCGGCGGCAGGTGCACGTCCGACGACGACACGAACGGAGTCCGGAACGGATACCCATCTGCGTGTCGGTCATGACGATCCTTCCGTCGATCTTCACCCGGCCGAGGCGTGGTTACCCCGGGAGCGGGCACCTCAATCGCGTCGGGACGGGTGAACCCGCGACCACGGAGCGCGATCATGACACCCTGTCTCGTTCTGAGACGGACCGCGTGACGCCCCGTCCGGCGGGTACGACCGGGGCATGGACAACGATGCCCAGGACCCCCGGGACGCACCCGACCCGGCAGGCGAGCAGTTCGAGACCGAGCAGAACACGGTGGAACGGCAGGCACCCGGCCGCACCGCCGACGAGGCGGGCACCGAGCCGGGCGTGCTGCCCGACGACCCGCCGTTGGTCGGGGAGGACACCACCGCCGCGCCGCCGTCGGACGACTGAGTCAGGCCCCGGCCTGCTCGCCCCGTCCCCGTGGCGGGTCGAGCAGGCCGTGGTGCAGGGCCCGCAGCACCGCGCGGGTCCGGTCCCGCGTCCCCAGCTTCGCCAGCACGCTGGACACGTGGTTCTTCACCGTGCCCTCCGCCAGCACCAGGACCTGCGCGATCTCGCGGTTGCTGTGCCCGGCGGCGAGCAGCCGCAGCACCTCGACCTCACGGGCCGACAGGTCCTGCGGGGCGAGACCGGACACGTCGTCGGACGGGGGCGGGCCGTCGCGCACCGCCCGCAGCAGCCGGTCGGTGACGGCCGGGCTGATCAGGGTGCCGCCGTCGGCGAGGGTCCGCACCGCGCCGACGAGCTGGTCCAGGGTCACGTCCTTGAGCAGGTAGCCGCGGGCCCCGGCGCGCAGCGCGGACAGGACCAGCTCGTCGTCGTCGAAGGTGGTGAGGACGAGCACCGGCACGTCGAGCCCGCGCGAGCGCAGCTCGGCCAGCGCCCACAGCCCGTCGTGACGCGGCATGCGCAGGTCCAGCAGCACCACGTCCGGCTCGTGCTCGGCGACGGCGGCCACCCCCTCCGCGCCGTCCCCGGCCTCGGCGACGACCTCGACGCCACCGGCCAGGCCGAGCAGCCCGCGGATGCCGTGGCGGACCAGGGTCTGGTCGTCGACGAGCACGACGCGGACCGTCGTGGCCCCCGGTCCGGCACCGCCCGGGCCCGCACCGGCCCTCACGGCAGCACCGCGGTCACGGCGAAGCCGCGCGGTGCGGCCGGGCCCCAGTCGACCGACCCGCCGAACGCCCCGGCCCGCTCGGCCAGGCCGCGCAGCCCGTTGCCGGGGACCGCGCCGGCGGCGGCGCCACGGCCGTCGTCGCGGGCGGCCAGCCGCAGACCGCCGCCCGGCACGGGGGACAGGTCGATCCACACGGTGTCGGCGTCGCCGTGCCGGATGGCGTTGGTGAGGATCTCCTGCACGCAGCGGACCACCGCGAGGGTGCGCTCCTCGTCGGCGGCGACCCCGTCGGCGACGCGCACGTGCACCACCGGGCGGGGCAGCTGCTCGCCGATCCGTTCCAGGGTGGCGGCCAGGTCGGGGGCGCGGCTGCGCAGCTGCCCGACGGTCGTGCGGACGTCGGCAAGCAGGTCACCGGCCAGCGCACGGGCCCGCGCGACGTGCCCGCCCGGGTCGTCGCCGGTGTGCGTCGCGATCTCCAGCTCCAGGGCGAGCGCGGTGAGCTGGTGCCCGACGAGGTCGTGCAGCTCCCGGGAGATCCGCAGCCGCTCCTGGGTCCGGCTGGTCTCGGCGAGCGCGGCGCCCGCGGCCGCGAGCTCGGCGTGCGCGGCGGCGAGGCGTCGGCGCGACGCCTCCTCGCGGTGCAGCGCCACGATGAGCAGCACCGAGGCGCTCTGCAGCAGCAGGTAGATCGCGCCGGTGACCGCCGCGACCTGCACCGACCCGCCCGCGACCAGCGTCGCCGCGGCGGCCACCCCGACGTTGCCGACGACGATCGCGGCGGTCGCCGGGCCCCGCAGGTGGTAGGTGGAGACGGACGCGGTGACGACCAGGAAGATCGGCAGCCAGCCGAACTGCGCGCCGAGCAGGACCAGCGACGCCGAGGCGAGCACCATCAGCGCGAGCAGCGCGCGGGCCGCGACCACCCCGACGACCTCGTCCAGCCAGCCTCCCACCACCAGTGCGAGAAGGAACGCGGCGTAGGCGGCCCACCACAGCCACGGCGGGCCCAGGGGGCTCGCCGTCCCGGCGGCCTGCTCCAGCGCCACCGGGACGGCGAGGATGCCGCACAGGACGGTCATGATGAGCCCGGCCACGACGTTCGGGTCGATCCGGCGCATACCGGACACGGTAGGGCACGGTGCGGCGCGGGCACCGGTGCCGGAAGTCATGGTCCGGGGTCACGACGTCCGGCACTGACCCCGGCGCCCGCCCGGCCGCCACCGTGGACGGCATGGATGCGATCGAGGTGCACCGGCTGCACAAGCGCTACGGCGACACGGTGGCCGCCGACGGGGTCGACCTGTCGGTGCCCGCGGGGTCGGTCGTCGGGCTGCTCGGACCCAACGGAGCCGGCAAGACGACGACCGTCGAGTGCGTCGCGGGGCTGCGTGCCCCCGACTCCGGCACGGTTCGGGTGCTCGGGCTCGACCCGCGCCGCGACCGCCGCGCCGTGCGCGCGGTCCTGGGGGTGCAGCTGCAGGAGGCGGCCCTGCACGACATGCTCACCGCCGCCGAGCTCGTCGGCCTGCACCGGTCCCTACACCGCACCGGGCGGGAGCCGGCGGAGCTGCTCGACGCGGTCGGGCTGTCCGCGCAGGCCGGGACCCGCTTCGACCGGCTCTCCGGCGGCCAGGCGCAGCGCCTGTCGGTGGCGCTCGCGCTGGTCGGGGCGCCCCGGGTGGTGGTCCTCGACGAGCTGACCACCGGCCTGGACCCGGCGTCCCGGGAGACCGTGCTCGACCTGGTGCGCGACCTCGCCGCCGACGGTGTCGCGGTACTGCTGGTCAGCCACCGGATGGACGAGGTCGAACGGCTCTGCGACCGGGTCCTGCTGCTCGACGCGGGCCGGGTCGTCGCCGACGCGACCCCGGCCGGGCTCGTCGCGGCCGCCGGGCTCGGGGAGTACGTCCGGTTCCGGACCGACGCCGGGTTCGACCGGGCCGGGCTGCTCGCCCTGCCCGGCGTCGCGGAGGTGTCCCGGGTCGGGCACGAGGTCACCGTGACCGGCGGGGGCGGGCTGCTGGGCCCGGTCGGGGCCGAGCTGGTCCGGCAGGGTGTCGTCGCCACCGGGCTGCGCGCCGAGCGCCCTGGTCTCGACGAGGCGTTCCTGGCGCTCACCGGGGACCGGGGCCGCGAGTCGACGGCGGGGGAGGTGGCGGCGTGAGCGCCCCGGTCCGGTCCGGGCTGCCGCTCGCCGGGTGGCGGGCGCTCGTCGTCGCGGAGCTCAGGATGGTCGTCCGGGACACCGCGGGCCTGGTGGTCCCGCTGGTGCTGCCGCTGCTGATCCTGGTGATGGTCGGCGCGACGGTGCCGGAGCTGCCCCCCGACGTCCTCGGCGACCGCTCGGTGGTGGAGGTCGTCGGGCTGCCGATCGCGATCGCCACGGTGCTCGCCCTGGTCGGCATGGTGAACGTGCCGAGCTTCGTGGCGGCCTACCGGCGCAGCGGGGTGCTGCGCCGGCTCGGGGTCACCCCGGCGGGCCCGGTCCCGGTGCTGGTGGCGCAGGCGGTGGTCGGGGTCGGGCAGGTCGCGGCCGGTGTCGGCGTCGCGCTGGCGGTCGCGGTGCCGGTGTACGGCGCGCGGATGCCCGCCGCGCCGTGGGCGGCGCTGGGCGGGCTGGTCCTGGCCACGGCGGCGTTCTTCGCGGTGGGCGCGCTGGTCGCGGCGCTGGCCCCGACGGCGAACGCGGCCGTCGCGGGCGGGGTCCTGCTGTTCTTCGGCACCGGGCTGCTCGGCGGCATGTTCGGCGACCCGCGGAAGCTGCCCGGCCCGCTCGCCGAGATCGGCCGGTCCCTGCCCTACGGCGCGACGTCGGAAGTGCTCGGGACGGCGTGGCGCGGGGTCCCGCCGGACACCGGCGCCGTCGTCGGGCTGGTCGTCGCGCTGCTGGTCGGCGCGGTGGGCGCGGTCCGGTTGTTCCGCTGGGACCGCTGAGGCGGGCCCCGTTCGGTCCGCGGGACCGAACGGGGCGCCGATCTTCGGTCCCGACGACCGAGGAATCGCGGGCCGATCTCCCTAACGTCTGCTCACAACATCCCGTCAGAGCCGACGCGAGGAGGAATCCGATGCGGACCTACGCACTGTCCGAACCGGTGAACGGTGAACACACCTGGCACGACGGCAAGCGCTACGCCTGGCTGCTGGGCCTGCTGGTCCCGGTCCTGCCGTTCCTCGCGATCGGTCTGCACCTGGCCACCGGCTGGTCGGTGGCGCTGTGGCTGGGTCCGATCGTCGTGCTCGGCATCGTCCCGACGATCGACCTGTTCGCGGGCAAGGACCCGACGAACCCGCCGGACGAGGTGATGGAGGAGCTGGAGGAGGACCGCTACTACCGCTGGGTCACCTACGCCTACCTCCCGCTGCAGTACGCGGGCCTGTTCGCCGGGATGTTCTACATCGCCACGGCCGGGGCGCCGGTCGTCGGCAACATCGGTCTCGCGGTCACGCTCGGCACCGTCGCCGGCGTCGCCATCAACACCGCCCACGAGCTGGGCCACAAGCGCGAGGACGTGGAGCGCTGGGCCGCGAAGATCGCGCTCGCCCCGGCGTTCTACGGCCACTTCTACGTCGAGCACAACCGCGGCCACCACGTGCGCGTCTCCACCCCGGACGACCCGGCCTCGGCCCGGATGGGCGAGAGCTTCTACCGGTTCTGGCCGCGCACCGTGTTCGGCTCGCTGACCAGCGCCTGGCGCCTGGAGCGCAAGCGCTACGCCCGCCGCGACCGGCACCCGTTCCGGATCGGCAACGACGTCCTCAACGCCTGGCTGATGTCGGTGGTGCTGTGGGGCGCGATCATCGCGCTGTTCGGCTGGGGCGTGCTGCCCTACCTGCTGATCCAGGCCGTCTTCGGGTTCACCCTGCTCGAGCTGGTGAACTACATGGAGCACTACGGGATGCTGCGCCAGAAGGTCGGCCCGCCGGACCGCCGCCGCTACGAGCGCGTGCTGCCCGAGCACTCCTGGAACTCCAACAACATCGCCACCAACGTGCTGCTCTACCACCTGCAGCGACACTCCGACCACCACGCGAACCCGGTCCGCCGGTTCCAGACGCTGCGCGACTTCCCGGAGGCCCCGGTCCTGCCGACCGGCTACACCGGGATGATGCTGGCCGCGACCGTCCCGCCGGTGTTCCGCCGGCTGATGGACCCGCTGGTGGTGGCCCACTACGACGGCGACCTGCGCTTCGCCAACCTGCAGCCCGGCAAGCGTGACAAGCTCCTCGCCGCGTACCCGCCGCCCGCCGACCCGGCTCCGGTCGCCGACACCGCCGCCGACGTCACCCGCCGCGCGCAGAGCGACGCCGTCACCGCGGCCCGCTGCCCCGGCTGCGGGTACACCTACGAGGTCGCCGCGGGCAACGAGGCCGAGGGCTTCCCGGCGGGGACCCCGTGGTCGCAGATCCCCGACGACTGGTGCTGCCCGGACTGCGGGGTCCGCGAGAAGGTCGACTTCGTCGCGCTGACCACCGAGGAGGTCTGATGCGCATCGTCGCCGACCTCGACGCCTGCCAGGGCATCGGGATGTGCGAGGCCATGGCCGACGGCTGGTTCGAGGTGGGGGAGGACGACGTGGTCGTCGTCCGCGACGAGCACCCGCCCGAGTCCGAGCGGGCCCACGTGGACGCCGCCGTCCGCGCCTGCCCCGCCCGCGCACTGGCCCTGGAGAACTGAGCCCTCCACCCGACGCCCGCCCGGCACCGGATCCCCGGAGCCGGGCGGGCGTCGCGCTACGGTCGGTCCCGTGTCGACGGTGACCGCCCTGCTCGCCCGCCTCGCCACCGAGGTCCGCGACGACGTCGAGGCGCTCGGTGCGCGGGTGCTCGTCGAGATCGACGCCGGGCTGCCCGAGCTCGGCCGCGACCCCCGCGTGCGCGAGCTGCTGGTCGCCACCGTGCAGGGCTCGCTGGAGGGCGCGCTGGTCGTGCTGACCGGCCGGGCCCCGGACGACGTGCCGCTGCCTCCGGTCGCCGGGGAGCTCGCCCGCCGACTCGCCCAGCAGGGGGTCCCGGTCACGGTCGTCCTGCGGGCCTACCGGCTGGGCCAGTCGGTGTTCCAGCAGGAGCTCATCGGCCGCATCGCCGGGTCCGGGCTGGGGACCACCGAGGTCGGCGACGCCGTCCGGGCGCTCACCGCGGTCGCCTTCGGCTACGTCGACCGGGTCTCCGAGGAGATGGTCGCGGTCCACCAGGCCGAACGCGACGGCTGGGTCCGCCGCCGCGACGCCGCCCGGCTCGCGATGGTCGACGCCGTGCTCGCCGGGCGCGGCGGCACCGTCACCGAGGTCGAGACGGCGCTCGGGCACCCGGTCGCGGGGGAGCACCTGGCCGCCGTGCTCTGGGTCGACCCGGACGCCCCCGATCCCGGCCGGGCCCTGGAACGTGCCGTCGCCGACGTCGGCGCCGCCCTCGGCTGCACCCGCGCCCCGCTCGTCGTCGCCCCGGACGCGGTGACCTCCTGGGCCTGGTACCCGGGTGCGGGCGGGCCGGTGACCCTGCCGCCCGGACCGGTGTCGGTCGCGCTCGGCGGCCCCGGCCGCGGCCTCGACGGGTTCCGCGGCGCGCACCGCCGGGCCCGCCGGGTGCAGGAGGTGGTCACCGCCGCCGCTCCCGCCGCCCGGCTCCCGGTCACCACCGCCGACGACCTGGGCCCGCTGCTGCTGCTCGACGCGGGCACCGACCTGCTCGCCGACCGGGTCGCCGAGATCCTCGGCGACCTCGCGATCGACGACGAGCAGCACGCCCGGCTCCGTGACACCCTCGCCGCCTACCTGCGCGGCGGCGGCAGCCTCGTCGCGGCGGCGGGCGAGCTGCACCTGCACAAGAACACCGTGCAGTACCGCCTGCGCCGCGCCGAGGAGGTGCGGGGCCGGCCCCTCGGCGACGACCGGCTCGACGTCGAGGTGGCGCTCCTGGCCTGCCGGGTCCTCGGGACGGCCGTGCTGCGCCCGGCCGACTGACCGGGTCTGCGCGCCGACCCCCCCCGGCTGCGCTGGTCGGGCGACCACGCTGGTCCGTCGGCTGAGCAGGCCCACCGATCGCGCTGGTCCACGGCCACGCTGGTCGGCCGGCCGCTCATCGACCGGCCGGCCGCGTGCTGATCCACTGCTCGCGCGGAGCGGATCATGCTGCCCGTGGGAGCCGTTGCGCGACGGCGGCGAAGTCGTCGAGGTCGTCCCAGGTCCAGCGCACGACCGTGCGCACCCCGGGCCGGGCCCGCAGCGCGTCCTCCCGCCGCTTCTCCCGGACGACGGCGTCGGCCGCGCTGTCTCCCGGGTGCCCCGGCCGCCCGTACTTGCCGAGGCCGTCGAACTCCCCGACCACCCCGTGGTCCGGCCACCAGAAGTCGACGACCCCGATCCGGTGGCCCCGCCCGTCGAGCACGGGGTGCTGCAGCACCGGCCTCGCCACGTGCAGGCGTGCCATCCGGACGCGGCTGCGCGACTCGCCGGGCCCGTCCGCGCGGGCGTCGGCGAAGGCGACGACCGCCCGGGCCCGGCCGACGCCGTGGCGTCCGCAGGCGGCGAGCACCGCGTCGCATAGCCGGTCCGGCGTGACGAGGTGGCGGTGCAGGGCCGCGTCGGCGACGGCCACGGCGGTCTCGAACGGCCCGGTGCGGGCCAGGTCGACGACGGTGCGGGCCACCGACGTCGTCGGGATACCTCGGACGTCGACGACGTCGTCGGCGGGCAACGGGGAGGCGTGCACGCGCAACCGCGGTCCGCCGCGCCCGCCGGACACGCGGTCCCGGGTCACGTGCACCGTGGTCAGGGGCACGCCCCAGACCGGCAGGCCGTGTCGTACGGCGGCGGACGGGCCGCTGACCACGGCCCCGGGGGCGAGGGTCGGGAACGTCGCCTCCACCAGGGTCGCGTGCCGCGTCGAGGCGAACCGCAGACGCTCGTCGCCGGTCTCCAGGTACACGCCGGGTCGCAGCCCGGTCCAGCGACCGGTGCGCAGGGCGGCGCGGATCTCGGCCTCGGTCGTCCCGAGTCTCAGCAGGTCGCGGCGCAGCAGCGGTTCGTCCACGGTTCCGACCCTGCCTGCGCCCGGCGCCCGCGCCGGAGCGGATCCGCCACCTGTGGAGCATTCCCGCGATTGTGGACGGGCACCCGATGATCGCCTTCTCGCGCGGTGATCCGCTCGGCGCGCGCGTCCGGACACGCGCGCGGAGCGGATCAGCGCGCGGGCGAAGGATCAGCGCGCGGGCGGGCGGGGGATCAGCGCGCGGGCGAAGGACCGGCGCGCCGACGGCGGGTCGATGTGGGAGCAACGGAGCCCTGCGGGGGCATCAGAGCCCTGCGGCAGCCGCGGACCAGCGCGCGGGCGGCGGGTCGATGCAGGAGCGGCGGAGCACTGCGGCAGCGGCGGACCGGCGCGGGCGCGGAGGGGCCGGGCGGGCGGTGGGTCAGAGCTCGCCCGCGAGCACCTCGTGGCCGCGCAGCCGGGGCAGCCGCAGCACGACGGCGTCGCGGTCGTCGCGGGTGGGGCGGGTGCAGTGCGGGCAGCGGACCCCGGCGGCGTCGCCGTGGCGGGCGGCGCGGCACAGGGGCACGACGGTGGCCGGAGCGGGTGCCTCGTGAGCAGGCATCGGCGTACCCCCGGGACGTCGTCGTCGTGTGGTCACCCCAGGTTAGCGCAGTCGGTGTGGCCCCCGTCACCCCGTCGTCGTCACGCCGCGGTCGGCGAGGTGGGTGCGGTAGAGGCCGGCGTGCCGGTCCGCGGCCGCCGTCCAGGTGTGGGCGGCGGCCAGCGTGCGACCGGCGGCCGCCCGCCGCGGGTCGGGGACGGCCAGCGCGTCGGCGAGCGCGGCGGCGAACCCGGCCGGGTCGCGGGCGAACCGTGCCGCGTCGCCGAACACCTCGCGCAGCACCGGCAGGTCCCGGGTCACCAGCGGGACCCCGGCGGCCAGTGCCTCCATCGCGGCCAGGCCGAAGCCCTCCTTGGCCGACGGGAACGCGAACGCCGCCGCGCCCGCCACCAGGCCGGGCAGCGCGTCGTCGTCGACGGGGCCGAGGATGTCCGGGACGACGCCCAGCTCGTCGGCCCGGGTGAGCACCCGGGCGCGGTAGTCGCGGTAGTCGAACAGCGTCTCGCCGCCGCCGATCACCAGGCGTGTCCCCGGCCCGAGCAGCGCCATCGCCTCGACCAGGTCGGCGGTGCCCTTGCGCGGCTCGATCCCGCCGACCGACAGCACGTAGCGGCCGAACCGGGCCCGCCACGGCGCACCGGCGCCGGTGTCGGCGGCCCGGGCGAACCGGGCGGCGTCGACGCCGTTGCCGATCACCGTCGCCTCCCGGCCCCAGCCGGCGCGCACCTCCGCGGCGACGGCCCGGGACACGCACACCAGCGCCGCCGGTCCGACCAGCGCGCGTTCGTGGCAGGCGGCCAGCTCGGGGGTGCTGAAGTCGTCGAGGTGGTGCACGGTGCGCAGCAGCGAGCCGTAGCCGTGCGCGCGGCCCTCGGCGTTGGCGGACAGGCAGTCCTGGGCGTGCCGCACGTCGACCGCGGGGGCGTCGGCCAGCCCGGCGGCCAGCAGGTCGATCGAGCGGAGGATGCGGGCGCCGACGGTCTCGCCGTCGATCTCCGGAACCGGGACCAGGTGCACCGCGACGCGGGGGTCGACGGCCCGGAAGAAGCCGGTGTCCCCGCCCCGGGCCAGGGAGAACACCGCGACCTCGTGCCCGGCGGCGGCGAGCGCCTCGGCCAGCGCGAGGGTGTGCACGACCCCGCCGCGCGGCTTGGTGGAGTAGGTGGACAGCCGGATCCGCACCGCTCAGCCCCGGTACAGGTCGGGTCGGCGTTCCTTGAGGTGGTGCAGCACCGCGCGGGCGGAGCCGATCATCTCCTCGGGCTCGACGTCGGCGACGGCGAGCCCGCCCTTGGACCAGGTGCGGGCCAGGATGTCCCCGCCCGGCCCGACGACCTTCGCCCGGCCCAGGAAGTGCAGCGATCCGTTGCGCCCGCTCTGGTTCGCCGACAGCAGCAGCACCTGGTTCTCGGCGGCGCGGGACTGGTCGTAGAGGTCGAACAGCCGGGCCTGGCGGTCCTGCGCCATCCGGGGTGCCCGGTTGGTCAGCGAGGTCGGCCAGGCCGACAGGCAGGCCAGCAGCTGCGCGCCGTCGAGCGCGAGCGAGCGGGCCGACTCGGGGAAGGTCTTGTCGTGGTCGATGAGCATCCCCATCCGGCCGGCGGGGGTGTCGAACGCGGTGAACCCGTCCCCGGCGGCGAACAGGCCGGCGACACCCGCGGGCTGGTGCACCTTGCGGTGCCTGCCGAGCACGCCGTCCCCGGTCAGGCAGACCGCGGAGTTCCACCGCACGCCCGGCTCGGGGCCGGCCTCGCAGAACCCGACGCACACCACCATCTCCCGGGCGAGCGCGGCGACCGCGCGCACCTCGGGGCCGTCCGGGTCGAGCTCGGGCGGCAGGACCGCGCCGTCGTCCGGGTCGGCGGGGTCGGGGCTGCGCAGGTCGTGCACGTAGCCGCCGAGGGCGCCGTCGGGCAGCACCAGCACGCTCACGCCCTGCTCCCGGGCGTGCGCGACGATCACGCCGATCCGCTCCAGGTCGAACGCGACGTCCCGGGTGAAGTTCGCGGCCGCCGCGGCGACGCGCACCTCACACCCCCGCGCGGACCGGACCCGGCCCGTAGGCCGCCGGGCGGCGGTCGCGCAGGTGCCCCATGACGCGGCGGGCGGCGTCCACGGATGCGTCGACGTCGACGGTGGCGACGGCCAGCCCGGCCTCGCTGCCGGTGGCCGCGAGCACCTCGCCCCCCGGGTCGACGATCTTGGCGTTCGCCACCAGCTGCATGTCGCCGAACCTACCGGCCTGGTTCGCCGAGACCCAGACGAACTGGTTCTCCAACGCGCGGGAGCGGTCGTGCAGGTCGAAGCGGCGGGCCCACCGGTCCTCGGCGAGCACCGGGGCCCGGTTCGTCCGCGACGCCGGCCACGCCGACAGGCACAGCACGGTCCGGGCGCCGTCGTCGGCCAGCGCGCGGGCCGCCTCCGGGAACGCCTTGTCGTAGCAGATCATCATGCCGGTGCGGCCGTACGGCGTGTCGAACGCGGCGAACCGGTCGCCCGCGGCGTAGCTGGAGTTCTCGTTGATCGGCTGGTGCACCTTGCGGTGCCGCCCGAGCACCCCGTCCCCGGTGACGGCGACACAGGAGTTGTAGGGCCGCCCGCCGGATGCGGCGTCCCCGGTCTCGCAGTACCCGGCGGCGACGACCATGTCCCCGGCCAGCGCGGCCAGCCGCCGGACCTCCGGCCCGTCCGGGTCCAGCTGAGGGGGCCGGTCGGCGGGGGTGCCGGGCACGTCGTGCAGCGACGACAGGTACCCCCCCATCGCCGCCTCGGGCAGCGCGAGCACCTGCACCCCGGCCGCGCGGGCCCGGTCGACCGTGGCGGCGATGCGGGCGAAGTCCTCGTCGAGGTCGCGGACGAAGCCCTGCGCGGCGGCGCCGAACGTCGTGGGCGTCATCGGATCTCCTCGGGGTGGGGGACGGGGGCGCCGGCGCGGCCCATG
The DNA here is from genome assembly GCF_020496245.1 of Pseudonocardia sp. ICBG601. NCBI lineage: Bacteria > Bacillati > Actinomycetota > Actinomycetes > Pseudonocardiales > Pseudonocardiaceae > Pseudonocardia > Pseudonocardia sp. ICBG601. The sequence goes on along the minus strand of NZ_JAHLJA010000152.1, from coordinate 565,271 downwards.
CCGGTGACACCCTCGGTGACGGCCTCGGTCTGCTCGCCGTCGGGCCAGCGCAGCCGGACCCCGGCACCGGCGACGAGCTCGCCGCACTCGGCGGAGACCGCGGGGCCCGCGTCGGGGGCGGGTGCGCCGGGGTCGTCTGCGGTGAGCAGGCCGAACCCGGGGAAGCAGGTGAACCAGTCGCCCGCGGTGGCGCCGTCCGGCCGGGGGACGGCGGCGACGTCGAGGACGGCGCCGACGCCGGAGGCCTCGGCGAGCATGCCGAGGGTTCCGGCGAGCCCGGCCATCGACACGTCCTTCGCCGCGGCGGGGCGGTGCGGCGCGTCCGGACCGATGGCGCCGACGGTCGCGGCCAGCTCGGCGCGGGTGCGCGAGGTCGTCGAGTCCCACTGGCGTCCGGTGTAGCCGGGACGCCAGCCGCCGCCGAGATCGGTGGTGAGCCGCACCCGGTGCCCGGGCCGCCCGCCACCGGCGGGGACGGGGCGGTCGGTGCGTCCGAGCGCGGTCAGCGACAGCGCCGCGGGCACGTCGAGCTGGGTGTGCCCGCCGAGCAGCGGGACGCCGTAGGCGTCGGCCGCCGCACGTACCCCGCTCAGCACGCGGTGGGCGAAGGAGGCGTCCCGGGCGCCGACGGCGTCGAGCAGCCCGACCGGGGCGGCACCCATCGCCGCGAGGTCGTTGACGTTGACCAGCACCCCGGCCCAGCCCGCCCACTCCGGGTCGCGCTCGACCATCGCCGGCACGATCGCGTCGCAGCAGGCCACGACGTCGGTGCCCGGGACGGGGGCGCCGTCGTCGCCGACGAACCCGGCCGGGCCGAGGCCGCCGACCAGCGCACCCAGCGGTGCCTTGGTGGCGACGACGAGGTCCTGGACGCGGGTCACCGGCCACCGCATCGTGACGTGCGGGGCCCCGGCGACCTCGCAGTCGCGGACCCGGGTCCAGCCGAGCCGGTCGAACAGGACCGCGCCCGCGGCCTGGACGTCGGCGTCGAAACGCAGGACGCCGGCGGCCTCGGCGCGCGCGCAGGCGGCGCGGACCAGTGTCGCCCCGACGCGGACCCCGGTGCGGCGTCGCGCGGTGGGGGCGACGACCAGCCTGCTGCCGGTCCACCACCCGATGTCGGGGTGGGCCGCCCGGGCCGGGCCGAGGCGCACCCCGCCGAGCAGGGTCCCGTCGGCGTCGTGGGCGAGCAGGACGACGACGCGCGGGTCGGCGTCGTAGTCGTCGAGGTCGGCGGTGGGCCGGTCGGGGAACAGGCCCTGCTCGACGCAGAACACCGCGCGGCGCAGCGCCCGGTACCCGGCGACGCCGGGGTCGCGCGCGTCGTCGGCGCGGGCCTCGCGGACCGTCACCGCAGGGGTTCCGCCGGTGCGGGCCGGGCGGCCGCCGAGCAGCTCGTCGGCGATCCAGCGCGGCGCGGGGGTCAAGTGGCGGGGCGCCCCGGTCACGAAGCGGGGGCGTGGGTCGGTGGTGCTCATGCTCAGCCCCCCGCCGCGGACAGCGCGCTGCACGCCCCGCAGGCCGCGCAGCCCGCGGCCTGGTCGGCGCCGCGCATCCCGGCGGCGCGGAGCACCGCGGCGACCCGGTCGGTGACGTCGGCGAGCAGGTCCGGGTCGGGGGCGGGCACCCCGTCGGCGAAGGCGAGGGTGCCGGGCAGCGGCCGGTAGGGGACGACGAACGGGTACACCCCGGCCGCGACCAGCTCCGCGGCGCCGGCGACGAGCTCGTCGGGGTCCTCGCCGAGGCCGACGATGAGGTAGGTCGACACGGCGTTCGGGCCGAACACCCGCACGGCCTCGTCCCAGGCCGCCCGGTACTGGGACAGCGGGACGGTGGCCTTGCCGGGCATCCAGCGGCGCCGGACGTCGTCGTCGAGGGACTCGACGTGGATGCCGATCGCGTCGGCACCCGCGGCGGCCAGCTCGGCGAGCACACCGAGGTCGTCGGGGGCGGGCGGCTCGCACTGGACCTGGACCGGCAGCGCGGGGACGCGCTCGCGGATCGCGCGCACGCAGCGCAGCAGGTGCCGGGCGCCGCGGTCCCGGCCGTTGGAGGTGCCGGTGGTCAGCACCATCTGGCGCACCCCGTCCAGGCGGACCGCGGCCTCGGCGACCTCGGCGAGCTGGTCGGGCGTCTTCACCGCCGTCGTCGCGCCGGAGGCCAGGGACTGCTCGATCGCGCAGAACCGGCAGCGGTCGGCCTCGCCGTAGCGCACGCAGGTCTGCACCACCGTGGAGGCGAGCACGTCGTCGCCGTGCAGGCGGGCGATCTTCTCGTAGGGCACGCCGTCGGCGGTGGTGAGGTCGTAGAACGCCGGCCGGGCGACGGTGTCGACCGCGACGCCCATGTCGGTCACGCCGCCGCCGGGCTCGCGGCGCAGCAGCCGCCCGTCCCGCAGCCGGTACGGGGAGTCGGCGACGATCGGGACGGTGGTCGCCAGCCCGTCGACGAGGACGTGCCCGTCGGCGGACGGGCCCGCCCCGCCGGGGCGGCGCAGCGGGATGACCGAGCCCAGGTCGGTCACGCCGGAGGGCCGGTCCGGCCCGGTGCCGGTGTCGGGGTCGAGCGCCACGCCGCGGACGGCGAGCTCGGCGCGGGCCCGCAGACCGGGCTCGGTACGGGACGGTGCGGACATGCGGGCGGACCTCCGGGGATGCGACGGGCCGGGTACGGCGGGGACGGGACCGCCCGCGCCCGGACCCGCCGGGATGCAGCCCGTGGCCGAGGCACCGGGCTGCATCCCGGGACGGATCCGGGACGCGATGGCGTCCCGTCGTCGTCAGAGCTGGTAGGTCGAGTTGATGATCGCGCCCTTGCGGGCGTAGTGGATGAGCGCGTCCTGGACGTCGAGCGGGTGCGTCGGGATGACGCCCTCGATCAGGTCCTCCTCACGGGCACCGTGCAGCGACAGCCCGAAGCGGCAGCAGAACACCTTGCCGCCCTCGCTCATGAACGTCTTGAGCTGGTCGTTGATGTTGTGCTCGCCGGGGAACGCGGACGTGCCGGTCGTCGGGAAACCGCGGGTGGCCAGGCAGTTCAGCGAGCCCGGACCGTAGAAGTACATGGCCGACTCGAACCCCTTGCGCAGCGCACGGGTCGCCTGCAGCACGGCCACGAAGCTGACCGAGGACTCGTGCGCGATGCCGTGCACCAGGGTGAAGTAGGTCTCGCCGTCCTCGGCCTGCAGGTCCGGGAAGACCTTCGTCCCGCCGTAGATGCTCGAACCCTCGGGCAGCGAGGGGTGCGGGATCTCCTCGAGGCTCTTCTTCTCGATGTCGGACAGCTCGGCGCTGGTCATGGGGATGCTCCTCGTGGTGTGACGGATCCACGCCGGGAATACGGGTGCGTGGGAGCGCCGGGGGAGGGAGAATGCGATGGAATCGGGTCCCACCGTTTCCGGCGAGCACTACGACACCAGTGATCTGTTGCCGGAACGTTGAGAGCGGACTACGACGACAATTCCGGATCCGCTCTTTGTGACCGTTGTGTTGCGTAACACGGGGCAATGCTCCCGTCGTCCGAACGACACGATCCGGTAATACGACGGGTCGACCGTGGGGCCGTTCCCCTGATCCCCCCACGAGGAGGCCCCATGACCGCGGTGATCCGGCGCGAGGACCGGCGCACCCCGCCCGCCCGGCTGGACGGCGAGCACCGGACGGTGGTCGTCGTCGGCGGCGGGCAGGCGGGGCTGTCGATGAGCCGCTGCCTGGACGTGCGCGGCATCGACCACCTCGTGCTCGAACGCGACGTCGTCGCCTCCTCCTGGAAGCGGCACCGCTGGGACACGTTCAGCCTGGTCACGCCGAACTGGCAGTGCGACCTGCCGGACTTCCCCTACGCCGGGCCGGACCCGCACGGGTTCATGGTCCGTGGCGAGATCGTCGACTACCTGGAGGCCTACCGGGCGTTCGTCGACCCGCCGCTGCTCGAGGGCGTCGCGGTGACCCGGCTGCACCGCGACGAGCGGGGGACCTTCGTCGTGGAGACCTCCGCCGGGACGTGCACCGCCGACCAGGTCGTCGTCGCCACCGGCGGGTACCACACGCCGCTCACCCCGCCGCTGTCCGAGCCGCTGCCGGCCGGCATCACGCAGATCGGGTCCCAGGACTACCGCAACCCCGGCCGGCTGCCGCCGGGGGAGGTGCTGGTGGTCGGGTCGGGGCAGTCCGGCGCCCAGATCGCCGAGGACCTGCACCTGGAGGGGCGCAGGGTGCACCTCGTCGTCGGGCACGCGCCGCGGGTGGCCCGCTTCTACCGGGGCCGTGACGTCACCGACTGGCTCGACGAGATGGGCTACTACCGGATGCCGGTGACCCGGCACCCGCGCCGCGAGGCCGTGCGCGCCCAGGCCAACCACTACGTGACCGGCCGCGACGGTGGTCGCGACATCGACCTGCGCCGCTTCGCCGCCGAGGGCATGCGGCTCTACGGCGCGCTCACCGACCACACCGGGGGGAGCCTCACCTTCGCTCCCGACCTGGAGTCCTCACTGGACCACGCCGACGAGGTCAGCGAGTCCATCAAGGACACCATCGACGGCTGGATCGCCGACGAGGGGATCGACGCCCCGGTCGAGGAGCGCTACACCCCGGTGTGGCGCCCGGAGCGCGAGGTCACCGAGCTGGCACTGGCCGGCACCGGGATCACCTCGGTGGTCTGGTGCATCGGGTTCCGGCAGGACTTCTCGTGGATCGACCTGGGCGTGTTCACCGGCCGCGGCTCGCCCGTGCACAGCCGCGGCGCGACGGGCGTCCCCGGGCTGTTCTTCCTCGGCCTGCCCTGGCAGTGGACCTGGGGGTCCGGGCGGTTCTCCGGGGTGGGCGCCGACGCGGCGTTCCTCGCCGAGCGGATCCGCTCCCAGCGCGGCCTGACCTCGACCGGCGGACGCGGCGACGTCTGCAACGTCCTCGCCCTGGGGTCCTGAGTGGACGGTTCGGCCGACCCGGCCGACCCGGCCGACCTGGGCGGGACGACGGGCTGGGGGCGGGTCGTCGCCCCGGCCGACGTCGAGCCCGAGCCTCCCTTCGCCCGGCCCTGGGAGGGGCGGGCGTTCGCCATGACCGCGCTGACCATGGGCCGGATCTCCGGGCGCAACCTGGACGCGTTCCGGCACGCACTGTCCCGGTTGGACCGCACCCGTTACCTCGACGACGGCTACTACGGCCGCTGGCTGCACGCCGCCGAGCTGATGCTCGTCGACTCGGGCGTCCTGGCGCCCGGCGCGGTGGAGGCACGGGCCCGGCGCGGTCGCGGCGAGGACGTGCCCGAGCCGGCCGACCCACCGGTCGCGAAGCCCGACTACGCGCCCACCGCGCCCGGGTCGCTGCGGACCGTCGACGCCGCCCCGCGCTTCGCCCCCGGCGACCCGGTCCGCGCCCGCCGCGAGCCCCCGGACGTCGCCCCGCCCGCGCCGTCGGCGGGCCCGGTCGGCCGCGGTCCGTGCAAGCTGCCCCGCTACCTGCGCGGGACGCCCGGCGCCGTGACCGCGGTGCGGCCCGCACACGTGCTGCCCGACACCCACGCGGTGTTCGCCGGTGAGCACCCCGAGCACGTGTACACCGTCGCGTTCGCCGCGCCCGACCTGTGGGGCCCCGGCGCGGACCCGCACGTCACCGTGCACGCCGACCTGTTCGAGTCCTACCTGGAGCCACGATGACCGACGACGATCCCGGTCCGGCGCTGCGCACCGCGGCGCTGGAGGAGCTGCTGGTCGAACGGGGGCTGGTGGACCCGGCCGTCGTCGACGGGTTCGTGCGCACCTACGAACGCGACGTCGGCCCGCTCAACGGCGCGACGGTCGTCGCCCGCGCCTGGACCGACCCGCGGTTCCGGGAGTGGCTGCTGCGCGACGGCACCGCGGCCATCGCCTCGCTCGGGTTCACCGGACCGCAGGGCGAGCACATGGTGGTGCTGGAGCAGACCGAGCAGGTGCACCACGTCGTGGTCTGCACGCTGTGCTCCTGCTACCCGTGGCCGGTCCTCGGGCTGCCCCCGAGCTGGTACAAGGACCCCGCCTACCGCGCCCGGGTCGTGCGGGAGCCGCGGACCGTGCTCGCCGAGATGGGGCTCGACGTGCCCCCGGAGCGGCGGATCGAGGTGTGGGACTCCTCGGCCGAGGTCCGCTACCTGGTGCTGCCGCGCCGCCCCGCGGGCACCGACGGGCTCACCGCCGAGCATCTCGCCGGGCTGGTCGGGCGGGACGCGATGGTCGGGGTCGCCGAGGCGGTGGCGCCGTCGTGAGCGCTCCGCTGCTCGACGTCGCGGGCCCCGCCGCCCCGCCGCGCGCCAACGGCGAGCTGGTGTTCGCCGCGCCCTGGGAGGGACGCGCGTTCGGGCTGGCCGTCGCGCTCGCCGAGGCGGGGGTGTTCACCTGGGACGGCTTCCGCGACCGGCTGGTCGCGCGGATCGCCGCCGACCCCACCGCCCCCTACTACGGCTGCTGGCTCGCCGCCTGCGAGGACGCGCTCGTCGCCGCGGGCCGGCTGGACGGGGACGACGTGTCCACCCGCGCCGCGGGCCTCGCCGCCCGCCCGGCCGGTCACGACCACAACCACGACCACGCCGGTCACGGCCACGGTCACGTTCGGTAGGAGAATGCATACCGGTGGTGACGGAATGGTCCGGTGATCGCATTCCGCGCATTACCCCACACGAATGTGGAACGGAACCGTGCCGACCCGATCGGGGTCGTGCGCGACCCGGCCGGTGTCACCGCTCGGTAACCGATCATGTTTCCGCGGGGCCGATGGGCCCCTTCGCGGATAGATTGGTGCCATGAGCGGATCCGGGTCGGTGGTCCTGCGGACCGTCGCCTGGTGTGCCGGGGTTCTGCTGGTGGGTGCCGGTGTGCTGGCCGCCGTCGTCGTCGGGTTCGGCGCGCTCGTCGCACCGGGGGAGGCGCGCGCGTCCCGCGAGATCGACCCGGCCACCGAGTTCGCCCGGCTCGCCGTCGACGACCCGGCCGCCGCGCTGCGCTCGTGCACCCCCGCCCGCGGGACCCTCGTCGACGCGCTGTCCGGGGCGCTCCCGCTCGGTGCGGTGCCCGGCGCCGACCGGTTCACCGCGACCGACGGGGACCTCACGTTCGTCTCGGCGCCGATCACCGGCACGCTGCGCGGCGCCGGGGACCGCGCCGTGTGGGTGTGGGGGCGGCAGGGCTTCGCCGCCGTCACCGACGACGCGCGCGCCCTCACCCCCGAGCTCCCCGGGCCGTCGCTCTACGCCACCGGCCCGGACGCGGCCGGCGCGGTCCGCGCCGTGACCTGTGTGGAGGCCGCGCAGCGCGCCGACCGCTCCGGCACCGCGCCGACCCAGGGCCCGGTCGCGCCGCGCTGAGCCGACCGTTCCGGGGTCGCGCCGACCCGGGGCCCGGTCGCGCCGTGCTGAGGCGGGCTCAGCCGCCGGGCAGGATCAGACAGCTCGACGTGGCCTCCCCCAGGAGGCGGCCCTCGGCGTCGGTCAGCTCGCCCCGGGCCAGTGCGGTGCGGCGCCCGGCCTGCACGACGTGGCCGGTGCACGTCACGGTGCCGGTGTCGACGGTGATCCGGCGCAGGAAGCGCACCGACAGGTCCAGGCTGGTGTAGCCGGTCCCGGCGGGGAGCGTGGAGTGCACCGCGCACCCGCAGGCGGAGTCGAGCAGCGTGGCGTACACCCCGCCGTGCACCGAGCCGATCGGGTTGTACTGGTGCTCGCCGGGTTCGAAGGCGAACGCGACGCGCCCGTGCTCGGCGGAGACGGCACGGAACCCGACGAGGCTCGCGATGGGCGCCCCGGGGAGGCGGCCGTCGACGATCCGGCGCAGGTACTCCAGTCCGTCCAGACCGGACGCGGCGGCGGCGAGCACCATCGGGTCGGTCCACTCGTGCTCGCGGCGGCGCGTGGCGGTGGCCGGGCCGGTCGTGGGTTCTGCTGCGGAGGTCATCGTGGCTCCTGCTCGGGGACGGGGGCTCCGGGGCCCGGTTCGAGGTGGACGTCGTCGGCGCGGCCCAGGCGGTGTCCGGCGGCGCACACGCTCACCAGGCGCACCGGGGCAGCACAGCCGGTGTGCACGCGGACCACGGGCGGGCCGGCGTCGCCGGCGAGGTGCCGGTCGCCGAAGTCCATGAGCGCGGCCAGGACCACGCCCAGGTCGCGGCCGCGGCGGGTCAGGCGGTACTCGGCGCGGGTCCGGGCGCCGGGCTCGCGGTAGTCCACCCGTTCGACGACGCCGTCGCCGACCAGCTCGGACAGCCGCCGACTCAGGACGGTGCGCGCGACGCCCAGGCCGCGGGCCAGCTCGTCGAAGCGGGCGACCCCGCGGCCGAGGTCGCGCACGAGCAGCACCGTCCACGGGTCGGCCAGCAGCGCCGCGGTGCGGGCCACCGAGCACACCTGGGACGCCGCCGCCGTCCGTGCGTCCATTCCCGCCTCCTGGGTATCGATGCGCTACTCAGATGGGGAGCGTAGCCCGGCGCGGCGGACGGCGACAGGGCCCGGTCCCGTCGTGCGCGATTGATCGTGCGCACAGCGGGAAGCCGGGTGGGGACAACGTACGAGCACGAGACCGAGGAGGAACCCACGGTGGCGAACGAACTGCAGGGCCGGACCGTCGCGATCCTGGCCGCGGACGGCGTGGAGAAGGTCGAGCTGGTCCAGCCCCGCGAGGAGCTGCAGAAGGCCGGCGCCCGGGTCGAGGTGGTCTCGCTGTCCACGGACCCGATCCAGTCGATGTCGGCCGACATCAACCCGGACGAGAAGCTCGACGTCGACCGGGCCGTCGCGGACGTGTCCGCCGACGACTACGACGCCCTGGTGCTGCCCGGCGGCACCGTGAACCCGGACAACCTCCGGGCCGACGCCACCGCGGTGGCGTTCGTGAAGGCCTTCTTCACGGCGGGCAAGCCGGTCGGCGCGATCTGCCACGGCCCGTGGACGCTGGTCGAGGCCGACGTGGTGAAGGGCCGCACCCTCACGTCGTTCCCGAGCATCCGGACCGACCTGCGCAACGCCGGCGCGACCGTCGTCGACGAGCAGGTCGTGAACGACGAGGGGCTGGTCACCAGCCGCAACCCCGACGACCTCGACGCGTTCTGCGCGAAGCTGATCGAGGAGTTCGCCGAGGGGAAGCACCCGGTGCACCCGGAGGGTGCGACCGCCTGACCCGCCCGCACGACGCGACGGGCCCGGCACCCCGAGCGGGGGCCGGGCCCGTCCGCGTCCGGGTCAGCCCTCGACGGGGCCGGCCATCTGTGCGGCGTCCTCGGGGTGGTCGCGGCACCGGTCGGTGTCGGGGCGTGCCTCCAGCCGCTCGTCGTCGATCTGCTCGCCGCACACGTCGCAGCGTCCGTACTCGCCCTTGTCCAGACGGGTCAGCGCCGCCCGGACCCGCGCGGTGCGGGCCCGGCGGGTGTTCTCGTCGAGGTCGTGGGCCATGGTCTCGTAGGCCCGCGAGCCTTCGTCGCCGAAGTCGAGACCCTCGCCGACGCGGTCGTCACCCGGCGCCGGCCGCTCGGTCACCGCCGAGCTGTCCTCCAGCTGGTCCAGCTCCTCGGTCAGCAGGGTGCGTGCCCGCTGCGCGTCCATCGGGTCTCCTCTCGTGCCGCGCGACCGGACGGCCGCACGGGAACCGGACTACCCCACCGGCGGGCGCGCACACGCACGCCGTTTCCCCCCGGGCGACGCGGGTAGGCGCGGCGTGGCCGACGGGTGCGGCCGTGGTCCTCCCCGGTCGCACCGCCGGCGCACCGTCCCGGCCCGTCGACGGGTTCGTCCCGTAGCCGGTCACGGACCGATCGAGAGGGAGCCCCGTGTCCGACAGTCCGCCCGCCCAGCAGCAGAGCCCGCCCGGTGACACCGGTGCGATGGACCCCCGGCCCCGCGACGAGATGCGCGGCTACCAGGGCCGCGACCTGCTCGCCGGCACCGTCGCCCTGGTCACCGGTGGTGACTCCGGCATCGGGCGCGCGGTGTGCGTCGCGTTCGCCAAGGAGGGCGCCGACGTCGCCCTGGCCTACCTGGAGGAGCACGACGACGCCGAACACACCGCCGGGCTCGTCCGCGCCGAGGGGAGGCGCTGCCTGACCCTTCCCGGGGACCTCGGAGACGCCGCGCACTGCGCCGACATCGTGCGGCGCACCGTCGAGGAGCTGGGTGCGCTCGACACCGTCGTGAACAACGTCGCCACCCAGGAACCGGTCGACGCGCTCACCGACATCGAGGACGACGCCTGGCTGCGGACCTTCGAGGTCAACATCCACAGCTACTTCCGGGTCACGAAGGCGGCCCTGGAGCACCTGCCCGACGGCGGCGCGATCGTGAACACCGGATCGATCAACGGCCTGCGCGGGAACAGGAGCCTCATCGACTACTCGGCCACCAAGGGCGCGGTGCAGTCGCTGACCTACTCGCTCGCGCAGTCGCTGACCCCCCGCGGCATCCGGGTCAACTGCGTCGCCCCGGGTCCGGTGTGGACGCCGTTGATCCCGGCGACGATGCCGCCCGACACGGTCGACGGGTTCGGCGAGCAGACCCCGATGGGTCGTCCCGCGTCCGCGGACGAGATCGCGCCGTCCTTCGTGTTCTTCGCGGCGCCGCGGCTGTCGTCGTACTACACCGGCGAGGTGCTCGCACCGGTCGGCGGGGAGACCCTGCCGGGCTGAGCGTCCGGGCCCCGCCGCGGCCTGCGGCCCGGCGGGGCTCCTCTAGTCGTCGGCCAGCTCTAGTCGTCGGCCAGCCGCTCGCGCAGCCGCGCGAGGGTCCGTGACAGCAGTCGCGAGACGTGCATCTGCGAGATGCCCAGCTCGGTGGCGATCTGGGACTGGGTCCGGTCGCCGTAGAAGCGCAGGACCAGCATCCGACGCTCCCGTTCGGGCAGCTCGTTGAGCGCCGCCCGCATCCCGGGGCCGTGCGCCGCGAGGTCCAGGGCCGGGTCGTCGGAGCCCATCCGCTCGGCGAGCGACAGGCCCTCACCGGAACCGTCGTCGCCGACCGGCGCGTCCAGGGACTTGGCGTGGTGCGACTCCAGCGCGCCGAGCGCATCGACGACCTCGCCGATTGGCACGCCGACCTCGGCCGCGATCTCCGAGGGGCGGGGCGGGCGGCCGAGGCGCTGCCCCATCTCGTCGGCGACCCGGCCGACGGTGACGGCGAGCTCCTTCAGGTCACGCGGGACCCGCACCGCCCAGGAGTAGTCCCGCAGGTGGCGCTTCATCTCGCCGCGGATGCTGGGGACCAGGTAGCCGAGCGGGCCGCCGGTCGCCGACGACGGATCGTAGCGGTCGACCGCCTTGACCAGGCCGAGCATGCCGGCCTGCTCGATGTCCTCGACGCCCCGGCCGGGGGCGGCGAAGCGGCGGGACAGGTTGCGCACGAGTGGACGGAACTCGCGGATCACGTACTCGCGCAACGCATCGCGGCCCGGCGTGCCCGGCGGGGTCCCGGCCAGCTGGTCGAGATCGGGGATGAGGTCGTCGTAGCCCCGTCGGCCGTCGCGGGAGGTCGTCGCGGGCCGGGTGGGCAGAGTGGGACTTCGCATGGTCCCTCGCAATCGCCGATGGCAGGTGCGGGGTCCGCTGCACGGTTGAACGGATCTCGTGTGGACCGGTGGGCGGGCGGACCCGCGTCGGCGGTGTCCTGCGTGCCCGGTTCCGGCAGCCCGACCGTAACCCCGGCCCGGGCGGTCCACAATGCGGGGCGGGGGACCGCGGTGCGGCTCAGGCCCGGGCGTGCGGCGGCGTCACGAACACCGCGGTGTCGTAGTAGGTGCGCAGGGCGGTGACCGTGCCGAGGCCGTCCTCGTCGGTGGCGTCGGTGAGATCGAGGACGGTGACACCGCGCACGGTCACCGGGCCACCCCCGGCGAGTACGGCGTCGCTGTGCCATTCCAGTGCGACCGAGTCCTCGGTCTGCACGGCGTGGCGGAAGGTCGTCGCGACGTGGTCGAACGGAGAGCGGTACTCCTGCCAGAACGCTCCGAGATCGGTGCGGGCCCCGCGGCCGTCGAGGCGCTCGGCCGTCGCACCGTCGCGGAAGCGGGCGAGCAGGTCCTCCGCCCCGCCGTCCCGCTCGAACGCCTGCAGTGCGTCGGCGAAGGCGCGGACCTGCCGGTCGGTGAGCCCCGTGTCCTGGGGGCCGGAGTGGTCGCGGCCGGAGTCGTGCGGTGCGGTGTGTCGCTGCATGGTGCGCGACTACCCGCCGGAGGCGTTCCGACCCGTCTCGGAGCGGACGCGTCCGGCGGGCTGCCGGTGGGGCCGCGACACCGGCCCCGGCAGGTCCGCTCAGGCGTCGGTCTCGACGACGGTGGCGCCCTCGGCGGCGCGCTGGACCGCCTCGCAGCCCTTGTGGGCGGCCGACTTGCTCTCGTAGGCCTCGCCGACGGCGACGACCTGCCCGTTGCTCGCCTTCAGCCGGAACCGGAACTTCCCGCCCCGGTCCTCGTACACCTCGAACTTGCCTGCCACAGGGGCCTCCTCGGCTTGATCGACCACCGCTGGTTGGTGCGGATGGCCGCGCACGTTAGCCCAGATGGCGTTGCGACGGGCAACGGAGTGTGCCCCTCGTCGGGGCGGGCCGGGCAACCCTCCCCGTGTGTGAGGGTAGAGTCCGGTCCTCCGGCGGCCCGGCCGGTGCACTTGCCGGGCCGTCCCGGCGGCGAGAGGAGGGTGCCGTGGGTCAGGACGACCGTCCCGCCGACCCCGATCGGGTACCGGTCACCCGGGTCGAGGTGCTGGACTTCGTGGGTGAGCTGTTCGGTCACGGTCCGGTGCCGCGTGCGGCGCTGCTGGCCGCGGCCCGCGCCGAGGACGCCAGGGCCCGCCTGCACGAGGTGCTCGATGCCGCCCTGCCGGACCGCCCGCTGACCGGGCTGGACGACCTGTGGCGCCACGTCGACGTGCCCGAGGACCTCGGCGCGGTGCGCGGGCTGCCATCCCCGCGCTAGTCGTCCGCGTCGCCGGTCCGCGGCTCGGACAGCGCCCGCAGCTCGCGGGAGAGCAGCTCCAGCCCGTGGATCCGGGCGTGCAGCGCCTCGATCCGCGACTCGGCGGCGGTGCGGTAGAGCGCCAGCCGGTCCCGGGCGTCGTCGCCGACCGGGCGGCCCGCGTCGAGGTCGGCGCGGGCGCCGTCGATCACCGCCATCAGCGCGCGGATCTGGTCCAGGCCGAGGTCGAGCGGCTTGAGCGTCTTGACGAACCGCAGGCGCTCGACGTCGTCCTCGGTGTAGAGACGGAAGCCGCCGGTGCTGCGGGCCGACGGCGTGACCAGCCCCAGCTCGTCCCAGTGCCGGATGGTGCGCAGCGACAGCCCGACACGCGTGGCCACCTCACCGATCTGCTGCACGACACCACCTCCCCTCGACCGTGCGGCCCCGACCGTACCGCCGGGCCCGGGACGGTCTCAGCGGGCTCTCAGCGGGGCGGGCGTTCTCAGGGGCGCCACAGCGAACCGTCCCTAGCGTCGTCGACATGCCGACTGCACTGGTCACCGGAGCGAGCCGCGGGCTCGGCGCCGTCTACGCCCACGAGCTCGCCGAGCGCGGATGGTCCGTCGTCCTCGTGGCGCGCGACGCCGCCCGCCTGGCCGACGTCGCCGAGCGGGTCGGCCGCGCCACCGGCGCCATCGTCGAGATCCTGCCCGCCGACCTCACCGACCCGGCCGGGCTGGCCGCCGTCGAGCGCCGGATCACCGACCGGGACCTGCCGATCGAGCTGCTGGTCAACAACGCGGGCGTCGAGACCGACGCGGTCTTCGCCGAGGCGCCGGTCGAGGCGCTGACCGGCGAGATCGACCTCAACGTGACGGCCCTGATGCGCCTCACCCGCGCCGCGGTCCCGGCGATGACCGCCCGCGGCCGCGGCGGCGTCCTCAACATCGCGAGCTTCGCCGGGTACCTGGCCTCGGGCGGCAACGCCTACGGCGCGTCGAAGTCCTGGGTGCTGGCGTTCAGCGACACCGTCGCGGCGTCGCTGCACGGCACCGGCGTCACCGTCACCGCGGTCGCCGCGGGCCGGATCCGGACCGACGACGACCCGCAGGGCCCGCTGTGGCTCGACCCCCGCGACGTCGTGCGCCGCTCGCTCGACGACCTCGCCCGCGGCCGCACGCTGTCCGCGCCGGGCTGGGTGTACCGGGCGCTGGTCGGCTACCTGGAGGCGCCGCGCACCGCGCTGCGGCTGGCCGCGCGGGTGGCGGGCCGGGGCCGGGAGCGCTGCGAGCGCCTGGAGCGGGGGAGCGGGCACACCCGGCCGTCGCCGGTCCCGACGCCGTTCCGTGACGCGCCCGCCCCGGCCCGGCCGCTGCCGGCCGTCGCGGTGCACGCGGTGGGCCCGGCGACGCCGGTGCCGCCGGTCCTGCCCGAGGAGCCGGCGCGGCCCGCGCACGTCGCCGCCGCGACCTTCCCGGCGCCGCGCGTGTCGGGCACCGGCCCGCTGCCCGTCGTGACCCGTCCGGCCGGGACCGGGGCCGCGCCGGTCCGCCCGGCCGCCGCGCGGGCGGCCGCCTCCGCGACGGCCCGCGCCGCCGTCCGCAGGCTGCCCGCCGCCCCGCGTCCGGTGCAGCAGGCCCGCGACGCCGCGACCGTCCGGCTCGCCGCGGGCTGACGATCTAGGGTCGGCCCCGGGACGTCGTCGTCGGCCACCGGGAGGGTCCGTGCACCTGGAGACGCTGCTGCCGCTGGGCAAGGTGGACCCGGGCCTGCGGGCCCCCGAACGGACCCTCGACCTGGCCTCCGTCGCCACGGACGCCGCGCTCCTGGAGGAGGTCGGCTACGGCGGGCTCGTCGTCGAGGAGACCAAGGACGACCCGTTCGTCGTGATGGCGCTGGCCGCGCAGGCGACCACCCGGCTGCGCCTGGGGACGGCGGTGGCGATCGCGTTCCCGCGCAGCCCCACGGTCACCGCGCTGTCGGCCTGGACCATCCAGAAGCTGTCCGGTGGCCGGTTCACCCTCGGCCTGGGCACCCAGGTCCGCGGGCACGTGCGCCGCCGCTACGGCATGCAGTGGCACCCGCCGGGACCGTGGATGCGCGAGTACGTCGGCGCCGTCCGCGCGGTCTGGGACTGCTGGCAGCACGGCACCCCGCTGGAGTTCCACGGCGAGCACTACGACCTGTCGCTGATGGTGCCGCTGTTCGACCCCGGTCCCATCGCGCACCCCGCGATCCCGGTGCACCTGGCCGCGGTCAACCCCTACCTGTGCCGGGTCGCGGGCGAGGTCGCCGACGGCGTCCGGCCGCACCCGGTGTGCACGCCGTCCTACATCCGCGAGGTCATGCTCCCCGCGGTCCGCCGCGGCGCGGGGGACCGGTCGCTGGCCGACTTCCGGGTCGCGATGAAACCCTTGGTCGCGACCGCCCGTACCGACGCGGAGCTGGAGACCCGGATCCGTGACGCCCGGGCCCGGATCGCCTTCTACGCCTCCACCCCCGGCTACGTCCGGGCGTTCTCCCACCTCGGCCTCGACGACCTCGCCGCGCACGCCCAGCAGCTGTCGAAGCAGCAGCGCTGGGAGGAGCTGCCCGCCCTGGTCGACGACGACGTGCTGGACCGCTTCGCCGTCATCGGCACCCACGACGAGATCGGCGCGCGGCTGCTCGACCGCTTCGGCGACCTGGTCACCGACTGCGAGTTCTCGATCGCCGTGCACGACGACACCGACCGCGCCACGCTCGCCGGTCTCGCGGCCACCCTGCGGGCCCACGGCGACGGCGCCGCCCGCCGGGAGATCATCGGCGGAAACGGACAGATGTGACGAGGCTCGCGTACCCCCCACTGTCGGAACCCGGGGTCATGCCCTAGCGTTCTGCACAGTCGAAGGGGAGTACTCCCGAACACGGCGTCGCCGTCATCACGGCACCGGCCCGAGCCGGTCCCGGTTGCGCCGGTCCACCGCGGTCACCGCGGCGGGCGGAGGAGACCTTCAGCGCCCCTACCTGCGCTGGAGGACCCCGCCATGAACGTTCCCCTCTGGGTGTGGCTGGCGACGCTCGCCGTCGTCGTCGTCATGCTCGTGTTCGACTTCGTCGGGCACGCCCGCGACCCGCACGAGCCCACGCTGCGCGAGTCGGCGATCTGGTCGGCCGGCTACATCGCGATCGCCCTGCTGTTCGGCGTCGGCGTCGGTGTCTTCTCGGGCTGGCAGTACGGCGGCGAGTACATGGCCGGCTGGCTGACCGAGAAGGCCCTGTCGGTCGACAACCTGTTCGTCTTCCTGCTGATCATGACCAGCTTCGCGGTGCCGAAGGTGCACCAGCAGAAGGTGCTGCTGATCGGCATCGCGATCGCGATCGTCATGCGCGGTGCGTTCATCGCGGTCGGCGCCGTGATCATCGAGCAGTTCGTCGCGGTCTTCTACCTGTTCGCGGTCATCCTGTTCTGGCTCGCCTGGTCCCAGATCCGCGAGGCGATGTCGTCGGACGACCACGAGCAGGCCGACGCCGGTGACTCGAAGCTGATCCGCCTGGTCCGCAAGGTGCTGCCGACCTCCACCGAGTACGACGGCGCGAAGCTCGTCACCCGCGTCGACGGCAAGCGGCTCCTCACCCCGATGGCGCTGGTCATCGTCGCGATCGGGCTGACCGACCTGCTGTTCGCGTTCGACTCGATCCCGGCGATCTTCGGCCTCACCCAGGAGCCGTTCCTGGTGTTCACCGCGAACGCCTTCGCCCTGCTCGGCCTGCGCCAGCTGTACTTCCTCATCGGCGGCCTGCTGGAGCGCCTGATCTACCTGGCGCACGGCCTCGCGGTGATCCTGGCGTTCATCGGCGTGAAGCTGACCCTGCACGCGCTGCACGAGAACAACGTGCCGTTCATCAACGACGGGCAGCCGGTGCCGGTGCCCGAGGTGCCGATCTGGCTGTCGCTGCTGGTCATCACCGGGACGATCGCCGTCGCCGCCGTCGCGAGCCTGGTCGTCTCCCGGCGCCGCGCCGCGGCCGCCGGGGACGGTGCGGACTCCCCGGAGGTCGCCGGACCCGACACCGACGGCGCGGACGACGCGACCGTGGACGCGGGTCAGATCCCCAGCACCACCCGGGCGACCGAGAAGTAGATCAGCAGCCCGGTCGCGTCGACGAGCGTCGTGACCAGGGGAGCGGACACCACCGCCGGGTCGATCCCGACCCGGCGGGCCAGCAACGGCATCGTCGCGCCGACCGTCGCCGCCCAGCCGCAGATCGCCACCAGCGTCACCGCCACCACGACGGCGACCTGGACCCCGACCAGCAGCGACGCGACGGCCAGTCCGAGCGCACCGAGCAGGGTGCCCAGCAGCAGCCCGACCCGCAGCTCCCGCCACACCACGGCGGGCAGGTCGGCCAGGCGCACCTCCCCGACGGCGATCGCCCGGACCGCCGCCGACGCGGACTGGGCACCCGCGTTGCCGCCGGTGCCCACGAGCAGCGGGATGAACAGCGCCAGCGCGGTGACCTGCTCGAGTGCGTCCTCGAAGATCTGCAGCACGTTGACCGTCAGCACCGCGGCGAGCAGCAGCACCGCCAGCCACACCGCGCGGGTGCGCGCCAGCTTCGTGACCCGCACGTACATGTAGTGGCCCGACCACGGCGCCGCACCGGACTGGCGGGCGGCGTCCTCGGTGTCGGCGCGTTCCAGGATCTCGACGGCGTCGTCGATGGTGAGCAGGCCCAGCAGCCGGTCCTCGGAGTCGACGACCAGCAGGTCGAGCAGGTTCGCCTCGCCCATCAGGCGGGCGGCGTCCTCGGCGGCGTCGGTGGCCCGCACCCGCGGGGCCCCGTCGTCGACGAGCTCGGCGACGGCGACGTCCGGCCGGGCCAGCACCAGGTCGCGCAGCGAGACGGTGCCGGTCACCCGGCGTCCGGCGTCGGTGACGGCGAGGGTGTACACGGTCTCGGCCTGCGCGCCCTTGCGCCGCACGACGGCCAGCGCCTCGGTCACGGTGCTGTGCAGCGGCACGGCAACGGTCTCGGGCGTCATCACCCGCCCGACCGAGCCGTCGGGGTAGCCGAGCAGTGCCGCGGTCATCGACCGTTCCCCGGCCGACAGCCCGGCCAGCACCCGGTTCGCGACCTTGGCCGGCGCCTCGCCGAGCATCCGGGCGCGGTCGTCGGGGTCCATGTCCTCGACCAGGGCGGTCACCGCGTCGTCGCGCAGCCCCGCCAGCAGCTCCTGCTGGTCGACCGGGTCGAGCTCCTCGAACACGTCGAGCGCGCGGTCCTTGCCGAGCAGCCGGAACACCCAGCCCGCGTCGACCGGTTCCATCCGGGCCAGCGCGTCGGCGATCTCGTGGGCGGGCCGTCCGTCGAGCCGGTCGAGGACTCCGGCGGGGTCGTGGCGTTCGACGAGATCGGTCCAGCGTTCCATGCGGGTGATCCTGCCGCCGGGGCCTACCGCGTGCAGCGGCGGGAGTATGTCCGTTTCGGTAGGATCGGTGACGTCTACCGCACATCCCGGATGACTGCCCCCGGGAGCGGGAACCCGGTCGGTGGCACCGAGGAGGTCACGATGTCCGTCACACCCCCGCCCCTGCCGCCGCCGTCGCCCGGCGGCGGGACCGGCGACCCCGACCCACGCCCGGTGGCGCGCCCCCTGGACCGCGACGAGGAGCTCCGGCTCTCCGGTCTCGAACAGGAGCTGCGCCGCTCCGACCCGGAGCTGGACACCGAGCTGACCGCACCGCACCGGCCCACGCGCGCCGCGGGCGGTCGCGCGGACCGGATCCTGCAGGCCGTCGCGATCACCGTGATCGTGCTGGTGATCGTGCCGGGCGACTGGGTCGCCGGGCTGCTGTCGTTCGGGCTGCTGCTCGGCATCCCGGCCGCGATGGCCTGGATCGCCGTCCGTGCGCACCGGGAGAACGCCGCCCGGGAGCAGGCCGAGGGCCGCGACGACGAGCGCGCCTGACCCGCGCGGTCAGGTCGCGGACGGTGCCGCCGTCGCCGCCTCGGTCGGGTCGGTCGTCGAGCGGACGGCCGGGAGCCCGAGGTGCTCGCGCAGCGTCGTCCCGGCGTACTCGGTGCGGAACGACCCGCGCTCCTGCAGCAGCGGCACGACCCGGTCGGCGAACTCGTCGAGCCCGCCCGGGGTGACGTGCGGGACCAGCACGTAGCCGTCCGCGGCGTCGGACTGCACGGCGTCGTCGATCGCGTCGGCGACCGTCCGCGGGCTCCCGACGAAGGTGTGCCGCCCGGTCACCTCGATCACCGTCTCGCGCAGCGACAGGTTCTTCTCCGCGGCGAGGGCGCGCCACTGGTCGGCGACGGCCTTCGGGTCCCGGTACTGGCGCACGCTGGCGCGGCCCTTCGACACGAGCTCGCCCTCGACGGGGTCGAACTCCGGCAGCGGGCCGTCCGGGTCGCGCCCGGACAGGTCGGTGTTCCACAGCTGCTCGGCGAACACGATCGCGGTCTGCGGGCTGACCTGCTGGGAGCGGATCACCTCGGCGAGCTCGGCGGCCTCGGCGTCGGTGTCGCCCAGCACGTACGTCGCGGCGGGCAGGATCTTCAGGTCGTCCCACGCCCGGCCGTAGCGGGCGAGGCGGCCCTTCACGTCGGCGAGGAACGCGCGTCCGGCCTCCGGTTCGGCGTGCCGGGAGAAGATCGCGTCGGCCGACGCGGCGGCGAACTCGCGCCCCTCCTCGGAGTCACCCGCCTGTAGGATCACCGGGCGGCCCTGCGGGCTGCGCGGCAGCGAGAACCGGCCGTGCACGTCGAACTGGTCGGAGGTGTACGCGAACTCCCCGCGGTCGTCGGGGCCGGTGCGCGAGTCCCAGATCGCGGCGGTCGCGGCCAGCTGCTCCTTGGCCCGGGAGTAGCGCTTCTCCTTCGGGAGGAAGCCACCGCGGCGGAAGTTCTCGCCGGTGAACGCGTCCCACGAGGTCACCACGTTCCAGGCCGCCCGGCCGCCGGACAGGTGGTCGAGCGAGGCGAACTGGCGGGCGACGTCGTAGGGCTCGGTGAAGGTGGAGTTGATCGTCCCGGCCAGGCCGAGCCGGTCGGTGACCGCGGCCAGCGCGTTCAGGACCGTGAAGGTGTCCGGGCGGCCCATCACGTCCAGGTCGTAGATCTCGCCGCGGTGCTCGCGCAGGCGCAGCCCCTCGGCGAGGAACAGGAAGTCGAACCTCGCCCGCTCCGCGGTCCGCGCGAAGTGCGCGAACGAGGAGAAGTCGATGTGGCTGCCGGACGCCGGGTCACTCCACACCGTCGTGTTGTTGACGCCCGGGAAATGGGCGGCGAGGTGGATCTGCTTGCGTGGCATGCGTGTCCTCCCGACGTGGCTCCTACCGGTGCAACACCCTCCGGGCCAGGGTGTTCCCGAGCAGCTGCGCGCACTGCACGACGACCACGATGATCGCGACGGTCAGCAGCGTCACCGGCCAGTCGAACTGCTGGTAGCCGTAGGAGATCGCGAAGTCGCCCAGGCCGCCGCCGCCGACGTAGCCGGCCATCGCCGACATGTCGACCACCGCGACGAAGACGAAGGTGTAGCCGAGCACCAGCGGCGCCAGCGCCTCGGGCACCAGCACGCTCCACACGATCCGGAACCGGCTCGCGCCCATCGCCCTGGCCGCCTCGACGACGGCCGGGTCCACCGACACCAGGTTCTGCTCGACGATGCGCCCGATGAAGAACGTCGCCATCGCGACCATCGGGAACAGCACCGACCGGGTGCCGATGGTCGTGCCCATCACGATCAGCGTCAGCGGGCCGACCGCGGTGATGAAGATGATGAACGGGATCGGCCGCACGATGTTGACCAGCACGTTCAGCACGCCGAACACGACGCGGTGCGCGTACAGGCCGCCGGGTCGGGTGGTGTGCAGCGCGAGGCCGAGCAGCAGCCCGAGCGCGCCCGCCAGCAGCATCGTCCAGAACACCATGTAGGCGGTCTGGAGCACCGACAGCCACAGCACCGGCTGCAGGGTCGCCCAGTCGTTCGTCATGCGGTCCGCTCCGTCACCCGGGTCGCCCGGGACAGCTCGTCGACGCAGGCCTGCACGGCCGCGTCGGCACCGGTCAGTTCCAGGGTCAGGCTGCCGACCGGGCGCTCGGAGAGCTCCCGGATGCCGCCGTGCACCACCGTGGCGCGGACCCCGTGGGCGGCGGGTACCCGGGCGATCGCGTCCTGGGCGTCGGCGGCCCCGGAGCCGGGCCCGCCGACCGCGACGGTCACCAGCCGGCCGGGGTGGCGCGCCCGCAGCCGGTCGAGGGTCTCCTCGGACGGGACGTCCTGCAGCACGCCGTGCACGAACCGCCGGGTCGCCGGGTGCGACGGGGCGGCGAACACGTCGTACACGTCGCCGTCCTCGATCACCTTCCCCCGTTCCATGACCACGACCCGGTCGCAGATCTCGGCGACGACCTCCATCTCGTGGGTGATCACGACGACGGTGGTGCCCAGCTCGCGGTTGACCCGGCGCAGCAGGGCGAGCACCTCCCTGGTCGTCTCCGGGTCCAGCGCGCTGGTCGCCTCGTCGGCGAGCAGGATCGACGGCGACGTCGCGAGCGCCCGGGCGATCCCGACCCGCTGCTTCTGCCCGCCCGACAGCCGGGCCGGGTAGCGGCCGGCGAGCTCGGAGAGGCCGACGAACTCCAGCAGCTCCGCGACCCGGGCCCGGCGCTGCTCGCGGGAGCGGCCCGCGACGGCGAGCGGGTAGCCGACGTTGCCGGCGACGGTGCGGGAGTTCATCAGCGCGAACTGCTGGAAGATCATGCCGACCTCGCCGCGCAGCTCGGCCAGGCCGCGCTCGGACAGCTCCGAGGTGACCCGCCCGCGCACCGTCACGGTGCCCGCGGTCGGCAGCTCCAGGGCGTTGATCATCCGGACGAGCGTCGACTTGCCCGCGCCGGACCAGCCGATGACCCCGGTGATCCCGCCCTCGGCGATGTCGAGGTCGACGTCGTCGACGGCGGTGACGCCCGGGCCCCGCCGGGCGGCGAAGGTGCGGGTCGCGCCCGAGAACGAGATCACCGGCGCCGCCATCAGCGGGACCGCAGCTGCTGCTCGATGCCGGCCAGGGTCTGCTGCAGGTCGGCCGGGGAGTTGTCCCGGAACACGCCGCCGTCGCCGAGGTCCCGGCGGGCGGCGTCGAGGACCTGCTGGTCGTGGTAGATCCGGACGAGCGTCGCGTAGGCCGGGTCGTCCCTGTCCTCGGCCCGGGCGACGAACAGGTTGATGTAGGGCTTGGCCTTCTCCGAGTCCGGGTCCTCGGAGTAGACGACCTGGTCCTGGGTCAGGTTCGCCGACTGCGCGTAGTTGTTGTTGACGATCGCGGCGTCGGCGCTCGTCAGGTTCGCCGCTGTCTGCGCCGCGTCGACCGGGGTGACCCGGACCTTCGACGCGGCCGCGTCGATGTCGGCCGGGGTGGAGGTCGTCGTTCCGCCGTCGGTGAGCCGCAGCAGCCCGGCGGACTGCAGGACGTTCAGCGCGCGGGCCTGGTTCACGGCGTCGTTCGGGATGACGACCTGCCCACCCTGCGGGATCTGGGCGAGGTCGGCGTGCTTCGTGGAGTACAGCGGCAGCGGGTAGACCGCGGTCGCGCCGATCGGGACCAGCGTGTCGTCGTTCTGCACGTTGTAGTTGGCCAGGTACTGCAGGTGCTGGAACTGGTTGAGGTCCAGCTGGCCCTGGGCGAGCGCGGGGTTGGGCTGGTTGTAGTCGGTGAAGTTGACCAGCTCGACCGTGATGCCCTCGGCGGCGGCCTTGTCCCGGAAGACGTTCCAGTAGGGCTCGGCGCCGTCGGAGACGCCGATGCGGACGGTGCGGGACCCGCCCTCACCGCCGCCGGACGACTCGCCGGGCGCGGCGCAGCCGGACGCGAGCACGGCGAGCGCGAGGGCGGGGACCAGCAGGGACAGTGCGCGGGTCAG
Source organism: Pseudonocardia sp. ICBG601 (assembly GCF_020496245.1). Lineage (NCBI taxonomy): Bacteria > Bacillati > Actinomycetota > Actinomycetes > Pseudonocardiales > Pseudonocardiaceae > Pseudonocardia > Pseudonocardia sp. ICBG601. Next base: position 542,452 of record NZ_JAHLJA010000152.1, on the reverse strand, counting down.
GCGCATCGGGGTTCCTCTCGGCTCCGACCCCCGGGACGGGTCGCGTCCGGGTGCCGGCGCGGCGGTGCGTCGGGGGCGTGCCGGGCACCGGGTACGGCGCCCCGGGGCGACGCCGCGGGACGGCGCCGTCGGCGACGCCGGGCGGGAGCGGGGGCTCCGGGGACGTGGCCGCGGGAGACCGGGCCGCCGGACCGGGCCGCACCGGGTGGGTGCGACCGGCCGCGACGGGGCGGTCGGCACGACCGACGAACCTACCGGGGACGAACCGTCCGGACGGATCATCCGCGACGAAGCTCACGAACAGGAATAACCGACGGGGCGTGCCGCGCCCGACGCCGGCGGACCGGGCGCCACGGGACCGGTACGGCAGGTCAGCGCGGTGGCTCGGCCAGCAGGCCGCGGCGGCGCAGCTCGGGGAGCACGCCCTCGCCGACCCGGTAGGCCTCCTCCAGGTGCGGGTAGCCCGACAGGACGAACTCGTCGATCCCCAGCTCGTGGTACTCGGCGATCCGGTCGGCCACCTCGGTGTGCGACCCGACCAGCGCGGTCCCCGCGCCGCCGCGGACCAGACCCACCCCGGCCCACAGGTTCGGCGCGATCGTCAGCGCGTCGGCTGAGCCCCCGTGCAGCGCGAGCATCCGCTGCTGCCCGACCGACTGGCTGGACCGCAGCGTCGCCTGGGCCCGCTCGATCTCGGCCGGGTCGAGCGCGTCGAGCAGCCGGGCGGCCTCGGCCCACGCCTCGTCGGCGGTGTCGCGGGTGATCACGTGCAGCCGGATGCCGAAGCGTGGGGTGCGGCCGAGATCGTCGGCGAGCTTGTGGACCCGCCCGATCTTCTCGGCGACGGCCGCGGGGGGCTCGCCCCAGGTCAGGTAGACGTCGGCGTGCCGGGCGGCGACCGGTAGCGCGGCGTCGGAGGAGCCCCCGAAGTAGACCGGCGGCAGCGGGTCAGGCGGGGCGAGGGTGGTGGCGCCGTCGACGTCGTAGTGGGCGCCGGTGAAGTCGAACGGTTCGGGGCCCCAGGCGCCGCGCAGCACGGTGAGGAACTCGTCGGTGCGGGCGTAGCGTTCGTCGTGGGAGGCGTGGTCGCCGAAGCGGCGCTGCTCGACGGCGTCGCCGCCGGTGACGATGTTGAGCATCAGCCGGCCGCCGGAGACGCGCTGGTAGGTCGCGGCCATCTGGGCGGCGAGGGTCGGGGAGAGCACGCCCGGCCGGAACGCGACGAGGTAGCGCAGCGTGCGGGTCTCGCGCAGCAGCGCGGCCGTGGTCAGCCAGGCGTCCTCGCAGAACGTGCCGGTCGGGGTGAGGACGCCGTGGAAGCCCTGGGCCTCGGCGGCCCGAGCGATCTGGGCGAGGTAGCCGATGTCCGCCTCGCGGGCCGTCGTCCCGGCCTCGCCGCGGTCGGCGTGCCGGCGGGCGACGATGGTGCGGCCGTCGCCGGAGGTGGGCAGGAACCAGTGCGGGACGATGCTCATCGTGCTCCCGTCCGTCGGTCGGTGGGGGTGCCCGGGATGCCGTCCCGGGCGGCTGCCAGGGTGGTCGCCTCGTAGCGGCGGTCGACGGACGCGCCGATGTCGGCCCGGCCCGGGACGACCCCGGCCTCGGAGAACGCGTCGGCGAGCGTCTGCTGGGAGGCGACGACGGTGTCGTCGAGCGGGATCGGCAGGTCCGGGCCGCGCGCGACGGCGCGTCGGGTGATCGGCAGCGGGATGGTCGTCTCCTCGCTCCAGACCCGGGCGCGCTGTTCGCGGTGGATGTCGGAGTAGACCTGCGCGGCCGCGAGCCGGGCCAGGAAGTCGGCCAGCGCAGCGCTGCGCGCCGGGTCGGCCAGGGTGGCGTTGGACGCGACCTGGAAGCCGTAGCCGTTCGCGGTGCCGGTGCCGTCGGCGACGATCCGGGCGCCGCCGTCGAGCTCGGCCTGGGAGGTGTAGGGGTCCCAGACGGCCCAGGCATCGACGTCGCCCTGGCGGAACGCGCCGTAGGCATCGGCCGGGGCGAGGAAGGTGAGGTCGACGTCGTCGAGGGACATCCCGGCGGCGCGCAGCGTGGACAGCAGCTGCCCGTGCGCCGAGGTTCCCTTGCCGACGGCGATGCGCAGCCCGCGCAGGTCGGCGACCGTGCGGACGGGGGAGTCGCGGCGCACCAGGATCGCGTCGCTGGTGACGTTGCCGCGGTTGGCCGACACGACCTGCACCCGGGCCCGAGCGGCGGCCGCGAAGATCGCCGGGGTGTTGCCCGTGCCGCCGACGTCGATCGCCCCGGCCCGGGCCGCCTCGATCAGCGGGGGACCGGCGGTGAAGGTGCGCCACTCGATGCGGTAGGGCACGTCGTCGAGGAGCTCGGCGGCGCGCAGCAGCGACCGGGACCCGCCCTTCTGGTCCCCGACGACGAGGGTCACCCCGGCCAGCGCGGCCGGGTCGACCGGCGGCTGGACCGGCGGCCGCGACACCGGCACCGACGAGCAACCGGCGAGCACCAGCGCCGCGACCGCGACGACCAGCGCGGCGGCCCGGCGCCGCACCCCGGAGGGGGGCGCCGCACCCGCCGCGGAGGGCGCGGGGACCGCGGGCGGGGTGCGCCGGCGACGCTCACGCCGCATCCGATGCCACCCCCAGTTCGTCGAGCACGGTGCGGCGCAGCGCCGCGAGCCGCTCCGGGTCGCGGGGACGCTCGCCGGGGCGGTGCTCGTCGCCGATCCGACCGTCGGCCAGCACCAGCACCCGGTCGGCGAGCAGCAGCGCCTCGTCGACGTCGTGGGTCACGAGCAGCACGCCGGGGCGGTGCCGGCGCCACAGGTCGAGGACGAGCCGGTGCATGGTGATGCGGGTCAGCGCGTCCAGCGCGCCGAACGGCTCGTCGAGCAGCAGCAGGTCGGGCTCGCGGACCAGGGCCCGGGCCAGCGACGCCCGCTGGGCCTCGCCGCCGGACAGGGTCAGCGGCCACGCGTCGGAGCGGGCGCTCAGCCCGACCTCGGCGAGCGCGGCGTCGGCGACCCCGGCGGGGGTGTCGCCGCCCAGATCGCGGTGCAGGCCGAGCGCGACGTTGTCGCGGACCGTGCGCCAGGGCAGCAGCCGCGGCTCCTGGAACGCGACCGCGACCGAGCCGGGGACCTCGACCGTGCCCGAGACCCCGGTGTCGGAGGCGTCGTCGAGCCCGGCGAGCAGCCGCAGCAGCGTCGACTTGCCGGACCCGGAGCGGCCGAGCAGGGCGACGAACTCGCCGTCGCCGATGGTGAGGTCGAGCCGGTCGAGGACCCGGCGGCCGTCGAACTCGCGGACCAGGTCGTGCACGCGGGCGCTCACCGGTCGGCCCCCGCCGGGCCGGCCGGGCGCCAGGCCAGGACGCGGCGTTCCAGCCGGCGCACCAGGGCGTCGGTGCCGAGTCCGAGCAGCGCGTACACCGCCAGCCCGACGACGATGACGTCGGTACGGAGGAACTCCCGGGCATTCATGATCATGTAGCCGAGGCCGGCGTCGGCCGAGGTCGTCTCCGCGACGATGATCGACAGCCAGGCGATCCCCAGCGCCAGCCGCAGGCCGGTGAGGGTGGACGGCATCGCGCCGGGCAGCACGACGTGGCGCAGTCGTTCGGCCCGGGTGAACCCCGACACCGCGGTCGCCTCGATCAGCTTCGGGTCGACGCCCCGGACCCCGGCGTGCACGTTGAGGTACATCGGGAACAGCACCCCGAGCGCGACGAGCAGCACCTTCGGCAGCTCCCCGATGCCGAACCACAGGATGAACAGCGGCACCAGGCCGAGGTGCGGCAGCGTGCGCAGCATCTGCACCGGCGGGTCCACGAGCAGCCCGCCCCAGTTCGAGAGCCCCGAGACCACGCCGAGACCGACCCCGACGACCAGGCCGAGTACCAGTCCGGTCGCGACCCGGGCGAGCGAGACCAACAGCCCCTCGGGCAGCTCCCCGCTGCGGGTGAGGTCGACGGCGGCGGTCACCACCCGCAGCGGGGAGGCGAGCTCGTCCTCGGCGAGCAGCCCGGTCGACGACGCGAGCTGCCACAGCAGGATCAGGGCGACGGGGGAGATCCAGCGGCGCAGGTCCGGTCGGCGACGGAGCCTGCGGGCGGTGCCCGCGGGCCCGGGTGGTGACGGGGTGGCGGGTGGCGTGACGGCGTCGGCCGGTGCGGAGGTCCAAGTCGTGGACACGGGGGCTCCCGGGACTCGTGGTCGTGACAGGGGTGGGCGCACGCCGCGGCGGCCCCGGTCGGGCGGCCCGCGGCACGGGCGGGGGCGGCGCGGCGGCCGCGGTCAGCGACAGGTGCAGCCGGCGAGGCGGAGCAGATCCACGTGGCGGCGGCGGGTGAGGTCGCGGCCCGGACCGACGGCGACCGTGCGTGACGGGGTGCGCCGACCGGTGCTCATGCGTCCAGGTGACCACGGCGTCCGTACCGTGACCAAACGACGTCCGTCCTGCGGGACGGGTGACCAGGGGTGTGCGGACCGGCTCCCGCGGGGTGGGAGCTCAGCCGCGGCGGGCCCATTCGTCGGCCAGCAGTTCCTGGGACGCGACCCGGTCGGCGTGCCGGTGGGTGATGGTGGTCAGCAGCAGCTCGTCGGCCCCGGTGACGGCGCGCAGCCGCTCCAGGCCGTCGGCGACCGTGGCCGGGCCGCCGACCAGGCGTGTCGCGATCCGGTCGGTCACCAGGTCCGGGTCGGCGGGGAACCCGTCGGCGTCCTCGGGGCGGGGGTAGGGGATGGCGCCCGCCCCGGTGCGGATGCTGTGCACCCACGGGCCGAAGCCCGCCGCGATCCTGGCGGCGTGCGCGTCGTCGGGGCCCACGACGACGTCGGCCGACACCATCACGTGCGGGCGGTCCAGCCGCTCCGACGGCCGGAACGCGTGCCGGTAGGCGGCCACGGCGTCGAGCACGGTCGCGGGGCTGACGTGGTAGTTCGCCGCGAACGGCAGCCCGCGGCGCCCGGCGAGGACGGCACTCTCCCCGCCGCTGGACCCGAGCACCCAGGTCTGCAGGGCGGCACCTTCGCCGGGGACGGCGCGGACTTCCACCCCGCCCGGTGTCCAGGTGCCGGTGAGCAGCCCGTCGACAGCGTCGAGGAACTCCTCGTACGGGGGCACCTGGGCCCCGGGCTGGCGCAGCGCCGCCGCCTGGGCGCGGAACCGGGGGGAGGACGCGATCGCGGCGAGCGACACCGGGGCGGGGATCAGCACACCGTCGACGACCCGGTCGCCGCGCCCGTCCGGTTCGCGGGACGGGAGCCGGGACCCGCCGGAGCGGCCCAGGCCGAGGTCGATCCGGCCCGGGTGCAGACCGTCGAGGGTCCCGAAGTCCTCCACCACCGACAGCGGGGTCCGGTGCCCGGTCTGCACGGCTCCGGAGCCGACCCGGATCGTCGAGGTCGCGGCGGCGACGGCGCCCATCAGCACGGCGGGCGAGGCCCCCGCGACGCCCGGGTTGAGGTGGTGCTCGGCGAGCCAGAACCGGGCGTAGCCGGCCCGTTCGGCGGAGCGGGCCAGGTCGAGGGTGTCGCGCAGGGCGTCGGTGACGGTCGAGCCGGCCGGTACCGGGGAGAGGTCGAGGACGGACAGGGGAACGGGCACGGCGGCACACCTCCGGACGTGCCCGGGGCGGTGGCGACGACCGGGCCGGGCGACGGTGTCCGTCCCCGGCGGGCCCGGCGCGGGACGCGGGGCGGAGCGGGGTGCGGGCTCGGGCGGTGCGCCGCGGGCAGGTCCGGCCCGGGCGACGCCGGTCGCCCCCCGATCGTCGCCCCGCCCACGACGGGGGCGCAACCCCGGCACGGCTTGCTACCGTCGGTCCCCGTGCCGGCCGCCCCGCCGCGCCGCCCGTCACCGGGCCCGCGCGGCGGCCCGGTCCGGCCGCGACGCCCCCGGCGCACCCGCGCTCCGCCGGCGCCCGGCCCCACCCGGCACCTCCGGCGACGACGCGTGCGGTGCACCCGCGCGTGAGGCGGTGCTTCCCATGAGGTTCCAGGTTCTCGACATCGTTCCGCACGCCCCGCACCCGGTGACCGGCGAGATCGTCGACACCCACGAGCGGCTGCGCCGGGTGGTGGACACCGCGGTGCTCGCCGAGCGGCTGGGGTTCGACTCCTATGCCGTCGGCGAGCGGCACGCCGGCGAGTTCGTCTCGTCGTCGCCCACCGTGCTGCTCGGCGCGATCGCCCAGGCCACCTCCCGGATCCTGCTCTCGACCGGGGTGACGGTGCTGTCGCTGCTCGACCCGGTCCGCGTCGCCGAGGACTACGCGACGGTCGACCAGCTCTCCGGCGGCCGGCTGGAGATCGTGATCGGCAAGGGCAACGAGGACCGGCACTTCCCGATGTTCGGGCTCGAGCTGGGTCGCCAGTACGAGTACCTCGCCGAGAACTACGAGCTGCTGCGCCGCCTGCTGCGTGAGGAGGGGGTGGACTGGTCGGGCACCCACCACGCCGACCTGGCCGGGGTGACGACGTTCCCGCGGCCGTTCGCGGGCCCGTTCCGGATCTGGCACGGCTCGGCGACCTCGACCACCGCCGTCGACCTCGCCGCCCGCTGGGGCGACCCGATCTTCTCCGCGAACGCGCTGCAGCCCCGGGAGAACTACAAGGTCCTCATCGACCGTTACCGCGAGAAGCTCGCCGAGCACGGCCACGACCCGGCGTCGGGCTACGTCGGCTCCGGCTCGGGCGGGCTGTTCCTCGCCGACACCGACGCCGAGGCGATCGCCGAGTACCGCCCGGTCTACGAGGGGTTCGCGGCGAAGATGCGCGCCGCGCACGCCGGCGACGACCGCCCCGGCAAGGCCACCTCGTTCGCGACCGTCGAGGAGGCGGTGGCGCACGGCCCGGCGCTGGTCGGGAGCCCGGAGCGGGTCGCGGCGAAGATCCTGGACTACCACGCCGCCTACGGCCACGACGTCCAGTCGGTGTCGGTCAACCCGGTGCTGCCCTACGCGCGCCAGCACGAGGTGCTGACCCGGTTCGCGACCGAGGTGGTGCCACGGGTGCGCCGCGAGGTGTCGACTACGCTGTGGGGCCCCGCCGACGCCGGCCGCGCGGCCGGGTTCGTCGTCGCGGCCTGACCCCGCCCCGGCCCCGGGTGTCGTACGGGCCGGGGCCGGGCCGGGGCCGCGCCGGTTCAGCCGGCGTCGGGCAGCGCGGCCGGGGTCCAGTCGTTGACGAACTCCAGCCCGCTGCGCTCGAACAGCTGGGTGACCGGGCAGCGCCGCGCGGTCTCCGAGACGAGCCGCTCGAACTGCTCGGCCGTCGCGTCGGTCTCGACGGTGGCCCGCACCTGCACCCGGTCGAAGTTCGCGTTGCCCTCGGCGCCGCCGACGAGCACGGCGGTGTCGAGGTCACCGCGCACCTCGAACGTCCAGTGGCCCAGCCGGACGCCCAGGTCCTTCGCGACCAGGCTCGCCGTCACCTGGTTGCACGAAGTCAGGGCGCCGAGCGCGAAGAACAGCGGGCTGGGCGCGGAGTCGGCGCCGCCGAAGGCCGGGTAGGCGTCGGCGGTGAAGACGTGCCCGGCGTCGCCCTCGGGGCGCAGGGTCTGGAAGACCCCGGTGCCCTCGGAGTGCACGACGAACGGAACGACGGTCTGCTTCGGACGGACTGCGGTCATGGGTGTCCTCCCGGACGAGTTCGGTGCGGTGGGAACGGGCGCGCAGCCGACCGGCACCGCCGCGGGACGGGGCACGGTGGGGCGCGGGTCGAGGGGGTGAACGGGTCAGCGACAGAGCGCGGACCGGGTACGCCCCAGGTCCACGTGCAGGCGCGCGACGAGGCGCGCGGTTCCGGTCACGGGATCGATCGTGTCCGACCGGTGCCGGTGGCGGCAAGGAACGCCCGCCTCGCCGTCCAGCTGGTGGGCCCACGCCGGCCACGGTCCGGACAGCGGCGGCCCCGTCCCACCGGTCGGGAGGGCGCGTCCGGGCGCCCGGTGTTACGGAGCCGGTGGGTGGTGTTCGTGACAGCGGGTGCGTCCTTGTCCGGGCACCGTCCGTCCGGTACCTCTTGCATCGTGCAGCAGGGGGCGACGGGGCGGACGACGTCCGGCCGGTGTCCCCTGTGCACGGTCGGCCGCCGCTGACCGTGCCCGCCCCGCCCGGCCGTGCCGGACGCCCGGCCCCCGCTCCCGTGGGCCCCGGGCGGGGGCGACCCGCATCCGACTCGTGACCGGCGAGCCCTCCGACGACGGAGCCCTCGTCCGCGCACCCGTGCCCGACGGCCGCACCCGCGGCCCGCCCGGCACGCCGTCCGCGCGCGGACGCACCGGCCCGACCACCCCGGTGCCGGTCCGCGCCCCGTGCCCGCCGAGAGGTCCACCGTGTCCGCGTCCACCGACACCCCGTCCGGGGCGGCCCGCGCCGCACCCCCGTCCTCACGCCGCCTGCGGTTCGACCCCCGCACGGCGGCTCTGCCACTCCTGTCGGTGCTGGTGTTCCTCGCCGTCTGGCAGGTCGCCGCGGCGAGCGGGGTCTGGAACGAGACCTTCGTGCCGTACCCCTCGACGGTGTGGCGCGCGTTCGTGGAGGTCTCGACCACCCACGACGGCACCCGCGGCTACGGCGGTTACCTGCTGTGGGAGCACCTGTACATGACCCTGCGCCGGGTGCTGGCCGGTGTCGTCCTCGGTGTGGTCGCCGGTGTGCTGGTCGGCCTGCTCATGGGCACGGTCGGCTGGGTCCGCCGGGTGCTCGAGCCGTGGCTGACGTTCCTGCGTGCGCTGCCGCCGCTGGCGTACTTCTTCCTGCTGGTGATCTGGTTGGGCATCGACGAGGCCCCGAAGGTCACCCTGCTGGCGCTCGCCGCGTTCCCGCCCGCCGCCGTCGCCACCACCGCCGCGGTCGCCGCCGCCCCGCTGGGGCTGGTCGAGGCCGCCCGCGCGCTCGGCGCCACCCGCGGCCAGGTCGTGCGGGACGTGATCGTCCCCTCGGCGCTGCCGGAGACCTTCACCGGCATCCGGCTGGCCGTCGGCATCGCCTACTCCTCGGTCGTCGCGGCCGAGCTGTTCAACGGCATCCCCGGCATCGGCGGGATGGTCAAGGACGCCAGCAACTACAACAACACCCCGGTCGTGCTCGTGGGCATCTTCGCGATCGGCATCTCCGGCCTGGTGATCGACGCGCTGCTGCGCGCCGTCGAGCGCCGCACCGTTCCGTGGAGGGGACGAGCATGACCATCCGCACCCGACTGACCTCGCTGTTCGTGGGCCTGCTGGCACTGACCGTCCTCGCGGGCTGCGCCGTCGGTCCCGCCGGGCAGGACTCCGGCAAGCCGACGATCCGGATCGCCTACCAGAGCTTCCCCAGCGGTGACCTGGTCGCCAAGCACAACCGGTGGCTGGAGGACGCGCTGCCGGACTGGAACGTGCAGTGGACGAAGTTCGACTCCGGCGCCGACATCAACACCGCGTTCGTCGCCGGTGAGCTCGACTTCGGCGCGATCGGGTCGAGCCCGGTCGCCCGCGGCCTGTCCGCCCCGCTGAACATCCCCTACCAGGTCGCGTTCGTGCTCGACGTCGCCGGCGACAACGAGGCGCTCGTCGCCCGCAACGCCACCGGCGTGACCGACGTGGCCGGGCTGCGCGGCAAGCGGATCGCCACCGCGTTCGCCTCGACCTCGCACTACAGCCTGCTCGCCGCCCTGGAGCGGGCCGGCCTCGCGCCCGCCGACGTGCAGCTGGTCGACCTGCAGCCGCAGGCCGCGCTGGCCGCGTGGGAGCGGGGCGACGTCGACGCCGTCTACACCTGGCTGCCGACCCTCGACGAGCTGCGCAAGACCGGTCGGACGCTGGTGACCAGCCGCGAGCTGGCCACCGCGGGCAAGCCGACCCTCGACCTGGGCGTGGTGTCGACGCCGTTCGCGCAGCAGCACCCCGAGGTCGTCGATGCCTGGCGCAAGGTGGAGGCCCGCGCCCTGGAGACCGTGCGCACCGACCCGCGGGCCGCGGCGCAGGCCGTCGCCGCCGAGATCGGCGCCACCCCCGAGGAGGCCGCGGCCCAGCTGAAGCAGGGCGTGTTCCTGTCCCCGCAGCAGCTGACCTCTGCCGAGTGGCTGGGCACCGACGGCGCCCCGGGCAACCTCGCCCAGAACCTGCAGAGCGCCGCGCAGTTCCTCGCCGGGCAGAAGCAGATCCCCGCCGCGCCGGACCTCGCGACCTTCCAGAAGGCGATCTACACGAAGGGGCTCCCGAATGTCCTCGCCGCAGGCTGACACCGACACCGACACCGGTGCGCGGACCGGCGCCGGGACACCCGCGATCGCGGCGGCCGGGCTCGGCCACTCCTACCCGGGCCGCCGGGAACGGGTGCAGGCACTCGGCCCGCTCGACCTGACCGTGCGGCCCGGCGAGTTCCTGGTGCTGGTCGGGGCGTCGGGCTGTGGCAAGTCGACGCTGCTGCGGCTGGTCGCCGGGTTCGAGCGGCCCACCGACGGCACCCTCGCCGTCGCCGGGCGGGCGCCCGAGCCGGGCGTCGGCGCGGGCGTGGTGTTCCAGCAGCCGCGGCTGTTCCCGTGGCGCACCGTCGGCGGCAACGTCGACCTCGCGCTGAAGTACGCCGGCGTCGCGCCGTCCGACCGGGCCGTCGCCCGCGACGGGCTGCTGGAGCGGGTCGGGCTCACCGGCGTCGCGGACCGGCGGATCTGGGAGATCTCCGGCGGCCAGCAGCAGCGGGTCGCCATCGCTCGGGCGCTCGCCGCCGACCGGGACCTGCTGCTGCTCGACGAGCCGTTCGGCGCGCTCGACGCGCTCACCCGCGAACGCCTGCAGGACGACGTGCGCCGGGTCAGCCACGAGACCGGCCGGACGAGCGTGTTCGTCACCCACTCCGCCGACGAGGCGGTGTTCCTCGGCTCCCGCGTCGTGGTGCTCACCGCCCGCCCCGGCCGGATCGCGCTGGACCTGCGGATCGACCTGCCGCGGTCCGGTGTGGACGCCGAGGCGCTGCGCGGCTCCCCGGAGTTCGCCGAGCTGCGGGCCCGGGTCGGGGCCGCGGTGAAGGAGGCCGCCGCCTGATCCCGGCCGCACGTCGTCGACGGGCCGTCCGCCCGCGCTCCCCACGAGCGGACGGCCCGTCCCGGCCCGTGGGGGTTGACACCCGATCGGTACATCGGTTCCAGTTGTCGCAGTCCATCCAGAGCGGTCGAGAGTCCCGGCTCGTCGACGCCGCAGCAACCCGCCCCGTCACCGGGGCAGGGTGCTACCGCCGGGTCCGATGGGAGACCCCGATGGCCCACCGCCACGCGACGCCCCGGCCCGACTCCGGGCAGCGGGCCCGGATCCGGCTGCGCTGGGTCCGGCGCCGCCACGTCGACCTGTGCCGCACCGGCGCCGCGTTCTGTCGCTGACCTCTCCACCCGTGCCCCGCACCGGACCGCCCCCCCCGACGTGGACGGCCGGTCCCCGCCTGCCCGAGGGCAGCGCCCGCACCCGAGAGGTCCCGACCGTGACCGCACCGCATCTCGTCCCGCCCACCGCCTCCGCACTGGAGGTCCGGTGGGTCGAGCACACCGACCCGCTCGTCCGCCCGCTGCCCACCGGGCCCGGCACCCGCCCCGACGGCGACGGCGCGGCCCCCGCCGCCCCGTCGGGGCCGGTGGTGCTGCTGCTCGACGGCGGCGACCCCGTCGCCGGGGGCACGTTCCGCCGGCGGGACTCCGACACCGCCGAGCTGACCCGGATCTGGACCGCCGCGTCGCACCGGCGCCGCGGCCTGGGCCGCCGGGTGCTGGTCGAGCTGGAGGACGCCGTCGCCGCCCGCGGCTACCGCCGCGTCTACCTGACGGCCGGGCCGCGCCGGCCCGAGGTCGGTGACCTGTGCCTGGCCGCCGGGTACACGGCGCTCTACGACCGCGCGCTGCCCGCGGGCCGGGTCCGGCGCCGCCCGTTCGAGAAGTACCTGCACGGCCGGTTCGCGTGACCGACCGGTCCTCAGCCGGCCGGGGGCGGATGGTCCCCGGCCGGCGAGAGCACCGCGGCCAGCGCGGCCGCGGCGGTCTCGACCAGGCGGGGGTCGGCGCCCGCCCGGGCCCGCAGGTGCAGCGGCTCGGACGGGGCTCCCGGCAGATCCGCGCACGGCTCGAGCCCCTCGGGTGCGTCGCCGAGCCCGGCGACGAGCGCGACGCCGAGCCCGCCGCGCACCGCGTTGAGCACGCCGGCCAGGTAGGCGGCCTCCCCGACGACGGTCGCGGCCATCCCGGCGGCCGACAGCGTCTGCAGGGCGCGGCGACGGATGGTGCACGGCGAGTCGATCACGACCAGTGGGACGGGGCCGTCCGCGGGGCGCCGCCAGCCCGGCGCCGCGTACCAGGTCAGCGGGATCGCCCCGGCGGCGACACCGGGCCCGTCGACCACGTCGCCGATGTACATCGCGAGGTCCAGCGTCCCGCGGTCCACGGCGTCGTTGAGCCGGCTGGAGCGGTCCAGCCGGAAACGCACCGCGGTCCCCGGGAACACGTCCTGCAGCCGCTCCATGACACGGGGCAGCAGCTCGTCCGCGGCGTGCTCGGTGGAGCCCAGCACCAGCGACTCACGGGTGTCGCCGACACCGAGGCGGCGCAGCGCGTCGTCGTGGGCGGCCAGGATCCGGCGGGCCTCGCCGAGCAGCGCCTCGCCCTCCGCGGTGAACCGGCTGACCCGGCCGTCCTTGCGGACCAGCGGGCGGCCGACGGCCTTCTCCAGGCGCCGCACGTGCTGGCTGACCGCGGACTGCGACAGCATCAGGGCCTGCGCCGCGCGGTGGAACCCGCCCTGGTCGGCGACGGCGACGATGCTCCGCAGCGCGGTGATGTCGAGGACGGCGGGCACGGGCCCGAGGCTACCGAGAACGATCGCGGATCGCGATCGGTTGTGATGCGCTTTCGTCGTTGGACCGGGCGCCCGCGACCGTCTCTGATGGTGGGCATGACCCGCCCGCGCCCCGTGACCCCCGGCCGGCACGTGCCGGCCGCCGTCGCGCGCCGGGCGGCCGGGCTCACGCGTCGCCGGGTCGTCGACCACGGCACGGTCTGCTCCGCGGCCTGTCCGGCCCGCTGAACCACGGGTCCACCGCGGCCCGTACCCGTGCGGCTCCGTCCGCCCTCCGCCGGTTCCCGCGCCGAGCGGCGCATCCCGGCGTCCCCCGAGAAAGAGATGAGTTCCCCATGACTGCAGTCGGCACGACCCCGGTCCTCGCCTCCTGGACCGAGCCCGAGGGCATCCGCCCGCGCGGCACCGTCGTCGTCGTCCCGGGCCGCGGCGAGCACGCCACGGTCTACGAGCGGTTCGGCAGGCGGATCGCCGCCGACGGCTACCGCGTGTGGGCCGTCAGCGACCCCACCGTCGACGCCGCCCGCGCCGCCGGGCAGATCCGTTCGCTACTCGACCGCACCCCGTCCGAGGAGCCGGGCGAGGCCGGGCCGCCACCGCGAGTGCTGGTGGGCTCCGACACCGGTGCGCTGTTCGCGGCCGGGCTGGTCGCCGACGGCGGCGCGGGCATCGACGGACTGGTGCTGGCCGGGCTCCCCCTGCGCGCCGCGCCCGGCGCACCGGACTGGGCCGAGGAGCTCGCACTGCGCACGTCCTGCCCGACCCACCGCGGCCGCCTCGATGCCGACGACACCGTCCGTCGCGGCACACTGACCGGCCCGCTGCCCGTCGGCTGGGTCGAGCGGGCCCGTCCCTCCGCGATCGGGGTGCCGGTGCTCGGCCTGCACGGCGCCGACGACGCGGTCAGCCCGCTCGCCACGGTCCGCGACTTCTACGCGGCCCTCCCGGCCGGGGAGCTGGTCGGCGTCGCCGGCGGGGCGCACGACGCCCTCAACGACGCCACCCACCGCACCGCCGCCGCCACCGCGGTGCTGTTCCTGGAGCGGCTGCGCGCCGGGTCGCGGCTGGCCCGCGTCGAGGTCCCGGCGGTGCCGCGGTGACCCGCTACGTCGTCGTCGGAGCCGGCGCGGTCGGCGCCACGCTCGCCGCCGAGTTGCACCTCGCCGGGCGGGAGGTCGTGCTCGTCGCCCGCGGTGCGCACCTCGACGCGCTCCGCGGTGGCCTGCGCTACCTGCGTCCGGAGGGGGAGCAGCGGGTCGCGGTGCCTGCCGCCGCGCAGGACGAGGTGGCGCTGCGCCCCGAGGACGTGCTGCTGCTGGCGACGAAGGCCCAGGATGCCGACGCGGCTCTGGCCACCTGGGCCGCGCGCCCGGTGGCCGGTCGCACCGCCGCGGCGGCGCTGCCGGTCGTCGTACTGCAGAACGGCCTGGACACCGAACGGGCGGCGCTGCGCCGCTTCGCGACCGTCTACGGCGCCGTCGTGTGGTCGCCGACCACCTACGTCACCCCCGGCGAGGTCGTGTCGCCCGGGGCACCCGCGGCCGGGCTGGTGTGGCTCGGTCGGTTCCCCGCGGGCCGCGACGCGCGCGCCGGGGAGATCGCCGCCGACCTGACCGCGGCCCGCCACCCCACCCAGGTCGTCGACGACGTGCCCCGCTGGAAGGCGGGCAAGCTCCCGGTGGTGCTGGGCAACGCCCTCGACGCGCTGTACCCGCCGTCGCCGCTGCGCGAGCGGGCCGCGGCCGCGCTGCGCGCCGAGGCCCACGAGGTGTACCGGGCGGCCGGGGTCGACCCGGCCGACCCGCGGGTCGAGTCCACCCTGGATCTGGGCTCGCCGGCCGTGCACCCCGTCCCCGGTGTCGCCGCCGGTGGCGGGCGGTCCACCTGGCAGAGCCTGCGCCGCGGGGCGAGCCCGGAGACCGACTTCCTCAACGGTGAGATCGTGCTGCTCGCCGGGTTGCACGGGACCACGGCGCCGCGCAACGCGGCGGTCGCGGACCGGCTGCGCCGCGCCGTCGCCGACGGGTCCGGGGTGCACGACCTCGACGACGCCGACCTGACAGCGACCCTGCCCGCGGTGTCGGTGCTGGTCGACGCCCGCTCGCTGGCCGCCGAGCTGGCGGGGGACACCCCGCCGGTGCTGCTGGACGTCCGCTGGGCGCTCGGCGACCCGCACGGGCGCGAGCACCATCGTGCGGGACACCTGCCCGGCGCGGTCCACGTGCCGCTCGACACCGAGCTCGCCGCCCACTCCGACGATCCGCGCGACGGGCGCCACCCGCTGCCCGACGTCGCCTCCCTGCAGGCCGCGGCCCGGCGCTGGGGCGTGCGGGCCGACCGCCCGGTCGTCGTGTACGACGCCACCGGCGGTCTCGCCGCCGGGCGCGCGTGGTGGCTGCTGCGCTGGGCCGGGCACGACGACGTCCGGCTGCTCGACGGCGGCCTGGCCGCCTGGACCGCAGCCGGGCAGCGCGTCGAGTCCGGCGAGGTGCCCGACCCCGAGCCGGGTGACGTCGTGCTCACCGGCGGCGCGCTGCCGGTCCTCGACGCCGACTCCGCTGCCGCACTGGCCCGGGACGGGCTGCTCCTCGACGCCCGCGCGGGGGAGCGCTACCGCGGCGAGACCGAACCGGTCGACCCTCGTGCCGGGCACGTCCCGGGCGCGGTGAACGCCCCCACCGCGGACAACCTCGACACCGACGGCCGCTTCCGCGACCCCGCGGCCCTGCGTGCCCGCTTCGCCGCCCTCGGCGCCCTCGACCGGCCGGTGGGTGTCTACTGCGGGTCCGGGGTGACCGCGGCCCACCAGGTCGCCGCGCTCGCCGCCGCGGGGGTGCCGGCCGCGCTCTACCCCGGGTCCTGGTCGGCGTGGTCGAACGACCCGACGCGCCCGGTCGCCACCGGGGCCGAGCCGTGACCGGTACCGGTACGCCCGCCGACCCCGGACGGGGGTCCGTGCCCTCACCGATCGCGCTGCGTGATCGGAACCGATCCCGAATCGTCGCTGGACCCGGACCGCTGGTCCGGGATTCACTCCTCGGTGTGGACACGACGATCTCGACCGGACCCGCGGCGCCGCGCCGCCGTCCGGCCCGGTCGTGCCCGGTGCCCGCGCCGACCGGGTTCACCCGGCGCCGCGTGATCGACCACGGCACCGTCTTCTCCGCAGGCTGTCGGGCCTGCTGAGACCCGGCCCGCAGCGCCGCCCCCGGGTCTCTCCTCCGGTCCCCGCGTGCCCCCGGGCACGCAGCCCTCCCGGCCCGCCGCCCACGGCGGGTCCGCCCCGCCGTGCCGCCCTCCCGACGGCGGGGTGCCGAACCGGAAGCAGACCTCCTGTGCCCAGCCGTGCGACCAGCACCGTGACCCGTTCCCGTACCGACCCGTCCGCCCTGCCGGGCTGGAGCACCGACCCGGCCGTCCGCGCCGCCGCCCGGCTCGACCGCTCGGGGTTCGACCCCGGCTCGGTCCCGGACGCCGTCGTCGTCGCCCGCTCGGTCGACGACGTCACCGAGCTGCTCTCCCACGCCCACGCCACCGGCACCCCGGTCGTCGTCCGCGGGGCCGGGACGGGACTGTCCGGGGGAGCGGTCGCCGGAGCCGGCAGTGTCGTGCTCGACGTGAGCGGGCTCGACCGCATCCTGGAGATCTCCCCGGTCGACGAGCTCGCCGTCGTCGAGGCCGGGGTGCTCACCGCCGACCTGGACGCCGCGGCCGCCGCGCACGGCCTGCGCTACGCCCCGGACCCGGCGAGCGCGGCGATCTCCACGATCGGCGGGAACATCGCCACCAACGCGGGCGGGCTGCGCTGTGCCAAGTACGGCGTCACCCGCGAGGCCGTGCTCGGCCTGGACGTCGTCCTCGCCGACGGCCGCCGGGTCGCGACCGGGCGGCGCACCGTCAAGGGCGTCGCCGGCTACGACCTGACCGGGCTGTTCGTCGGGTCCGAGGGAACCCTCGGGGTGGTCGTCGGCGCGACCGTCCGGCTGCGACCGGTCCCGGTCGCGACCGCGACCCTGGCCGCCTGGTTCGACGACGTGGCCGGCGCCGCCGCCGCGGCCGCGGCGATCACCGCGGCCCGGCTGCAGCCCGCCGTCGCCGAGCTGCTCGACACGGCCTGCCTGGACGCGGTCGCCGCGGCCGGCGGTGCCGCGTCGCACGGCACGGCGTTCCTGCTGGTCCAGACCGACGGGTTCGGCGCCTCGGTCGAGATCGACGCGGTGCGCGCCGTGGTCGAGCCGCTCGCGTCGCGGGTCGACATCGCCACCGACGACGTCGGGGCGCGGACCCTGCTCGCCACCCGGCGCGCCGCGCTGCCCGCCCTGGAACGGCTGGGCCGGGTCCTGGTCGAGGACGTCGCCGTGCCGCGGTCCCGGCTCGCCGAGGCGGTCACCGCGGTCGCCGCGATCTCGGCCCGCAGCGGGATCCGGATCGCGACGATGGCGCACGCCGCCGACGGCAACCTGCACCCGATCCTCGTGCTCGAGCCGGGCCGCGGCCTCGACGAGCAGGTGTGGGACGTCGCCGGGGAGGTGTTCACGACCGCGCTGCGCCTCGGGGGCACCCTCACCGGCGAGCACGGCGTCGGCCTGCTCAAGCGCCGCTGGCTGCGCGACGAGCTCGGCGACGACCTCCTCGACCTGCAACAGCAGCTGCGGTCGGTGTTCGACCCCCGCGGTGTGCTCAACCCCGGCAAGGCCCTCTGACCGGCAGGCCGCCGCGCGCTCCGCGCCGGCCCACCGCGCCACCCTCACTGCGCCGCCCCTACCGCACCACCCGTACCGGACGTGCCGCACCGCCGCGCCCGGCCGCCCGCCCGTACCCGCACCGAGGAGACACCCGTGCCCGACACGCCCGCGACCGCCCCGACCGATGCCGCCCCCTCCGACACCGTTCCCGTGACGGCCGCACGCCGCGTCGAGTTCATCTCGCTGTCGCACCTGAACCCCTCCACCGAGCTGGCCCCGCTGCCCACCCGCGGCATCGACCTGCCCTACTTCCGGCGCTACGTGCGCACCCTGGAGGAGTCCGGCTACGACTACACGCTGCTGCCCTACGGCTCGAACACCGCGGACTCCTTCGTCGTGGCCTCCGCGGTCGGGCAGCTCACCGAGCGGCTGCGCCCCATCGTCGCGGTCCGGCCGAACACCGCGTTCCCGCTGGTGGTGGCCCAGCAACTCGCGACGCTCGACCAGCTGACCGAGGGCCGCGCCGTCGTCCACCTCATCTCCGGCGGCAACGACGCCGAGCAGGCCCGCCAGGGCGACTACCTGCCCAAGGACCGCCGCTACGCCCGCACCAGCGAGTTCATCACGCTGCTGCGCCGCGCCTGGACCGAGACCGGGGCGTTCGGCCACGACGGCGAGTTCTACCGCTTCGACGACTTCGGCCCCGGCTTCGCGCCCCACGGCGACACCATCCCGATCTCCATCGGCGGCCAGTCCGACGAGGCGTTCGAGATCGGCGGCCGGCAGGCCGACGTGTTCAGCTTCTGGGGCGAGCCGCTCGCCGACATCCGCGCCCAGATCGCCCGGGTGCACGCCATCGCCGACGCCGCCGGCAGGCCGCGTCCCCGGATCTGGGTGACGTTCCGCCCGATCGTCGACCGCACCGACGAGCTGGCCTGGCGCAAGGCCTACACCTACGCCGACACGATCGGCGCGAGCTTCCGCCGCGGCGCCACCAAGCACCGCTCCACCGGCACCCCGCAGAACGTCGGCTCGCAGCGGGCACTGGAGTTCGCCGCGCGCGCCGAGGTCTACGACCGCGCTCTGTGGACGCGCACCGCCGCCGTCACCAACGCGGGCGGCGCCTCGACCGCGCTGGTCGGCACCCCGGAGACCGTCGCCGCGGCGATCGTCGACTACATCGACCTGGGCGCCGACCTGGTGTCCATCCGCGGCTACGACACCCTCGCCGACGCCGCCGACTACGGCCGCCGGGTGCTGCCCCTCGTCCGCCAGGAGCTCGCGCACCGGGAGGCCACCGGGCGCCGCGGCACCCTGCAGGCCGACCACCCGGGCGCGTTCGCCCCCGGCTTCGACGCCGACGCGCTGGCCGGTGCCCGGTGACCGCGCTCGACGAGCGGACCGTGGCGCTCCCGGTCCCGGACCTGTCCGACGCCGCGCTCGCCGCGGTGACCGCCGAGCTCGCCGCCACCGCCGGGACCTACGACCGCAGCGGCGCGGTCCCCGAGGCCGGGATCGCCGCCGTGCACCGGGCCGGGCTGCTCACCGCCACCGTCGCGACCCGCTACGGCGGCCCCGGGGCCTCGCTGCTCGACGCCGCCCGCATCCTCGTCGCCCTCGGCGAGGGCGACCCGTCGGTCGCCCTGATCACCGCCAACACCCTGAACGTGCACCAGGGCCAGGCCGCCGCGGCGACCTGGCCGGAGGCCACCTACGCGCGGATCCTGCGCCGCTCGGTGCACGAGCCGACCCTGCTCAACGCGGTACGCGCCGAGCCCGAGCTGGGCGCCCCCGCCCGCGGCGGACTGCCCGCCACCGTCGCCCGCCGCACCGGCGACGGCTGGTCGCTGTCCGGCCGCAAGGCCTACGCCACCGGCGGCACCGCACTGGCCCACCACGTGGTGTGGGCGGTCACCGACGACGAGGAGCCCCGCGTCGGGCACCTGCTCGTGCCCGCCGACGCACCCGGCATCAGCTGGGTCGACACCTGGGACCACCTGGGGCTGCGCGCCTCCAACACCCACGACGTGGTCTACGACGACGTCGCGCTCCCGCCCGACGCGTTCGTCGAGATCCCGCGTGGCGACGACGGCGTGTACCGCGACCCGGCCGCCGTCGCCGGCCCGGCGAGCCTCGGCCATCCCGCGCTCTACGTCGGTGTCGCCCGCGCCGCCCGGGCCGCGTTCGTCCGCTACGCCCGCGAACGGGTCCCCACGGCACTCGGGCGCCCGATCGCCGAGACCGACCGCATCCGCACCGTCGCCGGTGAGATCGACGCCCACGTCGCGCAGGCCGAGACGCTGCTGTTCGGCGCCCTGCTCCGCGTCGATGCCGGAGACACCTCTCACCTGCCGCAGCTGTCGCTGCTGAAGGTGCAGATCGCCCGCTCGGCGATCACAGCGGTCGAGACCGCCGTCGCCGCGCTGGGCAACCCCGCGCTCACCCGACACCTGCCGTTCGAACGGCACCTGCGGGACGTGCTCTGCGTGCGGGTCCACCCGCCGCAGGCGGACGCCGCGTTCCTCGACGCCGGCCGCCGCCTCCTGTCCCGCCCCACCCCGCAGGAAGAGAACCCCCGATGACCACCCCCTCCCGCCGGTCCGTGCTCCGTGCCGCCGCCGGTGTCCTCGCCGCCGCCGTCCTCGCATCGGCCTGCGGCACCGGAGCGGTGCAGAACACCGCCGCCGGCGCCCCCACCGACGGCGGCGACCTGACCTTCCTCATCGACTCCCTCGGCGACACCTGGATCCCGAACAACAGCTCGATCTCCAGCTTCCAGGGGCACGTCTGGGGCCATGTCACCGACAAGCTCGTCTACGTCGACGAGAAGGGCGCCGTGTCGCCCTGGGTCGCGCAGAGCTGGCAGCAGAACGCCGACGCCACCCGGTTCACCCTGAAGCTGCGCCCCGGCGTCACCTTCTCCGACGGGTCCCCGGTCGACGCCGCCGCGGTCGTCGCGAACCTCGACATCTGGGCCAAGGGCCGCCCCGACGACGGCATCAAGCCGATCGGGCTGTTCCCGAAGACCTACCAGGCGGCCCGCGCGGTCGACCCCACGACGGTGCAGGTCACCTTCCGCTCGCCGACCCTGGGCTTCATCCCGACCCTGGGCTACCACGGCTCGATCCTGATCTCGCCGAAGACGCTCGCACTGCCTGCCGCGCAGCAGGCCGACCTGTCCCGGGACGTCGGCTCCGGCCCCTACGTCGTCGAGTCCTGGAAGGACGACGACAACGTCGTGCTCCGCAAGCGCCCCGACTACGACTGGGCGCCCGCCGCGCTGGACCACCAGGGCCCGGCCCGGATCGACTCGCTGACCTACAAGGTCGTCTCCGAGCAGCAGGTCCGCACCTCCTCGGTGCAGTCCGGACAGGCCGACGTCGCCTACAACCCCTCGCCCAAGGAGCTGGAGACCCTCAAGGCGCAGGGACTGACCACCGCCACCCCGCGCTACCTCGGTTTCGTCAACGGCTTCGCGCTGAACACGACGGTGGCCCCGTTCGACGACGTCCGCGTCCGGCAGGCCGTGCAGCACGCCATCGACCGCGACGAGATCATCGCGACCGTCTACACCCCGGACTGGCAGAAGGCCGAGTCGTTCATCCAGAGCAACGTCCCCGGCGCCACCGACCACTCGTCGTCGTTCGCCTTCGACGCGGCGAAGGCCGCCACGCTGCTCGACCAGGCCAGCTGGGTCGCCGGTCCCGACGGGATCCGCGTCAAGGACGGGAAGCGGCTCTC
This sequence comes from Pseudonocardia sp. ICBG601, assembly GCF_020496245.1. Lineage (NCBI taxonomy): Bacteria > Bacillati > Actinomycetota > Actinomycetes > Pseudonocardiales > Pseudonocardiaceae > Pseudonocardia > Pseudonocardia sp. ICBG601. The sequence goes on along the minus strand of NZ_JAHLJA010000152.1, from coordinate 521,238 downwards.
GGTCACCCTGCACCCGAACCCCTACCTCGCCACCTCCCGGGCGATCGACGAGCTGATCGCCCAGCAGCTGCGCAAGGTCGGGATCGAGGCACCGATCCAGGCGCTCGACGTCGTCAACTACACCCAGAAGGTCGTCGTCGGGAGTCCCACGGTGCCCGCCTACGAGGTCACCCGCAGCTTCATCGACGCCGGCACCGTCTCCGGCGTGCTCACCGACGCGAACAAGGGCGAGAACTGGTTCGGCCTCGGCCGCAGCGACCAGGAGCTCGACCGGCTCGCCGACGGCATCGCCGGGGCGAAGGACCCCGCCGCGCGCGACAAGCTCCTCGACGAGCTGCAGGCCCACGTCCTCGACCAGGGCTACTTCGTACCGGTCACCCAGATCGTGCAGCGCATCTACGCGCAGTCCCCGCGGGTGCAGGGCGTGACCTACAACGGCGTCGCCTACGCCAACTACTACACCGCCTGGCTGCAGGACTGACCGCGCGATGAACCGGGACTACGTCACCTACGCGCTGCGCCGCGCCGGGCAGTCGCTCGTCGTGGTGGCCCTCGCCTACGTGTTCACCTTCGTCGTGATCAGCGTCCTGCCGGGCGACCCGGTCACGACGACGCTGCGCAACCCCGAGAACGGGTTCACCGAGGAGGAGATCGCGCGGATCGTGGCCTACTACGGCCTCGACCGTCCGATCCCCGTCCAGCTGTGGGAGGCGGCGTCCCGGTTCGTGGTCGGCGACCTCGGCCTGTCGCTCCGGTCGAACCTCCCGGTGTCCGGGATGGTGGCCGAGGCGCTGCCCTCCACCCTCGCGCTCGCCGCGTCGGCGCTGACGATCGCGGTCGTGATCGCCTTCGGCGTCGCGTTCGGCGTGCACCGGCTGCCCGCCCCGTACAGCTCGATCCTGCGGTCGGTGCCCGCGCTGTCGCTGTCGGCGCCGACCTTCCTGGCCGGGCTGCTGCTGATCCAGCTGTTCTCCTTCCGGCTCGGCTGGTTCCGGGCGATCGACGCCGACTCCGCCGTCGCGACCTTCTTCGCGGCGCTCACCCTGGGGATCTGGGTGTCCGCCCAGATCGCCGAGGTGCTCATCGCCAACCTCGACCACGAGGCCGACCAGGAGTACGTCGCGGTGGCCCGCTCGCGGGGGCTCACCCGGGGCCGGCTGCTGCTGCGGCACCTGCTCCGGCCTTCGTCGCTGCCGGTGGTGACGGTGTTCGCGCTGATGGTCGGGGAGGTCCTCGGCGGCGCCGTGATCGTCGAGGCGGTCTTCGGGCGGACCGGGCTCGGCAGCCTGGTCGAACGCTCGGTCGCGATGCAGGACCTGCCCGTGCTACAGGCGGTGGTCACCCTCGCCGCCGTCGTGTTCGTCGTCGTCAACCTCGTGGCCGACCTGGTGTACCCGCTGCTCGACCCGCGGGTGCGTCCGGTGACCCGGCAGGAAACAGGAGTGGCCGCATGACCGTCTCCGCCGTCACCCGCGCCGGCGGGACGCCCGACCCGGGCGCCCGCGCCGGAGGAACCCGCCGCCGGCCGCCGCCGACGGTGCTGGTCTCGTTCGTCGTCGTCGCGCTGGTGCTGGCCTGGGCGGTCGCGCCGGGGCTGTTCACCGGCCAGGACCCGGTCGACGGGATCCCGTCGGAGCTGTTCCGCCCGCCCGGCGCCGGGCACCTGCTCGGCACCGACCAGCTGGGGCGCGACGTGTTCGCCCGGATCGTGCACGGCACCGCGTCCTCGGTGACCAGCGCGCTCGTCGCGGTCGCGATCGGCGTCCTGGTGGGCGGCACGATCGGGCTGCTCGCCGGGTTCCTCGGCGGCGTCGTCGACGTCGTGCTCGCCCGTCTCGTCGACGTCCTGCTCGCCATCCCCGGCTTCCTGCTGGCGGTGGTGATCGTCAGCGCGCTCGGCTTCCAGACCATCAACGCCGCCGTCGCCACCGGCATCTCCGCGGTCGCGGTGTTCGCCAGGGTGATGCGCTCGGAGGTGCTCAAGACCCGCTCGGCCGTCTACGTCGAGGCCGCGCTGCTGCTCGGCGGATCCCGGTGGCACGTGCTGTTGCGCCACGTCCTGCCCAATGCCTCGCGCTCGGTGCTGCAGCTCGCCGTCCTGCAGTTCGGGCTGTCCGTGCTGGTCATCGCCAGCCTCGCGTTCCTCGGCTACGGCGACCCGCCGCCCGCCTCGGACTGGGGGCTGCTCGTCGCGACCGGCAAGGACTACCCGCTGGCGCCCTGGCTCGTCTGGGCGCCGGCACTCGTCACGATCGTCACCGTCCTCTCCGTGAACAGGATCAGCCGATGGCTCCGCACGACCGACTGACCGGCACCGTCCTCGACCCCGCCATCGCCGCGGAGCCCGCGGGCCGGCCCGTCGCGCCGCTGCTGCGCGTGTCGGACCTGACCGTGCACTACGGCCACCGCCGCGTCGTGTCCGGTGTGGACCTGTCCCTGGCCGCGGGCGGTGCGCTCGCGGTGATCGGCGAGTCCGGGTCGGGCAAGTCCACGATCGCCCGCTCACTGCTGCGGCTGCTGCCCAGAGGTGGGCGGGCCACGGGCCGGGTGGAGGTCGACGGCCGCGAGGTGCTGGGTCTGTCCGAGCGCGCGTTCCGGCCGCTGCGCGGACGCACCCTCGGGTTCGTCCCGCAGGACCCTTCCAGCTCGTTGAACCCGGTCCGCACCATCGGGTCGCAGGCGCTGGAGGCGGCCTCGCTCGTCGCGGGCGTCGACGCGGTGGACCGGCGCGCCCTGGTCCTCGACACCCTGGAGCGGGTCGGGCTGCCCGACCCGGTCCGGGTCTACGGTGCCTACCCGCACCAGCTCTCCGGCGGGATGCTGCAACGCGTCCTGATCGGGCTCGCGGTGCTGCCACGGCCGTCGCTGCTGGTCGCCGACGAGCCGACCTCGGCGCTCGACGTGACCGTGCAGCGCCGGATCCTGGACCTGCTGACCGGGCTGCGCACCGAGCTCGGCATCGGGCTGCTGCTGATCACCCACGACCTGGCCGTCGCCGCGGAGCGGGCCGACGACCTGCTCGTGCTCCGGGACGGCACCGTCCAGGAGACCGGACCGACCCGGCAGGTGTCGCAGCACCCGGCGTCGGAGTACGCGCGCAGGCTGCACGCCGACGTGCCCGCGCTGAACCCGGACCGCTGGGCCGCGCTGCGCGCCGTCGGGCAGGCGCGGTCCGGCGCGGAGGCGCGGATCGAGCTCGACGGCGTCGCGAAGACCTTCTCCGGTGGTGTCGTCGCCGCCGACGACGTGTCGTTCCGCGTGCCGTCGGGCACCACGCACGCGCTGGTCGGCGAGTCCGGGTCGGGCAAGACGACCGCGGTCCGGATGCTGCTCGGTCTGGAGCGCCCCGACGCCGGACGGATCGTCGTCGCCGGCCGGGAGCTGCGTGGCCGGTCGCGTGCCGAGCTGCGCGACATCCGCCGCCACCTGCAGCTCGTCTACCAGAACCCGTTCACCTCGCTGGACCCGCGCTGGAAGGTCGGACGGCTGGTCCGTGAGCCGCTGGACCGGTTCCGGGTCGGCGACCGCGGCGAGCGGGCCGCACTGGTACGGGCCGCCGTCGCCTCGGTCGGGCTGGCCGAGGAGCTCCTCGACCGACGCCCGGCGGCGCTGTCGGGCGGCCAGCGCCAGCGGGTCGCGCTCGCCCGCGCACTGGTGCTGCGACCGGACGTGATCGTGCTCGACGAGCCGACCTCGGCGCTCGACGTGACGGTGCAGGCCGGCATCGTGGAGACCCTGCTGCGGCTGCAGGCGGAGCTGGGGCTGACCTACGTGTTCGTCTCGCACGACCTCTCCCTGGTCCGCCAGCTCGCGCACACCGTGTCCGTGCTGCGGGCCGGGCGGGTCGTGGAGTCCGGGCCGGTCGCGTCGATCTTCGACTGCCCGCGCGAGGAGTACACCCGTACGCTGCTCGCCTCGCTGCCCGGCTCCACGAGGGCCGCCGCGTGAGCGCCCCGGCCACGGCGTCCACCGCTCCGGCCGGCGGGCCCCGCCCGGTCACCGCGCTCGGCTTCAACACCCGGGTCTCCTGGTCCGACGACCGCGGTCCGGCCGCCGGGCTCGCCGACGGCGTCGCCCTCTACCAGGCCGCCGAGGACCTCGGCTACGACACCGGATGGGCCTACCAGCGCCACTTCGACCACTACCTGTCCTCGCCGCTGCCGTTCTTCGCCGCCGTCGGGCAGCACACCGCGCGGATCCGCCTCGGCTCCGCGGTGCTCCCGATGCGCTACCAGGACCCGGTGCTGCTCGCCGAGGCCGCGGCGACCACCGACCTGCTCGTCGGCGGCCGCCTGGAGCTGGCGCTCGCGACCGGGGCGCAGGCGCCGTGGGACGCGGTGTTCGGCGGCGTCGACACCGACCCGCGTACCGAGGCGCTGCGCCGGCTGGACCGGTTCCTCGCCGGGGTGTCCGGCGAGCCGCTGCACGTCGTCGACGGGCCGGGGCAGGGCGCCCCGGTCGGTACCCCGATCCGGGTCACCCCGCACAGCCTCGGACTGCGCGCCCGGCTGCGGATCGGCGCGGCGAGCACCGACTCCGCACGGCGGGCCGCCCGCCTCGGGCTCGGTCTGATCACCGGGACCGTGCTGCACGGGCTCGCCGACGGGGAGACCTTCGCGCAGTACCAGGCCCGGGTGGTCGCGGCCTACCGCGACACCTGGCATGACGTGCACGGCAGCCCCCCGCCGCCGGTGGCCGTCGCCGCGTCGATCCTGCCCGGCACCACCGCGGCGCTGCGCGCGACCTACGCCGCCTACGACCACCAGCGCCGCACCGAGGGGATGGCGGCCTCGCGCCCGCACGGCGCCCTGGAACCGGTGGTCGGCCCGCGGCTCCCGGCCGGGCAGCGGATCAGCCCGGTGCACCACGGCACCCCCGACGAGGTCGCCGCCTCGGTGCTCGCCGACCCGGGGATCGCCGCCGCCGACGAGGTCGTGCTGTTCCTGCCGCCGGGCTTCGGGCCGGAGGCGAACGTCCGGCTGCTCACCGACCTCGCCGCCGTCGCGCCGGCCTGGGGCTGGTCACCCGCCTGACCCTGCGCGGCCGGCTCACACCGGGGGCCGGTGCACCCCCACCGGGCGCACCGGCCCGTCGTGGCGGGTCAGCTCGACGGCCGTGTGCTGGCCGGTGCAGCCCTGGGCCAGCGGTGAGGTGCCGACGTCGCGGGTCAGCACGTTCGGGTTGCCGTGCACGCAGAGCGGCCGCTCCGCCGTCGGGTCCAGCGGGTCGAACCAGGCCCCGGTCGGCAGCTGCACCACCCCGGCCCGGACGTCGTCGGTGACCCGGGCCGCCGCCAGGCAGGCGCCGCGGTCGTTGTGCAGCCGGACCAGGTCGCCGTCGGCGATGCCGCGGGCCGCGGCGTCGTCCGGGTGCACCGCCGCGACCTCCCGGCCGTCGACCTTGTGGGCGGCGCTGTGCGCGCCGAAGTCGAGCTGGGAGTGCAGTCGGGTCGCCGGCTGGTTCGCCACCAGCCACAGCGGGTGCCGCGCGGTCGGCGCGTCGGTCGGCGCCCGCCACACCGGGTGGCCAGGGGCGTCGGCGTAGCCGAACGCGGCGACGGTCGCGGAGTGCAGCTCGATCCGGCCCGACGGTGTCGGCAGCGGATGCCGGTCGGGGTCGGCGCGGAACGCGGCGAGCACGCCGCCGTCGTCGGGGCGGGTCGGCAGCGTGAGCTCCCCGGCGGCGCGGAATCCGGCGTAGGACGGTGCGGGCAGACCGCGGGCCGCCAGGTCGGCGCGGGTCACCTCGTAGAGGTGGGCGAGCCAGCCGTCGACGTCGCGGCCACCGGTGAACGCCGCGCCCGCTCCGAGCCGGTCCGCGAGCGCCGAGAGGATCGCGTGGTCGTCGCGGGCCTCGCCGGGCGGGTCGGCGAGCCGGTGCATCGCGGTCATCACCGGGTCGTGGCGGCTCGCGCCGATGTCGTCGCGCTCGATCGTCCAGGTCGTGGGGAGCACGACGTCGGCGTGCCGGGCGGTCGCGGTCCACGCCGGTTCGTGCACGACGAAGGTGTCGAGCCGGGCGAGGGCGCGACGCAGCCGCCCGAGGTCCTGGTGGTGGTGGAACGGGTTGCCGCCCGCCCAGTACGCGAGCCGGACGTGCGGGTAACGGGCGCGGCGGCCGTCGTGGTCGTAGAGCTCGCCCGGATGCAGCAGCATGTCCGCGACCCGGGCGACCGGGATCGCCGCGTCGACGCCGTTCACGCCCTGGGGCAGCGCCCCGACCGCGACGTCGACCCGCGGCCTGCCGTAGTGCCCGATCGAGCCCAGCCCGTAGCAGAACCCGGCGCCCGGCAGCCCGATCCGACCCAGTGCCGCGGCGAGCACGACGCCCGCCCACACCGGCTGCTCGCCGAACTCGGCGCGCTGCAGCGACTGCGCGACGGTGACCAGCGTCCGTCCGGCCGCCGCGCGCCGCGCGAGGTCGCGGATCTCCCCGGCCGCCACCCCGGTGATCCCCGACGCCCACACCGCGCTCTTGACGACGCCGTCGTCGCGGCCGAGCAGGTATCCGGCGACCCGGTCCCAGCCGACGCAGTACCGGTCCAGGAACGCCCGGTCGTGCCGGTCCTCGTCGAGCAGGGTGTGCAGGAGCCCGAGCATCAGCGCGGTGTCGGTGCCCGGTGGCAGCGACAGCCACCGCGGTCGCGCCTCGGGCGGCAGGTCCGAGCGCAGCGGCCCGATGTTCACCAGGTGCGCGCCGCGCGCGGCCGCCGCGGCCAGCGCGTCGCGCTCCACGTGCGCGCTGATCCCGCCCGCCCCGACCGTGGAGTTCTTCAGGTTCATCCCGCCGAAGGCGAGCACCGTGTCGGTGTGCGTGGCCACCTGGTCCCAGGTCACCGGGCCCTTGGAGACGACGTCGGTGGGTCCCAGCACGTGGCGCAGCACCGTCTCCGCGGCGGCCGCGCTGTAGGTGCCGACCGAGCGCACGTACCCGCCGAGCGCCACGTCGAGGAAGCGGTGCACCTGGCTCTGCGCGTGGTGGAAACGGCCCGCGCTGGCCCAGCCGTAGCTGCCGCCGTAGACGGCCTGCGGGCCGTGCGTGTCACGGACCCTGACCAGCTCGGCGGCGAGCCGGTCGAGCACCTCGTCCCAGCCGACCTCGACCCAGCGGTCGGCGCCGCGCCGCGCGTCCGGGCCGGGGCCGTCGGTCCACCACCCGAGCCGCACCGCAGGCCGCCGCACCCGCGCCGGGTGGTCGACGGCGGAGGCGACGTTGCCGAGCAACGGCGACGGGTCGGGGTCGCCGGGCCGGGGGAACACGGCGAGCCCCGTCCCCGACGGCACCGCCCGGAACGACCCCCAGTGCGAGCTGTGGTGGCGGGCGGAGGGCGGGGGAGCGGGGGCGGCCACGTTCGCGAGTCAAGGCGTCCGGGGGCGGCGGTGTCCAACGACGATCCGCCATCGGCGTCGATCGTCTCCCGTGATCGGTCCCGGTCGCGGTGCGGGGGCCGCCCGCCGTCGGGGCACTAGGGTGGGCCGGTGTCGAGACCGGACCCGAGGACCTCCCGATGACCGGACGTGCACCCGGTGGCGCCTCCCGTGGCGGCGAGATCCAGTCCGTGGCCCGGGCGGCCTCGGTGCTCGGCATCGTCGTCGACAGCGACGGCGGTCTCACGACGACCGAGATCGCCAAGATCACCGGGATGACCGTGTCGACGGTGCACCGGCTGGCGCACACCCTGGTGTCGGGCAACCTGCTGTGCCGCGACGCGGCATCCGACCGGTTCCTGCCCGGCCCGCTGCTGCTGCGGCTGGCCCGCAAGTCGCTCGGCTCCTCCGGGGTCCCCGAGGCGGCGGACGTGCTGAAGGAGCTCGCGGACCGCACGGGTGAGACCGCGAGCATCGGCATGCGCCGTGGCGACGACGTGCTCGTGGTGCTGTCGGTGCCCTCGACCCGGGCGCTGCGCTACACCGGGCAGCCGGGGCGCCGGGTCCCGCTGCTGGACTCGGCGATCGGGCACGCCGTCGTCGCGTTCGGGACCGACCCGCTCGACGAGGCCGCTGCGCTGCTCACCCGCTCCGGGCACCGTTCGCCGGAGTCGTGGCTCGCCGAGACCGACCTGCTCGCCACCCAGTTCCGCGGCTACGCCGTGCTCGACGACCCGCACGACGACGCCCTGCGCGCGGTCGCGGCGCCGCTCGTCGGCCCCGGCGAGGTCGTGCGGATGGGGGTGGAGGTCCAGGGTCCGGTGAGCCGGCTGCCCGACGGCTCCCTCGACGAGGTCGGCGCGCTGGTCCGGACCGCAGCGGACGCACTGGAGGGGCTGCCGGTGTCGATGGCGTTCGGGGAGTTCTGAGAGGGCGATCCCGAACCGGACGAATCTGGACACGTGTCCGTACATTGCGCACTGCGGAAGTGTGTCCCGCATCCTGCAAACTGCCTGTTGACGGGCCTGTCCGTCGCTTCCTACGGTGGTGTTCACCGCACCGGGAGGAGGACGCGTCGTGACCGCTGTGCGTGACGAGATCGTGGTGTCGCCGAACCACGTCGTGTTCGACCTCCCCGAGCTCGTCGCGGTCTCGGAGGGGCTCTTCACCGAGGCAGGCCTGTCGGTCCGCTTCGAGGACCCGGCCGACCGCTCCGCCGACGCGCGCCGCAACCCCGGTGTCCGGTACAAGGAGTCGCAGTTCGCCGCGGCCCGCGCCGACGTCTACAACGTCTGCGAGTGGGGCGGCATCGACCGTCTCGAGCGCGACGCCCGCGGCGGCCGGATCGGGCACCTGCGTGCCGCCGTCGTCGCCCAGGCGCTCGTCAGCCTCGACCCGGAGCTCAACGAGCCGCACGACCTCGCCGACGTCCCGGTCTCGATCAACGAGTACACCGGGTCCCACTACACCGCGTTGCACCTGCTGGAGGGCACCGTGCCCCGGCAGCGGATCGCACTGGTGCACGGGGGCCGGCCGGTCGACCGGCTCGACGCGCTGCTCGCCGGCCGGTCGCGGGCGACGATGCTGATGGAGCCGTTCCTGTCCGCGGCACTGGTCCACGGTGCGCACGTGCTGGGTACCTACACCTACCGCGGGTCCCAGGTGGTGGCCCCGCACCTGACCGCCGAGCAGCAGGCGGCCTACCGGGGCGCGGTGAACAGTGCCGTCGACCTGATCAACGCCGACCGTGCCCGGTGGGCTCCGCTGGTCGCAGCCGAGGCCGGCGACCGGCTCGACCCGGCCGACCTGCGGTCCGACCACTACCGCTACACCCACATCGTCCCGTTCACCGAGCAGCGGTTCACCGAGACCTACGCCTGGATGCGGTCCTGGCGGCTCACCGACGGCCGCTCCGGCTACGAGACGCTGCAGGCACTGCGATGACCGGCGCCCGCACGCGGCTGCTCACCAGCCGCCGGCACATCGACCTCTGCCGGATCAACGGTGGGACGTGTCCGGGCCCGTCGGCCCGCTGACCCACCGGCCTTCTCATCCCGCCGGGCCCCACGGCCCGTTCCCATCCGGCCGCGCTCCGCGCGACGCCGGTCCTCGTCGCGCCCGCGCGCGGACTCCTCCCCGGACACGGAGACCCACCCATGCCCGAACATCCCCTGACCACCGACCGGCGCACCGTTCTGCGCGCCGTCCTCCTCGGCGCCGCCGGCCTCGCCGCCACACCTCTGCTCGCCGCCTGCGGTGGTGCGGCAGGCGGGCGGGCCGGCGCCCGGGTCGAGGACTCCGGCGCGGGCACCGCGAGCTCGGTGATCCGGCCGATCGCCGAGCAGAACGGCCTGCTCGAGGGGCTCGACCTCAGCTACGTCTCGGGCACCGGTCCGGGGGACGTGCAGAACAAGCTGCTCTCCGGCGCGCTCGACGTCGCGAGCTTCGGCCCGCTGGGAGCGGTCGTCGCAGCCGAGGCGGGGTCGGACGTCGTGCTGTTCTCACCCAATCTCACCAACCACGTCCGCTGGCTGGTCCCGGAGAACAGCCCGTACCGGACGCCGGCCGACCTCCGGGGCAAGCGGGTCGCGACGCCGCCGAACAACAGCGACGCGTTCCGCTCCACCCAGCTCGCGGCCGCGGTGAACGGGACCGACCTGAACGCCGAGTACGAGCTGTTCCCCGGCGCCGTACTGGCCGGGCTGGCCCTGTTCGACCGCGGCGACGTCGACGCGATCGTCACCATCGAGCCCAACGCGACACGGCTGGTCGGGCGGGGTGCCCGCCAGATCGCCACCGTCGGTGAGCAGTGGGCGCAGGGCACCGGCGAGGACCCGGCGTCGCTGATCCTCAACGGGCAGGGCACCGTCCGTGCCTTCCTGGACCGCGACCCGGTCGCCGCCCGCGCGGTCGCCGACCTGCGGGTGCGCGCCCACGAGATCATCCGTGAGCGACCCGCGGTCCTGACCGACCTGCACGAGGTCTACGGCATCCCGGCCACGGAGCGGGCCGCGATCGCCCTGTTGCCCGAACGGATGCGGGACGTCTACCCGGTCGAGTGGGGGGCGCCCGCGTTCGCGAACCTGCAACGCCAGGTCGAGGTCGCCCGGCAGGTCGGCCTGGTGAAGGCCGTGCCCGCTCAGCTGCCCTGGACCGAGCTGGGGGCGGCATGAGCACCGGCACCGATCCGGGCACCGCCGCACCGGCCGGCGCGCCGGCACCGTCGGCCACCACCGTGTCCGCAGGCGAGGGCGACCGTCCCGGCGGGTCCGCCGCGGCCGGGGCCGGCGGTCGGTCGGTGCTGCGCGCGGTGGGCCCGGCCGCGGCGTTCGTGGTGCTGGCCGCCCTCGGGTGGCAGGTCATGGCGGTGCTGGTCGACTCCGTGCTGGTCCCGGGCGTCGGCGACATCGCGGGGGAGCTCGTCGGCATCGTCGTCGACGGCGATCTCGTCACCCAGCTCGGCATCACGGTGCTGCGGGTGGCGCTCGGTTTCGCACTGGCCTTCGTCGTCGCCGTCGCGGTGGGGATCGCGATGGGGCGCAACGCCGTCGCGCGCCGGTTCTGCGAGCCCGCGGTGCTGCTCGGCCTGACCATTCCGGGGCTGGTGTGGGCGCTGCTGTGCGTGATCTGGTTCGGCGTCGGTCTGGCCAACCCGGTGATCGCGGTGGCTCTGGCCTCGGCGCCCGCGCTCGTCCTGACGATCTACCAGGGCGTGCGCTCGGTCGACCCGGACCTGCTGGAGATGGCGCACGTCTACCGGTTCTCCCGCCGCACGCGGCTGCGCCGGCTGTGGTTGCCCGCGCTCGCGCCGTCGCTGTTCGCCGGTGCCCGGCTGGGCCTGTCGCTCGGCTGGAAGGTGATCGTGCTCGTGGAGGTCTTCGGGATGTCGAGCGGGGTGGGCTACCAGCTCAACAACGCCTTCGCCGGGCAGAACGTCGCCGCCGTCCTGGCGTGGACGCTGCTGTTCGCCGTCGTCATGGCGGTGCTGGAGTACGGCGTGCTGCAGGGCCTGGAGCGGCGCGCCGGCCGCTGGCGCAGGGCGGTGACGGTGTGAGCGCCCCGGCCACCACCCGGATCCGGCTCGACGGTGTCGGGAAGACCTTCGTCGACGTCCGCACCGGCACGCCGCAGACCGTCCTGGAGGACTTCTCGCTGACCGTCGAGGAAGGTGAGCTCGTCGCGTTGGTCGGCGCCTCGGGGACCGGCAAGACGACCCTGCTGCACGTGGTCGCCGGGCTGACCGTGCCCGACCGCGGCACCGTCGAGATCGGACGGCCCCGCCTCGGGGTGGTGTTCCAGCAGCCGCGTCTGCTGGACTGGCTCCCGGTCCGGCAGAACGTGGTCCTCGCGCTGGAGGCCGCGGGCCTGGAACCGGGCGCCGCGGACGCGGTGCTCGAGGCGGTGGGGCTCGCCGAGTACACCGGATCCTATCCGAGCGTGCTGTCCGGCGGTCAACGTCAGCGGGTCGCAGTGGCACGGGCGTTCGCGGTCGAGCCCGACCTCGTGCTGCTCGACGAACCGTTCAGCGCGCTGGACGAGCTGACCGCCCGCAAGCTGCGGCTGCTGCTGCAGGAGCTGTGGATGCGCCGTCCCCGCACGGGCCTGCTCGTCACCCACAACCCGCTGGAGGCGGCCCTGCTCGCCGACCGCGTCATCGTCCTGGCCGGCCGCCCGGCCCGGATCGCCGCGGAGCACCACGTCGACCGGGCCCGGCCCCGCTCGGCGGAGGACCCGCACCTGTTCGACCTGCACACCCGCATCGTCGCCGCGCTCGCCTGAGCGCGCATCCGACACCGCTCTCGCCCGAGCGCGGTGCGCCCGAACGGAAGGGAACGACCTCATGACCGAGCGTCCGAAGGTCACCATGGAGCTGCTGTCCCTGGTGTTCTCACTGCCCCAGCTCGTCGCCCAGGACGAGGGCTACTTCGCCGACGAGGGGGTCGACGTCGAGTTCGTCACGAAGGCCTACGCGAACGCCGGGCTCTCCCCGCTGGAGGACCACGAGCTCCTCAGCGCGTTCGGCGCCACCAAGTCGCACTTCGAGAGCGGTGAGGCGTCGCTGTACCGGGCCTGCGAGTGGGGACAGGTGCGCCGGGCCCAGGACACCGCCGTCGGCGGGCGGGTCGTCTCGAAGCGGGCAGCCGTGAACGGTCAGGCGATCATGGTCCGAGGGGACCACCCGGCGACCCACCCGCAGGACCTCGCGGGAGTCACGGTGGCGGTGAACTTCCACCACGGCTCGCACTACGTCGCGCTGCAGACCCTGGAGGGCTTCCTGCCGCGGGAGGAGATCTCGGTCGCGCACTACGGCGGCCCGCAGGTCCGGTTCGAGGCGCTGCGCGACGGCACCGTGGAGGCCGCCGCCCTGATGGAGCCGTGGATCACCCTGGCCGAGAAGCAGGGTTACAAGGTACTGGCCGAGGCGTTCTACGTCGGTGCCGAGATCGCGAGCCCCCAGGTCGACGAGGACACCTACGCCCGGGTGAACCGCGCCGTCGTGCGGGCGGTGGCGGCGATCAACGCCGACCCGCGCCCGTACCTGCACCACCTGACCGGCGAGATCCCGGCCGAGCTGGGGACCGTGGAGCCGCACGAGATCCCGCTGGGCCGGCTGCGCTACGTCGATCCGGCGCCGTACCCGCAGGCGCAGTTCCAGCGCACCTACGACTGGATGGTGTCCTGGGGCCTGATCGAGCCGGACCGCACCTACGAGGGTCTGGTCAAGAACCTCGTGGAGGTCTGAGACGGGTGACCACCCCGCTGCGGCCACGTCCGGGTGTCCGGGCGTGGCCGCTCTACGTCGGCGGCTTCCTGGGCCCGTACGCCAGCACGATGGTCACGCCGATGGTGCACGAGGTCGCGACCGGCCTGGCCGGCACGCCCGAGGTGACGGCCGCGGCCGTCACGGCCTACATGCTCCCGTTCGCGGCGGTGATGCTGGTGTCGGGGACCCTCGCCGAACGCTGGGGCCGGGCCCGCACCATGCAGGTGTCGCTGGTGGCGTTCGTGGGTGCCTGCGTGTGCTGCGTGCTGGCCCCGACCGTCGAGTGGTTCCTCGCCGCCCGCGCGCTGCAGGGGGTGACGAACGCGTTCACCACGCCACTGCTGGTCGCCGCGATCACCGACCTGGTCCCGCGGGCCGGGCTCGGCCGGGCGCTGGGCTTCTTCGCCGGGATGCAGGCCGCCGGGCAGGCGGCGAGCCCGCTGGTGTCCGGGCCGTCGGCGGCGCTGGACTGGCGGCTGGCGTTCGTGTTCCCGGCCGTGGTCGCGGTGGTCCTGGCGGTGTTCCCGCCGACGATGACGGCCGGGCCCCGCCCCGCCGGGCCACCGCCGGTACGTGCGCTGCTGAACCGGAACCTGGCGCTGGCCTGCGGGCTGTCGTTCCTCTGCTACCTGGCGGCGGTGGGGCTGACGGTGCTGTCGATCCTGCGCGCCGAGGCCGACTTCGGGCTCGGGCCGTGGCAGCGAGGCCTGCTCGCGGCCGCGTTCGGTGTGGCCGGTCTGCTGGCCGCGCCGCTGCTGGGCCGGCGGCTGGACACGCTGGGACCGCGCCGGACCGGGGTGCTGATGAACCTCCTGCTGGCGGCCGGGCTGCTCCTCGCCGCGCTCGGGCCGACGGTGTGGCTGCTCGGGCTGGGCATTGCCGCGGTCGGCGCCGCGGTCACCGGTCTGCGCACGACGGTCAACGCCGTGGCGGCGACGAGCACCGTCGGCAACCGGGCGGGGGCGGCGTCACTGGCGCTGTCGGCCCAGTTCTTCGGCGGCGCGCTGGCGCCGCCGGTGTGGGTGCCGCTGTACGCCCACGCCGGGGCCGCGGGGTTCGCCGCCACCGCCGTCGCACCGGTGCTGGCGCTGGCGCTGCTGGCCGCGGTGCGGGTCAGGTCCAGCGGCGCAGCAGCGCCCGCTCGGCCAGACCGAGCAGCGCGTCGGTGAGCTTCCCCAGCACCGCGAGGAGCACGATCGCCAGCAGGAGGATGTCGGTGCGCCCGGTGTTCTGGCTGTCGATCAGCAGGAACCCGAGCCCGATCGACGACGCGATCAGCTCCGCCGCGACCAGGAACAGCCAGCCCTGCGCGAGCCCGAGCCGCAGCCCGGCGAGCGCGGGCGGCGCGATCGCCGGCAGCTGCACCTGCAGGAACAGTCGCAGGCCCGAGCGTCCGTAGGCGCGGCCGACCTCGACGAGCCGGTGGTCGACGTGGTCGAGTGCGGCCGCGACCGTCGTGTAGACGGGGAAGAACGCCCCGATCGCCACGAGAGTGATCTTCGGGGTCTCGCCGATGCCGAGCCACAGGAGCAGCAGCGGCACCCAGGCCAGCGAGGGCACCGCACGCAGCGCCTGCACGGTGGGGGCGAGGAGGGACCGCGCCCGGGAGGAGAGCCCGACGAGCCCACCCAGCAGCAGGCCCGCCCCTGCACCCGCGCCGAAGCCGAGCAGCACCCGCTGCACGCTGATCGCGACGTGCTGCCACAGCTCGCCGCGTCCGGCGAGCTCACCGAGTGCGGCGGCGACGTCGAGCGGGGCGGGCAGCTGCGCGGGAGAGAACCGTCCGGACGCCGCGAGCAGGTGCCAGCCGAGGACCAGCAGGACCGGCAGCACGAGGCCGGCGGCGGCGCCGGTGAGCAGCCTGCGACGCGTCGGCCGGTCCGGGGCGGCCGGTCCCGGCGTCGCCGGAGCCGGTGTGGGGCGGGTGCCCCTGGTCCCGGTGACGGTCACAGCCGGCTCCCGTCCGACCGGGTGCCGGCGGCCTGCTCGGCGAAACGTGGCTCGAACAGGGTGTCCAGCGCGGTGCGGGCGTCGCTCTCGGAGCGGACCAGGTTCTCCGACACCAGGATCGGCAGCAGTCGCTCCAGCACCGCCCGCTGGTCGGGGCCGGGGACCGGGTCGATGTCGAGCCGGGTGCGCTCGGTGAGCTGCTTGCGGGCGACGGCCGGGTCGATGGACGCGGCCCGGGCCAGCGTCGCCACGGCCTCGTCGGGGTTCTCGGCGATCCAGGCCCGCGCCCGCTCGTAGGCCCGCACGACGACGGCCGCGGTGTCCGGGTCGCGTTCCAGGAACGACTCGGTGGCGTTGAGCAGCCCGTAGGAGTTGAAGTCGAGGTTGCGGTAGACCAGCCGCGACCCCACGGAGAGCTCGGACTGCGCCATGAACGGGTCGAGACCGGCCCAGGCGTCGACGTCGCCCCGCTCCAGCGCGGTGCGCCCGTCGGAGTGCTGCAGGTTCACGATCTCGACGTCGTCGCGGTCGAGCCCGGCCCGCGCGAGAGTCTGTACGAGGAAGAAGTACGGGTCGGTGCCCTGGGTGACGGCGACCTTGCGCCCGCGCAGCTGCGCCGGGTCGGTGATCGCCGAGCCGGCGGGCACCACGATCGCGGACCACTCGGGCCGGGAGTAGACGTCGATCGAGCGGATCGGGGACCCGTTGGCGCGGGCCAGCAGCGCCGGGGTGCCCGCCGTCGAGCCGACGTCGATCACCCCGGCCCGCAGGTTCTCGTTGGCCTTGTTCGACCCCTGCGAGAGCACCCACTCCACGTTGTCCCGGCCGAGCTCCTGCTCCAGCCAGCCCTGCTCGCGGATCACCAGGCTCTCGGGGTTGTAGTAGGCGTAGTCCAGCCGGACCGCGGCCGCTCCGCCTCCGGAGTCCCCGGCGACGGTGCCGTCGGCGTTCTCCCCGGCCGCGCAGCCGGCGAGCAGCAGCAGGGCGAGCAGGGCGGGCAGGACGGTGCGCAGCGGGCGCATGGTCGGTCTCCCGTTCATCGCTGGGTGGGGATGCGGCTGTGCTGGGCGGGGACGCCGAGGCGGGACAGCAGGTCCGCACGCAGCGCCGTCGCGGCGGGGTCGGAGCGGTCGCGGGGGCGTGGCGACGGCGGCCGCAGCGTGTGCACCACCGCGGCACCTCGGTCGGGGGCCGCCCGACCGAGGACGACGACCCGGTCGGCGAGGTGCAGGGCCTCGTCGACGTCGTGGGTCACGAGCAGCACGGTCGCCCCGGAGGCGCGCTGCAGGTCGTCGACCAGGTCCTGCATCCGCAGCCGGGTCAGTGCGTCGAGCGCGGCGAACGGCTCGTCGAGCAGCAGCACCCCGGGGGTGCGGACGAGCGCGCGGGCGAGCCCGGCCCGCTGGGCCATGCCGCCGGAGACGGCCCGTGGCCGGTACCCGGCGAACTCGGCGAGCCCCACCGCCTCCAGCGCGCGGGCGACGGCGTCGGCCCGCTCGTCACGGGGTGTGCGGTCGGGAAGCCCGAACGCGACGTTGTCGGCGAGGGTGCGCCAGGGCAGCAGCCGCGGCTCCTGGAAGACGACGGCGGCACGGCCCTGCACGCCGTCGACGCGCTCGTCGTCGACCCGGACCTCGCCTGCGGACGGGTGGTCGAGACCGGCGACGAGCCGCAGCAGGGTCGACTTGCCGCAGCCGGAGGCGCCCAGCAGGGCGACGACCTCACCGGCGGCGACGTCGAGGTCGACCTCGTCGAGCACGACGCGGCGGTCGGGACCGGAGCCGAAGGCGCGGTCGACGGCGGACAGGCGGACGGACGCGGGCGGCGCCCACGTGGTGGCGGTCTGCACGACGGGAGTCCTGTTCGGGCGCGACGGGGACGGACGGCGGTGGTCGCGTCAGGCCCGACAGGTCGCGCCGGCGAGGTACCCGAGGTCGAGCCAGATGCGGCCGACCAGCAGGTCGCCCACGCTCGGTCCGGGAAGTCGCACGCGGAGATCATACGAACGGGTGAACGAATTCGGAAAGCGATGGTGAGTTTCGTCGTCTCCGTACGAATCCGGTGCGCCGTCGTGTTAGGCGATCACTCGACGG
Source organism: Pseudonocardia sp. ICBG601 (assembly GCF_020496245.1). Lineage (NCBI taxonomy): Bacteria > Bacillati > Actinomycetota > Actinomycetes > Pseudonocardiales > Pseudonocardiaceae > Pseudonocardia > Pseudonocardia sp. ICBG601. Next base: position 504,064 of record NZ_JAHLJA010000152.1, on the reverse strand, counting down.
AGTGGTCGGTCCGTCCGGGACGCCGCCGGCCCCTGGATCGGCCGCGAGCCGGAGGGCGACGACGACACCACGACGTCCGGCCCGGCTCGGCACGACCGGGCCGTTCGCGCGGCGGGTCGTGCGCCGGGCTCGGCGCGAACGGGCCGTTCGTGCCGACCTACGGGACGAACGGCCCGCTCGTGCAGCGGGGAGCGGGACCGCGGGCCGGGAGGGCAGCCGGGTCAGGCGGGGGTCGGGCCCCGGCGCCGCGCGTGGACGGCGGCGGGGTGGTCGGCCCGGACCCGGGCCTGACCGGCGCCCTGCAGGTGCTCGCGCAGCGTCGCACCCTCCGGCGCCTCGGCCAGGACCCCGCGCCGGCGCAGCTCGGGCACCACGTGCTCGACGACGTCGGCGAAGGTGCCCGGGGTGACGGCGTAGGCCAGGTTGAACCCGTCGACGTCGGCGACCTCGGCCCAGCGCTCCAGCTCGTCGGCGACCGTCTGCGGCCCGCCCACGACGACCGCGCCCATCCCGCCGATCCCGATGTGCTCGGCGATCGCCCGCGGCGTCCACTCACGGGTCGGGTCCGCGGTGGTGAACAGCTCCACCGCGCTGCGGATGGCCTCGGTCTCGGCGAACCGCAGCGGCTCGTCCGGGTCCATGGTGGACAGGTCGAGGCCCGACCAGCCGCCGTAGAGGGTGAGCGCGCCCTCCAGGCTGACGTACTGCGCGAGGTCGGCCCAGCGCTCCCGGGCCTGCTCGTCGGTGGCGCCGGTGATCACGGTGACCATCGTGAAGACCTTCACCGCGCGTGGGTCGCGGCCCTGCGCGGCGGTCTGCCTGCGCAGCTCGGCGACCCGCGGCGCCAGGGTCTCCGGGGTGGGGGAGATGACGAAGACGCCCTCGGCGTGCCGGGCGGCGAACGTCGTGCCGCGCGACGACGCACCGGCCTGGAAGATCGTCGGGGTGCGCTGCGGCGACGGCTCGGTGAGCCCGATGCCGGGCACGTCGAAGAACTCGCCGTGGTGGTCGATCGGGCGGACCTTCGCCGGGTCGGTGTAGACGCCCTTCTCCCGGTCGAGCAGCACCGCGTTGTCGTCCCAGGAGGCCTCCCACAGCTGGTAGACGACCTCCATGAACTCGTCGGCGACGTCGTAGCGCCGGTCGTGCGGCACCTGCTTCTCCAGGCCCAGGTTGCGGGCCGCGGACTCCAGGTAGGAGGTCACGACGTTCCACGCGACCCGGCCCCGGGTGTAGTGGTCCAGCGTGGAGAACCGGCGCGCCAGGGCGTAGGGCTTCTCGTAGGTCAGCGAGACGGTGATCCCGAAGCCGAGCCGCTCGGTGACCGCGGCCATCGCCGACACCGCCAGCGTCGGGTCCCCGACGGGGACCTGCACGCCGTCGCGGATCGCCGGTTCGGGGCCGTCGCGGTAGACGTCGTAGAGCCCGACGACGTCGGCGACGAACAGGCTGGTGAACCCGCCGCGCTCCAGCAGCTGCGCCAGATCGGTCCAGTAGCGCAGGTCGTGGAAGGTGTGCGAGCGGTCCTCGGGGTGGCGCCACAGCCCGGGCGACTGGTGCCCGGCGCAGGTCATGTCGAAGGCGTTGAGGTGCAGCCGTCGCGGGTGGCCGGTCATCGCTTGCCCGCGCTCCAGGCGTAGGGCAGGTCGGTGCCGTTGAGCACGTGGTCACCGATGGACTGCAGCTTGTAGATCAGCGGGTTGTGCGTGGAGATGACCCGGGCGTTGCGCCAGTGCCGGTCCAACCGGAGCTTCTCCGAGGTGATCGAGGCACCGCCGACCTCGAACAGCTCGGTCGTCGCGTCGAGCACCGCCGGGATGACCGCGGCCTGGGCGTGGGCGACGTCGAGCTCCACCCGGTCGAGCAGCTCCGCGTCCTCCCCGCCCGCGGCCAGCAGCGCGTCGAGCTGCTCGGCGATGGTCAGCACCAGGGCGCGCGAGGACCACGCGGCGGCCGAGAGCCGGCCGATGACCTGCTGCACCAGCGGGTCGTGGCGGGGCAGATCGGCCGGGGCGTGGGTGAAGGTGCGGGTGCGCTCGCGGACCCAGGCGGCGACGTCGTCGGTGGCGCGCCGGGCGATCCCGGCGAGCACGGCGAGCTGCACGAGCTGCAGGTAGGAGGTGCCCCAGCCGCGGCCCTCGGTGCCGTAGCCGGGGCCGAGGACCCGGTCGCGGGCGACCGCGACGCCCCGGAAGTCGGTGGTGCCGCTGGCGGTGAGGCGCTGGCCGAAGCCGTCCCAGTCGTCGTGCTGCACGACGCCCTCGGCGTCGCCGTCGACGAGCACGGACACGCGCTCCCCGTCGAGGTCGGCGGCGACCAGGATCTGGTCGGCGTAGAGGCTGCCGGTCGAGTAGTACTTGGTGCCGTCGAGCCGGTAGCCGTCGCCGTCGGGGGTCAGCGTCGTGCGGTACCGGTCGATCGCGCCGACGCCGGGCTCGGTGATCGCGTTCCCGACCAGTCCACCCTCCGCGACGGCGGCGAGGCGGGCGTCGCGGTCGGCGCCCGGTGCGGCGAGCAGCAGGTCGTCGACGTACCACCAGTGCACGCGCAGCGCCTGGGGCAGGTTCGACTCCGCGGCGGCGAGGTCGACGAGCAGCCGGAACTGCTGGCGCACCGTGGCGCCGTAGCCGCCGAGCTCCACGGGCAGCCGCAGCGCGCCGAAGCGCTCCGCCCGCAGCGCGGCGACCTCGTCGCGGGCGAGGGCCCGGCCCTGCTCACGGGCCACCGCGCCCTGCGCGATCCGCGCGAACACCGGCGCGAAGACGGCGTCGAGCTGCTCGTCGGTCCAGGCGGCGCGGCCGTCGGTGCCGGTGGGGGCGGGGGAGGTGGTGGTCACGGGAGGTCCTTCCGGTGGGGCGGCGACGCGCCGGGGCACGACGGCGGCGCGGTGGCGCCGGGGTGGGGTACGGGTGGGTGCCGCGGTGCGGGGCCGGCGGTCCGCGGGGACGTCCGGGCCCCGTCGGGCCGGCGGCGGGCGGGGGCCCGGCGGCCGCGACGGCCGCCGGTGGTCCCGGGGGCGGTCCCGCAGGACCGGGCGCGGTACGGATCCCGGTCGGCGAGGGCGTGGCCTCAGCGGCGACGGGCCGAGCGCCGACACAGCGCCGACGCCACGCGCGCGAGGTCGACATGGCCTCGCGTGGTCAGCAGCACCGATCCGGTCACGGACGCCACGGTAGCCGTGACCGGCGCCGTCACCCAAGGGGACGGGGACCCGGATCACCGGCGTCCTGCCTGGTGGGAGGCATGATCCGGGTCGTCCGGACAGGTGTCCCGCGGGCTGGACGGTCCACTGTGGAACACCCTGTGACCGTCGTCCCGGCCGACTTGCGCCGGCGGGTGCGGCACTGTTCCGTCTCCCGGATGGGAGTCACCCTGCACTGGTTCCTGCCCACCATGGGCGACGGCCGCCACCTCGTCGGGGGAGGCCACGGCAACGCGACCGGGTCCGCCGGCGCCATCCGTCCCGCCTCGATCGAGTACCTCACCACGGTCGCCCGGGCCGCGGAACAGGCCGGGTTCGACGGCGCGCTCACCCCGACCGGCGCCTGGTGCGAGGACGCGTGGCTCACCACCGCGATGCTCGTCGCGCACACCGAGCGCCTGAAGTTCCTCGTCGCGTTCCGGCCCGGATCGATCTCCCCGACCCTGGCCGCCCAGCAGGCCGCGACCTTCCAGCGCCACTCCGGCGGCCGGCTGCTGCTCAACGTCGTCACCGGCGGCGAGTCCCGCGAGCAGCGCGCCTACGGCGACTTCCTCGACAAGGACGCCCGCTACGCCCGGACGGGCGAGTTCCTCTCGGTCGTGACCCGGCTGTGGCGCGGCGGGACCGTCGACCTCGACGGCGAGCACGTCCGGGTCGAGACGGCGTCGCTGTCGCGGCTGCCCGACCCGGTCCCGCCGGTCTACTTCGGCGGGTCCTCCCCGGCCGCGGGTGACGTCGCCGCCGAGCACGCCGACGTGTACCTCACCTGGGGCGAGCCCGTGGAGGCCGTCCGGGAGAAGATCGGCTGGATCCGGAAGCTCGCCGCCGACCGCGGGCGCACCGTGCGCTTCGGGATCCGGCTGCACGTGATCACCCGCGACACCGCCGCCGAGGCGTGGGCGCAGGCGCAGAAGCTCCTCGACGCGCTCGACCCCGCGACGATCGCCGGGGTGCAGGCGGGGCTCGCGGCCTCGGAGTCGGAGGGGCAGCGCCGGATGCGGGCCCTGCACGGCGGGGTCAAGACCTCCGTCGAGGACCTGACGATCGCGCCGAACCTGTGGGCCGGGGTCGGCCTGGTCCGCGGCGGCGCGGGCACCGCACTCGTCGGGAGCCACACCGAGGTCGCCGACCGGATCGCGGAGTACCACGAGGCCGGGATCGACGAGTTCGTCCTCTCCGGGTACCCGCACCTGGAGGAGGCGTGGTGGATGGGCGAGGGCGTCATGCCGGTGCTGCGTGAGCGCGGCCTGTGGACCCCGCCCGACGGCGCCCCGGCCGACGCCGGATCGGCCCGGTCCGTCCCGTTCGCCGCCGACTACCGGACGTGAGCACCCTCGTCCCGGTGCGGGAGACGCCCCCACCCCGCTCACGTGGCGCGGGGTGGGGGCGTCGGGGTCAGGAGCCGGCGGGGGCGCGCAGGTCCTCGATCGCGGAGGCCACGTCGACCGGGGTGCGCAGCACGCCGTAGGCGGAGTAGCGGTCGGCGACCCCCTGCAGCTCGGCGACGAGCTCCGGGGACAGCGGCTGGGTGTCGCGCAGCGCCCGCTGCGCCATCAGGTCGGCCACCGCGGCCGGCCGCTTCGTCAGCTCCGCGTAGATCGCGGCGTTCTGCTGCTGGTGCTCCCGGGCCCACTGCAGGGCACGGCCGTAGCGCTCGGTGAAGTCGGTGAGCGCGGCGCGGGTGCCCGCGTCCTCCAGCGCCGCCGTGTTGGCGTCGAGGAAGGTCAGCCCGGTGCCGAGGCCCTTCGCGTCGCGCAGGATCCGCGCGCCGGACTCCTGCTGCGCGACCGCGGTGTAGGGGTCCCAGGTGGACCAGGCGTCGATCGCACCCGAGTTCATCGCGGCGGCCGCGTCGACCGGCTGCAGGAACGAGATCGTCACCTCGTCCGGCCGCACGCCGGCCTCCTCCAGCGCCCGCAGCAGCAGGTAGTGGCCGATGCTGCCCTGGGTGGTCGGCGAGACCTTCTTCCCGCGCAGGTCGGCGACCGACCGGATCGGGGAGTCCTTCGGCACGAGCAGCGCGAGGCCGCCCTGGCTGGGGGAGCGGGTCGCCTCGACGATCTTGATGCGGTCGGTGGAGGACAGCGCGGTCAGGGTGGGTGCGTCGCCGGCGATGCCGACGTCGATCGCCTCGCCGCGCAGTGCCTCCAGCAGCGGCGCGGCGGCCGGGAACTGCGCCCACTCCACCCGGTAGGGGGCGCCGTCGAGGGCGCCGGAGGCGTTCACCAGCGCCTGCTGGATGCCGGCCTGGTCGCCGACCCGCAGGGTGACCTGCGACAGGTCGGCCGGGCCGTCGTCGGCGGCGCCGGAGCAGCCGGTGAGCAGCAGCGCCAGCGCGGCGAGCACGGCGGGCAGGGCGAGCAGCGGTCGGCGGGTCACGGGGTGGTCTCCGGGTCGGTGAGCGGGGTGAGCGAGGGGAGGTTCACGACGATCCCCTCCTGGGTGCTGCGGGAGATCACGACGACGGCCGGCACCTCCGGGTCGGGGTTCTCCTCGCGGTGCGGGACCCACGGCGGCACGAACACGTAGTCGCCGGGCTCGGTCTGCAGGACCACCTCGCCGGTGCCGTCGTGGAAGACGAACCGCGGCCGGCCGGAGACGACGTAGATCGAGGTCTCCGCCTCGCCGTGGTGGTGGTCCCCGGAGTTCGTGGCGGGCGCGACGTGCGTCTCACCGGTCCAGAGCTTCGACGAGCCGACGGTCCGTCCGCTCACCGCCTCGCGGCGGGACATGCCGCTGGTCTGGGCGGTGTCGGCGGACAGCTCGGCGCCCCGGACGAGGTGCACCCGGGCGTGGTCGGGCGGGGTGGGAACGAGGTCGGGGTGGAACGGGTCGGTCCCGTGCGGGTGCGTGGTCACCGGGTATCGCCCTCCAGGGCGGTCAGGGTGCGGGTGGTCAGGAAGTCGGCGACGGTGCGTTCCAGGTCCGCCCACAGCGGCGCGGCCGGACCGCCGTCGCGGACCTGGGCGATCGAGCCCTCGGTGGCGCGCACGACGTCGGCGACGGTGATCTCCGCGGCCGGCCGGGCCAGCCGGTAGCCGCCCTCGCAGCCGCGGCGGCTGGTCACCAGGCCGGCCCGGCGCAGCGCGAGCATCACGTTGACCAGCGAGTTCAGCGGGACGCCGCGGGCGCGCGCCATCGCGTCGCAGGTGACGGTCGCGCCGTCGGCGGCGACGAGCTCGGCCAGTGCGCGCATCGCGTGGTCCAGCCGCGCCGAGACGGTCAGCGGCGCGGCGCGGCGCGCGCGGACCGGTTCCGCCGCGGCGGTCGGCGTCTCCTCGGCGAACCGGGCGCCCTTGGCGAGGCGCTCGAGGAACTGCACGAGCCGGGCGGCGACGATCCGGTGGAACTGGTCGTTGAGCACGTCGTGCACCCCGTCGACGACGACGGCGACGTCGTCGCCCGGGCGGGCCAGCGCCCGGATCCCGGCAACCGGGGCCACCGGGTCGGCGTCGCCGTGCAGCCACAGCACGGGGGAGCCGGGCAGCGGGTCCGACGGCGGCGGGGGCGGCGCCTGCGCGAACGCGCCCCAGGTGAAGTCGGGGTCGGACTCGAGCAGCCCACGGTGCACCGGGCAGGCGGTGCGGGCGTCGAGCTCCCCGGCCCGGTCCGCCGGCGGTGCCCCCGGGGCGCCGGTGGGCAGCCCCGCCAGCACGAGCCCGTCCGGCCGGACGGTGGCGGCCAGCTCCCAGGCGCGCAGCGCACCGGTGTCGGACCCGAGCAGCACCCGGGCCCTGGTCGCGCCGGCCAGCGCGGCGCCGACCTCGTCCACCCCGGCGCCGGGGCCGGGCACGGCGAGGGTCCAGCCGTCGACGGCGAGCCGTCGGCCGAGCCGGGCGTAGAGACCGGGGTGCTCCCCCCGGCCGGTCAGGACGGCGACGGTGCCGCGCGAGGTGCCCTCGGGGGTCCACACGGTGCCGGCGGTGGCGGGTGCGCTCACGCGGGGACCCCCACCCCGGCGCCGCGGCGGGCGAGCTCGGCGCGCACGGCGGGCAGCAGCTCGCTGCCGTAGCGGCGGGCGTCGTCGATCGGGTCGTAGCCGCGGATCAGCAGGGTGGTGACCCCGATGTCGGCGTAGTCGGCGAGCGCCGCGGCGACGGTGTCCGGGGTGCCGACGAGCGCGGTGGAGTTGCCGGCCGCGCCGGAGGCGGCCGCGGTGGCGGTCCACAGGCAGCGGTCGTGCAGCTCACCGGCCTCGGCGGCGGCGAGCAGCCGCTGCGAGCCGACGTTGGCCGGTGCCCCCGGCTCGCGCATCCGGGTGCCGGTGAACGAGCCGTGCCCGCCCCGGGCGGCGACGATCCGGTCCCGGACGTCGTGCGCGCGGGCCCACGCCTGCTCCTCGGTGTCGCCGAGGATCGGGCGGAAGGACACGCTGATCCGGGGCGGCTCGGTGCGGCCCGCGGCGCGGGCGGCGTCGTGCACCCGGGCGATCTGCTCGGCGGTCCCGGCGAGGGGCTCGCCCCAGAGCGCGAAGACGTCGGCGTGCCGCCCGCCGACCCGGTACGCGGCGTCGGAGGACCCGCCGAAGTAGACCGGGATCGGGCCGAGCGGACGGATCTCCTGGGCGACGCCGGCGACCCGGTAGTGCTCGCCGGCGTGGTCGAAGGGCTCGGGGTCGGTCCAGGCCCGGCGGACGACCGAGAGGTACTCGTCGGTGCGGGCGTAGCGCTCGTCCTTGTCCAGCCAGTCGCCGTCGCGGCGCTGGTCGGTGTCGCTGCCCCCGGAGATGACGTGCATCGCGACCCGGCCGCCACCGCTGACGTGGTCCAGCGTCGCGTACTGGCGGGCGGCCAGGGTGGGCGCGGTGAAGCCGGGCCGGTGCGCGACCAGGAAGCCGAGCCGGTCGGTGTGCGCGACGGCGTAGGCGGCGACCTGCAGCCCGTCGGGCGTCGACGACGAGTGCCCGATGAGGACCTTGTCGAAGCCGGCCTCCTCGTGGGCGGCGGCGAACCGGCGGACGACGGCCGGGTCCAGGACGGGGCCGGTGGCGGGCCGGATCTCGGAGACCTCCTGGGTCCCGATCATGCCGATGAACTCGATGCTCACGCTCGCTCCTGGGGTCGGTGCACGCCGAGCCTGCCGAGCAGGTCGGCCCGCAGGTGCTGGAAGGCGGGGTCGGTGACGTCGCGCGGGCGGGGGAACGGGACCGGCGCGTCGTGCGCGATCCGGCCCCCGTCCATCACCAGGACGCGGTCGGCCAGGACGAGCGCCTCCTCCACGTCGTGGGTCACCAGCAGCACCGCGCAGCGGTGGCGCTGCCACAGCTCGTCGACGAGCCCGCGGGCGGTGATCCGGGTGAGCGCGTCGAGCGCGGAGAACGGCTCGTCGAGCAGCAGCAGGTCCGGGTCGCGGACCAGGGCGCGGGCCAGCGCGGCCCGCTGCGCCTCGCCGCCGGACAGGACCTTGGGCCACACGTCGGTGCGGTGGGCGAGGCCGACCTCGGTCAGCGCGGCCACGGCACGGGCGCGGTCCGGCCGCCCGGGCAGGCCCAGCACGACGTTGCGCCACACCTTCTTCCACGGCAGCAGGCGCGGGGCCTGGAAGCCGACGGCGCGGCGCCGGGCGACGGTGACCTCCCCGCTGACGTCGTTGTCGAGGTCGGCCAGGATCCGCAGCAGGGTGGACTTGCCGCAGCCCGAGGCGCCGAGCAGGGCGACGAACTCGCCGGGCTCGATGTCCAGGTCGAGGTCGGTCAGGACGGCCCGGTCACCGAAGTGCCGGCTCAGGCCGCGGACCGAGACGGGCCTCACCGCCCGCTGAACGCCGGTCGCCACGACAGCAGCCCCCTCTCCAGCGTGCGCACGACGAGGTCGCCGACCAGCCCGAGCACCGCGTAGAGCGCGAGGCAGACGACGATCACGTCGGTCTGGAAGAACTCCCGGGCGGTGTTCATCTCGTAGCCGATCCCCGACGTCGCGTTGATCGTCTCGCCGAAGACCAGGGCGAGCCACGCGGTGCCGAGCGAGTAGCGCAGCCCGACCAGGAACTGGGGCATCGCCGACGGCAGGATCACGTGCCGGACCTGGCCGAACCAGCCCAGGCCGAGCGTGCGGGCGGCCTCGACGAGCGTCGCGTCGACGTTGCGGATGCCGCCGAACAGGTTCATGTAGAGCGGGAAGGTCACCGCCAGCGCGATCAGCGCGATCTTGGGCTCCTCGCCGATGCCGAACCAGATGATCAGCAGCGGGATGAGCCCGATGACCGGCACCGTGCGCAGCATCTGGACGGGGGCGTCGATGACGTCCTCGCCGCGGCGGAACAGCCCGGAGAGGGTCGCGAGCAGGACCGCGGCGACGACACCGATCGCGATGCCGGACAGCACCCGCACGCTCGACACCGCCACCGCGCTCTGCAGCGCACCGTCGGCCCACATCTCGGCGGCCGTGACCGCGACGGTCGCGGGGGAGGCGAGGACGTCGCGCGGGAGGACGCCGGTGCTCGACAGCACCTGCCACAGCCCGATGAGCACGACCGGGGACGCGGTCTTGACCACCCAGCGGGGGACCCGGTCCGGTCCGCGGGTGTGCCGGGTGCGGAGGGTCTCGACCTCGGGCGGGGAGCTGGTGCGCTCCCGTTCGGAGACGGTCGTCATGGGGGCTCCTGGGGTTCGGAGGGCACGCCGGCCGGCCCGGGCGGTGCGGGTGCCGGGCGGAGGTGGCGGGCTCGTGGGCCGTCGCGGGGACGGGCCGGGTACGGGGGTGGGGTGCCGGAGGTACCGGCACGCCGGAACCGGCCGTGTCGGGCGGGCACGGTGGGACCGGTCTGCCCCACGGGGCCGGTGGGACGGGTGTCGTCAGGTGGCCGGGTGCGCCGGCGGGGTGCGGAGCCGCGGTGGTCCGCCCGCCCGGCGGCGGCGCACACCGGGCGGGGCCACCCGGCCGGCCGGGGTGCCGGACCGGCACCACAGGCGCGGCACGCCGGGGTGGTGCGGTCGGGGGCGCCGTCGAGCGGGACCGGGCGGCGCGGTGGGCCGTGCCCGGGTCAGGACCGACAGAGCGCCGACGCGACGCGCGCGAGGTCGATGTGCGCGCGCGTGGTCAGCGGAACCGGAACGGTCATACGGTGACGGTAACCGCCCCGGGCTCGAAACCCAACCCTTGGAGTTGGGATTGGAGTCACGACGTTTCGGCTGGTGGGAACGGGTGCGGGAACCCGTCCGGACACCTCGGATCACGCACGACCTGGCCGCCCGTACGCGGGTTCGTACGGGCGGCCCGGTCGTGGGACGGGGAGGTCGACGGCCGGGTCAGACGGTGAGCGCCAGCCCCCGGGCGCGCAGCACCCGTCGCTCCAGCGGCCGGAAGACCAGCAGCTCGACCCCGATGCCGACGATGAGGATCAGCAGGATCGCGGCGAACACCTGCACGATGTCGTTCACGTCGGCGCCGTTCTTCAGGTAGGCGCCCAGCCCGACCCCGAGGGCGGGTCCGGCCGCGATGATCTCCGCGGCCATCAGCGAGCGCCAGGAGAACGCCCAGCCCTGCTTGCAGCCGGCGAGGTAGCCGGGCAGCGCCGCGGGGAGCAGGACGTAGCGGGCCATCTGGTAGCCCGTCGCGCCCAGGACCTGGCCGGCCCGGGGCAGGATCGGCGGCACCTGGTCGATGCCCGCGACCAGGCCGTTCGCGATCGAGGGCACCGAGCCGAGCAGGACCACGAAGAAGATCGTGGTGTTGGTCAGCCCGAACCACAGCACCGCGGCGGGCACCCAGGCCACCGACGGCAGTGACTGGAGACCGGTGAGCAGCGGCCCGATCGCCGCACGGACCAGCGGCACCTTGGCGACGACCACGCCGAGCGGGGTGGCGATCACCAGGGCGAGCAGGAAGCCGAGCGCGGCCCGGCTGATCGAGGTCCACAGGATCGACCAGATCTCGCCGCTGACGACGGTCTCGCCGAACGCCTCGGCCACCGCGCCCGGGGCGGGCAGCCGGTACTCGGGCGTGACCGCCGAGGCCCAGACGATCTGCCAGACCACCACGATCGCCACGAGCGCGACGATCGGCGGCAGCCAGGTCCGCAGGAACCGCTGCCACCACGGCGTCGTCCGCTCGACGGGGGTGTCGAGCGCGTCGAGCCCGGCGACGGCGGCCGCGGAGTCGCGGTCGTCGTCGACGACGGTCATCGAGGACTCCTCACGCGGCATGGCTGGTGATCACCGCCCGCAGCCGTCCGGTGATGTCGTCGTGCAGCTCGGCCTGCGCCTCGGCGTCGTGACCGCCGGCGGGCACCGTCCACTCGCGGACGACGGTCCCCGGCCGCGACGACAGCAGCACGACCCGCTCGGCCAGCCGGACGGCCTCGCGGACGTCGTGGGTGACGAACACGATCGTCGTCCCGGTGGCCCGCCAGACCCGCAGCAGCTCGCCCTGCAGGACGTCGCGGGTGATGGCGTCGAGCGCGGCGAACGGCTCGTCCATCAGCAGGAGCCCCCCGGCGCCGTGGGTGTCGCCGAGGCCGGTGGCCGCGGCCAGGGCGCGGGCCAGCGACACGCGCTGGCGCATGCCGCCGGACAGCTCGTGCGGACGCTTGTCGCCCAGGCCCTCCAGCCGTACCAGGGTGAGCAGCTCCTCGGCCCGCTCACGCCGGGCCGACCGGCCGTGCCCGGCGAGCTTGAGCGGCAGCTCGACGTTGCGCAGCGCGGTCAGCCACGGCATGAGCGCGGCCTCCTGGAACATGAACGACGGCCGCGCCGACCCGACCCGGACCGCGCCCGCGGTGGGCTCGTCGAGCCCGGCGAGCAGGTTCAGCAGCGTCGACTTGCCGCAGCCGGACGCGCCGAGCACGCAGAGGAACTCGCCGTCGCCGACCCGCAGGTCGATCCCGTTGAGCGCGGTCACGGCCCCGGTGCCGGTGCCGAAGGTCTTGGCGACCCCGGACAGCTCCACGGCGGTGCCGCGGGTCCTCGGGCGCCGGGTGGTCAGGTCGACGGTCATCGGTGGTTCCCCTCGTCGATCGGAAAGGTCAGTTCGCGGCGGCGAGACCGGCCGGGTCCACGGCGGTCTCCCCGGAGCTGGTCCGGACCGCGTCGACCGCAGCCGGGTCGAGGAAGCCGGTCAGGTTCGCCTCGCTCTTCGCGATGCCCGCCGTGACCGAGTCCTTGGCCAGCTGCGGGAAGGTCGAGGCGAGCGGGTCGGAGTCGAAGGACAGCTCGGTGAAGGCGCGGTCGAGGATGTTCGCCGCCAGCGGCTTGCCGGTGATCTCGCCGATCGCCTCGTTGGAGACGGTCTTCGCCTCGGCGGGGTTGTCGCGGATGAGCGCGATGGCCTTCTGCTCGCCCCGCAGGATCGCCTCGACGGTCTGCGGGTGCTGCTGGAGGAACTCGGTCCGGACGATGACGACGGTCGTCGGGAACTTCCCGCCGGGCCACAGGGACTTCTCGTCGACCAGGACCTTCGCCCCGGCGTCGACCAGGCGCGAGCTCCACGGCTCGGGCAGCCAGCCGCCGGCGACCTTGCCCTGCTTGAACAGGTCGAGGGTCTGCGGGTTCTCGATGTTCTGCACGGTCACCGCGGCCGGGCCCTGCCCGATCGGGAGCTTGTTCTCCGACAGCCAGGTCTTCAGCGCGATGTCCTGGGTGTTGCCCAGCTGCGGCGTCGCGATGATCTTGCCCTTGAGCTGCTCGGGGGAGGTGATGTCCGGGCTGGTCACCAGCTGGGCGCCGGCCGAGGTGGATCCCGCGACGAGGCGCACGGCCTCGCCGTTCGACTTGGTGAAGGCGTTGATCGCCGGGCCGGAACCGATGAACGCGACGTCGATCGAGCCGCCGAGCAGGGCGTTGACCTGGTCCGGGCCGGCGTTGAACGTCTGGGTGGTGAGCTTCGTGTTCCCCAGCTCGGCGGCGAACAGGCCCTGCTTCACCCCGACCAGCGCGGGGGCGTGGGTGATGTTCGGGAAGTAGCCGAGGCGGACCTCGGTCGCGGGGGAGGTGGCTCCCGCGGCGGTGGTGCTCTCGTCGGCGCGGGAGCAGCCGGCCAGCAGCCCGAGCGCGGTGAGCAGCGCGAGCAGGACGGCGGCGGTGCGCGCCCGGGATCCGGGACGCAGGACGTGCGGGGACATCGCGGGACGGGGTCCTTCCGTGGGGGCGGCGGGCGGTCGGGACGACCGCTGCGCGCCGGGGCCGGCCGGCCCTGGGAGGGCGTGCCGGGGTACGGGACGGGTGGCGGGCCGGAGTGGTGTCCGGCGGGCGGTTCCCGGTCCGGCGGGTGCCTCGCACGCCGGGGGCGTGGCGTTACGGCCCGCGGGACGGGAGACCGGTCAGCGACAGAGTTCGCTGTAGGCGGGCGCGCGCCGGCTCGGCCAGAACGGCTCGAGGCCGGTAGGGCGCAGGGGCACAGCGCGCCACGCCGTGCGCGCCTGCCGCTGGGGGACGGGGGCCGTCGCGTCCCCCACGAGCCGTGCGGGGCGCGAGGGCCGCCGCTGGCTCATCGTCACCCGACCAGGGTGCGCGGTGGTCACCTCTCCGGACAACCCGGCGTCCACCAACCAGGAACACGGTCAGCGTGTCCGGACATCTTCCCTGGCATCCGGGTGGCGGTTCCGCAGGTCGGGAGACTTGCTGCGGCGCAGGTCACTCGACTGTGATGCGGGTTGACACCGTCGGGCACCGGAAACCTACAGTCGGGTCGCACACCATCCGGAGCGGCCGAGAGACCCGGCTCGACGACGCCGCAGCAACCCCCCGCAGCACGCGGGAGCGGGTGCTCCAGCCGGGTTCGATGGAGGAACCCATGCGCACGGTCGCCGAGCAGGTGCGTGCCGCGCACCATCCCCGGTACCGCCGCCACGTCGACCTGATGCGGGTCGCGGGCGCCACCTGTCGGGCCTGACCGGCGTCCCGCAGGGCGCCCCGCCCACCCCGTCCCGGCCGTCCACGACGGCCACCCGTCCCGGCCGCCGCGTCCCGCGGGCCGCCCCGACGTCCTTGTCGTCCCGTCGTGCCCCCGTGCGACGAGAAAGCGATGCCGTATGTCCACATCGGACACCACCACCGGCGACGGCCCTCTGCACCTGGCCGTCGCGCTCGAGGGTGCCGGCTGGCACCCCGCCGCCTGGCGCGAGCCCGGCGCCCGCCCCGGCGAGCTGTTCACCGCCCGCTACTGGACCGACCTGGCCCGCACCGCCGAGCGCGGGCTGCTGGACCTGCTCACGATCGAGGACGCACTCGGGCTGCAGTCCGGGGACCACCTGAGCGGCGCCGACCGGCGCACCGACCGGGTGCAGGGCCGGCTCGACGCCTCCCTCGTCGCCGCCTTCCTCGCGCCGCTGACCTCACGGATCGGGCTGGTCCCGACCGTCACCACCACCCACACCGAGCCGTTCCACGTCGCGTCGGCGCTGTCCACCCTCGACCACGACAGCCGCGGCCGCGCCGGCTGGCGGGTGCAGACCTCGGTGCGCGCCGACGAGGCCGCCCACTTCGGCCGCCGCACCGTCCCCGGCCTGCGCCGCGCCGACCTCGACACCCCGGCCGCCCGTGAGCTCGTCGCCGAGCTGTTCGGCGAGGCCGCCGACGCCGTCGAGGTGGTGCGCAGGCTCTGGGACTCCTGGGAGGACGACGCCGAGATCCGCGACGCCCTGACCGGGCGCTTCGTCGACCGGGACAAGCTGCACCGGGTCGACTTCGCCGGGGAGCACTTCGGCGTCGCCGGGCCGTCGATCGTGCCGCGCCCGCCGCAGGGCCAGCCGCTGGTCGTCTCGCTGGCCCACGGCTACGCCCCGGCGCTGCTCGCCGCCCGGGTCGGCGACGTCGTGTTCACCACCCCGCACGACGCCGACGACGCCGCCCGCATCGTCGCCCAGGTCCGGGCCGCCGAGGCCGCCGTGGGCCGCACCGCACCGCCGCTGCGGATCCTCGGCGACGTCGTCGTGGTCCTCGAGGCGACCGAGCGCGCCGCTCGCGACCGGCTCGCCCGCCTCGACGCCCTCGACCCGCTCTCCTCCGACGCCGCCGTCCTCGCCACCACCCCGGCCGGGCTCGCCGACACCCTGCTGTCCTGGCGCCGTGCCGGCCTCGACGGCTACCGCCTGCGCCCGGCCGTCCTCCCGACCGACCTCGACGCGGTCGTCGACGGCCTGGTGCCCGAGCTCCAGGCCCGCGGCGCCTTCCGCACCACCTACGGCGAGACCACCCTGCGCGCGCGCTTCGGCCTGACCCGCCCGGTCAGCCGCTACGCCCCGGGCGCCCGGGTCGACGCCGTGACCGCGTTCAACCCCGCACTCTCCGGAGCGACCGCATGACCAGGACCGGCAGGAAGCAGATCGTGCTCGGCGCCTACTTCCCGGGCGTCAACCACGACACCGTCTGGAGCGACCCCGCCTCCGGCAGCCACATCGACTGGGAGTCCTTCGAGCACTGGGCGCGCACCGCCGAGCGCGGGAAGCTCGACCTGCTGTTCCTCGCCGAGGGGCTGCGGCTGCGCACCCGCGGCGGCGAGGTGTTCGACTCCGACGTCGTCGGGCGCCCGGACACCTTCACCGTGCTCGCCGCGCTGGCCGCGGTCACCGAGCACATCGGGCTGGCCGGGACGATCAATTCCACCTTCAACGAGCCCTACGAGCTGGCCCGCAAGTTCGCCACGCTCGACCTGCTCTCCGGCGGCCGGGCCGCGTGGAACGTCGTGACCAGCTCCGACGCCCCCACCGGCGAGAACTTCCGCCGCGGCGCGTTCCTCGGCCACCACCAGCGCTACGAGCGCGCGGGGGAGACCCTCGCCGCGGTCCGCGCGCTGTGGGACTCCTGGGGCTCCGACGCCGTCGTCGCCGACCCCGCGTCGGGCACCTTCCTGCGCGACGGCCACGTCGGCGACTTCGCGGTCTCGGGCAACCAGTTCGACATCGCCGGGCGCTTCACCACCCCGCGCAGCCCGCAGGGCCACCCGGTGGTGCTGCAGGCCGGGGAGTCCCCGGCCGGGCGCGACTTCGCCGCCGCGTCCGCCGACGCGATCTTCTCCCGCTACCAGAAGTTCGACGAGGCCCGCGCCTTCTACGACGACGTCAAGGCCCGCGTCCGGAAGGCCGGCCGCGACCCCGACGAGGTGCGGATCCTGCCCAGCGCGGGCGTCGTCCTCGGCGACACCGACGCCGAGGCCCGCGAACGGCACGCCCACATCCACGACCAGCAGGTCGACCCGTGGACCTCGATCGTGCTCGCCGAGATGGTGTGGAACCGGGACCTGTCCGCCTACGACCCGGACGGCCCGCTGCCCGACGTCGACCCCACCCCCGACGCCCCGAAGTGGATCGAGGGCCGGGCCCCGTTGACCCAGGACGCCCACGCGACCGTCGCCGCCTGGCGCGAGCTCGCCGCCGCCCACGGGTACTCCCTGCGCGAGACCGTCAAGCACGTCTTCGACCGCGCGGTGTTCGTCGGGACCCCGGAGCACGTCGCCGACGAGATCGACCGCTACGTGCAGGCCGACGCCTCCGACGGCTTCATCCTCGGCTCCCACGTCACTCCGTCCGGCCTCGACGAGGTCGTGGAGAAGGTCGTCCCGATCCTGCAGGAGCGCGGAGTGTTCCGGACCGACTACACCCCCGGCGCGACGCTGCGCGAGCACCTCGGACTCGCGAGCCCGTCGCGGTTCGGCGAGCGCCGCCCGGCGGTGGCGTCGTGACGCGCCGTCGTCGCGGATGGTGGCGGGACCTGCCCGCCGGCCGGTCGGCGGTGCTGCTCGCCGCCACCGCGCTCACCCTCACCGCCTGCGGCTCCGGCGCCGGGGGCGCCGCCGCCGACGCGGGCCCGCCGCAGCCGGGTGGGACGCTGGTGTTCGCGGTCTCCTCGGACCAGGGCTGCGCCGACCCGCAGCAGGTGCAGAGCAACGACTCGATCTACTCGCTGCGCCAGGTCGTCGACTCGCTCACCGACCAGGACCCGTCCACCGGGGCGATCGTGCCCTGGCTGGCGACCCGCTGGTCGTCGAACGCCGACGCCACCGCCTGGACGTTCACGCTGCGCCCCGGGGCCACGTTCTCCGACGGTGCGCCGGTCGACGCGGCCGCGGTGAGGACGAACCTCGACCGGGCGGTGAAGCTGGGCGCCCGCGGCAGCCTCCCCAAGGGGTACCTGGCCGGGTACACCGGCACCGACGTCACGAGCCCCACCGGGTTCACCGTCCGGTTCGCGAAGCCCAACGTGCAGTTCCTGCAGGGCACCTCCACCCACAGCCTCGGCCTGCTGTCCCCGGCCAGCGCCGCCCGCTCCGACGACGAGCGCTGCGCCGGCGTCGTCGGCTCCGGCCCGTTCACGATCGAGCGCTACGCCAAGAACGACGTCACCGTGCTCGCGAAGCGGGCCGGCTACGACTGGGGCTCGCAGCTGTTCACCCACCCCGGCGAGGCCTGGCTCGACCGGGCCGAGTTCCGCGTCGTCCCCGAGTCCGGGGTGCGGGCGGGCAGCGTGCAGTCCGGCGAGGTCGACGCGATCGCCAGCGTCGGCCAGCAGGACGAGGCCCCGCTCACCGGGGCCGGCGTCCAGCTCCCGGCCCGGCCGAACCCGGGCCTGCCGTTCGGGATCACGTTCAACCAGGGCACCCCGCTCGGCGTCGACGCCGCCGTCCGCGAGGCGGTGAGCCGGGGCATCGACCGCAACGAGGTCGTCGCCGCGGTCTACCCGAGCCAGACGCGCGCGGCGACCTCCCCGCTGTCGTCGACGACGCCGTCCTACGCCGACCAGTCCGCGCTCGTCGGCTACGACCCGGCCGCCGCGACGGCCGCGCTCGACCGCGCCGGGTGGGTGCCCGGGCCCGACGGCATCCGCGCCAAGGGCGGGCAGCGCCTGACCGTGCCGCTGACGTTCGCCCAGAACATCGGCACCACCAAGCCCGCGCTGGAGCTGATCCAGCAGCAGCTGCGCCGGATCGGGATCGACCTCCAGCTCCGCGAGATCCAGATCGCCGAGACCCAGGCCGTCCTCGACGGAGGGGACTTCGTCGCCGCGTGGGGCAACCTGACCCGCGCCGACCCGGACATCCTGCGGTCGACCTACGGCGCCGACGGGACCAACCGCTACCGGCTGCCCGCCGGTCCGCTGCAGGCCCCGCTGGTGGCGCAGGCAGCCACCGTCGATCCGGCGCAGCGCGCGGCACTCGCCGGGCAGGCGCAGAAGCTGCTCGCCGAGCGGTTCGACACCGCGCCCGTCGTCGAGCTCACCACCGTGCTCGGCGTCGGCCCGGACGCGCACGGCGTCGCGTTCGACGCGTCCTCGCGCATCCAGCTGCACGACGCCTGGAAGTCCGACGCGCGATGACCGTCCCGTACCTGCTGCGTCGCCTCGGGCTCGCCGCCGTCGTGCTCTGGGCGGCGTGGACGGTCAGCTTCGTCGTGCTCTACCTGCTGCCCGGCGACCCGGTCGCGACGATGGCCTCGGGCGACGGCGAGCCGGTGTCGCCGGCCGAGCTGGACGCCCTGCGCGCCCGCTACGGCCTCGACCAGCCGCTGCCGGTGCAGTACGTGACGAAGCTCTGGGCGGCGCTGCACGGTGACCTCGGGACGTCGTTCGCCAGCGGGCAGGACGTGCGGACCGCGGTCGCGGAGGCCCTCCCGCCGACCCTGCAGATCGCCGCCGCCGGGCTGCTCGTCGCCGTCGTCGGCGGCACCGCGGTCGCGCTCGCCGCGACCTGGGCCCGGACGCCGTGGCTGCGGCAGGTGCTGGCGTCGCTGCCGTCGCTGGCGGTGTCGCTGCCGGTGTTCTGGGTCGGGCTGATGCTGGTGCAGCTGTTCTCGTTCTCCCTCGGCTGGCTGCCCTCGGTCGGCGACCGCGGACCGGAGTCGCTGATCCTCCCGGCGGTCACCCTCGGGCTCCCGACCGGTGCGCTCGTCGCGCAGGTGCTGGCGAAGAGCCTCACCCAGGCACTCGACGCGCCCTACGTGACGACCGCCCGCGCCAAGGGGGTGGGGGAGGCCGCGGTGCACCTGCGGCACGCCCTGGGCAACGCCGCGATCCCCGCCCTCACCGTGCTCGGGTACGTCGTCGGCAACCTGCTCGCCGGGTCCGTCGTCGTCGAGACGGTGTTCACCCGGCCCGGCCTGGGCCGGCTCACCGTCGCCTCGGTCGGCGCCCAGGACATCCCCGTCGTCCAGGGGGTCGTGCTGTTCGCGGCGCTCGCGTTCGTCGTGGTCAACCTGCTCGTCGACCTCGCCTACCCGCTGCTCGACCCGCGGGTCGCCGTCGCCTCCGGGAGTACCCGATGACCCTGCTCGACCACACACCCCTCGTCGCGCCCGGCGTCCGCGACGCACCGCCCCCGGCCGGACGACGGCCGCGGGCCCGGCTCGGACGGTTCCTGCGGTCCCGGCCCGGGCTGGTGTTCGCCGCGGCGGTCGTGCTGCTCGTGCTGACCGCGGCGTTCGTGCCCTCGCTGCTCGCACCCGGCGACCCCGCCGTCGGCGACACCGCGCACCGGCTCGCCCCGCCCGGGCCGGGCCACTGGTTCGGCACCGACCACCTCGGCCGCGACGTGTGGACCCGGGTCGTGCACGGCGCCTCGCTGTCGCTGCAGGCCACGGTGATCGCGGTCGCCGTCGCCCTCGTCGCGGGCGGGCTGATCGGGCTGCTCGCCGGGTTCGCCGGCGGCTGGGTCGACGAGATCCTCATGCGCGGCGTCGACGTGCTCCTCGCGATCCCCGCGATCCTGCTGTCGCTGGCCCTGATCACCGCGCTCGGCTTCGGGACGGTGAAGGTCGCGATCGCGGTCGGCGTGGCGAGCGTCGCCAGCTTCGCCCGGGTGATGCGCGCCGAGACCCTGCGGGTGCGCCGCGCCCTCTACGTCGAGGCCGCCCGCGCGGTCGGCACCCGCTGGTACGTCTCGCTGTGGCGGCACGTGTTGCCCAACGCGGCCGGGCCGGTCGTCGTGCTCGCGGTGCTGGAGTTCGGCCTCGCGATCCTCGCGGTGTCCGCGCTGAGCTTCCTCGGCTACGGCGCCCCACCGCCCGCCTCGGAGTGGGGCTCGCTGGTCGCCGACGGCCGCAACTACCTGGCCGTCGCCTGGTGGGTGTGCGCGATGCCCGGCCTGGTCATCGCCGCGACCGTGCTGTCGGTCAACCGCATCTCCCGCGCCCTGGACGGCGAGTGGGGGCGGTCCGCATGAGAGCCCTGCTGCAGGTGGAGGGCCTGGAGGTCGCCTACGCCGGTGGCGGCGGGACGGTGCACGCCGTCCGCGGGGTCGACCTGACCGTCGCGCCCGGCGAGGTCGTCGCCGTCGTCGGGGAGTCCGGGTCGGGCAAGACCACCCTGGCCGCCGCGGTGCTCGGGCTGCTGCCCGTCGCAGGCGCCGTCACCGCCGGCACCGTCGCCCTCGACGGCACCACCCTCACCGGGCTGTCCGAGCGGGCGTACCGGTCGGTGCGCGGCGCCCGGATCGGGTTCGTCCCGCAGGACCCGGGCGTCGCGCTGAACCCGGTGCAGAAGGTCGGCGTGCAGGTCGCGGAGGTGCTGCGCACCCACGGGCTCGCCGACCGCCGCTCCGCACCGGCCCGTGCCGTCGAGCTCCTGGGGCAGGCCGGGCTCGACGAGCCGGACACCCGCGCCGGGCAGTACCCGCACCAGCTGTCCGGCGGGATGCGCCAGCGCGTGCTCATCGCGATCGCCCTCGCCGCCGGGCCCGCGCTGGTCGTCGCCGACGAGCCGACCAGCGCCCTCGACGCGACCGTGGCGCGGCGGATCCTCGACCACCTCGACGCGCTGCGCCGCGACCTCGGCACCGCGCTGCTGCTGATCACCCACGACCTCGCCGTCGCCACCGACCGGGCCGACCGGATCGTCGTCATGCGGCACGGGCGGGTCGTCGAGCAGGGCACCCCGGCCGAGCTGCTCACCGGGGCCCGCGACCCCTACACCCGGGAGCTGCTCGCCGCCGCCCCCGGTCTCGCGCTCACCGCCCCACCGGAGCCGGCCGCCGTCGACACCTCGGGGACCCCGGTCGCCGAGGTCCGCGACCTGGTCAAGGAGTTCCCGCTGCCGCGGGTCCGCGGCTCGTGGCGGCGGCGCACCCACCGCGCCGTCGACGGGGTGTCGTTCACGATCGCCCGCGGCGAGACCGTCGCCCTGGTCGGGGAGTCCGGATCGGGCAAGTCGACGACCGCGCGGCTGCTGCTGCGCCTGGAGGACCCCACCTCCGGGCAGGTGCTGCTGGGCGGCGAGGACGTCACCCACGTCCGCGGCGAGGCGTGGCGGGCGCTGCGCCGCCGCGCCCAGCTGATCTACCAGAACCCCTACGCCTCGCTGGACCCCCGGTTCACCGTCCGCGAGATCGTCACCGAGCCGCTGCGGGCGTTCTCCGTCGGCTCGGCCGCCGAGCAGGCCGACCGCGCCGCGGAGCTCGTCGACCGGGTCGCACTCCCGTCCGGGACGCTCGACCGGCGGCCCGAGGAGCTGTCCGGCGGGCAGCGCCAGCGCGTCGCGATCGCCCGGGCGCTGGCCCTGTCGCCGGACCTCGTCGTCGCCGACGAGCCGGTGTCCGCGCTCGACGTCTCGGTGCAGGCCCAGGTGCTGGAGCTGCTCGCGGAGCTGCAGCAGCGCGACGGCCTGTCCTACCTGTTCATCTCGCACGACCTCGCCGTGGTCCGGCGGGTCGCGCACCGTACCGGCGTGATGCGCGACGGTCGGCTCCGCGAGCTGCGGCCCACCGCGGAGCTGTTCGACGACCCGCGGGACGACTACACCCGAGAGCTGCTAGCCGCGATCGCCGGCAGGAAAGCCGCGGCGCCGTGAGCTGGTACATCAACACCGTCCTGTCCCGGCGGCGTCACATCGACTACGTGAGGGTGTCCACGACGCTGTGTCGGCCGGTCGATCGACCCGACGGATCGACACCGACACCTCGTCACCAGGAGACATCCCATGAGCGTTCCGACCCTGCCCACCGCTGATCCGGGAACCCAGCTTCTCGACGGTCTCGACGCCCTCGTGCGGCGCCACCGCGCGCTGCGCGGCGGCGGCGACCCGGGCAACGACGCCCTGCACGCCGAGCTGATCACCGCCGAGGTGGCCCAGCAGCTCGCGGCGGCCCGCACGGCGCTGCGCCGCCGCCCGCGCGTCGCCTGACCGTCCCGCCGGGACGCGGCACGAGTCGCGTCCCGGCGGGCCCGGGATGACACCGAGATGCAGCTCAGGAGGCGCAGGGCGACCCCGTGCGCCCGCTGGGCTGCATCTCGGCGCGCGCCCCGGTGCCGGCGGGCCGGTCGGCGTGCGGGCGACCGCGCATCCGGGCGTCGCCGAGATGCGGCGCTCAGGACGCGGCGATCCGGCCGAGGACCGCGACGGTGCGCGCCCGCTCGGTGGCGTCGCCCAGCGGGCTGACGAGCAGGTCGGTGGCACCGGCGTCGGCGTAGCGGGCGATCCCGGCCGCGATCACGTCCTCGTCCCCGGCGACGACGAGCCCGCCCGGCGAGCTCAGCCCCTCCCGTTCCAGCACCCCCGCGTAGGACGGCAGCCGGGCGTAGGCCGCGTAGTCGGCCGCGGCGGCGGCCCGCACCCGGTCCGGTGCGGTCGTCGCCGACACCGGCACCCCGACGACCACCCGCGGCGACGGCCGTCCTGCGGCCGCCGCGTCGAGCAACGGCCGGACGTGCCCGGAGATCGTCCGCGGCCCGGTGAGGAAGGTGATGGTGCCCGTGGTCCGCTCGCCCGCCAGCCGCAGCATCCGCGGGCCCAGCGCGCCGAGCAGCAGCGGGACCTCCGGCGCGGCGCCCGGCACCGCGGTGTCCGCCGGGTCCGACCCGGGACCGGACGAGCCGGGGACCTGTTCGCCGCGCAGCAGCGGGGCGAGCACGTCGAGGTGGTCGGACAGTGCGGCCACCGGCCGCGTGAACGGCACGCCGTAGACCTCCAGCAACCCCGGGTGGCTCACCCCGAGCCCCAGCGTGAGCCGCCCGCCCGATGCCGCCTGCACGGTCAGCGCCTGCGCGGCCAGCACCCGCGGGTGGCGCGGCTGCACGACGACGACCGACGCGCCCAGCTCGACGTCGGGGACCTCCCGGGCCACGGCGGCGTACAGGGTGAGCGTGTCGAACCCGTAGCCCTGCGGCAGCCACACCGTGCGCAGTCCCGCCGCGGCGACCGCCCGGGCGCGGTCCACGATCTCCTCCACCAGGTTCGCCGACCCGGAATCCTCGAGCCCGGCCGCGAGGTTGACACCGATACCGATCATGGACCCACCGTGCGACGACGGCCGGGCCCGGACCAGGAGCGAACCGATGGGGGTACCCGTGGTGACAGGATCGGCGACGGCCCGGTCCCGGACGGCGACGGCCGACCGCCGCCGTGAGCTGGGCGCCTGTCTGCGCTCCTACCGGGAGCGGGTCGCGCCGGCGACGGTCGGGTTGCCCGACCGGGGCCGCCGGCGCACGCCGGGGCTGCGCCGCGAGGAGGTCGCGGCGCTCGCCGGGGTCGGTCTGACCTGGTACACGTGGCTCGAACAGGGGCGGGTGACCGCCTCCGACGAGGTCCTCACCGCGGTCGGCCGGGTGCTGGGCATCGACGCCCCCGGGATCGCCCACCTGACCCGGCTGTCCCGCGACGGGGGACCGGCGGCGGGCACCGCGCCGGAGGAGCTGGCCCCGGTGCTCGCGAGCTGGCCCGATCACCCGGCGGTGCTGCTCGACGCCCGGCTCGGCGTCGTCGCCGCCAACGACGCGTGGGAGGCCGCGGTCGGCCGGCCCGCCGACGACGACCCGGGACGGCGGCACGTGCTGTGGCAGCTGGCGGCCGACCCGTCGGCGCGGGCCCGGTTCGGGCCGGACCCCGGCCCGGCGGTGACGTCGTGCCCCGGCCCCGGTCCCGACGGGCTGCTCGCCGCGCTGCACCGCCGGTTCCGGATGGCCTCGGATCTCGACCCCACCGACCCGGGGACCCGCGGGGTCCGCGCCGCCCTGCGCGCCGACGCACCGGAGTGGACGCCGCTGTGGGAGTGCCGCGGCGTCGGCGCGTTCGGCCGGCCCCGGGTGCGCCTGGGCGGTGCCGACCGGACGGCCTACCTGCTGGGCGAGGCCGGGGTGCCGGGCGCGGCGGTCCTGGTGCTGCTGCCGTCCTGACCCGCTGCCGCCGCACCCCTCGCGACGTCGCCGCACCCGTCGCGACGGGTGCGACGACCGCACGCGGGGTGTGACGGGCCTACTCCACCTCGGTCAGCCGCCCGGTCGCGACGTCGAACACGAAACCGCGGACGGCGTCGGTGTGCGGGACGAAGGGGTTCGCCCGGATCCGGGCGAGCGACTGACGGACGTCGGCGTCGAGGTCGTCGAACGCCTCGGCGGCCCACGGCGGCTTGATGCCGGTCTCGTCGCGGATCGAGGCCCTGAACGCGTCGTCGGTGAAGGTCAGCATCCCGCAGTCGGTGTGGTGGATGAGGATGATCTCCTCGGTCCCCAGCAGCCGCTGGCTGATCGCGAGCGAGCGGATCTCGTCGTCGGTGACGACGCCGCCCGCGTTGCGGATGACGTGGGCGTCGCCCTCGTTCAGACCGAGGACGCGGTACACGTCGAGCCGGGCGTCCATGCAGGCGACCACCGCGATCTTGCGGGCCGGCGGCAGCGGGAGCGGGCCGGAGAAGCTCTCGGCGTAGCGGGCGTTGTTCTCGAGCAGTTCGTCGGTGACGGACACGGGGTCCTCCGGATGGGCGGTCGGTGGCGCGGGCGTCGTACCCGCGCACGGGGCACGGGGCGGCCACGCGGCGACCCCTCGGGGTCGCTACGCGGCCCACCGACACAGCTCGTCGAACGCCACGACACGCCGGCCCGGCCAGAACGGCTCCAGCAGGGTGCGCATCACCGCATGATTCGATCGCGATACCCGGTCAGGAGCAAGGAGCCGTCCACCGGGTGGGCGTGCGGCGGGGCGTGTCCGGACACGCCCCGCACCGGTTCACTCCGGCCCGGTGAAGAACTCCAGGGCGATGTTGTCCGGGTCGCGGAAGGAGACGCCGCTGCCGTAGTGCGCCTTCTTGACGCCCTCGTGGGCGATCCCGAGCTCGGTCAGCTTCTGCGCCCACTGCTCCAGCTCGGCGTGCGAGCCGACCGCGAAGCCGACGTGGTCGAGGCCGGTGCGCTCCTCGTCGAACGGCTCGCCGGACTCGCGGCCCTGGTGGGTGTGCAGACCGAACAGCATCCCGCCGTCGAGGGCGAAGACGGTGTGGTGGAAGCGGCCGCCCTCCTCGTCCTCGTCCAGGACGGGCTCGGTGCCGAACAGCGCCGCGTACCAGCGCGTGCTGCGTTCGAGATCGCTGACGGTCAGGGCGACGTGCTGCAGACCGGGGAAGGCCACGGTGTCCCTCGCTTCGTTGCGTGCGGGTGTCCGCATGTGTCTATCAGCCGGACGCGGCCGTGGGCCCCCTCCGACCGGAGGGTGGTCACGGTGCCGGGAGGGCCGGGTACCCGACCGGGGTCCGGTCGCCCTCCCAGCCCCAGCGGCGCACCGGGACCGAGGTGACGTCGTAGGCGTCGACGGCGAGGTCGGTGTCGATCCGGGTGACCGAGCCCCAGTCGGCCTGGTCCGGGTCGTCGGCGGTGTCGATCCGGGTCGCGACGACCTGCTCGGTGGTGGTGCGGCGCATCGCCGCGAAGCTGCCCCCGGCGACGTCGGCGAACGACACGTCCACGGCGAACCCCAGCGACGACGGGCCCAGCACCAGGTAGCGCGGGGTCTGCACCAGCCCGGCCCGGACGGCGGGCAGGTCGCGCAGGCAGGGCGCCGACCAGAGGATCGACCAGTCGACGTAGACCGGGCCGTCGGCGTCGCGCAGCATCGGCACCACCGGCGCCGGGGTGAGCATCCGCGGGGCGGCCGCGGCCACCCAGCCGCCCGGCCCGACGGCGGTGTCGACGGCGTGCACCCGCACCCGGTCGACGTCCGCCGGGAACGCGGAGACGGGCACCCGCACGGTGCGCCAGGCCGGCCGGTCCAGCGGCACGGCCTCCTGCACCCGCTCGGTGGGGTAGGTGCCGCGGGCACCGGTCGCGGTGTCGTCGAGCGACACGCGCCCGTCCGGGCCCGGCGACCCGGCGCGGGCGTACTCCAGCTCCAGGGTGTTGCCCTGCCCGGTCCGCCCGGCGACGTCGACCGACAGCACCCGGTCGCCCGGTCCCGGCGCGACGGTGAACCAGCGGGTCCGGAGCTCGCCGGTGGTGCCCGGGCCGCCGTCGAGACTGCCCCAGGCGAGCTCGCCGCGCGGCGGGGCGTCGACCCAGCCACGGCCTTCGGCGAACCCGGTGAGGGTGTCGGCGCCGCCCGCGGCGGGCAGCGCGCCCGCGTCGACCGGAACCGTGACGTGGTCGAGGATCCCGCAGGTGTCGCGGCCGGTCAGCTCGCTCCACATCTGTCCGCCGACGCTGTAGCCCCCGCCCTGGCGCACCGGGGCGACGACGAACGACGCCACCACCACCGACACCCCGGTGACCAGGGCGACCACCACGACCCCGGCGGGCAGCGCCGCCGCGGCCCGGGCCGTGGACTCCCGCCGTGTCCGGTGCCGTCGTCGTCCCGCGACGGTGGACACCACCAGCACCGCCACCGCCACCACGGCCCACACCGCGGGCGAGTTCAGCGGCGCGAACGGCCCGTCGGCGCGCGGCACGCCCCAGCCCGACCACAGGAACCACTCGTTGCGTCCGGAGAAGGCCAGCGCGGCCAGCACGACCGCCGCCAGGGTCCCGGCGGCGGCCGCGCCGCGCACGGTCGGGTCGGCGGGCCGCCGGGCCGCGGTCACCACCAGCACCGCCCCCGCGGCGACGGCGAGCGCCCCGGTCCCGGCGAGCGTCCCGAAGTAGTGGGTCCACTTCGACGGCGCCGGGGTGAGCAGCACGAACCCGAGTGCGAGCCCGGCCAGGGGGACCGGTGTCCACCGCAGACCCGGACCCCACCGGTGCGCGCCGCGGGCGACCAGCGGCAGCGCCGCGACCAGCATCGCGACGGCGAGCAGCACCGGCACCCGGCGGCCGAGGCCGCCCTGCTCGGTGCCGAACCCCAGCAGGTAGCTCCAGCGGCGCAGCTCCTGGAACCACGGTGTGGCCGGGCCGTAGAACTGGTGCATCTCGGTGGCCCGCGCGACCGTGTACAGGCTCTGCCCGGTGAAGACGGGGGTGAGCCCGGCCGCGGCGATCCCGGCCGCGGCGACGGTCGCCGCGACTCCGACTGCGAGCCCCCCGCCGCCGTGGCGGGTGACCCGCCGCCACAGCGCCGGGAGCAGCAGCACCAGCGGACCGGCGACGGTCACCGCCGACGGCGTCACCGCCAGTGCCAGCCCCGAGGCCAGGGCGGCGGCCGCGGTCCACGTCCCGCCGCGGCGCCCGGGCCGGGCGGCGGCGCGCAGCGCACAGCACAGCGCCGCGGTCGTCGCGAGCGCCGCGAACGGCTCCGGGCGGACCCCGAGGTTCAGCGGCAGCCACCACGCCAGCAGCGCGACGCCGAGCGTGCCCCGCACCCAGGCCCGGCGGTGGTGGCGTGCCAGCACCGCCGGCAGCGCGACCCGCGACAGCAGCAGCCACACCGCGATCCCGGCGAGCACCGACGGCACGCGCAGCACCAGCGGCCCCACCCCGGTCTCGGCGAGCGCCCGGACCATACGGATCACCAGCGTGTACGGCGCCTCCGAGGCGTTGCCCCAGCGGTAGACGTTGCCGAAGTCGCCGGTCGCGGTGCCGGTCGCGTTGCGCGCGATCGCCTCGGTGAAGCCGTCGTCGGTGGACAGCGGCCCGAGCACCGTCCACACCGCGAGGGTGACGACGACGAGCACGTCCGCGGCGGCCCGCCCGATCCCGGCCGGGGTGCCCACCGCGGCCAGCCGGGCCCGCCGGAGCCGGGCCGCGCCACGGCGGCGCCGGAACCGGTCACCGGCCAGGCGGGCCAGCAGCACCGCGGCGACGGCGGCGGCGAGCCACTGCAGCCCGATCAGCGCGGTCTTGGCCGGCGACGACGCGGCGGCGAACCAGTCCGCGGTGCGCGCGGTGACCCGCAGGCCGTCGGCGTCGGCGGGGGAGAGCTGGGTGGTGAACGCGGCGACCGCGCGTACGACGTCGCCGGAGAAGGCGCGCGGGGCGGCGTCGCCGAGGGTGACCCGGGACCCGGCCTCGTCGGTGTCGAGGACCAGCCCGCAGTCGTCGCCGGGCGGGACGGGGGCGCGCAGCAGCTCACGGCCCCCGACCAGGACCCGCAGCTCCCCGCCCGGTCCGGTGAGCACGGCGAACCCGATCCCGGTTGCACCGGGCCGTTCCGAGGCCACGACGGTCGTCGCCGTCCCGGTGTCGGCGGAGCGGGCCTGCGCGGCGCGCAGCACCCGGCAGCCGACGTCGACGCGCACCGCCTCCGGCGCGTAGGGCTGGAACGCCGCCGTCGTCGACACCGGCTGCTCGCCCGCCCGGGGCCAGGTCACGGTCGTGCTGCGGGTGTCGACGGGGGCGAACGGCACCAGCGCGGCGAGCAGGCCCGCGAGCAGGCCGGCGAGCAGGGTCGCGACCACCAGGCGGCGGGGGACGGACGGCGGGGCGGGGTGGGCTGAGGGGTGCATCGACTTCCGGATCGACTCGGCGGGGGGAGCGCGGCGGGGCCGGCCCGCCCGTCAGACCGCGGTGACCGGCACCGTGTGCCGGCCGGTCGCGCCGTCGGGGATCGAGACCTGTTCCCGTTCCGTCTGCACCGTGCCGGTCCGGTCGGTCGCGCGCACGCGCAGGGTGTGTTCGCCGGGTCCCAGTTCGATCTCGGTGCGCCACATCCGCCAGGTGTCGGCAGCGACGTCAGCGCCGAGGCGGGCCGGGACCCAGGTCCCGCCGTCGACGGCGACCTCGACCCGGGTGATGCCGAGGTGCGGCGCCCACGACGTCCCGGCGACGACGACCCGCCCGGCCGGGACCGACGCCCCGGCGACCGGCGTGTCGATGCGGGACTGGGTCTTCACCGGGCCCTCGCGGGCCCAGCCGCGCTCGGCCCAGTACGGGGTGGCCGCGTCCCAGGTGGTCACCTCGATGTCGGTGATCCACTTGCAGCCGGAGACGTAGCCGTAGAGGCCGGGGACGACCATGCGCACCGGGAAGCCGTGCTCGACCGGCAGCGCCTCGCCGTTCATGCCGAACGCGAGCAGGGCGTCGCGGCCGTCGGTGACGACGTCGACCGGGGTGCCGGTGGTGAACCCGTCGACGCTGGTGGACAGCAGCTGCTGGGCCCCGGGCCCGACCCCGGCCTCGGCGAGCAGGTCGGCCAGGCGCACCCCGGTGAACCGCGCGTTGGAGATCAGCGCGCCGCCGACCGGGTTGGACACGCACACCATCGTGATCGGCACCTCGACGACCCGGCGGGCCCGCAGCTGGTCCAGGGAGAGGGTCAGCTCGCGCTCGACCATGCCGTGCACCCGCAGGGTCCACGACGCGGCGTCGACCCGCGGGACCTGCAGCGCGGTGTCGATCCGGTAGAAGTCCGCGGTCGGGGTCAGCCAGGCCGGTGCGCCCGGCAGGGTCGCGTCCGGCGGGAGCGCCGGTACCGGCGGGGCGGGCGGCAGCGCGAGTGCCGCGGGCCCGGACGTCGACGGCGCGGCGGCGAGCAGCCGCCCGGCGACGGTCGCCCCCAGCGACACGACCGCGACCCCGCCGGCCAGCGAGAGGGCCCGCCGGCGCGACAGCGGCGCTGCGGCGCCCAGGCCGTCCCGGGCCGCCCGGGTGAACGCGGCGTGCACCGCGAGGAACACCGTCGGCCCGACGAGGAGCGCCACGGCGGGGGCGAGCAGGTCGACCGGCCGGAACGCGGGTGCGAGCACCGTGGTGACCAGGGCGGTCACCCCCATCGCGACCACGACCGCCACGCCCGGGGCGGGCCGTCGCCGGGCCAGGAGCCCGGCGGCCACGGCCAGCCCGGTGATCACCAGCGCCATCCCGGTCAGCAGTGCGAGCTTGTCGGCGGTGCCGAACGTGGCGATCGCGAACTGCTTCAGCCACTCCGGGGTCAGCCGGACGAACTGGTCGCCGACGGTCAGTAACGGCGACGACGCCGGCGCCACCAGCCCCGCGACGAGGTCGCCCACGGCGAGGGCCGAGCCGACGCCGAGAAGACCGGTGACCACCGCCCGCGGCCGGGTGAGGGACTCGGCGGGGCGGATCGGGGTCGCGGTCACACCAGGGTGTTCGTACGACGACGGGCCCGGGGTTCGCACCCCGGGCCCGTCGTGTCGTGCTGTCGGTCGTCAGCTCTTGGGCATGAGGACCTTGTCGATCACGAACACGGTGGCGTTCGCGGTCGGGATGTTGCCGCAGAGGATGTTGGCGGTGTTGCCCTGCCCGTCGGTGACGGTGGGGGCCTCGGCGGTGCCGCCGATGGTGAGGTCACCGCCGGCCAGCTCGGTCAGGGTCTTCTTCTCCACGATTCCCGCGGCGTCCAGGCGCTCCGGGGTCACGTGGTAGGAGAGCAGGCCCTGCAGCGCGGAGGTGTCGGCCAGCAGGGCGTTGAACTTCTCGTCGCCGAGCTGCTTCTGCACCGCGGTGAAGGCGTCGTTCGCCGGGGCGAAGACGGTGATGCCCTTCTGCTGGTTCAGGGTGTCGGCCAGGCCGGGGACCTTGCCGACGGCGGTGACCAGCGTGGTCAGCAGCGGGTTGGTGCTCGCGGCGGTGGCGACCGGCTGCGGGCCCATCGAGTCGAGCGAGCCGGGCTCGTCGCCCTGCGGCAGCTGGCTGCAGGCCGGGCCGAAGACGTCGTCGTTGGTGGTGACGCCGTCGGCGGCGGCGGTGGTCGCCGGCGCCGAGGAGGAGGCCGGGGCCGCGGCCGGCGGGGTGGAGGAGTCGCTGCCGCCGCCACAGGCGGTGAGGCCGAGCGAGAGGGCGGCGAGCAGGCCGACGGTGGCGAGGGTGCGAGAGGCGCGCATGGCTGAATTCCCTTTCGAGGAAACTGTCTGTCCTGTGTGGACTGTCGATGAATTGTTCGGGCTGTGGGGCCGGGCGGTTCGGGGTCTCCGGGAAGTTTCCGGATCTTTTTTCCGAGAGCCTCGGGAATCGGTTCAGACGACGGTGACGATGGTGCTGGGCCAGCCCGTCGCGCCGTCCGGGATCGGTTCGACGCGGACGTCGGTCTGAACGAGCCCGCGGCGGTCGGTGGCGCGGGCGGTGAGGGTGTGGCTGCCGGGGGAGAGGTCGAGCTCGGCCCGCCACATCCGCCAGGTGTTCGGGTTGACCTCGGTGGCCAGCTCGGCGCGCACCCAGGGTCCGTCGTCGGCGCGGACCTCGACGGCGGTGATCCCGACCGGCTGTGCCCACGCGACCCCGGCGACCTGCACACGTCCGGCCGGGAGCTTCGAGAACCCGACCGGGGCGTCGATGCGGCACTGGGTCTTGATCGGGGCGCGCTCGGCCCAGCCCCGGTCGCGCCAGTAGACGCTGCGCTCGGCGAAGGTCGTCAGCTCGATGTCGGCGAGCCACTTGGTGGCCGAGACGTAGCCGTAGAGGCCGGGGACGACCATGCGCACGGGGAAGCCGTGCTCGACCGGCAGCGCCTCGCCGTTCATGCCGAGTGCGAGCAGCGCGCCGCGGCCGGGCTCCAGCACGGTCGCGGTCGGGGTGCCCGCGGTCCAGCCGTCGCGGCTGGTGGACACGATCTGGTCCGCGGACGGGTCGACGCCGGCCTCCAGCAGCAGCGGGGCCAGCTCGACGCCGACGAAGTCCGCGGTGGACACCAGGTTCCCGCCGACCGTGTTGGACACGCAGGTCATCGTGATCGTGCGCTGCACCAACGGGCGTCGCAGCAGGTCGTCGACGGTGAGGACGAGCTCGCGCCCGACCCGGCCGTGCACCCGCAGCGACCAGTCCTCGGCCCGGACCGCGGGGATCGTCAGGGCGACGTCGATCCGGTAGAAGTCGGCGTTCGGCGTCACGAACGGGACGGTGCCGAGCTGGGGGAACGCGGCCGAGGCGGGCACCGGCGGGGCGGTCTCGGCGAGCGTCGCCGCGGCCAGCCTGCCGGTCAGCGCGGCCCGCGAGGCCGCGATCCCGCTGCCCGAGGAGGACAGCGCCAGGCCGGCGCCGCCCGCGACGAGCGTCCCGGCGGCGACGGCGGCCGAGGCCCCGGCGAGCACGGTGCGCCGGGGGACCCCGGCACCGCTCCCGCCGCCCTCGGTGCGTGTCCCACCGGGACGGCGGGCGAGGCGGTCCAGCCCCCGCTGCACCGCCACGCCCACCACCAGTGCGACGACCGGTGCGGGCAGGTCGGTCGCGGTCGGCACCGGACCGGTCAGCACCGCGGCCACCGCGAGCAGCCCCAGCGCGGCGACGGCCGCGGTCCCCACCGCGGGCCGTCGTCGCGCCGCGAGCCCGGCCAGTGCGCCGAGCAGCACCAGCAGCACGCCGATCCCGGTGAGCAGGACCGGCTTGTCGGCCGTCCCGAACGCGGACTTGGCGAACTCCACGACCGGCTGCGGCGAGAGCCGCACGACCGCGTCGCCGACGGCCACGAAGGGCGACGACGCCGGCGCCACCAGGGCCGCCACGAGGTGCCCCGATGCCACCGCCGCGGCGATCGCCAGCAGTTCCACCAGGATCGCCACGGAACGCGACGGAAGGGCCAGGGGCCCGTTTCCCTCGGTCCGGTTCTCGGTCAGCACGACCGTTCTTCGGAACCGGCGGCGGAAACGGTTCGACCGGGTTCCGACGATTCCGCCGCGGAACGGGTCAGGTCAGGCCGAGCGAGTCCGGCTGCGCCGGGACCGGGACGTCGGCGCCGAGCCCCTTCTGCGCCGCCGCGGTCCGGACGGCCTCGATCACCAGCGGCAGCGCGGCGCGTCGTGCGGTGGTGGTGCGGTAGGCCAGCGACACCGTGCGGGTCAGGGAGTCGCCGAGCGCGACGATGTCGACCCCCGGCGGGCGCAGCGCCAGGCCCAGGTCGGTCACCAGGGTGACGCCGAGCCCGGCCGCGACCATCGCCATCGCGGTGGCCTGCTCCTCGACCTCGTGGTCGATCCGCGGCTCGAAGCCCGCGCTCTGACAGGCCAGCCGGGCCGCCTGCCCGAAGTGCGACCGGGCGGGCGAGACGATCCACGGGTGCTCGGCCAGCTCCGACAGCATCACGCTCGCGGCCGGCACCGCCCCGGCGGGCACCGCCGCGTAGACCCGCTCGACGGCGATGACCGCTCGCTCCAGGCCCTTGTCCCACGTCATCGGGTAGTTCGAGTAGTCGATGACGAACGACAGGTCGAGCTCGCCGTCGCGCACCGCGGCCGCGGTCTCCTCCGGGGCGAGCTCGCGGGTGCGGACCTCGACACCGGGGTGGGTACGGGCCAGCGCGGTCAGCGCGTCGGGCAGCAGGCCCGAGGCGACCGAGGCCCACACCCCGGCGGTGAGCTTGGCCGCAACGGTCTCGCCCGCCTCCTCCAGGGCCTGGGTGGCGCGCTCGACCGAGGCGAGGATCTCCTCGGCGTGCTCGGCCAGCAGGACCCCGAGGTCGGTGAGCTGGACCCGGCGACCTCTCCGTTCGAACAGGCGGGTCCCGACGTCGCGCTCGAGCTGCGCGAGCTGCTGGGACACCGCCGACGCCGTGTAGTGCAGCGCGGTCGCCGCCGCCGTGATGGTTCCCCGCCGGTGCAGCTCGCGCAGCATCCGCAGCCGAGACAGGGACAGCTCCATGTGGCTGAGCCTATTGCGCTGTGCAGGAACGGTGAACAGCGCCGTGAATGATCCGTAAATGGACGCGGGGCCGGGTGCGACCGCAACCTGGGGCCACCGGTCGGGAACGACTGCGGCCGGGGGACGACGAGGTCCGCGATGTCGACGAGACCGGAACGGCCCCTGGCGGCGACGACCGGTGCAGCACGAGCAGGAGGTGGGTCGCCATGACGACGATGCAGAACCCGGCCGGGAGCACCCCGCAGACGGCGGCCACGGCCGCCCCGTACGTCTCCGGCGCCCCGGCGCCCACCGTCGCTCCGGTCGTCCGCCGCCCCGAGCCGTACATGCGCCTGCAGTGGAACGACGCCGTGACCGGCGCCGTCGGCTACCTGGTCGTGCACACCCTGCGGGCCGGGCTCGCCACCGGCGGCACCCGGATGCGGGCCGGCTGCACGTTGTCCGAGGTCGAGGACCTCGCACGCGGCATGGCCAACAAGACCGCCACCTTCGACCTGCCGATCGGCGGGGCCAAGGGCGGCATCGACTTCGACCCGAAGGACCCGCGCGCCGTCGAGGTGCTGGAGCGGTTCTGCGAGGCCATGCGCCCCTGGATCGACGCGCACTGGGTGACCGCGGAGGACCTCGGCGTCCCGCAGCACCTGATCGACGAGGTCTTCGAGAAGATCGGCCTCGGCCAGAGTTACCACGCCGCGATCAGCCGCGCCGCCGACCCGGCCGCCACCCTGGAGCGGGTGCGCACCGGGCTGACCGCCGAGGTCGACGGCGGGTTCGAGCTGGGCGACGTGATCGGCGGCTACGGCGTCGCGCACGCCTGCCTGGCCTCCGCGGTGTCCTGGGGCCAGATCCCGGCCGACACCACGGTCGCGATCCAGGGCGTCGGCACGATGGGCGGTGCGGCCGCCTACTACCTGTACGAGGCCGGGATGAAGGTCACCACGCTGGCCGACGCCGCGGGCACCCTGCACTGCGCCGACGGGCTCGACGTGCCCGCGCTGCTGGACCTGCGCGACGGCTTCGGCGAGATCGACCGCACCCGGCTGCCCGCCGGTGTCGAGCAGCTCCCGCGCACCGCGATCCTCTCCGCCGAGGTCGACATCCTGGTGCCGGCCGCGATCTCCTACGCGATCACCCCGGACAACTCCTACGACGTCCGCGCCCGCGTGGTCGTCGAGGCCGCGAACGCCGCGACCACCCCGGAGGCCGAGGCCATGCTCGCCGCCCGCGGCGTGCCGGTGCTGCCGGACTTCGTCGCCAACGCCGGTGCGGTCGCCTGGGCCTGGTGGCTGCTGCTCGGTGAGGTCGACGACGACCCGCAGAACTCCTTCGACCGGCTGCGCACCGTGATGCACGCCAAGGTCGCGCAGCTGCTGGCCGCGTGGTCCGAGGACGGCGTCACCCCGCGCGAGACCGGGCACCGCTGGGCCGACGACCCCGCCCCGACCACCGGGCCGGTCGTCATCCCCTGACCCGCTCCACCCGCGGCGCCCCGTGACGCCGCGCGGCACCCCGTGCACCGGGGGCCGCGCGTCGGGACGGGGCGCCGCGGCGTGCCGGGGGACCGGCGCGGGCCCGGTGTCAGGCGGCGAGGGCGGCGATGCGGGTGGCGAAGGCGCCCACCGGACCCCGCAGGACTACGGCGGCGGCGGAACGGGTCGGGGGGCGTCCTCGGCGAGGAGGTCTCGGTAGCGCTCCAGCATCACCAGCAACCGGCGCACGCGGTCGGTGTCGACCATCAGCGCAACCCCTCCCGCGCGACACGGGCGAGGAAGGTACGGGTCGTCTCCTCCAGGACGGGGCGGAACTCGATCCAGCGCATCCGGGCGTCCACCTCGAACCGGACCCGTGCGACCTCGTCGGCGCTGAACAGCAGCCGGCCGGACTCCGCGACCCGGCCGCGCAGCTCGAGGCCCGCCCGCCCGAGGTCGACGACGTCCACCCCGGTCCCGAGCAGGGCGGCCAGGTCGGCGGCGAGCAGCTCGGTGGCGACGGGAGCGGGCTCACCGGCGAACAGCACTGCCACGTCGTGGTCGCTGTCCGGCCGCGCGGTCCCGGTGGCGCGCGACCCGAACAGGTAGGCCACCGCGACGTCGTGCGCGGTGAACACCGGGTCGAGATCGGGATCCACGACGGTCATCGTGGCACACCCCGGCGCCCCGCCGCGGGCATCGACCCGGATGCTCCTCCCATGACCCCCGCGACCTCCCCGCCCGCGCCGCAGATCGTCCTCGGCACCATGAACCTCGGCACCCGTGTCGACGAGGCCACCTCGTTCGCGCTGCTCGACCGCTTCGTCGAGCGCGGCGGGGTGTGGCTCGACACCGCCGACGTCTACGCCTTCTGGAACGACCCGGCCGGGGAGATCGGGGCGAGCGAGCGGGTGCTCGGCGCCTGGCTCGCCGCCCGGCCCGGGGTGCGCGAGCAGGTCCGGATCTCCACCAAGACCGGGGTGCGCGGCGGGCTCGGCGCCACCGCGGTGCGCGACGCGGCCGCCGGCAGCCTGGCCCGGCTCGGCGTCGAGGCCGTCGACCTGTTCTGGGCGCACACCGAGGACCGAGCGACCGGCCTCGACGAGACCGTCGCCGCGCTCGGCGCGCTGGTCACCGACGGACTGGCCGGGCGGCTCGGCGCGTCCAACCACGCCGCGTGGCGGGTGGAGCGGGCCCGTGCGAGCGCCGCGGCCCAGGGCGTCGCCGGGTTCGACGCCGTCCAGTACCGGCACTCCTACGTGGTCCCGCGGCCCGGTGCGGCGCTGCCGGACTCCGGGCACATGCTGCTGGGCGCCGACGCCGCGGACCTCGCGACCGCCGAGGACCTGACCCTGTGGGCCTACACCCCGCTGGTCAACGGGGCGCTGACCCGCGCCGACCGCGCCCTGCCCGACGCCTACGACCACCCCGGCACCACCGCGCGGCTGGCCGCGCTCGACGCTGTCGCCGCCGACACCGGCGCGACCCGCAACCAGGTCGTGCTCGCCTGGATCACCACCGGCGGCCACGGCCGGACCGGGCTGGCGGGCGAGCAGGCCGTCGGGCCGGCGTGGCCGCTGGTCGGGGTCAGCCGCACCGCCCAGCTCGACGAGGCCCTCGACGCCCGTGACCTGCACCTCACCGGGGAGCACCGGGCCCGGCTCGACGGCGCGGCGTGACCGCTGCCGGGGCGCGCCGCGGCGGGGGTGCTCAGCCCCGGCGGTCGTCCCGGTCGCGGTCCGCCCCGAACTCCCGGTCGTGACGCAGGCGGGCGTCGACGTGCTGCTCGGCGCGTCGCGCCTCCCGGGTCGACGCGGCCGCCCCCACCGGGTAGCCGGCCTTCATCACCCGGGTCTCGCACGCCTCGACCACGTAGACCGTCGAGTAGAAGTAGCCGATCACCGCGCCGGAGGCGATGGCGCCCAGCCGCACCCACGCCGGGCCGGGCACCACCAGGAACAGCAGGGCCAGCAGCGGGATCAGCTGGACCGTCGTGCGGATCAGGTGGCGCAGCACCCAGGTGCGGGTCGTGACGTCGTGCAGCACCCAGCGCCGGTTCCGGGCCGGCAGCCGGGCACCGAAGGCGTAGGCCACCCAGCGGAACGGGTTCGGACGCCGGATCCGGTCGTCCATCGGAAGCTCCCCCTCATCGGATCGCGCACCCGGGTCAGACACCCGGATGCCGGACGAGCACCGCGAACGGGTCCGTCCAGTGCCGTCCGCCGTTCTGCGGGGCGACGGTCACCCCGTCGGCACCCGGCAGCGGCTGTGGCAGCGGTCTGCCCGCCGCCGCGTCGGCCACGAGCTCGCGGACCCGTTGCCCGGCCCGATGGTAGAACTCCAGCTGCACCGCGCGGCCGAACAGTCCGAAGCCGAGCCGGAACAGCGGGTTCGGGATGTGCGCGGGCCGGGAGAACGCGCGGATGACGAACTCGACGTCGCCGGTCGTGAGGTCCTTGACCACCTCGTAGGTGAGCCGCCCCTCCTCCAGGTGTCCGTGCAGGGTCTCGTAGGTCCAGCCCCAGACGCGCCGGCCGTCGACGGTCTCGTCGACGAGACCGGTCACGCGGACGCCGAGGTGGAAGCGCATCGGCCCGAACCGGCCCTCCAGCAGCATGTCCCGCCCCAGCAGCGGGTCGGACGGGCGGAACACGCCGCGCAGCCGGTTCGGGGCGGTGAACTGGTAGTCGCGCAGCACCGCGCAGGCACGTTCCCACGGGCCGTCGGGGACCGGGTCGCCGGGCGGCTCGGTGCCGACCAGGGCCCGGCCGTGGTCGACGTGCCAGCGCGGGTCACGGGTGTCGGTGGGGGTCTCGGCGTCGTCGAAGTTCACGCCGCGTGCGGCGAGCCCGTCCAGGTCGGCGCGACGGTCTCCGGGGGCGGGGCGCTTCAGGACCGACGGCCCTTCTCCTCGCGCCGCATCGAGTCGCCGATCAGCCAGAACATCGACGGCCACAGGCCGACGAAGACGGCGCGGCGTTCGGCGTTGCCGCGCTCGTCCTGGTCCACGGTCTTCGCGCGCAGCCACAGCGCGATGGAGAAGCCCACCGAGCCGAGGGAGAACCACTGGAGCTGGGCACCGCGCAACCCGACCCGGTGCAGGACACGTCCGACCGTCATGGCGGTTCCTTCCCCGCTCCCGGCGGATGTAATCCCGCAGAGGGGGTACGTCCACGCCGTGCGGACTCCCAGGACGGCCACGACGAGAGATCGGTCCACCCCGGTGACGGGGGACCGGCGGTCCCGGCGGGTGTCGGCGGTGCTGCGCTGGCCGGTGGGCCTGGCGCTGGTGTCGTGGCGCTACTTCTGGCGCACCACACCGATCCACCGCAGCGACGTCGTCGGGGACCTGGGGGACCTGCCACCCGCCTCGCCGCAGGGCGCCGAGGGCGACGACGTCCAGCGCCCGTCGGACGGGGTCGGGACCCTGCTGCACCGGCGCTACAGCGTGCGCATCCGCGGGTCCCGGCTGAGCCCCGAGGAGCTCATGACGCGCCTCGCCGCGGACCCCGACCGCTGGTCACCGGAGTTCGCGGTGTTCCGCCGCACCCGTGGTGAGCCCGGCGGGATGGCCGTCGGCGACGAGTTCCTGATCCGCATGCCCGGCCCGTGGGACGGCCCGGTGCGGGTGGCCGCCGCCGGGCCGACCGGGTTCTCCTTCGTCACCCTGCACGGGCACCTGGAGGCCGGCCGGATCGACTTCCGCACCCGTCGCGACCCGGACCACCCGGAGATGCTGCGCTTCGACATCGAGTCCTGGGCGCGGCCCGGGGACCGGCTGTCGCACGTGCTCTACAACACCCTGCGGGTGGCCAAGGAGGTGCAGTTCAACATGTGGACGCACGCCTGCATCCGGGCGGCCGCCATCGCGGGCGGCCGCCCGGACGGCGGCGTGACGGTGCGCACCCGGCGGTTCGCGACTGCCGGATGACGCGGCGGGCCTCACCGGGCGGCCCGCACCTCGCGGATCATGACGACCCCGAGCCCGGCGACGGCGATCCCGCGCAGCAGCTCCACGTGCAGCCCGCTGAGCACCGGGGCCTCCGGCAGCGGCACGAACAGCAGCAGCGACCCGGCCAGCGCGGCCGCGCCGATCCAGCGCGGCACCCCGGCGGTGCGCATCAGTGCCACACCCATCAGCGCCAGCCCGGCCAGGAAGACCAGCCCGCCGACCATCTGCAGCAGCGCGAAACCGGGGGCGGCGAGGATGCTGCCGTCGTCGGGGACCAGCTCCGGGGCGGCCTGCGCGATCGCGGGCGCCACCAGCCCCTCGACGACGAGGTGGCCCTGCGCGCTCAGCGCGTTGCCCAGGAAGTACAGGCCGAACCCGAGCGTGCCGAGCACACCGGCCCGCGGGGCGAACCAGCCCCAGGCCGCGGGCAGGCCCATCATCAGCGCGAGCGCGCCGGCGTAGATCGACAGCTGCGCCCACGGCGAGCCGGGGGCGAGCAGGGACGCGACGGAGTGGGCGTTCCCGTCGACGACGGGGTGGGCGACGCCACCGGCGAGCGAGAGCACGGCGGAGGCGAGCAGCATCACGCCGCCGCCCACCACCAGGCGTCGCCGGGCGGGGTCGACGGCGGGGACGGCCGGGGCGGTGGGGGCTGTGGGGGAGTCCTGCACGGTCACGGTGGGTCCTTCCGGAAGGGGCGCGTCCGGTCGGTCCGGCGCGACCCGACCACCGTGCGTCCGGCCGCTTGCAGCCCACTTGCGGACGGGCTGCGGACGCCGCGGGCACTGTCGCCCGGGCGCGGGGCGGGGCAGACTCGCCGATCATGAGCACCGACGCTCCCGCCTTCACCGAGATCTCCTACGACGTCGACGACCGGGTCGCCACGATCACCCTCGACCGCCCGGACCGCCTCAACGCGTTCACCCCGACGATGGCCCGCGAGCTGATCGCCGCCTACGACCGCGCCGACGCCGACGACACCGTCCGCGCGATCGTGCTCACCGGCCGCGGCCGCGGCTTCTGCGCCGGCGCCGACCTGGGCCGCGGCGGGGCGTCGTTCGACCCCACCGACCCGCAGCGCGCCGCCGACCGGGCGGGCGTCGGCACCATCGGCGGCGTCGTCCGCGACGGCGGCGGCACCGTGACCATGCGGATGGCGGCCCTGCGCACCCCGGTGATCGCCGCCGTCAACGGGCCCGCGGTCGGCATCGGGGCGACGATGACGCTGCCCGCCGACATCCGGCTGGCCGGGGCCTCGGCCCGGTTCGGGTTCGTGTTCGCCCGCCGCGGGCTCGTCCCCGAGGCCGCGTCGAGCTGGTTCCTGCCGCGCATCGTCGGCGTCTCCCGGGCCATGGAGTGGGCCGCGACCGGCCGGGTGTTCGACGCCGCCGAGGCCCTCGACGGACGCCTGGTCTCCCGTGTCCTGCCCGACGACGAGCTGCTCGGCGCCGCCCGCGCGATCGCCCGCGAGATCGCCGACAACACCTCCGCGGTGTCGGTCGCGCTGACCCGCCAGCTGCTGTGGGGGATGCTCGGCTCACCCACCCCGTGGGACGCCCATCGCGCCGACTCGGCCGCGATCGCGCACCTCGGGCAGGGCCGCGACGTCGCCGAGGGTGTCACCTCGTTCCTGGAGAAGCGCCCGCCCGCCTTCCCCGACACCGTCACCGACGACTACCCCGGCCACGTCCTGCCGCACTGGCCCGCGCCGCCCGCCGACCTGACGGACTGAAATCCGGGTGCGCCGGCGACCCCGGCGCCCCTACCGTCGCCCCGTGGCCTCGATACGCCTGCGCGTCGCCCGACGGCGGCGCCACACCTGATCCCTGCCGATCCTGGCGCCGCCGTCCGAGCAGCCGGTCCTCGTACCCCTGCCGGGCGGCGCCCCGCCGCGCCCCCGGCTCCCACCCCGGGAGCCTCCTGTGCGATCCCCCCTACCCCGTCCGCTCGGCCGTCACGAGCACGGCCAGAACTTCCTCGTCGACGCCTCCGTCCCGGCCGCGCTGGCCGCGGTCGTCGCCGGGTACCCGGCCCGGCCGCTGCTGGAGCTGGGCCCCGGCGACGGCGCGCTGACCGCCGCGCTGCTGCGGCTGCCCGGCAGGCCGCTGACCGCGGTCGAACTCGACCCCTACCGGGTGGCCCGGTTGCGGCGGCGGTTCGGTGACGCCGTCACCGTCGTCCACGGAGACCTACTCGACGCCCGCCTGGACCGGCCCGTCGACGTGGTGTCGAACGTCCCGTACGCGGTGACCACCCCGCTGCTGCGACGCCTGCTGGGTGCCCCGCGCTGGGCCCACGCGCTGCTGCTGGTGCAGTGGGAGGTGGCGCGCAAGCGGGCGGCGGTCGGCGGCACCAGCGCGCTCACCGCCCGCTGGTGGCCGTGGTTCACCTTCACCCTGCACGACCGCGTCCCGGCCCGGGCGTTCCGGCCGGTCCCGGCCGTCGACGGCGGGGTGCTGGAGATCGCCCGCCGCGACGTGCCGCTGCTCGACGCCCGGCCCCGGGATCACCACCGGCTGGTCGACGCGGTGTTCACCGGCCGCGGCCGCGGGGTCGTCGACGTCGTCGGGCGGCGGTTCGGCCGCGCCCTCGCCCGGGACTGGGCGCGCGAGTGCGGGCTCGGGCCGCGGGCGCTGCCGCGCGACCTCGACGCCGGGGCGTGGGTCCGGCTGCACGTCCGGGTGGCCGGGCGGAGGTGACTCCGGTCCCGCTCCGTTGCGCCGGGCGGGGGTCGTCTGTTCGGGTGGACGGTGTGGAGCACTCGGAGCTGACCCGCCGGCGGTGGCTGGACCACGGCCGCCTGTCGTCGCACGCCTGTCGCTGACCCCGGCCCCGCGCACCGACTCCCCGCTCCGCCTCACCCACCGGCAGGTCCCGTGTCCAGCTCCGCCGTGTCCGATCCCGCCCCGCCGTCCGGCGCCACCCCGCGCCGCGCCGCCGTCGCGAGCCTCGTCGGGACCACCATCGAGTGGTACGACTTCTACCTCTACGCCACCGCCGCGGCGCTGGTGTTCGCCCCGCTGTTCTTCACCGACGCCGACCCGGCGACCGGCGTGCTGGCGTCGTTCGCGACCTACGCCGCCGGGTTCGGGGCGCGGCCGATCGGCGCCGTCGTCGCCGGGCACCTGGGCGACCGGATCGGCCGCCGTGCCGTCCTGGTCGGGTCGCTGGTGCTGATGGGCGTCGCGACGACGCTCATCGGGCTGCTGCCGACCTATCCGACCGTCGGGCTGCTGGCCCCGGTGCTGCTCGTGGTGCTGCGGCTGGCCCAGGGTCTCGCCGTGGGCGCGGAGTGGGCCGGTGCGGTGCTGATGGCCGTCGAGCACGCCGAGACCGAGCGCCGGCGCGGCCTGTTCGGCAGCTTCCCGCAGATCGGCTCCTCGGCCGGGATGCTGCTCGCGTCGGGCGTCTACACCGCGGTGCTCGCGATCGCGGGCAAGGAGGCGTTCCTCGCCGGGGCCTGGCGGATCCCGTTCCTGCTCAGCGCCGTGCTCGTCGTGGTGGGGCTGGCCATCCGGCTCACCCTCGCCGACCCCGCGGTGTTCACCGCCGCCCGCGACGCCGGGACGCTGTCCCGCCGCCCGGTGCTGGAGGTGCTGCGCACCGACTGGCGCACCGTGCTGCTGACCGTCGGCAGCCGGATCGCCCAGAACTCCGTCTACATCCTGGCGACGACGTTCGCGCTGACCTATCTGGCCCAGGGCGACTCCGGCGCCGCCGAGGGCGCCGGGCTGACCGCGGTGATCATCGCCTCGGCGATCGGGCTGTTCTCGACGCCGCTGTGGGCGGTCCTGTCCGACCGGGTCGGCCGCAAGCCGGTCTACCTGGTCGGCGCGATCGGGGCGCCGCTGTTCCTCGGGGCCTTCTTCCTGCTGCTCGACACCGGGTCCACCGTGCTGGTCGTGGTCGGCATGGTCGTGCTGGTCAACCTCTTCCACGACGCGATGTACGGCCCGCAGGCGGCCTGGTACGGCGAGCTGTTCGACACCCGGCTGCGCTACAGCGGGGCGTCGCTGGGCTACCAGATCGGGTCGGTCATCGGCGGCACCACGCCGCTGGTCGCCACCGCGCTGCTCTACGCGGGCGGCGGGACCCCGTGGCTGATCTGGGGGTACTTCGGGGTGCTGTTCGCGATCTGCATCGTCTCCACCGTCCTGCTCCGCGAGACCCACCGCGGCGGGCTGCGCACCGCCCGGGAGAAGGTGTCGGCATGACCGGCCGCATCCTGCTCAACGCCTTCGACATGGCCTGTGTGGGCCACCAGTCCGCCGGGCTGTGGCGCCACCCGTCCGACGAGGGGCACCGCTACACCGACCTCGACCACTGGACCTCGCTGGCCCGGATGCTGGAGGACGGCGGCTTCGACGCGCTGTTCCTCGCCGACGTCCTCGGCGTCTACGACGTCTACGGCGGCTCCCGCGACGCCGCCGTCCGCGCCGCCGCGCAGGTCCCGCTCGCCGACCCGCTGCTGCTCGTCCCCGCGATGGCGGGGGTGACCTCGCGGCTCGGGTTCGGGGTGACCGTCTCGGTCGCCTACGAGCACCC
This sequence comes from Pseudonocardia sp. ICBG601, assembly GCF_020496245.1. Classification (NCBI taxonomy): domain Bacteria; kingdom Bacillati; phylum Actinomycetota; class Actinomycetes; order Pseudonocardiales; family Pseudonocardiaceae; genus Pseudonocardia; species Pseudonocardia sp. ICBG601. Next base: position 460,320 of record NZ_JAHLJA010000152.1, on the reverse strand, counting down.
CTACGCGCTGGCGCGGCGGCTCACCACCCTCGACCACCTCACCCGCGGCCGGGTCGCGTGGAACGTCGTCACGTCCTACCTGGACTCCGCGGCGCGCAACCTCGGCCGGTCCGGGCAGATCCCGCACGACGAGCGCTACGAGCTCGCCGAGGAGTTCCTGGAGGTCTGCTACAAGCTGTGGGAGGGCTCCTGGGACGACGACGCCGTGGTCCGCGACCGTGCCCGCGGCGTGTTCACCGAGCCGGACCGGGTGCACGACATCGCCCACCACGGCCGCTGGTTCGACGTGCCCGGCCCGTTCCTGTCCGAGCCGTCCCCGCAGCGCACCCCGGTGATCTTCCAGGCGGGCGCGTCGCCGCGCGGTGCCCGGTTCGCCGGCACCCACGCCGAGGCCGTGTTCGTGTCCGGGCCGTCGCCCGCGGTGGTCCGCCGCTCGGTCGACGCGGTGCGCGCCGAGGCGGCCCGCGCCGGGCGGGACCCGCACTCGGTGAAGGTCTTCGCGATGCTCACCGCGATCGCCGGGGAGACCGACGAGGCCGCCCGCGCGACGCTGGCCGAGTACCTGGAGCTGACCGACCCGTCCGCGGCGCTGGCGCTGTTCGGCGGCTGGTCCGGCGTCGACCTGGCCGGGGCGTCGCCGGAGCAGAAGCTCGAGTACGTCCAGACCGACGCGACCCGCTCGGCGCTGGCGTCGTTCACCGGGCCGGACCGCGACTGGACGGTGGGGGAGCTCGCGGAGTTCATCACCGTCGGCGGGCGCGGGCCGCTCGTCGTCGGGTCCGGGGCGGGTGTCGCCGACGAGCTGGAGCGCTGGGCCGACGAGGCCGACCTCGACGGCTTCAACCTGGCCTACGCCGTCACCCCGGGGACGATGGCCGACGTCGTCACCCACGTCGTGCCCGAGCTGCGCCGCCGCGGCCGGATGCCCGCCGCTGCCGACGCGGGCGGCCCCACCCTGCGCGAGCGCTACGGCACCGGCGACGGCGCCCGGCTCGCGAAGGACCACCCCGGGGCGGCGCACCGCACGCTCTGACCCACGCCATGATCACCGGGAGTGGAGCGCGGGGAGCAGCTCCCTCACCCGGCCGCTCCACTCCCGGCGATCATGGTGCCGACGGTCGCGCTCCGCGGAGCCGGGCCACCCCACAGGGGGACGTCCCGACCCCGACCGGGTGGCCCTGCACCACCGACGCGTGACGCCCCGCGCCGTCGCCGTACCGCCGTGTTCACCTCGGTCCCGGCCGGGGTGGCGATCGGGGGAGTGCGGGCATGGTGGGGTGGACGGGCAGCCGGGGCGCGGCGGTGGCGGCGGCGGTCGTGATCGGGGTACTGGTACCGGTCACCCAGCAGGCGTCCGCGGCCCCCGCCCGGGAGGCGCACCCCGTCGCGGCCACCGCGCCGGCGGCAGCGTCCGCCGGTCCCGCCGCCGCACCCGCGTCCACCGGACCCGGTGCCGCCCCGGGCCCGGCCGCGGCGCCCGTCGCCCCGGCCCCGCAGGCCCCCGCGATCACCCACCGCGAGGAGCGCGTCGACACCCCGGCCGGGCCGGTGACCGTCGACATCGTCGTCGCCGACGTGAACCGGGCCGAGCTGCGCGCCACCCTGCTCACCGGCGCGACGGTCGGGGAGCGGTCCTCGGTGCCCGCGCACGCCCGGCGCGGCGGCGCCGTCGCCGCGATCAACGGCGACTTCTTCGACCTGGCCCGCAGCAACGCCCCGGCCGGCCCCTCGGTCCGCGACGGCCGGGCACTCACCTCCGCCGTGCCGCCCGGGCGGCGGCTCGCCCCGGGCGTCCCCGGCGCCCAGCAGGGCGACGTCCTCGCGATCGACGACGACGGCACCCCCCGCCTGGACCGGCTCACCCTCGACGCGTCCGCGACCGGGCCGAAGGGCCGCCTGCGGATCGACACCCTCAACGCCTACGCCGTGCCCGTCGGCGGGATCGGGCTGTTCACCTCCGACTGGGCGGGCGACCGGGCCGCCACGCTGTGCGGCAGCGACACCGACCGGGACGCGCCGTGCGCACCGGACCGGGTCGAGGTCGTGGTCCGCGACGGCGCGGTCACCGCCGTCGGCCCGCCCGGCGGGGGCGCGATCCCGGCCGGGGAACAGGTCCTCGCCGGCCGCGACCAGGGCGCCGCCGCGCTGCGCGGGCTCGCCGTCGGCGACCGGGTCACCGTGCGGCAGGCCCTCACCGCCGCGTCGGGGACCGCGCCGCGGACCGCGGTCGGGGCGTCACCGATCCTGCGCGACGGCGCACCCGTCGCCGGGCTGGACACCCGCTCGCGCGACCCGCGCAGCGCCGCGGGCTACACCGCGCAGGGACGGCTGATCCTGCTCACCGCCGACGGCCGCGAGTCGACCTCGGTCGGGATCACCCTGGCCGAGACCGCCGAGCAGCTGCGCCGGGCGGGCGCCGTCGACGGCGTCAACCTCGACGGCGGCGGCTCCTCGACGATGGTGTTCCGCGACCAGGTCGTGAACAGCCCGTCCGAGGACGCCTACCGGCTGGTGCCCAACGCGCTCGGCGTCGTGGAGAACTGAGCGTCCGGGTCGCGGGCGACGGTGACCCCGAGCATCGCGAACAGCTGCTCCACCAGCCAGTCCCGCAGCTCGGCGTGGGCGGGCACCCGGCCCGCCTCCAGCCACACCAGCACCGAGCCCTCGACCAGCGCGACCCAGCCGCGCAGGGTCATCAGCTGCAGCGGGGTCGGGTCGGGCACGCCGCCGCGCACGCACAGCAGGTCCACGATGTGGTCGCGCACGCCGTCGACCATGGCGTCGGTCTCCCCGGTGGAGACGACCGAGCCGCTGCGCAGCAGCGCGACGTAGGCCCGCGAGTGCCGGCCGACGACGTCGAGGAACACGTCCAGCGCGTCGGCCAGCTGGGAGTCCAGCGGGCCGTCGGTGGGCAGCGCGACCCGGTCGATGAGCTCCTCGGCGACGCTGCCCAGCGCCGCGACGTGCAGCTCCTCCATCCCGGAGAAGTACCGGTAGAACAGCGCCCGGGACACGTCCGCGGCCCGGGTGACGTCCTCGACGGCCACCTCCTCCGGCGAGCGGGCGCCGTAGAGGTCGAGCGCGGCGGACACGAGCTGTGCGCGGCGGGCCTCGGGCGTCATACGCCGGGGTGGACGTGCGGGTGAGGTCATCACCGACGAGGGTACGGATCCCACGCCTCAGCGCCCGAGATCGACGACGATCGTCCCGTCCGTGGCCCGCCCGACACACAGCGCGGTCAGGCCCGGCCCGGCCGGGTCGCCCACGGTGGTGCCCTCCACGAGCCGGACGTGGCAGGTCCCGCAGAACCCCTGCCGGCAGGAGTACGGCACGTCCGGGCGCAGCTCGCGGACCGCGTCCAGCGCGGTGCGGTCGGCGGGGACCGCGACGTCCGGGCCACCGGCGATCCGGACGGTGAACGGGCGGCCGTCGCGGATCGGGGGCGGGGAGAACCGCTCGGAGTGGAACCGCTGCCCGGCGGGCAGCGCCCGGCGCAGCGACTCGATCATCGGCGGCGGGCCGCAGCAGTAGACGGCGGCGTCGGCCCCGGTCCCGGACAGCAGCTCGGCCGCCGACGGGACACCCTCGACGTCGTCGGGGCGGCGCAGGACCCGGTCCGGGGCCAGCGCGGCGAGTGCGTCCGACAGCGGCATCGACGCCTGGTCCCGGCCGGTGTGCACCAGCCGCCACGGCACCCCGGCGGCGTGCGCGGCCCGGACCATCGGCGCGATCGGCGTGATCCCGATGCCGCCGGCGACGAACAGGTACGACGGCGCCGTGGCCAGCGGGAAGGCGTTGCGCGGGCCGTGCAGCCGCAGCCGCACCCCGGGGCGCAGGGCGTGCATCTCGTGCGAGCCGGTGCCCCCGGGCACCCTCCGTACCGCGATCCGGTACACCGACCGGTCGTCCGGGTCGCCGCACAGCGAGTACTGGCGCATGACCCCCGAGGGCAGCTCGACGTCGACGTGCGCGCCGGGCCGCCAGCCCGGCAGCGGCTCGGTGCCCGCCGGGACGAGGTCGAGCTCGGCGACGTCGGGGCAGGGACGGCGCACGGCGTGCACCTCGACGAGCAGCGTGCGGTCCACCGGGGTGACCGGGCGGCGGCGCCGGGCACCGGCCGTGGCGAGGGTCTGGGTCACCGCGGTGAGCACCGACAGCGCGGTGGCCCCGCGGTTCGGGTGCGGCGGCGGCGCGGTCGAGCCCGTGCCGGGCAGCAGCGCGGGACTCATGCCGCGGACCCCTCGGCCGGGCCGGTGTGGCCCGCCTCGGCGGCGCGGGCGGCGGGGGAGACCGCGAGGTAGGCCACCGCGGCGTCGGTGTCGCCGTGCGCGGCCGGGTGGAACCGCGGGCTCAGGTAGGTCAGGACGGCGCGGGTGAACAGCCACGGCCCGGGCACGAGCCCGCGCCGGGAGTCCCGCAGGTAGTCGCGCAGCCGGGCCCGGCGCTGCGGTGTCCCGCGCAGGTGCGGGTCGCGGGCGCACAGGTGCCGGGTGCCGTCGACCCACAGCTTCGCCAGCGCCGGGCCGGCGACCGCCATCGCCCGGATCCGGCGCAGCCAGCGGCCGTCGAGGTGGGTGTAGAGGTCGTGCGCGACGTTGCGGTGCTCGACCTCCTCGGCGCCGTGCCAGCGCAGCATGTCCAGCATGTGCGGGTCGGCCCCGGCCGCGTCCAGCGCGGCGGAGTCGAGGATCCAGGAGCCGAGGACGGCGGTGAAGTGCTCGATCGCCGCGATCAGCCCGACCCGCTCCACCAGCCACTCCCGGGCCGCGTCGCCGGTCAGGCCGCGGTCGCCGAGCAGCTCCTTGAAGATCCACTCGACCTGCTCGACGAAGCGGGTCACGTCGACGCCCGCCTCGACGAGGTGGTCCAGCGCCCCCTGGTGCGAGGTCGCGTGCACGGCCTCCTGGCCGATGAACCCGCGCACGTCCTCGGCCAGCGCCTCGTCACGGACCATCGGCAGCGCGCGGGAGAAGACCTCCACGAACCAGCGCTCGCCCTCGGGCAGCAGCAGGTGCAGCACGTCGATCAGGTGCGAGGCGAACGGCTCGCCGGGGATCCAGTCGGTCCGCAGCTCGGCGAAGTCGAAGTGGACGTCGCGGGCCTGCAGGGCGATGCGGTCGGCGGCCGGGTCACCGGCGGCGGGGCTGTTCACGGCGGTTCTCCTCTCGGACGGGTTTCTCAGCGGGTGCCGTCGACGCGGGCGAGCGCGCGGACGAGGCCGGGGGACAGCCGGGACGCGAGCAGCCCGACGTGTGCCTCGGCGGTGACCGGGGCGATCGGCAGGTCCCGCTCGACGGCGCGGACCAGGCGGGCGGCGACGCGCTGCGGGGTGTACCCGCGCCGGGTGTAGGCGGCCGCGGCGTCGCGACGGCGGGCGGCCTGGGTGGCGTCGTCGGTGCCGGCGAAGCGGGTCGCCCCGGTGATCGGGGTGTCGACGAACCCGGGGCACAGCGCGGTGACCCCGACCCCGGCGCCCGCCAGCTCGGCGCGCAGGCACTGCGACAGCATCAGCACCGCCGCCTTGGTCGTGGCGTAGGCCGGCAGCGAGCGCGACGGCAGGTACGCCGCCGCCGAGGCGGTGTTGACGATCGTGCCGCCCTCGCCGTGCGCGGCGAGCAGCGCGCCGAAGTGCCGGCAGCCGTGCACGACGCCCCACAGGTTCACGTCGACGATCCGCTGCCACTCCTGCGCCGTGGTGTCGGCGAACGACCCGGCGACGGCGATCCCGGCGTTGTTGACGACGAGGTCGGGCACCCCGTGCTCGGCCGCGACCCGCTCGGCGAGGGCGGCGACGGCGGCCTCGTCGGCGACGTCGACGACCGCGGCCACCGCGCGGCCGGGCCCGTGCCGCCGGGTCACCAGGTCGACGGTCTCCGCGGCGCCGGCCTCGGAGACGTCGGCGACGACGACCCGGCCCCCCAGGTCGGCGACCTGGCGGGCGATCTCGCGGCCGATCCCGCTGCCCGCCCCGGTGACGACGGCGAGCCCGCCCTCCCAGCGCGACGCCCGGCCCGGCCGTCCCCCGGTGCGGACCAGGGCGGCGCCCCGGGCCCCCGCCCGGGCCAGCGCGGGCGCGGCGGTCCCGCTGCTGCGCTCGGCGACGAGCTCGCGGACACACCGGGCGATCACGCCCGCGCGCTTGCGGACGATCCAGTGCCCGCCGGGCAGGTAGCGGACCCGCAGGTCGGGGGCGAACCCGGCGGCGCTCGTCGCCATCGCGGGGGTGACGTAGGCGTCGCCGAGCGGAGCCAGGATCTGCACCGGGACGTCGGTGTGGCGCGGCTGCGGGCGGCCGAGCCGCCGCGGCAGGTTCCGCCGGTAGAGCTCCAGGCCGTTGACCGCGTCGCGCACCGAGGGTCGCGGGATCCGCTCGGTCCGCGCCACCATCGCGCCGAGCAGCCCGCTGCGGATCATCAGCTCGGGCAGCACCCGCACCCGGAACGCCAGGGTGTACCAGGAGTGCAGCGCCTGGGTGAGCACCGGCCGCAGGTCGCGGAGCCCGCGGCGGCGCAGGAACAGCGCCACGTGGTCCAGGCACGGGCCGGAGATCGAGGTGAACGACGCGACCCGGCCGTCCATCGCCGAGGGGGTGCCGTCCTCGCGCGTGACGGCGTGCCAGGTCTGGATCGAGCCCCAGTCGTGGGCGAGCAGGTGCACCGGGGCGTCGGGGGAGACGGCGTCGGCCACCGTGCGCAGGTCGGCGGCGAGGAGCTCCAGGTCGTAGCCGGCCGGGGCGCCGGGGGCGGCCGAGCCCCCGTGGCCGCGCACGTCGTAGGTGACGACGTGGTGGTCGGCGGCGAGGTCCGCGGCGACGCGGTCCCACACGTGCCGGTCGTCGGGGTAGCCGTGCACCGCGACGACCGTCGGGTGCGACGGGTCGCCCCGTTCCTCCACGACCAGCTCCAGGCCGTCCTGCGTGGTCACCGTCCGGGTGCGGCTCGCGGACTCCACCTCGTTGTGAGACACACCGTCATCGTAGAAAACGTGTCAACAAGGCGCCACCCCTGGCACGATCACCGTGCCGGCGGGTCAGCCCCGGTCGTCGACGGTGGGTGTGGGGTGCGGCGCCCGACCGGCCGCCCACATCGCGCCGACCCGGGCGGCCACCGCGTCGTGCGCGGCCGCGGCCGTGGTCCCCGCGGTGCGGACCCCGGCCAGCGCGTAGAGCAGCTCGCCGTCGGCGCCCAGGTCGAGGTCCAGGACGCCGTGCACCCGGGCGAGCTCCAGCACCAGCGCCGGGGCCGTGGTGCCGGCCGCTGCGGCCGCCCGGCGCAGCGGCCCGTCGTCGGCGCCGGGGAGCGTCCGGGCACCGAGGGCGGCGGCGAGCAGACCGAGCGCGGCGACGTCGGCCGGTCCGACCGGGACCAGGCACAGGTCCGGGCACGGCCCGGGGCCGTACCCGGGGCGGTGCTGGGCGGCGCGCAGCGGACCGGCCATCCGGCGCCAGCCGCGCACCGCGTCCGCGGTCCCCGCCGGGGCGTCCGCGTCGCGCGCGAGCGACACCAGTGCGCACCCCAGACGCCGGTCGGTGCGGTCCCACGCCCCGGGGTCGCGTGGCACGGCCCGCACCACCGTCCCCGTCGCCGTACCGGTCATCGCGCCTCCTCGTCGGCCCCTCGGTGACGCAGGTCGCCCGGCGCCCGCACCCCGTTACCCGGCGTGGTCAGAACTGACGAGGGGCGTAGGTTCGAACGGTCGTCCCCGTCCCACGAACAGAGGTCCCCGCGTGTCCACCGCTCCGCCCACCTGGTTCACCGACGCACTCGCCGAGCCGGGGAAGCCCGGCCGCACCGAGAGCGACGGCGTCGAGGTCCGGTTCCGCAGCTGGGGCACCCCGGGCGGGCCCGGTGTGCTGCTGGTGCACGGCGGCGCGGCGCACCTGCACTGGTGGGACCACATCGCCCCGCTGCTGGCCGAGGGCACGCGCCGGGTCGTGGCGGTCGACCTGTCCGGGCACGGCGACTCCGGGCGGGCACCGTCCTACGACCTGGACCGCTGGGCCGTCGAGCTGCGCGCCGTGATCGACGCCTCGGGCCTCGGCCGCCGGCCGACGCTCATCGGGCACAGCATGGGCGGGTTCGTGACGCTCACCGCTGCCCTGCGCTACGGCGACGAGCTGGCCGGCGCCGTCGCCGTCGACTCCCCGGTCCGGGACCGGTCGCCGGAGGAGCGGGCCGCCCGTGAGCAGCGGGCGTTCGGCCCGGCGAAGGTGCACCCCGACCGCGACGCGCTGATCGCGCGGTTCCGCACCATCCCCGAGCAGCCCGGCGACCTGCCCTACGTGCACCACCACATCGCCGAGCACAGCATCCGCGCCGTCGACGGCGGCTGGAGCTGGAAGTTCGACCCGGCCATCTTCGCCGGCATCTCGCTGACCCCCGGCGACCTCGGGCGGCCCGGCTGCCGGATCGCGCTGTTCCGGGCCGAGCACGGTCTGGTCCCGGCGGACATGGGGGAGATGGTCGTCGACCGGATGGGCCGGGCGGCGCCGGTCGTCGAGATCCCCGGGGCCGGGCACCACGTGATGATCGACCAGCCGCTGGCCCTGGTGACCGCGCTGCGGACGCTGCTCGCGGACTGGGAGCACTCGGTTCCGGTGGTGGCCCCCGCGATCTAGGGTGGCCCCATGACAGAGCAGTCAGAACTGACTCCTTCCGGACCGGCCGCTTCCGAGGAGGAGGTGCTCGTCGAGCGGCGGGACGGCGTCCTGCTGATCACGATCAACCGGCCCCGTGCCAAGAACGCGCTGAACGAGAACGTCGCGCGCTCGATCGCCGCGGCCGTCGACGAGCTCGACGCCGACCCGGACCTGCGGGTCGGCGTGCTGACCGGGGCGGGCGGGGTGTTCTCGGCCGGGATGGACCTCAAGGCGTTCCTGCGCGGCGAGCGTCCGTCGGTGCCCGGGCGCGGGCTCTGCGGGATCACCCAGGCCCCGCCGGTCACGCCGATGATCGCCGCCGTCGAGGGCTGGGCGCTGGCCGGCGGGTTCGAGATCATGCTGGCCTGCGACCTCGTCGTCGCCGGTCGCGGTGCCCGCTTCGGAGTGCCGGAGGTCAAGCGGTCGCTGGTCGCCGCCGCGGGCGGTGCGCTGGAGCTGGCGAACCGGGTGCCCCGGGCGCTGGCGCTGGAGATGCTGCTGACCGGCGACCCGATCGACGCCGCGCGGGCCGAGGCCGCCGGTCTGGTCAACTCCGTCGTCGACGACGGCACCGCGCTGGAGGCCGCGCTGGCGCTGGCCGCGCGGATCGCGGTGAACGGGCCGCTCGGCGTCGCCGCGTCGAAGCGGATCGTGCGGGAGAGCCCGGACTGGGGCGCCGACCGCTGGGAGCGCCACGACGCGATCATCGGCCCGGTCCTGACCTCGGAGGACGCCCGCGAGGGCGCGACCGCGTTCGCCGAGAAGCGCGACCCGGTGTGGCGCGGCCGCTGACTCAGGCGACGAAGGCCTCCCAGATCAGGAAGGCGTTCAGTCCCACCACGACCGCGGCGACGACGACCGCCGCGGCCGTGGTGACGCGGTGGTTGACCAGGTCGCCCATCACCTCGCGGCGGGCGGTCAGCCACACCAGCGGGACCAGGGCGAACGGGATGCCGAACGACAGCACGACCTGGGAGAGCACCAGCGCCTGCGTCGGGTCGATCCCCATGCCCAGCACGAGCAGGGCGGGCGCGAGGGTCAGCAGCCTGCGCAGCAGCAGCGGGATCCGGCGGCGCAGGAACCCGGCCATGATGACCTGCCCGGCGTAGGTCCCCACGCCCGAGGACGCGAACCCCGAGGCGAGCAGCGCGATCGCGAACCCGTACGCGGCGACGGCGTCGAGCTCGGTGCCCAGCCCGGCGAAGATCCCCTCCAGGGTGTCGGTGCCGGGCACGTCGGTCCCGGCGAACAGGGCGGCCGCCACGACCAGCATCGACAGGTTGACCAGCCCGGCCACGCCCATCCCGAGCGCGATGTCGGTGCGCCCGACCCGCAGCAGGAACCGGGTGTCCTCGGGCCCGCGGGCGACCAGGCGGCCCTGGGTCAGGGCGGAGTGCAGGTAGATCACGTGCGGCATCACGGTGGCGCCGAGGATGCCGGTGGCGAGCACCAGCGAGCCGACGCCGTCGAAGCCGGGGACCAGGCCCGCGGCCAGCGCGGGACCGTCGACGTCGGTGCGCACCACGGTGGACACCAGCCCGACCATGATGATCGCGAGCAGGAACACGATCGCCCGCTCGAACGGCCGGTGCCCGCGCGACTGCAGGCCCAGCAGCACGAAGGCGATCACGCCGGTGATCACCCCGCCGGTGAACAGCGGGATCCCGAACAGCAGGTGCAGGGCGACCGCGCCGCCGATCACCTCGGCCAGGTCGGTCGCGATCGCGACGAGCTCGGCCTGGGCCCACATGAACCGGTTCCGCCACGGAGTGAGGTGCTCGCGGCACAGCTCGGGCAGGTTCTTGCCGGTCGCGAGCCCGAGCTTGGCCGAGAGCGACTGGATGAGCATCGCCATCAGGTTGGCGACGACGATCACCCAGACCAGCAGGTAGCCGTAGCCGGCACCGGCGGAGAAGTTCGTCGCGAAGTTGCCCGGGTCGACGTAGGCGACGGCGGCGACGAACGCGGGCCCGAGGACGGCGAGCCTGCCGCGCCAGCCGCGCCGGCGCAGCTGCTCCACGCTGACCGGTGCCGCCGCCGCGGCCGTGCCCGTGCTCGTCATGTGCGCCCCCGCGAGGTGATGAGGTCCGACGAAGACGCAGTGTAGGCACGACTAACTCCGCTGGTACAGAGCTGCAACGGTTCAGGCCGTGCGGCTCACAGGTAGCGGTGCATCACGTGCAGGCCGGTGGTCGCGCCGTCGGGCAGGGTGAAGGCGTCGGGCACCGTGCCGACCGTGGCGAAGCCCAGCGAGTGCCACAGCGCGACCGCGCGGGTGTTGGTCGCCACGACGGCGTTGAACTGCATCGCGGTGTACCCGTCCGCGCGGGCGAGGGCCAGCACGTGCTCGCCGAGCGCGCGGCCGGTGCCGCGCCCGGCCTCGCCCGCGTCGACGGCGAAGCTCGCGGTCGCGACGTGCGAGCCCGGCCCGGGCTGGTTGGGCCCGGTCTTCGCGGTGCCGACGACCCGTCCGTCCCGCATTGCCACGACGACCCGCGCGGGCGGCGGGAGCATCCACATGCGGGTGACCCAGGCGTCGTCGGCGTCGGGCGGGACGGTGTAGGTGCGGCCCTCGGCGAAGATCGGGCGGAGCACGGCGAGGACGGCGGGGAGGTCGTCGTCGGTGGCGGCGCGGATGTGCACGCGCTCAGGGTAGGTAGAGGTCGCGCGGGCCGGCGTCGAGCGCCTCGACGTCGCCGCCGGTGTGGGCGGCGAGCCAGTCGGCGAACTCACCGGTCTCGGCCTCCGGGACGGCGACGGTCAGCGTGACGTCCGTGCCGTGCGTGATCTCGCCCAGCCGGTACGGGGAGTGGCGCAGGTCGTGCTCCAGACGCCCGGCGCGGTCGTGGCCGACGGCGAGCAGCAGCTCCCGGTGCCGGATCCGGCGCAGCTCGCCGACCGCGTCCAGGGCCGCGGTCAGGGCGCCGGAGTAGGCGCGGACCAGCCCGCCCGCGCCGAGCTTCGTCCCGCCGAACCAGCGCGAGACGACGGCGACGACGTCGGTCAGCCCGCGCCGGGTGAGCACCTCCAGCATCGGGACGCCGGCGGTGCCCGAGGGCTCGCCGTCGTCGCTGCTGCGGGCGGTGAGGTCCCCGGTGCCGGGGTCGCCGATGCGCAGCGCGGTGCAGTGGTGGGTGGCGTCCGGACCGGCCCGGCGGACGCGGTCGATCACGGCCTGGGCGGCCCCGACGTCGGCGACCCGGGCGACGGTGCAGAGGAAGCGCGACCGGGCGATCTCGGTCTCCGCGCTCCCGTCGCGGGCGATCACCCGCACGCCGCGACCGGCCTCACACCGTGACCGCGCTCGCGATCGGCGGCGTGTCGGGATCGATTCAGTGCATCCTGGACGTGTCCGGTGACGAGGCCGCCCGCCTCACCCGGCGGGCTCCCTCGTCCACACCAGGCGGTTCCACCGCCGACATCGAAGGGACCCCCACCCATGAGCGACACCCTCCGCGTCCTGCGTTCCGGTCTGACCCGCGTGGCGCGCCGGATCGACGACTACACCCTCGCGGCGTTCAACCCGGTCTACCCGACCCCCGCCGACCGGGAGCGCTGAGGGCGCCCCCGGCCGGGGGAGTGCGGTCAGTCCTGCTGCTCCGGCGCGGCCAGCTTCAGCGGTCGCAGGTACACCCACAGCACGAACAACGCCCCGATGACCAGCATGCCGATGCCGGTGTCGAGGTTGAGGTTCGTCCCGCCGGTCTTGGCGAGGTTCTCCGGGTCGTTGCCCGACACGATCCCCATGACCAGCAGGACGATGCCGTAGACCCCGAACAGCAGGGCGATCACCGAGCGCAGGTCGAACAGGTTCGCCGCGGTCGAGGACACCGGTGCGTCGGTCCCGTGGTGGTCGGGGTGGTTCTCACTCTTCGAGCTCATCGCAGGTCTCCGCTCAGCCGAACACGACGTAGAGGACGACGGTCAGGGCCAGCACCAGCGCGCCGAGGACGTTCGGACTGCGGTACCAGCCGGCGTCGTCACCGTCGGTGGAGTGGGTGCGCGCCTCCTTCGGGGTCAGGCTCCAGGTCAGCCCGACCAGCTCGGCGTCCGGCTTCGGGGTGGTCACCATCGAGACCCCCGCGGACACGCCGACACCGACGACGAACGCCGCGATGGCGCCGACGAAGCTGCCCGCCTGGCTGGACATCGTCCAGACGTCGGTGCGGACCAGGATGTCGACCAGCACCGCCGCGGTGGTGCCGGAGAGCAGGCCGATCCAGGCCGACGGCCCGGTCATCCGCTTCCAGAACAGGCCGAGGATGAAGATCGCGAACAGCGGCGCGTTGAAGAAGCTGAACAGCGACTGGATGTAGTCCATCAGGTTCGCCGACCCGGACGCGATGAACGCGGTGCCGATCGCGAGCACGCAGCCGACGATCGTGACCAGCCGGCCGACGCCGAGGTAGTAGCGGTCGGCGCGGCCCGGGCGCACCCAGTCCTGCCAGATGTCGTAGGTGAACACCGTGTTGAACGAGCTGATGTTCGCCGCCATACCGGCCATGAACGCGGCCAGCAGACCCGCGATCGCGACGCCGAGGATCCCGTTGGGCAGGACTTCCTTCATCAGCAGCGACAGCGCGTTGTTGTAGGTGATGCCCTCGACGGCGTCGCCGCCGCCGGACTTCACCGCGGCGATCTGCGGGACCAGGATCCCGGCGATCATGCCCGGGGTCACGATGACCAGCACGACCAGCGCCTTCGGGAACGCACCGATGATCGGGGTGCGCCGCGCGGCGGACATCGACTTGGCCGACAGGGCGCGCTGGACCTCGGCGAAGTTCGTCGTCCAGTAGCCGAAGGACAGCACGAACCCGAGGCCGAACACGATGCCCAGCACCGACAGGAACGGGTTCGCGATCTCGGTGAGCGGGGTGCCGGGCCAGGCGTTCAGGTCCGCACCGCCGCTCGGGCCCTCGGTGACCGCGCGGGTCAGGCCGTCCCAGCCGCCGACCCGGTTGAGCCCGGCGACGGTCAGCGGGATCAGCAGCGCGAGGATCACGAAGAACTGCAGGACCTCGGTGTAGATCGCGGCCGACAGCCCGCCGAGGGAGATGTAGCCCAGGACGACGACGGCCGCGACCGGGATCGCCAGGTACAGCGACCAGCCGAGCAGCGCCTCCAGGACCAGGCCGAGCGAGAACAGGTTGACCCCGGCGATCAGGATCGAGGCGACCGCGAAGATCACCGCCTGCACCCGCTGGGTGGTCTTGTTGAACCGCTTGAGCAGGAACTCCGGGACGCTGCGGGCCTTGGAGCCGTAGTAGAACGGCATCATCACGATGCCGAGGAACACCATCGCCGGGATCGCGCCCAGCCAGTAATAGTGCACCGTCGGGATGCCGAACTGGGCCCCGTTGGCCACCATGCCGATCAGCTCGATCGCGCCCAGGTTGGCCGAGATGAACGCCAGACCGGTGATCCAGGCCGGCATCGACCGGCCGGACAGCAGGAAGTCGAGGCTGGAGGACACCGAGCGCCGCGCCGCGAAGCCGATGCCGAGCACCAGCACGAAGTAGAACGCGACCAGCAGGTAGTCGACCAGGTTCGGGTTGAGGCGCAGGACCTCCTGGGCGGTCATGCCGCGTCCTCCCGGGACGTCCCCGGGGCCCGCCGGGCCGTCTCGTGATGATCCATCTCGGGTAGCTCCTCGCCGTCGAGTGCGTGCGCTGCCGGTCCGCCGGCCGGTGGTGCACGACGGCACGTTGCGCGGACCAACGCACAAGCTAGACCGCACTCGATCAGAAGTGAACACTTTCGCTCGAATTCGAGACCGCTCGGTGACCTCCGCGCCCCCGGCGACCGGGTCCCGACACGCACGGTCGACCCTTGCCGCACGTTCGGTTGTGTTGCATTCTGTGCGGGTGAAGTCCCGACGGTGTCCGGCCCGGACGCGATGAGCCTGCTCGCCGAACAGCGGCGCGAGGTGATCGTGGAGCAGGTCCGCACCCGCGGCGCGGTGCGGGTGTCCGAGCTCGCCGACCACCTCGGCGTGTCCGAGATGACCGTGCGCCGCGACCTCGACGTGCTGGCCCGGCGACGCCTGGTGGACAAGGTGCACGGCGGCGCGACGGCCGTCGGCGAGCACACCACCTCCGAGCCCGGGTTCGCCGCGAAGTCGGTGTGCGAGCTGGAGGAGAAGGACGCCATCGCCGCCGCGGCCGCCGAGCTGGTGACCCCCGGCGCCGCGATCGGGCTGTCCGCGGGCACGACGACCTGGCGGCTCGCCCAGCTGCTCGCCGCGGTGCCGCAGCTGACCGTGGTGACCAACTCCGTCGCCGTCGCCGACGCGTTCCACACCGGTGGCGCCGACGCCCGCGGGACCACGGTGATCCTCACCGGGGGCGTGCGGACGCCCTCGGAGGCCCTGGTCGGCCCGGTCGCGATCACCGCGCTGCGCTCGCTGAACCTGGAGACGGTGTTCCTCGGGGTGCACGGCATGAGCGCCGCGGCGGGCTACTCCACCCCGAACCTCACCGAGCGCGACACCAACCGCGCCCTCATCGAGTCCGGCAGCAGGCTCGTGGTCGTCGCCGACCACACCAAGTGGGGCACCGTCGGGATCTCGACGATCGCCGAGCTGTCCGAGGCCGACGTGCTCGTGACCGACTCCGGTCTGGCCGACGCCGACCGTGCGGTCCTCGAGGGCGAGGTCGACCACGTGATCATTGCCCGCCCCGGAAGGTGACGTACGTGCAGAAGGTGCAGAAGCTGACCACCCGGATGGCCGACGGCCGGGAGATCATCTGGTTCGACGGCCCCGACCACGCCCCACGGGACCCGGCCGATCTCGTCGACGCCCGCGACCTCCCGCGGGTCGTGCCCGCCTCCCAGCTGCGCTACGACGCGCTGGCCGGGGAGTGGGTGACGATCGCCGCGCACCGGCAGGACCGCACCTACAAGCCGCCGGCCGACCAGTGCCCGCTGTGCCCCAGCCGCGACGGCCGCCACACCGAGGTGCCGAGCCCGGAGTACGGCGTCGTCGCGTTCGAGAACCGCTTCCCGTCGTTCGGGTCGGCGCCCGGCGCGCCGCTGCCCGAGCCGGGCCCGGTGCCGCAGGCGGCGTCGGGCCGGTGCGAGGTCGTCTGCTTCACCGACGACCACGACACCCCGTTCTCCCGGCTGACGCCCGACCGCGCCCGCCTGGTGCTGGAGGCGTGGGCCGACCGGACCGCCGAGCTGGGCGCCCGGCCGGGGGTCCGCTACGTCTTCCCGTTCGAGAACCGGGGCGCCGAGATCGGCGTGACGCTGTCCCACCCGCACGGCCAGATCTACGCCTACCCCTACGTCCCGCCGTTCCCGCAGCGGATGCTCGCCCACGTCGCCGCGCACCGGGAGGCGACCGGGGAGAACCTGTTCGACACGCAGCTGGCCGCCGAGCGGGCGGGGGAGCGGGTCGTCGTCGCGGGGGAGCACTGGACGGCGTTCGTGCCGCAGGCGGCGCGCTGGCCGGTCGAGGTGCACCTGTACCCGCACCGTCCGACCCCGGACCTGCCCGCCCTCGACGAGGCCCAGCGCGCCGAGTTCGCGACCCTCTACCTGGACGTGCTGCGCCGCCTCGACGCCCTCTACGACGACGAGCTGCCCTACGTCGCGGGCTGGAACCAGGCCCCGGTGCTGGAGTCCGACGGTCGCTCCGACGCCCGGCTGCACCTGCGCCTGCACTCGATCCGCCGGGCACCCGGGAAGATCAAGTACCTGGCGGGGTCGGAGTCCGGCGCGGGCGCGTTCATCTCCGACGTGCTGCCCGAGGCGGTCGCGGAGCGGCTGCGTTCGCTGTAGGTGTGTGCGGGTGGAACCGGAACCCGACGTCCCCCTGGTCGACCGCCCCGCCGTCGAGCTGGCCGCGCTCGTCGCCGCGCGCGAGGTGTCCTCGCGGGAGCTGACCCGGGCCTGCCTGGAGCGGATCGACGCGGTGAACGGGCACGTCAACGCCGTCGTCACCCTCGACGCCGACGGTGCACTCGCCGCCGCGGCGGCCGCCGACGACCGGCTGGTCCGCTCCGGGCCGGACGGACCGCTGCACGGGCTGCCCGCCCTGCACAAGGACACCCACCTCACGGCCGGGATGCGCACCACCCACGGGTCGCCGCTGATGGCCCGGCACGTCCCCCGCACCGACGACCTGGTCGTGGCCCGGATGGCGGCGGCCGGGGCGATCCGGCTCGGCAAGACCAACACCCCTGAGTGGGCGGCCGGGTCGCACACGGTCAACCCGGTGTTCGGCGCGACGCACAACCCCTACCGGCCCGGGCACTCCGCGGGCGGCTCGTCGGGCGGGGCGGCGGCCGCACTGGCCTGCGGGATGGCGCCGCTGGCCGAGGGCAGCGACATGGGCGGCTCGCTGCGCAACCCGGCGTCGCTGTGCAACGTCGTGGGGCTGCGGCCGACCCCGGGGCGGGTGCCGTCGTACCCGGCTCCGCTGTCGCGCCAGGTGCTGGCGGTGCAGGGGCCGATGGGGCGCACCGTCGCCGACGTCGCGCTGCTGCTGTCGGTGCTGGCCGGGCCGGACCCGCGGGCGCCGCTGTCCCTCGACGGCCCGTTCGTCGCGCCCCGCCCGGACGTGGACCTGCGCGGCCTGCGCGTCGCGTGGGCCCCCGACCTGGGCGGGCGGATCCCGGTCGACCCCGGCCCGGCCGCGGTGCTCGCCGACGTCCCCGGGGTGTTCACCGGCGCGATCGGCGCCGAGGTGACCGCGGACTGCCCGGACCTCGACGAGGCCGACGACGTGTTCACCACGCTGCGGGCCTGGCAGTTCCTGACCGGGCTCGGGCCGGTCGTCGACGCACACCCCGGGCAGGTCAAGGCCACCATCCACGGCAACGTCGACGCCGGGCGCCGGCTCACCGTCGCCGACCTGACCCGCGCGCACCTGGCGCAGTCCCGGCTGCACGAGGTGGTCGCGGACTTCTTCACCCGCTACGACGTGCTGGCCTGCCCGGCCGTGCAGGTCGAGCCGTTCCCGGTGGAGCAGGAGTACCCGGACACCGTCGCCGGGGTCGCGCAGCCCGACTACCTGGGGTGGATGCGGTCGGCGACGCTGATCAGCGCCACCGGGTGTCCCGCGCTGTCGGTGCCCGCCGGGTTCACCGCTGCCGGGTCCCCGGTCGGGCTGCAGCTCGTCGCGGCCCCCCGGGCCGAGACCCGGCTGCTGGAGGTGGCGGCGGCGTTCGAGGCCGCCACCGGACACGGGCGGGTCCGCCCCTGACGTGCGTCGAGGCCGGTGCCCCTCCCCAGGGGCACCGGCCTCGGACGTTCGGTGACGCGGTCGGTCAGACCCGGACCGCGTTGTGGAACGGCATCGCGTCGATGTCGGAGTACTTGACCGGCTCGCCGCTGGTGGAGGCGTGGAGCACCTTGCCGTTGCCGGCGTAGATGCCGACGTGGCTCACCGGGGAGTAGAAGAACACCAGGTCGCCGGGCTTGAGCTGGCTCTTGGAGACCGGGGTGCCGTCCATCTGCGACTGCGCGCTGGAGGTGCGCGGCAGGTCGACGCCGATCTGCTCGAACGCCCAGACCATCAGGCCGGAGCAGTCGAACGCGCTCGGGCCGGTGGCGCCCCACTTGTAGGGCTTGCCGAGCTGCTGCTTGGCCTGGGCGAGCGCCTGGGCGCCGTCGGAGGAGCCGGTCAGGCCGCCGACGATGTCGCCGAGCCCGCCGCCGTCACCGTCGCCGTCGTCGTCCCCGCCGCCGTGCCGGGCCGACGCCGCGGCGGCCTTCGCCCGGGCCTCGGCCGCCTTCGCCGCGGCCTCCTTCTGGGCGACGGCGGCGATGCGGGCCGCGTCGGCCTTCTCGAAGGCCTGCGGGACCGACGCGGTGACGTGCTCGAATCCGCTGGTCAGGGTGGACGCGGCGTCGCTGGTGCCGGTGCCGCCGTGCTCGGAGCCCGCGGCCGGGACCGACAGCTTCATCGTGGCCTCGTTGGCCGCGCCGGTGAGGTCCATGTCCGCGGAGGTCTCGGGGGACTGCTCCGGGGAGCTGAGCGTCGACACGACGCCCATGACCGCGGTGGCGCCGACCAGCGTCGCCGACATGGTCGCGACGACGGCGCGCGGGTGGCGCCCGAGCGGCCCGGTGTCCGAGGTGCCGCGGAGCAGGCCGATCGCGGTCCGCGAGGTGACGCCGGCGGGGGTGTCCGGCGCGTCGCGGGTGATGACGGTGTCGCCGCCGGACGCGGCGGGGAAGCCGGTCGCGGGGGTGTCGATGCGCTCCAGGCCCGGGCCGGGGACCTCGGAACGGCGGGCGCGACGGCTGCCGGGTGCGGGGGCGTCGAAACCGGCCTCGGAGTAGCGCGCGAGCAGCTCGGCGGCGGAGATGCCCGCGCCGGCGTCACGGTCCCGGCGACGCCGGGGGACGTCGCTCTCGGGTGTATGGAGGTCCGGGGTGAGTGCAGTGGTCATTCGGGGGTCCTCGCCACCTCGGATCCGCCCCGGTCCTCGTGACCGGACACGGCTCCGCCCGCTGCGTGCTGGGTGGGCGCCAGGGGGAGTGTCGGTCAGCGGGGAGCGTGGGACCGACCAGGCGCACCAGCCGACGCCTCGTCGACCAGCCGAGAGCGACCGTAACCGCTCCGTGACACGGACACCGACCGGGCTCGCCGGGTGTGCGGCGAACGGCCGGTCCGGAGCGACCCGCGCACCGGGGCCACGCCCAACGGTGGGTGCGGTGCGCCGTTCGGGTCGTACGGTCGGTGTGCTGCGCCGAACGGTGCGCGCGAGCCGGTGTCACGGTGCGCACCGTGACCGGGAAAGCCCCGGACGGACCAGCCCGCCACGAACCCGGCACGCCCACCGGCGGCGCCCGCGCGACACCTCCTCGCGTGACTGCGCCGGGAGGCGGTCGGGACCGTGGCGGACGGAGCAGCGCGCGGGACGCGGCCCGCGCCTGGTGAGCGCGGGTACCCGGTGCTCTGCGACGATCGGGGTGCGTGCCGGTCGGGACCGGCGCGGCGCGCACCCGCCACGTCGGGGCCGGTGCCCGGTGCCCGCAGGGGGAATCGGTGCGGCGCATCGTGATCCCCGCCGCACACGGTGAACCGGGACCGGATCCGCGACGAAGACGGACCGGGACACGTCCGGGCGCGGGCGGGCCCCGGAGCCGGACCCACGGACGACGCACCACGCACCAGGACCCACGACCCGGGAGGTCGCAGCAGTGCCGGACCGAGCAGGCGGCCCCGTCTGGGTGGGCGAGCTCGCCCACCACCGCGCCGTGCACGGCACGGGTCGTGGAGCCGGTGACCTCGTCGTCCCGCCGCGGTTCGGCTCGGCCCGGCTGCTGGTCACCGACGGTGGTGTCCCCGTCGGGCAGGCCGACGTCCCGCTGCACGAGGGCCGGGCGCGCGCCGGGGACCTGGCCCGGGCCGCCGCGGCCGTCGCCGGGCGCGAGCCGCCGGGGGAGCCCGCGGTGTCGGCCGAGCCCCTGACCGTCGTCGTCGCGACGCGGGGGCGGCCGGAGAGCGTGCGCCGCTGCCTGGCCGCGGTGCTGGCCGGCGACCACCCCGACGTGACCGTGCTCGTCGTCGACAACGACCCGCCCGACGAGCGCACCCGCGAGGTCGTCCGCGACTGCGACGACCCACGGGTCCGCTACGTCCGCGAGCCGCGGCGCGGGGTGTCGGTCGGGCGCAACCGCGGCCTCGCCGAGGCCCGCACCGCGGTCGTCGCGTTCACCGACGACGACACCGAGCCCGACCCGCGGTGGGCGTCGCGGATCGCCGGGTCCTTCGCCGAGGACCCCGGGCTCACCGCGCTGAGCGGGCCGGTGCTCGCCGCGCGGCTGGAGACCCCCGAGGAGCGGGCCGCCGACGTCGCGCTGGCCTGGAACAAGGGCTTCCTGCCGCGCCGGTTCCGGCTCGACGACCCACCCGCGGACTCCCCGGTGTTCCCGTTCTCCCCGGGCCTGTTCGGGATCGGCGCCAACCTGGCGGTGCGCGCCGAGCCGGTCCGCGCGCTCGGCGGGTTCGACGAGGCGCTCGGCCCGGGCCGGCCCACCCGCGGCGGCGAGGACATCGAGCTGCTGGTCCGGATCGTGCTCGACGGCGGCACCCTGGCCTACCTGCCCTCGGCGTGGGTGTGGCACCACCACCGGCCCTCGTCGGGCGAGCTGCGCGACCAGATGGGCGGCTACGCGCTCGGCCTGGGCGCCTTCCTGGGCAAGGTGGCGCTGGACCCGCGGGCGCGCCGGCTGGCGGTGCGCCGGTTCCCGGCCGCGCTGGGGCGGCTGCGCGACATCGTGCGCCGCGAGTCCTCGGCGCCGAAGGCCGTCGCGCGGGCCCGCCACGAGCAGCAGACACCCGCCGTCGTCGGCGGGCCCGGGCCGTCGCCGGAGCGGTTCGGGTCGGTCACGGTCGAGGAGCACCCGGCGCCGCAGGACGTCGTCGCGCTGCCGGGGGGTGCGGGCGCCCGCAAGCTGCGCGGGCTGGTGTCGGGTCCGGCGCTCTACCTGCAGGCTCGTCGCCAGGTCCAGGCCGAGGGCGGGACGACCCCGCCGCTGACCGGCCCGGCCCGGCCGCTGCGGCGCCGCTGACCGCGGTCCGGGCCCGTCGGTCCCGCCACCCGGGGCCGACGGCCCGTCGCTGACCCCGGGGCGCCGGTCCGCCCCGGGGTCGGACCGGCGCCCGGGATCAGGTGCCGGTCCAGCTCGGGGTGCCGCCCTGCCCGAAACCGGCGACCGTCGTGCGGAAGTCGGTCGAGCCGTAGACGCGGTCGACCACCGCGGTGTCGTCGGCGGACCGGTCGTCCAGCAGCCGCTTGGTCGCCCAGATCGTCAGCGGTGCGCCGGTGGTGAGCCGCCCGGTGAGCGCGTCCAGTCCCGCGTCGAGGTCGTCGACGACGGCGTGCAGGAACCCCGGCACCCGCGCGGCCTCCTCGGTCTCCAGCATCCGCGCGGTGAGCAGCAGGTCCGCGGTCAGCGGGCGGCCCAGGGCCTCGACCATCAGGTCCAGGGTCCGCGCGGACAGGCAGTTGCCCAGCGTGCGGGCGATCGGCACGCCGAACCGGGCCCCGGGCGTCGCGATGCGCAGGTCGGCCGCGCAGGCGATGCCCAGCCCGCCGCCGACGCAGTACCCGGCCACCGCGGCCACGGTGGGCACGCCGACGGCGCGGACCCGGTCGAGCACGGCGGTGACCCGGCGCTCGTAGGCCACCCCGTCGGCGCCCGAGGTGAACGCGCGGAACTGGCCGATGTCGGTGCCCGCGGCGAAGGCCCGGCCGCCCTCGCCGCGCACGACGAGCGCCCGGACCTCCGGGTCGGCGTCGGCCCGCTCGCACGCCGCCACCAGCCCCTCGTACATCTCCCAGGTCAGCGCGTTGCGCCGCTCGGGACGGCGGAAGGTCACGGTGAGCACCCCGGCCGCGAGCTCCGCGGTCACCTCCGGGCTCACGCGTGGCCCCCGCGGGCGGGGTCGGACAGCTCGGCGAGGACGTCGTCGGTCGCCGCGCCGAGCGGGGGCCCGGCGGTGCCCCGCCGCGCGGGGGTGCGGGAGAAGCGCATCGGCGACCCCAGCTGGCGGACCGCGGGCAGGGTCGGGTGCGGGGCGTCCCAGAAGAAGTCCCGGCCGGTGAGCAGCGGGTCGGTGAAGACCTCGTCGTAGCCGGCGATGGACGCGCAGGGGACCCCGGCCGCGTCGAGCGCGGCGAGCACGTCGGACGACGACCGGGTGGTCGTGACCGTCTCGATGCAGTCGATCAGCGCCACCCGGTTCGCCAGCCGGGAGCCGGGGTCGGCGAAGCGGGGGTCGTGCTCGAGGCGTTCCAGCCCGAGCGCCGCGCACAGCGACGTCCAGAGCCGGGTGGTGTTCGCGCCGACCGTCACGTGCCCGTCGCGGGTGCGGACGGCCTGGTAGGGGGCGTAGCGCTGGTGGGCCGAGCCCTGCCGCGCGGGCACCTCCCCGTCGCCGAGGTACATGCCCGCCTCCCACACCGCGAGCGAGACGCCCGACTCCAGCAGCGAGACGTCGATGTGCTGACCGGTCCCGGAGCGGTCCCGCTCGCGCAGCGCCGCGGTCACCGCGAGCGCCACGTAGAGCGCGGTCACCAGGTCGCAGACCGGCACGCCCACCTTGACCGGGTCGCCGTCGGGCTCCCCGGTCACGCTCATCAGCCCGCTCGCGGCCTGCGCCATGATGTCGAGCCCCGGCCGTGTCGCGGCCGCACCGTCGACACCCCAGCCCGACGCCGAGGCGTACACCAGCTCCGGGCGGCGCTGCGCCAGGGCCTCGTAGCCGAGCCCGAGCCGGTCCATCGCGCCCGGCCGCAGGTTCTCCACCACCACGTCGGCGCGGTCGACCAGGGCCAGGAACGCGGCGCGGCCCCGCACGTCCTTGAGGTCGAGGACGACGGACTCCTTGTTGCGGTTGAGCCGCAGGAACGGGGAGCTCTCGCCGTCGAGGAACGGCCCCGCGGACCGGGTCGGGTCGCCGGTGCCGGGCGGCTCGACCTTGACCACCCGGGCTCCGAGGTCGGCGAGCTGCATCGTCGCGAACGGCGCGGCCATGAAGGCCCCCACCTCCAGCACGAGCACTCCGGTCAGCGGTGGGTCGGTCTGCATCGGCAGCCCTCCGGGGTCGTCGGCGTCGGCCTTGATATACGGTATACGGAAACACGGGAGAGGTGGGTGCGGTGACCGCGGTGCAGACGGGTACCGGTGGCCGGATCGTCGCGCCGCCGTCCATGGCGGAGCTGGCGACCGACGCCCTGCGCGCGATGATCTTCTCCGGGGAGCTCGCGCTGGGGGAGCGGCTGGTCGAGGCGCGCCTGACCGAGCGGCTCGGGGTCTCCCGCCCGCCGCTGCGTGAGGCGCTGCAGACGCTGACCCACGAGGGCCTGGTCGTCGCGCACCCGCGGCGCGGCGCGACCGTGCGCACGCTGACCCGGCACGACGTCTACGAGATCGTGACCCTGCGCGAGGACCTGGAGGCGCTCGCCGTCCGCCTCGGCGTGCCGGTGCGCGTGCCCGAGCGGCTGGAGCGCTGCCGGGCGGCCCTGGCGGCGTTCGAGGAGGTCGGCCGGGCCGGCGACGAGAGCCGGTTCCTGCACCACAAGTTCGAGTTCCACCTGTCGCTGGTCGCGCTGGCCGGGCACTCGCGGCTGACCGAGGCCTACCGGGCGCTGTCGTTCCAGATGCAGCTGTGCATGGCGATGAACCGCACCGCCCGTCGCGAGTCCCTGCTGGAGAACGTCGAGCGGCACCGTGAGCTGCTCGCCGTGGTCGAGGCGGGGGACCCGGAGGTCGCACAGCGGGCCCTGACCGAGCACGGCCACACGTCGTTCCTGCTCGACCTCGTCGACCGGCTCGACGGCGGCACGCCGGAGTCCGAGGAGTGGCTCGCCCGCCGCCGCGGGGCCTGAGCTCCGGGCGGCGCTCACGCGAGCGTCCCACCGATGCCCTCGGCGGCGGCCCGTAGCAGCGCGGCCGCCTCGGGGACGCGGTCGTGTCCGAAGCGGTGGATCGGGCCGGACACCGACAGCGCCGCCGGGCTGGACACCCCGGCGAGCGGGACGGCCACGCAGAACACACCGACCTCCTGCTCCTCGGCGTCCACGGCGAACCCGGCCCGGCGGATGCGGTCGAGCTCGTCGAGCAGCCGGTCGGGGTCGACGACGGTGTGGTCGGTCGCCGCGGGCAGCCCGGTGGAGCCCAGCAGCCGCCGTGCCGCGGGCGCGGGCAGCTGGGCGAGCAGCGCCTTCCCGACGCCGGTGCTGTGCAGCGGCACCCGCCGCCCGACCTCGGTGAACGTGCGCATCGAGTGCGGCCCGGGCACCTGCGCGGTGTAGACGGCGCGCTCCCCGTCGAGCACGGCCATGTTGGCGGTCTCGCCGAACCGCTCCGCCACCGCGCGCAGGTCGTCCCCGGCGCGCACCCCCAGCACCCGCGACGCCCGGTCCCCGAGCCCGATCAGCCGGGGCCCGAGGGTGTAGCGGCGGTTGGCCACCTGGTGGGCGTGGCCGAGCTCGCGCAGGGTCGCGACGATCCGGTGGATCGTGGGCTGCGGCAGGTCGACGGCCGCGGCGAGCTCGCTGATCGACAGCTCCCCGTCCGCCTCGGCCAGCACGTCGAGGATCCGGAAGGCCCGGACGACGGACTGGACGCCGCCGCCCGGGCCTGCTCCCGTTCCCGGCACCGGATCAGCCCCAGCCGGGGACGACGAAGATCAGCCAGCTCAGCAGCGGCGCCACCGCGCACATGCTGAAGCCCCAGATCATGAGCCCGCGGAACACCCGGTCGGTCTGGTCGGCCGGCGCGTTCGCGACGACCAGCGCCCCGCTGGTGGAGAACGGCGAGGAGTCCACCACCGACGACGACAGCGACAGCGCGATGATCAGGCCGACCGCGCCCACCTCGCCGGCGAGCAGGAACGGCACGGCCAGCGGGATCAGGGCGCCGAGGATGCCGGTGGTCGAGGCGAACGCGGACACGATCGCGCCGATCAGGCAGATGAT
This sequence comes from Pseudonocardia sp. ICBG601, assembly GCF_020496245.1. NCBI lineage: Bacteria > Bacillati > Actinomycetota > Actinomycetes > Pseudonocardiales > Pseudonocardiaceae > Pseudonocardia > Pseudonocardia sp. ICBG601. The sequence continues at coordinate 435,240 of NZ_JAHLJA010000152.1, read as the reverse complement.
GATCGCGGCCAGCAGCGGGGACCCGATCGTCGTCACGAGGTTGCCGAGCCAGTCGATGGTGCCGACCCGCTCCATCAGCGACACGAAGGTCACGATCCCGCAGATCAGCAGCACCGTCGGCCACGCGACCTGCCCGACGGCCGCCTTGGCCGAGGACGGCGAGATGACCGAGAGGACCGCGGCCACGGTGAGCGCGGTGAAGCCGACGTCGAGGCCGAACGCGAGTGCGCCGACGGCCAGGGCGACCAGGCCCAGGATCGTGAACACGTGGTCGCGTTCGAGCGGGCGGTGCGGCTCGTCGTCGTCCGGGCCGTGCGGCTCGGCGGCCCCGGACCCACCCGACCCGGCCCCACCGGTCACCGTCCGTGACCGGCCGTGCGGGACGGCGCCGCCGCCCAGGGCGAGCGAGGTGCCCGGCTCGGCGGCCACGGCGACCCGGTCGTCGCCGGCGCCGGAGGATCCCGCGGCATCCCGGGAACGGCGGAGCAGTTCCCGTCCGCCGAACATCAGGAACACGACGATGCTGAGCGCGAGATTGAACACGAACGACGAGACGAACAGCAGTCCCGGATTGCTCGGCAGGTTGTTGCGGGCGACGACACCGTTCACGATGCTGCCGAAGATGCTGATCGGCGAGAAGCCGCCCGCGCTCGCCCCGTTGATGATGAGAAGGCCCATCAGCATCGGGTTGATCTTGTAGCGTTGGGCGAATCCCATGCCGATCGGCGCGATGATGGCGACCGCGGCGGGGACGACGGCGCCGACCGCGGTCAGGACCGCGGTGACGCCGAACATGACCCACGGGATCAGCGCGATCCGGCCGCCGACGGCCCGTACCGCCAGCTGGACCAGGCGATCCACGGTCCCGTTGCCCTTGGCGATGGCGAACAGCAGGGTCACGCCGACGAGGATCACGAACAGGTCGCCGGGGAACCCGCCGACGATGTCGTCGGTGTCCTCCCCGACGAACGCCGTGCCGACGACGAACGCGGCGACGAAGGCCAGCGCGCCCATGTGGACCGGCAGGATCGTCGCTATCAGAAACACCAGGGCGAGTGCCACGATGGTGATGAGTTCGATGGACATCGTTTTCCTCTGGGGTCGGCACTGACGCAGACAGGAACTGATGACGCGGTCCGCGCGACGTCGCCGGGCCGCATTTTCCGCAATGCGGAAAACGAATTCGATATCCCGAGTATCAGCAGGATCACACACGCCCGTCAAGCGGCGTCGATGCCGCCCGCCGGGGTGTGGGAAGGCCCTGCAGCACCCTCTCGACGGCAGACTGTAGACGGTATACCGTCATCAGCGCGAGACCCGGATTCCGCCATCCGGAACCATCGGTCACCGAGCGTGGAGGAACTCATGACGTACGCAGCCGGTCGGCACTTCCTGCAGATCCCCGGCCCGACGAACGTGCCGGACTCGGTGCTGCGCGCCATGTCGGCCGCGACGATCGACCACCGCGGCCCGGACTTCCAGGCGCTGGGGACGGAGCTGCTGCGCGACGTCCGCCCGGTCTTCGGCACCACCGGCCCGGTCGTGATGTACCCGGCCACCGGCACCGGCGCGTGGGAGGCGGCCCTGGTCAACACCCTGAACCCGGGGGAGACGGTGCTGTGCTTCGAGACCGGGCACTTCGCCACGCTGTGGCAGGAGATGGCGGGCCGGCTCGGGCTCCGGGTGGACCTCGTGCCCGGCGACTGGCGGCACGGGGCGGACCCCGCCGTCGTCGCCGAGCGGCTCGCCGCCGACACCGGCCGCCGGATCGCCGCGGTCTGCGTGGTGCACAACGAGACCTCGACCGGTGTCACCAGCCGGATCGTCGAGATCCGCGCCGCGATGGACGCCGCCGACCACCCGGCCCTGCTGCTGGTCGACACCATCTCCTCGCTCGGCTCCATCGACTACCGGCACGACGAGTGGGGCGTCGACGTGACCGTCGCCGGCTCGCAGAAGGGGCTGATGCTGCCGCCGGGGATGAGCTTCAACGCGATCAGCGCCAAGGCCCTGGAGCGCTCCCGCACCGCGACGATGCCGCGCACCTTCTGGGACTGGGGCCCGATGCTCGCGGCCAACGAGCGCGGCTTCTTCCCCTACACCCCGAACACCAACCTCATGTACGGGCTGAAGGAGGCACTGCGCCTGCTCCACGACGAGGGGCTGGAGAACGTCTTCGCCCGCCACACCCGCCACGCCGAGGCCACCCGGGCCGCGGTGCGGGCGTGGGGCCTGGAGGTGCTGGCCCTCGACGAGCGCGAGTACTCCAGCGCGCTCACCGCCGTGCTCGTCCCCGACGACGTCGACGCCGACAAGGTCCGCGCGGTGATCCTCGACCGCTTCGACATGTCGCTGGGCGCCGGTCTCGGCCGCCTCGCCGGGCGGATCTTCCGGATCGGCCACCTCGGTGCGTTCAACGACCTCACGCTGGCCGGGACCCTCGCCGGTGTCCAGATGGGCCTCGGTCTCGCCGGGGTGCCGGTCGCGGGCTCCGGCCTCGACGCGGCGCTGGAGCGGCTGCAGACCGACTGACCCGCCCCGACCGCCCCCGCACCGTCGCGAGAGGACGCCACCCCATGACCGCCGAGCTGACCCGTCCCGCCACCGCCACCACCGCCGTCCCGGGTCTGGAGGAGACGCTCCGGTCGCGGGTGACCGGCGAGGTCGCCTTCGACGACTACAGCCGCCACCTGTTCTCCCGCGACGCGAGCATGTACGCGATCACCCCGCTCGGAGTGGTCTTCCCCCGTGCCCACGACGACGTGGCCGCGGCCGTGCGCACCGCGGCCGAGTTCGGCGTGCCGGTCGTCCCGCGCGGTGCCGGCACCAGCCTGGCCGGCCAGACCGTCGGACCGGGGCTCGTGCTCGACCTGTCCCGGCACCTCAACCGGATCGTCGAGCTCGACCCGGTGGCGCGCACCGCCGTCGTCGAGGCGGGGGTGGTGCAGGACCAGCTCAACCGGGCCGCGGCCGCGCACGGGCTGATGTTCGGCCCGGACACCTCCACGAGCAACCGGGCCACGATCGGCGGGATGATCGGCAACAACTCCGCGGGCAGCGGGTCGCTGACCTTCGGGATGACGATCGACCACGTCCGCGCGCTCGACGTCGTGCTGTCCGACGGCTCCACCGCCCGGCTGGAACCCGTCGACGCCGACGAGCGCCGCCGTCGCGCCGCCGCGGACACCCTGGAGGGCGCCCTCTACCGCGAGCTCCCCGCGCTGGTCACCGAGAACGAGGACGCGATCGCCGCGGGCATGCCGTTGTTCTGGCGCCGGGCCTGCGGCTACCGGCTGGACCGGCTCGCGGGCTTCGCCGAGTCCGGGACGTTCGACCTGGCGAAGTTCGTCGTCGGCGCCGAGGGCACGCTGGTGCTGGCGACCCGCGCCGTCGTCGACCTGGTGCCCAAGCCCGCGCGGACGGTCTACGCCGTCGGCCACTTCGACACCGTGCACGGCGCCATCTCCGCCACCGCCGACGCGCTGAGCTGCGATCCGCACCAGGTCGAGATGATGGACAAGACCATCCTCGACCTGTCCCGCCGCAAGATCGAGTACGCCGACCTGGGCAACCACCTCGTCGGCGACCCGGCCGCGCTGCTGTTCGTCTCGTTCTCCGGCGACGACGAGGCCGGGCTGGTGGCGAAGCTGCGCGCGCTGGCCGCGCTCTGGGAGCGCCACGGCCACGGCTACCACACCCTGGAGCTGGTCACCCCCGCCGAGCAGGCCGCGCTGCTCAAGGTCCGCAAGTCCAGCCTCGGGCTGCTCATGGCGGCGGGGGAGGGCACCCGGCGCCCGCTGGCCTTCGTCGAGGACACCGCGGTGGCCCCCGAGCACCTGGCCGAGTACACCGCGCGGTTCAAGGAGATCCTCGACGAGAACCGCCTCGAGGCGGGGTTCTACGGCCACTGCTCGGTCGGCTGCCTGCACATCCGCCCTTTCGTCGACCTCACCGACCCGGCCCAGGTCGCCACGATGCGCCGGGTCGCGGAGCGGATCAAGGACCTGGTCGCCGAGTACGGCGGCGTGAACTCCTCCGAGCACGGCGACGGCCTGGCGCGCTCGGAGTTCAACCGCGAGATCTTCGGCGACGAGCTGTACGAGGCGATGCGCCGGGTGAAGGCCCTGTTCGACCCGGGGAACGTCATGAACCCCGGCAAGATCGTCGACGCCCCGTCGATGACCGAGAACCTGCGCGACCGCGACGCGCTGGCGCCCGCCCCGCGGCTGACCACGGCGCTGTCGTTCGAGGTGATCGGCGGCCCCGGCGCCACCGGGATGCGCGACGCCGCCGACCGCTGCATGAACATCGGCCTGTGCCGCAAGACCACGGCCGGGGTGATGTGCCCGTCCTACCAGGTCACCCTCGAGGAGGAGCACTCCACGCGCGGCCGGGCGAACGCGCTGGTCAAGGCGCTGTCCGAACCGGACCCGGCCGCCGGGCTCGCCGACGGGCGGCTGCACGAGATCCTCGACCTGTGCCTCATGTGCAAGGCCTGCAAGAGCGAGTGCCCGATGGGCGTGGACATGGCCTCGCTCAAGGCCGAGGCGCTCCACCAGCAGCACGCGGTGCACGGCACGCCGCTGCGCTCGCGGCTGTTCGGCGCCATCCGCACGCTGAACCGGCTCGGGTCGGCGACCGCGCCGCTGTCCAACCTGCCCGGCCGGGTCGGGGTGCTGCGCCGGCTCGCCGAACGGACCGTCGGGATCACCGCGCGCCGCCCGCTGCCGCGCTTCGACCGGGACAACCTGGTGCGGTGGTACCGGCGCCGTGACCCCGCGCGGGCCGGGGCACCGGCCGGGACCGTCGTGTGGCTGGCCGACTCGTTCACCACCTTCACCGAGCCGCACATCGGGCGGGCCGCGATCGGTCTGCTGGAGCGGGCCGGGTGGCGGGTCGAGCTGGCCGGCGGCGGCTGCTGCGGCCGGTCCAGCCTGTCCAAGGGACTGCTCGACGACGCCCGCCGCAAGGCGACCGGCCTGGTCACCTCGCTCGCCCGGGACACCCCGGCCGACGCGCCGATCGTCGGCTGCGAGCCGTCGTGCGTGTTCACCCTGCGCGACGAGACCCTCGCCCTGCTCCCGGACAGCGCCGAGGCCCGGTCGGTGGGCGAGCGGGTCCGTCAGGTCGAGGAGCTGCTCGTCGAGGCGCTCGACGAGGGCCGTCTGGTCCTGCCGGAGCGGTCGGCGCTGAGCGGGCGGCGCGTGGTCTACCACGGGCACTGCCACCAGAAGGCCGAGGTCGGGACCGCGGCGACGCTCGCGCTGCTGCGCCGCATCCCCGGGCTGGAGGTCTCCGAGATCGACTCCGGCTGCTGCGGGATGGCGGGCTCGTTCGGCTTCGAGGCCGAGCACTACGCGACCTCGATGGAGGTCGGGCGGGACCGGCTGCTCCCGGCGATCGACGCCGAGCCCGCCGACACCCTGGTCGCCGCGACCGGCGTCTCCTGCCGCCAGCAGATCTTCCACGGCGCCGGGCGCACCGCCTGGCACCCGCTGGAGCTGGTGCGCGAGGCACTCGGCCCGGCCGGGACGGTGTGAGCGGATGCGACTGGTCCGCTACGACTCCGGCCAGGGCCCCCGCACGGGACGGGTCGAGACCGGCGGCGACGGCGACGTCGTCCGCGAGCTGGGCCCGTCCGGGCCGGGGGCGGTCGCCGGGCGGCTCGCCGAGGTCGTCCTGCTCGCCCCCTGCGACCCCCGCACCATCGTGTGCGTCGGGAGCAACTACCCCTGCCAGCTCGCCGAGAAGGGGCGCCCCCGCCCGGAGCGGCCCGCGCTGTTCCTCAAGGCACCCAACGCCGTCGTCGGGCCGGGGGAGCCGGTGCTGTGCCCGGCCGGGGTGGAACGGCTGGAGTACGAGGGCGAGCTCGCGGTGGTGATCGGTCGCCGGGCCCGTGACCTGGACGAACGCACCGCCTGGTCGCACGTGCTCGGCCTGACCTGCGCCAACGACGTCACCGCGCACGACTACCGCGCCGACGGGCAGTGGGCGCGGGCGAAGAGCGCGGACACCTTCTGTCCGCTCGGGCCGTGGATCGAGACCGAGCCGGGCGCGGGGCCGTGGGGGCTGCGGACCACGCTGAACGGCCGCACCGTCCAGGAGTCCGACACCGGGGCGATGATCTTCGACGTCGCCCGGATCCTCGCCCACGTGACCCGCTGGATCACGCTGCAGCCCGGCGACGTCGTGCTCACCGGCAGCCCCGGCGGGGTCGGGCCGATGACCGCGGGGGACCGGGTCACCGTCGAGATCGACGGCGTCGGGACCCTGGAGAACCCGGTCGCCGACCGGCCCGCGCCCGTCCCGCACTGAGCCGGCCCGGCGGGGACCGCCGCAGCCGGCCCCGCTCAGCCCCGGCCCACCGGCTCCGGCGTGTCCAGCTCGGCGGGGGCGGGCGCGCCCGCCACCCCGGCCGCGCTGCGGTAGACGTCGCCGAGCCGGGTCGCCCAGGGCGCCGCCGCGAACCGGTCGAGGAACCGCCGCCGGGCCCCGGCCCCGAGCCGGGCGCGCAGCTCGGCGTCGCGGGTGAGCCGCACCAGCTCGTCGGCGATCCGGGTGGCGTCGGCCGGGGCCAGCAGGCCGGTCTCGCGGGTCACGATCTCCGGGATCCCGCCGACCCGCGTCGCGACCGCCGGGGTCCCGGTGCCGTGGCCGAGCAGCAGCATCCGGGGCATCGTGTCGTGCCGGGTCGTGTGCAGCTGCACGTCGGCGGCGCGGAGCAGCGCGACCGGGTCGGTGCTGCGGCGGAACGCCACCCGGCCGGACAGGGCCTCGTCGGCGGCGACGCGCGACTCCAGCCACGGCCGCAGCGGCCCGTCGCCGCCGAGCACCACGGTGAGCGGCTCGTCCGGACCGATCCCGGCGACGGCGTCGAGCAGCATGTCCTGCCCCTGGCCGCGGCGCATCGGCGCGACCGAGACGGCGACGACCTCGTGGTCGTCCACGCCGAGCCCGCGCCGCAGGCGCTCGCGCTCCTCGGGTGTGCCCTCGCCCGGGTCGGCGGCGCCGTCCGGGATCACCGACAGGCCCTCGGTGGACCCGGCGGCGCGGCGGTACCAGTCGCGCTGCAGGGCCGACGTCGCGATCGTGCGGGTCATGAACCGCTTGCGCGCCAACGTCTTCGCGGTCCTTCGGAGCTGGTCGCCGCGGTCGGCGGGGTGCTCGTGGATGTGGTGCAGCGTGGACACCGCGGGCACCCGCAGCCGGGCCGCGGCGGCCGAGCCCACGACGTCGGGCCGGGCGCCGTGGGTGTGCACCAGGTCGACACCGTGCTCCCGGAACGCGGCGAGCACCTTCAGCACGGCACGCGGGTCCCACGGCGCGACGTTCAGCTCGACCGGTGGCGCCCCGGCGCGGGCCATGCGTTCGGCGACGTCGGAGTGCCCGGACGGGGCCAGCGCGACGACCACCACCCGGAACCCGGCGTCCGGGGCCGCGGCGGCGAGGTCACCGAGCGCGGCGGCGACGCCGCGGTCGTCGAGCGACTCGACGAGGTGTCCGATCGTCAGGGTCCTGCTGCTGCTCTCGCTGGTGGGCACGGTGACGTGGCCTCCCGGGGTGGCGCTGCGGGGTCGGTCGTCGGCGGTCGGCCGGTGACCCGGTCGGGGCTCGCCGGTCACCATGACACTACCGAGTGACGACGTCGCGTGACGGGGTCGGACGCTGCGCGCATCGGGCGACATCGGGCGGGGGGCACCTGCCGATCGGGGGAGTGCCGGGGAGCACCCGGGGTCCATTACGGTCACTCCGGTGCGCACGGTTCTCGTGATCGGGATCGGGGCCGGTGACCCCGACCACCTCACCCTCCAGGCGGTCCGCGCCCTGCAACGGGCCGACGTCGTCTTCGTCATCGACAAGGGGCTCGACGGCGGGGGGTCGCAGGACGACCTGCTGGCCATGCGCACCGAGCTCCTGCGGCGGCACCGCCCGGACGGCGGGTACCGGCTGGTCACCGCGCCCGAGGTGGGCCGGGACCGCGGCACCGAGGTCGAGCGCGACGACGAGCGCTACCGCGACGTCGTCGTCGACTGGCAGGACCGCCGTGCCCGGCTCTACCGCGAGATGCTCGACGCCGAGCTGGCCGACGGGCAGACCGGCGCCTTCCTGGTCTGGGGCGACCCCTCGCTCTACGACGGGACGCTGCGCCTGCTCGACCGGGTCCTCGACGGCGCGGGGGAGCAGTGGTCGGTCGAGTCGGTCGCCGGGATCTCCAGCGTCGCCGCCCTCGCCGCCGCCCACCGGCTGATCCTCAACCGGGTCGGGCGCCCCGTCCTGATCACCACCGGGCGCCGGATCGCCGAGGGGATGCCCACCGACGTCGACGACGCCGTCGTGATGCTCGACGGCCGCACCGCCTTCGCCACGCTGCCCGACGAGCAGCGCCGTGAGCTGCACATCTACTGGGGCGCCTACCTGGGCACGCCCGACGAGCTGCTCGTCGCCGGGCCGCTCGTCGAGGTGACCGAGGAGATCCTGAAGGTCCGGGCCGAGGCCCGGGAGAACAAGGGGTGGATCATGGACACCTACCTGCTGCGCCGGGGTGCCGACGAGCGCTGACCCGCCGCGGCCCGACGACGAGGAGGTCGCATGCGCTACGCCGACGGACCCACCACCGAGGCCACCGCCCGGGTCGCCGCACCGCCCGAGGCGGTGTGGGAGCTGGTGACCGACCCGGAGTTCCTGGCCCGGGTGTCGACCGAGATGCAGCGCGCCGAGTGGCTCGACGGCGACGTCCCGGGCCCCGGGGCGAAGCTGCGCGGGCACCACCACCACGAGGCCCGCGGCGGCTGGAGCACGGTGTCCACCGTGACCGGCTGGGAGCCGGGTCGGCTGTTCGAGTGGACCGTCGAGGCCGACGCCGAGGGCGGGGAGGCCGCCGTGTGGCGGTTCGAGCTCACCCCCGACGGCGACGGCACCGCGCTGCGCCAGTGGGCCCGGATGGGCCCCGGGCCGTCGGGTCTCACGCAGGCGATCGAGCGGTGGCCGGACAAGGAGGAGCGGATCGTCGAGGGCCGGCTGCGGGAGTGGCGGACCGGGATGGAACGCAACCTCGACGCCGTCCGCGAGCGCCTCGGCTAGTTCCCCGTCCGGGTGGCGGCCACGCGCCGGGACGTACGAACGGTGGCGGATCTGCGACGACCCGTCACTCCGGCGCCGCCCGCTCGTTGAACGGAGGGGGCCTCCCGCGATCCTGAGAGCACGGAGCGTGTTCGTCGTAGATCGTTGAGCCGTTCGGTCCAGGCGACCCGTCACTCGGCGTCCGGGGCCGACCCGTGATCGCCCGGGTCGCCGATGCCCTCTCAGGAAAGCAACCTCGGCGGGTCACCGTTTCGTAACGTCCCGAACCGGACGAGCCGGGTGACCCGGCACGATCCGGCCGCTCCCCAGGGGTGCCCCCGCACCCCGGCCACGCCGGTGCCCGCGCCGTCCTCCACCGCTCCCCAGCACCCTCGCCCGCGGCGAGGCGGAAGGACCGCTCGAGATGGGCAAGCACACCCGGACCGGCCACCGTTCGACCGGCGTCGCCGCGGCGGTGGCCGCCGGCCGGTCCCTCCGCGGGCGGCGCAGGCACGCCGCTCCCTCCACGGGCACCGCGCGCCGGGTCGCCGCCCCCGCCGCGCTCGCCGCGCTGCTGCTGACCTCCGGGGGGACGGCCGGGACGGCGTTCGCCGGGACGGGCTCCGACGACGACTCGTCGGGTGCCTCGGCGGACTGCCCGGACGGCACCACCCCGGTCGGCGGGTCGTGCTCGGACTCCCCGGGCTCCTCCTCCGGGGGCCTGGGTGACCTGGTGACCGGCGCGGACGTCGTCGGCTCGGTGCTGGGATCGGGCTCCTCGGGATCGGGCTCCTCGGGTTCCTCGGCCGACGACGGCCCGGGCCGCGACACGTCGGACACGGGCTCCCGGAAGTCGGACACGGGCTCGGGGAAGTCGGGTGAGGCCTCCGGGGAGTCGGAGAAGGGCTCCGGGACGTCGGACCAGGACTCCGAGGGGGCGGACCGGACCTCCGCCGGCTCGTCCGGCTCGAAGGACTCCGCCGCCCCGTCCGGCACGACGGACTCCGCCGCCCCGTCGACCGGTCCGCTCGACGCGGTCCCCGGCCTCGGCGACCTCACGGGCGGCCTCGGCAAGGGCGTCGACCTGAACACCCCCACGAAGCCCCTGACGTCGCTGCCCGACCCGGCGCAGACCCTGTCCGACGCCAGTGCCTCGGTGCCCGGCGCCGGGCAGGCCGGCTCGCTGGTCGACACCGCGGTGGGCACCGTGGGCACCGTCGTCGGCACCGACACCGGCAACAGCCCGCTGGCCGGCCCGACCGACACCCTCACCGGCCTCGGCGACGTCGTGCCGGAGCTGCCGTCGGTCCCCGGCGTCACCGACGGCAGCACCGACGAGCTGCCGGACGTCCCCGGCCTCACCGCGGGCGGACCGCTGGAGGGCCTCAACGAGATCGCGGGCCTGCCCGACACCACCCCGCTGACCGGCAGGGACGGCCCGCTGCCGGACCTGTCCGGCGTCGCGCGCACGGCGGGCCTGCCCGACTACTCGGGTCTCGGCGGCCTGCCGGACGTGGCCGGGGTCGTCGGCGGCCCGAGCACCGGGCCCACGCAGGTCGACCTGGCGTCGAAGAACACCGACGGCGTGGCCGGGACCGCCACCGTGGATGAGGACACCGTCTCCGGCACCGCGACCGGCATGGACCCGGACGCCCGCTACGTGTCGTTCTTCTACGGCGCGACCTCCAGCGCCACCAACAACAACCCCTGCATCCTCGACGGCACCAACCCGCTGCCCGGCGGCCAGACCGTCGGCGAGTGGGAGGTCGACGAGAACGGCAACGGCACCCTGGAGGCGCCCAACCCGTCGGGGAACATGTACAAGCTGACCGGCGGCACCATGTCGATCCGCAAGGTCGAGCACGGCTTCGACAAGGCCACCGCCCCGCCGGTGAACCCGCTGTCGTACTCGCTGTCCAGCTGCGGCGCGATGGAGCGGATCTCCACCGCCGACCCGGTCACCGACGCCGTCCCGAAGCTCCCGACGGCGAACGTCCCCGGCACCCCCTACGTCTCCGGTCCGGGTCTGCAGGGCTGATCGACGCGCGGGCGGCCCGGCGCTGTGGTCGGATCGGTCCGTGCTCGGCAGTGCTCTGGATACCGTCCTCGACCGCACCCTGGTCCCCGGCTACTCACGGATCGGGTACCTGCTGCGGCGCCCGGGGTGGAGCGGTGACCGCGCCGACCCGCCGCGCGGCGCCCTGACCGGGCGCACCGCGCTCGTCACCGGCGCGGGCGGCGGGCTGGGGGAGGCGATCGCGACCGGGCTCGTCCGGCTCGGTGCGACGGTGCACCTGCTCGTCCGCTCCCGGGACAAGGGCGTCGCCGCGCAGGACCGGATCCTGGCCGCGGTCCCCGGCCTGTCCCGCGACCGGCTCCCGGTGCAGGTCTGCGACCTGGGCGAGCTCGCCGACGTGCGCGCGTTCGCGACCCGGTTCGCCACCGAGGTCGACGCGCTGGACGTGCTGGTGCACAACGCCGGGCTGCTCCCGCCCGAGCGCAGCGAGACCTCCGAGGGCAACGAGCTGACCCTGGCCGTGCACGTCCTCGGACCGCTGCTGCTGACCCGGCTGCTCACCGACACCCTCGCGGCCGGCGCCGAGCGGTCCGGAGCCGACTCCCGGGTGATCATCATGTCCTCGGGCGGCATGTACGCCCAGCCCCTGCGCGACGACGACCTGCAGTTCCGCACCGGTGACTACGGCGGCACCGCGGCCTACGCCCGCACCAAGCGGATGCAGGTCGTCCTGACCGGGCTGCTCGCCGACGAGCTGGCGCCCCGGCACGTCACCGTGCACGCACTGCACCCCGGCTGGGCCCGCACCCCGGGCGTCACCGGGTCGCTGCCGCTGTTCGACAAGGTCGTCGGTCCCGTGCTGCGCACCCCGGCCCAGGGCGCGGACACCGCGGTGTGGCTCGCGGCCGCGCCGTCGTCGGCGGTCGGGACCGGCCGGTTCTGGCACGACCGCACGCCGCGCCCGGCGCACTACCTGTCACGGACCCGGGAGACCCCGGCCCAGCGCGAGCGGTTCCGCGCCGAGGTGGACCGGCTCACCGGCTGAGCCCGGGCGCCTCCAGCAGGGTGCGGGCGGCACGCGTGACGTGGTCCAGCACCGTGTCCGGGTCGGCCCGACCGACCGCGCCCCCGGGCAGCAGCGGCTGGACCAGGCTCAGCCCGAGCAGCCAGGTCAGGACCAGCTCCGCGCGCAGCTCGGCGTCGGCCCGGTCGGCGGCGCCGGCGGCCTGCGCCGCGAACGCCTCGGTGAACGCCCCGGCCAGCTCCACCCGCACGGCCGCGGCCGCCTCCGACGTCCCGGCCGAGCGCACGACGGGCCCGAACAGGTCGCGCTCGGGCCCGTCGCCGCCGTCGAGGATCGACCGCAGCAGGCGGGGCAGGAGCTCCTCGGACGGGCCGTCGTGCAGCACGGCGAGGGCGCGCTCGGCGGCGACCCGGGCGAACAGGGCGTCCTTGCTGCCGAAGTAGCGGAAGAGCAGCGCCTGGTTCACCCCGGCCCGGTCGGCGATCGCGCGGACCGAGGTGCGGTCGTAGCCGTGCTCGGTGAACAGGTCCGCGGCCGCGGCGAGCAGGGCGCTGCGGGTGCTGTCACCGGAACGGGCGGACGGGGCGGCGGTCACGGGGGAGTGCTCCTTCGTACGACGGGTGCGGCGCGGGAACCGGCCACGGCGGGTCCGGTGTCGGCGACCGTAGCGTCCGGGCGCCGGCGCATGGCGCGGCGCGACGCGGGGTACGCACGGTCGATACCGAACACCGCCCGACACACGGCCACACCGAGGAGACCCGCAACCGATGGCATCCGCTTCAGGTGACGAGAACGAGTTCCAGCCGGAGGCGCCGGACATGGCGTCGGCGATGCAGCTGGACACCGACGAGGCGCTGACCGGTCCGTCGGACACCGACCCGCTGGACTCCGGCTACGTCCCGCCGGACCGCCCCTACGGCGTCGAGGACAACGCGGTGACCGCGGCGGGCCAGGAGGAGGGCGAGTCGCACGAGGCGCGGCTGGCCCGGGAGCTGCCCGACGAGCTGCCCGAGGGCGACCCGAGCCGCTCCGGGCGCCTGACCGCCGCCACCGACTCCGCCGCGGGCGACCCGGCCGTCGACGGCGCCGGGACCGACGTGGGCATCGACGGCGGCGCGGCCAGCGCCGAGGAGGCCGCCGTGCACGACGTCGACGAGGGCATCGTGCCGGTGGTCGACGAGTCCCCGGTCGGGGACCCGGAGGTCAGCGACCAGCTCGCGCGCGACGCCGACCACGCCGACGAGGCGGCGGCCGACGCCGAGTGGGACGCCTCGACCGACCCCGAGTGGGCCGAGCAGAACAGCTGAGCGGCACCCGGCACACACGAGGGCCCCGGTACCGCGTCGTGCGGTCCGGGGCCCTCGTCGTCGGTGGGAGCCGGTGCTCAGGGGGTGGTGGGACCCGCCGCGCTACCGGTCAGCCGGGCGATGGCACCGTCGATGTCGAGGTGGTCGTGCTCCTCGCCGAGGTCGACGATCTCCAGCGTCGAGTCGACGAACTGGGCCAGCAGGTCGCGGTCGACCTCCAGGACGGCGGACCCGCCGTCGGAGCGGATCTCCAGCTCGACGACGTCGTAACCGTCGATGCGCCGGGGCGCCATCCGGATGTCACCGATGCCGGTGGGCGTGGTCAGGCCCTCGATCACGAGGTCGCGGGCGACGAGCCACTCGATCCAGCGGTCGGAGGACCGGCGCACCGAGAACGAGATCGCGAACGGGTCCGAGGCGCGGTACGCCCAGCGGCTCACGATCGGCGACGCCTGCCCGTGCAACACGGTGAAGACGTCCTGCTGGACCGACTCGCTGGCCATCGTGCTCCGCCTCTCCTGGACCCCCCGACCGCCGCGGTACCGCGACGGCCTCACACGGAACATCGTCGGAACGGGCCCGGACGCTGCACCCGGCGCCGGGTTTCACCCGTTCGCGCCAACTGTCATTCACCTCACGGTACCCAAGGCGCGCAAAGGGTGTAACGCGAGGCCGGGTTCCGGCGAGAGACGCCGTCCGGTATGGGACCCGGTGACGCTGGGTGCCGGTGCGTGCCGACCGTCCGGGTCAGCCGCGGTCGACGCGGTCGACCACCCAGATCCCGCCGGTGCCGGAGCGGACCGGCTGGGTGAGCCGGATCGTCGAGCGCTGCGCCGACCTGCCGTCGGTGGCGGCGTACACACCGTTGGCGAGGCGGGTGACGGTCGGGTTCCGGTAGCCGAGCTCGCTGCCGACGTAGGAGATCGTGACCTCCTCCGGGTCGAGCAGCCACGGGTCGCCGCCGGCGTCGGACTGCTGCTGCATCCGCCGCGCGGTCGCCGCGTCGCCCGCGGGCCACATCGGCGACGCCGCCGCGGCCGCCCCCGGGGCGCCGGTGCGGCCCGGCCCGGTGCCGCCGCCGTCGGTGCCGCCGCGCCCGGGTGCGGGCCCGGGCGTCGTGCGGGACGGGTCGGCGGTGCGGCTCGGGGTGGGGGTCGTCGTCGGCGTGGGCGTCGGGGTCGGTGTCGGGGTGGCGGTCGGCGACGTCGTCGGGACCGGCGACGGGGTGCGCCACGCCGCGGGCAGCTCGCCGTTGCCGCAGCCGGCCAGCAGCAGCACGAGGATCAGCAGCGCCAGCCCCACGAGCACGCCGCGCAGCAGCAGCCGCGGCCCGTACCGGCCCACCCGCAGGCGGGACACCGACACGTCGGGGGTCGGCACCTTCGGCAGGTTCGGCACGGTCACGCGGGCACCTTACGATCACCGGCCCGCCCGGGCGGGGCGACCTCGCCGCCACCATCGCGTGATCGGCGCCGCGCGGTCGGTACCCGGCCGGCGGCGGTCGTCGCGCACTGCCGGGTCGCCGGTGGAGTGACTAGGGTCGCGGTACGGCCGCACGGGCGGCCCCGCACGACGGGCCCGGGGCACGGGCCCCCCGCACGAGCCCACCGAGGTGCACCCCATGGCGACCGGCAGCCCGGCGACGGAGAAGTTCCTCGCCGCCCGCGACTTCCTGCTGACCCACCGCGAGGACTACGACACGGCCTACCGCGACTTCCGCTGGCCGGAGCTCGAGGAGTTCAACTTCGCGCTCGACCACTTCGACGTCGTCGCCGCCGACCCCGAGCGGGGCGCGCGGAAGGCGCTGTGGATCGTCGAACAGGACGGCTCGCAGGCGCACTGGACGTGGGCGGAGCTGTCCGAGCGGTCCAACCGGGTCGCGAACTGGCTGCGTGCGCAGGGCGTCGCCCGGGGCGACCGGATCATCCTGATGCTCGGCAACCAGCTGGAGCTGTGGGAGACGCTGCTGGCGGCGATGAAGCTGGGCGCCGTCGTCATCCCCGCGACCACCCTGCTCACCCCGGCCGACCTGCAGGACCGGGTGGACCGCGGGCGGGCGGCGCACGTCGTCGTCGGGGCGGACGACGCCGGCAAGTTCGACGACGTCGACGGCGACTACACCCGCATCGCCGTCCGCGGCGCCGTGGCGGGCTGGCGCGACTACACCGGCGAGGCCTACTCGGCCGCCGCCGAGTTCACCCCGGACGGCGCCACGAAGGCGTCGGACACGCTGCTGCTGTACTTCACCTCCGGCACCACGGCGAAGCCGAAGCTGGTGGAGCACACCCACACGTCCTACCCGGTCGGGCACCTGTCGACGATGTACTGGATCGGCCTCGAGCCCGGCGACGTGCACCTCAACATCTCCTCGCCCGGCTGGGCCAAGCACGCCTGGTCGAACGTGTTCGCGCCGTGGATCGCCGAGGCGACGGTGCTCGTCATGAACTACGCCCGGTTCGACGCCGAGTCCGTCCTGTCGGTCCTGGACTCCTGCGGCGTGACCAGCTTCTGCGCCCCGCCGACGGTGTGGCGCATGCTGATCCAGGCCGACCTGTCCGGGCTGGCGACGCCGCCGTCCAAGGTCGTCGGGGCGGGGGAGCCGCTCAACCCCGAGGTCATCGAGCAGGTCGAGAAGGCGTGGGGCCTGCGCATCCGCGACGGGTTCGGCCAGACCGAGTCCTCGGTGCAGATCGGCAACCCGCCCGGACAGCCGGTCAAGCCGGGCTCGATGGGCAGGCCGATCCCCGGGTTCGTCGTCGCGCTGGTCGACCCGGCCACCGGGAAGGTCGCCGACGAGGGCGAGATCTGCCTGGACCTCGACCACCGCCCGACCGGGCTGATGGTGGGCTACGCCGACGACCCGGAGCGCAACGCCGAGGCCATGGCCGGCGGGTACTACCACACCGGCGACGTCGGCTCCCGCGACGAGTCGGGCTACATCACCTACGTCGGCCGGGCCGACGACGTGTTCAAGGCCAGCGACTACCGGATCAGCCCGTTCGAGCTGGAGAGCGTGCTGATCGAACACCCGGCGGTCGCCGAGGCCGCGGTCGTGCCGTCCCCGGACCCGGTCCGCCTCGCCGTGCCGAAGGCCTACGTGGTGCTCGCCAAGGGGCACGAGCCGACCGAGGAGACGGCGAAGGCGATCCTGCAATTCGCCTACGACAACCTCGCGCCCTACAAGCGGATCCGCAGGCTCGAGTTCTTCGAGCTGCCGAAGACGATCTCCGGCAAGATCCGCCGGGTCGAGCTGCGCGGCCGGGAGGGCGAGATCCACGCCGACCCGGCCGCGACGCCGCCCACCGAGTACACCCTCTGACCCGGCGGGGCCGGGTCACCCGTCGCCGAAGTGACCCGGCCACTGCTGGTAGGGGATGCGGGTGATCTCGAGGATCTCGCCCATCCGCGACCACTCGTTGCGGCCCAGGCGGGCCAGCGGGGCGAGCCGGTGGATGTCGGGCAGGGAGTTGCCGCGCTCGTCGGTGACGAACACGCTCTCCTCGATCGCGGCGTGCACGACCCGGCCGATCACCACCGTGCTGTCGCCGAGCTCGATCGCGGCGTGCAGCCGGCACTCCAGCGCGACCGGTGACTCCGCGACCCGCGGCGGGGCGACGACCGACGACGCCTCGGCCGTCAGCCCGACCGAGGAGAACTCGCTGATCTCGGCGGGGAAGTCGGTGCCGGTCGCGTTGATCTTCTCGAACATCGGCTCGTTCGCGAGGCAGACGACGAACTCGCGGGTCTGCGACACGTTGCGCAGCGAGTCCTTCTTCCCGACCGATGTGAACTGGATCATGGGCGGGTCCACGCAGGACACCGTGAAGAACGAGTGCGGGGCGAGGTTGTCGACGCCGTCGGCCGAGCGGGTGGAGACCCAGGCGATCGGCCGGGGGACGACGACGCTGGTCAGGAGCTTGTAGAACGGGCCGCTGCCCATCTCGTCCGGCTTGAGGTCCGTGCGCATGCCCATGATCCTGCCCGGCCTGCTCGCAGCCTGCGCGCGCGCCGCTCTAGGTTCGGCCCATGGGAACACGTGGCCGAGCGGCCGGGCTGGCCGCCGGGATCGTCGCCGACGCACTGCTCGGCGACCCGCGCCGGGGTCACCCGGTCGCCGGCTTCGGCACGCTCGCCGCCCGGCTGGAGGGCCGGATGCACCGCGACGCCGTCGCACCCGGGGTGGCCTACACCGCGATCCTGGTCGGGTCGGCGGTCGCGGCGGGGGCGCTCGCCGAGGCGGTCGCGACCCGTGCGGGTGCGACGCGTGCGGGGGCCCGGGCCGAGCCCGCCGTGCGGGCCGGGCTGACCGCCGTCGCCACCTGGGCGGTGCTCGGCGGGACCTCGCTGGTGGGGGAGGGCGCCGCGCTGGCCGCGTCGCTCGACGCCGGTGACCTGGCCGCCGCCCGCGCCCGGATCCCGCACCTGTGCGCGCGCGACCCGGAGCTGCTCGACGCCGACGGCATGGCCCGCGCCGGGACCGAGTCGCTGGCCGAGAACACCTCCGACGCCGTCGTCGGGCCGCTGGTGTGGGGCGCGGTCGCCGGGATCCCGGGGCTGCTGGGCTACCGCGCGGTGAACACCCTCGACGCGATGGTCGGCTACCGCTCGGCCCGGCACGCCCGCTTCGGGTGGGCCTCGGCCCGTCTCGACGACGTGGTCAACCTGGCCCCGGCCCGGGTCACCGCGGTGGTCACCGTGGCCGTCGCGCCGCTGGTGGGCGGCTCGCCGGCGACCGCGCTGCGGGCCTGGCGCCGCGACGCCGCCGGGCACCCCAGTCCGAACGCCGGGCCGGTCGAGGCGAGCGCCGCCGGCGCGCTCGGGCTGCGCCTGGGCGGGCCGACGGTCTACGCCTACGGCACCGAGGACCGCCCGTCGCTCGGCGACGGGCACCCGCCCCGGGTGGCCGACCTGCACCGCGTCGCGCGGCTGTCCCGGCTGGTGGCCGGGGCGGCCGGGCTGCTCGCCGTCGCGACGGCGGCGGTGCTGGGGCGGCGGCGCGGCTGAGCCGGTCGCCCCGGCCCCGGCTCGCCGGCAGCGCCGTCCTGCCCACCCCGCCCCGCGCCTCGGCGCCACGGCCACCCTCCGCTGCGCGGTCGTGCCGCCCGGCTGTTCCGCTGCCCGAGGGGGGTGCCCCGGCCGGTCCGGTGTCCCCGGTCCCGCCCCGGCGAGCACCCTGCGCGGCCCGCGGGTGGTCCGGCGCCCCGCGGTGCTGTGGCGCCCGAATCCGTTCACCGCGTGAACTGTCTCCGGCGACAGCGGCTCTGTTCGGGTGGCCCCGGCGGCCCGCAGCCCGGGTCCCGGTGAGTCCGGCCGATCTCCACGCCTACCCGGTCGGTGAGGGTGGATCGTGGGAATCCGCTTACCGGGTAAGCGATTTCGGCCGGGGCGAAGGGACGGAGAGGACCTGCACCCGCGGTGAGCGGCTCCGGCGACGCGGTACTCCGGCGCGATGAGCCGAGAGCCTGGCGCGGCGCACTCACGTGGCACCTCGGGACCGTGCAGGGCGGCGGCCCGCGACGGGTGCGGCGCGGCGTGGGGGTCAGCCCGAGCCCGGACCGGACCCGGCGGCGGCGTCGCGGGTGGTGCCGGGGGCGCCGTCGTCGGCACGGTCGGCGGGGACGGGCTCGTCGCCGAAGCCGTCGCGGCCGGAGAGCTGGTCCCGCAAGCTGCCCGCCTTCTCGCGCTTCCCGTTGCGCTGCAACAGCTCCAGCCGGATGAACAGGACCAGGGCGACCAGGGCGACAGCGCCGAAGGTCAGCCACTGCAGGGCGTAGGAGAAGTTGCTGAACGGCGCTCCGCCCCCGACCGGCTCGACCGGGATCGGGTCCAGCACGCCGGGCTGGCCGGCCTCCAGCACGACGACGCCCTCGACCGGGGTCAGGCCGGTGGCGGCGGCGACCGAGTGGGAGTCGGACACGTAGACCTGGCGGGTGCCGTTCTCGATCAGCGGCGGGCGGCCCTGCGGGTCGGTCTCGTCCAGGCGCAGCCTGCCCTCGATCGTCACCGGGCCGGCGGGCGCGGCGGCGTAGTCGGGCACGGCGCCCCGGTCCGCGGCCGGGACCGACCCCCGGTTCACCACGACGGTCCGGCCGTCGGTGAGCCGCAGCGGCGTCAGCACCTCGAAGGCGGGCGCGCCGTCGACGACCCGCAGGCGGACCAGGGTCTCCGCGGCACGGTCGAAGGTGCCGGCCAGGGTGACCCGACGCCACTGGTCGTCGGCGCCGATCGCCGTACCCGGCGGGACGAGCGTGTCGAACCCGACGGCGGGGGTCGCGTCGGCGGTGGCGATGGCCCGGCTCTGCGCCGAGCGCTCGGACTCACGGTCGAACTGCCACGGCGCGAGCAGCGTGTAGCAGGCGACGGCGAAGGCCAGCACCGCAACGACGAACGCGATCCACCCGGGACGCAGCAGGAAACGCACGCCGCCCAGGGTAGCCGCGCCCGCGGACGGTCCCGCCGGGGCGATACTTCCCGCCGTGGTGGTTCAGGGAGCGGTCCTCGTCGCGGGGACGACGTCGGACGCGGGCAAGAGCGCCGTCGTCGCCGGTATCTGCCGGTGGCTGCACCGGCGCGGCGTCTCGGTGGCGCCGTTCAAGGCGCAGAACATGAGCAACAACTCGGTCGTCACCCCGGACGGCGGCGAGATCGGCCGCGCGCAGGCGATGCAGGCCTTCGCCAGCGGCATCGCCCCCTCGGTCGACCTGAACCCGGTGCTGCTCAAGCCCGGCGGGGACCGGACCTCGCAGGTCGTGGTGCGCGGCCGCGCCGACGGCCAGGTGTCGGCGCTGTCCTACCGGCACCGCACCGCGGCGCTGTCCGACGTCGTCGCCGACTCCCTGGCCCGGCTGCGCGCCCGCCACGACGTCGTGGTCTGCGAAGGAGCGGGCTCGCCCGCGGAGATCAACCTGCGGGCCACCGACCTCGCCAACATGGGCTTCGCCCGGCGCAACGACCTGCCGGTGCTGGTCGTCGGCGACATCGACCGCGGCGGGGTGCTCGCGCACCTGTTCGGCACCCTCGCCGTGCTCGACCCGGCCGACCAGGCGCTGATCGCCGGCTTCGTGATCAACAAGTTCCGCGGGGACCCCCGCCTGCTCGAACCCGGCCTCGACCGGCTGCGCGAGCTCACCGGGCGGCCGACGCTGGGCGTGCTGCCCTTCGCCGAGGGCCTCTGGCTCGACGCCGAGGACTCGCTCTCGGCCGTCGCCGACGGGGTGCTCGGGCACCCGGCCCCGCCACGCGGCGGGCAGTGGCTGCGGGTCGCCGTCGTCCGGTTCCCGCGGATCTCCAACGCCACCGATGCCGAGGCGCTGGCCTGCGAACCGGGCGTCGCCGTGCGGTACGTGACCGAGCCGTCGCGGATCGCCGACACCGACGTCGTCGTGCTGCCCGGGACCAAGGCGACCGTGTCGGACCTGGCCTGGCTGCGGGTGTCCGGGATGGCCGACGCGGTGCGCGCGCACGCCGCGGCCGGGCGCCCGGTGCTGGGGATCTGCGGCGGCTACCAGATGCTCGGGCACACCGTCTGCGACCCGGACGGCGCCGAGGCCGCTCCCGGCACGACCGTCGCCGGGCTGGGTCTGCTGGACCTGGAGATCGCGTTCGACCCGGTCAAGCACCTCGCCACCCCCACCGCGACGGCGTGGGGCGAGACCGTCACCGGCTACGAGATCCACCACGGCCGCGTCGTGCGCTCCGGCGACCCCGGCCTGATCGGGGACGAGGGCAGCGACCGCGGCCACGTCCTGGGCACGCACTGGCACGGCCTCGCCGAGAACGACGGCTTCCGGCGGCTGCTGCTCACCCGCCTCGCCGAAGAGGCAGGACGGACCGGGTTCGTGGTGGCACAGGACACGTCGTTCGCGGCCGAGCGCACCCGGCAGGTGGATCTGCTGGCCGACCTGGTCGAACACCACCTCGACACGTCGTCACTTGAACATGTGATCGGACACGGTGCGCCGCCGGACCTCCCGGTGCTGACCTCCGGTCTGGCAGCCTCACCCGCGTGAGCACGAGCACCGCCCCCGCCGCCGGACCTCCCCGTTTCCCGTTCTCCGCCGTCGTCGGCCACGACGACCTGCGGCTGGCGCTGCTGCTCAACGCCGTGCACCCGGGTGTCGGCGGTGTCCTGGTGCGCGGGGAGAAGGGCACCGCGAAGTCCACGGCGGTGCGCGCGCTGGCCGCGCTGCTGCCCTCGCACGAGGTCGTCGACGCCTGCCGGTTCGCCTGCGACCCCGCCGCGCCGGACCCGTCCTGCCCGGACGGCCCGCACCCGGCGGGCGCGGCGGGCGGGCGTCGCCCGGCCCGGCTGGTCGAGCTGCCCGTCGGCGCGACCGAGGACCGCCTGGTCGGCTCGCTCGACCTGGAGAAGGCGCTGTCCGAGGGCCGCCGTGCCTACCAGCCCGGCCTGCTCGCCGACGCCCACCGCGGGGTGCTCTACGTCGACGAGGTCAACCTCCTGCACGACCACCTCGTCGACCTGCTGCTCGACGCCGCCGCGATGGGCCGCGCGCACGTCGAGCGCGACGGCGTCTCCGTCTCGCACGCGGCCCGCTTCCTGCTGGTCGGCACGATGAACCCGGAGGAGGGCGAGCTGCGCCCGCAGCTGCTCGACCGGTTCGGGCTGACCGTGGAGGTGCGGGCCAGCCGCGACGTCGACACCCGGGTCGAGGTGACCCGGCGGCGGATGGCGTTCGAGGACGACCCGGCCGGGTTCGTCGCCCGCTTCGCCCCGGACGAGACCGCGACCGCGGCCCGGCTCCGCGCCGCACAGGCCCACGTCTCCTCCGTCGCGGTGAGCGACCGGGAGCTGCGGCGGATCGCGTTCGTGTGCGCCCGGTTCGACGTCGACGGCATGCGCGCCGACCTGGTCATCACCCGGGCCGCGGCCGCGCACGCCGCCTGGGAGGGCCGCGACGCGGTGACCGCCGACGACGTGCGCGTCGCCGCCCGGCTCGCGCTGCCGCACCGCCGTCGTCGCGACCCGTTCGACGAGCCCGGCCTGGACCCGGCCGAGCTGGACCGCGCCCTCGCCGACGCCGAGGACCACCTGGGCCCCGAGGACGACCCGGACCCCGACGACGACCCGGACCCCGGCGGCCCCGGCCCCGACGACCCGGCCGAGCCGCAGGACGGCCCGGACGGCCCCGACGCCGGCGAGGAGCCCGACGACGCCGACGGGACCGGGGACACGCCCCCCGCGGGCGGCGACCCGCGCGGCGACGGTGAGCGCGCCGAGGCACCCGGCTCGGACGGCGCCGACGGCGGGGAGGACGCCACCGACCCGGCGGCGCCCGGCGACGACCGGGCCCCGGAGACCGCCGAGGCCCCGACCGGCGGCGACGGCGGGGACGGCCGGGCCGTCGTCGTCGGGGACGCCGCGCGGCTGCACCGGGCGACGGTCCGCAAGTTCACCGTCCCCGGGCTGGGCGCGGGCGCACCGGGCCGCCGCTCGCGGGCCCGCACCGACGCCGGTCGCATCGTCCGGCCGTCCGGGGCCGGGACCACCCGTGCCGCGGACCTGCACCTGCCCGCGACCGTGCTCGCCGCCGCGCCGCACCAGGCCGGGCGCGGTCGCCGCGGGCCGGGCCTGCTGGTCCACCGCGACGACCTGCGCCGCGCCGAGCGGGAGGGCCGCGAGGGGAACCTGGTGCTGTTCGTCGTCGACGCGTCCGGCTCGATGGCCGCGCGCAAGCGGATGACCGCCGTCTCGGGGGCCGTGCTGGGTCTGCTCCGCGACGCCTACCAGCGGCGGGACAAGGTCGGGCTGGTCACCTTCCGGGCCCGGGAGGCGGAGCTGGCGCTGCCGCCGACGTCGTCGGTGCCGACCGCCCAGCAGCGCCTGTCCCGGCTGCGCACCGGCGGGCGGACCCCGCTGGCCGGTGGCCTGCTCAAGGCCCGCGCCGTGCTCGACGCCGAGCGCCGCCGCGACCCGCGCCGCCGCCCGCTGGTCGTGCTGCTCACCGACGGGCGGGCCACCGTCGCCGCCCGTGACGGCGGGGACCCCGTCGCCGACTCCCGCCGCGCCGCCGGGCTGCTGGCCGCGGACGGGGTGCACACCGTCGTCGTCGACTGCGAGGCGGGCCACGTCCGCCTCGGGCTCGCCGCGCCGCTCGCCGCCGCCGCGGGCGGCGAGCTGGTGACCCTCGACGAGCTGACCGCCGACAGCGTGGGCGACCTGGTCCGGGAGACCCGGTCCGCCCGCGCCGCCTGAGAGGAGACCACCGTGCCGCAGGGACAGGTGTCCGTCACGCCCACCGACGGGCTCACCACCCGCCAGCGTCGCAACCGGCCGCTGCTGGTGGTGCACACCGGGGTGATGAAGGGGAAGTCGACCGCCGCGTTCGGGATGGCGCTGCGCGGCTGGAACCAGGGCTGGTCGATCGGGGTGTTCCAGTTCGTCAAGTCCGCGAAGTGGAAGGTCGGCGAGGAGGAGGCGTTCCGCGCCCTGGGCGAGGTCCACGAGCGGACCGGCCAGGGCGGGCCCGTCGAGTGGCACAAGATGGGCTCGGGCTGGTCCTGGTCGCGCAAGGCCGGCACCGAGACCGACCACGCCGCCGACGCCGCCGAGGGCTGGGCCGAGATCCGCCGCCGGATCGAGACCGAGGCGCACCGCGTCTACGTGCTCGACGAGTTCACCTACCCGCTGAAGTGGGGCTGGATCGACGTCGACGAGGTCGTCGACGTGCTGGTCAACCGGCCCGGGCAGCAGCACGTGATCATCACCGGCCGGGACGCCCCGCCGGCCCTGGTCGAGGCCGCCGACCTGGTCATGGAGACCACGAAGGTCAAGCACCCGATGGACGCCGGACAGAAGGGCCAGCGGGGGATCGAGTGGTGACCACGGCCCGCGCGCTGGTCGTCGCGGCGCCGTCGTCGGGGAGCGGGAAGACCACGGTCGCGACCGGGCTGATGGCCGCGCTGTCGCGGCGCGGCACCCGGGTCGCACCCTTCAAGATCGGGCCGGACTACATCGACCCCGGCTACCACACCCTCGCCGCGGGCCGCCCGGGCCGGAACCTCGACGTCGTCCTGCAGGGCGCCGACCGGCTCGCCCCGCTGGCCCGGCACGGCGCCCGGGACGCCGACGTCGCCGTCGTCGAGGGGGTGATGGGGCTGTTCGACGGCCGCATCGCCGACGGCGCCGGGTCCACCGCGCAGGTCGCGGCGACCCTGGGCGCGCCGGTGGTGCTGGTCGTCGACGTCCGGGGGCAGTCCCGGTCGCTGGCGGCGCTGCTGCACGGTTTCCGCTCGTTCGACGACTCCGTGCAGGTCGCGGGCGTGATCCTCAACCGGGTCGGGTCCGACCGGCACGCGCAGGTCTGCCGGGCCGCGGCCGAGGAGGTCGGGCTCCCGGTGCTGGGCGCGGTCCCGCGCCGGGCCGAGCTGGCGGTGCCCTCGCGGCACCTGGGCCTGGTCACCGCCGCCGAGCACGGCGCCGCCGCGACCGCCGCGGTGGACGCAATGGCCGCGCTCGTCGCCGAGCACGTGGACCTCGACGCCGTCCTCGCCCTCGCCCGCCCGCTGCCCGACGGCCCCGTCTGGGACCCGGCGGCCGAGCTCGGGGCGGACCCGGTCCCGGGACGTCCGGTGGTCGCGCTCGCGGGGGGCCCGGCCTTCGGGTTCGGCTACGCCGAGCACGCCGAGCTGCTCACCGCGGCCGGTGCCGACGTGGTGACCTTCGACCCGCTGCGCGACCCCGCGCTCCCGGCGGGCACGGCCGCGCTGGTGCTGCCCGGCGGCTTCCCCGAGGAGCACGTCGGCGCGCTCGGGGACAACGCGCCGCTGCGGGCGCAGGTCGCCGCGCTGGCCGCGTCCGGGGCGCCCGTGCACGCCGAGTGCGGCGGGCTGCTGTACCTGTGCCGCGACCTCGACGGGACGCCGATGTGCGGGGTCCTCGACGCGTCGGCGGGGATGACCCCGCGGCTCACCCTCGGCTACCGCGACGCGGTCGCGGTGTCGGCGTCGCCGCTGTTCGCGGCGGGCGAGCGGGCCGGGGCGCACGAGTTCCACCGGTGCGCGGTCACCCCGCGGGCCGGGGCCGCCCCCGCCTGGGCGTGGCGCGGCGGCGAGCCGGAGGGCTACGTCGACGCCCGGGTGCACGCGTCGTTCCTGCACACCCATCCGGCCGGTGTGCCCGGCGCCGTCGCCCGGTTCGTCGCGGCGGCCCCCCTCGGCGTCCCGGCCACGCTCGCATGATCACCGGTTGTGGAGCGGAGCGTCCGCGTGCCGAGCGCTCCGCTCCACAACCGGTGATCACGGTCGGGGTGGGGCTGCGGCCGGGTACCACCGAGGCCGCGGTGCGCGCGCTGCTGGACCGGGTCGCCGCCGCGCACGGGCTGGAGCTCGGCGACGCCGTCGTCGCCACCCTGGACCGGCGGGCGTCGGAACCGGGGCTGCGGGCGGCCGTCGCACCGCGGGAGCCGCACGGGTTCGCGGCCGCCGCGCTGGCCGCGGTCGCGGTGCCGCGGCCGGATGCCCGGGTCGCTGCGGCCGTCGGGACCTCATCGGTCGCAGAGGCCGCCGCACTGCTCGCCGCCGGCGACGGTGCCCACCTGATCGTCGGTAAGACCGCTGGTCAGGGCGTCACGGTCGCCGTGGCCGCCCGATCGGCGGGTGTGGGATTGCCCTCCGGGGTCTCCTCCGAAACATGCGGGTCCGGCTATCGTCCGGCGTCGCCGTCGAGCGGGGGCCCCGCGCAGGGAACCGCTGCCACCGCCGGGCGTCGGAGTCCGGGAGAGGAACGTCGTTGAACGCGCACCACGAGCAGTACCTGGTCGGGCTGGACCTGGCCGGCCGCCGGGCCGTCGTCGTCGGTGGGGGACAGGTCGCCCAGCGGCGTGTCGCCCGCCTGATCGCCGCGGGAGCGGTCGTCGAGGTCGTCTCGCCCGAGGTCACCCCGGCGGTCGAGGGCATGGCCTCGGCCGGGGAGATCACCTGGACGGCCCGCCGCTGGACCGACGGCGACCTCGCCGGCGCCTGGTACGCGATCGCGGCCACCGACGAGGCCGCGACCAACGCCGCCGTCGTCGCCGAGGCCGAGCGGGACCGCGTGTTCTGCGTCCGCGCCGACGACGGCGACAAGGGCACCGCGGTCACCCCCGCCACCGGCGGCTACGACGGGCTCACCGTCGGCGTGCTGGCCCGGGGCGCGCACCGGCGGTCCGCGGCCGTGCGCACCGCGCTGGTCGAGGCACTGGCCGCCGGCGTCGTCGACGAGTCGGCCGAGCCCCCGCAGGCCGGTGTCGCGCTGGTCGGTGGCGGCCCCGGCGACCCGGAGCTGATCACCGTGCGCGGACGGCGGCTGCTGTCCCGCGCCGAGGTCGTCGTCGCCGACCGGCTCGGCCCGCGCGACATCCTCGACGAGCTGTCCGCCGAGGTCGAGGTCATCGACGCCTCGAAGATCCCCTACGGCCGCGCCATGGCCCAGGAGCGGATCAACGAGCTGCTCATCTCCCACGCCCGGGCCGGGAAGTTCGTGGTCCGCCTCAAGGGCGGTGACCCGTTCGTCTACGGCCGGGGGTTCGAAGAGGTCCAGGCGTGCGCCGCGGCGGGGGTGCCGGTGACCGTCGTCCCGGGCATCACCAGCGCCTTCGCCGCACCGGCCGTCGCCGGGACGCCGGTGAGCCACCGCGGGGTCGCGCACGAGATCGTCGTCGTGTCCGGGCACGTCGCGCCGGGTGACCCGCGCAGCCTCACCGACTGGACCGCGCTGGGCCGGATGACCGGCACGATCGTGCTGATGATGGCCGTGGAGCGGCTCGGGAAGTTCGCCGAGGCGCTGATCTCCAACGGCCGCCCGGCCGACACCCCGGTGCTGATCGTGCAGGACGGCACCACCCGCATCGAGCGGTCGGTCCGCGCGACGCTGGAGACCGCCGAGCAGGTGGCGACCGAGCAGGAGATCAGCCCGCCGGCGATCGTCGTGATCGGGCCCGTCGCGGGGCTTCAGGCGCCCGTCGGGGGGTGACCCCGACGACTCGTTGCACACTGCAAGTTTGCAATGTGCAACGATCGGTGGCGTGACGGACGAGATCGATGACGTCGTCGACGCGGTGATGACCGCGAGCCGGGCGATGCTCTCCGTGGTGGCCGGATCCCTGGCCGCCGCGGGGGAGCAGGCCGGCGGGACGGCGGGCGAGGTGACCCTGCCGCAGTACCGCGCGCTGGTCGTGCTGGCCCAGCACGGCACCCGGCGCCCGGCCGACCTGGCCACGGCGCTGACCGTGTCGGCGTCGACGGCGACCCGGATGTGCGACCGTCTGGTGAGCCGCGGCCTCGTCGCGCGCACCCGCACCGGCGACGACCGCCGCGAGGTCGCCGTCGCGCTCAGCCCGGCCGGGCGGGCGCTGGTCGACGAGGTCACCCGGCTGCGTCGGGCCGAGATGCACCGGCTGCTCGCGACGCTGCCCGCCGCCGAGCGCACCGCGGTCCGCGACGCGCTGCGCCGCTTCGCCGAGGCCGCGGGCGAGGTCGGCGAGACCGACTGGGCCGTCGCGCCCGTGCCCGCCGAGGACGGTGCCCGGTGACCGCGGTCCGCGCGCTGCACCGCGCGCTCGTCGGCACCCGGCCGGGGCTCGTCGGCCTGGCGACGGTCATCGGGATCGGCGCCGGCATCGGGTCGGTGCTGTTCCACGAGCTGATCCTCGGCGTGACCTGGCTGGTCACCGGCCGGGAGGACTTCTCCGACGCCGGCCGGGTCGCCTCGCCGCACCTGCCCGGGCTGGGGGTCTGGTTCCTGCTCGTCGCCCCGGTGCTCGGCGGCCTGGTGTACGGCCCACTGGTCCAGCGGTTCGCGCCGGAGGCCCGCGGGCACGGGGTGCCGGAGGTGATGCTCGCCGTCGCGCGCCGGGGCGGGCGGATCCCGGTCACCGTCGCCGCGGTGAAGGCGCTCGCGTCGGGGATCTGCATCGGCACCGGCGGCTCCGTCGGCCGGGAGGGCCCGATCGTGCAGATCGGCTCCGCGCTCGGCTCGGCCATCGGGCAGTGGCTGCGGGTGCCCGCCACCCGGCTGGTCCTCATGGTCGCCTGCGGCGCCGCGGGCGGGATCTCCGCGACGTTCGACGCCCCGATCTCCGGGGTGGTGTTCGGCCTGGAGCTGATCCTGCGGTCGTTCAGCGCCGAGGCGTTCGGCGTGCTGGTGATCAGCTCGGTGGTCGCGAACGTCGTCGCCGAGGTGATCGCCGGGGACCGCGCGATCCTGACCCTGCCGCACTTCGACCTGGGCAGCCCCGCCCAGCTGCCGCTCTACGCGCTGCTCGGGCTGCTCGCGGGGCTGCTGGGCTGGGCCTTCGCCCGCATCCTCTACGCCGTCGAGGACGCCTGCGACGCCGTCTGGCGCGGCCCGGAGTGGCTGCGCCCGGCCGTCGGCGGGCTGCTGCTCGGCGCGCTGCTGCTGGCGCTGCCCCAGATGTACGGCGTGGGCTACCCGGTGCTGGAGGCCGCGATCGGCGGCCGGTACGTCGTCGGGTTCCTGCTCCTGCTCGTCGTCGGGAAGATCCTCGCCTCCAGCCTCACCATCGGCATAGGCGGGTCCGGCGGCGTCTTCGCGCCGTCGCTGTTCGTCGGCGGCACCGCCGGGACCGCCTTCGGCTACGCCGCCGCGGCCCTGTTCCCGGCGCTCGACCTGCACCCCGGCGCGTTCGGCCTGGTCGGCATGGCGGCGGTGTTCGCGGGGGCCGCCCACGCCCCGATCACCGCGGTGCTCATCGTGTTCGAGCTCACCGGCGACTACGCCCTGATCCTGCCGCTGATGGCCGCCGTCGTCCTGGCCACCGGCCTGTCCAACCTGGTGTCGCGGGACAACATCTACACGCTCAAGCTGCTGCGACGCGGGATCGACCTCGCCGCCGACACCCCGACCGACGAGGCGCTGCGCCGGGTCGTCGTCGCCCAGGTGATGCGCCCCGCCGACGGCACGACGCCCGACCCGGAGCTGCCCGCCCTGGACCCGGGCGGCTCCGTGCACGACGTCCTCGGGGTGCTCGCGGCACACCGGGGCGCCGCGCTGCCCGTGCGGGAGGGGCCGGACGGGCCGCTGCTCGGGACGCTGACCGAGCACGACCTGCTCGACCATCTGCGGGGAGTGGCCGGGCGGGGGACTGTTGACCGCTAACCCGGTCGCGTGATGGGCTCCCGGCCGACGACGGAACAGGAAGCCGGTGCGAGTCCGGCGCGGTCCCGCCACTGTCACCGGGGAGTGCCCTCCCCACACCGGCGCCACCGCCCGCGAGGGTGGGAAGGCCGGGGAGGGCGTGCCGATCCGGGAGCCAGGACACTGCCCGTCGTCGCGGATTCCCACTGGTGAGGGCGCGGACCCTCGAGGAGGACATGCGATGAGCCACGACCTGGTGGTGCTCGGTACCGATCCGTCCGGCGACGACGCGCCCCGCCCGGGTGCGCACGACCTGCTGGCCGAGGCCGAGACGGTCTTCGCCTTCCCGCAGGCCGAGTCGACCGCCCTGTTCTACGCCGAGGCGTGGCGGGTCGAGCCGGTCACACCGCGCGACGCCGTCGCCCGGATCGGGGCCTGGGCCGCCGCCGGGCCCGCCGGAGCCGCGGTGCTGCTGGTCGGGGGCGACCCCGCGGGCGACGCCGCGCTCGGCGCCGTCCTCGACGGGCTGGCCCGCACCGCCCCCGCGCTGCGC
Source organism: Pseudonocardia sp. ICBG601 (assembly GCF_020496245.1). Taxonomy (NCBI): domain Bacteria; kingdom Bacillati; phylum Actinomycetota; class Actinomycetes; order Pseudonocardiales; family Pseudonocardiaceae; genus Pseudonocardia; species Pseudonocardia sp. ICBG601. The sequence continues at coordinate 405,186 of NZ_JAHLJA010000152.1, read as the reverse complement.
GCCCGGGTCGCCGAGGGCAGCCGCGTCGCACCGCCGCACCGCAGCCCGCTGATCGGCTGAGCCCGCACGGGGCCCGGGCTCAGGCCCGCCAGCTGCCCAGCGGGTCGGCCCGGGTGAGGTCCGGGTCGGCGGCGTCGAGCGTGCGGGTGCGTCCGGGGCCGGTGAGCGCGGTCTCGAACCGCACGGTGACCCGCCCGTGCCCGGCGCCCTGGACCCAGCCGTGGCCGTGCTCGGGGTGGGCGACGTCGTCGCCGGCGCGCCAGGGCCGGTCCGGGTCGGGTTCGCGGTCGGGCCGGTCCGGGCGGAGCGGGCCGGGCACGTCGCCGGGCTCCACGGTCGCGCCGGTCCCGGTGGCTGCGTCGCTCTCCGGGGGTGCGTCGAGCACGGTCACCCCCGCCGCCGCGGCCGGGCCGGCGGCCGCGGGCGCGGAGTCGGGGGCCGGGGCCGTCGTCCACCCGCTCTCCGAGGGCACCGCGTCGAACAGCGCCAGTGGCGGCTCGTCGCCGAAGCCGGACACCGACACCCCCAGCAGCCGCACCCCGCCCTCGCCGACGGCGCCCTCGGCCAGCCGCCGGGCCACCGCGACCAGGGTCGCCAGGTCCCGGGTCCCGAAGGGGGTCGTCTCGGACCGGGTGTGGGTGGTGAAGTCCCCCGTCCGCGCCTTCACCGTGACGGTGCGGGCGGTCCGGCCGTCGGCGACCAGGCGCCGGTGCACGGCGACGCAGATCGACTCCACCGCGGTGTGCACCGCGCTCATCGCGGTCAGGTCGGCGTCGAAGGTCGTCTCCGCGCTGATCTGCTTGGCCGCGCCGCGCGGGGCGACCGGACGGTCGTCGATGCCGCGCGCCAGGCGGTGCAGCTCGGACCCGACGGCGCCGCCCAGCACCCCGGCGACCTCGCGGGCGTCCATCGCGGCGAGCTGTCCGATCGTCTCGATCCCGATCTTCCGCAGCGCCTCGCCGGAGACCGGCCCGATGCCCCACAACGACCGCACCGGGAGCGGGTCGAGCACGGTGGCCTGCTCGGCGTGGGCGATCACCCGCAGCCCGTCCGGCTTGGCCAGCTCGGAGGCGATCTTCGCGACCTGCTTGCCCGACCCGGCGCCCACCGAGGCGGGCAGCCCGGTGCGCTCGCGCACCGCGTCGCGCAGCCGGGTGCCCCACTCCCGCACCCGGTCCGGGGAGGCCCCCACCAGGTCGGGCGGCTCCACGAACGCCTCGTCGACCGAGACCGGCTCGAGCACCGGGGAGAACTCGCCGAGGACGGCCATGACCTCGTCGGACAGCGCCTTGTACAGCGAGAACCGGGGCGGCAGGACGGTCGCGTGCGGGCAGCGCCGCCGCGCCTGGCCCATCGGCATCGCCGAGCGGGCCCCGAACACCCGCGCCTGGTAGCTCGCCCCCGCGACGACGCCGCGCGCTCCCGCGCCGCCGACCAGGACCGGCCGGTCGGCCAGCGTGGGCCGGGTCAGCTGCTCGACGGAGGCGAAGAACGCGTCCATGTCCAGATGCAGCACCCAGCGGTCGGCCGCCGCGGTCACCTCACCATCACCCGTGCATCGTGCCCCGGCGCACCGACAGGACCGCGTCGCCGTCGGCGACGGCGACGGCCGGGGCCACCGGTCCCGCCCCGGCGACGGCGCCCGGGTGGTCGGCGAGACCGGTGGCGACGTCGGCGACCCACCAGCTCCCGCCGGTGCCGGTCCAGCCCAGCACCCGGGCCGGGGCGTGCGGCGGGGACAGCGTGATCGCGTCCATCGGGCTCGACAGGCCCTCGCCGGTGGCCTTGAGCAGCGCCTCCTTGCGGGTCCAGGTGACCAGGAACCCGGTGCCGTCGGGCGTGCCCGCGGCGAGCTCGGCGGGGGAGAGGGCGTGCCGGACCAGGCCGTCGAGGCCGGACAGCGGGCGGTGCGCCTCGACGTCGACGCCGACCGGGCCGGTCCCGACCGCGACGCCGACCAGCGCGCCGGAGTGGGTCAGCGAGAAGCCGGGGTCGTCGCCGCGCCCGGCCAGGCGCGGCTTGCCGTGCGGCTCCCCGCAGCGACAGGTGCGGTCCAGGACGAGCGCGGCGGGGTCGGCGTCGAGCCGCTCGGCGAGCACGAGCCGGGCCAGGGCGTGCGCGGCGAGGTAGCGGGCACGGTCCTCGGGCCTGCGCAGTGCGCGGAGCCGCTCGCGTTCATGGGCGTCCAGCAGCGCGACGAGGTCGGCGCGGTCGCCGGGATCGGCCGGGGCGGCCCACCAGACGGTGACGGTCACGGCGTCCAGCCTTCCACGTCGCCCCCGCACCGGGCCGCACCGCCGGGAGTGATCACGGATCGGGCACGCGGAGGGTCGCCTGCCGACGTCCCCGGTGCCCGATCCGTGATCGTGCCCGTGCCCTCAGCCGCTGCGGCGGGCGGCGAAGTCCGTGCGGACGTGGGCCGGGCGGGCCTGCGGGGCCGGCCCCGCCGTGCGCGGTACCGCCGGGCCGCCCGGGGCGCCGGACCGGCCGCGCTTCGCCGCGCGCCGCTCGGCGCGGTTGGCGGGCGTGGGCGCCCCGGCGGGACCGGTGTCGGCGGTGGGGACAGGGGTGTGGCGGGTCGTGGGCATACGACCTCCTCGGAGCATCGGGTCGGACTCGGACCGGGTGCGGAGGGCCGGTGACGCGCGGGGACGCCGGAAGGGCCGCACGAGGGCGGCGACGGTTCCGGGCCCGGTGGACGTCACGGGCCGGCGGCGGGGGCGCGGAGGTCGACTCCGCGGGCCGCTCAGAGGAACCGGATCAGCATGGCGGCGACGCTACGACGACCGCCCGGGCCGGGGCCACCGGTTTTCCCCGGTGCCGCCGACCTATCGTCGCGGGCATGGAGACGGCGGACGTGCTGGTGGTCGGCGGCGGCATCGCCGGGGTGTCGGTCGCGTGGGAGCTGGCCGCGCACGCCCGCGTCGTGCTGACCGAGGCCGAGCAGGACCTGCCGGTCCACTCCACCGCCCGCTCGGCCGCCACCTACATCCCCGGTCACGGCTCCGGCCCGTTCCGCGCGCTGATCGACGCCTCCGGGCCGCGGTTCGCCGCGCTGCCCGAGCAGCTCGGGACGCCGCCGCTGCTGTCCCCGCGCCCGGTCCTGCACCTCGCCGACGACGAGCAGGCCGCCGACCGTCTCGCCACGACGCTGCGCGAGCAGCACGGCGAGCCCGGCGCCCCGGTCGCCCTGGACCCCGCGCAGGCGTGGCGACGCGCGCCGGTGCTGCGCCGTGCCCCGCGTGCGGCCGCGTGGACCGCCGGTGCCTGCGACGTCGACACCGCGGCCCTGCACGACGGCTATCGGCGCGGGCTGCGCGCCCGCGGCGGCACCGTGCTGCGCGGCGCCCGGGTGGCCGCGCTGGACCGGGACGGCTCCGGCTGGAGCGCGACGACGACCGCCGGGCACCGGGTGCGGGCGGGAGTGGTCGTCGATGCGGCCGGGGCCTGGGCCGACGCGGTGGCGGCGCTGGCCGGTGTGCCCGGCGCCGGGTTGACCCCGTACCGGCGCACGATCGCCGCCTGCCCGGTCGGTGACCCGTCGGTGCTCACCGTCGACGGTACCGTCCTGCCGATGATCGCCGACGCCGCGGAGCGCTGGTACCTCAAGGCCGAGGCGGACATCGTGCTGGTCTCCCCGGCCGACGAGACCCCGGCCGAGCCGGGCGACGCGCGGCCCGCGGAGCTCGACGTCGCCCTCGCCCTGGACCGGGTGGACTCGGTGACCACGCTCGGGCTGCGGTCGGTCCGGACCGCGTGGGCGGGGCTGCGGACCTTCGCCCCCGACCGCGCCCCGGTGCTGGGCGCGCGCCCGGAGCACCCGGGCTTCTTCTTCGTCGCGGGGCAGGGCGGGTCGGGCATCGAGTCCGCCCCGGCGCTGGCGGCGCTGGCCGCGTCGGTCGTCCTGGGCCACCCGGCCCCGGCCGACGTCGACCTCGACCCCGCTGTGTGCTCGGTCACACGACTGACGTAAGCGGCTGCTTACCCATGGCTGGCACCATGGTCCCCATGGCGCTGACCACCACCGGCACCGAGACGCACGACCTGTTCTCGGGCGACTTCTGGACCGACCCGCACCCCGCCTACGCGGCCCTGCGCACCGAGGAGCCGGTGCGTGAGCTCGCACTGCCGGACGGGAAGGCGTGGCTGATCAGCCGCTACGCCGATGTCCGCGCGGCGTTCGTCGACCCGCGGCTGAGCAAGGACTGGCGGTACACGCTCCCCGCCGACCAGCGCGAGGGCCAGCCGGCCGCGCCGATCCCGATGATGATCCTGATGGACCCGCCGGACCACACCCGGCTGCGCAAGCTCGTCGGCCGCTCGTTCACCGTGCGGCGGATGAACGACCTGCAGCCCCGGGTCGAGGAGATCACCCAGGAGCTGCTCGACGCGCTGCCCGCCGAGGGCCCCGTCGACCTCATGCGCCAGTACGCGTTCCTCGTCCCGGTGCTGGTCATCTGCGAGCTGCTGGGCGTCCCGGCCGAGGACCGCGACAGGTTCTCCGCGTGGTCGTCGGTGATGGTCGACGACTCTCCGCAGGAGGAGAAGTTCGCCGCGATGGGCAGCCTGAACGGCTACCTCGCCGAGCTGATCGAGCACAAGCGCACCGAGCCCGACGACGCCCTGCTGTCCGGCCTGCTCGCCGTCAGCGACGCCGACGGCGACCGCCTGTCGTCCGAGGAGCTCGTCGCGATGGCGACGCTGCTGCTCATCGCCGGGCACGAGACCACGGTCAACCTGATCGGCAACGGCGTGCTCGCCCTGCTGACCCACCCCGAGCAGCGCGCCCGGCTGCAGGCCGACCCGTCGCTGATCACCTCGGCGGTGGAGGAGTTCCTGCGCTTCGAGTCCCCGGTCTCGAACGCCCCGATGCGGTTCGCCAGCGAGGACGTCGAGTACTCCGGGGTGACCATCCCGGCCGGGTCGACCGTCATGCTCGGGCTCGCCGCGGCGAACCGGGACCCGGAGTGGCTGGAGGACCCGGAGCGGCTCGACATCACCCGGGACTCGTCGTCCGGGGTGTTCTTCGGTCACGGCATCCACTTCTGCCTGGGCGCGCAGCTCGCGCGCACCGAGGGCCGGGTGGCGATCGGCAAGCTCATCGCCCAGCGGCCGGACCTGGCGCTGGCCGTCGAGCCGTCCGAGCTCGAGTACCGCGAGTCGACACTGGTCCGGGGCCTGTCCCGGCTGCCGGTCACGCCGGGCGAGCCCGCCTGAGGGCGGCGCCGCCGCCGGGCGCGACCGAGGGGGGTGCGCCCGGCGGGCGGTGTCAGCGCAGCGGTGCGCCGGTCTTCTCCCGCACCTCGTCGGCGCTGACGCCGGGCGCGGTCTCGACCAGCTCGAGCCCGTCCGGCGTCACGTCGATCACGGCCAGGTCGGTGACGATCTTTGTGACGCAGCCCAGGCCGGTGATCGGCAGCGAGCACCGCTCGACGATCTTGGGAGACCCGTCCTTGGAGACGTGGTCCATCATCACGATCACCGAGCGCGCGCCGTGGACGAGGTCCATCGCCCCGCCCATCCCCTTGATCATCTTGCCGGGGATCGCCCAGTTCGCGAGGTCGCCGTTCGCGGCGACCTCCATCCCGCCCAGGACGGCGACGTCGAGCTTCCCGGCCCGGATCTGGCCGAAGCTCTCCGCCGAGCCGAAGAAGGCGGCGCCGTCGGCGACGGTGACGGTCTCCTTGCCGGCGTTGATGAGGTCGGCGTCGACCTCGTCGTCGGTGGGGTAGGGGCCGACGCCGAGGATCCCGTTCTCCGAGTGCAGGACGACCGTCCGGCCCTCGGGGATGTGCCCGGGCACCAGGGTCGGCATGCCGATGCCGAGGTTGACGTAGGAGCCGTCGGGCAGCTCGGCCGCGACCCGGGCGGCCATCTCGTCACGGTTGAGGGCCATGTCAACGCACCGTCCTGAACTCGACCGGCTTCTCGGCGCCGGGGACGTGCAGCACGCGGTGCACGTGGATGCCGGGGGTGTGCACCGCGTCGGGGTCGATCTCCCCGGGCTCGACCAGGTGCTCGACCTGGGCGATCGTGGTCCGCCCGGCCGCGGCGCAGTCCGGGTTGAAGTTGCGCGCCGCGCGCCGGAACACCAGGTTGCCGTGCCGGTCGCCCTTCCAGGCGTGGACCAGCGCGAAGTCCGGGGTGAGGGCGCGCTCGAGGACGTAGGTCACGCCGTCGAACTCGCGGGTCTCCTTCGCTGGGGACTCGACGGCGACCGAGCCGTCGGAGGCGTAGCGCCAGGGCAGCCCGCCCTCGGCGACCAGCGTCCCGACCCCGGCCGGGGTGTAGAACGCCGGGATGCCCGCGCCGCCGGCCCGCAGCCGCTCGGCGAGCGTGCCCTGCGGGGTCAGCTCCAGCTCCAGCTCGCCGGCCAGGTACTGGCGGGCGAACTCCTTGTTGTTGCCGACGTAGGAGCCGATCGTGCGCCGGATCCGCCCGGCGGCGAGCAGGGTGCCGAGGCCGAAGCCGTCGACGCCCAGGTTGTTCGAGATCGTCTCCAGGTCCGTCGCGCCCTGCTCCAGCAGCGCCGCGATCAGCACCGTCGGAACCCCGGACATGCCGAACCCGCCGACCGCGAGCGACGCCCCGTCGCCGATGTCGGCGACCGCGTCCGCGGCGGATGCCACCACCTTGTCCATCACGCACCTCCGTCGCCGACGACGGTACGCGGCGTACGACAGACGCACAAGCGTTCGCTATGCGAACACATGCGGAGCGGCGTCCGCGCCGAGATGCAGCTCAGCGGGGCCGGGGGTGCCCCGCATCCCCGCTGAGCTGCATCTCGGCGACCGCCCCGCGGCTCAGCGCGGCCCGCGGCCCGGCCCGCGGCGACGCCGGGGGCGCGGCGTCCGTGCGGAGGGCCGGGCCGGGCGGGTGGTGGTCAGGCCGGGGCGGGGGCGGTGTGCGGGTCCCCGACGGCGATCTCCCCGCCCGCGGCGACCTCGGCGTACACGCCCGCACAGGCCCAGACCCCGCCGACCTGCGGGATCTCGATGCGGTTGTTCTTCGCGATCGTGCGCAGGGTGTCCGGGTCGTTAGGCAGGTCGCCCTGGGCGAGCGTCGTCATGACGCACCGCATGGTGGCGAAGGAGAAGGTGACGCGGGCCTCGTCGCCGATCGTCGACGTGCTGCCCGGCCAGTCGTTCTCGACGAAGCCGGGGCCGCCGTCGGGGGAGGAGTCGGCGCGGAGCACGAGGTTCGGCCGGTAGCGCAGCGGGTCGAAGGTCGCCTCCGGCGCGAGCTCACGGAGCCGGTCGAGGGTGGACTCGGTGAGGACGTGCAGCGACGACAGGTCGAAGAACGTGCCCGGCGCCCCGAACGCGGAGATGTCGAACCGGCTGATGACCTCGCCGGAGTCCTCGTGCCGGGTCGTCGTGTCCTCGATGAGCTTGCGCGGCGCGAGCTGCTGCGGGGTGAGGCCCTCGATGTCGGGCCACAGCTCCTCGAAGTAGCTGCCCTCCGGCGGCACCGAGATCAGCGACACGTCCCGGCCGAGCGCGGCGGACAGCGCGGTGTCCAGGCCCTCGTCGTCGCTGGGCAGGACCGAGCCGTCCGGGAAGGTGATCTCGACCGGCGGCAGCGGCTCCCCGGTCACCGGCTCGGCGACGAACCGGGCCGAGAAGCTGAGCAGACCGAGCCAGCGCTTGGGCACCTTGGCGCTGGCGATGCTCCCGGTCTCCGTGTCGAGCACCGCGTAGGCGCGGTCGCCCAGCAGTCCTCGTTCGGTGATGGTGGCCCGGGTCAGGGACTCCCCGAGCATCGACTTGACCGGATAGCGGTAGAGCGCGGCGACCGTCATGTCCGGTGTATATCGGCCCGTCCGTTCGACGCGCACGGCCCGAACGGACGGGCCCGCGAGAGCGCTCCTCAGCTGAGGACACGACCCCTGCCGACGGCCGCAGATGCGCGGCCGTCGGTGCCCGGTTCACCCGGACGTCGCAGCTCAGAGGCCGAGCAGTGCCGTCCGCAGCTCGTCGGCGGAGGCGTACACCGTCGTGGCGCCCGCGGCCTCAAGCTCGCCCGGCTCGGCGTAGCCCCAGCCCGCCCCGACGCAGCGGAGGCCGTGCTCGGCGGCGCCCTCGACGTCGTGCAGCCGGTCGCCGACCATCAGCGGCTCGTCCGCACCCGAGGGCGACCCGAGCCGGCGCAGCGCCTCGGCGACGACGGCGCCCTTGGTCGGCCGGTCCGCGGCGCGGGTGTCGCCGACGATCTCGGTGAACAGGTCGGTCCAGCCGTGGTGGGCGAGGATCTTGCGCGCCGAGGTCTCGCCCTTGCTGGTGGCCAGGGCCATCGTCACGCCGGCCGCGGACAGGGCACGCAGCAGGTCCGGGACGCCGGGGTAGGGCGTGCAGTCCAGGCAGCCGTCCTCGTCGCCGTAGAGGCGCCGGTACACCGGCAGCACGGCGGCGGTGCCCTCGTCGCCGAGGATCGGGGGCAGGCTGCGGTAGAGCGGCGGGCCGAGCAGGTGCGTGCCGAGCGCGGACTCGGGGACGTCCAGGCCCACCTCGTCGATCGCGCGGCGCATCGAGCCGAGGATGCCGGGGGCGGAGTCGACGAGGGTGCCGTCGAGGTCGAGCAGGATGTGGGTCAGCACGTCGGGTCATTCTGCCTCCCGGGTGACCCGGCCGTCCCTTCTCCCCGACGGTCGCAGGCCGTACGCTTGTACGCATGGCGAACACACTGCTCGGGCCGCTGTCCGGCACCGACCGGGTCGACGGCCTGCTCGACGACGGCGCGTGGATCGCCGCCCTGCTGGAGGTCGAGCTGGCGCTCTCGGCGGTCGCCGCCGAGCAGGGCGCGGTCACCGAGCACGACGCCGACGCGGTGGAACGCGCCGTCGCCGCCGTCGCGGGCGTCGACCCGCACGCGCTGGCCGCCGAGTCGGTCGAGGGCGGTAACCCGGTGATCCCGCTGGTCAAGCGGCTCAAGGCGGCCGCGGCGCGGATCCAGCCCGGCGCCGAGCGGGCGGTGCATCCGGGTGCCACCAGCCAGGACGTCATGGACACCGCGCTGATGCTGCTCACCCGCCGGGCCGGGCACCGCGTCGTCGCCGACCTCACCGCCTGCGCCGACGCCGCGGCCGCGCTCGCCGCCACCCACCGCGACACCCCGTGCGCCGCCCGCACCCTCGGCCAGCAGGCGCTGCCCACCACCTTCGGCCTGGTCGCCGGCACCTGGTGCACCGGGCTGGACCGGGCCCGCTCCGGCCTCGACCGGGTGCTCACCGCGCTGCCGGTCTCCTACGGCGGCGCCGCGGGCACCCTCGCGGCCGTCCACCCGCACGGCCCGGCCGTCGCCGACGCGCTGGCCGCGCGGCTCGGGCTCGCCCCGCAGGGCGTGCCGTGGCACACCGAACGCAGCCGCATCGGCGAGCTCGCCGGGGCGCTCGGCGTCGCCGCCGGGGCCTGCGCCAAGCCCGCGGGCGACGTCGTGCTGCTGTCCGCCACCGAGCTCGGCGAGGTGTCGGAGTCCGCGCCGGGGGACTCGTCGTCGATGCCGCACAAGCGCAACCCGGCCGCGGCGGTCACCGCCCGTGGCGCCGCGAAGCGCGCCCCCGGCCTGGTCGCGACGCTGCTCGCCGGCGCCGAGCAGGAGTTCCAGCGTGCCGCCGGGGCCTGGCACGCGGAGTGGGAGACGCTCGTCGCGCTGCTGCGGGTCACCGCGGGCGCCGCGGCCCGGCTGCGGGTGAGCCTGGAGGGGCTGCAGGCGCACCCCGAGGCGATGGCCCGCAACCTCGACCTCGCCGCGGGCGCCCAGGGCCACGGCACCGGGCACGCCGCCGACCTGGTCGACACCGTCCTCGCCGGACGGCCGGCGTGAGCACCCCGGAGGACGTGGGCGCCCCGCGCACCGAGCAGGTCCGCTCGCTGGCCCGCGGGCTGGCCGTCATCCGGTCCTTCGACGCGCAGCGCCCGCAGCAGACCCTCGCCGACGTCGCCCGTGCCACCGGGCTCACCCGCGCCGCGGCCCGCCGGTTCCTGCTCACCCTGGCCGAGGAGGGCTACGTCCGCACCGACGGCAGGCTGTTCACCCTCACCCCGCGGGTGCTGGAGCTCGGCTGGTCCTACCTGTCCGCGATGGGCCTGCCCGAGATCGCGGCCCCGCACCTGGAGCGCCTGGTCGCCACGGTGCGCGAGTCCGCGTCGGTGTCGGTCCTCGACGGCGACCCGCACACCGGCTACGACGTCGTCTACGTCGCCCGCGTCCCCACCTCGCGGATCATGACCGTCACCATCACCATCGGGACCCGCTTCCCGGCCTGGGCGACGTCGATGGGCCGCGTCCTGCTCGCCGCGCTCCCGCCCGCCACCCTCGACTCCTACCTCGGCGCGCTGGAGCCGGCGGCGCTGACCGCGCACACCGTCTCGACCCCGGAGCAGCTGCGCACCGAGCTGGACCGGGTCCGCACCGACGGGCACTGCGTCGTCGACCAGGAGCTGGAGGCCGGGCTGCGCTCGGTCGCGGTGCCCGTCCACGACCGAGCCGGGCGGGTCGTCGCGGCCGCGAACGTCTCCACCCACGCCTCCCGCAACGACGCCGACGGCCTGCGCGCCGACATCCTGCCCGAGCTGCGCGCCTGCGCCGCCGCGATCGAGGCGGACCTGCGCGCCGCCGGGTAGCCGGGAACAGACCGCGCCCGCGGCGGGTTGGCCCTCCCAGGAGCTGATCTCGAGCGACGGAGGCACGGTGAGCGGACGTCTGCACCTGGCGGTCGAACTCGGAGCGGCGGGGCGCCACCCCGGCGCGTGGCGGCTCGGCGGCGCCGACCCGGCCCGGCTGTTCACCGCCCCGTACCACCTGGACCTGGTCCGCACCGCGGCGCGCGGCGGCCTCGACCTCGTCGCGCTGCCCGACTCGCTGCGGCCGCCCGGTGCCGACCCGGCCGCACTGCCCGGCACCCTCGACGCCGTCGCCGTCGCCGCGCGGGTCGCGCCCGCCGTCCCCGGCATCGGGGTCGTGCCGACGGTGACGGTCACCCACACCGAGCCGTTCCACCTGTCCAAGGCCGTCGCCACCCTGGACTTCGTGTCCACCGGGCGGGCCGGCTGGCAGCCCGACGTGTCGCGCACGCAGGCCGAGGCCGACCTGTTCGGCCGTGCGCGCGCCGACCGCGACGCGGCCTCCCTCTGGCGGGAGGCCGGCGAGGCCATCGAGGTCGCCGCCCGGCTGTGGGACTCCTGGGAGGACGACGCCGAGATCCGCGACGCCGCCACCGGACGCTTCGTCGACCGCGACCGGCTCCACCACATCGACTTCACCGGCGAGTTCTTCTCCGTGACCGGTCCGTCGATCACACCGCGCCCGCCGCAGGGGCAGCCCCTGACCGTGCTGCGCGGCGACGAGACCGAGGCGCTGGCGACCGTCGGCCGCTACGCCGACGTCGTCCGGGTCGCGGCCGACACGGTCGCCGGAGCCGCCGAGGCCCGGGACCGGGTCCGTGCCGCCGTCGCCGACGCCGGGCGCGACCCCGAGCAGGTCACCGTGCTGCTCGACGTCGAGACCCTGCTGGGCGACGACGCCGCCGCGCGGCTGCGCGAGCTCGACGCACTCGCCCCCGCCGACGCCGACCCCGCCCCGGCGACGCTGCGCCACGTCGGCGACCCGGCCGCGCTCGCGGCCCTGCTGCGCGACGCCGCCGAGGAGCGCGCCGCCGACGGGTTCGTGCTGGTCCCGCTGGCGCTGCCGTCCGGGGTGGACGAGATCGTCGACGGCCTGCTGCCCGCACTCGGCGACGCCTGGACGCCCGCCCCCTACGACGGCACCCTGCGCGACCGCTTCGGGCTCGCCCGCCCCGCGGACCGGTACACCCGGACGGCGGGCTGACCGGCACACTCGCCGGGTGCGCGTCCTCACCGCCGACGACCGGCTGCGGGCCCTGCTCGCCCGCCAGCTCCTCACCGGGCGCGCCGCCCTGAGGGTGCCGCGCGCCCTGGAACGCATCGGCGGGCTGCAGACCCAGCACGCCCCGTCGGGCTACCTCGGGCTGTGGTCGCGGCTGACCGGCTTCGAGCGGGCCACGCTGACCGCGATGCTGCACGACGGACGCGTCGTACAGGCCTGGGCGATGCGCTCGACCATCCACATGCTCAGCCGCCGCGACCACCCGGTGTTCACCGCCGCCGTCCGCGCCGAGCAGCGCGCGGACTGGCTGCGGCTGCTCCGCGACGTCACCGACGCCGACATGACCGCCGCCGCACGCGTCGTCGGCGGGCTGCTGGCCGACGGGCCGCGCCGGCACGCCGAGATCACCGCCGCACTCGCCGACGCGGGCCTGCCCGCGGGTGTCTTCCCCGGCGTGCAGCACTGGGTCGGGCTCGTGCGGGTCCCGCCCGCCGGTACCTGGGCGACCCCGCGCGCCCACGTCCACGGCCTCGCCGCGCCCGGCCCGGAGCCCGATCCCGCCGCGGCACGGGCCACGCTGGCCCGCCGCTACCTGCGGGCCTTCGGGCCCGCGTCCGCGCCGGACGTCGCGCGGTTCGCCGGCTGGCCGGTCGGCGTCGCCCGTGCCGCCCTGGCGGGACAGGACCTGCGCCCGTTCGCCGCCGAGGACGGCACCGCGCTGCTCGACGTGCCGCGCGCCCCGCTGCCCGGGCCCGGCACCCCGCTGCCGGTGCGCTTCCTCGGCCCCTACGACGCGGTGCTGCTGCTCGGGCACGCCGCGGCCACCGGGATCGTGCCCGCCGAGCACCGCCATCACGTGTTCGCCACGACCCGGCCCCGCTCGGCGCCGGTGTTCCTGCTGCACGGCCGGGTCGCCGGCACCTGGGAGCACCGCGACGGCCGCGTCGTCACCACCCCGTTCACCCCGCTCGACGCCGCCGACCGGCGCGCCGTCGACGACGAGGCCGAGCTGCTCACCGCCTGGTACCGGGACCCGGGGCCGGGAGCGCCCCCGGCGTGACGCACGATGGGATCATGACCGGCACGATGCAGCCGCAGCCGACCAGGCCCGGACCGGGCACCCGGGAGCGGCTGCGGCGCGCGCCGGTCGAGTCCGGTCTCGGGATGGCCCCCGACCCGTCGTCGACGCCGGAGCGCGTGGTGGTGCGCGCCCCGCTGCACGACGGTGTCCGCACCGCCGACGGCCGGGTCCTCCCGGTCCTCCCGGCGCTGCTGGCCGACGCGGGCCTCGGCTACCTCGTGTTCTCCACCGCGCGGCTCACCGCCGGCGCGCCCACCGTCGACCTGCGCCTGGACGTGGCCGGGGTGCCCGCACCGGACGCGCGGTGGCTGCGCGCCGAGCTGACGCTGCTGCACCTCGACGACGAGGTCGGCGTCGGCCGGGCCGAGATGCGCGACGACACCGGGGTCGCCGTCGCGCACGTCGTCGCCACCTTCGCGCTGACCGGTGCCCCCGCGGGCCCCGGCGGGCTCGCGACCGCGCCCGCGACGGGGACCACCACCGCCGCCGGCACCGACGTCCGGGCCGCGCTGCCGCCGTTCGACGCCACCCGGCTGCGGCCGGAGCACCTCGAGCGCGACGCCGACGGCGACGTCGTGTTCACCCCCGGCCCGTCGACGACGAACCTCAACGGCACCACCCACGGCGCGGTCCTGTCCGGGCTCGCCGCCGCGGCCCAGTCCGCGCACCCCGGCGCCGCGGACGCCCGGCCGCTGTCGACGACGGTGGAGTTCCTGCGCCCGGTGCAGGTCACCGACCGGCTGCGGGCCCGCACCGTCGCGATCCGCGACGGCCGCCGCTTCCGCACCCTGGGCACGGAGCTGCTGCTGCCCGACGGGCGGACCGCGGTGCGCGCCGTCGGCACCGCGCTGCGCCGATGATCGCCCGGACGGGTCATCGCTGTTAGCGTCGTCACCGTCCCCGGCTCGGAGGTGCGCACGTGTCGACCCCGCAGGTCCCCGCCCCACGCCCCCACCGGATCGCCGTCATCGGGTCCGGACCGTCCGGCCTGTACACGGCCGAGGCGCTGCTGGCGGGTGACCCGTCGGTGCACGTCGACGTGATCGACCGGCTGCCCGCGCCCTACGGTCTGGTCCGCTACGGCGTCGCCCCCGACCACGTGAAGATGAAGTCGGTCATCCGGGCCCTGGTGAAGACCTTCGACGACAGCGACCGCGTCCGGTTCCTCGGCAACGTCCACGTCGGCCCCGGCGGCATCCCGGGGGAGGCGCTGCGGGAGCACTACCACGCCGTCGTGCACGCGACGGGCAGCGCGGTCGACCGCGACCTCGGCGTCCCGGGGGAGGACCTCGCGGGCTCGGTCGGGTCCGGCGCGTTCGTGTCCTGGTACTGCGGGCACCCCGACGCGGTCGGTCCCGGCCCGCTGCTCGACCGCCCCGGCGTGGTCGTGGTCGGCGCGGGGAACGTCGCCGTCGACGTCGCGCGGGTCCTGGCCCGCCCCGCCGACGACCTCGCCGCCACCGACGCGCACGACGCGGTGCTCGACGCGCTGCGGGCGAGCGCGGTCACCGACGTGCACGTGCTGGTCCGGCGCGACCCGCTGCACGTGAAGTTCACCCCCGCCGAGCTGCGCGGTCTCGGCGGCCTCGACGACGTCGACGTCGTGGTGCACGACGACGGCCTGCTCGCCGCGGGCGTCGCCGAGCCGGAGGAACGCCGGATGCGCCAGAACATCGAGATGCTCACCGAGTGGGCCGGCCGGTCCTCCACCGGCGCGCCCCGGCGGATCCACCTGCGGTTCCTGCGGTCCCCGGTCCGGCTCGTCGACGACGGCACCGGCCGGGTCGGCGCCGTCGAGATCGAACGCAACGCCCTCGGCGACGACGGCCGCGTGCGCGGCACGGGGGAGCGGGAGACCCTGGAGGCGGGCCTGGTCGTGCGGGCCATCGGCTACGCGGGCGAGCCCATCGAGGGCCTGCCGTTCGACGCGGCCACCGGCACCGTCCCGCACGAGGCCGGACGGGTGCTGCTCGGCGGGGAGCCGGTGCGCGGCAGCTACGTGGCCGGGTGGATCAAGCGGGGCCCGACCGGGGTGATCGGCACCAACAAGGGCGACGGCGCGCAGACCGCGGAGTCGGTGCTGGCTGACCTGCCGGCCCTGGCGACGCCGCCGCGGCCGGGTGGCGACGCCGTCGTGGAGCGGATGCGCTCCTACGGCGTCGACCCCGTGCTGTGGGAGGACTGGCTGCGTCTCGACGCCGCCGAGCTCGCACTGGGGGAGCGGCGCGGCGGCACCGACCGGGTCAAGATCGCCGACCGGGCGGAGATGCTCGACGCGGCCCGCAGCCGCAGCTCACGGTCGTAGCGGGGCCGCGTCGCGTGGCTGCCGTACGACCGCCGTGCGGCTCAGTGCAGGTCGACCGCCGTGCGGCTCAGTACGGGTCGACCGCCATGACGCAGGACATCGCGCCCATGCCGCGGGAGAAGTCGTCGGCCTCGTCGGGGGTCATCGACATGGTGCAGGTGACCGAGCTGTAGGCGACGCCCTCACGGACGTCGACGCAGAACTCGCGCAGCGTGCGGCCGCAGCTCTGCAGCGCCGAGGCGATCTGCATGACCCCGGCCATCCCGTCGCCGGTGACGACGGTGTGCCGGCGGGGCATCCGGGACGCGATGTCCGCGGCGCCACCGGAACCGGTGGGGAAGGAGAAGGTGGTGGTGGGACGGTCGGCGGTGATGCTCATGATGATGTGGCTCCATGCGTTGCGCGAGAGAGAAGCGGGAACGCGAGCCAGGTCTCGTAGGTCCTCACCGCGGTGTGCGGGAGGGAAGCGCCGGGATTGCGGCGCGGGCGCGTCGGCGGCCTGGATCAGCCGACGCGCAGTGCTACTACCGCGAGAAGTCGTGCGGGCAGCGCTGCGGCCGGAGCAAGGGTGTGCTCGACGGTGCGCATGACGATCACAGTAGCAACCGGATGCGGCCTGCGCCACAGGGGATGCCCCCACTAGCCTCATCGGTGTCCGCCACGCCCTGACCCGAGGGGGAGCCCCACCGTGATCACCGCGATCGTCCTGGTGCACACCGCCGCCGACCGGATCCCCGAGACCGCGCAGGCCATCGCGGACCTCGACGGCGTGTCGGAGGTCTACTCCTGCGCCGGTGACGTGGACCTGATCGCGATCGTCAAGGTGCGCGAGCACGAGCAACTCGCCGACGTGATCGCCAGCAGGCTCAGCAAGATCGACGGCGTCGTCGGGACCGACACCCACATCGCGTTCCGGTCCTACTCCAGGGCCGACACCGACGCCGCGTTCGCCATCGGGCTCGACTGAGCCCGGCCCCGCGGGTCAGGCCGACGCGAGCTCGGTCGAGAGCGCGGCCCAGCGGGTCAGCAGGTCCGCGGCCGCACCGGAGTCCACCGCCTCGGCGACGGCGTCGAGCGCCGCCCCGACCGACGCGGTGAGGTCCGGGCCGACCCCGCGGTGCGCGGCGAGCGCCCCGGCGGCGTTGAGGAGCACGGCGTCGCGCACCGGACCGGTCTTGCCGGCCACCAGGTCGCGGACGACGGCGGCGTTGACCTGCCGGGTGCCGCCGCGCAGGTCCTCGGCGGTGGCCACGCCGACTCCGAGGTCGGCCGGGTCGAGCCGCTCCTCGCGGACGGCGCCGCCGTCGCTGATCCAGACGGTGCTGCGCCCGGTGGTGGTCAGCTCGTCGAGCCCGTCGTCGCCGCGCACCACCAGTACCGACTTGCCGCGCCGGGCGAAGACCTCGGCCATCGTCGCGGCGTGCCGGGGGTCGGCGCAGCCGATCAGGCCGGTCTCCGGCTGGGCCGGGTTGGACAGCGGCCCGAGCAGGTTCATCGCGGTCGGGACGCCGAGCTCGCGACGGACCCCGCCGGCGTAGCGCATGGCGGGGTGGAAGGACTGGGCGAAGCAGAACGCGATCCCCAGCTCCGCGGCGCACCGCTCGACCGCGGACGGGGTCAGCTCGATCGCGACACCCAGCTCCTCCAGCACGTCGGCCGTCCCGCACTGCGACGACGCCGCGCGCCCGCCGTGCTTGACCACCGGCGCACCCGCCGCGGCGACGACGATCGCCGCCATCGTGGAGATGTTCACCGTGTGCGCCTGGTCCCCGCCGGTGCCGACGACGTCGACCGAGCGGCCGGGCACGTGCACCCGCAGCGCGTGGGCGAGCATCGCGTCGGCCATGCCCGAGATCTCCGCGGGCGTCTCGCCCTTCGCGCGCAGCGCCACGAGGAACCCGGCGAGCTGCGCCGGGGTCGCCTCGCCGGCGAAGACCTGACCCATCGCCCAGGTCGCCTCGTCGGCGGTGACGTCCTCGCCGCGCATCAGGCGGCCGATCACGGAGGGCCAGGTGGGTGCGCTCACGACGTGAGGTGTCCTCTGTCTCGCTACTGCTGCTGGGTCAGGGTGCCGGGCCGGTGGTCGCGCAGGACCTGCGCGACGACCTCGGCCGCCTCGATCGGGTCGAGCGGGTGCACGAGCACGGCGTCCGCCTCCGACCAGGTGGCGAGCCAGCGGTCGTCCCGGCGGCGGACGGTCAGCACGATCGGGGGGCAGTCGACGATCTCGTGACGCAGCTGCTTGGCCACGCCCATCCCGCCGGTCGGTTGCGCCTCGCCGTCGAGGACCAGCAGGTCGGCCTCGCCGGCGTCGCAGGCCGCGAGGACCTCGGCGATGCCGGCCGCCTCCACCCAGCGCACCCGGCCCACGTCCGGCGCGGGCCGCCGCCCGACCGCCTCGATGATGCTCTCGCGGACCTCGGGACGGTGGCTGTAGACCAGCACCGTGCTGGTCCCCGTCACCGATCCGGCCGCGCTGCCGATCTCTGCCGCTCGTCCGCTCACGCCGGGGATACTAGGGGAACCCTCCGTCGCCCCCGAACGTTGTCGTGTCGGCGGTCCGGGACGGGGCCGTCCGGCGGCCGTTCGGTCGCCCCGACCAGGCGAAGAGTTCGGTGATCATGGGGTCCGTTCGCCGATCGTGATGTGGCGAGGGGTATCCCGACAAGCCGTAGAAGTTCGGCTCGGGTCATAATGCCCGACGTGACGACAGCGGCACCCAACATCAGCGCGCGGATCCATTCGCTGAACCGCCCCAACCTGGTCAGCATCGGCACCATCGTCTGGCTCTCCAGCGAGCTGATGTTCTTCGCCGGGCTGTTCGCGATGTACTTCACCGCGCGGGCGCAGAACGACGGCCCCTGGCCGCCGCCGCCCACCGAGCTCGACGTCCCCTACGCGCTCGCGATCACGATCGTGCTCGTGGCGTCCTCGTTCACCTGCCAGTTCGGCGTGTTCGCCGCCGAGCGTGGTGACGTGTTCGGCCTGCGTCGCTGGTACGCCCTGACGCTGGCGATGGGGACGTTCTTCGTGCTCGGCCAGGCCTTCGAGTACTACACCCTGGTCACCTCGCACGAGACGACGATCGCGTCGAGCGCCTACGGGTCGGTCTTCTACCTGGCGACCGGCTTCCACGGGCTGCACGTGGTCGGCGGCCTGGTCGCGTTCGTGTACCTGATCATCCGCACGAAGCTCAGCAAGTTCACGCCCGCCCAGGCCACCGCGGCGATCGTGGTGTCGTATTACTGGCACTTCGTCGACGTGGTGTGGATCGGGCTGTTCGCCACGATCTACTTCATCCGCTGACCGATCGCGCCGCCCGTTCCCTGACAGCACCCGCCACGACGTCGAGGTTGGAAGACCCCCAGCGATGACCGAGAACCAGAACCCACCACCGGCCGCACGGCCGGACGAGAAGGCCGGGGGCCGCACCCGTCCGCACGGCAAGATGAAGCGCCGCATCGCCGGCGCCCTCGCCATCGGGCTGGGCCTGCTGTCCGTCGGTTTCCTCTACGCCGCCTTCGCGCCGCAGCCGCAGGTCGCCCAGGCGCAGCAGGACACCGCGCTGATCGCCAAGGGCGAGCAGCTCTACAACAACACCTGCATCACCTGCCACGGTGCGAACCTGCAGGGCGTCCAGGACCGCGGCCCGAGCCTCATCGGCGTCGGTGACGCGGCGGTCTACTTCCAGGTGTCCTCGGGCCGTATGCCGATGGCGCGCCAGGAGGCCCAGGCGGCCCGCAAGCACCCGCTGCCGATCTTCGACCCGGAGACCCAGGAGGGCCGGGCGAACCTCGAGGCGCTGGGCGCGTTCGTGCAGGCCAACGGCGGCGGGCCGGTCACCCCGGCCGCGACCGGCGAGGCCCTGCGCGGCGACGACCCGGGCCGCGGCGGCGTGCTGTACCGCCTGAACTGCGCCTCGTGCCACAACTTCACCGGTGTCGGCGGCGCGCTGTCGTCCGGCAAGTACGCTCCCGCGCTCGAGCCGGCCAGCGAGGAGCAGATCTACACCGCGATGCAGACCGGTCCGCAGAACATGCCGCGCTTCTCCGACCAGCAGCTCACGCCGCAGGAGAAGCAGGACATCATCGCGTACATCAAGTCGGTGAACCACGCCAACGACCCGGGCGGCTACTCGCTGCTGGGTCTCGGTCCGACGGCCGAGGGTGTCTTCATCTTCGCCGTCGTGATGTCCGGTCTGGTCGGGTTCGCCATCTGGTTGGGGGCGAAGAGTTGAGCAGCGAAGTCAGCACCGGGTCGGACCGTCGTCCGACCAAGGAGGAGCTCGACGCGATGTCGCCCGAGCAGCTGGCCCGTCTGGCCGGCGAGCTCGACGAGGTCGAGGTCGTGCACAACACGCCGGCGTTCCCGATCCCGGGGACCCGCGCGGAGAAGCGCGCCGAGCGTTCGGTCGCGCTGTGGTTCGTCATCTCGGCGATCTCCATGATCGCCTTCGTGGTCGCGTTCATCGCGTGGCCGTGGGAGTACGTCAACGTCGGCGAGCCCGGCCACGCGCTCTACAACCTCTACACCCCGGTCATCGGCTTCACCTTCGGGTTCTCGGTGCTCTCCATCGGCATCGCGGTCATCCAGATGGTGAAGAAGCTGTTCCCGGAGGAGACCTCGGTCCAGCAGCGCCACGACGGCCCGTCCACCGACGTCGACCGCGCCACCTTCCTGGCCCAGGTCGCCGACGCCGGCAAGGGCACCACGATCGGGCGTCGCAAGCTGATCATCCGCAGCGCCGGTCTGGCCGCGGCGGTGGCCGGTATCGGCACCGGTGTCGTCGCGCTCGGCGGCATCATCCGGAACCCGTGGGCCGAGGGCGACGACTCCCCGCTGTGGCACACCGGCTGGCGTCCGGAGAACGGCGAGACGGTGTACCTGCGCACCGACACGGGTATCCTCTCCGAGATCGCCCGAGTGCGACCCGAGGACATGGAGCCGGGTGCGATGATGACCGTCTTCCCGTACCGCGAGAGCGAGCGGGGCAACGAGGAAGAGCTGCTGCACGCGCAGCGCGCCTCGGACGCGCCGGTCATGCTCATCCGTCTCCGCCCCGGGACCGAGGTCACCAAACGCCCCGGTCAGGAGAACTTCAACTACGGTGACTTCTACGCCTGGTCGAAGGTCTGTACCCACCTCGGGTGCCCGACCTCGCTGTTCCAGGCGCAGGACAACCGCATTCTCTGCCCGTGCCACCAGTCGCAGTTCCTGGCCACGCAGGACGCCGAGCCCGTCTTCGGGCCGGCCGCCCGGCCGTTGCCGCAGCTGCCGATCACGGTGAACGAGGAGGGCTACTTCGTCGCCCGCAGCGACTTCGTGGAGCCCGTCGGACCCGCGTTCTGGGAGAGGCCGAAGACGACATGAGTTCGATCACGACACCCACCACCTCCTCGGGTGGCCTCGCGGCCAAGGGCGGCGCGGCACTCGACCAGGCGGACCAGCGTTACCACGCGGCGGCGGGGCTCCGGAAGCAGTTCAACAAGGTCTTCCCGACCCACTGGTCGTTCATGCTGGGCGAGATCGCCCTGTACAGCTTCATCATCGTGCTGCTGTCGGGCACCTACCTGGCGCTGTTCTTCGACCCCTCCATGCAGGAGGTCGTCTACAACGGGCCGTACGACCCGCTGCGCGGCGTCCACATGTCGCGGGCCTACGAGTCCGCGCTGGAGATCTCGCTCGAGGTCCGCGGCGGCCTGTTCATGCGTCAGCTGCACCACTGGGCGGCGCTGCTCTTCGTCGCGGCGATGATCATCCACATGTTCCGGGTGTTCTTCACCGGCGCGTTCCGCAAGCCGCGTGAGGCCAACTGGACCATCGGCGTCGTCTTGATCCTGCTGGGCACCTTCGCCGGCTTCACCGGCTACTCCCTGCCGGACGACCTGCTCTCGGGCGTCGGGCTGCGGATCGCCTCGGGCATCACGCTGACCGTGCCGATCATGGGCACCTGGGTGCACTGGGCGCTGTTCGGCGGCGAGTTCCCCGGGACCGAGATCATCCCGCGGCTCTACATCATCCACGTGCTGATCCTGCCCGGCATCATCCTCGCGCTGATCGCCGTGCACCTCGGCCTGGTCTGGTACCAGAAGCACACCCAGTTCCCCGGCCCCGGCCGGACCGAGAACAACGTCGTCGGCGTGCGGATCATGCCGCAGTTCGCGGCGAAGGGCGGCGCGTTCTTCTTCGTCGTCGCCGGTGTGCTGACGCTGATCTCGGGCCTGTTCCAGATGAACCCCATCTGGCACCTCGGGCCGTACGACGCCTCGCACATCTCCGCCGGGTCGCAGCCGGACTTCTACATGCTGTGGTCGGAGGGCATGGGCCGGATCTTCCCGCCGTGGGAGTTCTATCTGTTCGGGACGTACACGATCCCGGCGGCGTTCATCCCCACCGCGGGCTTCCTGCCGGTGCTGTTCGTGCTCGCCGGGGCCTACCCGGCCATCGAACGGCGCTTCACCGGGGACGACGCGCTGCACAACCTGCTGCAGCGTCCGCGCGACGTCCCGGTCCGGACCGCGCTCGGCGCCATGGCGATCTCGTTCTACCTGTGGCTCGTGATGTGCGGGTTCAACGACTGGATCTCGTACTTCTTCCACATCTCGCTGAACGCGACCACGTGGGCCGGCCGCATCGGTCTGCTCGTCGTGCCGCCGATCGTGTACTGGGTGGCCTACCGCTGGTGCATCGGTCTGCAGCGGTCGGACCGCGCGGTGCTGGAGCACGGCATCGAGACGGGCATCATCAAGCGGCTGCCGCACGGTGAGTTCATCGAGGTGCACCAGCCGCTGGGCGGCGTCGACTCGCACGGTCACGCCATCCCGCTGGAGTACCAGGGCGCCTCGGTGCCCAAGCGGATGAACCAGCTCGGCCTGGCGGGTGAGCCGGTCTCCGGTTCGCTGCTCACGCCGGACCCGGCCGAGGAGTCCCGTGCGCTGGCCGTGGCCCGCCACGAGGCCCACGAGCGGGAGCTCGAGGAGTCCCGCCGGCGTCACGAGGCGCGGGCGGAGCTCGAGTCTCGCAGCGGTGAGCTCGCGGGCCGCCCGGACGACGGTGGTCGTCCGCAGCAGCCGCGCGACTGAGCACGGCCCGGGCCCCGGCCCGGAAGCACTCCACGGCGGCCCCGCCGGAGACACGGTCTCCGGCGGGGCCGCCGTCGTACGTTCTCAGACCCCGGCGGGCTCGTCGGGGGAGCGGTCCCCGGTGCGGTGCGACGCCTCCCGGGCCCGGTCGGCCCACTCCCGCCAGGCACCCCCGCCCCGTGCCGGCTCCGCCCACGGCGGGTTGCAGTACACCAGCCGGGTCCCGCCGGTGGTGAGCCAGCGGTGCAGGATCCGGACCTCCTCCGACGGGGCCCCACGCAGCGGCCCGTCGCCGGGCAGGACCGTCTGCGCTCCGGTCCGCAGCGCCTCGACGACCGGCATCGGCCGCACCCCGCGCGGGGCGTTGCCCGCGGCGGCGAGCCGTCCGTGGCGCAGGACGGCGAGCTCCCAGCCGCCCCGCCCGTCGGGCCGGGCACCGACCAGCTCGTCGATCCCCGCGAGCGCGGCCAGGGTTCCGCCCCGGTCGACCCCGGCGGCCAGCGTGGCCAGCCGGTCCCGGGCCCGTGCGGCCGCCTCGTAGCGCCCGCCGGCGGACCGGTCGTCGACCTCGGCGGCCAGCACCCGCAGCGGGCCGTCGTCCCGCCCCGCGACGAGGTCGCCCCAGGCGTGCACGGCGGGCGCGTAGTCCTCGGCGGGCTGCAGCCCGGCGCACGGGGCGGCGCAGCGGCCCAGCTCGTGCAGCGCGCACGGCGTCGCCGACGGGTTCCGGGCCGGGATGCGGATCGTGCACCGGCGCAGCGGCAGCGCATCCAGTGCCGCGTCGAGCACGTCGGTCGCGGCCCGCTGCGACCCGAACGGGCCCAGGGCACCCGCCCGCGGGGTGGCGACGACCGACAGCCGCGGGAACGCCTCCGCCGTCGGCACCACCCAGTAGGCCCGGCCGGGGTTGCGGGAGCGCCGGTTGTACGGCGGGCGGTGCGCGGCGATGAGCGCCAGCTCGCGCACCGAGGCCTCCAGGGCGTGCGCGCAGACCACCGTGTCGACCTTCTCGGCGCGGGCGAGCATGTCGCGGACCCGTCGGCGCTTCTCCCCGGCCGTGAAGTACGACCGCACCCGCCGGTGCAGGTCGCCGCTGGTGCCGACGTAGAGCACCTGGCCGTCGCCGCCGCGGAACAGGTACACCCCGGGCTCGGAGGGCACGTCGTTAGCCAGGTGCCTGCGGCGGCGCTGGGTGGTGGTGGGCCGGTGCGGCGCCCGGTCACGGACGAGCTGCAGCAGCTCCTCCAGGCTCTGCACGCCCAGGTTCCCGATCCGCTCCAGCAGGTGGTGCAGCACCTCGACGGTCGCCCGGGCGTCGGTCAGTGCCCGGTGGTCCGGGGTGGTGGCACAGCCGAAGTGCCGGGCCAGCGTGCCCAGCTTCACGCTGGGGCACTCGGCGTGCGGGAGCACGGCCCGGGCGAGCCGGGCGGTGCACAGGACCGGCGGGCCGGGCCAGGGGCGCTCGAGGCGCTCGCAGGCGGCCTTGAGGAACCCCGTGTCGAACGGGGCGTTGTGCGCCACCAGCACCGAGCCGCGGAGCATGTCGAGCACCGAGGGCAGGACCGCGCCCAGCGGTGGCGCGTCGTGCAGCATCGCGTTCGTGATGCCGGTCAGCCGTGTGATGTCGGCCGGGACCCGCACGCCCGGGTCGACGAGGGTGCCGAGCTCGGAGATCCGGCTGCCGCCGCGCACCGCGACGGCGCCGACCTCGGTGATGGCGTCGGTCCGGTGGCTGCCGCCGGTGGTCTCCAGGTCCACCACGCAGAAGGTGACGTCGCGCAGCGGCGTGCCCAGCTCGTCGAAGGTGAGCTGCGGGGAGCAGGAGGTCACGCCCCGCACCGTAGCCGTGGGGTCCGACAGTATGTTCGAACACCCGGCCCGGGACCGGGGGAGCGGGGCGCCGACACCGATCGGGGACGTCCCGGGTGCGGACGGCCACGCCGACGGCGATCCGGGTCGGGCGGGGATAACCTGGACCGATGGCGCACGACGACACGGAGCGACCGGAGCCCACGTGCTCCGGGGCCTCGTCGTGCGCCGCCGACCCGGCCGCGGGCGACTGGCCGGAGCTGCCCGCCCCGCTGCGGGCCCGGCTCGCCGAGATCGCGGGTACCGCGCTGGGCGGGCTGCCGGCCGGGGACGTCCCCACCCCGCTGCGCCGCTTCGCCCGGTTCACCCCCGCCAAGCGGGCCCGTCTCGGCGGGCAGGTGCTGGTGGCCCGGCTGCAGCAGGACGCGGCGTTCCGGGCGGCCGTGGTGGCCTGGTGGGCCGAGAACCGGCCCGGTGAGCTGGAGCTGCCCGAGCCCTCCTCGGCAGGACCCGCCGGCGACCCGCCCGTGCCCCCGGGCGGACCCGGTGCACCCACCGGGGACACCGGAGCCGCGGAGGGGACCGGCCCGTCCGGCCGTCCCGCGGCGCAGCGCGCGGCCGGATCACCGGTGGACGGGACGATCCCCGCCGCGGAGGCCGGGTCCGTCGCGGATCCGCTGCCCGCACCGGTCGACAAGCTCGACGCGGCCGCGGTCGCGCTGCTCACCGCCGATCCGCTCGCGCACCGGCGGGTCGCCGAGGTGGGGCAGACCGCGGACCTGGCGAACCTGCGCGCCGAGCGCGACGAGGCCCTGGCCAAGGCCGACAAGCTCACCGCCGAGCTCGAACGGGCCCGGGCCGAGCTGGTCGAGGAACGGGAACGCGCACGGGCGCTCGTCGGGGAGCGGGAGACCGAGTACCAGCAGATGCGCCGCCGGGTCAGCGACCAGGGCGCCCGGCTGCGTGCCGCACTCGACGCCCGCACCGAGCTGGAGGAGGAGGTCGCGCGGCTGCGCGGCGGCGTCGACGAGGAGCTCGCCCGCTCCCGCGCCGAGACCGCCGCCGAGCGCGAGCGCGCCGACCGGGAACGCCGCCGGGCCGACGCCGCGGCCGGTCAGGTCGCCGCCGCCCGCCAGGCCGCCCGCGAGGCCCGTCGCGGCGACGAGGTGCGCCTGGAGCTGCTGCTCGACACCGTCAGCGGCGCGATCTCGGGCCTGCGCCGCGAGCTCGACGTCGGCGCGGGCGGACCGCGGCCGGCGGACCTCGTCGCGGGCACGGGCGACCGCGGGACCGGCGCGCGCGTCGCGGCCCCCGTCGACGGGCTGGCCGCGCTGGATGCGCTGCTGACCGTGCCGTCGGTGCACCTCATCGTCGACGGCTACAACGTCAGCAAGACCGGCTACCCGGACCTGCCGCTGGCCGACCAGCGCTCCCGGCTGGTGGCCCAGCTCGGCGCGCTGGGTGCCCGCACGGGGGCCGAGATCACCGTGGTGTTCGACGGTGCCGCCGTGATCGCCGCGCCGGTGCGCGGCAGCCGCGGGGTGCGGGTGCTGTTCAGCGACGCCGGGGTGATCGCCGACGACGTCGTCCGCGACCTCGTCGCCGCCGAGCCGGCGGGCCGGCCGCTGCTGGTCGCGACGTCGGACCAGGAGATCGTGCGCTCGGTGCGCCGCCGGGGCGCGCACACCGTGGCGTCCGCGGTGCTGCTGCGCCGCCTCGGCGGCTGAGCGCTCACCCCACGTCACGGTGCCGGGGCCCGTGCCCGGCCGGCGGGACCACCGGCATCGGCAGCGCCGTACGTCCGGCCCGGCCGGGCGCCGGTGCGCCCGGCTCGACCAGGCGCAGGTGCGGGATGAGGCCGCCCTCGGCCAGCACCTGCAGCGCCCGGCGCTCCGGCTCGGCGAACTCCACCGGGGCGACGGTCGTGGCCACCGTGCCGGCCGGCAGGTCGACGGGAAGGTAGGGGATCGGCCGGTCGTCCTCCGGGACCTCCAGCAGCACCCCGATGACGCAGGCACCGCACGCGGCACCGCGGACCTCGCAGCGATCGCAGTCGACGATCATGGCTCCTCCTTCGTCGGACCCGAGGTGGTCGAGCACCGCGGACGCTAGGGGAGGGGTCCGACAGAATGGCCGCGCCGGAGAAAATCCGGGCCGGGGCCGTCACCGCGGGCCGCCGCGCTCGTTCACCTGAACAGCACGACATCCTCACCAGCTGTGCCGTCGAGCGACCACCACCACTCGTACGGAGCAGTGCCACCCCGGCGGGCGACCGTTCCGGTCACGCAACGGTGAGGACGCGGAACTCGTCCGCTCCCCGGAGTGTCGGACGGCGGCCCGCATCCCCGACGCGCAGCGCGCGTGCGGAGCCGCCGTCCCGACCCCCGCCGCCCGGCCCGCCGGTGACCACCGGGGGCCGGCGCCCCGCCGGGGACTAGCGTCGCCGACCGTGGCGCGCACGCTGCTGGTGACCAACGACTTCCCGCCCCGGCCCGGCGGCATCCAGTCCTACCTGTCCGACCTCGCCCGCGCGCTCCCGCCGGACTCGCTCGCGGTCCACGCGCCCGCCTGGCGCGGCGCCGCCGACCACGACGCCACGCTGCCGTTCCCGGTGCACCGGCACCGGTCGTCGCTGATGCTGCCGGTCCCCGAGGTCGCCCGGCGCGCCGCGGAGCTGGCCCGCGAGCACGACGCCGGGACCGTCTGGTTCGGCGCGGCCGCGCCGCTGGGGCTGCTCGGCCCGTACCTGCGCCGCCGGGCCGGGGTGGAGCGGGTCGTCGCCACCACGCACGGCCACGAGGTCGGCTGGTCGATGCTGCCCGGCGCGCGCCGGGCGCTGCACCGGATCGGCCGGGACGCCGACGTCGTCACCACGGTCTCGCGCTGGACCCGCGGCCGGCTCGCCGGCGCGCTCGGCCCGGACGCGGCGCTGGAGGTCCTGCCGCCCCCGGTGGACACCGTCCGCTTCGCACCCGACCCGGCCGCCCGCGCCGCGGTCCGGGCCCGGTACCGGCTCGGCGACGCACCGGTCGTGACGTGCGTGTCCCGGCTGGTGCCGCGCAAGGGCCAAGACGTGCTGGTCGCGGCGCTGCCGCGGATCCGCCGCCGGGTGCCGGGCGCCAGGCTGCTGCTCGTCGGCGGCGGGCCCTACCGGGACCGGCTGCGCACACTGGCGGCACGCGCCGGGGTGACCGACGCCGTGGTGCTCACCGGCGGGGTCCCGGCCGCCGAGCTCGCCGCGCACCACGCCGCCGGGGACGTGTTCGCCCTGCCGTGCCGCACCCACCTGGGCGGGCTCGACGTCGAGGGGCTGGGGATCGCGCTGCTGGAGGCCGCGGCGTCGGGACTGCCCGTCGTCGCGGGGGACTCCGGCGGGGCGCCGGAGACCGTCGAGGAGGGCGTGACCGGCCACGTCGTGCCGGGACGCGACGTCGCCGCCGTCGCCGACCGGGTCGCGGACCTGCTCGTCGACCCCGCCCGGGCGACGGCGATGGGCCGCGCCGGGCGGGCCCGCGTCCGGCGGATCTGGGGCGGGCCGTCGTCGGCGGCGCGCCTGCACGGCTTCCTGACCGGCGACGACGGGCCGCGCTGAGCGCACGACCCGTCGTCGACGGCGGGGGTCAGCCCTTGTCGGCGGTGGTGCCCGCGTAGAGCGCCTCGATCTCGCCGGAGTAGGACTCCACGACGACCTTGCGCTTGACCTTCATCGTCGGCGTCAGCTCGCCGCCGGCCTCGCTGAAGTCGTGCGGCAGGATCGTGAACTTGCGGATCTGCTCGGCCCGCGAGACGGCCTGGTTGGCGTCCTCGACCGCGGCCGCGATCTCGCCGCGCAGCTCCGGGTCGTCGACGAGGTCGGCGGCCGAGCTGCCGTCGCCCGCGGGCTTGCCGTTGCGCTCGCGCCAGCCCGGCAGGGCGTCCGGGTCGATGGTGACCAGCGCGGAGATGAACGGCTTCTGGTCGCCGATCACGATGCACTGCCCGACCAGCGGGTGCGCCCGCAGCCGGTCCTCGAGCACGGCCGGGGCGACGTTCTTGCCGCCGGCGGTGACGATGATCTCCTTCTTGCGGCCGGTGATGGTGAGGAAGCCGGCGTCGTCGAGCTCGCCGATGTCGCCGGAGTGGAACCAGCCGTCGGACTCCAGGGCCTCCTTCGAGGCCTCCTCGTTCTTCCAGTAGCCGCGGAAGACGATGTCGCCGCGCAGCATGATCTCGCCGTCGGAGGCGATCCGGACCGCGCAGCCGGGGACCGGGCGCCCCACCGAGCCGACGCGCTGGCCGTCGACGGTGTTCAGGGTGATGCCCGCGGAGGTCTCGGTCAGGCCGTAGCCCTCCAGCACGGGCAGCCCGATGCCGCGGAAGAAGTGCCCGAGCCGGCCCCCGAGCGGCGCCGAGCCGGACACCGCGGCCTTGACCCGGCCGCCGACGGCGGCGCGCAGCTTGCCGTAGACGAGCTTGTCGAACAGCGCGTGCCGGGCCTTGAGCAGCAGGCCGGGCCCGCCCGCGTCGAGCGCCTCGGAGTAGGCGATCGCGGTGTCGGCGGCCGCGTCGAAGATCTTGCCCTTGCCGTCGTTGTGCGCCTTGAGCCGCGCGCCGTTGTAGACCTTCTCGAACACCCGCGGCACCGCGAGCAGGAAGGTCGGCCGGAAGTCCGCCAGGTCGGGCAGCAGGGTCTTCACGTCGGGGGAGTGGCCGACGATCGTGCGGGTGGACAGGCAGCCGCACTGGATGGCCTTGCCGAACACGTGCGCGAGCGGCAGGAACAGCAGCACCGAGTCCCCGGCCTCGAACAGGTGCGGGATCGTCGCGGCGATCGTGCGGATCTCGGCGATCAGGTTGCGGTGGGTCAGCTCGCAGCCCTTGGGGCGGCCGGTGGTGCCCGAGGTGTAGATCAGGGTGCACAGGTCGTCGGCGCGCACCCCGCCGCGGCGCTCGTGCACCACGTCGTCGGGGGTGTCCGCGCCGAGGCCGCGCAGCTGCTCGACCGCCGAGGGGGCGTCCGGGGCCGACGCGGCCGGCTCGATCTGCCAGACGGTGCGCAGCTCGGGCAGGTCCCCGCGGACCTTCTCCACCGACGCGGCGTGCTCGGCGGTCTCCACGACGATCCCGACGGCGCCGGAGTCGGACACGATCCAGGAGATCTGGTCCGGCGACGACGTCTCGTAGATCGGCACGGTGACCCCGCCCGCGGCGAGGATCGCGTAGTCGAACAGGGTCCACTCGTACCGGGTCCGCGACAGCAGCGCGACCCGGTCCCCGGCCTGCACGCCCGCGGCGACCAGCCCGGCGGCGATCCGGGTGACCTGCTCGCCGAACTCGGCCGCGGTCACCTCCGACCAGCTCCCGTCCGCGCCCTTGCGGCGGTAGAGCACGTCCGACGGGTGCTGCGCGGCGTTGTCGAACACGGCGTCCGAGAGCGATTCCTCGTCTCCCACGGACACCGCGGCGGGAACGCTGTACTCACGCACGGGGATCGACCTCCTGGCGGCCTCGACAGGCTGAACACGGTCGCCGCGACGGCTGCGGCGACACCTCGGAGCAGAACCTACCGGAGAGTAGGGTCCACGTACATCGAATCGGACATAACGGATCGGTCGGTGGTGCCGCCGGTCCGGTCCGGGCCGCGACGGTACCCGTGACCGGCGCCGTCGCACGGGGTGGCACGCTGACCGGGTGCCCGCGATCGACGTGATCGACGAGACCTTCCTGGCCGTGCCCCGCGAGCGGGTCGCGGCGGAGTTCGCCGACCCGGCCCGGTGGCCGTCGTACTGGCCCGACCTGCGCCCCGAGGTCGCGCACGACCGCGGACCGGCCGGGCTGCGCTGGACCGTGACCGGCGCGCTCGTCGGGACCATGGAGGTCTGGTGCGAGCCGGAGGGCGACGGCACCGTCCTGCACTTCTTCCTGCGCGCGGACCCGGACGGCCCGCCGCCCGGTGGCCGGCTGCGGCGCCGCCGGTGGCTGCGCGCGGAGTCCGACCGGCGGCACCGCGCGTTCAAGGCGCACGCCTTCGCGCTCAAGCGACGCCTGGAGGGCGGGCGCCCGGCGGGCGTCGCGCCGTCGGCGTTCCGGCCGGACCGGACGGCCTGAGCGTGCGGCTGCACGTCGTCACCGACGTCCACGGCGCCACCGTCCCGCTCGCCCGCGCCGCCGAGGGCGCCGACGGGGTGCTCGTGCTCGGCGACCTGCTGGAGTTCATCGACTACCGCGACCCGACCAACGGGATCATCTCCCGGCTGCTCGGGCCCGAGGTGGCCGCGGAGTTCGGCCGGATGCGCCGGATCGGGGCGCCGCGCGCGCAGATGCTGGGCCTGCTGGAGCGCTCCTGGGCCCGGTTCGCCGACCCGGGCGCCGCCGTCGCCGAGGCCGTCGCCGCGCAGTACGCCGAGGTCTTCGGGGTGCTGGGCGGGCTCGGGGTGCCGGTCTGGGCGATCCCGGGCAACGTCGACGTCCCCGACGCCTGGCCCGACACCGACGGCGTCACCCGCGCCGACGGACGGGTGGTCGAGATCGGCGGTCGCCGGTTCGGCTTCCTCGGCGGGGTGCCGCTGCCGCCCGGGATCGACCCGCGCCGCACCGGTCCCTGGCGGCCGCACTTCGTGACCCACGAGGAGTGGACCGCGCGCCTGGACGCGCTCGGCCCGGCCGACGTGCTGTGCACCCACGTCCCGCCGGCGCACCCGGGCCTAACCTACGACGTCGTCACCCGTCGCGCCGAGATCGCCAGCGCCCCGCTGGCCGCGCGGATCCGGGCCGAGCAGCCGTCGCACGCCCTGTTCGGGCACGTGCACCAGCCGCTGCACCGCCGTGCCCGGATCGGCCGCACCGAGTGCGTCAACGCCGGACACTTCCGCGCGCACGGCACGCCCTACGTGCTCCGGTTCTGACCACCGGATAGCCTCCCGCCATGGCCGACGCGACCTCGTCCTCGATCCACATCGACGCCCCGCCGGAGCGGGTCATGGCGGTGATCGCGGACTTCGCGTCCTACCCCGAGTGGACCGACCAGATCACCAGCGTCGAGATCCTCGACGCCGGTGCCGACGGCCGCGCCCGCCAGGTCCGCTTCGCGATGGACGCCGGGGCCATCAAGGACACCTACACCCTCGACTACGACTGGGCCGCCGACGACCGCTCGGTGTCCTGGACGCTGGTCAAGGGCGGCATCCAGCGCGCCCAGGACGGCGCGTACCGGCTGGTCGGCGACGCCGGCGGCACCACCGTCACCTACGAGCTCAGCGTCGAGGTCAACTTCCCGATGATCGGGATGCTCCGTCGCAAGGCGGAGAAAGTGATCATCGACGCCGCGCTGAAGGGCCTCAAGCGCCGCGTCGAGAAGGGCTGAGCCGGTCGGCGGCGACGCGGACGCGATCGTTAGGCTCCGCGCTGTGCGCGTCGTGCTCTTCACCGGCAAGGGCGGGGTCGGCAAGACGACCCTGGCCGCCGCGACGGCCGCGCACGTCGCCGGGACCGGCCGGTCCGCGCTGGTCGTGTCCACCGACCCGGCGCACTCCCTCGGCGACGCGCTGGACGCCGAGCTGGGTGCCGAGCCCACCGAGGTCACCGAGAACCTGTGGGGCGCCCACATCGAGGCCCGTCACCTGCTCGAGGGCGCCTGGGGCGACCTGCAGGGGCACCTGCGCACGATGCTCGCCGGGGCCGGGGTGGACGAGCTCGTCGCGGACGAGCTGACCGTGCTGCCCGGCGTCGAGGACCTCCTCGCGCTGGTCGAGGTGCAGCGCTACGCCGACTCCGGCCGCTTCGACGTCGTCGTCGTCGACTGTGGGCCGACCGCGGAGACGCTGCGGCTGCTCACCCTGCCCGAGGCGCTGTCGGGCTACCTGGAGCGGCTGTTCCCCGCGCACCGGCGCGCCGTGCGCGGCCTGGTCGCCGGGCTCGCCGGGGCCAAGGCCGACGGTGCGGGCTGGGACCGCACGGTCGACGCGCTCGGCGTGCTGGCCGAGCAGCTGCGCGGGCTGCGCGGCCTGCTCGCCGACCGGTCCCGCACCTCGATCCGGCTGGTGCTGACCCCGGAACGGGTCGTCGCGGCCGAGACCCGCCGGACGCTGACCGCGCTCGCCCTGCACGAGCTGCGGGTCGACGGGCTGCTGGCGAACCGGGTGATGCCCGGCCCGCCGCCGTCGCTGCGCGGGCCCGCGGCGCGCTGGCTGCGCGAACGCGCGACCGAGCAGCAGTCCGTGCTCGCCGAGCTGGGCGAGCTCGGTGCGGACGTGCCGGTGACCGCGGTCCGCTACACCGCCGCCGAGCCGACCGGCGTCGGCGCGCTGCGCGAGCTGGCCCTGTCGGTCTACGGCGACGACGACCCCGCGGGCACCGCCGACGGCGCCCCGCCGCGGCCGCTGATGGAGCTGCGCCGCACCGCAGGCCACGGCG
Organism: Pseudonocardia sp. ICBG601; assembly: GCF_020496245.1. Lineage (NCBI taxonomy): Bacteria > Bacillati > Actinomycetota > Actinomycetes > Pseudonocardiales > Pseudonocardiaceae > Pseudonocardia > Pseudonocardia sp. ICBG601. Next base: position 372,674 of record NZ_JAHLJA010000152.1, on the reverse strand, counting down.
TCTCCGCCGACACCGAGTTCGAGCTCGACGTGGCGCTGCCCGGCGCCCAGGACGCCCCGCTGGACCTCGCCCGGGTCGGCGACGACATGGTCGTCGGCATCGGGTTCTCCCGGCGCGTGGTCTCGCTGCCGTCGGTGCTGCGCCGCTGCGAGGCCACCGGCGCCCGGCTGGAGGGCCGCGGCTCCGACGCCCGCCTGGTGATCTCCTTCGTGCCCGACCCGGGCACCTGGATGACCTCGTGACCGGCCGTGACACGCGGGGCGGCACCCACTGCGGCGACCACGGCGGCATCCCGGAGGACCTGCGGGTCACCGCGGTGGCGCTGCTCGACCGGCTGCGCGCGGCCACCGAGACGATGTCGGACTCGCTGCGGGCCGCCGGGAGCGACCCCGGCCCCGGCGACGCCGGCTCCTGCACCGCCTGCCCGGTGTGCGCGCTGATCGCCGTCGTGCGGGGGGAGCGGTCGGAGCTGGTCACCCGGCTCGCCGACCACGCCACCGGGCTGCTCGCCGTGCTCGTCGCGGTGCTCGAGGAGGCCGCCCCGCCCGCGCGCCAGGAACCCCGCCGTCCGCACGGCGGCGGACGCTCCGTGCAGCGGATCGTGGTGCACCGGACATGAGCCCCAGGATGTCCGACGTCCGCACCATCGGGGTGGACGTCGGGGGCACCAGCGTGCGCGCGGGCGTCGTCGACGCCGAGGGGGAGATCCTCGACTCCGCCTCCGCGCCGACCCCGCGCACCGACGACGCGCTGGAGGCGGCCATCGCCGGCGCCGTCGACGAGCTGCGGCGCAGGCACACCGTCGCCGCCGTCGGACTCGCGCTCGCCGGGTTCGTCGACGCCCCGCGCGGCCTGGTCCGCTACGCGCCGCACCTGTCCTGGCGCGACGCCCCGGTCGCCGAGCGGATCGGCGCCCGGCTCGGCGGGATCCCGGTCGTCGTGGAGCACGACGCGAACTCCGCCGCGCTCGCCGAGCGACGCTACGGCGCCGCGGCCGGTGCCTCGGTGGCGCTGGTGATCGCGCTGGGCACCGGGATCGGCGGCGCCCTGCTGCTCGACGGCCGGCTCTACCGCGGCGCGCACGGCGTCGCACCCGAGCTGGGGCACCTGCGGGTCGTCCCGGACGGGCGGGCCTGCCCGTGCGGCAAGCGCGGCTGCTGGGAGCGCTACTGCAGCGGGACCGCACTCGGTGCCACCGCGCTGGAGATGCTCTCGGGCGGCGACGTGCCCGGCCCGTCCGGGCTGGCCCGCGAGGCCGCCGTCGACCCGGGGCGGGTCACCGGCAAGCGGGTCGCCGCCGCCGCGCGCGAGGGGGACCCGGTCGCCCGCGCCGCCGTCGACGACATGGGGCGCTGGCTGGGGGAGGGGCTCTCGCTCGTCGCGGACGTCTTCGACCCGGACCTCGTGGTGATCGCGGGCGGGGTGTCGGCGTCGGCGCCGCTGTTCCTCGACGCCGCCCGCGAGCACTACGCCCGCATCCTCACCGGGTCGGGCAACCGGCCGCTGGCCCGGATCCGGACCGCACAGCTCGGCGCGGCCGCCGCCGTCGTGGGCGCGGCGACGCTGGCCCGCGAGAGCCTGCGGACCGGCGCCCGGCGCTGAGCGCTACAGCCGCGAGCCGTCGTCCCAGGGGTCGGGGCCCTCGTCGGTGTCCGGGCTCCACAGCCGCAGCAGCAGCCAGCCCAGACCGGCCGCGATGAGCACCAGCCCCAGCGGCAGCGGCCAGGTCCCGCCGACGCCGATCAGCCCCGGCGCGATGCACAGCAGCAGCCCCACCGCGATCAGTCCGCCACCCACGACGGCCGGTGGTCCCGGCCGCGGCAGCGGCGGCGGCTCCGGGGGGTGGTAGTGGTCGTCCGGCTCGGCACCCGTGCCGGTGCCCGGGTGCGGGGCGGCGGGGCCCGGCCGGTGCGCGGGCCGGTCGGCCGTGGACCCCGCGGCCCCGGCCGCGTCACCGGGGTCGGTGCGCTCGGCACGCTCGGTGGGCCAGTCCGGGACCGACCCCTCCTCGCGCCAGGCGGCGACGATGGAGTCGAAGTCGTCGTCGGGCCGGTCCTCGCCCTCACGCGCGGGGTCTGCGGAACTCATACCCGTCCGTCCCTCCCCGCTCGCGGCGGCTCCCATCCTGTCACGGCCCGTGTCCCGCCCGACACCGCCCACGGGCCCGCGCGGGCGCCGCGCGGGGACCGCCCGACCCCGGTGACCACCGCCCCGTTGTGAGGAGGTGTCGACGCTCCGTAGGCTGTCGCCGAAGTCGGTAGGGAGGCAGCGCAGGGTGCTGTACTGGTGGTCCAAGTTCGTGCTGCTCGGCCCGTTGATGAGGCTGTTCTGCCGGCCGGAGGTGCGCGGTGCCGAGAACGTGCCCGGTGGTGCCGGCGCGATCCTCGCCAGCAACCACCTCGCGGTGGCCGACTCCTTCTTCCTGCCGTTGATGCTGCCGCGGCGGGTGACCTTCCTCGCCAAGCGCGAGTACTTCACCGAGCCCGGGATCCGCGGCTGGTTCAAGAAGCAGTTCTTCACCGGCGTCGGGCAGGTCCCGGTGGACCGGTCCGGCGGGTCCGCGGCGCGCGCCGCGATGGACACCGCGGTCCGGCTGCTGAACGAGGGCAAGCTGCTCGGGATCTACCCGGAGGGCACCCGCTCGCCCGACGGGCGGCTCTACAAGGGCAAGACCGGCGTCGCCCGGATGGCCCTGGAGGCCGGGGTGCCGGTCATCCCGGTCGCGATGGTGGGCACCGACAAGGTCAACCCCATCGGCTCCAAGATGTGGCGCCCGCGCAAGGTGAAGATCGTGATCGGCGAGCCGCTGGACTTCTCCCGGTACGAGGGCATGGCCGGGGACCGGTTCATCGAGCGCTCCATGACCGACGAGATCATGTACTCGCTGATGGAGCTGTCCGGGCAGACCTACGTCGACCTCTACGCGGCGTCGGTCAAGGAGAAGGCCGCGGCCGGTGCGCCGCCGCCCGCCCCGTCGCGCCAGAGCCTGCCGCGGCCGGACGCGAACGTGCCCGACTCCCGCGCGTCCTGATCGACTCCGGTAGACAGGACGGCACCATGCGCTTCTTCTACGACACCGAGTTCATCGAGGACGGTACGACGATCGACCTGGTGTCGATCGGGATCGTCGGCGAGGACGGCCGCGAGTTCTATGCCGTGTCCACCGAGTTCGACCCGGACCGGGCCGGCAAGTGGGTGCGGGCCAACGTCCTGCCCAAGCTGCCCTCGCCCAGCGACCGGGCCTGGATGTCGCGGGCCCGGATGCGCGAGGAGATCCTCGACTTCTGCACCGGCGCCCCCGGTGACGTCGAGCTGTGGGCCTGGATCGCCGCCTACGACCACGTGGCGCTGTGCCAGCTGTGGGGCGCGATGCCCGCGCTGCCGCGGCCGATCCCGCGCTTCACCCGCGAGCTGCGCCAGCGGTGGGAGGACGCGGGCCGCCCGGCGCTGCCCCCGCCGCCCGCCGAGGCGCACGACGCGCTCGCCGACGCCCGGCACAACCTGCGGCGCTGGGAAGTGATCGCGGAGACCCTCGCGACGGGGGCCGCGCCCCGGTAGGGATCGGCCGCGGCCTAGGCTGGGCGGCGTGAACTGGTCCGTCGACGCGCCGATCGACGTCCTCCCGGAGCTGCCGCCGCTGCCCGCGGACCTGCGCTCCGCCCTGGACGACGCGCTCTCCCGCCCTGCCGCCCAGCAGCCCGAGTGGCCCGACCCGTCGCAGGTGGGCGACGTGCGGAAGGTCCTCGAGTCCGTCCCGCCGGTGGTGCTGCCGCCGGAGGTCGACCGGCTGCAGTCCCGGCTCGCCGACGTCGCGAACGGCGAGGCGTTCCTGCTGCAGGGCGGCGACTGCGCCGAGACCTTCGTCGACAACACCGAGCCGCACATCCGGGCGACGATCCGCACGCTGCTGCAGATGGCCGTCGTCCTGACCTACGGCGCCTCGATGCCGGTGGTCAAGGTCGGCCGGATCGCCGGGCAGTACGCCAAGCCGCGCAGCTCGCCGACCGACGCGAGCGGGCTGCCGTCCTACCGCGGGGACATCGTCAACGGGCTCGCCCCGGACGCGCAGGGCCGGATCCCGGACCCGTCGCGGATGGTGCGCGCCTACGCGAACGCCTCGGCGGCGATGAACCTGGTCCGCGGCCTGACCGCGACCGGGCTGGCCGACCTGTCCAAGGTGCACGACTGGAACAAGGACTTCGTCCGCACCTCCGCCGCGGGCGTGCGCTACGAGGCCGTCGCCGCCGAGATCGACCGCGCGGTCCGCTTCATGGACGCCTGCGGGGTGCGCGACCACAACCTGCACCAGGTCGAGTTCTACGCCAGCCACGAGGCACTGCTGCTCGACTACGAGCGCGCCATGCTGCGCCTGGACCTGGAGCGCGACCCCACCGGCGGGGAGTCGCCGAAGCTCTACGACCTGTCCACGCACTTCCTCTGGATCGGGGAGCGGACCCGTCAGCTCGACGGCGCGCACGTCGCGTTCGCGGAGCTGCTGGCCAACCCGATCGGCATGAAGATCGGCCCGACGACGACGCCCGACCAGGCCGTCGAGTACGTCGAGCGGCTCGACCCGCACAACCGCCCGGGCCGGCTGTCGCTGATCTCCCGGATGGGCAACGACAAGGTCCGCGACGTGCTCCCGGCGATCGTCGAGAAGGTGACCGCCTCCGGGCACAAGGTCATCTGGCAGTGCGACCCGATGCACGGCAACACCCACGAGGCCTCGACCGGCTACAAGACCCGGCACTTCGACCGGATCGTCGACGAGGTGCAGGGCTTCTTCGAGGTGCACCGCTCGCTCGGCACGCACCCCGGCGGCATCCACGTCGAGGTCACCGGCGAGGACGTCACCGAGTGCCTCGGCGGCGCGCAGCGGATCTCCGACACCGACCTCGCCGGCCGGTACGAGACCGCCTGCGACCCGCGGCTGAACACCCAGCAGAGCCTGGAGCTGGCGTTCCTGGTCGCGGAGATGCTGCGCGGCTGAGCCGGTAGTCCTACGGTCGGTATCCCCCTCGACGTCCGGTTCGATCCATGTCGACCGGTTCGACGGAGGGGGATGCCATGCGACGACGGCTGGGCGGGGCCTGCGCGGTGCTGCTGCTGACGGTACTGCCGGTGGCGGGCTGCGGCAGCGGTGCGACGACGGCGTCGGGAGCGGGGTCGTCCGCGCCCCGGTGCGCGGCACCGGCCGACGCGCCCGCCCCGGTCCCACCGGTGGCGGCCGCGCCGGGAGCGGTCGGGCAGCGGCTCACCCTGGACCGGGACGCCCGGACGGTGCTGGCGCTCGCCCTGTCCGCCGACGGGAACCTGCTCGTCGCCGGGGACCGCCTCGGCCGGGTCACGGTGTGGGACCGCGCCGCCGGGGCCGCGGTCTGCGCGCTGCCCGGGGACCCCGGCGCCGCCGTCAACGACGTCGCGCTGAGCCCGGACGGGCGCACGGTGGCGTCGGCGTCCGACCGCGGCGCGGTCCGGCTCCACGACCTGTCCGGCGGAGCCCCGGTGGAGCTTCCCGGTCACGACGGCGACGTCGAGGCGGTCGCGTTCGCCCCGGACGGCGCGACGCTGGTGACCGGCGGCGCCGACGACACGGTCCGTTTCCGCGTGCTGCCCGGCGGCGCACCCGGTCCGGTCGTCGCCGTCCCGGACACCGCCCGTGCGCTGGCCTGGTCCCCGGACGGTGGGACGGTGGCGGTCGGGACCGACGGCGCCGTCGTGCTCGTCGGCGCCGACGGCACTCCGGGGGCGACCCTCGACACCGGTGACGGGCTCGCGGTCAACGACGTCGCGTTCGCCCCGGACGGCGCGCTGGTCGCCGCCGCCACCGACGGCGAGCGGGTGCACCTGTGGCGGACCGCCGACGGTGCCCCGGTGCGCGTGCTCACCGGGCCGGTCAACCACCTGCAGGCCGTCACCTTCACCCCGGACGGGTCCCGGGTGGTCGCCACCGGCAACCAGGGCGGTCTGTGGGTGTGGGATACCGCGACCGGCCGGGTGGTCGACCGGATGCAGAACCGGGGTGCCGGCTTCGACGTCGTCGTCACCCCGGACGGGCGGCAGGCGGTGTCGGGGTCGAGCGGGGAGATCTGGACCTGGTCGCTCGGCTGATCAGCCCTCGATGCGTCTCAGCCGCCGGTGCTGGCCCGGGCCGCGAGCCGTGAGGGCAGCAGGGGAGCGGCGGCGCCGTCGCCGTCCCCGGCGAGCACGGCGGCCAGCCGCTGGGCCGCGGCCCGGCCGAGCTCCTCGGCCGGCAGCGCCACACTCGTCAGCGACGGCGCCGTCACCTGGGAGTACGGCAGGTCGTCGAACCCGGCGACGGCGATGTCCCCCGGCACGGCCAGCCCGAGCCGGTGCGCGGCGGCCAGCACGCCGTAGGCCATCGTGTCCGCCGCCGCGACGACCGCGGTGGCCCTGGCCGCCCGCCAACGCGGCAGCGCCTCGGTGCTGACGTCGGCGGCGGCGTCGAGGGTCAGCCCGGCCCGGGTGCCGTCGTCGAGGACCCGCAGGCCGTGCTCGGCGGCGACCCGGGCGAGCAGCTCACGGCGCACGGTGAAGGTGGCCGAGGGCGTCGAGCCCTCCAGGTAGGCGAGCACCGTGTGCCCGGCTTCGGCGAGGTGTGCGACCAGCGCGCGCACGCCCGGCTCCAGGTCGAAGGTCACCGTGGCCGCGCGGCCCTCGAACCCGGGGGCGTCCATCAGCACCAGCGGCGGGCCGCCCGGTTCGAGGTCGTCGAGGAACGTCGGCGACGGCGCGTGCACCAGCAGCCCGGCCGGGCGGAACGCCGCGACCCGGCGGACGTCGTCGGCGCCGGGCTGTTCGCCGCCCTCGATCACCGACAGCATCAGCTGGTGCCTGCTGCCCAGCGCCTCCCGGATCCCGGTGGTGACCCGCCCGAAGTAGGGGTTGGGGAGGTCGGGGGCGAGCAGCACCACGAGGTCGGTGGTCCCGCGGGCGAGCGAGCTCGCCGCGTGGTCGACCACGTAGCCCAGCTCGTCGACCGCGGCCCGGACCCGCTCGGTGATCAGCGCGGACACCCGTCCGCGCGACTTGCCGTTCACCACCAGCGACACGGTGGACACGCTCGTCCCCGCCCGCCGGGCCACCATCGCCGCGGTCACCCGCCGGCCCACCGGTCCTACCATCCGGCGAGCCTACCCGGACGCGCCATACATCAAGCGCTTGACGTCATGCGCTTGACGAGTCACAGTCGACACGTCCGGAGCGCCCCGGACGACCGCGACGACGAGGTGGGACACCGGAGATGACCGAGAAGATCGTCCTGGACTGCGATCCGGGCCACGACGACGCGATCGCGCTGCTGCTCGCCCACGGCGACCCGCGGATCGAGCTGCTCGCCGTCACCACGGTCGTCGGGAACCAGACGCTGGACAAGGTGACCCGCAACGCGCTGTCGGTCGCGACCCTGGCCGGGATCACCGGCGTGCCGTTCGCGGCCGGCGCCGACCGCCCGCTGCTGCGGGAGATCGCCGTCGCCGCCGACATCCACGGCGAGACCGGCCTGGACGGCCCGGAGCTGCCCGCACCGGCGTTCGCCACGGTGGACACCCACGCCGTGGACCTCATCGTGGAGACCGTGCTGGCCCACGAGCCGGGCACCGTCACCCTCGTCCCCACCGGCGGGCTGACCAACATCGCGCTCGCCGCCCGGCGCGCCCCCGAGATCGTCGACCGGGTCAAGCGGGTGGTGCTGATGGGCGGCGGCGTCGCCGTCGGCAACCGGACCCCGGTGGCCGAGTTCAACATCGCCATCGACCCCGAGGCCGCCGCGATCGTGTTCGAGGCGGGCTGGGAGGTGGTCATGGTCGGGCTCGACCTGACCCACCAGGCGCTGGCCGGTCCCGAGGTGCGCCGCGCGATCCGCGCCGTCGGGACCGGCCCGGCGCGCTTCGTCGACGAGCTGCTGGACTTCTTCGCCGCCACCTACCGCGACGTCCAGGGCTTCGACGCCCCGCCGGTCCACGACCCGTGCGCCGTCGCCCACGTCATCGACCCGACGATCGTGCGGGCGTTCCCGATGCCGATCGTCGTCGAGACCGCGGGCCGGCACACCACCGGGATGACGGTCGCCGACCGGCGCGGCCCGGCCCCGGCCGGATGCCGCACGCACGCCGCGCTGGAGCTCGACCACGCCCGGTTCTGGGAGCTCGTCGTGGACGCGCTGCGCGCCATCGGCGACCCCGCCGACCTCACTGATCTCACTGATCTCACTGATCTCACTGCAACGGAGCAGATCGCATGACCACCCCCGACCGCCGCCCGGTCGTCACGCTCGTCGTGGCGGTGCTGGCCGCCTGCGTGGCGTTCCAGCTCAACGCCTCCATGCTCAGCCCCGCACTGGTCACCATGGCCCGCGAGCTGGGCACCGACGACGCCACCGTCGGCCTGTCCCAGACGATGTTCTTCACCCTCGCGGCGATGTTCTCGCTGTTCCTGCCGCGGCTGTCCGACATCGCGGGGCGCCGGCGGGTGCTGCTGGTGATGCTCGCGGTCATGCTGGTCGGCAGCGTCGTCGCCGCCCTCGCCGTCAGCGTGCCGATGCTGTTCGCCGGCCGGGCCCTGCAGGGCATCACCGGGCCGGTCGTCCCGATCTGCCTGCTCATGCTGCGCAGCGAGATCGCCGACCCGCGCCGCTACGGGATCGTGCTCGGCCTGATCACCGCCGTGAACGGCGGCGTGGCCGGTCTCGACGCGCTGCTCGGCGGCTGGCTGGCCACCCACCACGGCTTCCGCTCGATCTTCTGGGTCATCGCCGCGGTCACCGTCGTCGCGCTGGTGCTCGTCGCCGTGTGGGGCGTGGAGTCCCGCCCCTCGCAGGGCACCCGGATGGACTGGCGCGGGGTCGTCCCGCTGGTCGTCGCGGTCGGCGCGCTGCTGCTGGCCTTCGACGAGGCCGCCGCGCTGTCCGACGCGCGCTGGGGCCGGGTCGCCGGGTACGCGCTGCTCGCCGTCGTCGCCGCGGTGGTGTTCTGGCGGCTGCAGGGCCGCACCGCGCAGCCGCTCGTCGCGCCCGAGGACCTGCGCCGGCGCGCCACCTGGGCCACGCTCGGCACCACGCTGCTGACCGTGACCGGGGTGTTCGCCGTGGTCAACGGCCTGGTCGCCTCGATCGCGCAGAACCCCACGGCCGGGTTCGGGCTCGGTGCGGACCTCACCGCACTCGCCCTGCTCGCCCCCTACGCGCTGATCGGCTGGCTGGTCGGGCCGTTCGCCGGTCGCCTGGCCCCGGTGCTCGGCTACCGCACCGTGCTGCGGGTCGGGCTGGCCGGCAGCGTCGTCGCCACCGTGCTGCTGGCGGTCGTGGGCGTGCACTCGTTCGCGGTGCTGGTCGTCGCGACGCTGCTGCTCGGCGTCACCTACGCCGGCATCGCCAACATCATGCTCAACGGCCTGGGCGTGCTGCTCTCGCCCGCCGACCGGCCCGGCATGCTGCCCGGGCTCAACGCCGGCGCGTTCAACCTCGGCGCCGGGATCAGCTTCGTGGTGCTGCCCGCGGTGCAGGTCGCCGTCGGCGGGGCCGGGCAGACCGGGGCCGGCGGCTACACCGCGGGCATGCTGGTCGGGGCCGCGTGCACCGCGGGCGCGTTCGCGCTGTCGCTGCTCATCCCGCGCCCTGCCGCCGCCGAGACCGGCGCCGCGCACGACGTGGTGGACGCCCGATGAGCCGGGTGCTGGTCGTCGGCTCGCTCAACGCCGACCTGGTGGTGCGCACCGAGCGCTTCCCGGGGCCGGGGGAGACCGTGGCCGGGTCGGACCTGACCGTGGGCCCCGGCGGCAAGGGCGCCAACCAGGCCGTCGCCGCCGCCCGGCTCGGGGCCGCCGCCGGGGTCGGCGTGGGCATGGTCGGCGCGGTCGGCGACGACGACCACGGCCGGACCGTCCGCGACGCCGTCGCCGCCGCCGGTGCCGACGTCGACCGGGTCGCGGTGCGGACCGGCACGGCCACCGGCACCGCGGTCATCACCGTCGACGCCGCGGGCGACAACACGATCGTCGTCTCGCCCGGGGCCAACGCCGCCCTGGAGCCGGGGGACCTGCCCGCCTTCGACGACGTCGCGGTGCTGACCCTGTGCCTGGAGATCGGTGTCCCGACGGTGCTGGCCGCCGCCCGGGCCGCCCGCGCCGCCGGGACCACGGTGGTGCTGAACCTCTCGCCCTACGCCCCGGTGCCCGCCGAGCTGCTCGCCGCCACCGACGTGCTCGTGGTCAACGAGCACGAGGCCGCGCTGCTGGGGGAGCACCCGGTGCCCCGGTCGGTCGTGACACGCGGGGCCGCGGGCTGCGAGGTGCACGACGCGCGAGCGGCTACGGTGTCCACAGTGGATGCGATACGGGCCGACGTGGTGGACACCACCGGGTCGGGCGACGCGTTCCTGGCGGCCGTCGCCGTGCGGCTCGCCGCGGGGGACGACCTGCCGGACGCCGCGCGCTACGCCGTGCGCGCCGGTGCCCTCGCGGTCACCGTCGCCGGGGCGCAGCTGCCCGAGATCGGCGACGCCGAGCGCACCCGCTTCGGGCTGTAGGGCCCCTCGAACGCCGGTGTCCCGGCCGGGCCGCCACCCGGCCGGGGCGCCGGCTCCCGCTCAGGCCGCGTCCGAGGCCCTGTTCACGGCGCCTGTCCGAGCTCGTCCCGGAGCACGTCTCAGAGCACGTCTCAGAGCACGGTGAGGGTGATCGTGTCGCCCGGCCGGGCGTCGCTGCCCGAGCCCGGGTCCTGCCCGACGACGTGGCCGTCGCGGCGGCCGAACGGGAAGCTGCGCTCGATCTCGACCTCGAAGCCGTCCTGGCGCAGCAGGGCCTCGGCCTCGTCGGCGCGCATCCCGATGACGAACGGCACCGGGGGCGCGGTCTCGTCGACGGGCGGCGGGGTCGGTTCCGGGGCGGGCTCGGCCCCGCGGCTGGTGACGAGGGTGACCGGGGCGCCCCCGGCGAGCCGGGTCCCGGCGGGCGGGTCGGTCCGGATCACCGCACCGGCGGGGACCTCGGCGCTGAACTCCTCGGCGCTCGTCGAGCGCACCGGGGTCAGCCCGGCGCGGCGCACGGCGTCCTCCGCGGTGTCCACGGCACTGCCCGCGGGCACGTCGGGCACCGCGGGACGGCCGGTGGACACCACCAGGGTGACCGTGGTCCCGCGCAGCACCCGGGTCTCCGGAGCCGGGTCCACCTGCGCGACGAGGTCGGGCGCCACGTCGTCGTCGGCCCGTTCGGTGACCGTGGGCGTCAGGTCGGACTCGGCGACGAGCGCGGTCGCCCGCTCGCGGTCCAGGCCGGTGACCGCGGGCATCGTGGTCCAGCGGCCCGACCCGAGCCACCAGGCGCCCGTCCCGGCCAGCGCGGCCAGCAGCAGGAGCAGCACCATCCACAGCGCGAACACCCGGCGGCCGCGACGGCGGCGCCCGGCCAGCTCCTCGCGGGTCATCGGCTCCGGCTGCCCGGCGGGGGTGACGGCGGTGCCGTGCGCGCCGCGGGCCCGGGTCTGCACCCGGGTGCCGCCGGGGCCCGGTGCGGCGGCGTCGAGCGGGCGGTGGCGCAGCGGGCCCGCGGGGAGGGTGGCGCCGTCGTCGGGCGGGGGCGGGCCCGGCGGGCGCGGCGTCGCGGTCCGCGGCAGGCCCAGCCGGTCGGCCATGTCCAGCAGCTCGCGGCGGAAGTGCTCCGCGTCGACCGGGCGCTGCTCGGGGTCCCGCGAGGTGGCCCGGGCGACGAGCGCGTCCACGGCCGGCGGCAGCCCCGGGACCAGCGCCGACGGCGGCGGCACGTCCTCGTTCACGTGCCGGTAGGCCACCGACAGCGGGTTGTCGGCGGTGTAGGGCGGCTGCCCGGTCAGCATCTCGTAGAGCACGACCCCGGCGGCGTAGACGTCGCTGCGGCCGTCGGCGCGACCGGACACGACCTGCTCGGGGGAGAGGTAGGCCATCGTCCCGAGGATCATCCCGGCGTGGCTGACCCCGGCCTCGGCGGCCGCGGTGAGCAGGCCGAAGTCGGCCACCTTCACCTCGCCGCCGGAGGAGATCAGCACGTTCTCCGGTTTCACGTCCCGGTGCACCATGCCGAGCCGGTGCGCGCGGGCCAGCCCGGCGAGGACCGGTTCGAGCACCCGCACCGCGGCCGGGAGCCCGAGCGCGCCGCGGGCGCGCAGCACGTCGCGCAGGGTGCCGCCGTCGACCAGCTCCATGACGACGAACAGGCTGGCCTCGCCCAGCGGGCCCGCGGGGACGGTGCCCCGGTCGTAGACGGCGACGACGCACGGGTGGTCGATCCGGGCCGCCAGCCGCGCCTCCCGGTCGAACCGGGTGCGGAAGGCGTGGTCCCCGGCCATCCGCGGGTCCATCACCTTGATCGCGACGGCGCGTTCGAGACGGGTGTCGGTGCCGTGGTGCACCGTCGACATCCCGCCGCGGGCCAGCACCGGGCCGACCCGGTAGCGACCGTCGAGCAGCACCTCGCCGGGGCCGTCGGCGGCGAGCCGCCCGGCCCCACCCGGGGCGCCGGGATCGACCGGACCGGACGGTGAGCTCATCGCGGGTCAGGTTACCGGTGGGGATCGGGGCGGTCGTGCAGGTGGTCGGCGTAGGACCCCACCGCGTCGGCCGGTCCGGTGGGCGTCGGCGCCGCCCGGGGCGGTGTGGGACAGTGTCCGGCTGTGAACGAGTCCCTCCCCGCCGCTGTCACCGAGGAGACGCTGAGCGTCGCCGAGGTGGCCGACCGCCTGTCGATCCCCGTCTCCCGGGTGCACCAGCTCGTCCGCGACGGGCAGCTCCTGTCGTTCAAGAACGGGCACGACGTCGTCGTCCCGACCGCGCTGCTCGACGACGACGGTGTCGTGCGCGGGTTGCCGGGCACGATCGTCGTCCTCCGCGACGGCGGCTACGACGACGACGCCATCCTGAGCTGGCTGTTCACCGAGGAGGAGTCGCTCTCCGGTGCCCCGATCACCGCGCTGCGCGCCGGCCGGCACAAGGAGATCAAGCGCCGCGCCCAGGCCATGGCCTTCTGAGCGTTCCGCCCGGCCGGGGTCACCCGCGGGACGGGCGCCCGGCGCGTTCGCGGGCCAGCTGGGTCCCGCGGGCGGCCAGCGCCCGGCCGAGCCGGGGCAGCGCGACGGCGGCCCGGCGCCGGTTCGGCACCGCGACCCGGTGGGTCAGCACGTCGTAGCCGGCGTCGGCGATCTCGTCGAGGATCTCCGCGTACAGCACCCGCGCGGCGCCGACGCAGGCCCGCGACACCGGCTCCAGCATCGGGATCCCCGGATCGGCCCGCCGGTAGGTGGCCCGGGTCCGGGCGACCAGGTGGGCCAGGGCGCGGCGGATCCGCGGGTCCGGGTGTCCGGTGCGCCGGCTCCAGGCCAGCAGCTCCCGGTCGACGCCGAACGCGGCGAGCTCGTCGGCGGGCAGGTACACCCGGCCGCGGTCGAGGTCCTCGCCGACGTCGCGCAGGAAGTTCGTGATCTGGAACGCCACGCCCAGCAGCGCGGCGTGCGGCTCGGCCTCCGCCCGCGGCACGACCGTCCCGAGCACCGGCAGCGTCTGCAGCCCGATCACGGCGGCCGAGCCGTGCACGTAGACGGCCAGCTCGTCGTCGGTGGCGTAGTCGGTGACGGTCAGGTCCATCCGCATCGAGACCATGAAGTCCCGGAACAGCGACGCGTCGAGGTCGTGGCGGCGCGCGGTCTCGGCGACGGCGAGCACCTCGGGCCTGCTGCCGGGCAGCGGTGCGCCCGCCAGTGCGGCCGCCAGCTCGGCGTCGAGCGCGTCGAGCCGCGTGTGCGGGTCCCCGCCGCCCGCGCCGTCGGGGTCGTCGACGATCTCGTCGGCGAAGCGGGCGAAGCCGTAGAGGGCGTGGATGTCGACCCGTCGCTCCGGGGGCAGCAGCCGGGTCGCCAGGAAGTAGGTGCGCCCGTGCTCGGCGTGCAGCGCGCGGCAGGCCGCGTAGGCGGCCCGCAGCTGCGGGTCGGTCAGGCCGGCGGCGTCGAGCTCGACGCGCCCGGCCCGCTCAGCCGCGGACGCCCGCATCGGTGGTGGGCGCGGTCGACGGTGCCTCCGGGGCGCCCCGGCGCAGCCCCAGCGGGTCCGGGCGGAGCAGCGACACCGCGGCCAGGACACCGGCCATGGCACACACCAGCAGGTAGTGCGGCACGTAGAGGGCGGTCTCGCCGTCGGGGAAGTACACGATCATCAGCCAGATCGAGCCGAAGACCACCCACTGCAGTCCGCGCGCGCTCCACGGGGTCATCGCGAGCAGGCAGAACCCCCAGCTCAGGTACCACGGCAGCGTGGTGGGGGAGAGCACGGCGGCCAGCGCGAGGGCGATCGCGGCGTTGCGCACCGCGGCCCGCGGGTCGTCGCGGCCGCGCCACCACAGCAGGGCGATCAGCAGGCCCATCACCAGCGCGCCGATGAACCGGAACGTGTCGACGAACGCCTGGGTGTTCACCTCACCGGCGAACATCCCGGCCACGCTCGCGGTCGCCTGACCGAAGGCGGTCGGCACCGACAGCCAGTTCACGATCATCGACGGGGCGCTGAGCGCGGGCAGCCAGCCCAGCCCGAACCCGGTGAGCCAGGTGGCCCCGCCGAACACGGCGCCGAACACGGCCACCGACGGCACCCCGGCCCGGACCAGCCGCGACCAGAACCCGCCGGACAGCTTCGCGGCCCACACCAGCACCAGGAACGGCAGCACGATCCCGGCCGAGGCCTTCACCGCCATCGCCAGCGACGCGACGACGATCGCCCACACGAACCGCTGCCGCAGCGCCAGCAGCGCCGCCAGCGGCAGCAGGCCGACGACCAGCAGGTCGTTGTGCACCCCGCCGACCATGTGCACGACCATCACCGGGTTCGCCACGGCCAGCCACAGCGCGACCGCGGGGCGCCCGCCGAGGCGCCGGGTCAGCGCGGGCAGCACCGCCACGAGCAGCAGCAGCCCGGTGACCAGGGTCAGCCGCATCAGCACGACGCCGAGCAGCACGTTCTGGCCGACCAGCAGGACCACGCCCTGCGCGAGCAGGATGAACAGCGGCCCGTAGGGGGCGGGGGTGTCCTGCCAGAAGAAGTGGACGTTGTCGGTGAAGATCCCGCCCATGGTGTCCGGCCCGACGACGTACGGGTCGTACCCGGCCAGCGGCAGCGCGCCCTGGGCGAGGTAGCTGTAGGGGTCGCGGGTGAACAGCGGCGCCGTGACGAGCATCGGCAGCATCCACACCGCCGCCGTCGTCAGCACCGCGCGGCCACCGGCGCGACGGGCGAGCACGGCGCGGCCCAGCCGCACCCACGCCCACACCATCAGCACCAGGCCGACGTAGATCACGACCGTCGCGAGCATCGCGCCGTGGCCGTAGCGCCAGAACGACAGCGCCGAGTTGCCGATCACCGGGTCCCGCATCGGGATCCCGCCGCCGCCGAACGAGCCGAGGAACATCAGCACGGTCCCGGCCAGCCCCAGCAGCAGGACGCCCCGTGGTGGCGAGCCGAGCCGCTCGACCAGGCCGGGGCCCGCGGGCCGCGGTGCGGGCGGCGGGGGCACGACCGCGCCCGTGCCGGGGTCCGGCGTCACCGGTTCGGGTGCCGCCGGGCGGGGGAGCGGGGGCGAGGGCTGAGCCGTCATCGTGTCCGTGTGTGCTGGTCGGGCATCGTCGGGAAGCATGATTCCACGCCCCTCGGCGCTCCTACTCGGCGCCCGCCCGCAGTGCCCTCCTCAGGGCCCCGTGCGGGCCGCGGCCCCGTGCCCGGCGTGCTCGGCCGGGCGCGGACCGGTGATCCGCTCGGCCGCCAGCCGCCCGGAGATCAGCACCGGCGGGATCCCGACGCCGGGGGTCGTGCCGCACCCGGCGAGCACCGCGTTCGCCGTCCCGCGGACCAGGTTGCGCGGCCGGAACGGGCCGGTCTGGGCCAGCGTGTGCGACGCCGAGAACGGCGTGCCCGCGGCCATCCCGGCGGCCGCCCAGTCCTGCGGGGTCCACATCCGGGTCCAGCTCGGCTGCGCGGAGGGGTCCACCAGCCCGCGGTCGGCGAGCACGCCGAACAGCTCCTCGGCGTACGCCGGGCCGACCCGGTCCCAGTCGATGCCGGGCGCCACGGCGGTGTTCGGGCACGGGGCGAGCACGCTCATGACCTCGCGCCCGCCGGGCTGCAGCGACGGGTCGGTCAGCCCGGGCCGGGTGACCAGCAGCGACGGGTCGGACATCAGCCGTCCCTCGTCGATGATCTCGCGGAAGGTGCTCGCCCAGGAGCCGCCGAAGGAGATCGTGTGGTGGTGCTGCGCGGTGCCGGGGGCGGGCGCGGGCATCCCGGCGTGCACGACGACGGCGCTGGGCGACCAGCGCAGCCCGACCGGGCGCCGCGGGGCCCCGCCGAGCAGGGCGTAGGCCGCGGGCAGCTCGGGGGTGAGCACGACCGCGTCGCACGGGGTGAGCGACTCGTCGGCGCCGTCGGGACCGGTGTGCCGGACCGCGGTGACCCGGTCCCCGGAGCGGTCCAGGCCGGTCACGGTGCGGCCGTAGTGGATCTCCGCTCCCGCGTCGGCGGCCGCGCCGGCCAGGGCGGTGCCCATCATCCGCATGCCGCCGCGCGGGAAGTACACGCCCGCGACGGTGTCCATGTAGGCGATCACGCCGTAGGCGCCGAGCGCGTCGCGCGGGGAGACCCCGGCGTAGAGCGCCTGGAAGGAGAACACCCGGCGCAGCCGCTCGTCGGGCAGGAAGCGGTCGATCCGCTTCCCGAGCCGCCCGAAGCCGCCGAGCGCGGCGAGCCGGGCCAGGTCGGGGCCGAGCAGCGACAGCGGCGAGTCCATGTTCGCGCCGATGAAGTCGTCCATCTCGGCGCGGTAGAGGTCGGTGAGCCAGCGGCGCAGCCGCCGGTACCCGGCCGCGGAGTCCGGGCCGCACTGCTCGCGGATCTCGTGCTCCATCGCGGCGGCGTCGGTGTGCACCGCGATGGCCGAGCCGTCGGCGAACTCGGCCCGGTAGGCCGGGTCGAGCCGGACGAGGTCGAGCCGGTCCGCGGTCGTCTCGCCGACGGCGGCGAAGGCGGAGTCCAGCAGCTCCGGCATGGTGAGCACGGTCGGCCCGGTGTCCAGGGCGTAGGTGCCGTGGTCGTCGGTCACGTCGAGCCGCCCGGCGCGGCCGCCGGGGAAGCCCTCCCGCTCGACGATCGTGACGCGGCGGCCCGCGCCCAGCAGGTGCAGCGCCGTCGACAGCCCGGCCAGCCCCGCCCCCACGACGACGACGTGGTCGGTGTGCCCCTCGATCCGCCGCACCCCGCTCACCAGGCCCGCCGGGTCGCGCGCTCGGCCAGCTCGAACAGGTGCGAGCGGCCCGGTTCGGCGACCGGTGCGGAGTCGAGCGCGTCGAGTGCGGCGCCGGTGAGCGCGGCGATCCGCTGCTCCACCGACTGCACCGCGCCCAGCTCCGACAGCGCGGAGCGGGCCCGGTCCAGGCTCGCGGCGTCCAGGTCGGGGTCGCCGAGCGCGGAGAGGACGACGTCGGCGGCGGCCCGGTCCCCGCGCTGCTCGGCGCGCTGCAGGGCCGCGGCGACCAGCAGGGTCCGCTTGCCCTCGCGCAGGTCGTCCCCGGCGGGCTTGCCGGTGACCCGCGGGTCGCCGAACACGCCCAGCAGGTCGTCGCGCAGCTGGAAGGCGACGCCGATGTCGGCGCCGTAGCGCCGGTAGGCCGCGACGACCCGCGGGTCGGCCCCGGCGATCGCCGCGCCCAGGTGCAGCGGCCGCTCCACGGTGTAGGCGGCGGTCTTGAACCGGTCGATGGTCAGCGCGGTCGACTCGGCGGTGTCCCCGGAGGCCTGGGCCAGCACGTCGAGGTACTGGCCGGACAGCACCTCGGTGCGCATCGCCCGCCACGGCTCGGCGGCGCGGGTGTGGGCGCCCTCGGGCAGCGCGGCGGCGTGGAACATGTCGTCGGCCCACACCTGGGCCAGGTCCCCGACGAGGATCGCGACGGCGGCGCCGAACCGGGCCGGCGGGCCCGACCAGCCGTTCGCCGCGTGCATCCGGGCGAACTCGACGTGCACCGTGGGCCGGCCGCGCCGGGTCGAGGAGGCGTCCATCAGGTCGTCGTGGACCAGCGCGCACGCCTGGATCAGCTCCAGCGACGCGATCGCGCTCAGCACGCCCTGCGCGTGCGGGTCGGCCGGGTCGCCGCCCGCGCCGCGCCAGCCCCACCAGGCGAAGGTGGGCCGCAGCCGCTTCCCGCCGCCCAGGACGAACCCGGCCAGCGCGTCGGCGGCCTGCACGACGACCGGGTCGATGCCCAGCACCTCGGTGCGGCGGCGGTCCAGGTACCCGGCCAGCACCCGTTCCACGTGCTGGGGCAGCGCGTCGTCCAGCGGAGCCGGACCTGCCGTGGACAGGCCCGGGGACCCGGACGGACCGGACGGTGCGGACACGGGGGAGACGGGGTCGGCCACGACGACCAGGCTATCGGTGCACCCGGGACCCGGCCCGTCGATGCGGTGGTGGTGCACGTCATGGCCGCTCGGGGGCGGTGCGGGCCCGTCGGTGGGCGACCGGCCGGTGGTGCGCCCCGTAAGGTCGTCGCCGTGACGACGAGTTCCGCATCCACGGTGACCGAACGGATCAGCGTCGACCGACCCTTCTTCGCGGTGGAGTTCTTCCCGCCGAAGGACGACCAGGGCGAGGCGGAGCTGTGGCGCGCCATCCGCCGCCTCGAGGTGCTCGACCCCGCCTACGTCTCGGTGACCTACGGCGCGGGCGGCTCCAGCCGCGACCGCACCGTGCGCACGGTCGAGCGGATCGCCACCGACACCACGCTCTGCTCGATGGCGCACCTGACCGCCGTCTCGCACTCGACCGACGAGCTGCGCCACGTGATCGGGTCGCTGGCCGCAGCGGGCGTCCGCAACATCATGGCGCTGCGCGGGGACCCGCCCGGCGACCCGCTCGGCGAGTGGGTCGCCCACCCCGAGGGGCTCGAGTACGCCGACCAGCTCGTCGCGCTGATCAAGCGGTCCGGCCCGTTCTGCGTGGGCGTCGCCGCGTTCCCCTACGGCCACCCGCGCTCGGCGGACCTCGACGCCGACACCGAGCGGCTCGTCGGGAAGTTCCGGGCGGGTGCGGAGTTCGCCGTCACCCAGCTGTTCCTGGAGCCCGACGGCTTCCTACGGCTGCGCGACCGGGTCGCCGCCGCCGGGTTCGACCAGCCGATCATCCCCGGCATCATGCCGCTGACCTCGGAGAAGACCTTCCACAAGGGGCCCGAGCTGTCCGGCTCGCCGCTGCCGGCGGCGCTCGTCGATCGGCTCGCGCCCTACTCCGGTGACACGGCGGCGTTCCGCGCCGCGGGCATGGAGGTCACCGGCGAGCTGTGCGAGCGGCTGCTCGCCGAGGGCGTCCCCGGGATCCACTTCTACTGCCTCAACCGGTCGACGGCGACGACCGAGCTGGTCGAGCGTCTCGGGCTGGCGCCGCGGTCCGACGGCGCGCGGCTGTCCGCCCGGGCCTGACCCTCCGCCCGTAGCGCCACGCACCGGCCGTTCCCGGGCCGGACCGGCCGGATCGGGCAGGCGGGTCAGGCCGGGCGCACCAGGTGCAGGTCCGGGGCCGGGCTGGCACCGACCGGCCCGACGTCGGCCCAGGTCGTCTTGCCGCCGCGGTGCCGGCGCACCCCCCAGCGCTGCGAGAGCCGGCCGACGATCTGCAGGCCGCGCCCGCGGGTCGCGGTGGGGTCGTGGGGCTGCTCGTGTCCGCACACGACCGAGCCGTCGCGCACACGCAGCCGTACCGCGCCGTCGCGCACCCGGGCGGTCACCAGCATCGGGGTGTGCGCGTGGTCGACGCCGTTCGCGACCAGCTCGTGCAGCACCAGCGTCGCGTCGTCGACGGTCAGGTCGTCCACCAGCGGGGTCAGGAACCGCGTCAGCTCGTGCCGGGCCGTGCGGCACGCGGCCGCGTCGGGCTCCACCCTCAGGATCCAGGACTGCGCGGTCACGGCCCCGCCCCCTCCACGTCCTGCCGGGCCGGCCCGCCCGACGCGACCCGGTTACCCGATGTGCCCGCTTCGCACACTCCCGCGGTCCCCCACCCGTGGACGGGCCGGAGCGGGTACGGTCACTGGTCCGACGCGTAGAGCCAACTGCGCGTGCCCGCAGCCGCGAGCACGACGTGGAGGATCCGCTTGCGCATCGCCGTCATCCGTACCCCCGAGGTCCCGCGAACGTGCGGCGCGGGTATCACCGCCGCCTCGCTGGCCGCCGCCGGTCACACGGTCCGGGTGTTCACCGACGTCCCCGACGACCCCGACCTGACCGCCCCGGCCGGTGGCGGCGCACTGCGCGTGCATCCGTGGGACGCCGGGCAGGACACCGCACTGGCCGCGGCATGGTCCGACGACCCGCCCCAGGTGGTGCACGCCATCGGCCCGCGAGCCGGGGCCGCCGCCGCCGCGACCGGGGTGCCGGTCGTGCAGGTCTACCCGGCCGACTGCCCGGACCCGGCCGCCATCCCCGCGGCCCGCACCGGGTCGTCGCAGGGGGCGGCCCGCGTGCTGGCCTCCAGCGAGGAGCAGCACACCGCCCTGCTGCGCCGCGGGGTGCCGCGGGCGGCGTTGCGGACGGTGCCCGCCGCCGTCGACACCGACGTGTTCACCCCCGACGGCCCGGCGCTGCGCCGGGGCGACCGGCCGCGGCTGCTCGCCGTCGGCTCGCTGGCCGACGGTGCCGGGATGGACACGGTGATCCGGGCGCTGGCCCGGATCCGCACCGCCGAGCTGCTCGTCGCCGGCGGCGCGGCGGACCCGGACCCCGACCGCGCGCGCCTGTTCGGCATCGCCCGCGAGGCCGGCGTGGCCGGGCGCGTCCGGTTCCTCGGGCCGGTCGAGGGCGGCCTGCTGCCGCGGCTGCTGCGTTCGGCCGACGTCGTGGTCGCCGCACCGGAGCACGACGTCGGGGTCGGGCCGGTCCTGCAGGCGATGGCCTGCGCTCGGGCGGTCGTGGCGACGGGCGTGGGCGGGCTGCGCGACGTCGTCGTCGAGGGGGTGACCGGGGTGCTGGTCCGCCCGGCCCGGCCCGCCGAGCTGGCGGTCGCGCTGCGCGGCGTGCTCGGCGACGACGCCCTGCGCGCCGGGCTCGGGATCGCGGGCCGGGACCGTGCGGTGTCGCGGTTCGACCGGGCGCGGATCGCCGAGGCCCTGACCGTCGTCTACGGCGAGCTGGTCGGTGAGCCGGCCGTCGAGCCCGCCGAGGAGGACGACCCCGAGGACCGCACCCCGGTCGGCGCCGCGGGCTGACCGGGCGGCCACGCCAGGTCGCGGACGTCCCGGACGCGCCGCGGCGCGCCCTCGACGGCCGCGTGCCGGTGCGGCCCGGGGGACCCGGGGTGGCGGATGACCTGGAAGTGACCGGCGCGGCGGACCCGCCGGGCCAGCGCGACGCGGTGCCGGGGCGGGGCGACCAGGCGCCGGTGCACCCGCTGCAGCCCGGCCCCGCCCGCGAGCGCGACCGGCAGCGCCACGACCACGTGCCACCACGACGTCGCCCAGAAGTGCACGGTCGCGACGAAGAGCGCCGTCCAGCCGACCGCGGCCGTCCGGAGCAGGGTCAGCCGGATGCGCAGCGGCCGGTCGCGGCAGCCGCGTCGCAGCACCGGGGCGGTGCGCGTGAGCACCCACAGCCAGTACAGCGCGAGCAGGGTGAGCGCGAGGTAGCCGGTGACCCGTCGGAGGTCCATGTGGCCGACTCGCCCCCGATCTACGCGGTGTTACGGCTCACACACGCAGTGTCGGTATGGGATCCGGTGTCCGGTACCGCCTGCGCCGTGCGAGTGATCATCCGCGTGACTGATGAGCAACGCTAACCGTCTGCTCCTAGCGTGATCGTCATGCGCACAGCCGACGATCAGTGGGACATCACCAGCAGCGTGGGCGCCACCGCCCTGGCCGTCGCCGCGGGGCGGGCGCTGGAGACCCGCCGCGCCGACCGGCTGGTCGACGACCCGTACGCCCAGCGGTTCGTCGACGCGGCCGGGACGCTGTCGGCCGTGCCGGAGGACCCGGACGACGCCGCCGACCCGTGGGTCGTGCAGGCCGGCTACCAGGGCGTGCGCTCCCGGTTCTTCGACGAGGCCCTGACCGGCGCCGGGACGACCCAGGTCGTGCTGCTCGCCGCGGGCCTCGACGCGCGGGCCCTGCGCCTGCCGTGGCCCGCCGGGACCACGGTGTTCGAGGTCGACCAGCCGAAGGTGCTGGACTTCAAGGACGAGGTCGTCGCCGGGGCGGGCATCGCGCCCACCGCGCGCCGGGTCACCGTGCCGGTCGACCTGCGCCACGACTGGCCCGCCGCGCTCGCCGCGGCCGGCTTCGACCCGGACCGGCCGACCGCCTGGCTGGCCGAGGGGCTGCTGCCCTACCTGCCCGCCGACGCCGAGCGGCTCCTGTTCGAGCGGGTGCACGCGCTGTCGGTGCCGGGCAGCCGGATCGCCGTCGAGCACTTCGGCGACCAGGTGGAGCGGATCGCGGACGAGCCGTCGTTCCGCGCGGCGGCCCGGGAGATGCTGCACACCACCGACGTCCGCGAGCTGTTCTTCGCCGAGCCCCGGACCGAGTCCTGCGACGACTGGCTGCGCCGCCACGGCTGGACGGTCACCGCCCGCCCGGTCCGCGAGGTCGCCGCGGGCTACGGGCGGCCGCTGCACGACACGGTCACCGACACCCTCGGCTCGGCGACGCTGCTGTGGGCCGACCGCCCCTGAACGGCGGGCTCAGCGGGCGGCACGGGCGTCGACCAGCAGGGCCAGGTGCAGCGCGGTCCGCACCTCGGGGTCGGTGAGGTCGAGGCCCAGCAGGCCGGACAGGCGGCGCAGCCGGGCGTAGGCGGCGGGGCGGCCCACCCCGAGCCTGCGGGCGACGTCGGCGACGACCCCGCCCGCCTCGACCAGGGCCCGCAGCGTGTCCCGGGCGTCGGCGCGCGCTGCGGCGGGCAGCGCCGTCACCGGGCCGAGGACGTCCGCGGCGAAGCCGAGCAGGGCCGGGTCGTCGCCGAGGCGGTGCACCAGCCCGCGCAGCGCGGGCACCCGGACGGGGCCGCGACCGCCGGTCGCGGCGTGCGCGGCCGCGTCGTCGCGGGCCCGGCGCAGCAGGTCCGCCACGGCCGCGAACGGGCCGGGCCCGGCCGTCGCCGCGGCCACCGTGGCGGGCAGCGCGGCGAGCAGCGGGCCGCCGTCGCCGGGCACGAGCACGACCAGCTCCCCGGGCGCGGGGGAGGCCACCGTCGCCCCCGGTGCGACGACGGCGAGCGCCGCGTCGACGGCCTGCTCCGGGTCGACGGCCCGCTCGGGGGCGTCGTCCCCGGCCGGGCGCAGCGCCACCACCGACAGCGGACCCTCGGTGTCCAGCCCGGCGGCGCGGGCCCGCACCGCCAGCCGTCCGGCGTCGGACGGCACCGCCGCGGCCAGGTCGGCCACCAGCGCGTCGCGGGCGGACCGCAGCAGGCCCTCGGGCGACGGGTCGAGCAGCGACACCGCGTCCGCGGCGGCGTCGAGCAGTGCGCGGACCCGGTCGGCGGTGCCCGGCGTCGGCCGCGACGGCACCGTCAGCCGCCCCCACCGCGCCCCGGGCCGCCCGACCGGCGCGGTCGCCCAGCCCTCCGGCCCGGCGGGCCCGGCCAGCCGCGAGCGCGCCGCCCAGTCCCGAAGGTCCGGACCGCCCGCGGTGAGCAGCACCCGGTGCGCGAGGTCCTCGCACACCACGGGCGCGTCGATCCGGCGGGTCAGCTCCCCGACCACGCGCCCCGGCGGCACCCGGTGCAGGGCGAGCGACCGGAACGCGGCCTCGGCGCCCGGCGGCCCCGGGTCGTCGTCGCGGCGGGCGACGACCTGCCCCAGCACGCCCGCGACGATCTCGGCGAAACGCACCGTGCGCCGCAGCTCCACCAGCGGGAACCCGGCCGCCCGGGCGGCCTGCACCAGCCCGGCGGGCAGCGACGGCAGCTGCTGGCCGATCTCCACGACCAGCCCGACCGCCCCGGCGGCCCGCAGCGCGTCGACGTAGCGGGCCGGGACGGTGGTGGGGTCGGCCACCGGCACCCCGACCGAGAGCACCAGCACCCCCGGCGGCAGCGTCCCGGCCGGGTCGGCGACCTCGCTGACGTGCACCCAACGCACCGGGGTGCCCAGCGCCGCCCGCCCGGCCCGTACGGCGGGTGCCCCGGCCCGGACCTCCGGACGGGCCAGCACGTCGGCGATGGTCGGGTGCACCGGGATCCACTCCGTCCGCCGCGCGGCCCAGGACGATACGGATCGTATCCCTGACCGGGGCCGCCGCGGCGCCGACGATCGGAGGCGTACCGCGCCGCTACCGAGGGAGCCCCACGTGACCGCCGTCGAGAACACGACCCGGACCGGGGCCGGAGCCACCCCGGACGCGCCCGCCCTCTCGCCGCACGCCGACGCCGCCGGCCGACACCTCTGGATGCACTTCGCCCGGATGCACGGCCGCGACGGCGCGAACCCGATCCCCGTCATCACCCGCGGCGAGGGCGTGCACCTGTGGGACGACCGCGGCCGCCGCATCCTCGACGGCCTCGCCGGCCTGTTCGTCGTGCAGGCCGGGCACGGGCGGCGTGAGCTGGCCGAGGTCGCCGCGAAGCAGGCGTCGGAGCTGGCGTTCTTCCCGGTCTGGGGCTACACGACCCCGCCCGCGGCCGAGCTCGCCGAGCGGCTGGCCCACCTCGCCCCCGGCGACCTGAACCGGGTCTTCTTCACCTCCGGCGGCGGCGAGGCCGTCGAGAGCGCCTGGAAGGTGGCCAAGCAGTACTTCAAGCTCCGCGGCCGCCCGCTCAAGCACAAGGTGATCTCCCGGGCGACGGCGTACCACGGCACCACGCACGGGGCGATGGCCGTGACCGGGCTGCCTGCGATGAAGAAGGACTTCGAGCCGCTGGCGCCCGGCGGGTTCCGCGTGCCCAACACCAACCTCTACCGCCACCCCGAGTTCGACGGCGACGCCGAGGCTCTGGGCCGCTGGGCCGCCGACCGGATCGAGGAGGCCATCGCGTTCGAGGGCGCGGACACCGTCGCCGCGGTCGTGCTGGAGCCGGTGCAGAACTCCGGCGGCTGCCTGACCGCGCCGCCGTCGTACTTCGCCCGGGTCCGCGAGATCTGCGACCGGCACGACGTGCTGCTCGTCGCCGACGAGGTGATCACCGGCTTCGGCCGCCACGGCGTCCCGTTCGCCAGCGCGAAGTTCGGGTTCACCCCGGACATCATCACCTGCGCGAAGGGCATGACCTCGGGCTACGGGCCGATGGGCGCGATGATCGCCTCGGAGAAGGTGATCGAGCCGTTCCTCGCCCCCGGCGTCACGTTCCCGCACGGCTACACCTGGGGCGGGCACCCGGTCTCGGCCGCCGTCGCGCTCGCGAACCTCGACCTCATGGAGCGCGAGGACCTCTACGGCAACGTCCTGTCCCACGCCGACGAGTTCGGCGCGACCCTCGACCGGCTCCGTGACCTTCCGATCGTCGGCGACGTCCGCGGCGACGGCTACTTCTGGGCGATCGAGCTCGTGCGCGACCGGGACACCCGGGAGACCTTCGGCCCGCAGGAGCGGGAGAAGCTCGTGCGCGGGTTCCTGCCCGGGGCGCTGTTCGAGGCGGGCCTGTACTGCCGCCCCGACGACCGCGGCGACGTCGTGATCCAGCTGGCGCCGCCGCTGATCGCCGGCCGGGCCGAGTTCGACGAGATGGAGCAGATCCTGCGGCACGTGCTCACCGAGGCGTACAAGATCGTGTGAGTTCGCCGGGACCCGCCGCGTCGGGTTGTTGCCCAACCGGCGGGTAACTAGGTTGACCCCCCAGGCGCCGCACCGCGGCGGGGCGTGCCGACAGGGGGCCTCCATGACGAACAACGACCTCACCGGCGGACGAGAGGTCGTCGTCACCCAGGCCCGGTCGCACACCGAACGCGGCATCCTGCGCCGCTGGGCCGAACAGGAGCACCCGGCCGCCGCCGTGGTCGCGCTCGGCGCGAACGGCGAGGTGCCGTCCGCGCTGGGGGAGGCCCTGCACGGCGACGGCACGGTGATCGTCCCGGCCCGGGTCGCGTGGCTGACCCCCGAGCCGGAGGACAGCGGCCCGGTCCGCAAGCTCACCGGCCTGGCGACGTCCGCGGTCATGCGGATGGCCTGGTCGCCGCTGCACCCGTCGATGGTGAAGCACCGCCCGGACGCGGCCCGGGTCGTGACGGGGGAGCCCGCGACCGTCGCCGACCTGGTGTCCCGGTTCGTCGCCCAGGAGAACGGCAGGCCCGGCTCGGACGGGTTCACCCGGTTCGTCGCCCGGCAGGCGATCCTGGCCTGCGACCGCGCCGAGCGCCGCGTCCTCGGTGACCGGTACAAGGTGCCGCGCCGGATGGTCGAGCAGATCACCTCCTCGGCCCGCTTCCCGACGCTCGTCGACGGGCTGGCCGCGCGGACCGGGAAGCCCGCCGCCGAGATCGAGCGGGACCTGGAGTCCTGCCTGCACGAGATGGCGGCCGTGCAGAGCCCGCCGGCGATCGACGCCTTCCGGGCCGTGATGAGCCCGATGCACGCGAAGGCCTGGGACGTCCAGGTCGACGAGTCGGGCCTGGAGCGGCTGCGGGAGCTCAACAAGGAGCACGCGCTGGTGTTCCTGCCCAGCCACCGCTCCTACGCCGACCCGCTGCTGTTCGCCGAGGTCCTGCACGACCGCAACTTCCCGCGCAACCACGTGCTCGGCGGCAACAACCTGTCGTTCTGGCCGCTGGGGTCGCTGGGCCGCCGGGCCGGGATCGTGTTCATCCGCCGCAGCTTCGGCGGCGACACCGTCTACAAGGCGGCGATGACCGAGTACCTCGGCCACCTGCTGTCCAAGCGCTTCAACCTGGAGTGGTACCTCGAGGGCGGCCGCAGTCGCACCGGGAAGCTGCGCAAGCCCCGCATCGGGCTGCTGCGCTACCTGGTCTCCGCGCTGGAGGAGCGCCCGGAGCTCGACGCCGTGCTGGTCCCGGTGTCCATCGTCTACGACCAGCTGCACGAGGTCGGCGCGATGGCCGCCGAGCAGCGCGGCGGGCAGAAGAAGGCCGAGGGCCTGGGCTGGCTGTTCGGCTACTTCCGCGACCAGCGCCGCCACATCGGCACCGCCCGGGTGCGCTTCGCCGAGCCGTTCGCGCTGCGCCGCGCCCTGGAGGACGCCGGCCCCGGCCGCGCGCAGCTGGAGAAGGTCGCGTTCCGGGTGTGCGCGGGCATCAACCGCGTCACCCCGGCGACGGCGACCTCGCTCGCGACGTTCGCGCTGCTCTGGGCGCAGGACCGGGCGCTGACCCTGCAGCAGGTCCGGGAGGTCGTCGCGCCGCTGGCGGACTACCTGGAAGCGCGCGGGATCCCGGTGCCGATCGCCGAACTGCGGACCCGGCACGGCCTGCGGATGACGCTGGACCGGCTCGCCGAGGCCGGTGTCGTCACCGTCTACGACGCCGGCACCGAGCCGGTGTTCGCCGTCAGCACCGACCGCCACCACGTCGCGGCGTTCTACCGCAACGGCGCCCTGCACCACCTGCTCAACCGCGCCATGCTCGAGGTCGCACTGCTGCGCGTCGGCGACGCCGACCCCGACGAGGACATCGTCGAGGTCGCGTGGCGCGAGCTGGCCCGGCTGCGTGACCTGCTCAAGTTCGAGTTCTTCTTCTCCACCCGCCGCGAGTTCCGGGCCGAGATCATCGCCGAGCTGGACCTGGTCGACCCGGAGTGGCGGACCCGCGCGGCGAACCCGTCCGACGTGCGCGGCGCGCTGCGCCAGGCGCCGCTGCTGGTCGCACCGGGCGTGCTGCGGTCGTTCCTCGACGCCCAGCTCGTCGTCGCGGACCGGCTCGCCGCCCTGGGCGAGGAGCCGATGACCGACGAGAAGGAGTTCCTGGAGGACTGCCTCGGCGTCGGGCGGCAGATGCTGCTGCAGCAGCGGGTCGACCGCGCCGACTCGGTGTCGCGTGAGCTGTACACCACCGCAGTGCGCCAGGCCGACAACCGCGACCTGCTCGGCGAACCGGAGTCCGGCGCGGCCGGAGCGCCCCTGGGCGAGCGGCGCGCGGCCTGGCTGGCGGAGGTCACCGCGGTGATCCACGATCTGGGACGGCTGGGCGAGCTGCAGCGCGCCCGCCTCGAGGTGGTCCTCGGCTCCGGCGGGACGGCGGTGCCCGGGGCCGTCCCGGTGTCACCGGTGGTCCCGCCGTCCGGGACGGAGCAGCGTGTGGAAGGGGATACGGGTGTCGCCAGCTGACGGGACGCCGGCCGGGGACACCCGGGACCGGCTCCGGGCCATCCGGGAGGCGGAGCCGGGACCGGGGACGGTCGCGTACTTCGACTACGACGGCACCGTCATCGACGGCTACTCCGCGGGCGCCTTCTACCGCAGACGGCTGCGCGAGTTCGACGTCGGGCCGGTCGAGATGGTGCGCACCGTGCTGTCGGGCATGCGCGGGATCCGCACCGACGACGACTTCAAGGAGTTCCTGTCCATCACGCTCGCGACCTGGAAGGGCCGCAGCGAGGACGAGCTCCACGCCCTCGGGCGGACGCTGTTCCGCGACGAGATCGCGGGCTCGCTGCACCCGGAGGTGTGGGAGCTGGTCGCCGCCCACCAGGAGCAGGGCCACCAGGTCGTCATGGCGTCCTCGGCCACCCGGTTCCAGGTGCAGCCGATGGCCGACGAGCTCGGCGCGGACCGGGTGCTGTGCACCGAGCTGGAGGTGCGCGACGGCGTGCTCACCGGCCGCGTCGCGGGCACCTCGCTGTGGGGCGCGGGCAAGGCCGAGGCGGTCCGCGCCGACGCCGCCGCGCACGGCGTCGACCTGGCGGACTGCTTCGGCTACGCCAACGGCACCGAGGACGCGGAGTTCCTGTCCGCGGTCGGCCACGCGGTCGCGGTCTCACCGACCGACTCGCTGCGCGCGCTCGCCGGCGAGAGGGGCTGGCCGGTCCTGGACTGCGCGCCGCGCGGCGGGCTGTTCCCCAGCGTCACCGACGTCGCCCGCACCGCGGTCTTCTACGGCGGCATGGCCGCCGGGCTGGCCGCCGCGGCCGGGGCGGGCCTGCTGCACGGCTCGCGGCGCCGCTTCGTCGACATGGCGGGCTCGGTCGGCGCCGACGTCGGCTTCGGGCTGGCCGGCATCGACGTCGAGGTGACCGGCGCGGAGTACCTCCACTCCGCCCGGCCGTGCGTGTTCGTGTTCAACCACCAGTCGAAGTTCGACGTGCCGGTGCTGATGAAGCTGCTGCGCGAGAACTTCACCGGCGTCGCGAAGAAGGAGGCCGCGCAGATCCCCGTGTGGGGACAGCTGTTCTGGGCCGCCGACGTCGCGTTCATCGACCGCTCCAACTCCCGCGCCGCCCGGGCGGCGCTGCAGCCGGCCGTCGACAAGCTGCGCGACGAGGGGATCTCGCTCGCGATCGCGCCGGAGGGCACGCGCTCGCCGACGCCCCGGCTCGGCCCGTTCAAGAAGGGCGCGTTCCACATCGCGATGCAGGCCGGAGTGCCGATCGTGCCCGTGGTCATCCGCAACGCGGGGGAGATCATGTGGCGGGGCGCCCAGACCCTGCGCGGCGGCACCGTGCAGGTCGCCGTCCTGCCCCCGGTGGACACGTCGTCCTGGGTCCCCGAGGACGCCGGGAAGTACGCCGAGGAGGTCCGCGGCCGGTTCCTCGACACGCTCGCCGCGTGGCCGGAGCGCCGCATCGCCCAGCAGTACGACCGCAGCGACGACAGCCAGGAGGACCCGGCATGAGCGACTCCCCGGCGGGCTGGGGCTCGGCCCGCGAGATGTCGCCGTTCGAGGTCATGATGTGGCGGGCCGAGGGCGACGACCCCCGTTTCCGGTCCCCGGTCCTGGCGGTCGAGCTGCTCGACGCCAAGCCCGACTGGGACCGGCTCGTCGCCGCCGTGGACTGGGCGACGCGGATGGTCCCGCGCTTCCGCGAGCGCATCCGGGAGCCGCTGGGCGGGCTCGGCACGCCGTACTGGATCCACGACGTCGAGTTCGACCTGCACTACCACCTGCGCCGGGTGCGGATCCCCGGCGCCGGACCGGGCTTCTGGGCGGAGCTGTCCCCGATCGCCGAGCAGTTCATGATGACCCCGTTCGACCGGGAGCGGCCGCCGTGGGAGGCCATGCTCGTCGAGGGGCTGCCCGGCGGGCGCGCGGCGTTCCTGCTGAAGCTGCACCACGTGCTCACCGACGGCATGGGCGTGGTCCAGCTCCTGTCGCAGCTGCACAGCCGCAAGCGCGAGCACGACGACACCAAGCCGCAGCCCGCCGCGCCCGAGCCGACCTCGCCCGACCCGCTCGCCGAGGTCGACCGGCTCGTCCGCCGCGAGGCCGGGATCGTCCCGGCGGCCGCCCGTGCCGCCCGCGACGTCGTCGGCGCGCTCACCCACCCGCTCTCGGCGGCCCGCGACACCGCCCGCTACCTCGACTCGGCGCTGCGGGTGCTGTCCCCGCCGCCGGGCGGCGGTTCGGAGCTGCTGCGCCCGCGTGGCATGTCCTGGCGGTTCGTGGCGCTCGACGTCGACTTCGCCGACCTGCGCGCGGCGGGCAAGTCGGTGGGCGGCTCGTTCAACGACGCCTTCGTCGCCTCGCTGCTCGGCGGGTTCCGGCTCTACCACGAGGCGATGGGGCACCCGGTCACCGGCGACGCGACGCTGCGCACCTCGGTGCCGGTGTCGGTGCGCCGCGAGGGCGACGCCGCGGGCGGCAACCGCTGGGCGCCGGCCCGGCTCGCCGCGCCGATGGGCATCGCCGACCCGGCCCGGAGGATCCGGGAGGTGGGGGAGCAGATGCGTGCGGCCCGCGAGGAGCCCGCACTGGAGAGCCCCGACGTCGTCGCGCCGCTGCTGGCCCGGCTGCCCGGCCCGCTGCTGACCCTGGTCGCGGGCGGGTCGACGCAGGGCAACGACCTCCAGGCGTCGAACGTGCCGGGGCTGCGCTCCGAGGCGTTCCTCTGCGGCGCCCGGATCGACCGCGTCTACCCGTTCGCGCCGCTGCCCGGCTGCGCCGCGATGATCTCCGTGGTCACCCACGGGGACCAGTGCTGCGTCGGCGCCAACATCGACGCGGCCGCCATCACCGACCGCGAGGAGTTCGCCCGCTGCCTGGCCGGCGGTTTCGCGGAGGTCCTCGCGCTGCAGCCCGGGGCCGCGGAGCCCATGATCGTCGGATGAGCGCGTACCACGTCGGCGGCTCGGGGGAGCCGCTGCTGCTGCTCCACGGGATGACCTCGTCGTGGCGGGCCTGGAAGCCGTTGCTGCCCATGTTGGAGGAGCACCACGAGGTCTGGGCGGTGACCATGCCCGGCCACCTCGACGGCCCGCCGATGCCCGAGGGCGAGTTCAGCGTCGACCTGCTGGTCGACGGCCTGACCGAGCAGCTCGACGCGATCGGTGTGCCCGAGCGGCCGCACGTGGTCGGCAACTCCCTCGGCGGCTGGGCCGCGCTGGAGCTGGCCCGTCGCGGCCGGGCCCGGTCGGTCGTCGCGCTGTCCCCGGCCGGGGCCTGGTCGGTGCCCGCGGACCTGTACCGGCTGCTCGCGACGTTCCGGATCGGGGCGCTGCTCGCCGGCTGGGCGCCGGTGCGTGCGCTGGCCTCGTGCGGGGTGATCCGCAGGCTGCTGCTGCTCACCCTGGCCGAGCACACTGACCGCTACTCCCCCGAGGAGGTCGCGGAGCTGTTCGACGACCTCGCCGGCTGCACCATCCTGGAGCCGCTGCTGTCCGCGGCCCGGATGGACACCGCGATCGCCCCGTTCGAGCAGCTGCCCTGCCCGGTGCGGATCGCCTGGTCGGGCTCCGACCGCACCATCCCCTACGGCCGCTACGGCCGCCCGATGATGGACGCCGTCCCCGGCGCCGAGCTGGTGGTGCTCCCCGGCGTCGGGCACGTGCCGATGGTGGACAACCCGGCGTTGGTGGCCTGGACGATCCTGCAGCACACCCGCTACCAGGTCGCGTCGTGACCGGCCCCGGCGACGCCCCCGCGGACCTGGCCGCCGCCCTCGACGGCTGGGCCCCCGGTCCGCTCGTCGGCACCGACACCGTCACCCGGTGGTCGGTCGCCGCGTTCTCCGGGCTGCTCGACCTCGACCCGGTCGCCGCCGACGGGGACCCGCTCCCGCCGCTGTGGCACTGGCTCGCCTTCCTCGACACCCCGCCGATGTCCGCGCTCGGCGACGACGGCCACCCCCGCGAGGGCCACTTCCTGCCGCCGGTCCCGGACCGGCGACGCATGTTCGCCGGCGGACGCCTGACCTGGCACGCCCCGTGGCGGGTCGGCGAACCGGTGACCCGCCGCCAGGAGCTCGGCCCGGTCCGGGTCAAGCAGGGCCGCAGCGGCGAGATGGCGTTCGTGACGACGCGGGCGGAGTTCCGCCGCGGCGACACGCTGCTCTGCGTCGAGGAGCAGGACATCGTCTACCGCTCGCAGCCGGCCGGCACGGTCCGGGGCACGGTCGCGCCGGACCCGGCACCACGCCCGGAGCACGAGTGGGCCTTCACCGTGCCGACCGGCCCGGAGCTGCTGTTCCGGATGTCGGCGCTGACCTACAACACCCACCGCATCCACTACGACCTGCCCTACGTCACCGGCGTCGAGGGCTACCCCGGTCTGGTCGTGCACGGCCCGCTGTTCGCCCTGCTCGGCCTGGAGATCGCGCGCCGCCACCGCCCGACGGCGTTCGTGCGCGGCTTCGAGTACCGCCTCACCGCTCCCGCCTTCGCCGGCGCCGACGTCTGGGTCGGCGGGACCCCGGACGGGGACCGCATCGACGTCGCGGCCGGGTCCGACGGGGCACCGGAGTCGGTGCGGGGGAGCATCGAGCTCGCGACCTGAGCCCGCCCGGGGTCCCGCCCCGGCCACGGCGTCTCCACCCCGCCGTCAGCTCTCCCCGGCCCCGCCCCCGGTCATCGCGGCGATCGCCTCGGTGACGGCCTGCTCCACCCGCTCATCGTCGACGCCCGACCGGGTCAGGACACCGTCGCCGTCCTCCTGCTCCAGCAGGGCCAGCAGGACGTGCTCGGTCCCGACGTAGTTGTGCCCCATCCGCAGCGCGTGCCGGAAGGTCAGCTCCAGGGCCTTCTTCGCGGCCGGGTCGAACGGGATCAGGGCGGGCACCGTCGTCGCGCGTTCCGGGAGCGCGGCGACGGCGGCCTCGCGCAGCGCCGTGGTGTCGGTGCCCAGCCCGGTCAGCAGCGCGACGGCCAGCCCCTGCGGCTCGGCGAGCAGGCCGAGGACCAGGTGCGCCGGGGTGATCCGGTCGTTCTCGGCCGTGCGGGCCTCGTTCTGCGCGGAGACCACGACGTTGCGGGCCCGCGGGGTGAACCGCTCGAAGCCCTGGGCCATGTTCTCCGGGGCGTCCGGACGGGGGACGAACCGCTTCTGCGCGGCCTGCTTGGTGACGCCCATGCTGCGGCCGATGTCGGTCCACGACGCCCCGGCCCGGCGGGCCCGGTCCACGAAGTGGCCGATCAGGTGGTCGGCGACCTCGCCGAGGTGGTCCCCGGCGAGCACGGCGTCGGAGAGCTGCTCCAGCGGGTCCTGGTGGACCGAGGTGATGGCGTGGATGAGGTCGTCGAGGCGGACGGTGCCGCCCAGGG
This sequence comes from Pseudonocardia sp. ICBG601, assembly GCF_020496245.1. NCBI lineage: Bacteria > Bacillati > Actinomycetota > Actinomycetes > Pseudonocardiales > Pseudonocardiaceae > Pseudonocardia > Pseudonocardia sp. ICBG601. The sequence continues at coordinate 339,036 of NZ_JAHLJA010000152.1, read as the reverse complement.
GCGTCGGTGGCGTCATGCGTCAACCGTAAGTTGACGACCGTCTTTCGTCAACCTCGGGTTGACGATCACTCGTGTTCGGGGAGCAGGGGCACCTGCAGCCCCTCGTCGTGGCCGAGGCGGCTGGCGCGGCCGACCGAGGCCGAGCCGAACCGGCTGCGGACGGCGTCGAGCGCGGTGTCCAGGGCCGGGCCGGCGTGGGCGTCGAGGGGGAGCTCCAGCTGCAGGGCGTCGTCGCGGTCCAGGTTGGTCAGCGACAGGCCGAGCAGGGTGATGCCGCGGGCGTGGATGTCGGGCAGGGCGTCGTGCAGCAGCCGGCGGGCGGCCGAGAGGATCGTCGGCGTGTGCGCGGTCGCGACCGGCAGCGTGTGCGAGCGCGTGATCCGGGCGTAGTCGCCGAACCGCACCCGCAGCACGACGGTGCGGCAGACCCGCCCGCCCCCCGCGGCGCCGAGAGGGTCGAGGGTCTCGTCCGGCTCGTCACGGTCGGACCCGCGCGGGGCACGCAGGCGCCGGGCCAGCCGGTCGACGGTCGAGGCCAGGATGCCGTCGAGCTCGGCGTCGGTGCGCGGGCGGCGGCCCAGCGCCCGCTGCGACCCGATCGAGCGGCGGGTCCGGTGCGTGTCCACCGGGCGGGGGTCCCGCAGGTGCGCGAGCGCGTGCAGGTGCCGCCCCGCGGCCGGCCCCAGGTAGGACACGAGCGCGGCCTCACCGAGCGCGGCGACGTCGGCGACGGTCCGCACGCCCACCTCGTGCAGCCGCCCCGCCGTCACCGCCCCGACGCCCCACAGGCTGCGCACCGGCAGCGGGTGCAGGAACTCCCGCTCCCGCGCCGGGTCGACGACGAGCAGCCCGTCCGGCTTCGAGGCCCCACTGGCCACCTTGGCGAGGAACTTCGTGCGGGCCACGCCGACGCTGATCGGCAGCCCCGCCTCCCGGGCCACCCGCTCGCGCAGCCGCGCGGCGATCTCGCGGGGCGTGCCCGCGATCCTCGCCAGGCCGCCGACCTCCAGGAACGCCTCGTCGATCGACAGCCCCTCGACCTCCGGGGTCGTGTCGCGGAACAGCGCGAACACCCGGCGGCTCGCCTCGGAGTAGGCCGCCATCCGCGGCGGGACGACGATCGCCTGCGGGCACAGCGCCCGCGCCTGGCGGCCGTTCATGGCGGTCCGCACGCCGTGCGCCTTCGCCTCGTAGCTCGCGGCCAGCACGACACCGCCGCCCACGACCACCGGCCGCCCCCGCAGGCGCGGGTCGTCGCGCTGCTCGACCGACGCGTAGAACGAGTCCAGGTCGGCATGTAGGATGGTGGCCAGGCCGCGCACGAACACATGTTCGCATGCGGCGGGGCCCGCGGCGAGCTGCTGCGCCCGGCGGCTCAGGCGCCCCCGGTCCTGCTGCGCCAGCGTTCCCTGGCCCGGCGTGCCGCCTTGGCCACCGCGGCGTCCGGATGGTGCTCGCCGAGCGCGGCCAGCACCTCGCCGACCCGCGGATGGTCCAGCTGCCACACGGCGTCGAACACCTCGAGGGTCTCGGGCGGGAACTCGGCGGCGAACGCGTCCGGCCAGTCCTCGGCGTCGACGGTGTCCAGCGCGACGGCCAGCACGTCGATCGAGGCGGTGAGCAGCAGCTCCGGCTCGACGGCGTCGGCGTCGATCTCGCCGCGCGCGACCAGCCGGCGCGCCACCATGCCGCGGTGCGGGCCGTCGAGGTGGTCGTGCAGCAGGGTGTCGACGGCCTCGGCGCCGAAGCGGTCCGCGGCCACGCCGGTCGCGGTGAGGGCGACGAGCAGCGTCTGCCCCGGTGCGAGCGCCGCCGCCACGAACTCGGCCACCGCCCGCGCCGGATCGGGCTGCGCGGCGTGCCAGGCGTCGATGTCGCGGCGCCACTCGTCGGGCGGGACCTCCCCGGCCAGCTCGACGATCTCCGCGGCCGAGGCGACCGCCGGGTCCGGCCGGGTCGGGTAGTGCAGGTCCTCCGCGGCGAGCAGCAGCAGCGCGCACGCGACCCCGCCCGGGGTGAGCTGCACGATCCCGCCGACCCGGACCTCGTCCGCCCCGTCGGCCTCGCGGCGCGACCCGGCCCATTCGACCAACCCGAGCCGCTCCAGCTGCTCGAGCAGCGTCGCGGTCCGGAGCGAGGCGACGTCGGCGTCCCCGTCGGCGTCCTCGGTCCAGTCGAGGAGCACGTCCAGGGCGTGGCGCAGGTCGTCGTGGTCGACGCCGTCGTCGACGTGGCGCAGCAGGAACAGCAGGGCCGGGGTCGCGTCCTCCGACGGCGGCCCCTCCTCGGCGCGCAGCAGTGCCTCGATCGCCTCGTCGTCGATCTCGCCGGTGAACACCACGTCCGCGTCGGGTGCGGTGTCGTCGACCGCGATCGGCGCGGCCTCCCGGACGGGCAGGTCCGGGTCCGCGGTGTCCTCGGCGGCGACGTGCGGCCAGCCGGTCGACAGCGCGCCCACCTCGCGGGCGGCGAGCACGAGGTCCTCGTGGGCGGAGGTGTCGTCCAGCCCGGCGAAGCGCGGCACCGCCACCAGCCGCCCCGACTCCCGCCGGACGGCGCCGGCGCGCACGCTCGTCTCCAGCACCCAGGTCAGGGTCCGCAGCCGGGTCGAGCGGTCGAGGCGGGCGACGCGGTCCGGCTCGTCGCCGGTGCCGAGCAGGCCGACCAGCTCGCGGGCGTCGGCCAGGCGCAGGTTGCCCGTCGCGGTCAGGGCCCGGCCGCGCGGGCCGCACCAGCCGGCCAGCGCCCGCGCGTCGTGCAGGATCCGGGCCTGCGCCGCGGACGCCGCCCGGTCGGCGGGCGAGGGGATCCGCACCGGGTCCGGGTCGTCGCCCAGCTCGGTGAGCAGCGGCGACCCGGCCCCGGCCTCCAGCTCGTCGTACTCCTCGACGTACTCGCCGCACAGCCGCCGCACCTGCGACGGCCGCGGCGAGCCCGGGGCCAGCAGTCCGCGCTCGTCGAGGAACTCCACGAACGCGGCGACACTGGCGGGCACCAGCCGCACCGGCAGCCGGTGCTCCAGCACGATGTGCGGGCACCAGCCGTCGAGGAAGGTCTCGATGTGCTCCAGCGGCCAGTCGGCGAGGTCGCCGTCGCCGGCGAGCCACTTGTACTGCAGCAGCAGCTCCGCCGACATCGGTTCGGCGACCACCTCGTTCTCGGTCAGCCACGCCGCGAACCCGTCGAGCAGTTCCTGGGCGGCCGCGTGGAACTCGTCGTCGGAGTCCGGGCCGAACCGCATGCGCATGCGCCGAGTGTGCACGCCCGGCACCGGCCACCACACCCACGGGCGCCGATCGGCGTGTCCGGAGCAGGTCGTGCCGCGGGCGGGCAGGATGGGCCCGGACATGACCACACTGTTCGCCCTGCTGATCGCCGCGACCGCGATGGTCGGCAACACCGTCGCCGCCCTCTGGGAGGCCCGCGGCAGCAGGCTGGCGAAGTACGGGCGCCCGGTGTGGCTGCAGCCGTGGTTCCTGGCCGGGCTGCTCGCCGACGTCGTGGCCTGGGTGCTCACCGTCGTCGCGCTGCGGTACCTGCCGGTCTTCGCGGTGCAGTCGATCCTGGCGGGCGCGATCGCGCTGACCACGCTGGCCGACCACGGCTGGAACCCGTGGAACCTCATCCGGCGCGACCGGTGGGCGGTCGCCGCGGTGCTGGCGGGGCTGGTCGTGGTCGCCGCGAGCGCCGAGCCGGACCGCCCGGACGCGCTGCCCCCCGTGGCCACCCCGGTCCTGCTGGTGTCGTTCGTGGTGATCCTCGCCGCCGCCCCGTTCGTGTGGCGGGCCGGGCGGCCGATGCTGCTGGCGCTGCTGGCCGGGCTGGGCTTCGGCGGCACGGCGCTGGCCGTCCGCGCGATCCACCCCGGCCCGCTCCGGTGGGAGACCGCGGGCAGCCTGCTGCTCGACCCGCTGGTGTACGGCGTCGTCGCGATGGGGGTGCTCGGGGTGCTGGCCTTCGCCCGCGCCCTGCAGGACGGCGCCGTCGGCCCGGCGACGGCGGTGCTGTCGGTGACCGAGGTGGTCGTCCCCGGTCTCGTCGGGATCGCGCTGCTCGGCGACCGGATCCGGCCCGGCTGGGAGGGGGCGGCGCTGGCCGGTGTCCTCGTCGCGCTCGGCGGGGTGATCGCGCTGACCCGCCCGGACCCGGAGTCGGTCCGCCGCCGCGTGCACTGAGCCGCGGCGCCGGGGGAACACCTCCGCCCGGGTGGGGTGTTGCCCCCACATGACGAGCACCCTCACCGCCCACGACGCGTGGCGTGCCGCGCGCGAGCAGACCCTCCGCGAGCCGCACGGCTGGCTGTCCCTGACCGCCCTGCACTGGCTCGACGCCGGTGCCGGTGCCGTACCCGGGCTGCCCGGGACCTGGCGCGCCGCGGGACCCGACGAGGTCGCGGTCACCGCCGTCGCGGCCGACGGGGTCGTGCTGCCCGGCGCGACCGGACCGCTCGACGGCACCGCGCACGTCCGGCCCGTCGACGGCGCCCCCGGCGTGATGATCGCGGTGGGGGAGCGGGTCGTCGAGATCGCGCGGCGCACCGACTCGTGGGCGCTGCGCGTGCGCGACCCGCAGGCCCGCACCCGGACCGCGTTCACCGGGGTGCCCGCCTGGCCCTACGACCCGGCCGCCGTCGTCGACGCCGTGTTCACCCCCTACGACGCGCCGCGGACGGTGACGGTCGACGCCGTCGTCGCCGGGTTGCAGCACTTCCCGACCGCGGTCGGCGAGGTCGCGTTCACCTGGGCCGGTGCCCCGCAGCGGCTCGTGGCGCTGGCCGGGAAGGACGGCGGCCTGTCGCTGCACTTCCGCGACGCCACCTCCGGGGACACCACCTACGGCGGCGGCCGCATCCTGCGCACCGACGACCCGGCGCCGGACGGGACGCTGGAGGTGGACCTGAACCGGGTGGTGAACCTGCCGTGCGCGTTCACCGCCCACGCCACCTGCCCGCTGCCGCCCGCCGGGAACACCCTGGAGGTGGCCGTCGAGGCGGGGGAGAAGAGCCCGCTGCGGCCCGACCTCGCCTGAGGCCCCCGTCCTGCCGCGGTGAGGGGGAGTTGCAACCTCCCCGCAACCGGTGTCGTGGATCACACGCGTGGTGTTCACTCACCTCCGTTGCCCCGACGACCGCGGCAGGACGGCGAGCGCCGCCCCGGTCGTGGCGAACCGCTCGCAGGAGGTGCCCGTGACCACCACGCAGGAGAAGACGGCGGCACGCACGACCGCGGAGGGCTGGCTCACCGCCTTCGCCGACGCCCTGTCCGCCCGTGACATCGACCGCGCCGTCGCGCTGTTCGCCGACGAGAGCTACTGGCGCGACCTGGTCGCGTTCACCTGGAACATGAAGACCGTCGAGCACCACGACGGCGTCCGTGACCTGCTGACCCACACCCTCGACGCGACCGACCCGTCGCACTGGACGCTGTCCGCCGAGCCGACCGAGGCCGGTGGCGTCACCGACGGGTGGTTCACCTTCGAGACCGCCGTCGGGCGGGGCTCCGGGCACGTCCGCATCGTCGACGGGAAGGCGTGGACCTTCCTCACCACCCTCGACGAGCTCAAGGGGCACGAGGAGCCCCGCGGGGAGAACCGGCCGTTCGGCACCGAGCACGGCGCCAACCCGGACCGGGTCACCTGGAAGGAGCGCCGCGAGGCCGAGCTGGCCGAGCTGGGGCGCACCCGCGACCCCGAGGTCGTGATCATCGGCGGCGGCCAGGGCGGTATCGCGCTGGGCGCGCGGCTGCGCCAGCTCGGCGTCGACACGATCATCGTCGAGCGCAACGAGCGGCCCGGCGACTCCTGGCGCAAGCGCTACAAGAGCCTCGCCCTGCACGACCCGGTCTGGTACGACCACCTGCCGTACCTGAAGTTCCCGGACAACTGGCCGGTGTTCGCGCCGAAGGACAAGATCGGCGACTGGCTGGAGTTCTACACGCGGATCATGGAGCTGAACTACTGGGGCTCCACCACCGCGCGCAGCGCCGGGTTCGACGAGGCGGCCGGCCGCTGGAGCGTCGTCGTCGACAGGGCGGGCGAGCAGATCACCCTGCGCCCGCGCCAGCTCGTGATCGCGCTCGGCGTCTCCGGCAAGCCGAACATCCCCGACTTCCCGGGCCGGGAGCAGTTCCGGGGCGAGGTCCAGCACTCGTCGCAGCACCCCGGCCCGGACGCCTACCGGGGCAAGAAGGTCGTGGTCATCGGGTCGAACAACTCCGCATTCGACATCTGCGGTTCGCTGTGGGAGGTCGGCGCCGACGTCACCATGGTGCAGCGCTCGTCCACCCACATCATCAAGTCCGACACGCTGATGGAGTACGGCCTCGGGGACCTCTACTCCGAGCGCGCGGTCAAGGCGGGCGTCGACACCCACACCGCCGACATGATCTTCGCGTCGCTGCCGTACCGGATCATGCACACCTTCCAGAAGCCGGCCTACGACAAGGCCCGCGAGGTCGACGCGGACTACTACCGGCGGCTGGAGGAGGCCGGGTTCGAGCTGGACTTCGGCGACGACGACTCCGGCCTGTTCATGAAGTACCTCCGCCGTGGCTCGGGCTACTACATCGACGTCGGTGCCGCCGAGCTCGTCGCGGACGGCAAGGTGAAGCTGGTCCGCGGCCAGATGCAGGAGTTCACCGAGAAGGGGGTGCGGCTCGCCGACGGCATCGAGCTCGACGCCGACCTCGTCGTGTTCGCGACCGGCTACCGGTCGATGAACGGCCTCGCCGCCGACATCGTCGGCCAGGACGTCGCGGACAAGGTGGGCAAGGTGTGGGGCCTGGGCTCGGACACGACCAAGGACCCCGGTCCCTGGGAGGGCGAGCAGCGCAACATGTGGAAGCCCACCCAGCAGCAGAACCTGTGGTTCCACGGCGGCAACCTGCACCAGAGCCGGTTCTACTCGCTGTACCTCGCGTTGCAGCTCAAGGCGCGTGAGGCGGGCATCGACACCCCCGTCTACGCGCTGCAGGAGCGCCACCACCTCTCCTGACCGCCGAGCGGGAGAGACCTGTCCGGGACGGTCACCGCCGCACTACGGTGCGGTGGTGACCGTCCCCGACATCGCGGTGCAGACCGCGCGGACACTGTGGACCGAGCTCGAACCGGTCCACGACGTCGTGTACTTCGCCCCCGAGGCGCGGGCCGCCGCCGAGGCGGCCGGGTTCCGCGGGTTCTGGCGCGGCTACTTCGCGATGCGCGCCGCCCCGCTGGGGCCGGTGGGAGCGGCACCCGTGACGGCCGCGTTCCACGGCTTCCACCCGTCGATGGCCGCCCGTGCGCTGCCCGGGGTCTGGTCGCTCGCGACCCCCGACGGGGCGCTCGCGGCCCGGCTCGCCGGTTCCGCCGCCGCGCTGCGCCGGTCCGGGCTCGACGGCACCGGCCCGGCCGCCGACCCGGCCGCGCTGCACCGGGCCGCGGAGCTCGCCTGGGCCGCCGCCGGGGAGGTCGACGTCGACGGCCGCGTCCTCGCCGCCGCGAACGCCGCGCTGCCCCGCCCCGACGGCGACCTCGAGACCCTCTGGCAGGCGACGACGACGCTGCGCGAGCACCGCGGGGACGGTCACGTCGCGGTCCTGGTCGCGCGGGGCGTCGGCCCGGTCGCCGCGCACCACCTCAAGATCGCCGCCGGGGAGACCGACGGCGAGTGGCTGCGCACCGCCCGCGGCTTCGACCCGGAGGCCTGGGCGGCCGGCGCGGAGGACCTGCGGGCCCGCGGCTGGGTCGACGCCACCGGCGCGCTCACCGCCGCCGGCGCCGACGAGCACGACGAGATCGAACGGCTCACCGACCGGGCCGCCGCCCGCCCGTGGGGCGCTCTCGGCCCGGAACGGACCGCCGAGCTCGCCGCGCTGCTGGCGCCGATGGCCGCGGCGGTGCTCGCCGCGGGGGACGTGCCCGCGTACGGCCCGGTCGGGCTCGTCCGGGACGGCCGATGAGGACCGCCACGACGGTCGAGGCCTCCGGCGGTGACTGGCGCGAGACCGTCGAGTTCGTCGTCGAGGCCGAACGCCTGGGCCTCGACGACTGCTGGGTCGCCGAGGCGTGGGGCTCGGACGCGCCGTCGGCGCTGGGCTACCTCGCCGCCCGCACCGAGCGGATCCGGCTCGGCTCCGGGGTGATCCAGGTCGGCACCCGCTCGCCGGTCGCGATCGCCCAGGCCGCGCTGACCCTGCACGACATGTCGCAGGGCCGGTTCCTGCTCGGGCTCGGCCCGTCCGGCCCGCAGGTGATCGAAGGCCTGCACGGGGTGCCGTTCGCCCGCCCGCTCACCCGGCTGCGCGAGACGATCGAGGTCATCCGGGCCGCCTGCGCGGGGGAGCGCATCGCCTACGACGGCGAGACCGTCGCGATCCCGCTGCCCGGCGGTGAGGGCCGCCCGATGCGGCTGTCGACCACGCCGGTGCCGGACCTGCCGGTGTTCGTCGCCGCGCTGTCCCCGCGGATGCTGGAGCTCACCGGGCGGGTCGCCGACGGCTGGCTGGGCACGAGCTTCGTCCCCGAGGGCGCCGACGCCTACCTCGCCCACCTCGACACCGGTCTGCGCGCCGCCGGGCGGGACCGGTCCGCGATCGAGGTCTGCCAGGGCGCCGAGGTCGCCTTCGCCGCCGACGAGGCCGACCAGGCGGCGATGGTCGACGCCCGCCGCCCCGGCATCGCGTTCAGCCTCGGCGGGATGGGCACCGCCCGGCGGAACTTCTACTTCGACGCCTACCGCCGCCAGGGCTGGGGCGAGCGCGCCGACGCCGTCCGCGCCGCCTGGCAGGGCGGGGACCGGGCCGGCGCCGCGGCCCTGGTCACCGACGAGATGGTGCTGGGGACGACGCTGATCGGCACCGAGGAACGGGTCGCCGCGCGGCTGCGGGACTGGGCCGCCGCCGGCGTCGGCACCGTCCGGCTCTACCCCGCGGGGGAGACGCTCGACGAGCGCCTCACCACCCTGGCGCGGGCCGTCGAGCTGGCCCGCGCCGCGGGGTGATCACACGTCGGCGGCGCGCTTCTCGGCGAACCGGCGCCACGCCGTCCACCCCAGGCCGGCGAGGAGCAGCAGGTACAGCACCACGGTGATCGGGCTCGACACCAGCACCGCCGGGTCGTTGTCGGAGTTGCCCATCGCGTCGCGCAGCGAGTACTCCGCCAGCGGCCCGAGGATCACCGCGATCAGCACCGGCGCGACGGGGATGTCGTAGAGCCGCATCGCCAGCCCGAGCACCCCCACCACCAGCATGATCACCAGGTCGACCTGGCTCGCCCCGGAGGCGTACACGCCGAATGCGGCGAACACCGCGATGCCCGCGTACAGGTAGGACTTCGGGACCCGCAGCAGCTGCGCCCACAGCGGCGCGAACGGCAGGTTGAGGATCAGCAGCACGATCATCGCCAGGAAGAACCCGGCGAGCAGCGCCCACACGATGTCCCCGGAGCGCTCCAGCAGCAGCGGGCCCGGCTGCAGGCCGTACTGCTGGAACGCGGCGAGCAGGATCGCCGCGGTCGCGGAGGTGGGCAGGCCCAGCGCGAGCAGTGCGCCCATCGCGGTGCCCGCGGTGGCGTTGCCCGCGGCCTCCGGTGCCGCGACGCCCTCGATGGCGCCCTTCCCGAAGGTCGGCTCGGCCTTGCGCCGGTCGAGCCTGCGCTCGGTCCCGTAGGCCAGGAACGTCGGCACCTCGGCGCCACCGGCCGGGATGACGCCGAACGGGACGCCGATCGCGGTGCCGCGCAGCCACGCGGGCAGCGCCTGGCGGAACTCGGCCTTCGACAGCCACCACCGGCCGGTCGGCATGACGGCCCTGGTCTCCTCGGCCCGGCCGACCTTCGCGGCCTGGCTGAACACCTCGCCCAGCGCCAGCAGCGACACCGTGATCACGACGATCGAGACGCCGTCGAGCAGCGGGGAGAAGCCGAAGGAGAACCGGGGCGTGCCGGTCGGCTGGTCGATCCCGACCAGGGCGAGGGTCAGGCCGATCGCGAGCGCGGCGACGCCGCGGATCGCGGAGTCGGCGACCACCGCGGAGATCGCGACGAAGGCGAACACGGCCAGCGCGAGGAACTCGGCGGGGCCGAAGCCGGTGGCGAGCCGGGCGAGGGTCGGGGCGAAGAACACGACGAGCGCCGAGGCGACCATGCCGCCGATGAACGCGCCGATCGCGCCGGTGGCCAGAGCCTGGGCGGCCTTGCCGCGCAGCGCCATCCGGTGGCCCTCGAAGGTGCTGGCGATGGCGGTCGAGTTGCCGGGGGTGTTCATGAGGAACCCGGCGATGGAGTCGCCGAACAGGCCACCGAAGTAGATGCCGGTGAACATGATCAGCGCGCTGGTCGGTTCGAGGACGAAGGTCAGCGGCAGCAGCAGCGCCACGGCCATCGCCGAGCCCAGCCCCGGCAGGACCCCGACCGCGGTGCCCATCAGCGCACCGAGGAACACGAACAGCAGCGCGGACGGGCTGAGGATGTCGGCGAAGCCGCCGAGCAGGTTGGTCAGCTGTTCCACGATCAGAACCCCCCGACGAAGCCGGCGGGCAGCGAGATCCCGAGCAGCATGCTGAACACGACCTGGACCGCCGAGGACACGGCGAGCCCGCCGAGCGCCATCGCCGGCCAGCGCCGGTTGCCCAGGGCGGCGGCGACGGCGACGAACAGCCCGGTCGCGGACAGGATCCAGCCCAGGTAGGGCAGGACGACGATGAACGCGGCCACGCCGCCGACCGCGGTCAGCACGGCCGGGGCGTTCACCCCGGTGTCGGCCGGCGCGTCCCCGGCGGCGGTGCCCTCGCCGTCGCCGTCACCGGTGCCCGCCGCGGCGGGAGCCGGGGCGTCGAACTCGGGTCGCGGCCGCAGGATGTCGAACGCCAGCAGCGCCGCGACCACGTAGCACAGGACCGCGACGATCCAGGGCATGGTCGTCGGGCCGAACAGGCCGCCGTCGCCGACGACCTGCATGGTCAGCGTGCCGTAGGTGAGGAAGACCCCCAGCGCGGCGAGGATCGCGGGCACGACGAGCGCGCCCCGGGACAGGTGTGCAGGACGGCCGCTCATGCCAGCCCCAGCTCCTTCAGAAGGTCGTCGATGCGGGCCTGCTCGGTGACCAGGTAGCGGTCGTAGTCCTCGCCGTAGATCTCGCTGCGCACCCAGCGGTTGCGGGTCACGGCCTCGCCCCAGGACTCGGTCCCGACCATCTCGCGGGCGATCTGCTCCAGCTCCGCGCGGGCCTCGGGGGTGATCCCGGCGGGGGCGACGAGCCCGCGCCAGTTGACGAGGTCGACCTCGGGCATGCCGAGCTCGTCCATGGTCGGGGCGTCGACGCCCTGCAGGCGTTCGGGCGCGACGACGGCCAGCACCCGCAGCTGCCCGGACTCCACCAGGTCGCGGAAGTCGTTGTAGCCGGAGATCCCGACGCCGACGGTGCCGGCCGCGGTCGACAGCAGGCTCAGCGTGAGCTCGCCGCCGCCGGGGTGCGGGGTGTAGACCATCCGCTCGACGGGGATGTCGCGGGCCTGCGCGAGCTGGGCGGCGACCATGTGGTCGATGCCGCCCGCCGAGCCGCCGCCGACCGGCAGCGCGGCCGGGTTCGCGGCCCAGGCGGTGAGCATGTCGTCGAGCGTCCGGAACGGCGACTCCGCCGGGACCGCGACGACCTCGAAGTCCTCCGCGAGCCGGGCGATCGGCGTCGTGTCCTGCAGGCTGATCGCGCTGCCGGACTGGCTGATCCCGCCGAGCATGACGGTGCCGGTGACCATCATGGTGGTCTCCTCACCGGCGAGCCCGGCGAGCTGGTTGAGCCCGATGGTCCCGGCGGCACCCGGGATGTTGACCACCTGCACGGTGTTGACGATGTTCCCGGTGCGCATGGCCTGCTGCGCCTCGCGGGCGACCAGGTCCCAGCCGCCACCGGCGGCCGCGGGGGCGATGAGGGTGAGGTTGGAGCGCGCCGCCTGTCCCTCCCCGGACCGGGCGGCGTCGGCGAAGGCGGTCACCGCGAGTGCGGCGACGAGGAGGATTCCCAGGGCTGCGATGACCTGCCGTCGTGGCATGAGCGCAGACGTTGGCACACGTCCGCTCCGTCCTCCACTGTCCGGATCGGAAACTCTACGACCTCTGTGACCACAACGAACTTTTCTCCGGTATGTCCGTTCGGCGTGGTTAGTCTCCGTCCCGTCCGCGAACGCCTGATGGGGAGCGACATGACGATCTGTGTGGCCTACGGCCCGACGCCCGAGGGCGACGCCGCCCTGGACCTGGCGGTCCGCGAGTCCCGCCTGCGGGGCACCCCGCTGACGGTGCTGGCGACCGGGCGTCAGGAGCTGTTCGACGCCGACGGCGCCGGGACCCACGACCACGCGGCGCTGGACTCGGCCATCGGCTCCCGGCTCGCCGGGCTGCGCGCCGACGGCGACCCGGCCACCGCGGTGCGGGTCGTCGACGACGGCGGCGACCCCGCCGAGGCGATCCTCGACCTGGCCGCGCAGGAGGACGCGCAGCTGCTCGTCGTCGGGGTGAAGCGGCGCAGCCCGGTCGGCAAGCTGCTCACCGGCAGCACCGCGCAGCGGATCATCCTGGACTCGCCGATCCCGGTCCTCGTGACCCACGCGGCGCGCTCGTAGCCTGGACTTTCCCCAGGTCAGGCACGCCTCACCGGGTGTCGGACGGATCACGTACGGGTGTGGGCGCCGCACGGTCGGGGCACTCCCGGTACGTCCCGAACCGACATCGGAAGGAGCGGTGAGCACCATGGCCACCCCGATCACCAGCCCGCTCGACAGCGGCGCCACCGACATCACCGGCCGCGTGCTGCAGGAGACCCTCGTCGACCTCGTCGATCTGTCCCTGGTCGCGAAGCAGGCGCACTGGAACCTCGTCGGCAGGCAGTTCCGCGACGTCCACCTGCACCTCGACGAGCTCGTCGACCTGGCCCGCGAGCACGGTGACACCGTCGCCGAGCGGGCCGCCGCGATCGGTGTCGCCCCCGACGGCCGCGCGCGGACCGTCGGCCGCGACACCGGGCTGCCGGAGTACCCGGCGGGCTACGTGTCCGACCAGGACACCGTGCTCACCATCTCGGCGACCGTCGACGCCGCCGTCGACCGGCTGCGTCCGCGCATCGAGCAGGCCGGCAAGGCCGACCCGCTCACCGAGGACCTGCTCATCGAGCTGGGCCGCGCGCTGGAGGAGGCCCGCTGGATGTGGCAGGCGCAGGCCGCCGGCTACCGCGGCGAGGTCTGAGCACCACCCGCACGGCCACCGGCCCCGGGCGTCCCCACCACGACGCCCGGGGCCGTGGTGTGTGCGGGACGGTGCGTCCGGACCCGGGTCAGCGCACCGCCGTCGCGGCCGCGGTGACCGTCGCCCGCCAGATCGCCATCGCCGCCCAGAGCACGAACACCCCGACCGGCACCGGGACCTCGTCCGGGAGCTCCGCACCGTAGGACGGGCGCAACCCCGTCGTCCGCCACACCGCGCCGACCTCGGTCCCGCCGTCGACGTCGGCCAGGGTGAACCGGCGGCCCAGTCCCGAGCCGGTCATCCGGTAGGCGAGCGCGCCCGCCTCCAGCGTCCAGCTCGTCCGCGGCCGCGGGTCGACCGTGCGCCGCAGGTGCGCGCGCACCCCGCCCTCCAGGGAGAACCGGGCGACGCCGTGCGCGTCGAGCACGTACGTGGCCCCGTCGACGACCAGCTCCCGGTGCGCCTGCGGCGTCCGCGCGGTCCAGCCGGTCACGACGCGGCCGTCCGCGGTGACCTCGTAGCGGGCACGCAACAACCCCGACGACGTCGACCCGGCGCGCAGCTGCACCGGACCAGCCTCCCATCCCGCGGGTCGCCGGGGGAGGATCGGTCGGTGAACCGTGCGGTGGTCCTCGCGTTGCTGGCCGCGTGCGCCGGGGTGGTGGACGTCTGGGCCGTGGTCGCGCTGGGCGGCGCGTTCGCGGGCGTCGTCACCGGAAACCTCGTGACGGCCGGGCACGCCCTCGCCGTCGCCGAGCCGGCCCGGCTGCTGCCACCGGCGGTCGCCGTGGCCGGGTTCGTCGTCGGCGTCGCGCTGTGGTCGCTGCTGCGGCGCCGGTGGCCGACGGCGGTGTCGGCCCCGCTCGTCGCCGAGCTGGTGGTGCTCGTCGCGCTCGCGGTGGCCTGGCCGCTCGCCCCGGGAGCGACGCTCCCGCTGCTCGCCGGCGCCGCGCTGGCGATGGGCGGCCAGAGCAGCGTCGCGCAGCTGCTCGGGCAGTCCACGACCTACATGACCGGCACGTTGACCGGCGCCGTGTCCGACCTGGCCACCGGCGACGGGCGGCGGTGGCCGGCGCTGCGTCAGCTCGCGGCGATCGTGCTCGGCGCCGTCGCCGGCGGGCTGGCGCTGGAGCACCTGCCGGCCGTCGTGCCGGCGCTGGCGGCGCTGCTCGCCGCGGCCGCGGTCGTCGTCCGTGCCGTCGGCGCCCGGCGGGTGCAGGATGATCCGGTGGGGCCCGCCGCCCCGCAGGACGACGACGTCGAAGGAGCACCGACCGTGCCGCTGCACCCCCAGGTGGAAGCCCTCCTGAAGCTCATGGCCGAGCAGGGCGGGGACCCGCCGGAGACCATGACCGTCGCGCAGAACCGGGCCATGATCCGGGAGATGGCCGCGGTGTCCGGTCCGCCCGAGCCGGTCGCGGCGGTCCGCGACGACCGCGCCGGCGACGTACCGGTGCGCATCTACACGCCCGAGGGCACGGGTCCGTTCCCGGTCCTGGTCTTCTACCACGGCGGCGGCTGGGTGATCGGCGACCTCGACAGCCACGACCCGGTGTGCCGGTCGCTGGCGAACCGGTCCGGCGCCGTCGTCGTCGCGGTCGACTACCGGCTCGCGCCCGAGCACCGGTTCCCCGCGGCCGTCGACGACGCCGTCGCCGCCCTGGAGTGGGTGCACGCCCACGCCGCGGAGTTCGACGGCGACCCGTCCCGCATCGCCGTCGGCGGCGACTCCGCGGGCGGGAACCTGTCGGCGGTCGTCGCCCAGCACGCCCGCGACCACGGCCCCGCCCTGCGGTTCCAGCTGCTGGTCTACCCGGCCGTCGACGGCGCCGACGAGAGCCCGTCGATGTCGGAGAACGCCCAGGGCCCGCTGCTGACCCGGGCCTGGATGGAGTGGTTCATGGGCCACTACCTCAGCGGCGAGGAGGACCTGCGCGACCCGCGGATGTCCCCGGCCCGCGCCACCGACCTGTCCGGGCTGCCGCCCGCGCTGGTCGTCACCGCGGAGTTCGACCCGCTCCGCGACCAGGGCGCCGCCTACGCCGCGGCGCTGACCGCCGCGGGCGTGAAGGCGGAGCTGCGCGAGTCGCCGGGCATGATCCACGGGTTCCTGCAGTTCGGCGCCGCGGTCGACGACAGCCGCGCCCTGCTCGACGAGGCGGGCGCCGCCCTGCGCGCCGCTCTGGCCTGAGCGCCCCGCCCGGCCCACCCCCGCGGGTGGGCCGGCGTCGGGGAATGCCCGCCCGGGACCGGTCGTTGCCGATGCTCAGAAGGCCGTCCGACCCGAGGAGCACCGTGCCCCGTCTGTCCCCGCCGGTGGCGTTCGCCGTCGTCGCAGCGACGTTCGTCTGGTTCCTCGCCGCGTCGTCCGCGCCGTCCCCGCTCTACGTCGTCTACCAGGAGCGTTTCGCGTTCACCGAGTTCACGCTGACCACGGTGTTCGCGGTCTACGTCCTCGCGCTGATCGCCGCCCTGCTCGTCGCCGGGTCGCTGTCCGACCACATCGGACGCAAGCCGGTGCTGCTCGGTGCGATCGCGCTGGAGGTCGTGTCCCTGGTGCTGTTCCTGCTGGCCGACGGCGTCGGCTGGCTGCTCGTCGCGCGCGTCGTCCAGGGCGTCGCGACCGGTGCGGCGACGGCGACGCTGCCCGCGACGCTGGTCGACCTCGCCGCCCGCGGTGACCGGCCGGACCGGGCGGGTGCGGTCAACGGGACCGCGCCGCTCGCCGGGCTGGCGCTCGGTGCGCTCGGCTGCGGCCTGCTCGTCGAGTACGCGCCCGCCCCGACCCGCCTGGTCTGGGCGCTGCTGATCGCCGGCCTGGTCCTGGCCGCCACGCTGGTCGCGCTGATCCCGGAGACGATCGACCGTCGGCCGGGGGCGCTCGCGTCGCTGCGCCCGCGGGTCGGGGTGCCGCCGCGGGTGCGGGCCGGCTTCGTCGCGATCGTGCCGATCCTGCTGGCCAGCTGGGCGCTCGGCGGGCTGTACCTGTCGCTCGGGGGGTCGGTCGTCGCGCAGGTCTTCGGGGTGCACGACCACCTGGTCGGCGGGCTCACCGTCGTCGCGCTCGTCGGGACCGGCGCGGTGACGGCGTTCGCGCTGCGCGGGCGCGTCCCGTCGACGCTGCTCGTCCCTGCGGCCGGGCTGCTGGCCGCCGGCACCGTCGTCACCCTGGCCGGGGTGCTGACCGGGCTGCTCGCGCTCGCCGCCCTCGGCGCGGTCGTCGCCGGGCTCGGGTTCGGCGCGGCCGCCTACGCCACCTTCGGGACGCTGTCCACGCTCGCCGCCCCGCACGAGCGCGGTGAGCTGTTCGCCGCCCTCTACACACTGGCCTACCTGGCGTTCTCGGTGCCGGCGATGGTCGCGGGCGTCGCCGCGACACTGGGGGAGCTGCGCCCCACGGCGCTGGTGTACGGCGGCGTCGTCGCGCTGCTGGCCGTCGTCGCGGCCGTACTGGGCCGCCGCGTCCCGGTCCCCGCGACCGGAGAACCGGTCCCCGCGCCGACCCGCGGCGGCTGATCGGCGGACGGCGCGCGCGGTATGCGTTACTCCCTCCGTCGGTGAACGCGGGCAGGCGACCACTCGTCGCGTACTCCGCGGTGGGCGGGTGTCACGGGTTGTGACCGATGGTCTCGGCGTGGTTACGGTGGCCGCCGCTCCGGGCCCTCCCCGCACCCCGGCCCGGGCGGCACCTGCTCCCCGAGGTAGAGGAACGACCATGGCTGGACGACACCGCAAACCCACCGAGACCGGCCGTCAGGTCGCCCGGATCAGCGCGTTCGCCGCGATGGCGGCCGCCCCGCTGGGCGTCGTCGGGACCGCCTCGGCGGCCGAGTCGACCTCGTCGGCCCCGTCGGTCGAGCGCTCGGCCACCTGGGAGAAGCTCGCGCACTGCGAGAGCACCGGCAACTGGGACGCCGACACCGGCAACGGGTTCAAGGGCGGCCTGCAGTTCACGCCGTCGACCTGGAAGGAGTTCGGCGGCAGGCAGTACGCCCCGAGCGCCGAGCAGGCCACCAAGGCCCAGCAGATCGAGATCGCGAAGAAGGTGCAGGACGAGCAGGGCTGGAAGGCCTGGCCCGCCTGCACCAAGAAGCTCGGCTGGCGCTGACCCGCCACACTGGCGGCATGGATCTGGACGCGGTACGGCGGATCGTCGCCGAGGACTCCGGGCTGTGCACCGTCGCGGTCGTCCGCGCCGACGGCCGCCCGCACACCTCGCTGGTCAACGCGGGTGTGCTCGACCACCCCGTCACCGGCGCCCCGGTGGCCGCCTACGTCACCTACGGCCCCGTCAAGCTGACGGCGTTGCGTGCGCGACCCGCGACGTCGCTGCACTGGCGGGCCGGGTGGCGCTGGGCGGCCGTCGAGGGCGGCTCGGAGATCATCGGGCCGGACGACCCGCGGGACGGGGTCGACGTCCCGGCGCTGCTGCGGGCGGTGTTCGTCGCCTGCGGCGGGACCCACGACGACTGGGCCGAGTACGACCGGGTGATGGCCGAGCAGCGGCGCGCCGCGGTGCTCGTCGCGCCGGACCGGGTGGTCGGGAACTACTGACCGGCCGGGACGGTGACCCGGCGGTCGGGCGCGGTCACCGGTGCCCGGCCGCGGGTCCGGCGGAACCGCCGCCGTCCGGGCGTCGTCCAAGCCGCATGACCACCTACGCCCACGACCCGGTCGCCTCGACGATCGTCGCCTGCTGGCCCACCGGCGACGGCGCCGTCGCCCACCGGGCCGCCCGCGTCCCGAAGACCCTCGACCACTCCCTGGCCCGCCGCACCGCGAAGGCGCTGAGCGCCCTGTCGACGCACCTGTGGGCCACCTACGCCGACCAGGCCGCGCACGAGCTCGACCCGGCGGCGCTGGCCGCGGCGGTGCGGCACCCGAACCAGCCGGTCGGGGACCTGCTGCGCGTCATGGAGGACGGCTGCGCCGAGACCGCGCACCTGCTGGGCCGGATCGTGGCGCGGGCACCGGGGCGGGCGTTCCGTGACGCCGTCGCCGCCGACGTCCGCGCCGAGACCGACGCGGTGCTCGACGCCGACGACGGCGTCCTCACCGGACGTTCCGCCCAGGCCGTCGTCCATCCCCGGTGCGACGCCCCGGCCGAGCAGCTCCTCGTCGCCCACGCGCTGCTGCACGACGACCCGCTCGGCCCGCCCGCGATCGCGACGTCGGTCGAGCCGAACGCGGCCGCCGTCGCGACCCTGCGCTGGCTGCGGGCCTCGGCCGCGCTCGTCGCGGAGCGGGTCGGGCACACGGTGCCCGACGTCGTCGCGCTCGCCGAGGCGATCGGGCACGAGGACCTCGCGGTGACCCGGCACGTGCTCTGCACCCTCGCCGGGACCGCCGAGGACGAGGTGGTCCTCGACCTGCTCCAGGAGGCCGTCCTGGCCCGGCAGGGCTGGTTCGTCGTGTGCCCGGAGCCGGCGCCGGACCCCGAGCGGGGCCACCGGGCGGTCTCGACGGTGCTGGACCCGCTGGACCCGGCGTCGTGCCTGCTCGACGGCCTGGTCCGCGGGCTGCACGGCTGTTTCCGGGTGTGGCTCGACGACGTCGTGGCCCGGGAGACCCCCGGCACCGACCCGCGGCTGGTCGGGACCGCCCGGACCGCGGCGCTGCGCCTGCGCTACACCGACGAGGTGCGGCGCTCGGTCCGGGCGGGCCGCTGAGCGGCTCAGCCGACGACGACCGGCCCGCGCACCTCGTTCGGGGTGCAGGCCCAGCCGCCGACCCGCGACCGCTCGGTGCTGCCCCGCACGACGACAGGACCGGTCACCCGGGCCCCGCACACCTCGACGACGCGGGCCCGGGTGGCGGTCACCGGACCGGTCACGTCGGACCCGCGCAGCACCAGGCTCGCTCCGCCGGTCACCGTGACCGGTCCGCGGACCTGCGCCCGGTCCAGGCAGAGCACGCCCGCGCCGACGGTGAGCGGGCCGGTGTACGGCCCGGTGACGGTGCGGGTGCACGCCGGCGTGGCCGGGACCCGGTTGCGGGAGTCGACGGCGTAGGCGACCTTGCCGGGCTTCGGGTCGGTGATCGGGCGGGACAGGTCGCCGAACTCGCCCTTGTCGGCGGCCTTGCCGTTGTTCCAGCGGGCCATCCGGCCGAGCTGGTCGGCGGTCCGGCCGGGCGCGATCTCCGTGCCGCCCGGCGTCGACGACATGAGCCGGGAGGCGTCCTCCACCGCGCGCAGGTACGAGGCCGGGTCGTGCAGGTCGTAGCGGCCCAGGTCGATCCGGGTCCGCAGCCAGGAGGCCCAGAAGAACTCCAGGTACTCCGGGGCGTCGGCGGGCGGGGCGTAGCCGACGTCGCGGGTGAAGTACACGAGGCCGCGGTAGGGGTCGTCGGGCAGCAGCGCCAGCCCGATCCGGTCGGGGAGCTGCTGCGGGGTGATGGCGGCGCCGTCGGCGGTGCGCAGCCACACCCAGGACCGGGCCTGCATCTGCGCCCAGAACGCGGCCGGGGTCAGCTGCGATAGGTTCGCCTGCACCCGCATCCGGACGCGGACGTCGGGTCCGCCGTCGGGGGTCTCCAGCAGCGACGTCGTCGTGTGGTGGCCGTCGGTCAGGTAGAGCGCGTTCCCGGGGCCGACGACGACGGTCTTCATCGCCGCGAGCGACGCCGGCGTCTCCGCGCCGGTCGCGACCGTGCACCGGAACGACGACGGGTCGCGCAGCGTGGCGCCCGGTCCGGCCTCGGCGGCCTCGCCCCGGCCGTCGGCCTCGCACCAGTCGTCGAACCGCTTGTTCGGCTTGCCGCGGTCGGTGTCCTTGGTGCCCGCGTAGCGGCCCAGCTTGTAGTGGATCTGGTCGTGGCCGATGTTCGGCTGGGTGGGCCGCAGGTCGCCCAGCCGCACCTGGAGCAGGTCGCCCTCACGCGCCTGCGCGGCGGACGGGGCGGTCGGCGGGACCGCGGACGGCGCTGCAGCCGGCACGGCGGACGGCGCCGCCGCGGCGGGGGTGGCGGCGCCGGTCGTCGCCCCCACGACGAGTGCCGCGACGGTCGCGACGAGGGCGGTACGGACGGTGGTTCGGGACACGGACACTCCTCGTTCGGGCCCGGCCGGTCCGGCACGGTGATCACCCGGACGGGGACGATCGCGGCCGGACCGGGCGCCCCGGCGACCCCCGGGCGTCGCCGGGGTGGCGCGCGGGTGAACGATCACGCCGTCCCGGGCCGGCGCCCCGCGAGCAGCTGCACCGCGGTCCCGGCGACGGGCAGCACCAGCAGCAGCGCGAGTGCCGCGCTCAGCCCGACGACGGCGGCGAACCCGCCGATCACCGCCGCCCCGACCCCGGCGCCGGTGAGGAAGCACAGCGTCGCCACCCCGATCGCGCCGCTGCGCCGGTCCTGCGGCACCGCGGTGCCGACGGCGGCGATCATCGCGGGCTGGCCGGTGCCGAACGCCAGCGTCACCAGCATCGGCGCGAGCGCCAGCACCCACGGCAGGTGGCTCGCCACCCCGGCCACGGCCACGACCAGCCCGACGACGGTCGTCGCGCACGCGCACGTCAGGGTCTGCCGCGGCCCGATCCGGGCCTGCAGGAACGCGGACGCCGCCGGGCACGCCAGCGCCACCACCGCCGACGGCACCAGCACCAGCCCGGTGGCCAGCGGGCTCCAGCCGCGCTCGGCGAGCTCCAGCGGGATGCCCAGTAGCAGGGCGAACCAGCTGGCGGGCACCGCGGAGGCGCACAGCGAGCTGCGCACCACCGTCGCGTTGCCGACCACCCCGCGCGGCAGGAACCCGTCGGGCCGGGCCCGCACCCACAGCGCCGTCAGCGGGACGCCGACCGCGAGCAGCACGCCACCGGCGACGGCCGCGACCGCACCCGCGCTGGGCGACTGCACCAGCAGCACCAGCCCGGTCACCGCCGTCGCGACGATCACCGCACCCACCAGGTCCACCCGGGCGCCGTCGCCGCGGACCACCGAGTGCCGCCACAGGTAGGGGACCGCGAGCAGCGCCAGCACGGGCAGCGCGACCGCGGCCCGCCAGCCGCCCACGGTCGTCAGCGCCCCGCCGATCAGCGGGCCGAGCGCGGACAGTGCGGCCGAGATCCCGGCCAGCCGCCCGAGCACGCCGCCGCGTCGTTCCGGCGGGGTCCTGGCGGACAGCAGCGCCGAGGCGAGCACCGGGACCGACGCCGCGCCGAGCCCCTGCACGATCCGGGCGGCCATCAGCACGCCGAAGCTCGGCGCGGTCGCCGCGGCGAGCGCCCCCAGCCCGAGCAGGCCCACCCCGACGCACAGCGGCACCCGGATGCCGACGGCGTCGGCGAGCCGTCCGTGCACCGGCGTCGCGACGGCCAGCGCGACCGCGTACCCGCTCACCATCCAGGTCGCGACCGCGGTGTCGACGCCGAGCCCGTCGGCGAGCAGCGGCAACGCGACCGTCACCCCCGACGTCGACGTGCCGGCGAGGCCGAAGAGCAGTCCGAGCACGATCGACAGGAGCACGCGTCGATCCTCACCCTCCGACGCGACCGGTGCACCGTGATTCGCTGTGAACCGTGCCGAACCGACCCGTCATCCGCCCGGCGACCGCCGAGGACGCCGACGCCTGCGCCGCCGTCTACGCCCCCTACGTCCGGGACACCGCGATCAGCTTCGAGGCCGAGCCGCCGGGCCCGGTGGAGATGGCCGAGCGGATCGCCGCCGCCCGGGAACGGCACGCCTGGCTGGTCGCCGTCGGCCCCGGCGGCGAGGTGCTCGGCTACGCCTACGGCGGCCCGTGGAAGTCCCGCGAGGCCTACGCGTGGACGTGCGAGGTCTCGGTCTACCTGGCCGCGTCGGCGCGCGGGCGGGGGCTGGGCCGGGCGCTGTACGAGGCCCTGTTCGCCGAGCTCGTCGCGCGCGGCATGGTCGTCGCCGTGGCCGGGATGACCGTGCCGAACGAGGCGAGCGCGGCGCTGCACCGCGCCCTGGGGTTCAGCGAGGTCGGGACGTTCCGCGGGGTCGGCTGGAAGCACGGCGCGTGGCGCGACGTGACCTGGTTCCGGCGGGCGCTGGTCGAGGCACCGGCGGACGGCCCCCGGGGACCGACCCCGCCGGTCACGCCTTCTTCAGCTCCGAGTGGAGCTTGAGGACGGTCTGGCCGTCCTCCTGCTCCAGCACGTAGGCCGGGTTGTCCTCGGTCCCGTTGCGGGACTGCTTCGACCCGTCGATGGTCTTCTCGATGCGGTCGGTGGAGTGGTCCACGACCTTGCCGGTCGGGGTGCCGTTGCCCCAGTTCCATGCGACCCACGTGCCCTTGGCGAACTTCTGCGTCATGGGAGCGGATACCCCCGCGCCGGCCGGTCAACCCGGCGCGGGGGACACCTCACCAGATCCGGACGCGTCGGTCCGGGTCGGTGTAGAGCCCGTCGTCCTCGGTCACCCCGAACGCCTCGTGGAACGTGTCGAGGTTCGTCACGACCGCGTTGCACCGCAGGTCCGGCGGCGAGTGCGGGTCGGTGGTGAGCCGCCGGATCGCCTCGGCGTCGCGGGTCACCGCCCGCCACACCTGCGCCCAGCCGAACAGCACCCGCTGCTCGCCGGTCAGGTCGTCGATCACCGGCGGCTCGGAGCCCTCGTGCGCGATCCCGTAGGCCTTCAGCGAGATCGTCAGGCCGCCCAGGTCACCGATGTTCTCGCCGACCGTCAGCGAGCCGTTGACCTTGTGGTCGGGCAGGCCGGCGGGGGACAGGCCGTCGTACTGGTCGATCAGCATCTGCGCGCGGGACTCGAACTCGGTCCGGTCGGCGGACTCCCACCAGTCGGTGAGGTTGCCGTCGCCGTCGTAGCGGGAGCCCTGGTCGTCGAAGCCGTGCCCGATCTCGTGCCCGATGACCGCGCCGATGCCGCCGTAGTTCGCGGCGTCGTCGGCGTCGGCGTCGAAGAACGGCGGCTGCAGGATCGCGGCCGGGAACACGATCTCGTTGAGCCGCGGGTGGTAGTAGGCGTTGACCGTCTGCGGGGTCATCAGCCACTCGCCGTGGTCGACGGGGCCGCCGAGCTTGGCGTACTCGAAGTCGTGACGCCACTGGGCGGCCCGGCCCGCGTTGCCGAGCAGGTCGGCCGGGTCGATCTGCAGGTCGGAGTAGTCCTTCCAGGCGTCCGGGTAGCCGACCTTCGGGGTGAACTTGCCGAGCTTGTCCAGCGCCCGCTCCCGGGTGGCCGGGCTCATCCAGTCCAGGGTGGATATCGACCGGCGGTAGGCCTCGACGATGTTGTCGACCAGCTCGGTGATGCGCTCCTTGGCCCGCGGCGGGAAGTGCCGCTCGACGTAGATCTTCGCGACGGCCTCGCCGAGCGCGCCCTCCACCAGCGACACCCCGCGCTTCCAGCGCTCGCGCAGCTCCGGGGTGCCGGACAGGGTGCGGCCGAAGAAGTCGAAGTCGGCCTCGACCAGGTCGGCGGACAGGAACTCCGCGCACGACCCGGCGACGGTCAGCGCCAGCCACGCCTGCCACTGCTCCAGCGGGCGCCCGGCCCACAGCTCACCGGCCGCGGTGACGAAGCTCGGCTGGCGGACGATCACCTCGTCGTAGGCGTGCGCGGGCACCCCCAGCGCGGACTCCCACTCGGCCCAGTCGAAGCCCGGGGCCGCGGTGCGCAGCTCCTCGCGGGTCATCAGGGTGTAGGTCTTCTCGGCGTCGCGGTTGAGGACCCGGTCCCAGGACGCGTCGGCGAGCGCGGTCTCCAGGTCCATGACCTGCTCGGCGACGCGCTCCGGCTCGGCGAGGCCGACCAGCTCGGCGAGGCGCCGCAGGTGCTCGACGTACTTGGAACGGATCTCCGGGTCGCCCTCGGAGCCGTAGTACGACTCGTCGGGCAGACCCAGCCCGGCCTGGTTGAGGTTCACCAGGTAGCGGGAGGAGTCCTTGAGGTCGGTCGCGATGAACTCGCCGAACAGCGCGGCGCGGCCCTCGCGCTGGCGCCGGCCGAGCACGGTCGCGAGCGCGGCCCGGTCGGTGGCGGCGTACACCTCGTCGAGCAGCGGGCGCAGCGGCGCGATGCCGAGCTCCTCGGCCCGCTCGACGTCCATGAAGGACCGGTACAGGTCCCCGATCTTGCGTGCCTCGGTGCCGGTCTCCGACGACGAGGCGCACTCCTCGACGATCTCGTGGACCTGGTCCTCGGCCCGGTCGCGCAGGACGCGGAAGGCACCGTCCTGCGAGCGGTCGTCGGGGATCTCGTGGGTCGCCAGCCACCGGCCGTTCACGTGGGCGAACAGGTCGTCCTGGGGGCGGACGTCCGGGTCGACCCAGCTGAGGTCGAGACCGGACGGTCGCGAGTTCGGGGCGGACTCGGTGGTCGTCATGGGTCCATCCTGCCTGTCGGGACCGACGGTTTCGAGCAGCCGGCGCCGGCACGCCCGCGCCGCCCGGTCCGTCGCGGAAGTGGGAGTGCTGCGCCGGTGGTACCCCGTGCCCGCCGGGCCAACCGCGGCACGCGTGTAGAACCGTCGGTGATGACCGACATGTGGGACGACCTCCTCGAAGCCCCCGACGCCGCTGAGGTCCTCGGCGACCTCCACGAGGTCGCGACGAGCGTCTTCGACCTCTGCTACGACGGCTCCGAGCCCGAGTGGGCGGCCTGGGCCTGGTCGATCCTCACCCGGGCCGGACTGGCCGCCGCCGGCTCCGAGTACGAGCGCGGCGAGCTGGTGCTGCGGCTGCTCGCGCTGAACATGTTCCACCGCGAGTTCTGCGCCCGCGCCCTCGACCTGGGCGTGCCGGGGGAGTGGGACGTCGACCCCGACCGCGTGCTGGGCGACCACCCGCGCCTGCACCCGGTGCTGCTCGGGATCATCGCGGAGCGGCGCAGCCTGGACCTCGCCGACTCCACCGACGCCGGGGACCTGGACTTCGACGTCTCGGTCGCCGCGACCGCGCTGGACGCGCTGGTGCGCTCGGAGTACCGGCGGGTGGTGCCGCTGCTGGTGACGGCGGTCGGCCCGGCGGACCTGGCGGCGTCGGTGTGGGCGTCGGTCCGGGAGGAGGTGCGGTTCCCGCTGTCCGACACCGAGGTCCGCGAGCTGACCTCCGCCCTCACCCCCGCCGGGCACGCCGCGCTGGAGTGGGTCCGGGGCGGCGCGCGCCGGAGTTGACCGGACAGGTCACCGCGCAGTGGACACCTGGTTGTCGACCGCCGAACGGCGCACGCACTATCGCGGACGTGACGATCCCCCTCGACGCGCCGGTCTCCCGGCCCCGCAGCACGCCCGCCATCGACCTCCTGGAGGGCGAGCGCCTGCTCGCCCGCCTGCCGGGGGACGGGGCGGACCGATGTGGCGGGCACTTCGAGGCGTTCACGCTCACCCCGCTCGGACGCACCCTCGGTGCCGAGATCACCGGCATCGACCTGCGTGAACGCGTCGGCGAGCCCCTCCGCGCCGAGCTGCACCGGGCACTACTGGAGTGGAAGGTGCTGTTCTTCCCCGACCAGCACCTGACGAGCGAGCGGCAGCGTGAGCTCGCGCTGCTCTGGGGCGACCTGGAGACCAACCCGATGCTCGACACCGGCGACTCCGCCGACGTCGTCCGCTTCGGCACCGGGAAGCGCACCTACGAGAACATCTGGCACGCCGACACCACGTTCCGCACCGCTCCGGCGATGGGCGCCATGCTGCGGATGGTGCAGACGCCGCCGTTCGGCGGGGACACGATGTGGGCCGACATGGCCGTCGCCTACGACAACCTCACCGACGAGGTGAAGGCGCGCATCGACGACGCCGTCGCGGTGCACGACATGGTGCCCGGCTTCGCCCGGTTCCTGGACCCGGAGCGGCTGGCCCGCGGCCACGAGCTGTTCCCGCCGGTGACCCACCCGGTCGTCCGGACCCACCCGGAGACCGGGCGGCGCACGCTGTTCGTGAACGCCTCGTTCACGACGGCGATCGTCGGGCTGCCGCGCGAGGAGTCCGACGTGCTGCTGCGGCACCTGTTCGCCCAGGCCCACGTGCCCGAGTTCCAGATCCGCTACCGCTGGTCCGAGGGGACGCTCGCGTTCTGGGACAACCGGGCGACCCAGCACTACGCCGTCGGCGACTACCACCCGCACACCCGGGTCGCCGAGCGTGTCGCGATCGCGGGTGGCCGACCCTTCTGAGGGTCGGCCACCCGAGTTCGAGTTGCCGAACACGGGGGCCCCTCGATACTGGGAGGAGGCGGTCCAGAGAGCGGCCGCCACCGCGAACCGGTCGGTCCCGGCGTGTCCACACGCAGCAGGATCGGCGTCTCCCACGAGCGTCCGTACGCGCATCCCGCCCCGCCGCCGCCACCCGCGGCGGGGCGTGCGCCGGCATGCCCCGACCGCGAAGGAGCACCCCCGTGCCCGCGATCCTGTTCGGCTCCATCTCCACCCTCGTCGACACCTCCGAGCTGCAGCGCGAGGCGTTCAACGAGGCCTTCTCCCAGCACGGCCTCGACTGGCACTGGGACCGCGACGACTACCTCGCCATGCTGGAGTCCAACGGCGGCGCCCAGCGCATCGCCGAGCACGCCGCGTCCACCGGTGAGACCGTCGACGCCGACGCCGTGCACGCCACCAAGTCCGAGGTCTTCCGGAAGAGGCTGCGGGAGTCCGGCGCGACCCCGCGCCCCGGCGTCCGCGAGACCATCAAGGCCGCGCACGGCCGCGGGGTCACCGTCGGGCTGGTCACGACGACCTCCCGCGACAACGTCGACGCCGTCCTCGACGCGCTCGGACCGGACGTGACGCGCACGGACTTCGCGCTGCTCATCGACCGCGCGATCGTGTCCGCACCCAAGCCCGACCCGGCGGCGTACACGCACGCGATCGCCGCGCTCGGCGAGACCGCCGACAGCGTGGTCGCCATCGAGGACAACGTCGGTGGCGTCGCCTCGGCGACCGGTGCGGGTGTGCGCGTCGTCGCCTTCCCGAACGCCAACACCGCGGGTCACGACTTCTCGCAGGCCACCGAGCGCGTCGAGTCGCTCGACGACGGCGCGCTGCTCGCCGACGTCACCCGCTGACGCCCGGCCGCACCCCTCGCACGGCCCCGACGGGCCCGGTCGCACCGACCGGGCCCGGCACGGGCGTGCCCACGAACCCCATGCCCCGCCCCGGATCGACCTGATCGGAGACCAGAGGACATGAGCAATCCCCAGGCCGTGCTGACCACGACCGACACCGCGTTCCGTGTGGAGAGCTGGGAACGGATCGAGTTCACCCTCTCCTACGTCGACGGCGCCTTCGCACCGGAGAACCCGCACGTCGCGGACCTGTACCGGGACAAGGGCCGCTGCCTGATGGTCGTCGACGAGGCGGTGCACGAGCTCTACGGCGACCGCATCCGCGCCTACTTCGACCACCACGGCATCGCGCTGACCACGGTCCCGCTGACGATCGCCGAGACCGCGAAGAGCCTGCGGACGCTGGAGAGGATCGTCGACGCGTTCGCCGAGTTCGGGCTGAACCGCACCGAGCCGCCACTCGTCGTCGGGGGTGGGCTGACCACCGACGTCGCCGGGTTCGCCTGCGCGTCCTACAAGCGCGGCACGCCCTACATCCGCATCCCCACCACGCTGATCGGCCTGATCGACGCCAGCGTCGCGATGAAGGTCGCGGTCAACCACGGGAAGCACAAGAACCGGCTCGGAGCCTTCCACGCCTCGCACGACGTGCTGCTGGACTTCTCGTTCCTCGCGACGCTGCCCGAGGCGCAGGTCCGCAACGGCGTCGCCGAGATGATCAAGATCGCGACGGTGGCGAACGCGGACCTGTTCGACCTGCTGGAGAAGTACGGCGAGGACCTGCTCACCACCGGGTTCGGCCACCGGGACGGCACACCGGAGCTGCGGGAGATCTCCCACCGCGCCACCTACGACGCCGTCCGCACCATGCTCGAGCTGGAGCACCGCAACCTGCACGAGCTCGACCTCGACCGGGTCATCGCCTTCGGCCACACCTGGAGCCCGACCCTGGAGCTGGCCCCGGAGACCCCGATGCTGCACGGGCACGCGATCAGCGTCGACATGGCGTTCTCCGCGACCCTCGCCGAGCGGCGCGGCTACATCTCCACCGGCGAGCGGGACCGCGTCCACCGGCTGTTCAGCGGACTCGGGCTCACCGTCGACAGCCCGTACCTCACCCCGGAGCTGCTGACCGAGGCCACCGAGTCGATCACCCAGACCCGGGCCGGGCTGCTGCGCGCGGCGGTGCCGAAGCCCATCGGCACCTGCCACTTCGTCAACGACGCCACCCCCGCGGAGCTGACCGCGGCCCTGGCCGCGCACAAGGAGGTCGTCGCCGACCTGCCGACGGCGGCGGGCGGGGTGGACATGTGGTCGCTGAAGTGACCGGCGCACCGACCCGGCCCGCCCGCCCGGTCACACCGACGACGATCCTCGCCGAGCTGCTCGACGACCTCGTCACCCGCGCCGGCGCGGGCGCCGACGCCGACCTCGTCCGGGCCCGGGACCTGGCCGCGGGCCTGGACCCCTACCTCGACGAGCACACCTCGCCGGCGTCGTCGGCGCTGGTCGAGCTGGAGGCGCGCACCCGGTCCGCGGCGTGGACCGGGACCCTGGAGCAGGAGATGCTGTCCGGGCACGTCGAGGGCCGGTTCCTCGCGTTCCTCGTCGCCATGACCGGCGCCCGGCGGGTCCTCGAGGTCGGCATGTTCACCGGCTACTCGGCGCTCGCGATGGCCGAGGCCCTGCCCGACGATGGCGAGCTGGTCGCCTGCGAGCTCGACGCCGACGTGGCGGCGTTCGCGCGGGACTGCTTCGCCGCGTCCCCGGCGGGACGCCGGATCCGGGTCGAGGTCGGCCCGGCCGCGGACACCCTGGAACGGCTGCGGGGCACCGCGTTCGACCTGGTGTTCGTCGACGCCGACAAGGCCGGCTACGCCGGGTACCTCGACACCGTCCTCGAGGGCGGCCTGCTCGCCCCGGGCGGGGTGGTGTGCGTGGACAACACCCTGATGCAGGGGCAGCCCTGGACCGGCGAGCGCACACCCAACGGCGACGCCATCGCCGCGTTCAACCGCCGGATCACCGACGACCCCCGCGTGGAGCAGGTGCTGGTGCCGCTGCGCGACGGACTGACCCTGATCCGACGGTCCGCATGAGCCGCACCACCGCCATGAGGGGCCGGGCCCGTTCGTCGGGCCCGGCCCCGGCGCGGCTCGCCCCGGCCCGGCTCGGCACGGGCGTCGTCGCGCTCGCCGCCGCCGGGCTCGCCGGGCGTGCGCTGGGCACCGGCCGCGACGGCACCCCGCGTGAGGGCACGGCGGCGACCCGGGTCCGCACCGCGGGCACCCTCGCCCTGCTCACCGCCGCCCTGCCTGCCGACCTGGCGATCACAGGCGTCGCCGCGCTGGC
Source organism: Pseudonocardia sp. ICBG601 (assembly GCF_020496245.1). Classification (NCBI taxonomy): domain Bacteria; kingdom Bacillati; phylum Actinomycetota; class Actinomycetes; order Pseudonocardiales; family Pseudonocardiaceae; genus Pseudonocardia; species Pseudonocardia sp. ICBG601. The sequence continues at coordinate 309,487 of NZ_JAHLJA010000152.1, read as the reverse complement.
CGGGCTCCTGCGCCGCCGTGAGCGGGCCCGGCCGCACCGGCCGCTGACCGTGCTGCTCAGCGGCGGGAAGATGACCAAGGCGCTGGAGCTGGCACGGGCCTTCCACCGGGCCGGGCACCGGGTCGTACTCGTCGAGCAGGCCCGCTACCGCTTCACCGGGCACCGGTTCTCCCGGGCGGTCGACGCGTTCCACGTCGTCCCCGCCCCGGACGCGCCGGGCTACGCCCACGCGCTCGCCGACATCGCCCGGCGGGAGGGCGCCGACGTGTACGTGCCGGTGTGCAGCCCCGTCGCGAGCTGGTACGACGCCGACGCCAAGCGGCTGCTCGAGCCGTTCTGCTCGGTCGTGCACCCCGACGCCGACGTCGTCGCGATGCTCGACGACAAGCACCGGTTCACCGCGACCGCCGCCGGGTTCGGTCTGCCGGTGCCCGCGGCGCGGCGCATCACCGACCCGGCGCAGGTCCTCGACCACGACTTCGCCGCCACGCCCGGGCGGACCTGGATCCTGAAGTCGCTGCGCTACGACCCGGTGCGCCGCCGCGACCTGACCCGGCTGCCGCGCCCGACCCGCGCCGAGACCGCGGCGTTCGTGGCGACGCTGCCGATCTCACCGGACAACCCGTGGATCCTGCAGGAGTTCGTCGAGGGCACCGAGTACTGCACCCACGCCACCGTCCGCGACGGCGAGGTGCGCCTGTACTGCTGCTGCCCGTCGTCGAGCTTCCTGCTCAACTACGACCACGTCGACCACCCGGCGATCGAGGACTGGGTACGGCGGTTCTGCGGCGAGCTGGGGGTGACCGGACAGCTGTCGTTCGACGTCATCGAGGCGCCCGACGGCCGGGTGCTGGCCATCGAGTGCAACCCGCGCACCCACTCCGCGATCACCCTGTTCCACGACCACCCGGGCGTCGCCGCGGCCTACCTCGACGCCGGGGCCGACACGCTCGTGCCGGCACCGGGGACCCGGCCGACCTACTGGCTGCACCACGAGCTGGGCCGGCTCCTCGGCGACCCCGGGTCGTGGCGGGAGCGGCTGCGGATCGTGCGCGACGGGCGGGAGGCGCTGCTCGACGTGCACGACCCGCTGCCGTTCCTGCTGGTCCCGCACCTGCAGATCGCCTCGCTGCTGCTGGGCAACCTGCTGCGCGGACGGCCGTGGGTGACCGTCGACGTGAACATCGGCAAGCTCGTCGAACCGGCGGGGGACTGAACCGTGCTGCGTGTCCTGCACCTCGTCGGCTCGGGCGTCGACGCGTTCTTCTGCGACCTGTCCCGGCTCTACGCCGCGGACTGCCTCGCCGCGACCGCCGACCCGGCGCGCTACGAGTTCGTGGTCGCGTACGTGACGCCCGACGGCTGGCGGTTCCCGGCCGGGCTCGACCCGGAGCAGATCGCCGCCGCGCCGCTGCGGACCCTCCCCGAGGCGGTCGCCGAGATCGCCCGGGCGGAGGTGGACGTGATGGTGCCGCAGATGTTCTGCCGGCCCGGGATGACCCACCACCGGGCGTTGTTCGAGCTGCTCGGGATCGGCTACGTCGGCAACACCCCGGAGGTCATGGCGCTGGGCGCGGACAAGGCCCTGGCCCGCGCCGTCGTCGCCGAGGGTGGGGTCGCCGTCCCGGCGGGGGAGACGGTGCGCGCCGGGCAGGTGCCGACGGTCCGGCCACCCGCCGTCGTCAAGCCGGTGGACACCGACAACTCGGTCGGCGTCACCCTCGTCCACGACCCGGACGGGTTCGAGGTCGCGCTGAAGGACGCCCTGGTCCACGGCGACCGCGCCCTGGTCGAGGAGTTCGTGCCGCTGGGCCGCGAGGTCCGGTGCGCGGTGGTGGAGCGCGACGGCGAGCTGGTCGGCCTGCCGCTGGAGGAGTACCGGATGGACGCGGTCGACAAGCCGGTCCGCCTCGCCGACGACAAGCTCGCCCGCACCGGCGACGGCGACCTGCGCCTGGTCGCGAAGGACGCCCGGTCCTGGATCGTCGACGCCGGCGACCCGGTCACCGGGCCGGTGCAGGACGCCGCCCGCGCGGCGTTCCGCGCCCTGGGCTGCCGCGACTACGGGCTGTTCGACTTCCGCATCGACCCGGACGGCCGGCCCTGGTTCCTGGAGGCCGGGCTGTACTGCTCGTTCGCCCGCACCTCGGTGGTCGTCACGATGGCCGAGGCCGCGGGGATCGGCGTCGCCGACCTGTTCGCCGAGGCCGTCACCCGGGCCGCCGCCCGCACCACCGCCCCGCCCGGCCCCGACCGCTGATCCGGCTCCCGCCGCCGGGGCTCCCGCCGCCGGGGCCCCCGCCGGTCGGGCGCGCCGTCGCACCCCGGAGGTGGCCCGCGCACCCTCCGCGGCGGGTGCGGCGACCGCGTCCGGGGTGCGACGGAGGCTCAGAGGGCGGCGCGGGGGCGGACGTGCTCGCGCACCATGCCGCGGTGCATGACCCGGTCCCCGACGACGCCCGCGTGGTCGGCGCGGTGCAGCACGCAGGCGTTGTCCCAGATCACGACGTCGCCCGGTGCCCACCGGTGGTCCAGCACGTTGTCCGGCCGGGTCGAGTGTCCGAGCAGCTCCCGCACGGTCGCCGCGGACTCCTCGGCGTCCATCCCGACGACCTCGGCGCAGCGGGCCGCGGTCGACAGGTAGAGCGCGGTCCGGCCGGTGCGCGGGTGCGGGCGGAACACCGGGTGCCAGGCCTCGGTCTCGGTACCGGCGTCGTCGGGGGACAGCCCGGTGACGACGTGGCGGATGCTGCGGCCGTCGAGCCGGTTCCGCAGCGGCTCCGGGAGCGTCTCGTAGGCGCGGTACTGGTTGGAGAACTGCGTCGCGCCGCCCCGGGCGGGGACGGTCACCGCCCGCAGCGCGGTGTAGGCGGGCGGGGCCGCGACGTAGCTGGTGTCGACGTGGAACGAGCTGCGTGGCGGGGTGTCGCGGCCGACGTTGGAGATCACGTTGAGGTCCGGGTGGGTCTCCAGCGGCGTCTCACCGGTGGTGAACGCCAGCGGGCCGAGGCCGCGCAGGAAGGCGAGGAAGTCGTCGTCGCCGACGTCGTCCTGGCCGGGCAGGACGAGGACGCCGTGCTCGGCGAGCAGCGCCCCGAGCGCGTCCGGGTCGAGGTCGGGCAGGGACGCCCCGGTGACGCGGGCGCCGACCGGGTGCAGGGCCTCGATGTCCATCACCCGAGTGTGCGGGCGCCCGCGGACACCCGCGCGCCGACGCAGGGCCGGGACACGGGGCCGGACACGGAGGTCTAGGACGCCGTGCGGCCCCACCGGCGGCGACGCGGGCGGTCGGCGGGCTCGTCCTCCATCGGGGCGGCGATCGCGAGCCGCCCGACCTGCTCGTTGAGGACCTTGAGGTGCACCCGGACGTCGTCGTGGGTCGGGTCCAGCACCGCCTGCTCGGCGATCTCCGCGGCCTGGTCGACCGACTGCTTCAGCGACGCCTTGGCCTTGTTCAGCCGGGCGGCGATCCGCTTCGCCGGCGGCTCGGTGAGCCGGAACCGGGCCGGCTCGATCGAGTCGCCGACGGCGGCCAGGCGCTGCACCGCCTCCAGCTCGGAGTCCAGCCGCTTGCCGATCTCGGTGAGCCACGTCCGCACCTGCATCGCCGAGATCACCGTGGTGATCCGGTGGAAGCGCTGCACCTGCTCGGTGCACTCGGCCACGTAGGTCCGCCAGTACCGCGAGAGCGGCGCGGGGGACGGCTCGGATCCGGGTCGCAGGAGTGACACGTGCGCAGGCTACCGGTGATCACGACGAGGTCGCCGTGGGTCACGGGATGCGCCCGTCCTTCGCCAGCACCGGCGCGTCGGCGGTCACGGTGTCGGGGTAGATCAGCCCGCTGCCGGTGTTCAGTACGACGACCGTCTCCGACCCGTCGAGCCAGCCCGACTCCCGCAGCCGGCCCGCCGCGGCGACGCAGGCCGCGCCCTCCGGGCAGATCCAGGTGCCCTCGTCGCGGGCGAGGGCGTGCTCGGCGGCGAGCAGCTCGTCGTCGGAGACCGCGACGGCGGTCCCGCCGGTGTCGTACACGGCGTCGAGGACGAGGAAGTCGCCCAGCGCCTTGGGCACGGTGATCCCGAACGCCACCGTGTGCGGGTCGGCCGGGGCCGTCGACTCGCGCAGGCCGGCCTCGAACGCGTCGACGATCGGCGCGCACCCGGTGGCCTGCACCGCGACGAGCCGGGGCAGCGGACCGGAGATCCAGCCGAGCTCCCGCATCTCGGCCAGTGCCTTGTGGATCGCGATGATCCCGACGCCGCCGCCGGTGGGGTAGAGGATGACGTCCGGGCAGCGCCAGCCGAGCTGCTCGACGATCTCGTAGCCCATCGTCTTCTTGCCCTCGATGCGGTAGGGCTCGCGCAGCGTCGAGGTGTCCTGGTAGCCCGCCTTGCCGGAGTTGCGACGGGCGACGGCGTCGGCGACGAGCCTCCCGGCGTCGCCGATCAGGCCGTCGACCAGGTACAGCTCCCCGCCGGAGACGACGACCTCGCGGCGGGTGATCTCCGGGGCGTCGACCGGCATCGCGATCAGCGCACCGAGCCCGGCGCGTGCGGCGTAGCAGGCCCAGGCGGCGCCGGCGTTGCCGTTGGTGGGCATCGCGACCGCCCGGACGCCGAGCTCGGCCGCGCGGGAGACGCCCACCGCGGCGCCGCGGGCCTTGAACGCCCCGGTCGGGACCAGCCCCTCGTCCTTCATCAGCAGGCCGGGCAGCCCGAGGCGGGCGCCGGCGCGGGGGAGCGGCAGCAGCGGGGTCATGCCCTCGCCCATCGTCACCACGTGCGCGGGGTCCCGCACGGGCAGGACCTCGTGGTAGCGCCACAGGTCCGGCGGGCGGGTGGCGATGTCCGCCGGGGTCACCAGGGCACGGGCGCGGTCCAGGTCGTAGCGGGCGAGCAGCGGGGCGCCGGAGGCCGAGGTGCCCTGCACGGTGTCGGCGTCGAGGACCTCGCCGGTACGGGAGCACTCCAGGTGGGACAGCGTCGAGAAGTCGGGCACGGGTCCACCTGATCTCCCGTCGTGCCGCGGCGCAACCGGAGGGGTAACGGCGGCGCGGGCAGGGGCGAGGACGGGGGACCCGGTACGACCCCCGACCAGGAGGAACGATGACCGACCGCCGCTACGCCGAGGCCTTCCCCGAGGAGACCACCGTGATCTACGAGCAGCGGGAGGACGGGTACCGGGTCTACGGCACCTCCGCGGGGTTCGGCGCGTCGTCCTCGGACGGCGGGACCACCCCGCCCGCCGGTGGGGCGACCGGCGGTGAGCTGCGCCCGCCGGAGGGCTCGGGGTACGGGCCGATCGACAGCGACGAGCCGTGGACCGAGAACTACGACGAGCCGATCACCGACGAGCAGGACCGTCAGATCGGCGTCCGGCACAACACCCGCACCACCGACCCGCAGGCGGGGACGGTGGACTGGTCGATCGTCGACGAGGTGTTCGGCCGCGTGGTGTCCGAGACCTACGGCTCCGAGAACGCCGACGGCAGCCGCTCCTACACCGACCGCACCACCTACGCCGACGGCTCCACCCGGCTGGTCACCCGGACGACCGGCGCCGACGGTCACGGGCAGGAGCAGGTCACCGACACCGACGCCTCGGGGGCGGTGACCTCGGACACGACTACGCCGTTCTGACGATCCTGTTAGCCTCGGGAGCGCAAGCGTGAAAGTTCAACAATCGAGAGGAACTCATGCGACCGCTCCCCGTGCCGCTCTCCGACATCGCCCTCCTGCTCGTCCGGCTGCTCGTCGGCGTCGTCCTCGTCGCCCACGGCCTGCAGAAGCTCTCGGGTGGTGTCGGCGGGGTCGCGTCGAGCTTCGCCGGCATGGGCATCCCGCTGCCCACGGTCTCCGCGCTGTTCGTGATCGCGGCCGAACTCGGGGGCGGTCTGCTGCTGCTCGCCGGTGCCGCGACGACCGTGGCGGGGCTCGCCGTCGTCGTCGCGATGGCGGGGGCGTTCCTCTTCGCGCACGCGGGCCTGAACCCGTTCGTCGACTCGGGCGGCTGGGAGCTGGTCGGCGTGATCGCCGCCGGCGGGCTCGCGCTGGCCGCGGTCGGACCGGGCCGGTTCTCGGTCGACGCGCTCGTCGCCGGCCGCGGTCGCACGCCCGCCCGGCACGCGGTGGGTGTCTCCGCGGGGGAGTAGGACCCACCCCGGCGGGGGATCCCCGGGACATGCCCGAGGGACACACCGTGCACCGGCTCGCGCGGCTGCAGCGCCGCCGCTACGCCGGACGGCCGGTGGCCGTCTCCAGTCCGCAGCGCCGGTTCACCACCGGCGCCGAGATCGTCGACGGGCGGGTGCTGGTCGACGTGCAGGCCCACGGCAAGCACCTGTTCCAGCACTACGGCCCGGACACCACCGTGCACGTCCACCTCGGACTGTGGGGCCGGTTCCCGAACCGGACGCTCCCGCAGGAGCCGCCCCGCGGCCAGGTCCGGATGCGGATCGTCGGCGAGACCCACTACGCCGACCTGCGCGGCCCGGCCGCGTGCGAGCTCCTCGACGACGTCGGGGTCGCGGAGCTGCGGGCCCGGCTCGGCGAGGACCCGCTGCGCGACGACGCCGACCCGGCCCGCGTCCGGGAGCGGTTCGCCCGCTCCCGGGTCCCGCTGGCCGCCCTGCTCATGGACCAGTCGGTGATCGCGGGCATCGGCAACGTCTTCCGCGCCGAGACGCTGTTCCGCACCGGGCTGGACCCGATGACCCCAGCCCGCGACCTCGACGACCGGTCCTTCGCGCTGCTCTGGGACGACCTGACCGAGATGCTCCACGACGGCGAGCGGCGCGGCCGGATCGAGACGCTGCGCCCCGAGCACGACCCGGCCCTGCTGGCGCCCCCCGACCGCGGCGCGGTCTGCGCCAGCGTCGTCTACGCCTACCGCCGCACCGGGCAGCCCTGCCTGGTCTGCGGCGCCCCGATCGCGCACGCCGAGGTCCGCACGCGGAACCTGTTCTGGTGCCCCGGGTGCCAGGCGGGACACAGCGCCCGGCCGCTCACCGAACGGTGATGACGGATGTCCGATCTGTCCTGTACCGGGCGGTAGCGGTACCGTTGACGTCATGCTGTCGACCGGTCCCGCTCGTCCGGAAACGGAACGTCGGCCGATCGTCCGCTGGGACGCCGCGTTGTCCGGGGTCGCGCTGGCCGTGACCGGGATGCTGGTCGCGCTGGGTGTGTTCGGCGCCGTCTTCCTCGTCGCGTTCCTCGACTACTGCCCGCCGCGGACCTGCAGCTCCTCGGCCGTGCTCGTCTCGGTCGGCGGGTCGCTGGTGGTCGCGGCGGCCGCCGGCGTGGCGGGTCTCGCCATGACCGTGCTGCGGGTCGTCGAACGGCGCCCGGCCTGGCCGTTCGCGCTGGTCACCCTCGCCGTGACAGGTTCCGCCGTCGCCTTCGGCGCGGTCCACTACGCGAGTGCGATCGGGTACTGACGCGGTCGGGGACCGGTCGGTCACTCTCGACGATCGGCCGTCCGGTCGGCTGCGTCGGCCGCCGCAGCCCGCTGCACCGTCCGGCGGAAACCGACCGCGATCGCCGCCGACATCAGCATCATCACCGCGACCACCCACATCCCGGCGCGGGAGTCACCGGTCAGGTCCTTCAACCACCCCGCGACGAACGGCCCGGCGAACCCGGACAGGTTGCCGAAAGAGTTGATCAGCCCGATCCCGGCGGCCGCCCCTGCACCGGTGAGGAACGCGTTCGGCAGCGACCAGAACGGTGGGATGGCGGCGAAGACCCCGATCGCGCAGACGGTCACGCACGCCATGACCAGCAGCGGCGAGTCCATGTACAGCGCGCCCGCGATCGCGACCGCCCCGACGACGGCGGGGACGGCCACGTGCAGCGGCCGCTCGCCGCTGTGGTCGGAGTGCCGGGCCCACAGCACCATCGTCACCGACGCGATGGCGTACGGCACCGCGGTGATCAGGCCGACCTCGACCAGCGAGTAGTCGGCGCCGAACTGCTGCTCGAACCCGGCGACGATCTGCGGCAGGAAGAACGCCAGCACGTAGAGCCCGAACACGATCCCGAAGTAGACGACCGACAGGGCCACCACCCGGCCGTCGCGCAGGGCGGCGGCGACGCCGCGGTCCTGCCCGGCCGCCGCCGCGTCCTCGGCGGCGATCCGCTCCTCCAGCGCGACCGCCTGGTCGGCGGGCAGCCACCGGGCCCGGGTCGGGCGGTCCGGCAGCAGCCACAGCACCGCGATCCCCAGTAGCACCGCCGGGATGCCCTCGACGAAGAACATGAAGCGCCAGCCGGCGTCGAAGCCCAGGGCGCCGTCGCCGACCGAGATCAGCCACGTCGACAGCGGCCCGCCGACCACCGAGGACAGCGGCACGGCCAGGAAGAACAGCGCGACGATCCGCGCCCGCTCGACCCTCGGGAACCAGTAGGTCAGGTACAGGATGATGCCGGGGAAGAAGCCGGCCTCGGCGATGCCGAGCAGCACCCGCACGACGTAGAAGCCGACCTCGCCCTGGATGAACGCCGTCGACGACGCGACGATGCCCCAGGTCACCATGATCCGGGCGATCCAGATCCGGGCGCCGACCCGGTGCAGGATCACGTTGGACGGGACCTCGAAGAAGAAGTACCCGATGAAGAACAGCCCGGCGCCCAGGCCGTAGGCGGCCGCGGACAGGCCCAGGTCGGCGTTCATCGTCAGCGACGCGAACCCGACGTTGACCCGGTCGATGTAGTTCAGCAGATAGGCCAGGGCGAGCAGCGGGATGAGCCGCTTCGTCGCCGTCCGTACGGCCGTCGAGACCAGCACGCCTTCCCCCTCCGTTGCGGTGCGCACGCCCGCGCAGTCTCTCCGCCGGAGGGTCAGTCCTTCAACCAGGCGTAGGCGGTGTGCCGGGAGACACCGAGCGCCGCCGCCATCGCGCTGACCTCGCAGCCGGCCTCGCGCCCGGCGCGCAGCAGCTCGCGGCGACGCTCGCGCGGGGCGTCCGCCGCCGCCCGCAGCTCCTCCAGCACGGCCGCGGACTCGGCGGACCCCCGGCGGCGGCCCACCCCGGGCCGGGAGAACGCGCGGACGGCGTCGGCGTCCCAGACCTTGCGGCCGCCCGGGCCGGGGTCGGGCAGCGGGGCCGGGGCCTGGCCGCGGGAGACGTAGGAGTTCCAGGTGCCCACCTGCACGCCCCAGTGGGCGGCGCACTCGTCGCTGGTCCAGGTCGTCACGACAGGAGGGTGCCACGGCGGCGTCGGAGGGCATCGTCCGACGCCACCACTGCTCGGTTCAGCAGGGCTTCCAGGTCTTCCCGCCGGGGGCGTAGCACCGCGGGCCGGTGTAGCCGACCGGGCCGGAGCCGGAGCTGCCGCCTGAACCGCCGCCGGCCTTCGGCGCGGGCGCGGGCTTCGGCTTCGGGGCAGGCGCCGGCTTCCTCGTCGGGCTCGTGACCGCACCGCCACCGCCGGAGGTCGGCTTCGGACGGGGTGCCGGGATACTGCTCCCGCCGGCCGGCGGCGCCGGAGGCGTCCGCAGCACCCGGGCACGATCCCGGGCCCCGTCGACCGTGGACCGAGCTCTCGCCTCCGAGGTGACGACCCGGGCCGCCCAGCGCGAACGGTCGGAGACCAGGTGCGCGGCCCGCCAGATCAGTGCATCGCCGGGGACGCTCGAGTTCAGTTTCGACCGCAGAGCGATCGCAGTCGCGACGACGGCTGCCGCACCGATCGCCGCCGAGTCGGCATCCTCGGGGGTCGTCGCGGTGGCACCCGATACGAGTCCCGCCGCCGCGGTCTCCACGGCGTCGACCTGGCCGGGGACCGTACACGCGACGGTCGGATCGAACAGACCGCGCCGTGCGGTGACGGCCTCGGAATGGGCCTGCTCGACGTCGGGCAGGAAGCGGTCGTTCTCGCCGACCTGCATCGGCAGAGCGAGACCGGCCCGGGCCATCTCGGCGTTCACGAGTCGTCCGTCGCCGAGCACGACACCGGCGAGGACACGACCCCAGCTGTCGAGCTTCTCGTCGTCGGTCACGACGTCGATCTCGGTTCCGGGTGGGAGCAGCGAGGCGAGGAACGCCGATGCCTCCGGCCCCAGGCACTCGACGTCGGCGTTCGGGTCCTTCGTCTCGGGAGTGTCGATGTTCAGCAGACGGATGCGCTGCTCCTGACCGTCGACGACGGCATCGATCGTGTCCCCGTCGACCACTCGGGACACCGTCGCCCGGGCACTGTCGCATCCGGTCAGCAGCCCTGTCATCACCGAGGCGGCCAGCATCATCGCTGTCACCCGCACTCCACGTCGCACGTCGTCCTCCCGCGAGAGCCGTCGACGCCGTGCCGACTCGCTCCACCGGACGGTCTGTCGCGCTTCGTCCGTTACATCGTTATCGTCCGACGAGCGGGGTCATCACAAATGATGATCAGCCGGGTGCCGTCAGCTCCGTGTGCACACCGAGGAGGCAGACCGGCCGGTCCCGGAGCGAGCTCGTCGAGCGGCTCTGCGGGCGAGGGCAGGCAGCGATCGCCCCGCCGTCGTGCCCGGGCGGGGCCACGGCACAGCCGCGGGTGGTGGTCCGCAACGACCGTGCCCGCACCCGGATCCCGACGCACGCGGTCCCGGCGTCGCGGTCATCCCCCCGGCGGCGGACCGAGCGGGCCCGCCAGCAGCTCCCGGACCGCGGCGGCGCAGTCGGCCGGGGTCCGCCCGGGTCGCCGACGGGTGCCGGCGACCGCGTTCATCGCCCCGAACAGCAGGTCGCGCACGAGCCGGGCCTCCGGTCCGGCGGCGACCGCGCCCGACCGTTGTGCGTCCTCGACCAGCTCGGTCCACCGGTTCCGGTAGCGCTGCATCAGCGAGCGGTAGGTCGCGACCGACGCGTCGGAGTCGGGCTCGGGCATCGTCAGCACGACGGCGGCGTAGTCGCTCAGCTCCACCAGGGCGTCGAGGTGCGCGCGGACGGCCGCCCACAGCCGGGCCCCGGCGTCGCCGGCCGGGTGGGGTTGCAGGGCGTCGTCGAGATGCCGGAGCGACTCGCGCAGACCCTCCTCGAGCACCGTCGCGATGAGCTCGTCCTTCGAGCCGAAGTGGAAGTAGATGCTCCCGGTCTGCAGGCCCGCGGCCTCGGCGATCCCGCTGAGGCTGACCCCGGCCGGTCCGTCGCGGGCCAGCAGCGCCGCCGCCGCGTCGAGCAGCCGGCGACGGGTCCGGTCCCCCTTGGACGGACGACGGAGCTCGGCCTGCACGACCCCATTCTCACCCCGGCCCGTGATCAGTGGACGAGCCGGTCGTGACCACGCCAGTACGGCTCCCGCAGCTCGCCCTTGATCACCTTGCCGGTCGCGGTCCGCGGGAGCCGGTCCACCACGTCGACGCTGGTCGGGCACTTGAACGCGGCCAGCCTCGTGCGGGCGAAGGTGATCAGCGCGGCCGGATCGGGACGGGTCCCCGGCCGCGGGACCACGATCGCCTTCACCGTCTCGCCCCATCTCGGGTCGGGGACGCCGATGACCGCGACCTCGGCGACGTCGGGGTGTGCGGCGAGCTCGTTCTCGACCTCGGCGGGGTAGACGTTCTCCCCGCCGCTGATGACGAGGTCCTTGGCCCGGTCGACCAGGAAGATCCGGCCGTCGGCGTCGAGGTGGCCGAGGTCCCCGGTGTGCAGCCAGCCGTCCGCGTCGAGCGCGGAGGTGACGCCGGCGCGCGTGCGGTAGCCGACGGTGTTCTGCTCCGACCGGGTCAGGATCTCGCCGATCTCCCCGACCGTGCAGGTGTGCCCGTCGGTCGGGGACACCACGGCGACCTCGACCCACGGGTAGGGCTTCCCCGCCGACCGCAGCAGGTGGGAGCGGCTGCCCTCCGGGTCGTGGTCCTCCGGTGGCAGCTGGGCGAACGCGCCGGTCGCCTCGGTGAGGCCGTAGATCCCGACGAAGTCGCATCCGAAGGTCCGCATGCCCGCGACCAGCGCCGTCGTGCTGATCGGGGCGCCGGAGTAGGTCATCCGCCGCAGCGCGAGGTCCCGGGGGGTGGACCGGGCCTCGGTGACCAGGGAGGCGAGCATGGTGGGGACGCAGAAGGCGGTCGTGACCCGTTCGCGCTCCATCGTGTCGAGCACCGCGGCCGCATCGAAGTCCCGGACGACCACGCCGCGTGCCCCCGCGGCGAGGCCGGCCAGTGCCCAGGCCACGCCACCCATGTGGAACAGCGGCATGGCCAGCAGGCTCACCTCGCCGTCGGTGAGTCCCCAGCGTGGCGCGATGTCCCGGATGAGGACCCGGAGGTTGGTGCGGCCGGCGAACAGGACCCCCTTCGGGCGTCCCGTGGTGCCGCTCGTACAGAGCTCGAGCGCGACGTCGTCGGGCGGCTCGACCGCGGGATCCTCCGCGGGGCCCCACCAGCTCGTCAGGCCCGGCCGTCCGTCGTGGTCCCCGCCGAGGAACACGACGGTCAGCCTGCGACCGAGCGCCTCCTCGACGAGGTCGGCGGTCCGGTGCATCCCGGGGTCGACGAACACGACCTCCGCGCCGCTGTCGTCGATGATCTCCGCCAGCTCACGGGGTGCGAGCCGCCAGTTCAGCGGCGCCGCCACGGCCCCGGCCAGCGCGCAGCCGAACAGGTACGGGAACCACGCCGACGAGTTCTTCCCCAGGTGGGCGACCCGGCCGCCGGGTGGGACGCCGTCGCGCACCAGGGCGGCGGCGATCCGGACCGACCGGTCGTGGAGCTCGCGCCAGGTCGTGTCGGTCCCGTCCTCGGTGACCACCACGTCGTCGGGTCGCTCGCGCCGTCGTTCCTCGACCAGTCCGCGCAAGGTGAACACCATCGTCCGCTCCTGTCTGCCGGGCAAGTTTCCTATGTTAGCTTAAAATCTGACGACCATTAGATTTTTGAGGAGACGCGATGACGACCGCCCCGTCCCCGGGCGCCACCCGGCTGGATCCGGACGCCGCGCTGCGCTGGTACCAGGCCTGGATCGACGCCTGGAACAGCCACGACCCGGACCGGGTCCGCCCGCTCGTGACCGACGACTTCCTGCTGGAGACGCCGACGACGCGCAACTCCGGCTGGGACGTCCGGGGTCCCGACGCGGCCGCCGACTACATGCGGTACGTGCTCACGGCCTACCCGGACCTGACCTGGGAGCGCACCGGGCCGCCCCTGCTCGCCCCCGACACCCCGCGCGCGGCGTTCACCTGGCGCGGGACCGGGCACTTCACCGGAACGCTCACCCCGCCCGGGATCCCCGGCACCGGGCTCCCGTTCGACTTCGTCGGCCTGGAGGTCTTCGACTTCCGCGACGGTCGCGCCCACCGGCTCCACGCCAGCTACGACCTGATGGGGCTGCTGCGCCGGACCGGCGTACTGCGGAGCGGTACGGGGCGCCGATGACCCCCGGCCGCCCGACGCCGGGAGGGCCGTCCGCGCCGCACGGCCCCCACCACCGAGACCAGGAGACGACCATGCCGCACGACATCACCACGCCCGCGGGGCGTCCCGTCGCCGACACGGGCCCGGTCGGGGTCGACTTCGCGGTGCGCTGGTACCGCAGCTGGATCGACGGCTGGAACAGCCACGACCCCGAACAGGTCCGCGACATCGTCACCGAGGACTTCTGGCTCGACAGCCCGACGACCCGCCACACCGGTTGGGACGTGCGCGGGCAGCAGGGCGCGGTCGACTACGTCCGGTACGTCCTCGGCGCCTACCCGGACCTGGTCTGGGAGGTCACCGCGCCGCCGATGTTCGCCACGGAGGACGCCCGGGTGTCGTTCAGCTGGCGGGGGACCGGCCACTTCAGCGGCACGCTCACCCCGCCCGGGATCCCGGGAACCGGCAGGCCGTTCGCGTTCGCCGGGCTGGAGACGTTCGACTTCCGCGACGGCCGGGCGTGCTACCTCAACGCGACCTACGACCTGCTCGGTCTGATGGAGCAGATCGGGGTGTACCGCAGCCCGACCGGGAGGGGAGCGGCGTCCTGACCCCGGGCGGTCGCCTCAGGGCCGCAGTGCGGTGACCACCCAGCGCAGCGACGTCCGGTCGGTGCAGGTGGCGAGCAGCTCGGCCTGCTCGGCGCTCTCGGCGTCGCGGCGCCGGGCGTCGAACAGGTCCTCGACCAGGCCGGGCACGTCGCGGTGCTCCCCGGGCAGCGGCTCGTCGCCACCGGGCAGCCCGAGGCGGGCGACGACCAAGCGCAGCGTGCGGTGCCCGATCAGCCGCATGCCCGGGGGCAGCAGCGCGGAGTTCCGTGGGGGAGTGGTGCCGGCGGCGGGCTCCTGTCCGGGCAGCGGCACCGCGCCGGGCGGGATGCCGGGCAGGCTCACCGCGGACACGGCGATCACGCCGCCGTCGAGCAGGGCCCAGGCGTCGATCGCGGGACGGTGCGTCTCGCGCCCCGACGCGGTGGCCAGCCCCTGGTCGGCCAGCCAGCGGCGCAGCCGCGGACGCAGGTCCCAGCGCACGTCGAACACGCCCTCGGCCAGGTCGGACGGGGTGAACACCTCGTCCCACCGCGGGCCGCCGGACGCCCCGTTCCCGACACCCGTCTCGGGCTGGATCGCCATCTTCGTCCCCCGACCCGGGGCACGCGCGTTCCCGGGGAACCAGGATAGGACGGTCCGGACGGGCGCACAGGCTGGTGCACACGGCCGTACCCACAGGTGTGATGACACGACCGACGCGGCGGTGAACGGCGTCGCCGGCACGCCGATCAGCAGGCGATGTCACACTGAGTGAGCGGATGTGCCGGTGTCTGCGTGACAGATGACACGATCGAGCGAGTCCGCCGCAGGCGGTAACGAGGCAGGATGAGTCGAGCGATCCACAAGTGACGGCGACGTGGAGGCGACATGGACGGGCAGTTCGACAGGGTTCCGGCGGTGCACCCGGGGATGATCCCCGCGGCACGGCGGTCGGTGGAGAACCTGCCGTCCGGACGAGGTGTGGTCGACGGCGAGCGGGGCCGCGTGCTGGCCCGCTACGCGCGGCTGATGCGGTCCGGCCGGCCGGAGGTCTGCCTCCCCGGGCGGCGCGAGATCGAGGACCGCGAGCGGTTCGGCGCCTCCGCGACCGGCAGCGACGGCAAGGTCATCTACCCGGACCGGGACGCGGCCGAGTGCGCCGCCCGTGAGCTGGAGGCCCTCGGCGGACGCCCGCAGCGGGCCTACCTGTGCCGGCGGTCGCGCCGCGGGCACTACCACCTGACCACCGACGCCGTCGCCCAGCGCCGTCGCGGCCCGGCGGAGCTCATCCCGCAGCCGCGCCGCGGCGACTGACCCGACCCGACCCGACCCGACACCCGACGACCCCCGGTGCCCGCGGCACCGGGGGTCGTCGCGCGTCCGGGGCCGGTTCCCCACGGATGTCACACCGATGTGATGCGCGGCACACGCTGATCGTCTAGCGTGGGATGTGGCGGCGGTCACGCCACCGCCGAGCCGACGTTCCCACCACCACGCATCGGAGGGCCCCGTGAACCCGCACCTGCTGGAGGAGCGCGTCGCCACCGTCAACGGCGGCCGCGATCTCGCCGACCCCGCCCGTGCCCGGCTGCGCGCCCACAAGGCCACCGCCGACGCCTGCCGTCGTCGCGCCGCCGAGCGCCGCGCCGAGCTGGAGCGCGTCCTCTCCGGGGGCACCACCGGCGACGCCCTGGACCTCATGCTGGAGCTCGACGCGCTCGAGCGGGTGCAGGACCGCATCGACAACCGGCTCTCCGAGCTGTGCGACGCACTCACCGAGCCGCGCACCCCGCGCTACGGCGACGCCCAGCCCGTGTAGCCGCGCCCCGCGGCCCGTGTGGACCATCCGCGCCCGTGGTTCGATGACCGGCGGACACCGCCGTCGGACCACGAGGGAGAGCACACGTGCGTGCAGTGCAGGTCAGCGAGCTGGACGGGCCGTCCGCGGTCCGCGTCGCGGAGGTCGAGCCACCGGTCCGCGGTGACGGCGAGGTCCTGATCGACGTCGCCGCGGCCGGGGTGAACTTCCCGGACGTCCTGCTGACCAAGGGGATGTACCAGTACAAGCCGGACCCGCCGTTCACCCTGGGCTCCGAGTGCGCCGGCACGGTGCGCGAGGCGGGCCCGGACAGCCGGTTCGCCGCCGGTGACCGGGTCGTCGCGTTCACCATGTCCGGGGTGTTCGCCGAGACCGTCTCCGCACCCGAGCAGCACGTCTTCCCGCTGCCCGACGAGGTGGAGTTCGCCGCGGGCGCCTGCCTGCCGATGAACTACCTGACCGCGCACTTCACCCTCGACACCCGTGGTGGCCTGCGGGCGGGGGAGACGGTGCTCGTCCAGGGCGCGGCCGGGGGCGTCGGGACCGCGGTGATCCAGCTGGCCGCCGCGATGGGGGCCACCGTCATCGGCGTCACCTCCACCGAGGCCAAGGCCGAGGTCGCGCGGCGCGCGGGCGCGACGCACACCGTCGGCGTCGACGGGTTCAAGGACGCGGTCAAGGAGCTCACCGGCGGTGCGGGCGTCGACATGGTCGTCGACCCGGTCGGCGGTGACCGCTTCACCGACTCGGTGCGCTGCCTCGGCCCGCTCGGCCGGCTCATGGTCGTCGGGTTCACCGCGGGTGACATCCCGACGGTGAAGGTGAACCGGCTGCTGCTGAACAACGTCGACGTCCGCGGGGTCGGCTGGGGTGCCTACGCGCTGGGCCGCCCGGACTTCATCCGCTCCGAGTGGGACGCGCTGCTCCCGCACCTGCGCTCGGGCGCGCTCGACCCGCTGATCAGCGAGAGCTTCGGCCTCGACGACGCCGCGACCGCCCTGTCCCGCATCGACGACCGCACCGTCACCGGCAAGGTCGTGCTGCTGACCTGAGCCGGGTCAGCCGGCCGGCTCGAGGTTGTGCCGGACCGCGGTGCGCGGCAGTGGCGCCGTGGTCTCGGCGGCCGCCGCCGCGGCGCGCGGCGCCGGGGTGGGGCCGACGTGGCGGTGCGGCGCCGGCACCACCACGGGCTCGGCGACGTGCAACCGGTGGCGGGCGGCCACCGCCCGCCCGGCCGGGCCGGTCGCGGTCAGCGCGTGCAGCGCCAGGGCCCGGTGCACCGGGACCTCGCAGCGGCGCAGGAAGCGGTCCAGCTCGCGCACGGCGTCGCCGGGGTGGCGGGCCAGCGCCCACGCGGCGAGCTCGGCCTCGGCGACGTCGGCCCGCACCCCGCTCATCCGCACGCACACGTACTCGACGTCCTCGTCGGCCAGCTCGCCCGGCGCGGGCAGGTGCATGCCCTGCTCGGTCAGGTACTCGTGCACCGCCCACAGCCCCATCGGGGTCAGCGCGACGACCGTGGGGTCCGGGTCGTCGCGGTGCGCGACCCGGGACAGCTCGTCGAGCTCGTCGGCGTCGAGGGTCTCGGTCAGCTCGATCGCGCCGAGCAGCTCGCAGGCGTCCAGCAGGGCGGTGACGTCGCGGCGCCACAGCCGCTGCTCGACGTCGCCGGCGAGGTCGTCGACCACGCAGCCGGCCTCGTCGTTGACGGCGTCGCGGACCTGGCGGTGGAAGTGCTCGAGCGGGACCTGCCCGCCGCCGGTGGCGTAGAGCCCGACCCACAGCATCGGGAACGCCTGTGACATCGACATCCCGAACAGCGACGGCGCCCCGAACACGTCGGTCCCACCCAGGCTGTCGCCGAGGCGCCCGACCGACTCGAACACGCGGCGCCACAGCTCGATCGGCCGGTTCAGCAGCGGTCCCGCGCTCTTGACCGGCAGCAGCCGCCCGCGCACCACACGGACCAGGCGCGCCGAGCGGGCCCAGCGCAGCAGCAGCGACACCTCGGGCAGGTCGTCGCTGGTGCGGGCGGTCTCGCGGTAGATGTGGTCGAGCTGCAGGTGCGCGGCGAGGTCGAGCGCGTCGGTGCGGTCGAGGCGGCCGTCGGAGGTGAGCCGGCGCCCGGCCCGCACCCACAGGGTCAGCTTGCGGAGCAGCTCGAGGGCCTCGGAGCGCTCCGCGGCGTCGACGAGCGCCGCGGCGCCGGGCATCGGCACCGGCGGCAGCTCCGGGTTCCACTCGGTGCGGGTGGGCCGCTGCGCCTCGCGCCGCATGATCTCGGCGAGCGCGTGCCGGTCGACGTCGGTCTGCCCGGCACCGGCGCGGTCGAGGAACCGCTGCACGGCGGCCGGGTCGGCCGGGTCGACGCCGTGGCGGTGCAGCTGCACGCCCCAGAACTTGCCGAGGTCGTAGTTGCGCTCGTCGGCGAGGCCGTCGTGCAGGGCGGGGGTGGAGTCGAGGACCTGACGGTGCAGCGCGTCCGCCGGGTGCGACTGCGGGTCGAACCAGTCGTGCTCGTCGACGAAGTCGACGAGTGCGTGGAAGGCGGGGGCGACGTCGTCGGGCTCGAGCACGGTCACCTTGCGCGGGAACCACATGCCCAGCGCGTCGGCGATGTGCGAGCGCGTCCAGCGGCCCAGCCTGCGGTCGCGCGCGTACTTGTAGTCCAGCACGGCGGCGACGAGCGCGGTGTCGACCTCGACGCGACGGCGGCGGGCCCAGAGGGAGAACTGCTCCAGCAGGCGGCTGCGGGCCTCGGCGTACCCCTGGTCGTCCCCCGGGGTGAAGACGAGACGCATCCGGCCCACTGTGTCAGGTCCCTCCCATCCGCTCCGGCTGCGGCGCAGCACTTTCCGATGATCGTCGGTGCGCGCGGGGGACGTGCACCGGGTGGTCGCAGGAGGTCCAACGAGCGCGGGCGGCCCGGGTCACTCCCGACCGCTCACCGTCGGTGGGCGGTCGGTCACGGGCCGTCCGATCGTCCGGCCGTCCCCGCGACCGTGAGCCCTCGACCCTGCCACGGACGACGACGGCCGGACACCCCGGGAGGGTGTCCGGCCGCCGTCGTGTGCGACGAGAGGTGGTCAGTCGCCGCCGACCGGGCTGTCGCGCCGTTCGGCGGTCGCCCGCGTCGACTCGTCGCCGGTCCGCCCGTCCGGTCCGTCGGCCCCGCCGGCCGCGACGGAACCGTGGCCGTTGCCGGAGCTGCCGTTGCCGTCGGCGGGCGCGTTCTCGTCGTCCGGGTCGAACGCGCCGACCTTGACGTAGAAGTTCTCGCCGTGGTTGTCGGTGGCCCAGTCGACCGCCTGCTCCAGCACCTGCGCGCCCTTCTCGTCCCGCAGCACGACCTTGTCGCGACGCAGGTCCTTGAACAGCGCGAAGCACAGCAGCACCATGATCACGACGAACGGCGCCGCGACCAGGATGGTCAGGTTCTGGATGCCGTCCAGGGCGTTCTCCCCGCCGGTGACGAGCATCAGCACGGCGACCGCACCCATGACCGAGCCCCAGAAGACCACGACCCACTTGCTGGGCTCGATGGTGCCGCGCTGGGACAGCGTGCCCATGACGATCGACGCGGCGTCCGCGCCGGACACGAAGAAGATCGCGACCAGGAGCATGACCAGCAGGCCGGTGAAGGTCGCCCACGGGTAGGCGGCCAGCATCTGGAACAGCTGGACGTTGGAGTCGTCGGAGAACTGCGTGCCCTGCTGGGCCTGGGTGATGGCGGTGCCGCCGAAGATGCAGAACCAGACCAGCGAGACCAGGCTCGGCGCGAGGATGACGCCGCCGACGAACTCACGGATGGTGCGCCCGCGCGAGATCCGCGCCAGGAACATGCCGACGAACGGCGTCCAGGAGATCCACCACGCCCAGTAGAAGATCGTCCAGCCGGAGAGCCACTCGAGCATCGGCTCGCCGCCGACGGCCTCGGTGCGCCCGACCATCTCGAAGAACTGGGAGAAGTACGCGCCGATCGACGTCGGGATCAGGTCGAGGATGATCACCGTCGGGCCGACGACGAACACGAAGAACGCCAGCACCGCCGCCAGCACCATGTTGGTGTTGGACAGCCACTGGATGCCCTTCTCGACACCGGAGACGGCGGAGAGGATGAACGCGGCGGTCAGCACGATGATGATCGCGGCGAGCACCCAGGGGCTCACCTGGCCGTCGACCCAGCCGACGGTCTGCATGCCGCCGCCGATCTGGAACGCGCCCAGCCCCAGCGAGGCCGCGGAGCCGAACAGCGTCGCGAAGATCGCGAGGATGTCGATGCCCCGGCCGATGGAGCCCTCGGCGGCCTTGCGCCCGATCAGCGGGATGAAGGCCTGGCTGATGAGCTGGCGGCGGCCCTTGCGGAACGTGGAGTAGGCGATGGCGAGGCCGACGACGGCGTAGATCGCCCACGGGTGCAGCGTCCAGTGGAACAGCGAGGTCGCCATCGAGGTCTGCAGCGCGTCGATGGTGCCGGGCTCGGCCGCGCCGGGCGGCGGCGACTGGAAGAAGGTCAGCGGCTCGTTCACGCCGAAGAACATCAGCCCGATGCCCATACCGGCGGAGAACATCATCGCGATCCAGGAGACCGTGCGGAACTCGGGCTCCTCGTCGTCGGCACCGAGCTTGATGCGCCCGAACCGGCTGAAGGCCAGGAACAGCGCGAAGGCGACGAAGGCGGTCGCGGCGAGGATGAAGCCCCAGCCGCCGCCGCGCATCAGCCCGCCGAGCATCGCCTCGGCGGTGGCGCCGAGGGTGTCGGCGCTGAGCAGCCCCCACAGCACGAACAGCAGCGCGAGCGCGGCGCCGACGCCGAACACGATCCAGTCGGTGCGGGGCCGGTCGTCCCCGGTCGTGTCCGGACGGCCGTCCGGTGGTGATTGGGCCTGTGTCATACGTGGTCACGCCCGCATGCCGGGCGTATCCCCCCTCCGCTCTCGTTCGTGCAGAAATGGTGCACAAGTCGTTTGTGTGCCGAAAGTGTAGGTACTGGACCGTCCCGTGTCGCTGTGCAAGCCGAACCGTGATGTCAGGCGGTGGTCCAGCCCTCGTCGGAGACGCCGCCGGGGACCGGTGCGGCCGGGTCGTAGGGGGTGCGGGTGAAGACGAACGTGGCCAGCCACAGGTGGTCGCGGGCGATCCGCAGGGTCTCCCCGGCGAAGTAGCCGTCCAGGCCGACCCAGGTGCTGTCCGGGCCGGGCCGGAACCGCGACGCGCGTCCGGGGCGCCCGAGACCGCCGAGATGCAGCAGCCCGCCGCCGACCGAGCGCAGCGCGTAGGGGGAGGGGCCCCAGAACCACGGTCCGAGCAGCTCGGGGTCGACCGGGCAGGGCTGCGGGGTCCACGGCGCGACGATGCGGGGCTCGGCGACGCGCAGGTCGTTCAGCAGCCCGGCGGCCAGCCCGCTGTCCATCCCGGAGGTGGTGTTGCCCATCGCCAGCGCGCCGGCGCCCTCCTCGCGGTCCACCCAGAGCCCGGCGAGGAAGCCGGGCATGGAGCCGCCGTGCCCGACCAGCGTCGTGGTGCCGCCGCCCTCGGGCCGCTCGAACCGCAGGACCTGCACGCCCAGGCCGTAGCCGGCCCAGACCGGCGAGGTCGGGTCGACGCCCGCGGGCAGGGTCATCTCCTCGACCGTGGCCGGGGAGAGCACCCCGCCGGTGTCGCCGAGCAGCAGCGCGCCGAGCCGGGCCAGGTCCGCCGCGGTGCACCACAGCTGCCCGGCGGCGGCCATCACCCCGGCGTCGTGCTCGGGCTCGGCCAGCACGAGGTCGGCCCACGGGTGCACCGCCCGTCCCGCCGCGGCGGGCTGCTGCGGACGGGTGGAGGTGCGGGTCATGCCCAGCGGGAGCAGCACCTCGTCGCGGGCGACGTCGGTCCAGGCGCGGCCGCGGAGGCGGGCGACGACCTCGCCGAGCAGCCCGAACCCGAGGTTGGAGTAGTGGAAGCGGCGCGCGGCGGGCAGCACCCGGTCGGCGTCGCCGAGGCCCAGCTCCTCCAGCGTGCCGCCGGGGGTGCGCTCCCACCACTGGCCGGGGCTCTCGGAGCCGGCCCCCGCGAGGTGGGACAGCAGCTGGCCCAGGGTGCGGTCGCCGAGCGGGGTGCCGGGGAGGTGCCGGTCCAGCGGGTCGTCGAGGTCGAGCAGTCCCTCGTCGCGCAGCCGCAGGACGGTGACCGCGCAGACGGTCTTGGAGATGGAGCCGATCCGGTACTGGACGTCGTCCGGGCCGGCGCCGTCGGGCAGGTCCCCGCGGCCGGCGTGCCAGGCCAGGGCGCCGTCGCGGACCACGCCGGCGACGAGCGAGGGGACGCGGCCGTCGCGCTGGGCGCGGGCGACGCGGGCGAGCAGGGTGCGCTGGGTGCTGGGGAGCAGCTCGGTCACGGGGGCGAGACTAGATCCCCCGGATGTCGGCGAACGACCGCAGCCGGACCGCCCGCTCGGACAGCGCGGCGGGCACCGGCTCGGGTACCGGCATCCGGTCCGCGGCGGTCAGCGGGCCCAGGTCGAGCCCGGTCAGCTCGCCGATCCGGGCCACCGGCACCTGGAAGGTGCGGTACGGGCCCAGCGGTGGCGGGTCCCCGGCCGGCGGCTCGGCGAGGTCGCCGAGCTGGGGGGTCTGGTCCAGCAGGTAGGCGGTGGTGCCGAGCGCGCCGCCGGTGACGAAGGCGCCGATCTTCCAGAACAGCCGCGGGATGCGTACGCCGCGGTACTCCGGGTCGTCGTCGGCCAGCACCGGGCCGGTGAACACCACGAGCCGCCGGTCGTTGTCGCCCGCGTTGTCGAGCAGGTAGTCCTCCAGCCCGCCCCAGGTCTCCTTGTCCTGGTTGAACGCGGCGGCCTGCGGGGCGGCGTTGGTGTAGTGGAACGTGTCGGACTCCGCCGTCGCAGCCTCGGCGGCCCCGCCCCACACCGGGTCCTGGCGGCGGACCAGGTGGCCGCGGTCGAGGTCGTTGTCGGCGTAGAGCTCGGCGCCGGCCTGCTGCCCGGCGGGCAGCCGGTCGTCGAGGCGCCAGTCGTCGGAACGTTCGAGCTGCCGCAGGGTCGCCCCGTCGATCGCGACGGCGGTGGCCGCGGCCAGGCGCCGGTCGGGCCGGTGCAGCGTCGTGAAGTGGGTGTAGGGGAGCAGCACGGTGTCGGTCCCGGGCAGCGTCGGCATCGGCGTCGCGACGCCGAGGAAGTCCGGGTCGAAGCCGGGGGCGGCGGGGGCGCTCATCGGCGTGACGCTAGCGGTGCCGGGTGAACGACGGGTGCGCCTGCGCCGCCGTCGGTCAGGCGGCGCAGCAGCGGGGCGGTGCGGAACCCGACCAGCGAGCGCATGACCAGCGATGTGGACGTGCGCTCCACCCCGTCGATCGCGAGCAGGTGCCCGGCGATCCGGTAGAGGTCGTCGGCGTCGCGGGCGACCAGGTGCACCAGCAGGTCCTCGGGGCCGGAGACGCCGTGCACCTCCAGCACCTCCGGTACCCGGTCCAGTGCGTCGGCGACGGCGGCGAGCTCGCGCTGCACCACCCGCACCCTCACGAACGCGGTCAGCGGGTAGCCGAGCGCCGCCGGGTCGACCCGGCGCTCGAAGGTGTCCAGCGCGCCGAGCCGGTCCAGCTTGGCCAGCCGGGCCTGCACGGTGTTGCGGGACAGGCCGACCCGTTCGGCGAGGGCGAGCACCGTCGCGCGCGGGTCCTGCGCCAGGGCCAGCAGCAGCCGGGCGTCGTGGCCGTCGAGCGCGGCCCGCCCATCGCCGGTCGTTCCCGTCACGTGGTGCCCCTCCTCGTGTCCGCGGGTGCGCATTATGCCGCCCCGGCGCGCGTCCCGCCCGGCCCGTCGCGTGCACTCTGCTCAGTCGTGTGGGCTGTGGTTGTGCACTCGTCGGTGTGGTGGTGGGCTGGCTGGGCAGGCTGCATGAGCGACGAGGCTGGAGTGGTGGGCGATGGGCACGCAGACGGTGACGACGGACACGCTCGTCGAGATCGAGAAGCGGGTGCTGTGGCTGTCCACCGCGATCGTCGACGCGGCCAACCGGCGCGGTGACCCCAGCGGGCTGAAGGTGGGTGGGCACCAGGCGTCGTCGGCGTCGATGACCACGATCATGACCTCGCTGTGGTTCGAGCACCTGCGGGCCGGGGACCGGGTCTCGGTCAAGCCGCACGCCTCGCCGGTGCTGCACGCGATCAACTACCTGCTCGGCGAGCTCGACGAGCGCTACCTGGGCACGTTGCGCGCCTTCGGCGGGCTGCAGTCCTACCCGTCGCGGTCCAAGGACCCCGACCCGGTCGACTACTCGACCGGCTCGGTGGGGATCGGCGCGACCGCCCCGATCTGGGGTGCGCTGGCCCGCCGCTACGTCGACACCCACTTCGGGGGCGCCGGACAGGGCAGGCAGTACTCCCTGGTCGGCGACGCCGAGCTCGACGAGGGCGCCGTCTGGGAGGCCATCCTCGACCCGATGGTCGGTGAGCTGGGCGAGGTCGTGTGGATCGTCGACCTGAACCGGCAGTCCCTGGACCGGGTCGTCCCCGCGATCGGCGCGCCGCGGATCGAGGGCATGTTCTCCGCGGCCGGCTGGCAGGTCCTCACCGTCAAGTACGGCAGGCTGCTGCACGAGCTGTTCGACCGCCCCGGCGGCGACGCGCTGCGCGCCCGGATCGACACCATGCAGAACGCGGAGTACCAGCGGCTGCTGCGCTGCGACGCCGACGAGGTCCGCACCCGGCTCCCCGACGGGCACGCCGACCTGGAGGAGCTCGTCGCCGGCCTCGACGACGACACCCTGCTCGCCGCGGTGCGCAACCTCGGCGGGCACGACACCGCCGCGCTGCGCGACGCGTTCTCCGCGATCGACGACACCCGGCCCACGGTGATCCTCGCCTACACCGTCAAGGGCCACGGCCTCGCGACCGCGGGCCACCCGCAGAACCACGGCTCGATCCTGAGCGCCGACCAGGTCCGCGAGCTGGCCGACGCCGTCGGCGCCGACCCCGACGACCCCTGGCGGCGCTTCGACCCGGAGTCCCCGGCGGGCGAGGTGGTGGCCGGCGCGGCGCAGCGGCTGCACCGCGACCCGGTCGACGACCAGCCGGTCCCGCCGCTGCCGACCGACATCGGGCGCACCCCGACCGGGCGCGCCACCACCCAGGCCGCGCTCGGCCGGGCCCTGCTCGACCTCACCCGCGAGGCCCCCGAGGCGGCCGGCCGGGTGGTCACGCTCTGCCCGGACGTGTCGTCGTCGACGAACCTGGGCGGCTGGGTGAACAAGGTCGGCGTCTGGTCCACCGCGGAGCGCAAGGACTGGTTCGACGACGACCCCGAGACGATCCTGCACTGGCGCGAGCGGCCCACCGGCCAGCACCTGGAGCTGGGCATCGCCGAGGGGAACCTGGTCGGGGCGCTGGGGGAGCTGGGGGCGACCTGGTCGCGCTGGGGCCGTCCGGTGCTGCCGATCGGGGTGCTCTACGACCCGTTCGTCGAGCGCGCGCTGGAGCCGTGGTCGTTCGGCATCTACGCGGGCGGCCAGTCGATCCTCGTCGGCACGCCCTCCGGGGTGTCGCTGGCCCCCGAGGGCGGTGCCCACCAGTCGGTGACGACGCCGTCGGTCGGGCTGGAGCAGCCCGGCTGCGTCACCTACGAGCCGGCGTTCGCCATCGACACCGAGTGGACGCTGCTCGCCTCGCTCGCCCGGCTCGGCCGCCCGGACGGCACCAGCGCCTACCTGCGCCTGTCGACGAGGCCGGTGGACCAGACCCTCGCGGCGGTCCCGGCCGATCCGGCCGCGCGCGAGCGGCGCCGGCGCCAGGTGGTCGCCGGGGCCTACCCGCTGCGTCGCGCCGCGGGCACGCCCGCGCTGACCATCGCGGTCGCCGGGGCGCCGACGACCGAGGCACTCGCCGCGGCGGACCGGCTCGCCGAGCTCGGCCACGATGTCGACGTCGTCGTGGTGACCAGCCCGGGGCTGCTGTTCGACGCCCTGCAGGCCCGCGCCGGACGCCCCGCCCGTCCGCAGGCCGAGCCGTGGATCCTGGAGTCGGCGTTCCCCGCGCGCCGGGCCGCGCCGCTGGTCACCCTGCTCGACGGGCACCCGCACACCCTCGCGTTCCTCGCCGGGGTCAACCGGGTCCCGGCGACGCACCTGGGCGTGCACCGCTTCGGGCAGTCCGGCGACCTCGCCTCGGTCTACGCCCACCACGGGCTCGACGCGGACACGGTCGTGGCGGCCGGGCTCGACCTGCTCTAGGCGGAACCGGACACCGGGTGACGTACGTCGCTGGATCACACAAACGATAATGACTACGGTTACAGACCATGCTGCTTCTGGGGTTGGCGTCGGTCACCTTCCGTGAGAGATCCGTTCCGGACGTCGTGCGCCTGGCGGTCGACGCCGGCTCCGAGGTCGTCGAGTGGGCCGGGGACCGGCACGTCCGCCCCGGTGACCGGGCGGCGGCGTCGGCGGCCCGCGGTGCGTGCGCGGGTGCCGGGCTGCGGATCGGGACCTACGGCAGCTACCACAAGGCCGGCGCGTCCGACCCCGGCGAGTTCGACGCCGTCGTCGCGACGGCGGCCGAGCTCGGCGCCCCGCGGGTGCGGGTCTGGGCGGGGACGTCGGCCTCGGACGACGTGTCGCCCGCCGCGCGCGCCGCCACCGTGGACGCGCTGCGGCGCTGCGCCGACGCCGTCGCCGAGCGGGGGATGGGGCTGCTCGTCGAGCACCACGTCGAGTCCCTCACCGACGGCCTCGACACCGCGCTGAGGCTGCGCGCCGAGGTCGGCCACCCGGCCCTGGTCACCCACTGGCAGCCCCGCGAGCTGCCCGACACCGACGCCTGCCTGGTCGAGGTCCGTGCGCTGCGCCCGGCCACCGTGCACGCGTTCTCCTGGGGGGCCGACGGCTGGACCGAGCGGCTGCCGCTCGCCGACCGCGCCGATCTGTGGGCCCCGGTGCTCGCCGAGCTCACCGCGCAGTCCCGCGACGACGGCACCGACACCGAGGTGCTGCTGGAGTTCGTCCCCGGCGACACCGCCGCCTCGCTGCGCCGCGACGCCGCCGCGCTGCGCGACCTGCGGGCCGGACGCGACCTGGCCGGTGCGCGATGAGCGCCCGCCCCCTGTCCGCCGGTGCCGCCGCCCGGTCCGCCGCACCTGCTCGCGCCGTTGCTGCCGCCCGGTCCACCGCCCGGCCGGCCCGTGCCTCCCGGATCGCCGCGCTGCTGCCGGTCGCGGTGGTCGCGCTGCTGCTCGCCGGGTGCGGCGGGACGGCCGCGCCGGAGGCGGCCGCCGAGCGGCCCGCCGTCAGCCGCGACGTCGCGCCGCTGGAGCCGGCGCTCTCGGTCACCGACCCGCGCGGCACCGCCGTCACCGTGCCGGCCCCGCCGACGCGGATCGTCTGCCTGACCGGCCTGTGCGACGACATGGTCGTCGAGCTGGGGCTCACCCCGGCCGGCACCTCCACCCCGGCCCTGCTGAAGAACCCCGTGCTGCTCGGCGACCGCGCCGCGCAGGTCCCGACCGTCGCCGGCAGCTTCGGCAGCGAGGACGTCGAGTCCATCGCCGCGCTGCGCCCCGACCTCGTGATCGGCCTCGGCGGGGTGCACGAGCCGCTGCGTGCGGCCGTCGAACGCTTCGCCCCGCTCTGGCTGGTCCAGCCCACCACCTGGGAGGAGTCCGTCGGGTACCTGCGTGCGCTCGGGTCGCTGACCGGACGCACCGGCGAGGCCACCGCCGCGGAGCAGCGCTTCCGCACCACCCTCGCCGACGGCGTCGAGCAGGCCCGCGCCACCGGCCGGGCCGACCGGAAGGTGCTGCTGATGTACGGCAGCGCCGACACCATCGGCGTTGACACCACCGACACCGTCAACGGCGACCTGCTCGCGACGCTCTACGACTACCCGTTCGTCCCGCGCGGCGCCGACGTCGAGACCGCCAGCACCTACAGCGTCGAGGAGATCCTCGCCCGGGGGCCGGACGTGGTGTTCGCCTACTCGCTGCTGTTCTCCTCCGCCGACCGCACCCTCACCGACCAGCTCGCCGACAACCCGGTCTGGCAGCAGGTCCCGGCCGTGGCGGCGCGGCAGGTGCACGAGATGGACCCCCGGCTGTGGGGCAGCGGCCGCGGCACGCGCAGCCTGGGCGCGATCGTCACCCAGTCGCTCGCGGCGGTCCCCGGCCGGTGAGACGGGCCCTGCTGCTGCTCGCCGTCGCGCTCGGGGCGGTGCTGCTCGCCGCGCTGGTCCTCGGGACCGGCACCCCGGCCGTCGCCCCGCACCGGCTGCCCGCCGTGCTGGGCGCGGCGGGCGGGATCGAGCACGTCGTCGTCACCGAGCTGCGGGTGCCGCGGCTGCTGCTCGGCGTGCTCACCGGTGCCGCGCTCGGGCTGGCCGGGCTGCTGCTGCAGGACGGCCTGCGCAACCCGCTCGCCGTCCCCGAGCTGCTCGGGGTGTCCTCCGGCGCGGCGGCCGCGGTGGCGGTCACGATCGTCACCGGGGCCGCGGTCCCGTTCGCGCCGCTACTGCCCGCCGTGGTCGGTGCGGTGACCGGGGGAGCGCTCACCCTGCTCGCCGTCCGCGGCGCCGTCGGACCGGCCGCGGTCCTGCTGATCGGGGCCGGGGTGGGCGCGGCGCTGCAGGCGCTGCTGCTCGCGGCGGTCGCGATGACCGGGTCGTCGGAGCAGGGGGTGCTGGTGCGCTACCTGCTGGGCTCGCTGACCGGCACGACGTGGGCGACGGTGACGCCGGTGCTGCCCGCGCTGGCGGTCGCGTTCGTCGCGGGGATCGCGGTGCTGCCGCTGCTGGGGCCGCTGCGTCTCGGCGACGACGCCGCCTCCGCGCTGGGCCTGCGCACCGGCGCGGCCCGGGCGGCGGTGCTGGGCGTGGCCTGCCTGCTCGTCGCCGCCGTCGTCGGTCCGGCCGGGCCGGTCGCCTGGGTCGGTTTCCTCGCCCCGCAGCTGGTGCGGGTGCTGCTCCCCGCGGCCCGGCCGCTGCCCCGCGCCGCGGCCTGCGCCGGGGCGGGCGCGGCCGTGGTCGTCGTCGCGGACCTGCTGGCCCGCACCGTGCTGTACCCGGTGGAGCTGCCGGTCGGCGGCTTCACCGCCGGGGTCGCGATCGTCGCGGGCGGGCTGCTGCTGGTGTGGCGACGCCCGCGGGCCGCCCGCACGGCCGGTCCCGCCCGCACCGACCGTACCGCCGCGGCGGTGGACCGGTGAACCGCTCGGTGGGCCGGGGCGCGACGCTCGCGGCCCGGTTCGGGCTGCTCGGACTGTGCGTGGCGGTCGCCGCCCTGGCCGGGCTCCTGGTCGGCACCGCCGTCGGGCCCGGCACCGCGCTCGCGGCGCTCGCCGGGGTCGCGGACCCGCTGTCCACCGACCTCGTCCGGGAGCTGCGGGCGCCGCGGGTGCTGGTCGGGCTCGCGGCCGGTGCCTGCCTCGGCGTCGCCGGGACGGTGCTGCAGGCGGTGCTGCGCAACCCGCTCGCCTCCCCGGAGGTGACCGGCGTCGGCTCCGGTGCGGTGCTCGGCGCGGTGCTGGGGACCGTGCTCGGCGGGCCCGTCGGCACCCCGCTCGGCGTGCTCGCCGTGGCCCTGCTCGGCGGGACGCTCGGCGGCGGGGTGCTGTGGCTGCTCGCCGGCCGGGCCGCGGGGCCGGGCACCGCGGACCCGCTGCGGCTCGCCGTCGTCGGGGTGCTGGTGTCGGCGGTGCTCGGCGGGACGACGTTGCTGCTGCTCACCGCCCGCCCGCAACTGGCCGGGTCGATGGTCCGGTGGCTGGTCGGCTCGCTCAACGGGCGTGGCTGGGAGCACTGGGCCGCGCTCTGGCCGGTCGCGCTCACCGCGGTGGTCCTCGCGGTGCTGCTCGGCCCGGTGCTCGCCGTCCTCGGCGTCGACGACGACCACGCCCGCGGCGTCGGCCTCGCCGTGTCCGGGTGGCGCTCGGCCGCGGTGCTGCTGGCCGTGCTCGCCACCGGCGGGGCGGTCGCGGCGGTCGGGGCGCTCGCGTTCGTCGGGCTGCTCGCGCCGCACCTGGCCCGTGCGGTGCTCGGGGTGCGGGGCGCGGCCGACCCGCGGCTGCTCGTGCCCGCGGCCGCGGCGGCCGGGGCGGGGACGGTCGTCGCGGCCGACGTCGTCGCCCAGCTGCTGACGGCGCTCGCCCCGGCCGGTGACCGGCCGATCGGGGTGCCCGCGGGAGCGGTGACGGCGGTCGCCGGCGCGGTGGTGCTCATCGGGATCGTCCGCCGACGGTCCCGCACGACGGTGGGAGGTGCGCTGTGACGGTGCTCAGGGCCGAGGGGGTGACGGTGCGCTTCGACGGGCGCACCGTGCTCGACGGCGTCGACCTGGCGGTCGCCCGCGGGCAGTGGCTGTCGCTGGTGGGGCGCAACGGCTGCGGGAAGACCACGCTGCTGCGGGTGCTCGCCGGGCTGCACCGGCCCGACGCGGGCGCCGTGCACCTGGCCGACCGGCCGCTGGCCGGGACCCCGCGCCGGGAGGTCGCGAAGCGGGTCGCGGTGCTGCCGCAGGCCCTGCCGCCGCTGGGCGGGGTGACGGTGCGGGCGCTCGTCGCGCAGGGCCGCTACGCCGTCCGCGGGCCGCTGGGCATGCTCGGTGGCGGCGCCGACGCGGCGGTCTCCGACGCACTGGCGGCCACCGGCACCGAGGCGTGGGCCGACACCCCGGTCGAGCTGCTGTCGGGCGGGGAACGCCAGCGGGTGCGGATCGCGCTCGCCCTGGCCCAGAACGCCCCGGTGCTGCTGCTCGACGAGCCCACCACCTACCTCGACGTCCGTCACCAGCTGGAGGTGCTCGACCTGGTCCGGGAGCTGCAGGGGCAGCGCGGCCTGACCGTCGTCGCGGTGCTGCACGATCTCGCCCAGGCCGCGCGGTGCGCGGACCGGATCGTCGCGCTGCGCGACGGGCGGGTGCACGCCGACGGGGCCCCCGGCGACGTCGTCGACGAGCGGCTGCTGGCCGAGGTGTTCGGGGTGCGTGGGGTCGTCTCGACCCACGAGGGACGGCTGACCTGCAGCTACCTCGACGCCGACCCGGCCCGCAGCGTCAGCGCCTGAGCCCGGCGTCGGCGCCCTGGTCCGGAGTCGGCGCGCCGACCCCGGCAACTGCGTCCGACCCCGGCCGCGGCGCCCGCGTCGCCGGGCGTCGCGTTGTCGTGGTTCCGGCCACCGTGTCGTCACCGCCGGCGGCCGGCCGACGATCGCGCGGGACCCGCGACGGGCCCTACCCGCGGGCGGCCCGGCGCAGGGGCGGGGTGAGCCACGCCAGCGCGACCCCGACGGCCAGCACCGCGGCCCCGGCCGCCAGACCGCCGCGTGGGCCCGCCGGTGTCGTCGCCACGACGCCGGCCAGGGCCGCCCCGGCGGGGGTGCCGAGGCCCCAGGACAGCATCCGCGCGGTCGTCGAGACCCGGGCGCGGGCGTGCTCGGGGGTGACCTGCAGCCGGTAGGTGACGGCGTTGAGTACGACCGTCGAGTACGCCGCCCCGAATGCCGTCGCGGCGAGGAGTGCGGGGACCCAGTGCGTCGCCGACACCACCGCGACCGCGCAGGCCAGCGAGACCGGGAGCCCGGCCAGTGCGAGCCGGGCCCCGCCCCAGCGCGCCGACAGCCGCGGGACCAGCCGGGCCGCGGCCAGCCCGCCCACACCCCAACAGGCGAACAGGAGACCGAGCCGGGCGTCGCCGTCGGCGCGGATGCCGAGCACCCGGTCCGCCCACGGCACGGTCATCGCGAGCCAGGCGCCGCCCGCGACGGCCTGGGTGGTGCCGACCAGCGTCAGCGTGCGGACCACCGGGTTGCCCAGGAGCAGCGCCAGGCCCTCGCGCACGTCGGCGAGCATCCGGGTCGGCGCGCGGGTTCCGGGCCCGGGGGACAGGCGCCCGGCGACCGACCGGATCAGCAGCGCCGACGCGACCGCGGTGAGCGCGGTGACCGACAGCAGCCCGGCCGGGGCCAGGGTCGCGACGGCCAGCCCGGCGAGCGGCGGCACGACCAGCTCGACGACGGTCGTCGCGCCGTAGAGGGTGGAGAACGCCGCGGTGATCCGGTCCGGCCCGACCAGCGTGGGCAGGGCGCCGAAGTTCGCGGCGTCGAAGAAGACGAAGCCGGTCTGCACCGCGACCGCCGTGCCGAGCACCTGCCACGGCGTGAGCACCCCCGCCCACCAGGCGAGCGGGATCCCCGCCAGCACCGCGCCGCACGCCAGGTCGACGCCGACCATCAGCCGCCTACGGTCGACCCGGTCGGCCAGCGCGCCCGCGACCAGCCCGAACAGCAGGTAGGGCAGTGCCTCCGCGGTCGCGATCGCCGCCGTCCACGCGGGCGATCCGGTCAGCCGGTAGACGAGCACGGGCAGAGCGACCGCGGCGACCAGGGAACCGGCGACCGAGACGACCCGGGCGGCGAGATAGCGGCGCAGGTCGGTGCGTTCGTGCTCGGGGGCGGTCGGGGCCGTCTCGCTCACGGGGTCCTTCCGTCGGGGTTGCGCGAACCATAGTGTGAAACGACAGTCATCACCAATAGCAGGTAACGAGACATCCACCACTGTTGAGAATCGATGTCGTTTATGGCCACGATGGAGTGGTCCGGAACCGGACGATGTCACCCACTGGAGGAGAAAACGATGAAGGACATCTTCACCGAGCTCGAGGCCGAGCGCGCCCTGCCGCACAACTCCGCGAGCCACTCCAACGCCCTGGTCGAGAACCCGTTCGCGACCGAGCAGGCCGCCGAGCAGGAGTGACACCCGCCGCGGGCCCGGCACCGGCGACGGTGCCGGGCCCGCGGTCTGCCGTGACCGACCGACGGACCAGGGAGTGCGAGTGGAACGACTGCGACCGGGCGTGAGCGTGTTCGAGGTCCCCGGGCGGGGCTCGGCGCTGCGGGAGGCCTCCGGCCGGTTGCGCGGGGTCGACCTGCCCCGCGGCACGGTCGAGGCGCTCACCCGCTGGTTCGACGGCGCCGACCCGGTGCCCCCGCCGGGGCTCGACCCGGAGCGGGGCGCGTTCGCCGCGGCCGGTTACCTGGACGAGGCCCCGCCGCCGCGGACCGCCACCGTGACCGTCGCCGGGCGGGGGGCGTTGGCCGACGCCGTCGCCGCCGCGCTCGCCGGGCCGGGGCTGCGGGTCCGGCGCGGGGACCTCGACTCCCTCGCCGCCGCCGACACGGACACGGACACGAATGCGGTGTGCGCCGTCGCGGACGGGCCCGCCCCGGCCGCCTGGACCGCGCTCGACTCGTTGCCCGAGCGCGGGACCGCCTGGTTCCGGCTCGCCGTCGAAGGACGGCACGGCATCCTCGAACCGCCCGCCGTGCACCCCGGCGACGCCGGGCACACCGACGTCCGCGCCCGCCGCCTCGCCGCGGCCGGGTCCGGGCACCCGCACCTGCTCGCCTACTGGGACGCCGCGCCCGTCGCCCCGACCGGTCCCGGCGACCACGCCCTGCTGGCCGCGCTGCTCGCCGCCGACGTGCGCGCCTGGGCCGCCGGCCACGACACCCCGGCGACCGGTGACCTGGTCCCGGCCGCCCTGCCGGCCCGGCGACGTCTGCGGGTGGTCGACCTCGACACCGCCGCGATCGCCGACCACGCGCTGCTGCCGGTGCCCGACAGCGCGCCGTGACCGACCTCGACCTGCCCGGCGCGGCCGGGGTCCGGCTCGCCGCCACCCTCGTCCGCCCCGCCGCCGCGACCTGGCCCGCGGTGCTGATCCGCACGCCCTACGGCCGCGAGCGGCTGCTGCCCGAGGCCCGCGGCTGGGCCGCGCACGGGTTCGGCGCGCTGGTCGTCGACGTCCGGGGGCGAGGCGGCTCGACGGGGGAGTTCCGGCCCTACGCCCACGAGACCGACGACGGCGTCGCCGCACTCGCCGCGCTGCGCGCGGTCCCCGGCTGTGACGGGCGGGTCGTGCTCGCCGGCGCCAGCTACGGGGCGCACTGTGCGGTCGCCGGTGCCCTCGCCGACCCCGAGGTGTGCGGGGTGCTCGCCGCGGTCCCCGCGCTCGGGCCCGGCGAGACCGCCCGCGAACCCGGCGGCGCCGCCCGGCTGGCCTGCCGGATCGGCTGGTGGTCCGAGCACGGTGCGGACGCGCGTCCCGCCGCCCCGTCGGCAGCCGCGACGCTGCCGGTCACCGCGGCGCTGGCCCCGGCCCCCGACGGGTGGGCCGAGCTGTGGGACGCCCCCGCGGAGACGCCGTGGCTGTGGGACGGGATCGCGCGGGCCGCGATGCCGCTGCTCGCCGTCGGGGGCACCGCGGACCCGTTCGCCGCCCGCACCGGTGAGCTCGCCCGGCGCTGGGACGGGCCGTCACGGCTGGTCCTGGGGCCGTGGGGGCACGATCTCGACGCCCCGGCGCCCGGCGCGGTCCTGGCCGGACGGCGGATCGGCACGGTCTACGCCGCCTGGGCCCGTGCCGCGGTGCAGGGCCGGCCGCGGGGGCGCGGGGCACTCGTCGCGGTGGGGGAGACGGGGCGCTGGGTGCGGGCCGGGGACGGGTCGACGCTCACGGTCGACGCGACGCCGCCGGACGGGTTCCCCGCTGGGTTCGTCGCCGACCCCGGGCGGCCCGTCCGATCCCGCCCACCTGGCGCACCCACGCCGGCTCTCGCGCCGACCGACGGCGCCGCTCCCGCCGCTACGCCCCCCGCGGCGAGCACTGCGGCGAGCACTGCGGCGAGCACTGCGGCGAGCACCGACACCAGCACCGGGATGACAGCCGCGACCACCAGCGCGACCACCGCCGCGACCACCGAGACGGCCGCCGCGGGACACCCCGCCGACCGGGTCGTCGCCCACACCCCGCCGCTGCCGGCGGGGGCGCTCGCCGGGCCCCTGGTCGTCACCGTCACCGGCGACACCGACGCCCCGGACGCCGACTGGGTCGTCCGGGTCGGACTCCGCGGCCACGACCTCGTCACCGCCGTGCACCGGCACCGCGGCCCGGCGTCGCGGCAGGTCGTCGTCACCACCCCGCCGGTCGGCGCCGCCGTGCACGAGGGCGACCGGCTGCGCGTCGAGATCGCCGGGCACCACTGGCCCGCCCACGCCCGCAACCCGCACACCGGACAGGACCCGGCGCACGCGACCGACCTGCGCGCCGACCACCGCACCGTGCACGCGCTGCGCCTGGACCTGCCGCACGTCCGACCCGGCCGCGACGAGGTCGCCGCGGCCGCCATCCCCGAGGAGGTCACCCTGTGACGGCACCGACCGTTCCCGCACTGCCGGTGGAGGCGCTGGTCGACCCGCTGAGCGGGATCGTCCGCCGGCTCGTCGACGTCGCCCCCGTACCGGGGCTGCCCGCCGCCTACACCGCCGTCACCGCGGAGGTGTCCGACGCGCGCCGGCTCGGCGCCTGGCCCGCGGACCGGGTCAGCCTCGGCACCACCTTCGGCGACCGCGACGGCGCCCGCACCGCCGCGCTCGGCGAGGCGGTCGAGCGATACTGCGGCAACCGCGTCCCGCGCGACCTGCCGCTGACCACGGCCGCGGAGCTGCGCGCCGCGGGACACCGGTGCTGGGGGCCCGAGGAGCTGCCGCTGCTCGCGCCCTGGCAGGACGGCCGCCCCTACCAGCGCTTCACCGAGGACCTGCCGATCCGCTGGATCGCCGGCGTCGAGGCCGACGGGGAGCCGGCCTGGCTGCCCGCCTCCTGGGCGCTGCTCAACCACCACAGCGGGGCCCGTCGCGACGAACCCCGCTTCCACCACCTCAACTACGCCGGCATCGCCACCGGCGACGGCGCCACCGACGCCCACCGGCGCGGCCTGCTCGAGCTCGTCGAACGCGACGCGCTGGAACGCTGGTGGCACCTCGGCCTGCCCTCCCACGGCATCGACCGGGCCTCGGTCCCCGGGCTCGACGCCGCGCTGGCCGGGGCCGCGTTCGACGTCCATCTCGTCGAGCTGCCCACCGAGTACCCGGCGGCCGTGGTCGGGGCCGTCGTCGTCGACCCGGAGACCGGGATCGTCGCCGGGGGCGGCGCCGCCCGCTTCGACGCCGCCGAGGCCGCCACCAAGGCGGTGCTGGAGGCCGTCCACACCTGGGTGTTCACCCGCGGCCTGCTCGACCCCGACGGCTGGGTGTACGCCTCGATCGACGCCGGTGTCCTCGCCCGCGGCCTCTACCTCGACCACCGCGCCGACCGCCGCTACCGCGACGACGCCGGCGAGCGCTACGCCGCCGTGCGCGACCTCGGCGCCCAGGTGCAGGTGTGGCTCGACCCGCGCGTCCGGGAGGAGCACCTGCCCCGGTTCACCGCGCCCGCGACCCGCGGCCCGCTGCGCGCCGGGCCGGTCGGGGACCTCGCGTCGCTGACCGCCGCGCTGCTCGCCGACGGGCACCGCATCGCCCGTGTCGACCTCACCACGCCCGACGTCGCCGAGACCCCGTGGCGGGTGGTCCGCACCTGCGCCACCGGGCTCGTGCCGAACGCGCCCGCCGCGTTCCGGTACTGGGGGCTGCCCCGCTGGCGCGACACCGCCCGCGCCCACGGGCTCGACCTCGACCCGGCCACCGGGCCCGACGGGCTGGTGCACTGCCCACCACCGTTCCTGTGACGGTGCAGCCCCCGGGCCGGGCCGCGCCGGACCCGCAGCGGGACGGCGGCGCCGTGGATCCCCGGACCGCCGCGGCGTTCCGGCTCGCCTGGTCCGGTGCCGACCCGGGCCCCACCGACCACACCGCGCGCCCCGCCGAGGCGACCACGGCGACCCGGCCGGTGCCCCTGACCCGCGACGGCACCGGGACCGGCGCGCTGCTGGCGCTGTCGCTGGCCGCCGACCCGGACCGGGTGGTCGGCGGGGTGCGGCTGCGCCGGGTGCCCTCGGCGGGCGGCCGCTACCCGGTCGACGCCCGGGTCGGCGGCCGTCTCCACGACCCGACCACGGGCGGTGACGACGGCGGTCGCGTCTACGACCCGCTCGCCCACGCCCTCGACGCCGGGCCCGCCCGGCCCGGCGCGACCGGACCCGGCAGCCGCGACCGGCCCGGCGCCGTCCCGGCCCCGCCCGACCCGGACCACGACGACCACGACGACCACGACGACGTCGTCCTCCACCTCACCCCGGAGCGGACCGCGTGGCGCTACGGCCCCCGCTCGCTGCCGGTACTGCTGCTCGACCTCGGCCACGCGGCCGCCGCCGTCCTCGCCGCCGCGGCGACGCTGCGACGGCCCCGGACGGCCCACCTCGTCCCCGACGGCGACCACTCCCGCGTCGTGCTCACGACCGGACCCGGCCCCGACGGCGCCGTCCCGCTCGGTGCGAGCGCGGACCCGCACCCGTCGGCCGTGCTCCGCGCACGCCGCTCGGCGCCGTTCGCGAGCCTGCGTCCGCCGGTCGCCGACCCCGGACTCGACCGGGTCGCCCGGACCCGGCTCGGCGCGGGACAGCACGCGCCCCTGCTCGACGCGGGCCACCCGCTCGCGGCCGCGCTGACCCGGCGGGCCTGCGGCCTGCCCGACCTCACCGGCGTCGGCGGGCTGCTCGTCGTCACCGGGGACGTCGACCCCGGCCCGGACACCGTCGCCCAGCACGTCCGGTCCGGCCTCGCCGTCCACGACGCCTGGCTGGCCGCGACCGCGGCCGGGCTCACGGCCCGGCCGGTCGGCTGCTGGGTCGAGGCGGTGCTG
The DNA here is from genome assembly GCF_020496245.1 of Pseudonocardia sp. ICBG601. Taxonomy (NCBI): domain Bacteria; kingdom Bacillati; phylum Actinomycetota; class Actinomycetes; order Pseudonocardiales; family Pseudonocardiaceae; genus Pseudonocardia; species Pseudonocardia sp. ICBG601. The sequence continues at coordinate 272,129 of NZ_JAHLJA010000152.1, read as the reverse complement.
CACGGACCCGGCGGCCGGGGCCGGGTGCAGCACGCCCTCGCCCTCGGTGGCTGACCCGCCGGGGGAGGACCGGTCAGGTCGCGGGCGGCAGCGGGGGAGCGGGCGGCTCGTGCGGCGGCTCGTCGCCGGACTTCCCGCCCGGCTTGTCGTCGCCACCGCCGGCGAGGAACCGCTCGAACTCCGCGGCCAGCTCGTCGCCGCTGGGCAGCTCGCCGCCCTCCAGGCCGTCCCGCAGGTCACCGGACTCCCGGGCCGCGACGACCTGGTCGTACTGCTCCTCCAGCGCCGAGACGACCTGCCCGACCTCGTCCGACGCCGCCATCTGCTCGGCGATCTCGGACTCGGCCTGTTCGGCGGCGCGGGTCAGCGTCTCGGTCGGCAGGTAGAGCCCCGCCGACAGCCCCGCGTGGTCCAGCAGCACCCGCGCGGCCTGCGGGTACGCCGAGCGCGACAGGTAGTGCGGCACGTGCACGGCGTAGCCCACGACGTCCTGCCCGGCCTGCCCGAGGCGGTACTCCAGCAACGCCGCGGCACTGCCCGGGACGTCGGCGGTCGCGAACCACGGGGTGTGGCCCTCCACCAGCTCCGGGCGGGTGCCGTGCGCGGTCACCCCGATCGGACGGGTATGCGGCACGGCCATCGGGATGCCCTGCAACGTGATCACCAGCCGGACCCCGAGCTGCTCGACCAGCAGCCCGACCGCGGCGACGAACCGCTCCCACTGCATGTCCGGCTCCGGGCCGGCGAGCAGCAGGTACTGCGTGTCCCCGGTGTCGGTCAGCGCGACGACGTCGAGCTCCGGCGGGTCGTAGTCGGCCCAGCGGTCGGTCTCGAACCGCAGCGGCGGGCGCCGCGACCGGTAGTCCACGAGCTGGTCGACGTCGAACCGGGCCACCCGGACCGCCTCGCGTTCGTCGGTCAGCGCGCCGACCGCGAGCGCACCCGCGTTGCCGGCGTCGACGAAACCGTCCAGCACGACGATCAGGACCGGCTCGTCGAGCGCCGGCGCGGCCGGGTCGACCTGGTACAGCTGAGCGGGATCGAGCACCGGCGTCCTCCGAGTCGTGGCGTGCACCGCGACCCTATCCGGAGCCCCCCACGGCCTGCCCGGTCGCGGTGTGACCACCGACCCCGTGTGACGCGGCCCCGCCGGGACACCCCGCCCGTCCGGGATGGACCAGAATGGTCGTTCGTCATGCACACGTCACGTCGCGCTTACCTCGTCTGGTCCGCCGGTCTGTTCGCCTACGTCGTGGCGGTGCTGCAACGCAGCTCGTTCGGCGTCTCCGGGCTGGAGGCGGCGGACCGGTTCGGTGCGTCCCCGACCGTGCTCGCCGGGTTCCTCGTCCTGCAGCTGCTCGTCTACGCCGCCCTCCAGGTGCCGGTCGGGCTGCTGCTCGACCGGTTCGGCGCCCGCACCATGGTGCTCGCCGGCGCCGTCACCATGACCGCGGCGCAGGTGCTCGTCGCACTCGCCACCTCGCTGCCGCTGGCCATCGCCGCCCGCGTGCTCGTCGGCGTCGGCGACGCCCTGACCTTCATCTCGGTGCTGTCGGTGCTGTCCACCTGGTTCGCGCCGCGCCGGGTGCCGCTGATGACACAGATCACGGCGCTGCTGGGCCAGTTCGGCCAGGTGCTCTCCGCGATCCCGCTCGCCACCGTCCTGCACGCCTACGGCTGGACGACCGCGTTCCTGTCCGCCGCCGGGATCGGCGTCGTCGCCGCGGTCGCGGTGCTCGCCGTGTTCCGCGACCGCCCGCCCGGCAGCCTCGCCCCGGCCCCGGCGAGCAGCCCCCGCGAGGTCGTCGACGGCCTCAAGGGCGCCTGGGCGCACCCGGGCACCCGCCTCGGGCTCTGGTCGCACGCCGGCACCCAGTTCTCCGGCCTGGTGTTCGCGCTGCTGTGGGGCGTGCCCTACCTCGTCGCCGGGCAGGGGATGACCCCCACCGGCGCCTCGGTGATGCTGACCGTGCTCGTCCTCGCCGGCGCCGTCGTCGGCCCGGTGTTCGGCGAGTTCACCGCCCGCCACCCGCTGCGCCGCTCCTGGCTCGTGCTGTCGGTCATCGGCGCGACCGCGCTCGTGTGGACGGTCGTGCTGCTCGTCCCGCCGCCCGCGCCGCTGTGGCTGCTCGTGCTGCTCGTGGTGGTGCTCGCCGCGAACGGGCCCTGCTCCGCCGTCGGTTTCGACTACGCCCGCACCTTCAATCCCGCGCACCGGCGCGGCACCGCCGTCGGGATCGTCAACGTCGGCGGGTTCACCGCCTCGCTCACCACCACACTGCTGGTCGGGCTCGTGCTCAGCGTGTCGGGCGGCTACACCCCCGAGGCGTTCCGGCTGGCCTGGCTCGTGCAGTTCCCGATCTGGGCGCTGACCGCCGTCGCGGTCGTCCTCGCGCGGCGCAAGGCCCGCCGGGTGATGGCCGCCGAGGGCACCGTCGTCCCGCCGCTGCGGGAGGCGCTGCGCCGCAACCGGCGCCGGAGACAGGCCCGGTAGACGACGACGGGGGCGGGACCATCGCGGTCCCGCCCCCGTCGCCCACATCCGGCCCTCACCGAGAACCGGGTGCTCTCACCGAGCTTCTGCTCGTTCGGCGGGCCTCACTCGGCGAGCAGCCGGTACAGCGCCTTCCGGGCCTCGGTCAGCGCCTCGGTCGCCGACGCCACCTGCGCCTCGGAGCCGGCCTCGGCGACCTGCCGCGCGGCGGCGGCGAGCCGGCCGAGCTCGGTGACCAGGCCGGTCGCCGGGTCCGACTCGGCGGCCTCGGCGTCCTCGGCGAAGGGCGCCCACACCGCGTCGAGCTCGGCGCGGTGCTCCTCGACGTGCCGGGTGCCCTCCTCGGTCAGGTGGACGACCCGGCGGCCCTCGGTCTGCTCGGACCGGACCAGGCCCTCGTCCTCCAGCTGGGACAGCATCGGGTACACCGAGCCGGGGCTCGGCTTCCACTGCCCGCCGGAGCGGCCGGTGATCTCCTGGATGATCTCGTAGCCGTGCCGCGGGCCGTCGGCGACGACCGCGAGCACCGCGGTGCGCACGTCGCCGCGGGCACGCTTGCCGCGCCGGCCGCGGGGCCCACCGGGACCGAAGCCGCCGGGGCCGAAGGCGCCGCCCGGGCCGAAGCCACCGGGGCCGAACCCACCGGGGCCGAAGCCGCCGGGACCGAACGGTCCGCCGGGGCCGAAGCCGCGGCCGGGACCGAAGCCCCGCCCGCCGGGCCCGTGTCCGCGGCGGTGGGCGCGACCGCGGCGGTGGCCGGGTCCGCCCTCGTCGCGGGCGTCGTCACGGGGGTCGTCACGGTCGTCGCCGTGGAAGTCGGGGGTGTCGTGCATGGCTGCCTCCTCCGGGCCGCAGGGGAACCCGGCGCCGCGGTGGCCCCGGGGGTGTCGGTGGGTGCGGGGCCCGAACGGGCTCCGGAACATGTCGCGCGTGGTCATGACGCGTGGTCCTCTCGTCGTGAGCCTCCCTCTTCGATCGGCTCGTGTGTCATCACGATATATCGCGACTGCTCCGCGTTGCAACGGCGATATTCTGAGAATGTCCTGAGGGTGCGCGGGGCGGCCCGTGGCGGGTTCACTGTCCCGGCGGGCCGGCGGGCGGTCCGCCGGATGTGAGGGGGAGTCGTGGGGCGTCACGACGCAGGGGCCGGCCCGGCCGGCGAGGCACCGGAGGACACGGCCGAGGAGGTCGACCTCAGCGAGGTCTCCGCGGCGCAGCTGCGGGACCGGCTCTCCGCGCGGTCCGACGGCCGCGACGACCAGGTCGTCGACGCCGCGCGCGAGCTGCGGGCGAGCCTGGACCGGCTCGGCGCGGGCCTCGCGGCACGGCGCGCGGCGCTCGTCGGACGGGCGGGGGAGATCGCCCGGGCCGCCGTGCCCTACGTCGGCGGCGCCGTCGCGACCGGGGTGGGGGCGGTGCTGGTGGTGCGACGGGCCCGCCGTCCGCGCCGCTACCGGTACCCCGGGGCGGTCTGACCCGGGCCGGTCGGGGTCAGCGGCTCCCGAGCCCGGCGCGCACCCGCATCAGGGCGAAGCCCAGCAGGTTCTGCCCGGGCCAGCGGTCCGGCGCGCCGAGGTCGGGGTCGTCGGCGGCCAGGCCGATGCCCCAGATCCGGTCGACGGGGGAGGCCTCGACGAGCACCGCGTCGCCGGTGCCCAGCAGGGCTGCGGTGAGCCGCTCGGCGGAGCGGAACTTGGCCCGGTTGCCCTCGACGACGACCTCGACCCGGCGCGCGTCCCACACCTGCGAGTCGAAGCCCCGGACCTCGCGCCCGGCCCGCTTGGCGGTGTCCGGGTCGTCGTCGGACAGGACGCGGGCGAGCGCGTCGTCGTCGCCGAAGGTGCGGGCCTTGGCCGCCATCATCCAGTGCTCGGCGGTGGCGTAGCGGACCCCGTCGACGACGAACGGCGACGGATGCCACTGGCTCAGCACGTGCACGTCGCCCGGCGCGGGCTCGGAGCCCCAGAACGGGACGAACCGCGGGCGCGCCCCCGCCGCGACGGCGGCCCGCAGGGATGCGACGTCGGTCGGGGCGTCCTCGCTCACACCCTCCGATCCTAGGGCGTCGGCGGGCCCGCCGCGTCGGCCAGCGCGGACAGCAGCTCGGCCGCGCCCACCCGTCGCTCGGGCGGCACCCGGCCCAGCAGGTCGGCGACCGCGGCGCGACGGTGGGCGTCGACCTCGCGGATCAGCTCCCGTCCGGCCGGGGTGAGCTCGACGAGCAGGTGCCGCCGGTCGTCCGGGTCGGGCCGGCGTTCGACCAGGCCGGCCCGCCCGAGACGCACGAGCACCCGGGTGGCGTTCGACGGGTGGACGTCGAGCTCACGCCCGACCGCGGTGACGTTGGTGCGCCCCGCGTCCGCGATCAGCATGAGGACCCGCAGCTGGGGCACGGTCACGGCGTCCCCGGCCGCCGCCACCGCGCGCACGCTCATGCCGGTGAACGCGCGCGCGAGCGCCAGACCGGCCTCCACCGTCGCGCCGTCCGGGTGATCCCGATCTCGGCCGTGTGCGTCGGTCATCCCCGTCCACCTCCCTCACCAGCGATCTTTACTCCGTGCTGACCGTTGCGTCGATCAATCTTTGCCATTGCACAACTACTGCGCAAGCGCAACAATAGGGACGTCGAAGGGAGAGTTCCATGAAGGTGTCGGACATCCTGCGGATCAAGGGCGACACGGTGCACACCGTGTTGTCGTGGAACACCATCGCCGAGGCCGCGACCCGGCTCGCCGGCCCGCCGGCGATCGGCGCGCTCGTCGTCTCCGACGACGGCCGCCGCGAACGCGTCGACGGCATCGTCTCCGAACGCGACATCGTGCGCCGGCTCGCCACCGACGGCGCGGCCCTGCTGGACCTCACCGTCGCCGACGTCATGACCCGCCACGTCGTGACCTGCTCGCCGGAGGACTCGCTCGCCGAGGCCATGGGTCTGATGAACCGCTGGCGTCACCGCCACCTGCCCGTCGTCGACGACGGACGGCTCGTCGGGATGATCAGCATCGGTGACGTCGTCAAGCAGCGGCTGGCCGAGATGAGCACCGAGGCCGGGGTGCTGCGCGACATCTACCTCGCCTCGCACTGACCCCGCCCCCGGTCGTCCCCGGTGTGACGTGGCCGTTTCGCCGGGAACGACCGGGGTGCGCCGTGCGTTGGACCGGACATGACTGCAGCGAGTGCCACCGCAGGTCGCCGCGCCGGCCGCACGGCCGCGTTCGCGACGCTCTTCCGTGCCCTCACCCGTCGCGGCCGCCCCGGCGAGCCCGGACCCGTCGAACGGTTCCGGGCGCTGCCCGCCATGGCCGGCGACGCCTGGCGCGGCACCTACCCGCACCTCGGCAAGGGCCGGGTCGCGCTGTTCCTGATGGCACTGGCCTACCTGGTGTCGCCGGTCGACCTGGTGCCCGAGGCGTTCCTGACCGTGTTCGGCCTCGGCGACGACGCGGTCGTCGCGATGTGGCTGGGCGGGGCCCTGCTGGTCGAGGCCGACCGCTACCTGGGGTGGCGGCGGACCGCACCGGTCGTCGTCGACGGTCAGGTGCAGGTCGACCGGACGTAGTCCCGGATCCGCTGCGACGCGGCCTGGTACTCCGGGTCCGCCCGGTCCTGCGCGATCCCCGGGTCGCGCGCGACGGCGAGGGTGTCCCCGCCGTTGGCCTCCAGCAGGGCGAGCTGACGTTCGACGAGCTGGTCCACCCGCTCGAAGTCCGCGCGGATCTCCTGCGGTGCGAGTGAGGTGACCTGCTGGTTCGCCTGCCGGACGTTCGCGGTGACCTCGCCGACGTCGGAGATCGAGCGGCCGATGCCCACCCCGCTGAACGGCTGGGTGGCGGTGCGGCTCGCCTCGACGGCGTCGCAGAAGGGGCTGGAGGGGCGGTTCTGGGTCGTGGTGACCGTGCCGGACGACGAACCCGGCTGGGTCGCCAGCGAGCTGCCGCAGCCCGCCACCAGGAGCAGGGCCAGTGCCGCCGGGACGAGCAGTCCTGGCCGCCGAACAGCCGTCATCCCCGATCCTCCGCTCACCGGCCGGGAAGGTGCCCGCGCCGCGAGGAGAAGTCTAGGGCGAGGGGTGTGAGGTGGATGTCGGCGGTGGGTCGGCCGCGTCCCCGAGGCCGGTCCTGGACAGCCGCCACCGTCGCATCGACACCGACGCGACGGTCCGGCCCAGTTCGGCGGCGGCTTCGGCAGGCGGAAGACGCGCGACGAGCCGGTCCTCCGCAGCGGTCCAGCGACGAGGCGAACTCCGCGCGCGCATCCCCTCGGGGCGGCGCCATCGCGCGACGGTCCCCGCCGCCGCGAGTTTGCGGGGCAGGGCCAGGCAGCCCGGCGGGTACAGGAACTCCGCGAGCGCGGCGGCGGGCTCGTTCATGACGACGGTGTTGAACACGCCGTCCCGCGCGTTGGCGAGCGACCGCCGGACGACTCCGGTCACGTCGAGCACCTGCGCGCAGAAGTACGCGTGCAGCGCGGGACTCGCCGTGGTGAATCCGACGAACGGGTAGCCCCTGGCCGTGAAGCCGACGCTGCCGTCTCCGTCCACCAGACCTCTCAGATAGCCCCGGACATGCACGGGTCCCGCCGGAGGCGCGACCGACCCGGACTTGCGTCCTGCTGGAAGACCGAGCGCCTGCAGCTCCGTCCGGAAGCTCCACGCATGGGTCTTCCAGGTGGCGCTCTCGTGGCGTTCGGCGAAGTTGGTGCGCCGGACGCGGGTCGTCACGGTGCTGCGGAGACCGGGGGCGAACAGGCCGACGAAGGCGTCGAGCACCGCGATGTCCCGCACACCCAGCTCGATGGTCGCCGCTCCCCGGTTCCGGTCAGCGGCGCGGAGGTGACCGTCGGTCTGGAAGAGGCCGAGGAAGTACGCATGGTCCTCATCGGTGGGGTCCAGGTGCACCATGCCGCCACTGTCGCGCGGTGCCCCGACAGTTCCGACCGCTCCACCCCGTGCCGCCGGCGACCCGGATCGGGTCAGCCGGCGAGGACCGTCCGCAGCACCGCGGGCCGGTCGGTGATGATCCGGTCCACCCCGGTGGCCGCGATCCGGCGCATGTCGTCGGGGTCGTTGACCGTGTAGACCCCGGTCTGCATCCCGCGTGCCCGGACCTCGGCGACCAGTGCGGCGTCGACGATCCGGAACGACGGGTTGATCTGGGTGACCCCGTGCGCGGCGGCGTCGTCGAGCTGCGCCGCGGTCGGGCGCCCGCCGAACAGCCAGCCGGCCGGGACGCCCGGGGCGGCCTCGACGAAGCTGCGCATCACGTCGTGGTCGAAGGACTGCACGACGACCCCGGGACGCGGGCCGTCGAGCTCGTAGGCGACCTCCTTCTCCACCCCCGGGTAGCGCGCCGGGTCCTTCAGCTCGACCAGCAGGTCCGCGCGGCCGCGGAGCCGGTCGGCGAACTCCCCGAGGGTCGGGATGCGCTCGCCGGCGAAGGCGGGGGAGAACCACGACCCGGCGTCGAGACGGCGCAGCTCGGCGAGGGTGAACGAGCCGACCGGCGCCAGTGCGCGGGTGGGGAAGACCCGTCCGACGTCGGTGGTGCGGGCCAGCGTGGCGTCGTGGACGAGCACGAGGTGGCCGTCCGCGGTGCGCTGGACGTCGACCTCGACGGCGTCGGCCCGCTGGGCCAGCGCCTCGTCGGCGGCGGCGAGGGTGTTCTCCGGGGCGTCGGCGGAGGCGCCGCGGTGCGCGACGACCTCCGGACCGGACCGGGGACGGTCGGTGTCGGCGAGGGCGAGCGTGGCCGTCGCGAGGAGGGCGGCGGGCACGAGGAGGGTGCCGAGCAGGCGTCGCACGAGGTGAGTCCTCAGGATCGGGGGCGGTGCCTGGGAAACATGGTGGCGTGGCCGGTCCGGCCGGTGTCGGGCGGGTGGCCGCCGGGGGACGAGCGGGCGAGGACCTGGTGGTCAGGGGCGGGTGACGGCCGCCTCGAACGCGGGCAGGTAGCCGTCGCGGTAGCCCTGGGCGGTCGGGTGGTAGACCGCCGGGGCCGACGCGGGCGGGGGAGTGATCCACGGGTCGGCGGAGCAGACCCCGTGCCCGGCGAACGCGGCGCGGACGTCGACGAACCGGCCCCGGAACCGCCCGGCCGCGTCGGCGAGGGCGGCGTCGAGGGTGTCGGCGGCCCGGTTCAGCGCCTCCCGGCGGACGGCGTTCGGGACGCCGGGGACGTCGCAGTCGGGGCCCGGCTCGAACAGCCGCGGGTAGCCCAGGACCAGGATCGTCGCGCCGGGGGCCTGCAGCCGGACCCCGACGATGGTCGAGATCAGCCCGCCGGGCGCGACCCAGCGGGCGGCGCGCTCCCCGCCCCGGACGGCGCGCAGGCAGGTCTCGTCGTCGCGGGCGGTGCTGCAGGCGGCCAGGACCGGACCGAACCCGGTGTCGTTGCCGCCGACGGTGATCGTCACCAGGGTGGTGTCGGCGGAGACGGTGCGCACCTGCCGGGCGATCACCTCGCCGCTGGTGGCGCCGCTGCACGCGACGCTGACGAACGACGCCGGGTCGTGCCGGGCCGCCCACAGCGCCGGGTAGGAGGCGCCGCTGCGCAGACAGTCGCCGGTGGCCGGGTCCGGCCGGGCCCCGACGCCCGCGGCGTAGGAGTCACCGAGCGCGACGTACCGGACGGGGGCGGCGGCCGCGCCGGCCGGTGCCGGGTCGGCGAGGGCCGCCGGCGCCAGGACGACCAGCAACGCGCACGTCAGCAGGGGGACCAGGAGGCGGCGCACCCGTCCAGACAACCCCCGCGGCACCGTGGCGGCAATCCGGGCACCGGGTGAGGGGGTGCACGCGCCGTGGACGACGAGGTGCGCCGAACGTGTCCCGGGCCGGCCGCGTCCGCGGAGCGCGCGTCGCGGAGCCGCCGCGCACGCATCATCACTGTGGGTGAGAGCGTGGACCGCGACGCTCCCGGCCACGACCACTCGGCCGCGGCGCGCGGTCGACGGAAAGCCCAGCTCAGGGCCCTGTCCGAGGTGGACCGGCCGGACCGACGCCACGGTGAACGGCAGGTGGCCGGGGCGAGTGGCCGGTGTCGTCCGCTCACCGCCCGCAACGTCCCGTCGGTCTCGTGATCACCCGATCGGGTTCTTCCGTCCGTTGCGTCCGGCTAGCGTCCGTGTCAGATCACGGAACGGTCACGAACCGGACGCGGCTCCTCCCCAGGGGGCCGCCCGCTCCCCACGGGTTGTCCGCCGTTCCGGGATCCGGAAGGAAGGGTCGTGGCACGGCATCGCTCCCCCCGGAGCCGTCAGGCGAGCCTCGCGCTCCTGGCCCCGCAGTTCGCGGTGGCCGGGATCGGGGTCCCGGTCGGCTCGTTCCCCGCAGGTCCGCACGTCCGGCGCGCCCGTGACACCCGGACCGAGGACGGCTCGCGTTTCCCGGCCTCGACCCGGATCGCCGCCGCCGTCGTCGCGGTGGGCGGTATCGCCGCCACCGCCCACGCGGGTGTCGGCTCCGGCGACCTGGCCGCGACCGTGACGTCCTGGTTCGACACGGCGGGATCGTCGTCCGTGTCGAACCAGGACGCCGCGCTCCCCGCCGCCGTGCCCGCCCCGCGGGCCGCCGCGGACGACGCCGCCTCGCCGATCGCGGACCCGGCCACCATCGCCTCGCTGGCCGCCCCGGCCGCCGCCCCCTCGGCGGCCGCGCGCACCGTCGCCGTCGCCGACACCGGCCGCGCCAGGGCCGCCTCCGCGGTCCAGGCCGCCACCGCCTCGGTCGACCAGGTCCGCAGGGCCGCCGAGGAGCGCGCCAAGGCGGTCGAGGCCGCCCGCGCCGCGGGTGCCACCGGCGCGCTGCAGTCGGCCTCCGCGGGTGGTGCGGTGTCGATCGTGACCGGCCGGGTCACCTCGGGCTTCGGTTCCCGCTGGGGCACCAAGCACATGGGTCTCGACATCGCCGCCCCGATCGGCACCCCGATCCACGTGCCGATCGCCGGCACCGTCATCAGCTCCGGCCCCGCCAGCGGGTTCGGGATGTGGGTCCGGGTGCGGCACGCCGACGGCACGGTCACCGTCTACGGCCACATCAACCGCTCGCTGGTCTCGGTCGGCCAGAAGGTGGCGGCGGGCCAGCAGATCGCCGAGGTCGGCAACCGCGGCCAGTCCACCGGCCCGCACCTGCACATCGAGGTCGTCGACCCGAGCGGCACCAAGATCAACCCGAAGCCGTGGCTCGACGCGAACGGGTTCCGCTACACCTGAGTCAGGAGTTCTGGACCGACTCCAGCGCGCGGATCTTGTTCGTCGCGTCCAGCGCGGCGACCTTGTAGGCCTCCGACAGCGTCGGGTAGTTCAGGACGGTGTCGACGAGGTAGTCCACCGTCCCGCCGCAGCCCATGATGGCCTGCCCGATGTGCACGAGGTCGGTGGCGTTCGTGCCGAACACGTGCACCCCGAGCAGCCGGTGGTCCTCGGGCGACACCAGCAGCTTGAGCATGCCGTAGGAGTCGCCGACGATCGCGCCGCGAGCGAGCTCGCGGTAGCGCGACAGTCCGGTCTCGTACGGGATCGACGCCGCGGTCAGCTCGGCCTCGGTCCGCCCGCAGAACGAGATCTCCGGGATCGTGTAGATGCCGATCGGCTGCAGCTCGTGCAGCTCGCGGACGGGCTCGCCGAACAGGTGGCAGGCGGCGAGCCGCCCCTGGTCCATGCTCGTCGACGCCAGCGCCGGGAACCCGATCACGTCGCCGACCGCCGCGATGTGCTCGACCGAGGTCCGGTACTGCTTGTCGACCTCGATGCGCCCCCGGTCGTCGGCCCGGATGCCGGCCGCGTCCAGGCCCAGCTCCTCGGTCATGCCCTGCCGGCCCGCCGAGTACATGACCATGTCGGCCGGGATCTTCTTGCCGCTGGCCAGGCTGGTCACCGTGCCGCGGCCGTTCACCTCGACCGAGGACACCTCCTCGCCGAACCGGAACGTGACCGCCGAGTCCCGCAGGTGGAACTTCAGCGACTCCACGACCTCCGGGTCGCAGAAGCCGAGCATCGAGTCCCGCTTCTCCACCACGGTGACCCGGGTGCCGAGCGCGGCGAACATCGAGGCGTACTCGATGCCGATGACCCCCGCACCGACGACGACCATCGAGCCCGGCACGCGGCCCAGCTGCAGCACCTGGTCGGAGTCGACGACCCGCTCGCCGTCGAACGCGACGGTGTCCGGCCGGGCCGGGCGGGTCCCGGTCGCGACGACGAAGTGCGAGGCGGTGACCTGGTTGTGGTCACCCCGCCCCGTCCCCTCGACGACGACGGTGTGCGGGTCGGTGAAGCGCGCCGTCCCGGTCAGGATGTCGACGTGGTTGCGCAGCAGCTGGCTGCGCACGATCTCGGTCTCGCGGCCGATCACGTGCCGGGTGCGGGCCAGCAGGTCGTCGATGGTGATCTCGGACTTGACCCGGTAGCTGGCGCCGTACATCTCGCGCTGGCTGAACCCGGACAGGTACAGCACCGCCTCGCGCAGCGTCTTCGACGGGATGGTGCCGGTGTTGACGCAGACCCCGCCCATCATGTTGCCGCGGTCGGCGATCGCCACCCGCTTCCCGAGCTTCGCCGCGGCGATCGCGGCCTTCTGCCCACCGGGACCGGAACCGATCACCAGCAGGTCGTAGTCGTGGGCGGGTGACTCGTCGGCACTCACCCGCACAGCGTGGTGGTCGCCGCGCCGCGCGGCAACCACACCGGTGTGAACAGCGTGTCACGCGCGGTAGGAGCGTCTCCGTTCGTCGGCGAGGAAGTGCGCGGTCTCCCGGGTGGCGGTGTAGAGCGAGCGGTAGTGCGGGTGGAAGCGGTCGTAGACCTCGCGGGCCGCCGGGTCCGGCTCGATCGTGCGGGCGACCGGGTTCCAGTCGCGCAGCCGCGGCTCGGCCCCGGTCGCGACGGCGGCCAGCCACGCGTCGCCGAGCGCGGCGCCGACGGTCTGCTCCGGCACGTCCTGCGGGACCCCGGTCACGTCGGTGACGATCCGGGTCCACAGCCCGCCCTGCACCCCGCCGCCGACGGCGACCAGGCGCTTCGTGCCGCCGCCCGCGGACCGCATGACCTCCAGGTTGTGCCGTACGCCGTGCGCGATGCCCTCCAGCGCGGCCCGGTAGACCTCGCCGCGGGTGTGCCCGGTGGTCAGCCCGGCGAGCACGCCGCGGGCGTCCGGGTCGAACAGCGGGGTCCGCTCCCCGGCGAAGTAGGGGAGCAGCAGCAGCCCGCCGCTGCCCGGCGGTACCTCCGCGGCCTCGGCGACGAGCTCGGTGAAGCCCTCCCCGGTGAGGTCGCGCAGCCAGTTCGTGATCGCCCCGGAGGTCGCCATCCCGGCGGCCAGGGTGAACGACCCCGGTACGACGCCACGGGTCGTCCACATCGCCGGGTGCGGGTGCGGGCGGTCGATGACCTCGATGAGGAACATCGTCGTCCCGTACATGACCATGACCTCCCCGGCGCCGGTGACGCCGGCGCTGGTGGCCTCGGCCCAGGCGTCGACGGTGCCCGCGGTGACCGGCAGCCCCTCCGGGAGGCCGGTCGCGGCGGCCGCCGCCGCGCTCACCCGCCCGGCGACCTCGGTCGGCCACAGCAGCCGGGGCAGCGTGATGCCCGGGGCGGTGCGCTCGGCCCAGTCGGGCGCCCAGTCCGCGGCGGTCAGGTCGTACATCGGGTCGCACTGGCTGGCCGAGTGGTGGTCGAGCACGTACTCGCCGGTGAGCCGGTGCACCAGGTAGGACGAGCACATCAGGAACATCTCGGTGCGGGCGAACACCTCCGGCTCGTGCCGGGCCAGCCACCGCCACTTCGGCCCCACCGCCTGTGAGGACAGCGGTGTCCCGGCCCGGGCCAGGATCGCGTCCTCGCCCAGCTCCGCGTTCAGCTCGTCGATCTCGGTGCCGGCGCGGGTGTCGACGCCGTAGAGGATCGCCGGGCGCAGCGGGCGGCCGTCGCCGTCGGCGGGGAGCAGGGTCGGCCCGATCCCCGACACCCCCAGCCCGGCGAGCTCGGCGCCGTCGTCGAGGGCGGGCAGCAGCTCCCGCACGACCGCGACGAAGTCGCCCCACCAGACGGCCTCGGCGTCGTGCTCCACGTGGCCGGGCAGCGGCTGTGCGGTCTCGTGCGCCCGGTCGGCCCGGGCCAGCACCCGGCCGCGGGCGTCGACGAGGACGCCCTTCGAACCCGACGTACCGATGTCGACGCCCAGATACACGCGCATGGGACGTTCCTACCGTCCCCCGCCCGCGGTGCACACAGAACGGGCGCAGAACATTCGTGCAGGTCGACGCGCGCGGTGGGCCGGGGCGCCGCAGACTTCTCCGGTGCAGCTGCCCACACCCCACCCGGACACCGCGACCGACTGGGTGCGCGAGCACCTCGGTGACCTCTGCCGCGACGAGCCCGTCGCTTCCGGAGCGTTCCGGGGCGGGCAGACCGCGGCCGACGCCGCCGTCGCGGCACTGGACCTGACCGGCTACGCGAAGCGGCGCAACGAGGTGCTGCCGGTGTCGCGGCGCGGCGCGACGGCGCTGTCGCCGTGGATCCGGCACGGGCTGGTCGACCTGCCGACCGCCTGGGACGCCGCCGCCGACGCCCCGCCGCGCGACCGCGCCAAGTTCCGCGACGAGCTGTGCTGGCAGGAGTACGCCCGCCACCTCTACGCCCGGCTCGGCACCCGCACCCGCTCCGCGCTGCGCGCGGCCCCCGCCCGCGCCGAACAGGGGTGGGACGAGCCGTGGCCCGCCGAGATGGCCTGCGTCGACGCCTGCCTCACCGAGCTGCACACCGACGGCTGGCTGGTGAACCAGACCCGCATGTGGCTGTCCTCGCAGTGGACCGTGCGCGCCGGGCACGAGTGGGCGGGCGGGGAGAGCGAGTTCTTCGCGCACCTGCTCGACGGCTCCCGCGCGGCGAACCGGCTCGGCTGGCAGTGGACCGTCGGCGCCGGGACCGGCAAGCCCTACGGCTTCTCCCGCTGGCAGGTCCGCAAGCGCGCCCCGCAGCTGTGCGGGAGCTGCGCGCTGTCCGACGCCTGCCCGATCGAGCACTGGCCCGCCGACCCGCCGTCGCGCCCGGCCCCCGAGCACGACCCGCGGCTGCGCTCGGACCCCGACCCGGAGGCGACCGGGGGACCGGCCGCCCCGGTCGCCACCGGCGCCGAGCCGGAGGCGGTGTGGCTGACGGCGGAGTCGCTCGGCGACGCCGACCCCGCCCTCGACGCCCACCCGGACCTGCCCGCGGTGTTCGTGTTCGACGAGCCGCTGCTGCGCCGGCTGCGGCTGTCCGGCAAACGGCTGGTGTTCCTCGCGCAGACCCTCGCCGACCTGGGCGGACGCCGTGCGGTGCTGGTGCACCGCGGCACCGTCGCCGACGAGCTCGACGGCACGCCCGTCGCGGTCACCCACGCCCCGGTCCCCGGGTTCACCACCCGCTCCGCCGCCGTCCGCCCGGTCGTGGTGCACCCCTGGCCGTGGCTGTACCGCCCGCACGCCGGACCGGTCACCTCGTTCACCGCCTGGCGCAGGCGGCTGCCCCGGCGTGGGGGGAAACCATCCACGACACCCCCTCAGCAAGGGGCGTGAGGCGGGACCGTCCACAGCCGGTCGGGTGACGGCGTTCCGCACGTCCCGGCCCGCGACGACCGTGGCGGCATGACCGCCTGCCCCCAGCCCGACCCCCTCCCCGGCCCCTGCCCCGACCCGTCGCCGGGGGCGGGGGACCCGCCCGCCACCGGGTGGCCCCCCGACACCACGCCCGGTCCCGGTCTGCGGCTCGACCGGCCCGCCGAACTCATCGCCGCGGTCCCGGTGCTGCTCGGCTTCCACCCCCGGGACTCGCTGGTGCTCGTCTCGGTCACCGGGCCGCACCTCGACGACCGGCTCGGGCTCACCGTGCGGGTCGACCTGCCGCGCTCGTCGGCGTCGGCCCGCCGGGTGTGCCGGGAGGCGGTCGGGGTGCTCACCGGGGAACGGCCCGCCCGGGCACTGGCGCTCGTCGTGCGCGACCCGGGCCCCGCCGGGCCGGGTCCGCGCCGGAGCCGCCGGGACGTGGGGGCCGCCGCGCGGCGGGAGCTGCTCGACGCCGGGATCGAGCCGATCGCGGCACTCTGGGCGACCGGTACCCGGGCGGGGGACCGGTGGGGCTGCTTTGACCTGCCCTGCACCTGCGGCGGGCTGCTGCCCGACGCCGCGTCGACCACGCTCGGGGTCACGGCCGCGGTCCGCGACGGCCGGGCCGTCCTGCCCGACCGCGCCGCGGTGCTCGCCCCGCTCGACTCCGACGCCGGTACCCGCCGTCGCCGGGCCCGGCTGCGCGACACCGGCGCCGCACCGGCCCGGGTCGGTGCCGCGACCGGCACCGCCCTGCTCGACGCCTGCCTGGACGAGGCCGCGGCGAGCCGGCTCGTCGTCGACGACCGGCTCGCGCTGGCCCTGTGCGGCGCCCTCGACGTCGGCGACGTGCGCGACGAGGCATTGCGCCGCTGCCTGGGCGGTCGCGCGGCGGACGCCGAGCAGCTGTGGGCGGTGCTGGTCGCGGCCCTGCCGTCACCGCAGCGGGCGCACCCGCTGGCCCTGCTCGCGGTGTGCGCCCTGCTGCGCGGCGACGGGGCGCTCGCGACCGGGGCGGTGGAGCGGGCGCTGGCCGAGCGGCCCGACCACGTCCTCGCCGGGGTGGTGGCGGCGAGCCTGCACGGAACCCGCGACCCGCGCTCACCCACCGCACGGTGGGCGGGCCCGGGCGGGCTGCGGCGGCTGCTCACCGCGATGCTCGACCCGCACGCGCCCGACGGCCCGGCCGTCCGGTGAGCCCGCCGGTCGAGGGGGTGGGCCGCTGCTCAGCCGGTGGACACGTAGGGGTCGGCCGCGAGCCGCGCGAACGCCGCCGCCGCCTCGGGGGAGGAGCCGACCTGCCAGTGGCGTTCCTTGTCGACGTCGAACCACACCACGGCCCGGATCAGCGGGAACCGGTCCCGCAGCGTCGGCACGACGTCGTCGATCCACGCGGCCTTGTCGCCCCCGCGGTCGTCCGAGGCGGTCTCGCCGACCAGCATCGGCTTGCCGTGGCCTGCGACGGCGTCGTAGAGCGGGCCGAACACCTCGCCGAAGGACTGCCAGGTGAACGCCGGGTCGGAGGTGCCCCAGTTGTAGCCGTCCATCCCGATCCAGTCGACGTAGTCGTCGCCCGGGTAGTAGGCGGTCGCGGGTGGCGCTCCGGCCGAGTCGGTGTTGTTCGGCGCCCACACCCACACCACGTTGTCGGCGCCGGCCTCGGTGAACACGTCGTGCACGTGCCGCCACGCGGCGACGTAGAGCGCGGGGTCGTGTCCGCCCCAGCCCTCCTCCTCGTTCATCTCCGCGGCGAGGTCGAGGAAGAACGGTGCGCGCAGGGCCGCCGCCTGCTGCGCGCGGGTGCGCAGCATCGCGTCGTACCGGCCGGCGACGATGTCGGGGAACGCGACGTCGAAGGGCTCCCAGTTCACCAGCGGGATCCGGCCGGCCGCGAGGTCCTCGGCGACGACCGGCGAGGTCGCCCACTCCGACGGCCAGTCGACGTAGGTCAGGTGGATCCGCGGGGTCCGGCCGATCGCGGCGGTGGTGTCGGCGATGCTGCCGGAGCCGTAGTACAGACCGAGGTGGATACCGTGCCCGGGGACCAGCGGGACCGCGTCGTCGGCCGGCTCCGGGGCGGCGGCGGTGCAGCCGACGAGGACCGCACCGAGGAGTGCGACGGCGGCGGTCGCGATGAGCGCCCGCCGCACGGTGGAGGTCCGGGTCATCGGGACCGGGCGAACTCCCAGGCGTCGCCGACGATCTCGGCGATCGCGGTCCGCGACGGCTTCCAGCCCAGCTGCTGCGCGGCCTGCTCGCTCGAGGCCACCAGCACCGCGGGGTCACCGGCGCGGCGCGGCGCGACGACGGCCGGGATCGGGTGCCCGGTCACCGCGCGGCAGGCCTCGACCACCTCGAGCACGGAGAACCCGTGACCGCTGCCGAGGTTGTAGATGTCGTGCCGCCCCGCGACGGCGTGGGTCAGCGCGAGCAGGTGGGCCTCGGCGAGGTCGTCGACGTGGATGTAGTCGCGCACGCAGGAGCCGTCGGGGGTGGGCCAGTCGTCGCCGTAGACCGAGATCGACTCACGGGTGCCCGCGGCGACCTGCAGGACCAGGGGGATCAGGTGGGTCTCGACCGCGTGCCGCTCCCCGAGCGGGGTGGCACCGGACAGGTGCGCCCCGGCCACGTTGAAGTACCGCAGGCTCGTCGCGGCCAGGCCGTGCGCCGTCGCGTAGGAGGTGATCATGTGGTCGATCGCGAGCTTGCTCGCCCCGTAGGGGTTGGTCGGCCGGGTCGGCGCGGTCTCCGGGATCGGGACCTGCTCCGGCTCGCCGTAGGTGGCGGCGGTAGAGGAGAACACCAGCCGCGGGACCGCGTGCTCCCGGACCGCCTCGAGCAGCCGGAACGAGGCCACGACGTTGCCGTCCCAGTACTTCTCGGGCTTCTCGACGGACTCCCCGACCAGCGAGCGGGCGGCGTAGTGCAGCACGCCGTCGAACCCGCCGCGGCCCAGGACCTCCCCGGCGCGGGCACCGAGCTCACCCTCGACGAACTCCGCGCCCGCGGGCACGGCGTCGCGGTGGCCGGTGGAAAGGTCGTCGAGCACGACGACCTCGTGGCCGGCGTCGAGCAGGTGTGCGGCGCACACGCTGCCCACGTAGCCCGCGCCGCCGGTGACGAGCAGCTTCACGTGTGTGGATCCTCCTCAGACGGCGCGGACGAGCACGGCGTGCGCGACCGGCGGAGCGACGGTCGACTTCTCGTCCTCCGAGCTCACCGGCACCGGGTCACCGAAGCGGGAGATCGGGCCGACGTCGACCGCGTTGCCGGGCACGATCCCCGCGAGCTTCAGCTCGCCCATGAGGTCGGAGTCCAGCTGCACGTGCTCGGCGATCCGCCGGATCTCGACGCGACCGCCACCGCGGCGGGCCAGCTCGTCGAGCCGCTGCAGGCCGACCTCGAGCGTGGGCGGCACCGACGACGACGTCGACGCGTCGTCCCCGCGCTCCAGCTCTTCCAGACCCGGGATCGGGTTGCCGTAGGGCGAGACGGTCGGCTTGTCGAGCAGGCGGAGCAGCTTGCGCTCGACGTCCTCGCTCATCACGTGCTCCCAGCGGCACGCCTCGGCGTGGACGAGCTCCCACTCGAGCCCGATCACGTCGATCAGCAGCCGCTCGGCGAGGCGGTGCTTGCGCATGACGGCGACGGCGCGGCCGCGGCCCTCGTCGGTCAGCTCGAGGTGGCGGTCCCCGGCCACGACGACGAGTCCGTCGCGTTCCATACGGGCCACCGTCTGGCTGACGGTCGGCCCGCTCTGTCCGAGGCGTTCGGCGATCCGCGCGCGCAGCGGGACGACGCCTTCCTCCTCGAGTTCGTAGATGGTGCGGAGGTACATCTCCGTGGTGTCGATGAGGTCGTTCACGTGGGGCCCCTTCGTTCGACGTCCAGTCTACCCAGCGCGGCTCCCGCGCACGGCGAGCCCGTCCGGGGCAGGATGGGCCGCGTGTCCGGATCCATGATCCCCCCTTCGGAACTCGCCGGCCTGCTGGGGCCCGCCCCGGCCGCCGGCACCGTACGGCCGGTGGTGCTCGACGTCCGGTGGCGTCTGGTCGGCCCGCCCGGCCGCGAGGACCACGGGGCCCACCGGATCCCCGGTGCGGTGTTCGTCGACCTCGACACCGAGCTGTCCGCGGGCCCCGCGCGCCCCGGCCCCGGCGGGCGCCACCCGCTGCCGGAACCCGCTGCGCTGCAGGAGGTCCTGCGCCGGGCCGGGATCCGCGACGACGCCGGCGACCAGCTCGTCGTCGCCTACGACGACCTCGACGGCTCGGTCGCCGCGCGCGCCTGGTGGCTGCTGCGCTGGGCCGGCGTCGCGCCCGGCCGGGTCCGGGTGCTCGACGGCGGGTTCGCCGGCTGGCAGGCCGCGGGGCTGCCCGTGGCCGGCACCGGCCCGGGTGCCGGGGCGCCGGAACCGGAGCCCCTGCCGCCCGGCGATCTGGTGGTCCGGCCGGGCGGGATGCCCGTCGTCGACGCCGACGGGGCCGCCGCACTGGCCCGCGACGGCGTGCTCCTCGACGCCCGCGCCGCCGCCCGCTTCCGCGGTGAGACCGAGCCGGTCGACCCGCGCGCCGGGCACGTCCCCGGCGCCCGCAACACCCCGGCCGCGGCGAACACCGGCCCGGACGGGCGCTGGCAGCCCGCCGGCACGCTGGCCGAGCGCTTCCGCGCCGCCGGCGTCGCACCCGGGGTCGCGACCGGCGCCTACTGCGGGTCCGGCGTCAACGCCTGCGCCCTGGTGCTCGCGCTGGAGGAGTCCGGACTCACCTCACCGGACGCCCCGGCCGCGCTGTACCCGGGGTCGTGGTCGGAGTGGAGCGCCGACCCGGACCGTCCGGCGGAGACCGGGGACCGTCCGTGGGCCGCGCGGGAGTGACCGCACCCGCCGGCCTGGCATACGGTTCCGGTCCATGAGCGCTCGCACGTCGGTGGTGTGGACTCCGGAGTTCCTGACCTACCAGCTGTCCGACGACCACCCCCTCAACCCGGTGCGGCTGGAGCTGATGATGGAGCTCTCCCGCGGGCTGGGGGTGCTCGACGGCGTCGACCCGGTCGTCCCGGAGCCGGCGGGCGAGGTGGACCTGACCCGGGTGCACACCCCCGGCTTCCAGACGGCGGTCAAGTCAGCCCCCGAGGCGCCGTTCGGCGTCGGCCACGGGCTGGGCACCGCCGACAACCCGATCTTCTTCGGCATGCACGAGGCGTCCGCGCTGATCGCGGGCGGCTCGATCGCCGCCGCCCGGGAGATCGCCGAGGGCCGTGCGGACCGCGCGGTGAACATGGCGGGCGGGCTGCACCACGCGATGCGCGACCGCGCCGCGGGCTTCTGCGTCTACAACGACTGCTCGGTCGCGATCGCCTGGCTGCTGGAGCAGGGCTACGAGCGCATCGCCTACGTCGACGTCGACGTCCACCACGGCGACGGCGTGCAGGACTGCTTCTACGACGACCCCCGGGTGCTGACGATCTCGCTGCACCAGCACCCGCTCACCCTGTGGCCGGGCACCGGCTGGGCGGGGGAGATCGGCCGCGGTGCCGGCGAGGGCTACGCCGTCAACGTCTCGCTGCCCCCCGGCACCGGCGACGCGGGCTGGCTGCGCGCCTTCCACGGCGTCGTCCCGTCGCTGCTGGAGTCCTTCCGCCCGCAGGTGCTGGTCACCGAGTGCGGCGCGGACACCCACTCCGAGGACCCGCTGGCGAACCTGGAGCTGTCCGTCGACGGCCACCGGGCCATCTACCACGCGTTGCGCGAGATGGCCGAGACCACCGCGGGCGGCAAGTGGCTGGTGCTCGGCGGCGGCGGGTACGCCCTCTACCGGGTGGTGCCGCGCTCGTGGACGCACCTGATGGCCGTCGCCCTGGACCGCGACCTGGACCCGGACACCTCCATCCCCGCGGACTGGACCGCGCTCGCCGCGACCCGGACCCGCTCGCCGCTGCCGGTCTCGATGTCCGACGGGGCCGACCCGGCCTTCGAGCGGTGGGGCGGCTCGTTCGGCGAGCGCGTCGACTCCGCGATCCTGGAGACCCGTCGTGCGGTGTTCCCGCTGCACGGCCTCGACCCCGACGACCCGCGGGACTGAGACCGACCATGACCGAGGAGACCGACGAGACCCCGGCCGGCGCCGCCGGGCACCCCTATCCGCGGCACTGGGAGGCCGACGTCGTCGCCTCCGACGGCGGGATCGTGCACCTGCGCCCGATCCTGCCCGGCGACGCCGACGCGCTGCTCGCCTTCCACGCCAAGCTGTCCGACCGCACCCGCTACCTGCGCTACTTCGGCCCGTACCCGCGGATCTCGGCGCGGGACCTGGAGCGGTTCACCGTCGTCGACCACCGGACCCGGGTCGCGTTCCTGGCGCTGCTCGGCGACGAGATCATCGCGGTCGGCCGCTACGAGGGGCTGACCCCCGGCGGCGGGGCGGCCGCCCAGGAGGGGGCGGGCACCGACAAGCCGGTCACCTCCGCGGAGGTCGCGTTCGTCGTGCGCGACGACCACCAGTCCCGCGGCCTCGGCTCGATCCTGCTCGAGCACCTCGCCGCCGCGGCCCGGGAGAACGGGCTGTCCCGGTTCGAGGCCGAGGTGCTGGTGGAGAACCACGCCATGGTGCGGGTGTTCCGTGAGGCCGGCTACGGCGTCACGCGGGCCTTCGCCGAGGGCGTCCTGCACCTCGAGTTCGACATCGACCCCACCGAGAAGTCGATCGCGGTCCGCTACTCGCGCGAGCAGGCCGCCGAGGCCCGCAGCGTCGCGAACCTGCTGCACCCCACCTCGGTGGCGGTCATCGGCGCCTCCGCGGACGAGACCAAGATCGGCCACGCCGTCCTGCTGAACCTGCTGCGCGCCGGGTTCACCGGCCCGGTCTACCCGGTCAACCCCGACGCCCGCTCGGTGCGGGGCGTGCGCGCCTACCCGTCGGTGATCGACATCCCGGACGAGGTGGACCTCGCGGTCGTCGCCGTCCCGGCCGCGAACATCGACGAGGTCATGGACTCCTGCCTGGCCAAGGGCGTGAAGGTGCTGGTCGTGATCAGCTCCGGCTTCGCCGACGCCGGTGACGACGGCGGCACCGTCGCCGAGCGCAGGCTGGTCGCCGAGGCTCGGGCGCACGGGATGCGGGTGGTCGGGCCGAACGCACTCGGCGTCGCCAACCCCGACCCGTCGGTGCGGCTCAACGCGACCCTCGCCCCGCGGATGCCCGGGCACGGGCGCACCGGGTTCTTCTGCCAGTCCGGCGCGCTCGGCAGCGCCATCCTCGCGAACGCCCGCACCCGCGGGCTGGGCCTGTCGTCGTTCGTGTCGGCGGGCAACCGCGCCGACGTGTCCGGCAACGACCTGATGCAGTACTGGCAGACCGACCCGAGCACCGAGCAGGTGCTGCTCTACCTGGAGACCTTCGGCAACCCGCGCAAGTTCGCCCGGGTCGCCCGCAGGCTGGCCCGCACCAAGCCGGTGATCGCGGTGAAGTCCGGCCGGCACACCGGGACGCTGCCGTCGCTGGCCTCGGTCGGGGCACCGATCGACGAGTCCAGCGTGCAGGCGCTGTTCGAGCAGTCCGGGGTCATCCGCGTGCAGACGCTGCCGCAGATGTTCGACACCGCCCTGCTCATCGCCCACCAGCCGCTGCCGAAGGGCCGCCGGGTCGCGGTCGTCGGCAACTCCACCGCGGTCAACCTGCTGGTCCTCGACGGGCTGCTCGACGAGGGACTGGAGCTGGCGGGGGACCCGGTCGACGTCGGCACCCAGGCCTCCCCGGAGGCGTTCGCCGGCGCGGTCCGCGCGACCCTGGACGGCGACGCCCGCCCGGACGCGCTCATCGCGGTGTTCGTCCCGCCGGTCGCGGTGGCCGGCCGGGACCACGCGCACGCCCTGCGCGACGCCGCGGGCGGTGCCGGGGTCCCGGTCATCGCGGTGTTCCTCGCGGCCGAGGGCATCCCGGCGGAGCTGTCGGTCCCCGGCGCGGACGGCACCCCCGGCCGCGGGTCGGTGCCGAGCTTCGCCAGCCCCGAGCGGGCGACGTCGGCGCTGGGCCGGGTCAGCCGCTACGCGCAGTGGCGCGACACCCCGGTGGGGGAGTTCGTCGTGCCCGAGGGCATCGACGCCGACCGCGCGCGGGAGCTCGTCGCGTCGTTCGGGCCGGACACCCGGCACACCCTCACCGACGACGAGGCCGTCGACCTGCTCGCCTGCTACGGCCTGGAGGTGATCACCTTCCGACGGGCGACGGGCGCCGACGACGCCGTCGCCGCCGCCGAGCAGGTCGGCTACCCGGTGGTCATCAAGGCCACCGCGGACCAGTGGCGGCACCGCGGCGACTTCGTCGGGGTGCGCCTGGACCTGGTCTCGGAGGAGGCCCTGCGCGTCGCGCACGCGGAGCTGTCGCGGGTGACCGGGTCCGACGAGGTCTACGTGCAGCGGATGGCCCCGAAGGGCACGTCGTGCACGGTGGAGGTCGTCGACGACCCGTCGTTCGGGTCGCTGGTGGCGTTCGGGCTGTCCGGGATGGCGACCGAGCTGCTCGACGACCGCGCCTACCGGGTCCTGCCGGTGTCGACCGAGGACGCGGCCCGGCTGGTGCGGGCCCCGCGGGCGGCGCCGCTGCTCACCGGCTACCGCGGCACCGACCCGGTCGACCTCGCCGCGCTGGAGGACGTCGTGCTGCGGATCGGGCGGCTCGTCGAGGACCTGCCGCAGGTCCGCTCGCTCGCCCTCGACCCGGTGCTGGCCTCGCCGCAGGGCGCGTTCGTGGCCGGGGCCCGGGTGACGATCGGCCCGGTGCCCGACCGCCGCGACGCGGGCCCCCGCCGCCTGCGCTGACCCGCCCCGCGCGCCGCCGGGGAGCCGGCGGCGCGCGGGGCGGTCGGGTCAGGTGCGGAAGGTGACCTGGAGGGTCGGGGCGCTGGTGTCGGCGAAGAAGTCGTTGCCCTTGTCGTCCATCACGACGAACGCCGGGAAGTCCTCGACCTCGATCTTCCAGACCGCCTCCATGCCGAGCTCGGGGTACTCGAGCACGTCGACCTTGCGGATGCAGTCCTGCGCCAGGCGGGCGGCCGGGCCACCGATGGAGCCCAGGTAGAAGCCGCCGTTCGCGGCGCAGGAGTCCACGACCTGCTTCGACCGGTTCCCCTTCGCCAGCATCACCAGGGACCCGCCGGCCTCCTGGAACTGCTGGACGTAGGAGTCCATCCGGCCGGCCGTCGTCGGACCGAAGGAGCCCGAGGCGTAACCCTCGGGGGTCTTGGCCGGTCCGGCGTAGTAGACGGCGTGGTCCTTGAGGTACTGCGGCATCGGCTCGCCGGCGTCGAGCCGCTCGGCGATCTTGGCGTGCGCGATGTCGCGGGCGACGACCAGCGGCCCGGTCAGCGACAGCCGGGTCTTCACCGGCAGCTGCGACAGCTGCGCGCGGATCTCGTCCATCGGCCGGTTCAGGTCGACCCGCACGACCTCGTCGGACAGGTCGGCGTCGGTGGCCTCGGGCAGGTACTGGGCCGGGTCGCGCTCCAGCTGCTCCAGGTAGACCCCGGACGGGGTGATCTTCGCCTTGGCCTGGCGGTCCGCGGAGCAGGACACCGCGACGCCGACCGGCAGCGAGGCGCCGTGGCGGGGCAGCCGGATGACGCGGACGTCGTGGCAGAAGTACTTGCCGCCGAACTGGGCGCCGATCCCGAAGTTGCGGGTCAGCTCCAGGACCTGCTGCTCCAGGTCGGTGTCGCGGATGGCGTGCCCGAGCGGCGAGCCCTCGGTCGGCAGGTTGTCCAGGTAGCGGGCCGAGGCCAGCTTCGCGACCTTCAGGTTGAACTCCGCCGACATGCCGCCGACGACGATCGCCAGGTGGTACGGCGGGCAGGCCGCGGTACCGAGGCTGCGCAGCTTCTCGTCCAGGAACGCCGCGAGCCGCTTCGGGTTCAGCAGCGCCTTCGTCTCCTGGTAGAGGAAGGTCTTGTTGGCCGAGCCGCCGCCCTTGGCCATGACCAGGAACTCGTAGTACGGGTCCCGGCCCGGCTTGGCGTACAGCTCGACCTGCGCGGGCAGGTTGGTGCCGGTGTTCTTCTCGTCCCAGAAGCTGATCGGCGCCATCTGGCTGTAGCGCAGGTTCAGCTCCTGGTAGGCCTCGAAGACCCCGCGCGACACCGCGGCCTCGTCGTCGCCGCCGGTCAGCACGGTCTCGGTCTTCTTGCCGACGATGATCGCGGTGCCGGTGTCCTGGCACATCGGCAGCACCCCGCCCGCGGACACGCAGGCGTTGCGCAGCAGGTCGGTGGCGACGAACCGGTCGTTGCCGGACGCCTCGGGGTCGTCGATGATGGCGCGCAGCTGCTTCAGGTGCGAGGGTCGCAGCAGGTGCTGGATGTCGGTGACGGCCGCGCGGACCAGTCCGGTGATCGTCTCCGGAGGGACCTCGAGGAAGGTGCGGCCCGCGGCCTCGGTCACGGTTCCCGCGGGCAGGTCGAGCTCGCGGTACTCGGTGTCGTCCGGGCCGAGCGGGAGCACGTCGGTGTGGTGGAACTCGGGCATGGCGGGGACGCTACCGGCCGTCGCCGGGCGGGCACCGCAGGTGGAGACGCAGACGACGTGTGAGGCGCACTAACCGGACGACCCTCCGGTTAGTGCTGTAGTGTGGGCCACATGCCTGGCTCGATCCTGGGAACCTCCGTCCGCCGCGTCGAGGACGCCGACCTGATCACCGGTGCGAGCACCTTCGTCGGCAACCTGGTCCACGGTGCCGACGCACCGGCGGGCCTGGCCCACGTGGCGTTCGTCCGCTCGCCGGTGGCGCACGCGCTGCTCACCGGCATCGACACCACCGAGGCCGCGGCCGCGCCCGGCGTCCTCGCCGTGTACACCGCGGCCGACCTCGACCTGCCCGCCCATCACGGCCTGATGGTCCTCAACCCCGCGCTGCCGCGCCCGCCGCTGGCGACCGACCGGGTGCGGTTCGTCGGCGAGGCGGTGGCGCTGGTCGTCGCCGAGAGCCGCGCCGCCGCCGTCGACGCCACCGAGCTCGTCGAGGTCGACTACGACCCGCTGCCCGCGGTCACCGACATCGAGGCCGCGCTCGCCGACGACGCCCCGCTGCAGTTCCCCGACCAGGGCAGCAACCTGGCCGCGGGCGAGCGGGGGACCGGCGACCCGCTCGACGGCGCCGAGGTCGTCGTCCGCGCGCGGATGGTGAACCAGCGCGTCGCGGCCGTCCCGATGGAGGGCAACGCGATCGTCGCCGACCCCACCACCACCGACTTCCCGCTCACCGTGCACGTCTCCACCCAGATGCCGCACGGCTTCCGCACCCAGCTCGCCGGACTGACCGGACTGGAGACCGACCAGGTCCGGGTGATCGCCCCGCACGTCGGCGGCGGGTTCGGAGCGAAGGCCGGTGTGCTCGCCGAGCACACCGCGACCGTCGTCGCCGCCCGGGCGCTGGGGCGGCCGCTGGCCTGGGTCGAGACCCGCTCGGAGAACCTCGTCTCGATGCCGCACGGCCGCGGCCAGGTCGGCTACTACGAGCTCGGCCTCACCCGCGACGGCCGGATGACCGGCCTGCGCGTGCGGGTCGTCGGGGACTCCGGGGCCTACGCGGGCTTCGGCGGCGCGCTGCCGCTGCGCACCACCTACCTCATGGCGACCGGCGTCTACGACATCACGAACCTGCGCTACGACGCCGTCTCCGCGCTGACCAACACCACCCCGATGGGCGCCTTCCGCGGCGCGGGACGCCCCGAGGCCGCCGCCCACCTGGAGCGCCTGGTCGACGTCGCCGCCGCCGAGCTGGGCATCGACCCGGTCGAGCTGCGCCGGCGCAACCTGCTCGCGCCCGACGTCTTCCCGTACACGACCCCGACCGGCGCCCGCTACGACGTCGGCGACTACGACCTGCCGCTGCGCGAGGCCCTGCGCATCGCCGGCTACGACGAGCTGCGCGCCGAGCAGGCCCGCCGCCGCGAGGCGGGCGACCCGGTGCGCCTGGGCATCGGCATCGCGGTCTACGTCGAGGTCACCGCCGGGGGCGGGGGCGGCGAGTACGGCTCGGTGACCGTGCACGACGACGGCTCGGCGACGGTGTCGGCCGGCACCTCGGCCCACGGGCAGGGGCACGCGACGTCGTTCGCGATGCTGGTGTCGGACCGGCTCGGGATCCCGATGGACCGGATCCGCTACGTCCAGTCCGACACCGCGCTCGTCCCGCGCGGCGCCGGGACCGGCGGCTCGCGGTCGCTGCAGCTCGGCGGGACCGCGGTGTCCGAGGCCGCGCACGAGCTGTACGAGCGGGCCCGCAAGCTCGCCGCACACCTGCTGGAGGCCGCCGCGGAGGACGTCGAGATCACCGACGACGGCACCTTCGGCGTCGCCGGTGTGCCGGGCGGCCCGACCGCGACCTGGAGCGACGTGCACCGCCAGGCCGCCGCGACGGGGGAGGAGCTGCACGTCGGGCTCGACTCCGCGCAGGACGGCGCGACCTTCCCGTTCGGGGCGCACCTGTCGGTCGTCGAGGTCGACACCGACACCGGCCGGGTCACGCCGCGCCGGCACGTCGCCGTCGACGACTGCGGGCGGATCCTGAACCCGCTGCTCGTCGAGGGCCAGCAGCACGGCGGGCTCGCCCAGGGCGTCGCGCAGGCGCTGCACGAGGAGGTCCTGTTCGACGACGAGGGCCAGCCCCTGACCTCCAGCCTCGCCGCGTACACGATCCCGACCGCGGCCGACCTGTTCTCCTTCGAGACCGCGACGACCGAGACCCCGACCCCGCTGAACTCGCTCGGCGCCAAGGGCATCGGCGAGTCCGCGACGATCGGGTCGACCCCGGCGGTGCAGAACGCCGTGGTCGACGCGCTGTCCGACCTGGGTGTGCGGCACATCGACCTGCCCTGCACCCCCGAGCGGGTCTGGCGGGCGGTCGCCGCGGCCCGCGCCGGGGCGCCGGAGCAGGCGTGGCGTGAGCCGCCCGCGGTCTTCGACGACCTGCCGGTGCGGGGCGGTGGCGCCGAGGACGACGCGGCGATCTGACCCCGGGGCCGGTCGCGGCGGGGCGCGGACGGACCGTGCCGGCGCGGCGGGTGCGGTTCCCCGACGGGTGCCCCGCCGTCCCCGGGGCGGCGGAGCGGGGATCGCGCCCCGTCCACGGGTGTCGCCCGTACGGGTGACTTCCGCCTGTCGACCGGCCGGGACGCGCGGTAACCCACCCCCTGACTGTTCCGCGCGTCCCCGGTGGCGCAGACTCTGCGCCGGACCGCAACCGATACCGGGAGGCACCCGCACGATGAGGCTCGCGACGATCCGGACCGCGACCGGGCACCGGGCGGTGCGCGTCGACGGCGACACCGCCGTCGAGACGGGGGAGGCCGACGTGCGGGCGCTGCTGGAGCGCCCCGACTGGGCCGAGCACGCCGCGGGCGCGGCGGGCCCGGTGCACGAGACCGCGGGCCTGGACTACGCGCCGCTGGTGCCGTCGCCCGAGAAGATCATCTGCATCGGGCTGAACTACCGCGACCACGTGCTCGAGATGGGCAACGAGCTGCCCGAGTACCCCACGGTCTTCGGCAAGTTCGCGCCCGCCCTGATCGGCGCCCACGACGAGATCGAGCTGCCCGAGCAGTCCGACCGCGTGGACTACGAGGCGGAGCTGGCCATCGTGATCGGGCGTTCGGTCCGGCGCGCCGACCGCGAGGCGGCGACGGCCGCCATCGCCGGGTACACCGTGCTCAACGACGTGTCGATGCGCGACTACCAGCGGCGCACCAAGCAGTTCCTGCAGGGCAAGACCTGGGAGCACTCCACGCCGCTCGGGCCGGTGCTGGTCACCCCCGACGAGCTGCCCGCCGACCCGGCCGCCGGTGGCGCGCTGCGGATCTCCTCGGAGCTGTCCGGGGAGACCATGCAGGACTCCACGACCGACCAGCTCGTGTTCGGCGCGGTGGACCTGGTCGTCTACCTGTCGGAGATCCTCACGCTCAACCCGGGCGACGTCATCGCCACCGGCACCCCGGGCGGCGTCGGCGACGCGCGCACGCCCCCGCGCTACCTCACCGACGGCGCCGAGATCGTCACCGCGGTGGAGGGGATCGGCGAGTGCCGCAACGTGTGCCGGGCGGTGCGGTGAGCCTCGCACGCACCCCCGGTGACGGCCGCGCCGTCGTCCCGCCGCCGGTGGGCGACGCGCTGGCCTGGGCCGGTGACGGCCAGGCCCACCTGCGCGGGCTGATGACCCGGATGGCGGGCGAGGCGTTCCGCGCCCCGTCGGCGCTGCCGGGCTGGACCCGCGCGCACGTGCTCACCCACCTGGCCCGCAACGCCGACGCCATGGTGAACCTGCTGACCTGGGCGCGGACCGGCGTCGAGACCCCGGCCTACCCCGATCCCGCGTCCCGCGACGCCGACATCGAGGCCGGTGCCGGGCGCAGCTCCGACGAGATCCGCGCCGACGTCGTCGCCGCCTCCGACCGGCTCGCCGACGCGGTCCGGGCGATGCCGGAGAAGGCCTGGTCGGCGACCGTGCGCAACCCGCAGGGCGTCGAGATGCCGGTGACGGCGGTGCCCTGGAACCGGGCCCGCGAGGTGTGGATCCACGCCGTCGACCTCGACGTCGGCGCCTCGTTCAAGGACCTGCCGATCCCGATGCGGGAGGTGCTGGTCGCCGACGTGGTCGCGCGGCTGGAGCGCAAGCCAGGCTGCCCGCACGTGCGCCTGGAGGAGGTCCGCACCGGCGCGACGCTGGAGTTCGGGCCGGGGCCCGCCGGGCCGGACGGCGCCGAGCCGCGCGACCTCGGCACGGTCCGCGGCAAGGCGCACGACATCATCGCCTGGCTGCTCGGCCGCCCGTTCGACAAGGGCCTGCGCGACGCCGACGGGAAGCTCCCGCCGCCGCTACCGGTCTGGCTCTGACCCCGGCTCCGCCGCGGGCCGGTCGCGGCCCTCGAGCGCGTCCAGGCGGGCGGTGGCCCGGCCGAGCTGGCGGGCCATCTCGTCGAGCCGGGCCTGCAGCAGCGCCATCTCCGCGGTGAGCACGGCGACCGCGCCCGCCGCGGCGACCGGGTCGCCGATCAGGCCGTCGGCCGCCTCGGTGCCGTGCGGGTCGGGGTGCTCGGCGAACCCCGCCGCGTCGTCGGGCGTGGTCAGCGGGCCCGCCGCGACGTCGTCGGGCAGCAGGGTGAGCTCGGCCAGCTCGGCGAAGCGCTGCGCCGACAGCACCGGGCGCGCCCCGGCGCACCGCAGGCACACCGGTTCCAGCCGGCGCCAGCCGTGCTGCCCGGAGCCGGTGTCGGCCAGCACCGCGACCCGCGCCCCGCAGCGGCAGGGCCGCATCCGGATCGTGCGCACCCGCTGCCGGGCGTAGCGCAGGCCCAGCTCGTAGCGGCGGAACCGGCCGGAGACGGCCACCTCGAGCAGGATCGCGCCCTGGTGCTCGGGCGCGCACGCCAGCTCGCGGGCGTCGTCGGCCGTGTGGAAGCAGTAGAACCCGCAGTCGCACCACCGCGACGGGCAGGCGTGCCGGCAACCGTGCGCGCACACCGCGTCGTCGACGGTGCGGTAGACGTGCGCCCGCCCGAGCGTCACACCGCTGAAGCCCGCCGTCGTGCCGTCCGCGGACAGCATCGGGAACGCCAGCTTGTGGCCCTCCAACGGGCCGGTCGGGTACTCCAGCGGGGTCCGGCGGAACAGCCCGCGCACCCGGTCAGTCCTCGCGGGACCCCGAGTGCGCCGGCTGCTCGACGGCCGGCGTCCACTCGGTGAACTCGGGCTCGACGGTGCGCGCCGGGCGCGGGCGCTCCTGGGCGTCGGCCACCCGGTCGGCCTCGTGGTCCACGGCGAATCCCTCGGAGATCTTGCGGCCCAGCCTCATGACGCCTCCCGTGTGCTCCGGGTCCCGGCCACCTGGTGGACGTGGCCGCCGTCACCAGGCTGACCGTTCGTCGCGGGGTTGTCCAGGGCGGAACGGGTGAGGAGGGGTCGGGGACGGATCACAGCCGGCGCCCGGCCCGGCCTCGGTAACGTCCTGTGCCAGGACGGGGACCGGGGGTGGTCGATGCGGGGCGAGGCGCGCTACGGGCTCGAGCACGAGCTCGCGCTGCTGCGGGACGACGGGACGGTGGCCGACCACCGGTCGCTGACCCACGCCCAGGTCGCGGCGGTCGTCGACGAGCTCCCGGAGCTGCCCGGGGACCAGTCGGACCTGCGGATCGGCGACGCCGGCATCCGCCGCAAGCGCTGGTACGCCGAGGGCTACGAGCGTCTCGACGATGACGGCGGGCTGCTCCGGTTCGAGCCCAAGGGCATCGAGATCCGGACCCGCGTGCACGACTCGGTCGAGGCCGCCGTCGACGCGCTGGCCGCCGACGCGGTCACCCTGGCCGCGGTGGCCGCCCGGCACGGGCTGCGCCCCGTCGCGTTCGCCCACCACCCGCAGCTGTCGGCCTACCGGCTGGACCCGCCGCCGAACGCCCACGAGCGGGCGCTGATGGCGGCCTCGCCGGAGGAGCGGACCTCGCACCTGCACATGGTGACCTGGGGGCCGGACCTGAACCTGTCGTTCCCCGAGTCGGGCACCGACCCCGCCGTGCTGGCCGACGCGGCGGCGAAGCTGACCTTCTACAGCCCCTACCTGGTGCCGTGGTCGTTCTCCTCGCCGTTCCGCGACGGCGGCGTCTGGGGCGGGCTGTCGGCACGCACCGCGCGTCGCACCGGGGCGCGCCCGGCGGCGCTGGCCTACCTGCCGCCCGACGCCCCGCTGATGGCGACCGACCCCAGCCTGGTGCGGCACGCGGGCATCCCCGGGGAGGTGGGGCGGATCGAGTTCAAGGCGTTCGACGCCGTCCCGGTGGTCGCGGGGGAGGAACCCGCCGACGGTGTGGGCACCGACCTGCCCGCGGCGCTACTGAGCCTGCTGACCGGCCTGCTGCGCGACGACACGCTGCCCGGCCGGCGTCGGACCCCGGACGCGGCGGCGCACCGCCGCTCGGCGCTGCGGGGCTGGGCGGACCCGGCGGTGCGGGCGGGGTCGCAGGCCGTCCTCGACGCCGCGACCGCCGCGCTGGCCGGCGACGACGCCCACGGCGCGCGGCTGGCGTCGCTGGCCCGGCGGCTGGCGCGCCGCGAGACCCCCGCGGACCGGATGCTGGCCCGCCACCGCGCGGGCGGCGGCATCCCGGGGCTCGGGCACCCGGCGACGCGCGCCACCGGCTGACCGGCGGGGCCCCGGCGACGCGCGCCGGGGCCCCGGTCCGGCTCAGCGGTAGCTGTGCTCCTCGGCGGGGTACTCGCCGTGCGCCACGTCGGCGGCGAACGCGGCCGCCGCGTCGTGCAGGGCCGAGCCGAGCGCTGCGTACTTCTTGACGAAGCGCGGCACCTTCCCGCGGTTCATCCCGGCCATGTCCGACCAGACGAGGACCTGGGCGTCGCAGTCGGGCCCGGCGCCGATGCCGACGGTCGGGATGCGCAGCTCCCCGGTCACCCGCTTGGCGACGTCGGCGGGCACCATCTCCAGTACGACGGCGAACGCGCCCGCCTCCTGCACGGCCAGCGCGTCCTCGACGAGCCGGTCGGCGGCGTCGCCGCGACCCTGGATGCGGAACCCGCCCAGCGCGTGCTCGCTCTGCGGGGTGAACCCGAGGTGGCCCATCACCGGCACGCCGGACGCGGTGAGCGCCTCGACCTGCGGCGCGAACCGCGCACCGCCCTCGAGCTTGACCGCGTGCGCCCCGCCCTCCTTCATGAACCGGAACGCCGTCTCCTGCGCCTGCGCGGGGGAGATCTGGTAGCTGCCGAACGGCAGGTCGGCGACGACGAGCGCGCTGCGGGCGCCGCGCACCACGGCCCGGGTCAGCGGGACCAGGTCGTCGACCGTGACCGGGATGGTGTTGTCGTGGCCGAACACGTTGTTGCCCGCGGAGTCGCCGACGAGCAGCACCGGGATGCCGGCGTCGTCGAAGATCTCGGCGGAGTAGACGTCGTAGGCGGTCAGCATGGGCCAGCGCCGGCCCTCCTGCTTCCACTGCAGCAGGTGGTGGACGCGGGTCCGCTTCGGCGGGGTCGCGGGCGCCCGGTACGGGGCCGCCACCTCTCCGCTCTCCTGTGTGCTCACCGGTGAGCTCCTTCCGTGCCTCGAGGCCCACGCTGGTCGTGGGTCCCCGGGTTCGCCGTCGATGGCGGACGCCAGGGTGGCAGCGCACGGGCCCGGACCGCCCCGTGGTGTGGGCACCCTCACCCGGGCCGTGACCCGCGACCGGTCACCGTCGGGGGTCGGTGGCATGCTCACGGTCATGCTCCCTCGGCTGTTGCGACCACGTGCCCACCGACGAGAGACACCGGGGGCGGCCCGCCGGCGGACGCGTCCGGCCGCGCTCGCCGTGCTCGGCGCGGCGACCCTCGTCCTGGTCGGCGCGTGCGCCGACGCGGGCACCGGTGACCAGCCGCAGGCCGCGCAGAACCCGCCGGAGCTCGCGCAGTTCTACGACCAGCAGCTGCAGTGGGGCGCCTGCGCGGACTACGCCCCCACCGCGGACGACGCGCAGACCTACGCCGACCCGCAGTTCGACTGCACCCGGGTGACCGTCCCGCAGGACTACGCCCAGCCCGGCGACGGCAAGACCATGCAGATTGCGCTGCTGCGCAAGAAGGCGACCGGCGCGAAGATCGGCTCGCTGTTCGCCGACCCGGGCGGCCCCGGCGCCTCGGGCACCTCGTTCGTCGCGCGCCAGGCCGCCACCTGGGCCACCAACGGCCTGGGGGACCGGTTCGACCTGGTCGGGTTCGACCCGCGCGGCACCGGCGCCAGCATGCCGCGGATCCAGTGCCTCACCGACAAGGAGAACGACGAGGAGCGCACGAAGGTCTTCGCCGACCCCTCGCCCGCCGGGGTCGCCGCCGCCGAGGCCGACAGCCGCCAGTTCGCCGAGCGCTGCACCCAGCGCACCGGGGCCGACGTGCTGGCGAACGTCGGCACCCGTGACGTCGCGAAGGACATGGACGTCATGCGGGCCGCCGTCGGCGACCAGAAGATGACCTACGCCGGCTTCTCCTACGGCACCGAGCTCGGCACCGCCTACGCCGAGGCGTTCCCGCAGAACGTCCGCGCGCTGCTGCTCGACGGCGCGATCGACCCGACGCAGTCGACCATCGACTCCACGGTCAAGCAGAACGCCGGGTTCCAGCTCGCGTTCGACAACTTCGCCAAGGACTGCACCAGCCGCCCCGGCTGCCCGCTGGGCACCGACCCGGCGAAGGCGACCCAGGCGTTCCAGGCGGTCATGCGGCCACTGATCGACACGCCCGCGAAGGTCGGCGACGGGCGCGTCCTGAGCTTCTCCGACGCCCAGACCGGCGTCAGCCAGGCGCTCTACGTCTCCCAGCTGTGGCCCGCCCTGCAGCGCGGGATCTCGCAGGTCGCGAACGGCAACGGCGACCTGCTGATGCGCCTGGCCGACCTCTACTACGAGCGTGACGACCAGGGCCGCTACTCGAACATGCTGCAGGCCTTCCAGTCGATCAGCTGCGTGAACCAGCCGGCGCTCAAGGAGCCGT
Organism: Pseudonocardia sp. ICBG601; assembly: GCF_020496245.1. Classification (NCBI taxonomy): domain Bacteria; kingdom Bacillati; phylum Actinomycetota; class Actinomycetes; order Pseudonocardiales; family Pseudonocardiaceae; genus Pseudonocardia; species Pseudonocardia sp. ICBG601. The sequence continues at coordinate 237,544 of NZ_JAHLJA010000152.1, read as the reverse complement.
CGGAGGCCCTGGAGCTGGCGACGCGGGCCGACGAGGCCGCCCCGTTCCGCTCCACCGGCCGCGGCCCGGTCGGTGCCCGCGACGCGTGCGCGTTCTGGCCGGTCCCGCCCACCAGCGAGCCGCACACGCCGAAGGTCGACGGGCTCCCGCCGGTCGTCGTGGTGTCGGTCACCGGTGACCCGGCCACGCCGTACCAGGCCGGGGTCGACCTGGCCCAGCAGCTGAACGGCAGCCTGATCAAGGTCAACGGCAACCAGCACACCGCGTCGCTGCAGGGTGACGCGTGCACCGACAAGCTCGCGATCGACTATCTGGTGAACCTCACGCTCCCGCCGCAGGGCGCGGAGTGCACGCTCTCGCCGAGCTGAGGGCCGTCGCCGGGGCTGTGCGGGCGACCACGACCGGGTCGCCCGCACACCCCGGTAACTTCCGCGTAACACGGGGTTCCTAGGCTCCGCCGCATGGACCGCCAGCAGGAGTTCGTGCTCCGCACGCTCGAGGAACGCGACATCCGTTTCGTCCGTCTCTGGTTCACGGACGTGCTCGGATACCTCAAGTCGGTGGCGGTGGCCCCGGCCGAGCTGGAGGGCGCCTTCGCCGAGGGCATCGGCTTCGACGGCTCGGCCATCGAGGGCTTCGCCCGCGTCTACGAGTCCGACATGGTCGCCAAGCCCGACCCGTCGACGTTCCAGGTGCTGCCCTGGGAGACCGCCTCGGGCGAGCACTACTCGGCGCGGATGTTCTGCGACATCGCCATGCCCGACGGGTCGCCGTCCTGGGCCGACCCGCGGCACGTGCTGACCCGCGCGCTGAACAAGGCGGGCGAGGCCGGGTTCACCTGCTACGTGCACCCGGAGATCGAGTTCTACCTGCTGCGCGACCTGCCCGGCGACGGCACCCGGCCCATCCCGGCGGACTCCGGCGGCTACTTCGACCAGGCCAGCCACGACGTCGCCCCGCACTTCCGGCGCAACACCATCGAGACGCTGGAGTCGATGGGCATCTCGGTGGAGTTCTCCCACCACGAGGGCGGCCCCGGCCAGCAGGAGATCGACCTGCGCTACGCCGACGCCCTGACCATGGCCGACAACCTCATGACGTTCCGCTACGTCGTGAAGGAGGTCGCGCTCACCCAGGGCGTGCGGGCCTCGTTCATGCCCAAGCCGTTCTCCGAGCACCCCGGCTCGGCCATGCACACGCACTTCTCGCTGTTCGAGGGCGACCACAACGCCTTCCACGACCCGGACGACCCCTACGAGCTGTCCGCGACCGGCAAGGCGTTCGTCGCCGGCGTGCTCAAGCACGCCCGGGAGATCACCGCCGTCACCAACCAGTGGGTCAACTCCTACAAGCGCCTCATCACCGGCGGCGAGGCCCCGACGGCGGTGTCCTGGGGCCACGCGAACCGCTCCGCGCTGGTCCGGGTCCCGATGTACTCGCCGGGCAAGTCGTCGTCGCGGCGGGTGGAGGTCCGCACGCTGGACTCCTCGTGCAACCCCTACCTCGCCTACGCGGTCATCCTGGGCGCCGGCCTCACCGGCATCCAGAAGGGCTACGAGCTGCCCCCGCCCACCGAGGACGACGTGTGGGCCCTGACCGACACCGAGCGCCGGGCGCTGGGCTACGAGCTGCTCCCGCAGAACCTCACCGAGGCCCTCGACGTCATGGAGAAGAGCGAGCTCGTCGCCGAGTACCTCGGCGAGCACGTGTTCGACTTCTTCCTGCGGAACAAGCGGGCCGAGTGGGACGCCTACCGCCGGAACGTGACGCCGCACGAGCTCGCGACGTATCTTCCCGTGCTGTGACCGACTTCTCGGACGAGATCATCCTGGGCCCGCTGCCGAAGGGCATCACGCGGGCCGGCGAGGGCCAGTACAAGCGGGTGTGGAACGTGCTGGGCCACACCTACTGGGCGAAGGCCGTCAGCGAGACCAGCTTCGCCTTCGAGACCCTCGACCCGCCCGGCACGGGCGTCCCGCCGCACGTGCACCCGACCCAGGACGAGCACATCCACGTCCTCGACGGCGTGTTCACGCTCTACCTGGACGGGCAGTGGGAGAAGGCCGGGCCGGGCGACACCGTCCTCATGCCCAAGGGCCTGCCGCACGCCTACTACAACAAGGAGCAGGGCAACGCCCGCGCGCTGTTCTGGGTCAGCCCGGCCGGCCGGCTGGCGTCGCTGTTCGACCGGCTGCACGACCTGACCGACCCGGCCGAGGTCGTGCGGCAGTCGGCGCTGCACGACGTCGACTTCCTGCCGCCGGGCAGCGTCCCCGGCGCCGACTAGCGGGTGTTGCCCGACGCGCGGTGGTAACCGGCGAAGATCTCCTCGAGCTCCTCGCCGGTGATCACCGCGTCGAGGTCGTCGAAGCCGTCGGGCGCGCGGCGCTCGACCTCGTCGATGACCCGTTCCGGGCCGCCCACGCGGTTGCGGAGCACGACGTCGGCGGTCATCGGCAGCCGCTCGGCCTCGTAGGCGGCCAGCGCCGCCGCCGGGTCGCCGCCCGCGGCCAGGTGTCGGGCGAGCGACTCGGCGTCGAGGATCGCCTGCCCGGCGCCGTTGGAGCCCATCGGGACCATCGGGTGCGCGGCGTCGCCGAGCAGGGTGACCCGCCCGTGCGACCAGCGCGGCAGCGGGTCCCGGTCGCACATCGGGAACTCGAAGATCTCCGGTGTCGCGGCGACCAGCGCGAGGTGGTCGACGTCGTCCAGGTGGAAGCGACGGGCGTGGGCGAGGGTCTCGTCGCGGTCGGCGGGCCGTGACCAGTCCTGGCGCTGCGGGGCGGGGTCGCCGTCGGCGCCGGTCGCGATGCACACCGCCCAGTTGGTGAGGACCGTCCCCGGCGCGCTGCCGGCGCCGACCGGGTAGACCACCAGCTTGGCCGCGTTCCCGCCCGCGACGACCATCGAGCGGCCCCCGCGGAACGCCGGCCAGTCCGTCGCGCCGCGCCACATCGACACCCCGTTCCAGTGCGGCGGTCCCTCGCCGGGGAACAGACCGGCCCGCACGGCGGAGTGGATGCCGTCCGCGCCGACCAGCACGTCGCCGGTCGCTTCCGGCAGGGCGTCGTCGGCGAAGCGGACCCGGACACCCCCGTCGGAGTGCTCGACGGCGGCGACCCGGTGCCGGGTGCGGATCGCCTCGGGCCCCAGCCGTGCGCGCACGGCGTCGGTGAGCATCCGGTGCACCCGGCCGCGGTGCCCGGCGACCTGCGGGAACGCGAAGCCGGCCGCCACCCCGCAGGGCCTGCGCAGGATCGGCTGCCCGAGCCGGTGGGCGTAGGTGAGGTCGGTGGTCGCGATGCCGACGTCGGCCAGCTCCGCGGACAGGCCGAGCCCGTCGAGCACCCGCACGGCGTGCGGGAGCAGGTTGAACCCGACACCGAGCTCACCCGCGCCGGACCCCTGCTCCAGGACCGTGGACCCGATCCCGGCCCGGTCCAGGGCCAGGGCCGTGGTCAGTCCTCCGATACCTCCACCGACGATCACGACGTGCATGCCCCGAGCCTGACCGCTGAACGCCCCTGAGGGAAGGGCGGCCCGCGATGGGGCAGGATCACCGGTCATGGACCGTCGCACGGGGACCTCGCTCGCCCGGCTCGGCCTCACCGGTGAGGACGCGGCCACGACCCTGCGCGGTCTGGGCTGGTGGGCGGCCGACGGGCCGGCGCCCGGCTGCGAGGAGATCATGTGGGCGCTGGCCCGCAGCCCCGACCAGTCCCTCGCCCTGCGGGCGGTCGAGCGGCTGGCGCAGACCGCCCCGTGGCCCGCGATCGACCGGGCGCTGCGCACGGACCGCGGGCTGCGGGGGCGGCTGTTCGCGACCCTGGGGTCGTCGACGGCGCTGGGCGACCACCTCGTCGGCCACCCGGACCGCTGGCCGCTGCTGGCCGACACCGCCGAGCGTGGGGACCCGCCGCCGGACCTGGCCCGGCGCACCGCGAACCTGCTGCGCGCGGTCGGGGCCGACCCGGCCGCGCCGCCGCCGGGGACGGCCGGGGGAGCGCGGGCGTCGCTGACCGGCGCCGAGGCCGTCGCCGCGCTGCGCACGGCCTACCGCGACGAGCTGCTCGGCCTCGCCTCGGCCGACCTGGCCGCCGTCGGGGACCCGGGGCTGCCGGTGATGGAGGTCGACGACGTCGCCGCCCAGCTCGCCGACCTCGCCGAGGCCGCGCTGTCGGCGTCGCTGGCGGTGGCCGCGGCCGAGCAGGACCCGCCCGAGGAGCTGCGGCTCGCGATCATCGGTCTGGGAAAGTGCGGCGGCCGGGAGCTCAACTACGTCTCCGACGTCGACGTCGTGTTCGTCGCCGAGCCCGGCGGGGAGCTCACCCAGGCTGCGACGAAGCTCGCGTCACGGGTCATGCGCATCGCGGGGGAGGCCTGCTTCGAGGTCGACGCGAACCTGCGCCCCGAGGGCCGTCAGGGTGCGCTGGTGCGGACCCTGGACGGGCACGTGTCCTACTACAAGCGGTGGGCGAAGACCTGGGAGTTCCAGGCGCTGCTCAAGGCCCGTCCGATCGCCGGGGACCCGGTGCTGGGCCGCTTCTACATCGACGCACTCGACCCGATGGTGTGGCAGGCCTGCACCCGCGACGACTTCGTCAGCGACGTGCAGGCCATGCGCGCCCGGGTCATCGAGAACATCCCGTCCGAGCAGCGCGAACGCGAGCTGAAGCTCGGCCGCGGCGGGCTGCGCGACGTCGAGTTCGCCGTCCAGCTGCTGCAGCTGGTGCACGGCCGGGGCGACGACACCCTGCACTCGGGCAACACCCTGGTCGCGCTGGCCGCGCTGTCGGAGAGCGGCTACGTCGGCCGCGACGACGGCGCCAACCTCGCCGCGTCCTACCGGTTCCTGCGCCTGCTGGAGCACCGGCTGCAGCTGCAGAAGCTGCGCCGCACCCACCTGCTCCCGGCCGCCGACGACACCGACGGGCTGCGCTGGCTCGCCCGGGCCGCGCGGATCCGCCCGGACGGGCGCCGCGACGTCGTCGGCGTGCTGGTCGACGAGTGGCAGCGCAACGCGCGCCGCGTCACCCGGCTGCACGAGAAGCTGTTCTACCGGCCGCTGCTGTCGGCGGTGTCCCGGCTGGCCGCCGACGGCGCCGACGCCGTGCTGTCCCCGGAGGCGGCGAAGGCACGGATGAAGGCGCTGGGCTGGGCGTCGCCGGAGGGGGCGCTCGGGCACCTGCGGGCGCTCACCGGCGGGGTGTCGCGGGCCGCGTCGATCCAGCGGGCGCTGCTGCCGGTGCTGCTGGACTCGCTGTCGCGCAGCCCCGACCCCGACCGCGGCCTGCTCGCCTACCGGCGGGTGTCCGAGGCGCTCGCCGACACCCCCTGGTACCTGCGGCTGCTGCGCGACGAGGGCGCGGTCGCGCAGCGGCTGATGACGCTGCTCGGCACGTCGGCGCTGATCCCGGACCTGCTGGCCCGCGCGCCGGAGGTGCTGCGGATGCTCGCCACCTCCTCGGGGGTGCAGAGCCCGGAGCTGACCCGGGACCCGGCCGAGGTGTCGATGGCGCTGCGCACCACCGTCGCCCGGCAGAGCACGCCGGAGGCCGCGGTGGCGTCGGCGCGGTCCTACCGCCGGCACGAGATGCTGCGGATCGCCTGCGCCGACCTGCTCGGCCTGCTGCCCGTCGACGCGGTGTGCACGGCGCTGAACTCGGTGAACGAGGCGGTGCTGGCCGCGACCCTGGACGCGGTGCTGCGCGCGGAGTCCGAGCGCCCGGCCGTCCTGTCGGTGATCGGGATGGGCCGCCTCGGCGGCGGCGAGTCCAGCTACGGCAGCGACGCCGACGTCATGTTCGTCTGCAGGCCCGCCGAGGGCGTCGACGACCACACCGCGGTGCGGTGGGCGACGCGGGTCGTGGAACGGGTGCGGCGGCTGCTCGGCTCACCCAGCCCGGATCCGGAGCTGCCGGTCGACGCGGACCTGCGCCCGGAGGGCCGGTCCGGGCCGATGGTGCGCACCCTGGCCTCCTACCGCGAGTACTACGCCCGCTGGGGCGAGGTGTGGGAGGCCCAGGCGCTGCTGCGGGCCCGCCCGATCGCGGGGGACCGGACGCTGGGCCGCGAGTTCACCGCGCTGATCGACCCGATCCGCTACCCGGCCGACGGCGTGTCGGCGGCCTCGGTGTCGGAGATCCGCCGGATCAAGGCCCGGGTCGACGCCGAGCGCCTGCCCCGCGGCGCGGACCGCACCACCCACACCAAGCTCGGCCTGGGCGGGCTGGCCGACGTCGAGTGGACGGTGCAGCTGCTGCAGCTCCAGCATGCGGGCGACGTCCCCGAGCTGCGCACCCCGTCGACGCTGCACGGGCTGCACGAGGCCGCGGAGGCCGGGCTGATCAGCGCCGGGGACGCCGCCGAGCTGGAGGAGGGCTGGCGCACCGCGACCGCGGCCCGCAACGCGATCATGCTGGTCAAGGGCAAGCCCGGCGACCAGCTCCCGCGTTCGGGGCGGGAACTGGCCGCCGTCGCCGTCGCGCTCGGGTACCCGGCGGGCGGCGACCCGGGGGAGTTCCTCGACGACTACAAGCGCGTCACGCGGCGGGCCCGCGCGGTCGTCGAGCGGGTGTTCTACGGCTGGTCCGAGGACTGACCGGCCGGTGCCGACCGGAGCGCCGCGGCGAACCACTCGAACGCCGGGACCGCGGGCTCCCGGGCCGGCCAGCCGTTGAGCACCCCGAGCAGCGTCCAGTAGCGCTCGACGCGACGGTCGGCGAACAGCTCGACGCTGTCCGCGGTCCGGGCGCGGGCCGCCGCGTCCTGCCCCTCGACGCCGGGGATGCGGGCGAGGACCCGGGCCGCCTCCGGGCTCGCCGGGTCGACGCCGCGGCGAGCGCGGCCCCGGCGTGCTCGGCCACCGCGGCCGGGTCGGCCTGCTGCTCCCGGTGCTCGGGAGCGGTGGCGCCGGCGACGGCCATCTCCCGGCACCGGGCCCGGAACCCCGGGTCGGCGACGAGCTCGGCCAGCTCCACCCAGGCCCCCACCTGCTCGGGGGTCGGGTCGTCGGGGAGCTCGGCGGGCATCGACCGCATGCCGGTGGCGATGCCCGCGCCCGGCGCGTCGTCGTCGATGCCGGCGAAGGTCTCGGTCACGAAGTCGTCGATCAGGTGCTGCCGCTGGGCCGCGGACAGCCGGGCCAGGTCGTTCATCAGGGTCACGCTCCGCTCGTCGGGCAGGGTGTCACCGGCCCCGGTGCGGGCCAGCAACGCGCACACCGCGCGCTGCGCCCGCAGCTCCCGGATCCGGTCGTCCAGGGCCCGGACGTGTGCCGCCGCGATCTCGCCGACCCCCCGTCGGCGGGACAGCACGGCGCGCACGTCGTCCAGACCCAGGCCGAGCTCGCGCAGGGTGCGCACGAGGTCGAGCCGGGCGACCGCGGCCGGTCCGTAGACCCGGTGGCCCGCGCCGTTGCGGTCGGCGGGGACGAGCCCCTCGTCCGACCAGAAGCGGAGCGTGCGCACGGGGACCTCGCTGCGCCGGGCGAGCTGCCCGATCGTCAGCGTGACAGGGTGATCATCGGTACGCGGTGCGGTCACGGGGTACAGCGTCGGGTGTTCCAGCGGCTGGAGGTCAAGTGCGAATCGGTTTCGGGATCCCGCAGTTCGGTGCGGCCGCGGCCCACGTGGACGGGACGATGTGCTTCGCGGCGGGCGCCGAGGAGCGCGGCGCGGCGAGCCTGTGGACCGGCGACCGGCTGCTGGTGGCCGTCGACCCGACGGTCGGCTACGGCGGCGGGCCCGGCGGCCCGGGCAGCGTGCCCGAGCAGTTCACCGCCGCGCACGACCCGCTGGCGCTGCTGACCGCGGCGGCCGCCGTCACCGCGCGGGTGCAGCTCGGCACCAGCACGCTCAACGCGCCCTGGTACCCGGCGGCGCTGCTGGCCCGGCAGGCGGCGACGATCGACAACCTGTCCGGTGGACGGCTGCTGCTGGGCCTCGGCATCGGCTGGTCGCCCGAGGAGTACGACGCCGTGGGCGTCCCGATGGGCGAGCGCGGCGCCCGGCTCGACGAGACCCTCGACCTGTTCGACGCCTGGTGGCACGACGACCCGGTGGAGTTCACCGGCCGGTTCGCGAGCGTCGCACGTGCACGCCCGGCCGCACCACGTGCCGGTCTACCTGGGCGGGTTCAGCCCCCGGGCGCGCCGGCGGATCGCGGAACGGGCCGACGGGTTCCTGCCGGTCGTCACCTCCGACGTCACCGACCTCGACGCCGCGGTCTCCGCGCCCTGGGCGGACCTGCGTGCCGCCGCGGCCGAGGCGGGCCGCCCCGCCGACGCGATCGGCGCGGTGCTGCGGGTCAACCCGAAGCCGGGGGAGACCGCCGCCGACGCGGCCGCGCTGGTGCGCCGGGCCGCCGCCGACACCGACGTCGAGCACACCTTCGTCGACCTCATGTACCTGGCCGACGACACCGACTCGGCGCTGGAGGCGGTCGAGGAGATCCTCGGCGCGGGGTGACCGGACCCCGCTGGTTCACTGGGGTCCGTGGCAGACCTCGACGTGATCACCCGCGGGTACGAGCTCGTCGCGGCCCGGCCGGCGTCGCTGCTGGCCGCGCTGCTGGCCCTGGCGGTCGTGGCGTGGCGGCCGACCTGGCGGCTGACGCGCACTGCGGTCACGATCGCCCACGAGGGCGGGCACGCACTCGTCGCGGTGCTGGTCGGGCGGGGCCTGGCCGGGATCCGGCTGCACGCCGACTCCTCCGGCGTCACGCACTCCACCGGCGCCGGGCGCGGGCCCGGCGTGGTCGCGATGTTCTTCGCCGGCTACGTCTTCCCGCCGCTGCTCGGCCTCGGCGGTGCGGTGCTGGTCGCCGCGGACGAGGCGCAGGTGATGCTGTGGATCGCGGTGGTGCTGCTCGCCGCGACGCTGCTGCAGATCCGCAACCTCTACGGCGGCCTGGCCGTCGTCGCGACCGGGGCGGTGCTCGTGCTCGTCGCGCTGCGCGCCCCGGCCGACCTGCGGACCGGGTTCGCCGCCGCGCTGACCTGGTTCCTGCTGTTCGGCGGGGTGAAGGCCTGCCTGGAACTGCGCCGGGGTCGTCGCGGGGGCAGGCTGCGCCACTCCGACGCCGACCGGCTCGCCGAGCTCACCCCGCTCGGCGGCGGGGCGTGGGCGGCACTGTTCGTCCTCGTCGCGTTCGCGGCGACGCTCGCCGCCTGCTGGGTCGTGTTCGCCCCCGGCGGGGCACCGGCCTGACAGCATGGGGTCATGGCAGAGGACTTCAACACCAGGGTGATCCGCGAGTTCCGGGAGAACGACGGCCGGGTCGGCGAGCCGTTCGCCGGCCTGCCGATGATCCTCGTCCACCACGTCGGTGCGAAGAGCGGCGCCGAGCGGATCGCGCCGCTGCGCTGGTTCGCCGACGGTGACCGCTGGGTCGTCGTCGCCTCCGCGGCGGGCGCCCCGCGTCACCCCGCCTGGTTCCACAACCTGATGGCGAACCCGGACGTCACCGCCGAGATCGCCGACGGCGAGGGCGGGGTCGAGACCGTCCCGGTGCACGCGAGCGAGCTCGACGACGCCGACCGCGACCGCATCTGGACCTGGATCAAGGAGAACAACGGCGGCTTCGCCGACTACGAGCGCAAGACCGACCGTAGGATCCCGCTGGTGGGCCTCACCCGGCGCTGACCGCCGTCCTGCCCGCTGCGTGAGGCCGGGGTGGGCATGGGCGCCGCGGTGATGGCAGGGTTCGCGGCATGACGATCTCCCTCGAGCAGGCCCAGACCATCGCCGCCGCTGCCCTGGCCCACGGCACCGAGCAGGGCTTCAACCCGCTCACGGTCGCGGTGCTCGACCCGGGCGGTGCGATCGTCGCCCTGGCCCGCCAGGACGGCTCGGGCTTCCTGCGCCCCGACCTCGCCGTCGCCAAGGCCAGCGGTGTGCTCGCCCTCGGCATGACCAACCGCGCGATCGCCGCCCGGGCCGCGGACTCCCCGGAGTTCTTCACCTCGGTGGCGAACCTCGCCGGCGGCAAGATCCTCTCCGTGCCCGGCGGGGTCTTCGTCAAGGACGCGGCCGGCGCGCTGCTCGGCGCCGTCGGGGTGACCGGCGACGCGTCGCTCAACGACGAGGCCGCCGCCCTCGCGGGGATCGAGGCCGCCGGTCTGGTCGCGGTCACCGGCGCCGAGTAGTCCCGACGCCCCGGAATGTGCCGCACCCCCGGGCGACGAGGTCAGCCCGGGGGCGCGGAGGGGACACGATCCTGCCGCCGAGGAAGGACCGTGCACGTTCGTGGTCGCGCCGCAGGGCGCAGGGTGACGCAGAGGGTCGCGCGTGACCGGTGCCGTTCCTTGGACACCCGGGCGGTGTCACCGAGCGGAGTGGCCGAGCCGGTGTGGCCCTCACTCCGTGTGACCTGGAACACGGTAGCTCTGAGTCAAGCATTCGCGTCCCACCCCTGTCAACGAATCCGCGGACGCGGTCGGTGAGATGATCTCTGCACCGATTCCGCGTCCGGGATGCTCCGAGCGGACCTGACCCTGAGCGGGGGTCGCATCCGTCCGCCGTGACCGCCTCGTGACGCGCGCGCATCCGGGAAGACCCCGACCGTGCGAACTCCGGCACCTGATGGTGGGGCAGGGGTGTTCTGCGATGTTTCCGTGACCGGCAGTGGTTAGCGTCGGCGACGTCCTACACGACATCGGGAACCGCGTGGTGCCGACGGCCGCACACCGGTCGGCGGACGGGCGTCTCCACGGTGCCGTTCGGAGCAGCCGGAGCGGGCCGACGTTCTCCCGTCTCCTGATCGCATCCGAACGGTGACCACCGGGGACGTTTCGCCACGACCCCCACGGGTCACTCGATGCCGACCGGTCAGATTCGGTTCGTCACGAACGGACCGTAAGCGAGGGAGACAGACATGGGCATCATCGCGTGGATCGTGCTGGGGCTGATCGCGGGCGCCATCGCCAAGGCCATCATGCCGGGCAAGGACCCGGGCGGAATCATCGTCACCCTGATCCTGGGTGTCGTCGGCGCGCTGCTCGGCGGCTGGATCGGCAGCGCGGTGTTCGGCGTCGGCCTCGGCGGGTTCTTCAACCTGTCGACCTGGCTGCTCGCCATCGTCGGGTCGCTGATCCTGCTCGCGATCTACCGCGTGATCGTGGGCCGCAAGGTCCGCGCCTGACACGCGCGTGACACCCTCGTCGGCGCCCGCCCGGAGACCCTCCGGGCGGGCGCCGACGTATGTCCGGCCCCGTCCGCCGGCCGCCGCGCTGCGGGTGGCGGGGGGGGGGCACCCGGACCGCCGGCCCGCCTCGCACCGCCGGCCCGTGGGCCCGGCCCGAGGGAGCGCGGGGTCCGTCGGGGAGACTGGGGCCAGTGACCCGCCTTCCCGATCTGGAGTTCTCGATGCCGCAAGGGACCGTCCGCTGGTTCGACGCCGAACGGGGTTTCGGCTTCCTCGCACCCGAGGACGGCTCGCCGGACGTGTTCGTGCACGCGTCGGAGATCGTCGGGGGCGGCGGCGCGCCGGTGCTCCGCGAGGGCCAGGTCGTCGAGTTCGAGGTCGGCGAGAACGACCGCGGACCCCAGGCGCTGCGGGTGCGCGTCACGGCGGAGGCTGCCGAGAGCGCCCTGGGCCTGCTCGGCACCGTCAACTGGTACGAGCCGGGGAAGGGGTACGGCTTCGCGTCCCCGGACGGCGGCGGCGCCGACATCTTCGTGCACAGCTCCGCCATCGTGACCGGCGGCGTGGTCACCGAGGGACAGCGGGTGGCCTTCCTGGTCGTCGAGGGCGAGCGCGGTCCGCAGGCCGGGCACGTGATCCCGCTGGGAGCGGGGGCAGGCCTGCCCGCCACCGACGACACCGCGGACGACGCCGACGGCACGGTGGCCTGGTACGACGAGGACAAGGGCTTCGGCTTCGTCACCCCCGACTCCGGCGGCGAGGACGTCTTCGTCCACGCCCGGGCCCTGGCCGAGGGGCTGACGTGGCTCGCGGAGGGCGACCGCATCGCCTACGAGGTGACGACCGACGGGGACCGGGGCCCGCAGGCCCGTGACGTGCACCTGGTCCGCAGCGGTGAGCCCCCGGCGCCGAAGCGGCCGGCACCCGCCGCGGCCTCGGGGCCGGCGTCGCGCGAGGTGCCCGCACGCGGTGGCGAGGGCGTCGTCGTGCGCTACGACGAGGACCGCGGCTTCGGCTTCATCGCCCCGGACGCCGGCGGCGACGACCTCTTCGTCCACGTGTCGGTGATCGCGGGGTCGGAGCCGCTGCAGAAGGGCGACCGCGTCCGCTACGCGGTGCGTCAGAGCGACCGGGGCCCGCAGGCCGACCGCGTCGAACGCCTCTGACGCGAGCCCGGGGTCCCCGGCCGGGCCCCGTGGGAGAACGACGAACGGCGGCCGACCCGACAGGCATCCTGCCGGGTCGACCGCCGTCATCCCGCCGACCCGACGGTCAGCGGCACGTCTCGATCAGACGTCGTAGTACAGGGCGAACTCGTACGGGTGCGGGCGCAGCCGCAGCGGGTCGATCTCGTTCTCCCGCTTGTAGGAGATCCAGGTCTCGATCAGGTCCGGGGTGAACACGCCACCCTCGAGCAGGTAGTCGTGGTCCTGCTCCAGCTTGTCGATGACCGCACCGAGCGAGGCCGGGACCTGCGCGATGTCCTTGGCCTCCTCCGGCGGGAGCTCGTAGAGGTCCTTGTCGATCGGCGCCGGCGGCTCGATCTTGTTCTTGATGCCGTCGAGGCCGGCCATCAGGATCGCCGAGAAGGCGAGGTACGGGTTACCGGACGAGTCCGGGCAGCGGAACTCGACGCGCTTGGCCTTCGGGCTGTCACCGGTCAGCGGGATGCGGATGCAGGCCGAGCGGTTGCGCGCGGAGTAGACCAGGTTGACCGGGGCCTCGAAGCCCGGGACCAGGCGGTGGTAGGAGTTCACCGTCGGGTTGGTGAACGCCAGCAGCGACGGCGCGTGGTGCAGCAGGCCGCCGATGTAGTAGCGCGCGGTGTCGGACAGTCCGCCGTAGCCGGACTCGTCGTGGAACAGCGGCTGCCCGTCCTTCCACAGCGACGAGTGCACGTGCATGCCCGAGCCGTTGTCGCCGAACAGCGGCTTCGGCATGAAGGTCGCGGTCTTGCCGTTCTGCCACGCGACGTTCTTCACCAGGTACTTGAAGAGCATGACGTCGTCGGCCGCACGCAGCAGCGTGTCGAACTTGTAGTTGATCTCGGCCTGGCCCGCGGTGCCGACCTCGTGGTGCTCGCGCTCCACCTCGAAGCCCGACGCCTGCATCGCGGTGACGATGTCGGCGCGCAGGTCGGCGTAGTGGTCGACCGGCGGGACGGGGAAGTAGCCGCCCTTGTAGTTGACCTTGTAGCCCAGGTTGCCACCGACCTCCTCGCGGCCGGTGTTCCACCAGCCCTCCGCGGAGTCGATGTGGTGGTAGGCCTGGTGCGGGTCGGTGCCGAACCGGATCGAGTCGAAGACGTAGAACTCGGCCTCGGGCGCCATGTACGCGGTGTCGGCGATGCCGGACGCGGCCAGGTACTCCTGGGCCTTGCGTGCGACGTTCCGCGGGTCCCGGGAGTAGGGCTCACCGGTGATCGGGTCGTGCACGAAGAAGTTGATGTTCAGCGTCTTGTGCTTGCGGAACGGGTCGAGACGGGCGGTCGTCGTGTCCGGGTGCAGCGCCATGTCGGACTCGTTGATCGCCTGGAAACCGCGGACGGAGGAGCCGTCGAAGGCGGCACCGTTCTCCAGGAGGTCGCCGGCCGTCTTGGCGGGGACGGTGAGGTGCTGCATGACGCCGGGCAGGTCGCAGAACCTGATGTCGACGTACTCGACCTTCTCGTCCGAGATGTACTTGAGTACCTCTTCGGCGTTGCTGAACACTCTCTGGGCTCCTTCATTCGCTGGTGGAGATCGTGGGTGACGGTAGGAGTGGCGTGTTGCTCACCCATCACTCACCTGTTTCACCGACGTTAACTGACCCGACCGCGACATCGATCACGTTCGTCATCGGTGTCCGGTCCGGTCCCGCTCGGTGGTGCGGCTACGGCGCCTACGCTAGAGAGCATGGCCCGTTGGATCGAGTCCTGGCTCCCCGGTTCATCCGCCGGAGGCTCCGCCCCGGCCGGACACCCCGGCGAGCGTCTCGGGCTGCCGGCGACCGGCCACTATTCCGTCGCCGGGTTCGGCCGCCGGGTCGCCGGCGTCTGCCTCGACTGGTTCCTGTCCTACCTGCTGGTGCTGCTGGTCGCCGGGGTCGACGCGCTCGGCACCCCGGAGTTCAGCTGGTGGGTCCTCGGGACCTGGTTCGTGATCACCGCGCTGTCCGTGTCGGTGCTCGGTACGGCGCCGGGGCACCTCGCGCTGGGGATGCGGGTCGCGCGCACCGACATGGCGACCCACGTCGGCGTGCCGCGGGCGCTGCTGCGCACCGCGATGATCGCGGTGGTGCTGCCGCCGTTCCTGCGCGACACCGACGGCCGCGGCTGGCACGACCGCGCGAGCCGCACGGTCGTGGTGCGGGTGCTGCGGGGCTGAGGCCCGGCGGCTCAGGCGCTCGCCGGCGGGGCGCCCAGGACCGACGCCCGGGTGCCGGCCAGGTGCACCCGCAGCACGGCCACGGCGCCCTGGCGGTCCCGGGCGCGCAGCCCGGCGAGCAGCTGCCGGTGCTCGGAGACCAGGCGCTCGGCCCGGCCGGGGAAGCGGCCACCGAGGGCGCCCATGTTCATCCGCAGCTGCCGGTCGCGCAGCGTCCCGTAGACCTCCAGCAGGATGCTGCGGCACCCGGCCCGCACCAGCACGGTGTGGAACTGGCGGTCGGCCTCGACGAAGGCGAGCTCGTCGCGCGCGGCCACGGCGGCGAGCTGGTCGTCGATCGCGGCGTCCATCGCGGCGGCGATGTGCTCCAGGGTCTCGTCGTCGACCCCCACGACGGTGGCGATCGCGTGCGACTCGATGACGTCGCGGGCCTCGACGACGGCGTCCACCTCGCCGGGGGAGACCGGCACCACGAGCGCGCCGCGCTTGGGGTAGAGCTTCAGGAGTCCCTCGGCCTGCAGCTGCAGGAACGCCTCGCGGACCGGCGTGCGGCTCAGCGCCAGCGGCCGCGCGACCTGACCCTCGCTGATCAGCTCGCCCGCGGGCAGCGAGCCGTCGAGGATCCCGGCCTTGGCGAACCGGTACGCCCGTTCGGTGGCGCTACCGCTCGCCCGTGACCCGTCGTCCACGTCCGAATGATGCCTGATCACGTCCGGCCCGGGTTCGCGAGGCTTGCCCACCCCGGCCGACATCCCTACCGTTCCCCTCCAGGAACGCGACATAGATGCAAGATGGATACCGGGAGGACCGGGTGATCCTCACTCACGGTGCGGTGCAGGACCGGGGTGTGACGACGCTGCTCGACGACCTCGTCCGGCGCACGACCAGCAGGCTGGGCGGTGGTGGCGGCACCGTCGCGTTGCTGGGCGACCCGGCGCCGGTCGTGCACCGGGACCCGCTGCCCCCGGTCGAGGACGTCCTGGCCCGTCTGGTCCGGGAGCCCCGCACCCTCCTTGTGGAGGGGGACGGCCCTGGCGCACCGGACGTGCTCGGAACCCCCCTCTGGTGGGACGACGAACTCCTCGGAGCCTGTGCTTTCGGCGGGGGTGGATCCTTCCGTGATTCCGACGTCGCCGCGGTCGAGGGATTCGCCGAGCAGGCTGCCGTCGCGGTGATGGCGGCCCGGCTGCTCGCCGACGTCCCGGCGGTCGCGACCGCCCCCGCCGCGCCGCAGCTGCTGCCGGAGCTGCGGGCCGAGCTGGACCGTGCGCTGCGCGCTCTCGGTGCCCGCGGCGGCGTGGTCACCCTGGGTACCGAGCGGGTGCCGGACCCGGTCGTCGCGACCGGGGTGCACGAGGTCGCGCGGCTGCTGCTCGACAACGCGGTGCTGCACTCCGGTGCGTGCACGCTGCGGGTGGGGCTGGCGTTCGAGGCGGGCACGGTCCGCCTGCTCGTCGAGGACGACGGCCGCGGTTTCGACCCCGTCACCGCGCCCCGGTCCGGGCTGGACCGGGTCGAGTCCACCGTGCGCGCGGCGGGCGGCCGGCTGGAGATCGACAGCGTCCCCGGGTGGGGGACACGTGTGCGGGCCTGCTGGCCCGACCCGCCCACCCCGTACACGGCGGGTTCGCTCGTGCTGCCGCCCACCGGCCTGCAGCCGGCCCGCGGCCAGCACACGCTCACCCTGCGGGAGCGGGAGGTCCGCGCACTCGTCGAGCAGGGGCTGGCGGACAAGCAGATCGCCACCCGGCTGGCCATCTCGGTCAAGACGGTGGAGAAGCACGTCGGTGCGGTGCTGCGGAAGACCGGCGCCCGCAACCGGACCATGCTCGCCCGCTTCGGCGCGGGCAACTGAGCGACGGCACCCCGGCCCGCACGCTTGACGGCGTGGCCGCCGTCGCCGCAGCCGGCCGGCCGGGCCACCCGGTCGACGCCGCTGCGGCGACCGATCCGTCGACCCCTCCGCACCGGCGCCGACTGGGCCATACGGCCCTCCCCGGAGGGTGTGGGGGTGGGGGTGAGGTAGGGAGAGTCCTCATATCTCACCGGTGACCGCGCTCATAGCGTCCTCGTCGTGGCCCGGTACGGAACCGGGCAGCTCGACTCGACGAGGAGTGAGGCCCGGATGCAGCGACTGACCCTCCAGGACGCCGAGAAGGCGCTGGCCGCCGGACTGGCGAAGGCGACCGAGATCGGCCAGCCGATGAACGTCGCGATCGTGGACGACGGCGGTCACCTGCTCGCCTTCGCCCGCCAGGACGGCGCGATCCGCGCGAGCATCGACATCGCCCAGCGCAAGGCGCGCACGTCGATCCTGATGAACCTGCCGACCGCCGCGCTGACCCCGCTGGTGCAGCCCGGCGCCGAGCTCTACGGCCTCGAGCACACCGCGGGCGGCATGGTCATCTTCGGTGGCGGCATCCCGATCCACCGCGACGGCGAGCTCGTCGGCGCGGTCGGGGTCAGCGCCGGCTCGGTGGAGCAGGACGTGACGGTGGCCGAGGCCGCCGTCGCGGCACTCGCGTGAGGCGCGGGGACGCGGGCGAGCTCGCAGCCGAGTTCGCCGGGACCTTCGTCCTGATCCTCATCGGCTGCGGCACCGTCGCCCAGGTCGTCACCTCCGACGGCAAGGCGGGCGACTGGGGCACCCTGGTCTGGGGCTGGGGCGTCGCGGTCACGATGGGCGTCTACATCGCCGGCCGTGTGAGCGGTGCCCACCTCAACCCGGCCGTCACCCTGGCACTGGCCGTGTTCAAGGGCTTCTCCTGGCGCAAGGTCCTGCCCTACTCGCTGGCCCAGACGGCCGGCGCCTTCCTCGCCGCCCTCGTCGTGCGGGCCGTCTACGCCGGCCCGATCGCCGCGGTCGACCCCGGTCACACCGTCGCCACCCAGACCATCTTCTCGACCCTGCCCGGTGAGCACGTCACGATCTTCGCCGCGTTCGGTGACCAGATCGTCGGCACCGCCCTGCTGGTCTTCGTGATCTTCGCGCTGACCAACGCGCTCAACAACCCGCCCGGCGCCAACATGGCGCCCTTCATGATCGGGTTCCTGGTCGTCGGCATCGGCATCGCCTTCGGTGCCAACGCCGGGTACGCCATCAACCCGGCCCGTGACCTGGGCCCGCGCCTGGCCTCGTTCGTCACCGGCTACGACACCGCGTTCGTCACGAGCGCAGGCGTCCCGTACTGGTGGCTGCCGATCGTCGCCCCGCTGCTCGGCGGTCTGATCGGTGGCGGCGCGTTCGTCCTGCTGGTCGAGCGCTTCCTCGCCCCGGCCGAGCTGGAGGCCGCCGCGACCGGCGAGGTCCCCGTCGGCCGCGTCCCGCAGCCGGACGCCCCGGTCGAGCAGCCCCTGCCGTCCCGCCTGGAGGAGACCCGATGACCACCACCCTCGGCCCTACCGACTACCCGCTGTCCGTGCAGCGGCCCGACCTGCTCCGCACCCCGACCGGCCGGCCGCTGGCGGAGGTCACCATGGCCGCCGTCGTGTCCGGGGAGATCCGCAACGAGGACCTCCGCATCTCGGCCGAGACGCTGCAGCTGCAGGGCCAGATCTCCGACGCGGTCGGCCGCCGCCAGCTCGCCGAGAACATGCGGCGCGCCGCCGAGCTCACCGCCGTCCCCGACGACGAGGTCCTCGCGATCTACAACGCGCTGCGGCCCCGCGCCTCGTCGGCCGCCCGGCTCGCGGAGATCGCCGACCGGCTGGAGAACGACTACGCCGCCGCCACCTGTGCCGCGCTCGTCCGCGAGGCCGCGCAGGTCTACGCCGCCCGCGACCTGCTCGCCCGCGAAGGAGACTGACCGATGACCAGCACCCTCCCCGAGGTGGGCACCCCGGCGACCGGGGCCCGGACCTCGAAGCGCACCGACATGCTCGAGTCCCGCCCGGTCAACCTCGACGGTTTCGTCGAGGAGTGGCCGGAGAAGGGTCTCGTCGCGATGGAGAGCGACTTCGACCCGCAGCCGAGCGTCCGCGTCGAGAACGGCGTGATCGTGGAGATGGACGGGCGCGAGCGCGCCGCGTTCGACTTCATGGACACCTTCATCGCCGACCACGCGATCGACGTCGAGGTCGCCGAGCGGGCCACCGCGATCCCCTCGAAGGACATCGCGCGGATGCTCGTCGACCCGGGCGTGACCCGGGCCGACCTGCTCGACATCACCCGTGGTCTCACCCCGGCCAAGCTGCTCGACGTCGTCAAGCTGCTCAACGTCGTCGAGATCATGATGTCGATGCAGAAGATGCGGGCCCGTCGCAGCCCCGCCAACCAGGCGCACTCCACCAGCGCCCGGGACAACCCCATCCAGGTCGCGGCCGACGCGGCCGAGGCCGCGCTGCGCGGCTTCGCCGAGATGGAGACGACCCTCGGCGTCCTGCGCTACGCCCCGCTCGTCGCCATCGGCCTGCAGGTCGGTGCCCAGTCCGGGCGCGGCGGTGTCATCACCCAGTGCGCGCTGGAGGAGGCCACCGAGCTCGACCTGGGCATGCGCGGCATCACCGGCTACGCCGAGACGATCTCGGTCTACGGCACCGAGTCGGTCTTCGTCGACGGCGACGACACCCCGTGGTCGAAGTCGTTCCTGGCCAGCGCCTACGCCTCCCGCGGCATCAAGATGCGCTTCACCTCGGGCACCGGGTCGGAGGTGCAGATGGGCAACGCCGAGGGCCGCTCCATGCTGTTCCTCGAGATCCGCTGCATCCTGATGGCCAAGGGCGCCGGGGTGCAGGGCCTGCAGAACGGCTCGATCAGCTGCATCGGCGTCCCGGGCGCGGTCCCCGGCGGCATCCGTGCCGTCGCCGCCGAGAACCTGGTCTGCAACATGGTCGACCTCGAGTGCGCGGCCGGCAACGACCAGTCGTTCTCGCACTCGGCGATGCGCCGCACCAGCCGGCTCATGCCGCAGCTGCTGTCCGGCCAGGACCTGGTGTGCTCCGGCTTCTCCGGCGTGCCGAACTCGGACAACATGTTCGCCGGGTCGAACCTCGACGTCGAGGACTACGACGACTGGAACACCATCCAGCGCGACCTGCAGATCGACGGCGGCCTGCGGCACGTCCGCGAGCCGGAGATCCTCGCGGTGCGCGAGAAGGCGGCCCGCGCGATGCAGGCCGTGTTCGCCGAGCTGGACCTGCCGCGGATCACCGACGAGGAGATCGAGGCGGCCACCTACGCCAACTCCAGCGCCGACTACCCGCTGCGCGAGGTCCTCGAGGACCTCAAGGGCGCCCAGTCGGTCATGGACCGCGGCATCACCGGCCTCGACCTGGTCAAGATCCTGGAGCGCACCGGCTTCCACGACGTCGCGGAGAACCTGCTGCAGGTCCTGCGCCAGCGCGTGTCCGGCGACCTGCTCCAGACCTCGGCGATCCTCGACGAGAACTTCGTCCCGCAGGCCGCCATCAACGACGCCAACGACTACGCCGGTCCCGGCACCGGCTACCGCCTGACCGGCGACCGGTGGAACGCCCTGAAGAAGCTGCGCCACGTCACCAGCGCCGAGAACCCCGAGGAGGAGGTCTCGTGAGCATCGCTACCGAGAACCCGTTGTCGCTCACCGAGATCGGGCCCGCCGAGCGCGGCACCCGGCCCGACGAGGTCGTCATCGCGGTGTCCCCGGCGTTCGCCGGGTTCTTCACCCGCACGATCGTCAACGTCCCGCACGCCGAGGTGCTGCGCCAGCTCATGGCGGGCATCGAGGAGCAGGGCGTGACGTCGCGGCTGATCCGGGTGTGGGACACCGCCGACCTGGCGGCCATCGCCCACACCGGCGCGAAGCTGTCCGGCTCCGGGATCTGCGTGGGCCTGCTGTCGCGGGGCACCACGATGATCCACCAGAAGGACCTCGCCCGGCTGTCGAACCTGGAGCTGTTCCCGCAGTCCCCGCTGCTCGACGCCGAGGTGTTCCGCGGCATCGGCTCCAACGCCGCGCAGTACGCCAAGGGCGAGTCGCCGCAGCCGGTGCCGACCCGCAACGACCAGATGGCCCGCCCCCGCTGGCAGGCCAAGGCGGCGCTGCTGCACCTGAAGGAGTTCGAGCAGATCCGCAACGGGGTGCGTCCGGTCGAGGTCGCCCTCGGCGCACCGGTCGCAGGCTGAAGGAGACACAGGTGCACGGGACGGACGGCTCGCGGCTGGTCGTGGGCGTGGACATCGGCAACTCGACGACCGAGGCCTGCGTGGCCTCGATCGACGCCGGCGGCCGGGTCACCTACCTCGGGACCGCCCTGACCCGCACCACCGGGGTCAAGGGGACCCCGGACAACACCGACGGCGCGGTGAAGGCGGTCCGCCGGGCCCTGGAAGGGGCCCGGCGCTCCGCCGACGAGCTGGACGAGGTGCTGCTCAACGAGGCGACACCGGTGATCAGCGGTCTCGCCATGGAGACGATCACCGAGACGATCATCACCGAGTCCACGATGATCGGGCACAACCCGGCGACGCCGGGCGGCAGCGGGATCGGGGTCGGCGTCACCGTCGCGGTGGAGGACCTCACCGGCCCCGGCCCGGTGCCCGAGGGACCGGTGATCGCCGTCGTCGGGCGCGGGTGGGACTTCGACCGCGTCGCGCGGGTGCTGAACGACGCGCTCGGACGCGGCCTGGAGCTGGTCGCGGCCGTGCTGGCGCAGGACGACGCGGTGCTCGTCGCGAACCGGATCGACGTCTCGATCCCGATCGTCGACGAGGTCGGCGCCGTCGAGCGGGTGCCGCTCGGCATGTCCGCGGCGGTGGAGGTGGCCCTGCCGGGTCGCACCATCCGGACCCTGTCGGACTCCTACGGCCTGGCCACGGTGTTCGAGCTCGACCCCGACCAGACCCGGCAGGTCGCGCCGGTGGCGCGGGCGCTGACCGGGAACCGGTCGGCCGTCGTCGTCCGGACCCCGGCCGGGGACGTGACCGACCGGCGCGTCCCGGTGGGGGAGCTGGTCCTGACCGGGGCCGGCAAGACCCTGCGGATCGACGTCGACGCCGGCGCCGACGAGATCATGGAGACCCTGGCCCGGGTGCAGCCCCTCGACGACGCGACCGGCCAGCCCGGCACGCACGTCGGCGGGATGCTCGCCCAGGTCCGGGACACGATGACCGACGTGACCGGGCAGCCGGCCGGGGAGATCCGGATCCGCGACGTGCTGGCCATCGACACGTTCGTCCCGCGCGAGGTGCGGGGCGGGCTGGCCGGTGAGGTGTCGCTGGAGAACGCCGTCGCGCTCGCCGCGATGGTGCGCACCAGCCGCAGCCGGATGCAGGTCGTCGCCGACCAGGTCGCCGAGACGCTCGGCTGCTCGGCCCGGATCGGCGGCGTCGAGGGCGAGATGGCGGTCCGCGGGGCCCTGACCACCCCGGGCACCGACACGCCGATCGCGATCCTCGACATGGGCGGCGGCTCCACCGACGCGGCGCTGCTGCTGCGGGACGGCACGTGCACCGCGGTGCACGTCGCCGGTGCGGGCGAGCTGGTGACCAAGCTGATCGACTCCGAGCTGGCGCTCGACGACCGCGAGACCGCCGAGCAGGTCAAGTGGTTCCCGCTGGCGAAGGTGGAGAGCTTCTTCCACATCCGCCACGAGGACGGCTCGGTGCAGTTCTTCACCGAGCCGCTGCCCTCGCACGTGTTCGCCCGGGTCGTCGTGATGACCCCGGACGGGCCGGTCCCGATCAAGACGCGGCACTCGATCGACCACGTGGTGCGGGTGCGCCGCGAGGCGAAGCGCCGGGTGTTCGTGGTGAACGCCTTGCGGGCGCTGCGCCAGGTCGCGCCGAGCGGGTCGCTGCGCATGCTGGACTTCGTGGTGCTGCTCGGCGGGTCCGCCCTGGACTTCGAGATCCCGCAGATGATCGCCGACGCGCTCGCCGGGTCGGGTGTGGTCTGCGGGACGGGCAACGTCCACGGCACCGAGGGGCCGCGCAACGCCGTCGCCTCCGGGCTGGTCGATGCGCACGCGAGTGCGCTGGTCGGCAGCGGGGAGCCGGCGGCATGAGCCGGCCCGCGTCCGCACCGGAGCCGCCGGCGGTGGTCGTCCACCACCACCCCGACGCCCCGGTCGCGGTCCTGCGGGAGGTGCTCGCCGGAGCCGAGGAGGAGGGCGTACCGGTCGAGGCCTCCCCGGACCCGGAGACCGACGGGGCCGTCGGGCAGGCCCACCGGGCGGCGCAGCGGTCCCGGCTCGACGTCGGTGTCGGGGTCGACGCCGACGGCTCGGTGGTCGTGCACCACGTCAAGCTGCCCGCTGACCGCCCCGCCTTCACCGAAGCCGTTCCGGACCCGGCCGCACCGGCCGGTCCGGAGGTGGCGGCCGACCGGCCGCACGGCCGCCGCGCGGGCGCGGCGGCGGCCCGGATCGTGACCGGGCTGCCGCTGCCCGAACCGGCCGGTGCCCGGCCGTGACGCGCCACCCGGCGGCTGCGAGAGCGACGGGACGGGCGACGGCGCGGGGCCTCCTGTGGCTGACGGTGCTCGCCGCGCTGGTGGCGTCGTCGACGGCGGCGCAGGCGGTCGCGGTCGTCGCCGCTGCGGGGGTGGTGCTGTGGGTCGGACCGCTCGCCGGGACCCTCACGAACACCTCGACCGGGACGATCCGGGATGCGAGGCTTCCACCGTGACCACCGACCACACCGACATCGCGCGCCCGGCCACCACCCCGCCGGTGAGCGACGTGCTGGCCGGGCTCGCGGCGGTCGGGCCGTTCTTCGAGCTCCTCGACGTCACCGAGGAGCGGGCCGCCGGACGGTCGGTCCGCCCGTTCGCCGCCGTCCTCGCCCCCGACGCGCTGCTGGACCGGGTCGAACGGACCCGGGTGGCGCTCGGGGCCGAGCCGCCGCTGGGCCGGCGGATCGCCGCGTCGATCGCGGTGCAGGGGCTCGCGGCGAAGCTGCTGTCCGGCCCGGTCGCGGCGCTGGCCCTGCACGGTGTCCTGGTCGACCTGCGCCCGGAGACGCTGTGGTGGTCGGCCACGCCGCTGGGCGACGTCGTCGCGCTCGACCCGCCCCGGGTGGTGCGCTGCCCGTTCCCCGCGCCGGACGCGCTGGCCCCGCTGGTCGACGACGTGCTCACCCCGCTCGTGGAGATCGCGGGCGAGCGCTTCGGCGTGTCCGGGACGGTGCTGTGGGGCAACGTCGCGTCGTCGGTCGCGGGGGCCAAGCGGGTGCTCGACATCCAGCGCCCCGACGCGGCGGACGCCGTCGCCGCCGTCGCCGCGGACCTGCTGGAGCACCCCCGGCTGACCGGTACGGGGGAGCGGCGGGCCCCGGTGGCGCCGGACCACGCCTGGACGTTCCGGCGGCGGTCCTGCTGCCTGTACTACCGGGTGCCCGGCGGCAGCACCTGCGCCGACTGCGTCCTCGCGGACCTGCGCGGCGAGCCGGCGTCCGGCGACCCGACCGGCTGACCCGGCGGCCGTCGCCGCCGCGGGCCCTGCGACCGGGCCCGCCGCGGCCCGGTCGGCGGCGGGGTCAGCGGCGGCGGACGGTGCGCTGGATGCTGCGCATCTTGGCGCCCTGGGGCATCGGCCCCTTGGGCATCGCGGCCGAGCGGCTGCCGAGGGCGTTGAGCTTGCCCTCCAGGGAGTCCATCTCGGCGGCGGAGATGTTGCGGGGCAGCTTCATGAGGTGGCGCTGCAGCCCCTTGAGCGGGATCTGGCCCTCCTCGTTGCCCACGATCACGTCGTAGATCGGGGTGCTGCCGGCGACCCGCGCGGTGCGCTTCTTCTCCTGTGCGAGCAGGGTCTTCACCCGGTGCGGGGCCCCCTCGGCGACGAAGATGATCCCGGGCCGCCCGATGACCCGGTGCACCGCGTCGAGGTGGGTGGTGCCCGCGATGCCCTGGGTGATCCGCCACTGCCCGCGCATGTTGTCCAGCGCCCAGCCCGCGGCGCCCGGCTGCCCGTCGGCCTTCACGTAGATCGACTTCTGGACGCGGCGGCCGAAGATGCTGAACGCCGCCAGCGCGCCGATCAGGATGCCGAAGGGCACGAAGAACCAGACCAGGCCCAGCAGCCACCCGATGAGCGTGACGACCACGATCGACCCGACGAACACGCCGATCATGATCGGGAGGAGCTTGGAGTCCTCCTTGCGCTGCATCTGGAACGCCTGCCAGATCTGCTGGCGACGCTGCTTCGACGCGGCCTTCTTCTGGGCCTTGAGCGCCTTCTTCTCTTCGGGCGAGGGCTTACGGGGCTTGCCGGGCATGTGACCAGCCTACTTCCGACCGGTGATCGACGGTGCGAGGAGGTCTCAGCCGCGCGCCAGCAGGGAGCTGGCCTCCTGCGCGGCCGGGCCGGAGTCGGCCAGGTGCGCCAGGGCGGGGGAGAGCTCCTCGCCGCGGTGGGCCACGGTCTGGGCGTAGAGCCGGCCGGCCCGGTAGGACGAGCGCACCAGCGGCCCGGCCATCACACCGGCGAAACCGATCTGCTCGGCGGCCGTGGAGTGCTCGACGAACTCCTCGGGCTTGACCCACCGCTCGACGGGGTGGTGGCGCTTGGTCGGGCGCAGGTACTGGGTGATCGTGATGATCTCGCAGCCCGCGTCGTGCAGGTCCTGCAGCGCGGAGGTGACCTCGTCGGGGGTCTCGCCCATGCCGAGGATCAGGTTCGACTTGGTGACCAGACCGAACTCGCGGGCCTTGGTGATGACCTCCAGCGACCGGTCGTAGCGGAACGCCGGGCGGATCCGCTTGAAGATCCGCGGGACGGTCTCGAGGTTGTGCGCGAACACCTCGGGGCGGGACTCGAAGACCGGGGTCAGCTGGGCGTCGATCGAGTTGAAGTCCGGGGCGAGCAGCTCGACGCCGGTGCCCGGGTTCAGCTCGTGGATCTTGCGGACGGTCTCGGCGTAGAGCCAGGAGCCGCCGTCGTCGAGGTCGTCGCGCGCGACACCGGTGACGGTGGAGTAGCGCAGCCCCATCTGCTGCACCGACTCCGCCACCCGGCGGGGCTCGTCGGTGTCCAGGTCGGCCGGCTTGCCGGTGTCGATCTGGCAGAAGTCGCAGCGACGGGTGCACTGCTCCCCGCCGATGAGGAACGTCGCCTCCCGGTCCTCCCAGCACTCGTAGATGTTGGGGCAACCGGCCTCCTCGCACACCGTGTGCAGGCCGCCCGACCGGACGAGACCCTTCAGTTCGGTGTACTGCGGACCGGTCTTGGCGCGGGTGCGGATCCAGGACGGCTTGCGCTCGATCGGGGTCTCGCTGTTGCGGACCTCGAGGCGGAGGAGCTTGCGGCCTTCGGGTGCGATGGTCACACGTCCAGCCTACGCCCGGGGTCCGGTGTGATGCCGGTCGCGGCGGCCGTGACCTGCCACAACCTGCCCGCGAGCACCGGGTCCTGCGCGGCCGCCGAGCGCCGCGCCGGACCGGCCGGGCCGCGGGCCTCGCCGAGCCCGGTGGGGCCCAGGTAGTCGCCGCCGTGGACCGGTCCCGTCGCCGCGGCGAGCTGCGGCCCGACGCCCTCGGACACCGGGGACGTGAGCCAGCGCTCCCACGGGGCGAACAGCCGCGCCTGCAGCGTCGCGCCCCGCCGGAAGGAGTTCGCGAGCAGCGACGACTCGGTCATCCCCGGGTGCGCGGCGACCGAGAGCACCGGGTCCCCGGACAGCCGCAGCCGCCGGTCCAGCTCCGCGGCGAACAGCAGGTTCGCCAGCTTCGACGCGCCGTAGGCCGCGTTCGGGGACCAGCGCCGGCGCCGCCACCCCAGGTCGTCGGGGTCGAGCCGGCCGGTGCGGTGGCCGAGGCTGGACGTCGTGACGACCCGCGACGGCCGCTCCGGGTCGCCGGCGGCCCGCAGCGCGGGCATCAGCAGCCAGGTCAGTGCGGCCGGCCCGAGGTGGTTGGTGCCGATCTGCAGCTCGAAACCGTCCGCGGTGTCCGCACGCGGCCCCATCGCGACGCCCGCGTTGTTGACGAGCACGTCCACCCGGTCCCCGGTGCGCTCCCGGATCTCCGCGGCCGCGGCCCGCACCGACCCGAGGTCGGCGAGATCCAGCAGCACCAGCTCACCACCGGCCCCGCGCACCGCGGCGCGGCCGCGGGTCACGTCGCGGGCGGTCATCAGCACCCGGGCCCCGGCCCGGGCCAGCGCGGTGGACAGCGCGAGACCGAGCCCGGAGGTCGTGCCGGTGACGACGACGGTCCGGCCGGTCTGGTCGGGGATCGGGTGCACGACGCGACCGTAGCGAGCGGGCCCCCACGGCCGTCGCCGGTGGTCGGGCGGCGCGGGCGGGCCGGGGCGGCTAGCGTCGCGACCCGTGGACTTCCGGATCTTCACCGAGCCCCAGCAGGGCGCCCGCTACACCGACCTCCTGCGGGTCGCCCGCACCACGCAGGACGCCGGCTACGACGCGTTCTTCCGTTCCGACCACTGGGTCGCGATGGGCGACGGCAGCGGCCTCCCCGGCCCGACCGACGCCTGGGTGACCCTCGCCGCGCTCGGCCGCGAGACCGAGCGCATCCGGCTCGGCACCCTGGTCACCAGCGCGACGTTCCGGCTGCCCGGGCCGCTCGCCGTCGCCGTCGCGCAGGCCGACGAGATGTCCGGCGGCCGCGTCGAGGTCGGGCTCGGCTCGGGCTGGTTCGAGGCCGAGCACCGGGCGCTGGGCATCCCGTTCCCGCCGCTGGCCGAGCGCTTCGAGATCCTCACCGAGCAGCTGGAGATCCTCACCGGGCTGTGGGCGACCCCGCTCGGCGGGCGCTTCACCCACCAGGGACGGCACTACACCGTCACCGACTCCCCGGCGCTGCCGCGCCCGGTGCAGGACGCGCCGCCGGTGATCGTCGGCGGGATGGGGAAGAAGAAGACCCCGGCGCTGGCCGCCCGGTTCGCCACCGAGTTCAACGTGCCGTTCCAGCAGCCCGAGGCCGTCGCCGCCCAGTTCGGCCGGGTCCGCGACGCGTGCACCGCCGCCGGGCGCGACCCGGGCTCGCTCACCTACTCGGTGGCGCAGATGCTGTGCCTGGGCAAGGACGACGCCGAGGTCGACCGCCGCGCGGCCGCGGTGGGACGCGACGCCGCCGAGGTCCGCGCGAGCAGCCTCGCCGGCACCCCCGGCGAGATCGTCGACCGGCTCGGCCGCTGGGCCGAGGTCACCGGCACGACCCGGGTCTACCTGCAGGTCCTCGACCTGTCCGACCTCGCCCACATCGAGGACTTCGCCGCGACGGTGGTGCCCCAGCTCGCCTGAGGCACCGGGGCCGGGGGATCAGCCCAGGCCGGACATCAGGTCGACCTGCCGGACGACCGGGTGCTCGGCCACCGGCAGCCGGCCGTCGAGCGCGTCCAGCACGGCGGCGGCCGCCGGGCCGGCGACCTCGTCGACGGTCACCTCCCGGTCCAGCTCCGCGGTCAGCGTGGTGACGCCGGCGTCGGCGATCCCGCACGGCACGATCTTCCCGAAGTCGCCCAGGTCGGCGTCGCAGTTGATCGCGAAGCCGTGCTGGGTGACCCCGCCGGCGATCCGGACGCCGATCGCGGCGACCTTCCGCTCGGGGGTGAAGCCCTGCGCGGGCAGCCAGACGCCCGAGCGGCCCTCGACCCGGCCCGCGCTCGTCACGCCGAGGTCGTGGCAGACCCGGATGAGGGCCTCCTCCAGGCGGCGGACGTAGTCCACGACGTCCATCGGCTCGCCGAGGGCGACGATCGGGTAGCCGACGAGCTGTCCCGGCCCGTGCCAGGTGATGCGCCCGCCGCGGTCGACGTCGACGACCGGGGTGCCGTCGGTGGGCCGGTCCTCCGGCCGGGTGCGCCGCCCCGCGGTGTAGACCGGCGGGTGCTCCAGCAGCATCAGCACGTCCGGCCCGCCGTTCTTGCGGGCCTCGGCGTGCGCCTTCTGGGTGTCCCACGCCGCCTGGTACTCCACGCGCCCGAGCCGGTCGACCCGGACGTCGTCGGTTCCGGCGCGGCAGGACAGGTGCGGTGCGGGCATGGCGGCGAGCTTACGCCGCGCCCAGCCGGGCGAGGACGGCCTGCGCGGCCCGGCGGCCGCTGACCAGCGCACCCTGGGTGGACGGGGTGTCGCGGTGGTCGCCCGCGACGAACAGGTTCTCCCCGAGGTCGACGTCGCGGCGCACCGGGCGCCCCGCCTCGAACAGCGGCAGCGCCTCGTCGACCTGCGCGGTGTGCAGGTGCGCCCAGTCGTCGGTGCCGACGCCCCAGATCCGGGCCAGCTCGCGGCGCACCGCGGGCTCGTCGACCCCGGTGGACCCCGGGGTCCCGACGATCGAGGACGCCACCAGCGGGCGCCCGTCGGCGGAGTAGCCCGGCGCGGCCGCGGTCATCACCATCGTGTTGACGACCGGCCCGCCGGTGCCGTCCAGGTGCAGCAGCGGGGAGGCCGTCGGGGCCTGCGGCGGGACGTGGAAGAACGTGGTCAGCGCGTTCATCCGCGGCTCGGCGACCCCGGGGAGCAGCGCGGCGGCCGTCCGCGGGTCCGCCGCGACGACGACGGCCCGCGCGGACAGGGTGCCGTCGTCGGTGTCCAGGGCGGGGGCGGGCCCGCCGCGCACGGCGTGCACCCGGGTCCCGAGCGTCACGGTGCCCTCGGGCAGGGCCGCGGCCAGCCGCCGGGGCAGCGCCTCCATGCCGTCGTCGGGCACGACGATCGTGCCGAGGGCGAAGCTGCGCCACACCAGCCGCACGAACGCGGCCGAGGTCTCCAGCGCGGTCTCGCCGAGCACGCCGGACAGGAAGGGGCGCAGGAACCGGTCGGTGACCGCGCCGCCGAGCCCGGCGGCGTCGAGGTCCGCGGCGGCGGAGGAGTCGACCAGCGTCGCGGTCCGCGACGGCGGCGACGCCAGCACCTTCGCCGTCCACGCGACGAGCTTGGCCTTCTCGATCGGGCCGAACAGGTCGTCCAGCGCGGTGGCCGGGGCGGACGCGGGGCGGCGCAGCGGGTTGACGAAGCGGTGCAGCTCGCCGTCGCCGGCCCGGATGGCGGCACCGGGCTCGAAGGGCCGCGCGGCGAGGGTGTCGAGCCCGTGCGGGGCGAGCGCGGCGTGCAGCGCGGGGTACCCGGTGTTCAGCACCTGGAACCCGCGGTCGCAGCGGAACCCGTCGACGACGTCGGTCGCCATCCGCCCGCCGACCCGGTCGGCGGACTCCAGCACGCGCACGGTCAGCCCGTGCCGGTGCAGCACGGTGGCCGCGCGCAGGCCGGACAGGCCCGCCCCGACCACCAGGACGTCGACGTCGGACGGGGTCATGACCCGACCGCGGCCGAGAGCGCGTCGCCGACGGTGTGGTGGCGGAACTGGAACCCGGCCTCGAGCAGCGCCGCCGGCACCGCCCGCTGGCCGCCGAGCAGCATCTCGCGGCCCATCTCGCCGAGCACGGTGGAGACCACCGGGCCGGGCACCGGGAACGGCGCGGGCCGCCCGACGGCCGCGGCCATCTCCTTGGTGAACTCGGCGTTGGTGACCGGCACCGGGCCGGTCACGTTCGCCGGGCCGGACAGCGCCTCGGTCTCGACGGCGAACCGGATCGCCGCGACCTGGTCGTCGAGGGAGACCCACGGCATGAACTGGGTGCCCTTGCCGATCCGCCCGCCGAGGAACCCCTTGAACAGCGGGCGCAGCATCGCGAGCAGCCCACCGGAGGGGGACAGGACCAGACCGGTGCGGACGAGCACCACCCGGGCGCCGGCGTCCACGGCGGGTGCGGTGGCGGCCTCCCAGTCCCGGCACACGTCGGCGAGGAACCCCGAGCCCGACGGCGCGGACTCGTCGACGACGACCTGGCCGGTGTCGCCGTAGTAGCCGACGGCCGAGCCGCTGACCAGCACCGGGACCCTGTGTCGGGCCACGGCCTCGGCGAGGACGTCGGTGGGGACGTTGCGCGAGTCGCGGATCAGCTGCTTGCGGGCGCCGGTCCACGGCCGGTCGGCGATGCCGGCGCCGTTGAGGTTCACGACCGCGTCGGCGCCGTCGAGGGTGCCGTCCTGGACGGTGCCGGCGGGCGGGTCCCAGCCGCGCTCGTCGGGGGCGGCGGGGGTGCGCCGCACCAGGCGCAGCACCTCGTGCCCCGCGCCCCTCAGGTGGGCGACCAGGGCTGTTCCGATCAGTCCGGACGAACCGGCCACGACGACTCGCACGGCCGCGATCCTTCCCGGTCCTGGGCGGACGCGCGAGCCGGACATGCCGCGACCATCGTCACCCGCTCACCCGGACCGGTGACGACGGCGGCCCGCCCCGGGTGAACCGGGACGGGCCGCCGTGTGTCGCGGGGAGTGCCTACAGGCCGAGCTCGGCCTCGAAGGCGCCCTCCTCCAGCCGGGCCTTGACCGCGGACAGGAAGCGGCCGGCGTCGGCGCCGTCGACCAGGCGGTGGTCGTAGGTCATCGGCAGGAAGCAGACCGAGCGGACGGCGATGACGTCGTCGCCCTCGGGGCCGGTGACGACCTTCGGCTCCTTCGAGATCGCGCCGGTGCCCAGGATGGCGACCTGGGGCTGGTTGATGATCGGCGTGTCGAACAGCGCGCCCGCGGACCCGATGTTCGTGATCGTGAAGGTGCCGCCCGACAGCTCGTCCGGACCGATCTTCGAGTCGCGGGTGCGGGCCGCGACGTCGGCGATCTTCTTGGCGATCCCGGCCAGCGACAGGTCGTCGGCGTCCTTGATCACCGGCACGAGCAGGCCGCGCGGGGTGTCCACGGCGATGCCCATGTGGACCGAGCCGTGGTAGGTGACCTGCTTGTTGTCCTCGGAGATCGAGGCGTTGAGCGACGGGAACGCCTTGAGCGCCTCGATGGTCGCCTTGGCGATGAAGGCCAGGAAGGTGAGGTTGGCGCCCTCGCGACGCTTGAAGTCCTCCTTGACCCGGTTCCGCAGCTTGACGATGCGGGTGAGGTCGACCTCCTGGACGGTGGTCAGCTGCGCCGAGGTGGCGAGCGACTCGTTCATCCGCTGCGCGATGACCTGGCGCAGGCGCGGGAGCTTGACCGTGGTTCCCGGCTCCGGCGCGTTGTCCGCGCGGGTCGGGACGGCCTTCGGCTCCTTGGGCGCGCCACCGGAGGCGGGCTGCTCCGCCGGGGCGGACGGCTTCTCCTGCGCCGGGGCCTTCGCCTGCTCGGCGGCGGCGAGGACGTCCTGCTTGCGGATGCGGCCGCCGACGCCGGAGCCGGTGACCGAGTCGAGGTCGACGCCGTGCTCCTGGGCCAGCTTGCGCACCAGCGGGGTCACGTAGGGCTTCTCGCCCGAACCCGAGCCCGAGCCGTTCGAGGAGGGCTCGATCTTCCCGGCGGGGGAGTCCTCGGACCCGGCCGGGGCCTTCTCCTGCTTCTCCTCGGCCTTGGGGTGCTCGGCCTTCGGCTCCGGCTTGGGCTCGGCCTTCGGAGCCTCCTTCTTCGGCTCCTCCTTCTTCTCCGGAGCCTTCTCCTGCTTCGGCGCCTCGTCCTGCGCCGGGGCGGCGGAGCCGTCGCCGACCAGCGCGAGCTGCGCGCCGACCTCGACGGTCTCGTCCTCGGCGACGGTGTGCTCGAGCACGGTGCCCGCGACCGGCGAGGGGATCTCGGTGTCGACCTTGTCGGTGGAGACCTCGAGCAGCGGCTCGTCGACCTCGACGGCGTCGCCGACCTGCTTGAGCCAGCGGGTCACGGTGCCCTCGGTGACCGACTCGCCGAGCTCGGGCATCGTGACCGGGGTGCCGGAGCCCCCACCGGACGACGAGCCACCGGAGGACGGCTGCGGGGCCTCCTCCTCGGCCTGCTCCGGCTCGGGCTCGGGCTCCGCCTCGGACTCCGCGGGCTCCTCGGCCTTCTCGGAGGAGCCGGAGTCGGACGAACCGGCGTCGTCGGCCTCGTCGGCGTCGCCGATGACGGCGAGCTCGCCGCCGACCTCGACCGTGTCGTCCTCGCCCGCGATGATGCGCTTCAGGACGCCCGCGGCGGGCGACGGGATCTCCGTGTCGACCTTGTCGGTCGAGACCTCGAGCAACGGCTCGTCGACCTCGACGGTGTCGCCCTCGGCCTTGAGCCAGCGGGTGACGGTGCCCTCGGTGACACTCTCGCCCAGGGCGGGCATCTCAACGGTGACGGCCATGTCGGGTGGAGCTCCTCTTGTTCCGCGTGGGTGTTCGGGTTGTGGGGCCGGGATCAGCCGTGGGTGTGCAGCGGTCTCCCGGCCAGCGCGAGGTGGGCCTCTCCGAGGGCCTCGCTCTGCGTGGGGTGGGCGTGGATCAGGGCGGCGACGTCGGTGGGCAGAGCCTCCCAGTTGTAGACCAGTTGCGCCTCTCCGACGAGCTCCCCGATCCGGGAGCCCACCATGTGCACGCCGAGGACGCGTCCGCCCTGTCCGGCAGGCCCCTGGGCGACGAGCTTGACCGCCCCGGAGGTCTGCAGGATCTGCGACTTCCCGTTGCCGGCCAGGTCGTAGGTCAGGGAGTGCACCTCGCCGTGGAGGTCCCGCGCGGCCTGCTCGGTCAGCCCGACCGAGGCGACCTCGGGGTCGCAGTAGGTGACGCGCGGGATGCCGTCGTCGGTGACGGGGCGGGGCGCGAGCCCCGCGACGTCCTCGGCGACGAAGATCCCGTGGGCGAAGCCGCGGTGGGCGAGCTGCAGGCCGGGGGTGACGTCCCCGACGGCGTACACGCCGTCGAGGTTCGTGCGCAGCCGCTCGTCGACGGTCACGAAGCCGCCGTCCATCGCGACGCCGGCCTCGGCGAAGCCGTGACCGGTGGTGTTGGGGCCGCGGCCGACCGCGACCAGCAGCAGGTCGGCCTCGATCTCCTCACCGGACTCCAGCGACACGGTGACGGTGTCGCCGCTGCGGGTCGCCTTCGCGAACCGCACCCCGGTGCGGGCGGTGATCCGGCGCCGCCGGAACGCCCGGGCGAGCTGGGTGGAGCAGAACTCGTCCTCGTTCGGCACGAGCCGCGGCAGCGCCTCGACGATCGTGACCTCGGCCCCGAACGAGCGCCACACGCTGGCGAACTCGACGCCGATCACGCCGCCGCCGAGCACGACGACCCGGCGCGGGGCCTCGTCGAGGGAGATCGCGGCGTCGGAGGTGACGATGCGGTCGTCCAGCTCCAGGCCGGGCAGTGACCGTGCGTAGGAGCCGGTGGCGAGCACGACGTGGCGGCCGGTGATGCGCTCGTCGCCGACCCGGACGGTGCCGGGACCCTCCAGGGTGCCCGCACCGGGCACCACGGTGATCCCGCGCGAGGCGACCAGGCCCTGCAGGCCCTTGTACAGCCGGGAGACCACGCCGTCCTTGTAGGCGTTCACCCCGGCCATGTCGACGCCGTCGAAGGTGGAACGGATGCCGACCTGCGCGCCGTCGCGGGCGTGGTCGGCCACCTCGGCCGCGTGCAGCAGCGCCTTGGTGGGGATGCAGCCGCGGTGCAGACAGGTGCCGCCGAGCTTGTCCTTCTCGACCAGGACCACCGACAGGCCCAGCTCCGCGGCCCGCAGCGCGCAGGCGTAGCCACCGGAGCCGCCGCCCAGGATCACCAGGTCGGCGGAACGAGCACCCGGGTCGGACACCGATCAGCTCCCTCCGGGGGTCACCGCCGGTGGACCGGCTCCGCCGGACGGGACCCCGCTACGCGGCGACCATCTTGTCATCCGGCCGCGACTGCGCCACTGGGGTGTCGGGAGCAAATCCGTGATCCCGTTCGTTGGGCACTCGGAGCTACCGTGTCCGGTTCGTAGGGGTGCGACCGGATCGACGAGAGGATGACGCGCATGGGTCTGCTCGACCTGTTCCGGTCACGTGGACCGTCGGGCCCCAGGTCCGGCCGGGGATCCGGCTCCGGCGGGAGGCGTGGCGCGTACGCGGAGGGGGAGGCCCACCTGCGTGAGTGGTCGGCCGCCCGGATCGGTGTCGAGGCCTTCGTCGAGCCGCGCACGACCGTGACGGAGACGACGGTGGTCTTCGTCGCGCACGACGGCGAGTGGACCCGCAGGCGGGTCGCGAACCCGAACGCGGCGAAGAAGCTGGCCCGGTCGCTGCAGATGCCGATCTACGACGTGCAGCTCGTCGGGTACCCGAACCGGATGCGCGAGCACGACGCCCGCGACCGCGCCCTGCGCAAGCGCGAGCGCCAGGAGCGGATGCTGCGCGAGCTGCGGGCCAAGGACCGCGACGCCTGACCCGCCGGGTCAGGGGCGCAGCGAGCGGGCGCGCCGCTCGCCGAGCGCGCGCATCGCGGGCTCCAGGCGCAGCGCGGGCCCGGGGGCCAGCGCGGTGAGGCGGAGCAGCGCACCCCGCCAGGCGGGCAGCGTCCGGTAGACCCGGTCGGTGCCGAACATCCCGACCAGCGCCGTCGCGACCTGCCCGGGGGTGACCAGCACCCCGGACCGCACGAGCGCCTGGCCCTGGCCGCCGGGCGTCATCGAGCGCAGCAGCTCGGTGTTCACCCCGTCCGGGCAGACCGCGTGCACCCCGATGCCCTCCCGGCGCACCTCCGAGGCCAGCGCGGACACCATGGACAGCGCGCCCGCCTTCGACGCCGCGTACACCGACAGGCCCGGAACCGGGCCGAGGCCGGACAGCGACACGGTCACGCCGATCTCGCCGCCCCGGGCGGTCCCCGCCGCCGTCTGCTCGCGGAACGCGGTCACCGCGGCCCGGGCGCCCCAGATCGGGCCCAGCAGGTTGACCTCGACCAGCGCGCGGGCGCGGGCCTCGGCGATGTCGGTGACGGTGCCGTCGAACCCGACGCCGGCGTTGCTCACCCAGGCGCCCAGCGGCGCGAGCTCGCGGGCCCGGGCCACCGCCGCCACGGACGCGGCCGGGTCGGTGACGTCGCAGGCGGTGCCGGCGGCCGCTCCGATCCGGGTCGCGGTGGCCTGTGCCGCGGCCTCGTCGAGGTCGGTGACCAGCACCCGGTAGCCGCGCCCGACGAGCTCGCGGGCGATCTGCTCGCCGATGCCGCGGGCCGCGCCGGTGACCACCGCGGAACGGGGGGTGTGCGCGGGGACCTCGTGTCGACGACGCTGCCGGCTCATGGGCGGCAGTATGCCCTACCCGTGGGTAACCCCCGGTCCGGTGTCGCCGCCCGGATCCGGTCCGGCCAGACTCGGGCCCCGTGACGGCCGCGATGCACCTGCCCCGCTTCCTCGTCCGCCAGCGGATCACCCTCGGCGTGAACCGCTACGACGTGCACGCCGCGAACCCCGACGGCAGCGCGGGCGCGCTCATGGCGTTCGCGCAGCAGAAGCGGTTCGCCTTCAAGGAGCAGGTGACCTTCTGGGCCGACGACAGCCGCTCCCGCGCGGTGTTCTCCTTCCGCGCCCGCCAGCGTCTCGACGTCCGCGCCGAGCACGACGTGTTCGACGAGCACGGCCGGGTGATCGGCACCTTCGGCAAGCGGTTCGGCGCGAGCCTGCTGCGCTCGACCTGGACGCTGACCGCGCCGGGCGTCGCCGCGACCGGCCGCGAGCGCAGCCTCGGCGTCGCCCTGCTGCGCCGGGTGGCCGAGAACCTGCCGCTGCCGTACCACTTCGACGTCACCGAGGACTCCGGCGGCACGCTGCTGATGAGCAGCGACCGGCGGTGGTCGCTGCGCGACTCCTACGACGTCTCCGTCCCGGACCCGCGCATCGACTTCCGCCTGGCCGCCGCCTTCGCCGTCGCGCTGGACGCGTTGCAGGACCGCTGAGCCGCGCTCAGCCGTTCGCGGCCACGTCCTCCAGGAACGCCAGCAGGGTGCGCACCGGCACCCCCGTGCCGCCCTTGGTGGTGTAGCCGCGCGGCCCGCCGGTGTTGAACGACGGCCCGGCGATGTCGATGTGCGCCCACGGCAGCCCGGCGGGCACGAACTCCTTGAGGAACGTGCCGGCCAGCAGCATCCCGGCGAACCGCTGCCCGCTGACGTTGCTGATGTCGGCCACCCGCGAGTCCAGCTCGCCGCGCAGGTACTCCGGCAGCGGCATCGCCCAGGCGTCCTCGCCGGTGGCGGTGCCGTGTGCGGCGACCCGGTCGCGCAGCTCGTCCGAGCCCATCACCCCGGCGGTGCGCATGCCGAGCGCGACGAGCTGGGCGCCGGTCAGCGTCGAGGTCTCCACCAGGTAGTCGGGGTCGTCCTGGGCGGCGCGGACGATCGCGTCGGCGAGGATCAGCCGTCCCTCGGCGTCGGTGTTGAGCACCTCGACGGTGGTCCCGCCGAACATGGTCAGCACGTCGCCGGGCTTGTACGCCGTCGACGACGGCATGTTCTCCGCCATCGGCACGGTCGCGGTCACCGTGACCGGCAGCTCCAGCTTCGCGGCGAGCACGACGGTCGCGACGACCGCGGCCGCCCCGCCCATGTCCGAGGTCATGTCGGCCATGCCGGCGTTGGGCTTGAGCGAGATGCCGCCGGTGTCGAAGGTGATGCCCTTCCCGACGAGCGCGACCCGCTTCGACGCGGCCGGGCCGCCGTTCCAGGTCAGGCGCACCAGCCGGGGCGGGTTCGCCGACCCCTTCCCGACGCCGGTGACGCCGCCGTAGCCGTTCTCCCGCAGCCCGGCGTCGTCGAGGACCTCGGTGACCAGCCCGGCGCGCTCTCCCAGCGCCACCGCGTGCGCCGCGAAGGTCTCCGGGACCAGCACGTTCGGCGCGGTGTTGACCAGGTCCCGGGCGGTGACGACGGCCTCGGCGACGAGCGTCGCCCGGCGCACGGCCGCGTCGTCGGCACCGGTGAACGACCAGCTGCCGACCGGGGCGGCCGCGGCGTCGGTGGAGGTCCGGTGCCGGTCGAAGCGGTAGCCGCCCAGGACGGCGCCGACGACCGCGGCCTCGGCGTCGACCGCGGACAGCGTGCTCAGCACCGAGCCGGTCCCGGCCAGCGTGCGGGCGGCGGCACCGGCCGCGCGGCGGACCGCCTCGGACGCCTTCGGCCCCTCGGCCGGGCGGCCCAGACCGACCGCGACCAGCCGCGGCGCGGACAGCGCGCCGCGGGTCGGCAGCGACACGACCTGCTCGGCCTTCCCGGTCGCGCCGACGGTGGTGAGCAGCTCCAGCAGCTCCCCGGAGAACGCGGCGTCGACGCCGGCGGCGCCCGCGGCCAGCGCCGGGCCGGTGCCGTCGGCGGCGTCGGCCGCGGGGGCGTGCAGACCGACCACGACGGCGTCGACGACCGCCTCCGTCTCGGCACCGCTGTGTGCGGCGGTCTGCGGGAGGGTCGGGACGTCGATCGGCACGGGTGGCACTCCTCGGGGTCGGACGGGAACGGTGGGTATCGGACGAGTGGCTCCGGGTCGCCCGATCTCACCCTGCGTGGCCGGTGCACACGTCCCGTGCGCCGGGTGGGTGGGGAGCCGGGTGGCGGGCGGGACGACGAGACCGGACCGAGATGGTAATGACACCCCCGCGGCGCCGCGCGGCACAGGGGTGGATGGGAAGGTGAACGGGTGCCCCGCCCCCCGTACCGGATCCCGACCGTGACCGCGGTCGTCGTCGCCCTGTCGGCGACGTTCGGTACCGGGCTGTACGCCGCGCTCGGCCCCGCGGCCGCGTCGGCGGGCACCTGGTTCCCGCTCGGGGTGCTCCTCGCCGCGCTGCTCGCGCTCGGCGTGGTCGGCTCGACCGCGCACCTGTCGCTCGCCCGCCCGGCCGGTCCGGAGCTGGCCCGCGGTGACCTGCCCGCCCCCGCACTACGGCTCGGGGCGGTCGCGCGGGTGACCTCGCGGGCCGCCGCCGGGTCGGCCGCGGCGCTGGTGTTCGGCGCCTACGTGCTGCCCACCCAGCCGGTGACGATCGCGGTGGTGGCGGTGCTCGCCGTCGTCGCGGTGAACGCCTTCGGGGTGCGGATCTCGCCCGGTGCGGCGCGCGGGCTGGTGGTGGGCACGGTGCTCGCCCTGACCGTCGCGATCGTGGTGGGTCTGCGGTCGGACGGGCCGCACGCGGTGCTGTCCTCGGCGATGCCCGCCGCGGCCACCGGAACCGGCATCGCCGGCGACGGCGCCGGGACGCCCGACGACCCGGCCGTCGCCACGCTGCAGGCCGCGATCGAGCCGGGCCCGCTCGGCGTGCTCGCCGCCGCCGGGTTCGTGTTCCTCGCCTTCACCGGGCTGTCCCGCGTCGCCGAGCTCGGCGGCAGCCTGCGGGACCCGGTGCGGGCGATCCGCCGGGCCCCCGCACTCGCCGTCGTGATCACGACGGTGCTGCTGCTCCTGCTGTCGGCGGCCCTGCTGCGCGGGCTCGGTGCGTCCGGGCTGGCGTCGGCGTCGGCGCCGCTGGCCGCGCTGATGGACACCAGCAGCAGCGCCCAGGTGGGGGTGCTGGTGCGGGTCGGCGCCGCCGCCGCGACGGTCGCCGCACTGCTCGGGGCGCTGTCGCGGGCCGCGGCCGGCGCCGCCCGGCTGTCCCGCGAGGGGGAGCTGCCGGCGTTCCTGGGCCGGGGCGGGTCGCGCGGCACGCCGTGGGTGGCCGACCTGACGCTGGGGGTGCTGACCCTGGCGATGACCCTGCTGCTGTCCGCGACGACCGCGATCGTCGTCACCGTCGTCGCGGCCCTGGTCCACCACGCGGTGCTGCACGCCGCGGTGCTCCGGCTGCCGGGACGCCCGGTGCGGGCGGCGGTCGTCGCCGTCGCCGGTGGGGTGGGGTGCCTGGCCGTCGCCGCGTCGATGCCGCCGTGGCCGCTGGTCGCGACGGCCGGGGCGCTCGCCGCGGGCTGGGTGCTGTGCGCCGTCACGGCGCGCTCCCGTGCCCGCGCCGCGGCCGAGGAACCCGTGCGCCGCAGCGATCCCGAGGAACAGGCGGCCTGAGGCCGATAGGGTCGGGCGCGTGACCGACGAGCTCCTGCCCAGCCCGCTGCACGACCGGCACGTCGCCCTCGGCGCCACCCTCGGCGAGTTCGGGGGGTGGTCGATGCCGATCTCCTACCCGGGCGGCACCGTCGCCGAGCACACGTCGGTCCGCGAGACGGCGGGCCTGTTCGACGTCAGCCACCTCGGCACCGTCCCGATCTCCGGGCCGGGCGCGGCCGCGCACCTGAACGCCTGCCTCACCAACGACCTCGGCCGCATCGGCCCGGGCCGCGCCCAGTACACCCTGGCCTGCGACGACCGCGGCGGCGTCGAGGACGACATGATCGTCTACCTGGCGGCCGACGACGACCTGCTGCTCGTCCCGAACGCCGCGAACTCCACCCGGATCGTCTCCGCGCTCGCCGCCGACGCCCCGCCCGGGGTCACGATCACCGACCGGCACCGCGAGCTCGCCGTGCTCGCCGTCCAGGGGCCCCGCTCCGCCGAGGCACTGGGCGCGGCGCTCGGTGCCGCGGGGGAGGGCGTCGCGGACCTGGACTACATGGCGTTCACCGACCTCGAGGGCGGCCTGAACGACGGCGGTGTGCGGATCTGCCGCACCGGCTACACCGGCGAGCTCGGCTACGAGGTCGTCCTCGCCGCCCAGGCCGCACCGGCGATGTGGGACGCCCTGCTCGACGCCGTCCGCGCCGTCGGCGGCGGCCCCTGCGGTCTCGCGGCGCGCGACACCCTGCGCACCGAGATGGGCTACCCGCTGCACGGCCACGAGCTGTCCATCGAGATCAGCCCGGTCCAGGCCGGGAGCAGCTGGGCGGTCGGGTGGGACAAGCCGGCGTTCTGGGGCCGCGACGCCCTGCTCGCCGAGCGCGCGGCGGGCCCGGCGCGGCGCCTGCGCGCGCTGCGCGCGATCGGGCGTGGTGTCCCGCGGGCGGGCATGACCGTCCTCGACGGAGAGGGCGGCAGCCCCGTCGGCGTCGTCACCTCGGGGACGTTCTCCCCGACGCTGCGCACCGGCGTCGCACTGGCCCTGGTCGACACCGCGGGAGGCGTGGCTGTCGGCGACGCGTTGGTGATCGACGTCCGGGGTCGAGCGCTGCCGGTGGAGGTCGTGAAGCCGCCGCTGGTGCCCTCGCACGTCCGCTGAGGGTCCCGTTCTTCGGGAATCCGACTGTTTGCCCCGTGGACAGCGGGGATACCGTTCGGGGCATGAGCGCGCCGAAGTTCTCCGTGACCCGCAACCCCGCCCCGGCGTCCCCGCAGCGGCGCGCCGACGTACTCGCCGCCCCCGGCTTCGGGCGGTACATGACCGACCACATGGTGACGATCCGGTGGACCGCCGGGACCGGCTGGCACGACCCGGCGGTCGTGCCCTACGGCCCGATGACGCTGGACCCGTCGTCGATGGTCCTGCACTACGGGCAGGAGATCTTCGAGGGTCTCAAGGCCTACCGCCAGCCCGACGGCTCGATCGCCTCGTTCCGGCCCGACGCCAACGCCGCCCGGTTCGCCGGCTCCGCGCGCCGGCTCGCGATGGCCGAGCTCCCCGAGGACCTCTTCCTCGCCTCGCTGTCCGAGCTCCTCGCGGTCGACTCCGAGTGGGTGCCCGAGGCCGGCACCGAGGACTCGCTCTACCTGCGGCCCTTCATGATCGCGACCGAGGTCGGGCTGGGGGTGCGGCCGTCGTCGGAGTACCTGTACTCGGTCATCGCCTCGCCGGCCGGGCCGTACTTCGCCGGTGGGGTCAAGCCGATGGACGTGTGGCTGGAGACCGAGTACACCCGGGCCGCGCTCGGCGGCACCGGCACCGCCAAGTGCGGCGGGAACTACGCGGCGTCGCTGCTGCCGCAGGCGGTCGGCGCCCAGCACGGCTGCGCCCAGGTCGCCTACCTCGACGCCGAGGAGCGCCAGTGGATCGACGAGATGGGCTCGAACAACCTGTTCTTCGTCTTCCGCTCCGAGGACGGCTCGGTCGAGGTCGCGACGCCGGACCTGCGCGGCTCGGTGCTCGCCGGCATCACCCGGGACTCGCTGATCACGGTGGCGAAGGACCTCGGGATCTCCGTGGTCGAGCGCCGCATCTCCGGCCAGGAGTGGCTCGGTGGCGCCGCCAGCGGCGTGCTGACCGAGGTGTTCGGCTGCGGCACCGCCGCGGTGATCACCCCGATCGGGACGGTCAAGCACAGCGGCGGCGAGGTGACCGTCGGCAACGGTGAGCCCGGCCCGGTCACCCTGCAGCTGCGCGAGGCGCTGACCGCGATCCAGCGCGGCGCGGCCCCGGACCCGCACGGCTGGATGCACACCCTGGTGCCGGCCTCCGCGTCGGTCTGAGCCGTCCCGGGATCGTCCACCGGTTCCGGGCCGGCCGTCCGGCCCCGACGCATGATCACCGGTTGTGGAGTTCCGCGCCCGTCTCGCGGACGGAACGCTCCACAACCGGTGATCACCGGCGCAGGGCCCGCCTGATCGCGGCGACGGTGCCCTCGGGTGCGTCGTGCACGTCGTGCCAGGTGAAGCGCAACAGCGTCCACCCCTGGGTGACCAGGGCGTTCCCCTTGGCCCGGTCGGCCCGGAACCGGTCGGGGTCGGTGTGCCAGGCCCAGCCGTCCAGCTCGATCGCCACCCGCTCGGCGGGGAAGGCCAGATCGATCTCGCGCCCGCCGCCCACGGGCAGCCCGCGGACGACGCCGCCGATCCCGGCGGCGCACAGCAGCCGCAGCAGCATCCGTTCCAGCTCCGAGTCCGCGCGGTCGAGCGCGGCCACCAGCAGCCGGTGCGCCGCGGCCATGCCG
The DNA here is from genome assembly GCF_020496245.1 of Pseudonocardia sp. ICBG601. Taxonomy (NCBI): domain Bacteria; kingdom Bacillati; phylum Actinomycetota; class Actinomycetes; order Pseudonocardiales; family Pseudonocardiaceae; genus Pseudonocardia; species Pseudonocardia sp. ICBG601. Next base: position 195,560 of record NZ_JAHLJA010000152.1, on the reverse strand, counting down.
TGCGCGCCCGCGTTGCGGCAGTAGGCCTCGTGCAGCAGCGCCGGGTGCACGACGCGACGCTGCAGGACCCGGTCGAGGAACGCGGCCCCGTCGGGCAGCACGGCGCAGGTCTCCAGCACGGTCAGGTGCTCGGCGGTGACGGCGACGCCCCGGATCCAGGTCCGGTCGGGACCGGGCACGTCGCGCCGCCGCAGCGCGATGCCGCCGGGCGCGAGCCGCCGGGTGCCGCGGGGGAGCGTTACTCCGACGTCGCGGGGGCACCGGTCGGTCATCCCGCTCCAGCATGCGGCGGCCGGCCCGTGGACCAGCCCGGAGGGCCCGGCCCAGAGCGCCGCGGCCCGGACGCGCATCGCCGCGGTCGGGACGCGGGTCGCCTCGGCGAGGACGCCCGGGTGCAGGTCGACCCACTCGCCGCGGGCCACCCGTCGCCGGACGGCCTGCCGGGACAGCCCGGTGGCCCGGGCCTGGGCCGCGGACAGGACCCCGTCCTGGGCGAGCAGCAGGTCACGCAGCGAGGTCGACGGAGCGGGGAGCGGGGCAGGGGGCACCGGCGCAGGATGGCGGCGCCCCGCACGGCCCGGCCCCGATCCCGCCGAACCCGTCGCAGCTGCGAATCCCGTCCATGATCACCGGTTGTGGAGTCCTGCGCCCGCCTCGCGAACGATGTGCTCCACAACCGGTGATCATGGGGCCGCCTGCCGCGTGGACCGGCTCGATCAAGCCCCGGGTCATCCGGTGAGCGCGGCCGCCAGGACGACGAGGACCGCGGTGCCGCCGAGCTCGCAGGCCGCACCCAGGACGTCGCCGCTCATCCCGCCGAAGCGTCGCCGGGTGTGCCGGGCCAGGCCCACCACCAGCAGCGCCGCGAGCAGCACCGCCCCGGCGACGGCGAGCACCGCCCCGGCGGCCGCCCCCGCCCGGTCTGCGCCGACGAGTGCCCCCGCCCCGGCCGCCGCCAGACCGGTCCACCACAGCGGCGCCACCCACACCGGCTGCGACCCGGCGACGGTCGCCCCCAGCCCGCCGGGCCGCGCGGCGGGCGTCCCGCGGCGCGCAACCCAGCAGAACCCGGCCCGCCCGGTCGCCGCGGCCAGCGCGCAGACGACGAGCACGACCGCGGGCGGCGCGGACGCCAGCTGCGCGAGGGCGGCGGCGCGGGCGCCCAGCACCACCAGCAGCGTGACGACGGCGAACGGTCCGGCCCCGCCGTCGGCCATGATCCGCAGCGCCCGCTCCGGCGGGCCGTAGCTGCCCAGGCCGTCGGCGGTGTCGGCGATGCCGTCGACGTGCATCCCGCGCGTCGCGAGCGCTCCCGCCCCGACCGTCAGCAGGCCCGCGACCAGCGGGGACACCCCGGCGGCGACCAGCCCGGTGAGCAGCGCCCCGCCCGCGACGCCGAGCCCGGCGCCGACCAGCGGCGCCCAGCGCAGGGCGGCCGCGGCGACGCCGTCGGGCAGCGCGCCCTCGTCGGAGGTGCGGACCCGGGCGGGCACGACGGTCAGCCAGCTGACCGCCAGCGCGAGCCCGGCGAGGGGACCGGGCCGGGGTCCGCTCACCGGCCGAGGCCGGCCGGCGCCGTCACGTCACCCGGGACGACGCCGGTGTCGTGCGCGGTCCCGGTCTCGGCGAGCAGGCGCGCCGCGGTGACCAGCAGCGGCAGCGCCGTCACCGCGGCGGTGCCGTCCTCGGTGCGCACCGCCAGGTCCAGCAGCGGCACCAGCGACAGGTGCTCCAGGACGAGCGTCGCGGCCGGTTCGGTCGACGGCTGCGCGGCGACCCACCAGTCCTTCGCGCCGGGGGCCAGCTCGTCGGCGAGCAGGGCCGCCGCGCCGACGGCCAGACCGTCGAGCACCGCGGGCACCTTGCGCTCCGCGGCCCGGGCGAGGAACCCGGCGAGCACGATCAGGTCCGTGCCGCCGACGGTGCGCAGCAGCGCCAGCGGGTCGCGCAGGTGCGGACGGGCCCGGCGCAGCGCGTCACGGATCGCGACGGCCTTGCGCATCCAGGCGCGGTCGTCGATCCCCGACGCCCGCCCCACGACGGCGACGGGCTCGGCCCCGGTCACGGCCGCGACGATCGTCGCGGCGGGGGTCGTCACGCCGACGGCGAGCGTCGCCGGGATCAGCAGGTCCGCGCCGGCGTCGATCTCGGCGTCGGCCAGCCGCCGCCCGGTCAGCCACGCCGCGGTGGCGCGCTCGCCGTCCAGGGCGTCCTCGCGGTCGATCCGGCCGGTGCCGTGCGCGACGAGCCAGCCCGGCTCGGCACCCTCGGCCCCGGACACGAGCCCGACGTCGACGACCCGCACGGTCGCCCCGGCGGCCCGCGCGGCGACGGTGACCGGCAGCCGTCCGGCCGCGGCGGCGGTGGCGCGCACCGCGGACACCTGCGGCGGGTAGGCCGAGACGCCGTTCGCGGCGATGCCGTGGTCGGCGGCGAGCAGCACCACCCGGGCGCGCACGGGCGCCTGCGGGGGACAGGTGCCCTGGCAGGACGCCAGCCACACGCCCAGCTCGCCGAGCCTGCCGAGCCCGCCGGTGGGCATCGCGAGCCCCTCGACCAGGGCGACGGCCTCTCGGCGGCTGCGGGAGTCCGGCCGTCCGACGGTGACCGGGACGATCTCCACGTCGGACTCGGTGACCGAGGCGGGTGTCGTCGCGGCCCCGGCGACGGCGCCCGCGGCCGCCCCGGTCGCGGGGAGGACCGCACCCGGGACCCCGGCGGGGGTGCCCGCGACGTCACCGTCAGGGTCGGCGACCTCGGCCCCGGCGGCCCCGCCGGCCGGAGCACCGCTCCCGTCGGGAGCCGCGGACGCGGTGGCGGAGCCGGGCGACCCGGTGGCGTCGAGCCCGGCAGCGGGTCCCGCGACGGCGAGATCGGCGCGTGCTCCCGCGGCCGGCGCCGCAGGTCCGAGTGCGGCGGCGATGCCGGCCGGAGCGGCGGAGGCGTCCGTGGCCGGAGCGGGCAGGGCGAGGGCCCGTCCCGCCACCACCAGCACGACGTCGTCGCACACCCGCGCGACGGCGGCGTTCAGCTCACCCAGCCGGTCGCGGAACAGCCGTCCGGCGCGGGTGTCCGGCACGACCCCCAGCCCCGTCTCGGCGGACACCAGCACCAGCGGACCCGGCGCGGCGGCGACCGCGGCGACCAGCCCGTCGACGGCGGCGTCGACCGCGGCGGGCACGACCGGGGCGTCCCAGGCACCGGCGTCGTCGAGGACCCCGGTCAGCCAGGTCGCCAGGTCGTCGACCAGCACCGGGCCGGGCCGGGCGAGCGCGGCGGCCAGCTCGGTGCCGCCGACCTCCTCGGTGGTCCAGTGGGCGGGGCGCCGGGCGGTGTGCGCGGCGATGCGCGCGTCCCAGTCGGTGTCGCCGGGGATCCGCCGGCCGGTCGCGAGATAGCGGACCGCCGCGTCGTCGCCGAGCAGTTCCTCGGCGTGCCGCGACTTGCCGGAGCGCGTGCCCCCGAGGACGAGCGTCCGCAGTTCGACGGGAGGAGTCACGCCGCACATCGTGTCCTACCGGTCCCCGGTAGCGTCGCGAAGGTGCTCGATCATCTGGTCCTGGCCACCCCCGACGTCGACGACACCGCCGCTGACCTGGCCGGACGTCATCTCCACACGCTCGAGGGCGGGCCGCACGTCGGTGTCGGCACCCGCAACCGGCTGGCCGGGATCGGGCCGGGCCGGTACCTGGAGGTCGTCGGCCCCGACCCCGCGCAGGACGAGCCGGGCGCACCGCGCCCGTTCCGGATCGACACCCTGACCGCACCCGCGCTGGTGACCTGGGCGGTGCGCGTCGACGACCTCGACGCCGCGCTCGACGCGGCCCGCGCCGCCGGGCACGACCCGGGACCCGCCCGGGACATGTCCCGTCGGCGCCCGGACGGCACGCTGCTCGCGTGGCGGCTCGCGTTCCCGCCCGACGACGCGGGCGGGGTGCTGCCGTTCCTCATCGACTGGGGCGCCACCCGGCACCCGTCGGCCGACCTGCCGGTCCCGGCGAGCCTGCGCACGCTGCGCCTGACCCACCCCGATCCGGAGCGGGTGACCGCACTGCTCGACGCCGTCGGTGCGGGTGGGGAGGCCGAGGTCGTCGCGGGGGAGACGCCGTCGCTGCAGGCCGTGCTGGACCTGCCCGGCGGGCCGCTCGTGCTCTGAGAGCCGGGGCCCGCCGGGACGGTGTCAGACCGTGTCGCCGCGCTTGACGCGCGGCTTGGGCACCCGCATGCGGCGCGGCTGGGTGGCGCGGGAGAACGCGTACCACCCGGTGCCGAGGCCCTTGATCTCCTCGTCGGGGAACTTCGCGCGGGCCTTCTTCAGGACCTGCATGCCCAGCAGCGTGCCCTCGACGACCATCACGATCAGCATCAGGAACGTGAACAGCGTGACGTACTGCTGGATCACCGGGTTCTGGATCAGCGCGGCGACCAGCACGAGCGCGGCCAGCGGCAGGAACAGCCCGATGACGTGCGGGCGCGAGTCCACGATGTCGCGCACGTAGGCCCGCACCTTGCCGCGGTCGCGGGGGAGCAGCACGCGGTCGTCGCCGGCGTCCATCCGCTTACGGCGCTCCAGCGCCTTCGCCCGGCGCTCGTCCTTCGACGGCCGGGTGGCGCGGGCCAGCTTCGCGGCCTCCCGCTGGGTGCGCGGCGGGGGCGGCGCGGGACCGCGCCGCCTGCCCTCGGCGTCACGGCGCTTCGGTGTCGCCCGGCCCTTGCCGGGGGTGGTGTGGGGACGCGAGCGGGTCGCGCCCTCGTCCTCCGTCTCCGCAGCGTCCGTGCCCGCCGGGGACTCGACGGCCGTCTGACCGGCCTGGTCGGAGCTCTCGGAGCGGCGCAGGAACCTCACAGGTGTCCACAATACGGGCCGCCGCTAGCCTGCCCCGCATGCGCATCGTGGTGGCTCCCGACTCCTTCGGCGGAACCCTCAGCGCACGGGAGGCGGCCGAGGCGATCGCCGCGGGCTGGCGGCGCGGCGTGCCCGGCGCCGACGTCGCGATCGTCCCCCTCGCCGACGGCGGCACCGGCTTCGCGGAGGTGCTGCACACCGCGCTCGGCGGGACCGTGCACGAGCGGGAGGTCACCGGCCCGCTCGGTGACCCGGTGACCGGGTCCTGGCTGCGCGTCGGCGACACCGCCTACCTGGAGTGCGCCTCGGCGTGCGGGCTGCACCACGTCCCGCGCGAGGACCGGGTCCCCGGGGTCGCCCGCACGGCGACGACGTCCGGGGTGGGGGAGCTGCTCGCCGCCGCCCGCGACGCCGGCGTCACCACCGCCGTCGTGGGGCTCGGCGGGTCCGCCACCACCGACGGCGGCGCCGGTCTGCTGGCCGCGCTCGGCGCCGTCCCCGTCGACGACGACGGCCTCCCGCTCCCGCCCGGCGGCGCGGCCCTGGACTGCTGCGCCCGCCTCGACGGGACCCCCGACCTGGGCGGGATGACCCTGGTCGCGGCGAGCGACGTCGACAACCCGCTGCTCGGACCGCACGGCGCCGCCGCCGTGTTCGGCCCGCAGAAGGGCGCCGACGACGCCGCCGTCACCGAGCTGGACGGCGCGCTGACCGTGTTCGCCGGGGTGCTCGCCGACCTGGCCGGGCGCGAGGTGCGCGACCTGCCCTCGGCCGGCGCCGCGGGCGGTCTCGGCGCCGCGCTGCTCGCCCTCGGCGCGCGGGTCGAGTCCGGTGCCGGGCTGGTCCGCGGCCTGGTCGGGCTCGACGCCGAGCTGGACGCCGCCGACGTCGCCGTCACCGGGGAGGGCAGCTTCGACTGGCAGTCGCTGCGCGGCAAGCTCGTCACCGCCGTCGCCCGGGGTGCGGCCGACCGCGGGACGCCGTGCGTGGTGCTGGCCGGGCAGGTCAGCGTCGGCCGCCGGGAGGCCGCGGCGGCGGGGGTCGACGCGGCGTTCGGGGTGGCGGAGGAGTTCGGCCTGGAGGCCTCGATGGCCGACCCGGCCGGGACCCTCGCCGACCTGGCCGAACGCGTCGCTCCCCGCTGGAGCCGGTGAGCCCCGTCACCCGCCCGTCGGCGAATCGCACGGTCTCCGCCCGGATGCGGACCCGCCCGACGTCGTACTATGGATTCCGACGCCCGGTGGGAACAGGGCGGACCACGCACGTTGTTGGGAGAGTCATGACCGTTGACAACACCTTGGACGCGGGCGCGACCACGGAGCAGACGCACGGCGTGGAGCTGACCGACTCCGCTGCCGTCAAGGCGCGCACCCTGCTCGAGCAGGAGGGCCGCGACGACATGCACCTGCGCATCGCCGTGCAGCCCGGTGGCTGTGCCGGCCTGCGTTACCAGCTCTTCTTCGACGACCGGTCGCTCGACGGTGACCTCTTCCGTGACTTCCACGGTCTCAAGGTCGGCGTCGACCGGATGAGCGCCCCGTACCTGCAGGGCGCCACGATCGACTTCGTCGACACCATCGAGAAGCAGGGCTTCACGATCGACAACCCGAACGCGGGCGGCTCCTGCGCCTGTGGCGACAGCTTCAACTGACGTCGCACAGCAGCACCTCCGAAGGGCCCCGCCGGTGATCTCCGGCGGGGCCCTTCGCCGTGGGTGACGTAGGGTCCCCTGTGTGCCTATTGCCGTGACGGGGTCGATCGCCTCCGACAACCTCATGCATTTCCCGGGGAAGTTCTCCGAGCAGATCCTCGCCGACCAGCTGGACCGGATCTCGGTCAGCTTCCTGGTCGACGACCTGACGGTCCGCCGGGGCGGCGTGGCCGGCAACATCGCCTTCGCGCTCGGTGTGCTCGGCCAGAACCCGGTGCTGATCGGCGCCGTCGGTGCCGACTTCGCCGAGTACAAGCAGGTCCTAGACGACCTGGGTGTCGACACCTCCGGGGTGCACACCCACGTCGACGTCCACACCGCCCGCTTCGTCTGCACCACCGACGACGACATGCGCCAGATCGCGTCCTTCTACACGGGCGCCATGGCCAAGTCGAAGGAGATCGAGCTCGCCCCGATCGCCGAGCGCGTCGGCGGGTTCGACCTGGTGCTGATCGGCGCCAGCGACCCCGAGGCCATGCTGCGCCACACCGACGAGTGCCGCGAGAAGGGCTACGCGTTCCTCGCCGACCCGTCCCAGCAGCTGGCCCGCATGGAGGGCCCCGAGGTGCGGCGCCTCATCGAGGGCGCCACCTACCTGGTGACCAACGACTACGAGTTCGAGCTGCTGCTCAAGAAGACCGGCTGGACCGCCGAGGAGATCGGCGCCAAGGTCGGCACCCGGATCACCACCTTCGGCGAGAAGGGCGCGCTGATCGTCGAGGCCGACGGCACCGAGACCCGGATCGACGTCGTCCCGCCGACCGAGCTGGTCGACCCGACCGGTGTCGGCGACGCCTGGCGCGCCGGGTTCCTCACCGCGCTCGGCGCCGGGCTGCCGCTGGAGCGTTCGGCCCAGCTGGGTGCGCTCATCGCGACCTACGTCCTGGAGTCCGACGGCCCGCAGGAATGGACCTGGGACCGCGACGCCGCCCTCACCCGGCTGCGCGACGCCTTCGGTGACACCGCCGCCGACGAGATCCGGGCCGTCCTGCCCGGCTGACCCCCGCCGTACGAGAACGGGCCGGCACCCCCGCGGGGGTGCCGGCCCGTCGTCGTGCGGGGACCGCTCAGATCTTGACCGGGTAGGTCGGGGTCGGCACCTCGGGCACGATCCGCTTCTCGACGAAGATCCCGTGCCACAGCAGGAAGACCAGCACCGCCCAGATCCGGCGGGAGTGGTCGACCGGGCCCTCGCGGTGCGCGTCGAGCATGCGGTGCACGGCCTGCAGGTCGATCAGGTGCCCGGCACCGGAGTTCTGCAGGATGTCGCGCGCCCAGGCGTACATCTCGTCGCGCAGCCAGTGCCGGATCGGCACCGGGAAGCCGAGCTTGGGCCGGTTGAGCACGTGCGGCGGGATGATGCCCTCGCAGGCCCGGCGCAGCGCGTACTTCGTGGTGCCGTTCGAGCCGTGGGTGATCTTCTGCGACTGCGGCAGCGACGAGGCGATGTCGAAGACCTCGGGGTCGAGGAACGGCACCCGGAGCTCCAGCGAGTGCGCCATCGTCATCTTGTCGGCCTTGACCAGGATGTCGCCGCGCAGCCAGGTGAACAGGTCCACGTGCTGCATCCGGGCGACCGGGTCCCAGTCGTGGCTGGCGAAGTAGTGCGGCGCCGTCACGTCCTGGTGCGACACCCGCGGGTCGTAGCCGCGCAGGACCTCGTGGAGCTGGTCGTCGCGGAAGATGCGGGCGTTGCCGTAGTAGCGCTGCTCCATCGACAGCGACCCGCGGCGCAGCAGGTCCTTGCCTCGCATGCCCTCGGGCATCTTGCGCGACGCCCGGCGCATGAGCGGCTTGAGCGTGCCGGGGACCTTCTCGAACGGCGACAGCGACAGCGGCTCGCGGTAGATCGAGTACCCGCCGAACAGCTCGTCGGCGCCCTCGCCGGACAGCACGACCTTGACGTGCTGGCGGGCCTCGCGGGCGATGAACCACAGCGGGACCAGCGCCGGGTCGGCGACCGGGTCGTCGAGGTACCAGATGATGAGCGGCAGGGCCTCCATCATCTCGTCCGGCTTGACGGTGCGGACCACGTGCCGCACGCCGATCGCGGCAGCGGACTCGGCGGCCACGTCGACCTCGGAGTAGCCCTCGCGCTCGAACCCGGTGGTGAAGGTGATCAGGTTCGGGTTGTGCTCCTTGGCGAGCGCCGCGATCGCGGTGGAGTCGATCCCGCCGGACAGGAACGCACCGACGGTCACGTCGGCCCGCATGTGCTTGGCGACCGAGTCGCGCAGCACGTCGGCGATCTCGCCGTGCACGATCGCCTCCGCCTCGGCGCTGGCCGGGGCGTGGCTGGGCAGCGAGATGAACTTCGGCGCGAAGTAGCGCTGGTGCAGCGGCTCCTCGCCGGGGCGCACGGTGACGTGCGTGCCGGACTCGACGCGCGAGATCATCCGGTGCAGCGACATCGGCTCGGGCACGTACTGCAGGGTCAGGTAGTGCTGCAGCGCGGCCGGCTCCAGGTCCAGCCCGATCTCCAGCTCACCGGCCAGCGACAGCAGCGACTTCTTCTCGCTGGCGAACGCGGTGCCGACCGGGGTGGTGGCCAGGAACAGCGGCTTGATACCGAACGGGTCGCGGGCCAGGAACAGCTCGCGCTCCACGACGTCCCAGATGGCGAAGGCGAACATGCCGCGCAGGCGCTGCACGGCGTCGGGGCCCCAGTAGTGGAACGCCGCGACGATGACCTCGCCGTCGCCGTCGGTGGCGAACGCCGCGTCGTAGGTCTCGATCAGCTCCTCACGGAGCTCGAGGTAGTTGTAGATCTCGCCGTTGAAGACGATGGTGTAGCGGGTGTCCTCGCCCGGCACCGGCCCCCAGTGCAGGGGTTGGTGGGAATGGTCCACGTCGATGATCGACAACCGGTTGAACCCGAGGACGAGGTCGTGGTCGTTCCACGTCTCGCTCTCGTCGGGTCCCCGGTGCCGCGCACAGCGCAGCCCGTCGGCGATCGGGTCGACCCGGGTCGCGGCGTCCGCCCCGGCGGTCAGCAATCCCAGCAGTCCGCACACACCGGTCAGTATGCCGAGTCAGCCGGACGGGTCTCGCGCGCCCCGGTGCGAAACGGTCTTCCCGCTGCGAGACTGCCTGTTTCCCCTGCGGCGGTGACGACGTTCACGCCCTGTCCGGGAACCCCCGGGGGGCGCGGCCCGACCGGGGTTCGTCTAGGCTCTACGCGAGGTCGAAGACGGTGCTCCATACGGGTGGCACATGATCCCCTTCGACCGCGGTGTCGTGACGGCGGAGCAAGGAAGAACGTGCTGGCAGTGCGGCGTACGCAGGAGACGACAGGAAGGCGGCGTGCAGTGGCCCGAACCGAAGGCCGCTCCCGGATCGCCCGGGCGGCGAAGGTGGCCGTGGTCGGCCTGCTGGCGGCTCCGGCTCTGGCCGGTTGCTCGGTCCAGGAGGTCATCCGGTTCGGGTGGCCCGAGGGGGTGACCCCCGAGGCCGAGTCGATGCGCAACCTGTGGACCTGGTCCGCGATCGCGGCGCTGGTCGTCGGTGTCATCACCTGGGGCGCCATGTTCTGGGCGATGATCCTGCACCGGAAGCGCAAGGACGACGACGGCTCGCTGCCGCGCCAGACGCAGTACAACCTGCCGGTCGAGCTCGTCTTCACGGCGATCCCGACCGTCATCGTGGCCGTGCTCTTCGGCTTCACGGTGAACGTGCAGAACTACATCGACAAGGAGAACCCGACCGCGGGTGGCCCGGCCGACCTGCGGGTCGACATCGTCGGGTTCCAGTGGAACTGGGAGTTCTCCTACCCCGACGAGGCCGGCCAGGGCGGACGCCCGGTGAGCACGCTGGGGACGAGCGACACGATCCCGATCATGGTCCTCCCGACCGACCGGTCGATCCAGTTCACGCAGCGCTCGCCCGACGTGATCCACTCGTTCTACGTGCCGGAGTTCCTCTTCAAGCGCGACGTCTTCCCGTTCCCGGAGCGGAACGAGCAGGACAACACCTACATCATCGACCGGATCGACCGTGAGGGTGCGTTCGTCGGTCGCTGCGCCGAGCTGTGCGGCACGTACCACTCGCAGATGAACTTCGAGGTGCGTGCCCTGGAGCCCGCGCTGTTCGACCGGTACATCCAGCTCCGCAAGGAGACCAACCCGCAGACCGGGCAGGCCTACTCGACCGGCGAGGCGCTGCAGGCGCTGAACTGCGGCGAGTGGTGCGCGCCGGAGGCGATCAGCACGCAGCCGTTCTCGACCGACCGCGGCCAGCTGGCCGCGCAGGTCACGGGCTGAGGGAGGACGCGCACCCATGAAGATCGAGTCCCGGCTCTTCGAGATCGTCACCGGCTTCTTCATCCTGGCCGCGCTGGCGTACATGTTCATCGCCGGTGAGGTCGTCGGCGTGACCGCGCTGTGGCTGACCGCGGGTCTGTCGCTGATCGTCGGCACGTACTTCCGGTTCGTCTCCCGCCGCCTCGAGGAGCGCCCCGAGGACAACCCCGAGGCCGAGGTGTCCGACGGCGCCGGCGAGGTGGGCTTCTTCTCCGCCGGCAGCTACTGGCCGCTGGGCCTGGCCGCCGCGGCCGCCTTCGCCGCCCTGGGTGTGGCCTTCTGGTACGCCTGGATGATCGTCATCGGCATGACGCTGGTGCTGATCGCCGTCGGCGGCCTGGTGTTCGAGTACCACCGCGGTCCCGCTGCGCACTGACCACCACGCGAACCGGCCCCATCCCCGTCACCGGGGGTGGGGCCGTTCGTCGTTCCGGGGTGCTCAGGCGCTCGCGTGCCCGGCGGGGGTGCCGACGTAGTGCCGCTCGATGTCCTCGACGAGCGTGGGCCCGCCGGGCTGCCAGCCCAGCAGGGCGCGCGTCCGGTCGCTGCGGGCGACGACGTCGAGCCCGGCGAAGGTGCCCAGCCAGCCGAAGTGCTCGCTCGGGACCTCCCGCACCGGCACACCCAGCCCGCGGCCGATCGCCTCGGCGATCTCGAGCATCGTCACGCCCTGCTCGCCCGCGGCGTGCAGCACCGTGCCGGCCGGGGCGGATTCGCAGGCCAGCCGGAACAGCCGGGCCGCGTCGCCGACGTGCACGGCGGGCCAGCGGTTGCCCCCGTCGCCGACGTGGCCGCTGACCCCGGTCCGCCGCGCGGTCTCGACGAGCACGGACACGAAGCCGGTGTCGCCCGCGCCGTGCACGGTCGGGGCCAGCCGGACGCTCGCCGAGCGCACGCCCGCCGCCGCCAGGTCGAGGACTTCCCGCTCGGTGAGCATCCGGCCCGCCGCGGGGCTGTCGGTGGCGGGCAGGTCGTCCTCGTCGACCGGGGCGCCGGAGCCGTGCCCGGCGAGCCCGGAGGCGATGACGAGCGGGCGGTCGGTGCCCCGCAGCGGCGCGGCCAGCGCCGCGACGGCCGCGCGGTCCGCCGCGACCGCGGCCGGGAAGTCGCCGCCGAAGGCCAGGTCGTGCTTGAAGGCGAGGTGGACGACGCCGTCGACCTGCGACGCCGTGGCGGACAGCAGGTCGAGGTCGTCCAGGTCGCCGCGGACGACCTCGGCCCCTGCCGTGTCGAGGGCGGTCGCGCCGGCGTCGGAACGGGCCAGCCCGACGACCCGGTGGCCCGCGCCGAGGAGCTCGGGGACGAGGGCGGAGCCGATCCAGCCCGTCGCCCCGGTGACGAGGATGCGCATGAGGTGCCTCCGTGTGACCGTGATGACCAGTGATGTCATCTGGTGCCATCACTGTACACCGCGATGACACCAGGTGTCGTCACGTAGGCTCGGGGGATGGGCAGATGGGAGCCGGACGCCGCCGGGCGGCTGCGCGGAGCGGCGCTGGACCTGTTCGAGGAGCACGGCTTCGACGGCACGACGGTCGAGGACATCGCGTCCCGGGCCGGGGTCACCAAGCGGACCTTCTTCCGGCACTTCGCCGACAAGCGCGAGGTGCTGTTCGGCGGCGACTCCGGGGAGTCGTTCGTGTCGCTGTTCGCCGCGGGACTGGCCGCGGCGGACCCGGACCTGCCGCCGGAGCGGGCGCTGACCGGTGCCCTCGAGCACGTCGCGGCCACGTTCGAGGGGCGGTGGGCGTTCGCGCGGCGCCGGCAGGGGGTGCTCGCGGCGAACGCGTCGCTGCGCGAACGGGAGCTGGTGAAGATGGAGTCCGTCGTGGGCGTGCTCACCGACGGTCTGCGCGCCCGCGGTGTGGCCGACCCCGCGGCGACCGTGGCGGCCGAGGCGGGCGCGGCGGTGTTCCGCACGGCGTTCGCGCGCTGGGTCTCCGCCGCGGAGGAGGGGGACCTCGCGGCCGAGGTCCGCACGGTGGCCGCCGCGCTGCGGGGCGTGGTCGCCGGGGGATGACCGGCGGTCCGGCCGGGCCGGACCGCCGGGGTGCGGTCAGCCCCGGGCGGCGCGGCCGAGCGCGTCGCGGGCGATGATGACCTGCTGGATCTGGCTGGTGCCCTCGTAGATCCGGAAGAGCCGGGCGTCACGGTAGAACCGCTCGACGGCGACGCCGCGCATGTAGCCCGCCCCGCCGTGCACCTGCACCGCGCGGTCGGCGACCCTGCCCACCATCTCCGAGCAGAAGTACTTCGCGGCGGCGGGCCCGGAGACCATGTCGGTGCCGTCGTCGAAGCTGCGGGCGGCGTCGAGGACCAGGCCGCGGCCCGCGCGGGCGTCGGTCACCGAGTCCGCGACCAGGCCCTGGACCAGCTGGAACCGGGCGATCGGCTTGCCGCCCTGTTCGCGGGTCCTGGCGAACTCGACGGTCTCGTGGACCAGCCGGTCGGCCATCCCGACGCAGACCGCGCCGATGTGCAGCCGGCCGTGGGCGAGGCACTTCGCGGCGACGAGGAAGCCCTTGTCGATGCCCTCCTCGCCGCCGACGACGTTCTCGAACGGGACGCGGACGTCGTCGAGGTACACGTCGGCGGTCCAGGCGCCGAACTGGCCCATCTTGTGGTCCTTCGGCCCGACCGAGAGGCCGGGGGTGCCCTTCGGGACGAGGAAGGTCGAGATGCCGCGGTTGCCGGGGGCGTCCGGGTCGGTCCGCGCGAACACCATGATCACATCGGCGACGGGGGAGTTGGTGATGTAGCGCTTCGAGCCGTTGAGGACCCAGCCGTCGCCGTCGCGGACGGCCCGGGTGGTGAGCGAGGAGGGGTCGGAGCCCGCGTCGGCCTCGGTCAGCCCGAACGAGGCGGTGACCTCGCCGGAGGCCAGCCGGGGCAGCCACTGCTTCTTCTGCTCCTCGGTGCCACCCTCCAGCAGCACGTGCCCGGCGATGCCGTTGTTGGTGCCGAACAGCGAGCGCAGCGCGGGGGTCGTCCAGCCCAGCTCGAACGCGAGCCGGACCTCCTGCGAGGCGGTCAGGCCGAGGCCGCCGTACTGCTCGGGGATGGTGAAGCCGTAGAGGCCCATCTCCTTGCACTGGGCGACGATGCGCTCGGGGACGGCGTCCTCGGCGTCGATCCGCTCCTCCTGCGGCACCACCTCGGTGCGGATGAAGTCACGGACGGAGTCCAGGACGTCGATGAGGTCGGCGGGGTCCACGGGCACACCTTCTCGCGTCGTCGCGTCTGTTACCGAGGGGTAGCTCACCATGTCGCCCCCGTCCCACGCGACCCCGGCGGGGTGTTCGTCACCGCCTATCCTCGGGGTGCACCCGTGCCGCGCCGAGCAGGAGGACCGCATGTCCGAGGAGCCGGCCGACCGCGACGTCGCCACCCGCCCCCGCCCCGCCCCCGACGAGCCGGGCGGCAGCCCGCTGGACCCGCACCTGGTCCGCGCGCTGGAGGGCTGGGGCAACGGGGCGCTGCGCGAGTACCTGCTGCGCGACGGGGGCCTGCACCTGCCGCACCCGCCGGGCTGGCCGTCGTCGTGGCCGGGGCGCACCCGGCTCGGCGCCCAGATGGCCTACCTGCTGACCGGGCTGCCGCTGGCGGTCGTCAGCGGGGTCGTGGTCCTGGTCGGGCTGGTGCTGGGCGCGGGGACGTTCGTGATCTGGATCGGGCTGCCGATCACCGTCGGGCTGCTGGCCGCGGCGCGCGGGTTCGCCGAGCTGGAGCGCCGGGCCACCGAGGCCGCGACCGGCGGCCCGCTCCCACCGCACCACTACCGGCCCAACCGCGGGCGCTCGCTGATGGGGCGGCTGTTCCGGGCCCTGGCCGACCCGCAGAGCTGGCGCGACGTCGCGCACGCCGTCACCGCGCTGCCGGTGCGGACGGTGACCGCGGCGGTCGCGCTGGTGTGGTCGGTCACCGGCCTGGGCGGGCTGTTCTACGTGTTCTGGCAGTGGTCGCTGCCGCGCGGGCCGAACAACTGGACGCTGTTCGGCTCGATCACCGGCATCGACTCCACCCTCGGTGACGTCGCGCTCAACACCGGGCTCGGCGTCCTGCTGTTGATGACCCTGCCGACGGTCGTGCGCTGGCTGACCGACATGCGTGCGCTGCTCGCGCGCGGCCTGCTCACCAACCAGACCGCCGCGCTGCGGGCCCGCGCACTGGCGCTGGCCGCCGGGCGGCGGGCGGCCGTCGCGGCCGAGGCACAGACCCTGCGCCGGCTCGAACGCGACATCCACGACGGGCCGCAGCAGCGCCTCGTGCGGCTCGGCATGGACCTGGAGTCCGCCGTCCGGCGCCTCGACGACGACCCCGAGCGCGCCCGCCCGCTGCTGCACGAGGCCCTGGAGCAGAGCCGCGAGGCGCTCTCGGAGCTGCGCGCGCTGTCCCGGGGCATCGCGCCGCCGATCCTCGCCGACCGCGGGCTCGGCCCGGCGCTGCGGGCGGCCGCGGGGCGCTGCCCGGTCCCGGTCGACCTCGACGTCGGCCTCGCCGACGGCGCCCGGCTGCCCGCCCTGGTCGAGAACACCGCGTACTTCGTGGTGACCGAGGCACTCACCAACATCGCCAAGCACGCCGGCGCGACCGCGGTGACGGTCACAGTGACCGTCGACGAGACCCTGCTGCGGGTCGGCGTCCGCGACGACGGCCGCGGCGGCGCCCACCCGGGCAAGGGCCACGGCCTGGCCGGGCTCGCCGACCGGCTGGAGATCGTCGAGGGACGCCTGGAGGTCGACAGCCCGCCCGGTGGCCCGACCGTCCTGACCGCGGAGGTCCCGGTCGCCGGCCTGGGGGACGCGTGACCCAGGATGGGTCCATGACGATGCGGGTGGTGCTCGCCGAGGACTCGGTGCTGCTGCGCGAGGGCCTGGTCCGGCTGCTGGAGGAGGCGGACGCGACGGTGCTCGCCGCCGTCGGGGACGGCACCGCGCTCGTCGCCGCGGTGGAGGAGCACCAGCCCGAGGTGGCCGTCGTCGACGTCCGGATGCCGCCCTCGTTCACCGACGAGGGGCTGCGGGCCGCGCTGGAGATCCGCAGGCGGTTCCCGTCGGTCGGGATCCTGGTGCTGTCCCAGTACGTCGAGGAGTCCTACGCCACCGACCTGCTGGAGGCCGGCGGCGGGGTCGGTTACCTGCTCAAGGACCGCGTGTCCAAGCTCGCCGACCTGTCCGACGCGCTCGGCCGGGTCGCCGCGGGCGGCACCGTGCTGGACCCCGAGGTCGTCTCCGCGCTGCTCACCAAGCGCCGCCGGCGCGACCCCCTGGCCGAGCTGTCCCCGCGCGAGCGCGAGGTGCTGGAGCTCATGGCCCAGGGCCGCACCAACATCGCCATCGGGCGGCTCATGGTGATCACCCAGGGCGCGGTGGAGAAGCACATCTCCTCGATCTTCACCAAGCTCGGGCTGCCGCCGTCGTCGGACGACCACCGCCGCGTGATGGCGGTCCTGGCCTGGCTGGGCTAGACCGAGCGCAGGTCCAGCGCCAGCTCGGCGGGGCCGCCGTCGTCGACGGTCACCGGGATGCCCCAGTCCTGCTGGTAGCGGTGGCAG
This sequence comes from Pseudonocardia sp. ICBG601, assembly GCF_020496245.1. Taxonomy (NCBI): domain Bacteria; kingdom Bacillati; phylum Actinomycetota; class Actinomycetes; order Pseudonocardiales; family Pseudonocardiaceae; genus Pseudonocardia; species Pseudonocardia sp. ICBG601. Next base: position 179,151 of record NZ_JAHLJA010000152.1, on the reverse strand, counting down.
GCGGCGAACCCGTCCGACGGGTCGTCGCAGGCCGCCGCGGTCACCGCGACCTGCAGCACCCCGGCGCCGACGCCCGGGTCCAGGCGCAGCTCGCGGGTCAGCCCGGTCGCGGTGCCCCCGCCGGAGAGCAGCAGCGACGGCGGGTCGGCCGCCACGGTCAGCGACGTCGGGTCGCCGTACCGGTCGTCGAGGTGCTGCCCGGTGGGCGGGGCGAACCCGATCCGCAGCGCCACGTCCGGGGCGAGGGCCGTCGGGGTCCGCCGGACGACGTGGGCGTCGCCGGACACCAGCGACCCCGCCGGGACGGGCAGCCGTACCAGCCGGTGCGCCGCGGACTCGACGACGACCAGCGTCTCGCCGTCGACGAGCAGGTCCGACGGTTCGGCGAGCCCCTCGGCCAGCGTCGAGACCAGGTTCGTCGCCGGGTCGAATCGGCGCACGGCGCCGTTGTAGGTGTCGGCGACGGCGACCGAGCCGTCGGGCAGCACGGTCACCCCGAGCGGGTGCTGCAGCAGCGCCTGCGCGGCCGGGCCGTCGCGGTGCCCGAACTCGAACAGCCCCTGCCCGACGGCCGTCGCGACCGCGGCGCCGGGGCCGTCGCCGACCCGGCGCAGCGCGGAGATCTCGGAGTCGGCGACCCACAGCGTCCCGTCGGGGCCGGCGGCCAGCCCGGACGGCTGGGCGAAGAACGCCTCGTCGAACGCGCCGTCGCGCAGCCCCTCGTTGGTGGTCCCGGCCAGCACCCGGGCCTCGCCGGTGGCGGGGTCGAGGGTCCATAGCTGGTGCGGTCCCGCCATCGCGACGACGACCGTCCCGCCCCACCACGCCAGGTCCCACGGCGAGGACAGCAGCGCCGACGCGGCACCGACCGCGACCCGCTCGCGCAGCTGCTCACCGGTCCCGGCCAGGGTGGACACGGTGCCGTCGGCCAGGTCGACCCGCCGGACCGCGTGGTTGACGGTGTCGGCGACCAGCACGGCGTCGCGGGAGGGGAGGACCAGCAGCCCCTGCGGCTCGGAGAACCGGGCCGTCGCCGCCGCGCCGTCGGCGAGCCCGCGCTCCCCGGACCCGATCCGCCGCACCTCGGTCTCCAGATCGGGCTCCAGCTCGACGAGCTGGTGGTGGGCGGTGTCGGAGACGAGGAACGTGCCGCCGGGCAGCGCGACGAGCTTGCCGGGGAACCGCAGCGCGGTGTCCGGCGCGGGCGGCGGGACGTACGGGCCGTCCCCGCGGCGCAGCCGGTCGCCGTGCGTGTCGACCAGCTCCCGGACCAGCGCGGCCAGCCCGGGGCCGTGGCCCTCGCCCGCCATCCGGGCGACGACGAACCCGTCCGGGTCGATGACGGCCAGGGTCGGCCAGGCGCGGGCGGCGTAGGCGTCCCAGGTGGTGAGCTCGGGGTCGTCGAGGACGGGGTGGGTGACGGCGTAGCGCTCCACGGCGGCCTCGACCGCGGCCGGGTCCGCCTCGTGCAGGAACTTCGGCGAGTGCACCCCGATGATCGTCAGGACGTCACCGAACTCGGCTTCGAGGGGCCGCAGCTCGTCGAGGGCGTGCAGGCAGTTGACGCAGCAGAACGTCCAGAAGTCGAGCACCACGATCCGCCCGCGCAGCCCGGCGAGGGTCACGTCCTCGCCGCCGGTGTTGAGCCACCGCCGTCCGCGCAGCTCGGGCGCCCGCACCTTCATCCGTTCACCAGCAGTCACACCGGCCCCAACGACGGACCGGCGCGCGGGTGTTCCCCGACCACGCCACACTGATCGTCATGCCCGAGCTGCCCGAGGTGGAGAACGCACGCACGGTCCTCGCCGAGGCCGTCGGCCGCACGATCACCGCCGTCGACGACCGCGACGACTGGGTCTGCCGCCCGCACCGGCCCGGTGACATCGCCTCGGCGCTGAAGGGCGGGCGGCTCACCCGGGCGAACCGGATCGGCAAGACCATGTGGTGCGACACCGAGACCGCCGACGGCGAGGCCGGGCCCGCGCTCGGCGTGCACCTCGGGATGGGCGGACGGATCGTCGTCACCAACTCCGACGGAGAGCGCATCGGCGGCGGCCCCGCCCGCCCCGACCGGCAGCCGCGCAAGGCCGAGTGGGACCGGTTCACCATGACCTTCGACGACGGCGGGCAGTTCCGGCTGTTCGACAAGCGCCGTCTCGGCCGGGTCCGGCTCGACCCCGACCTGTCCGGTCTCGGCCCCGACGCGGAGGGCATGAAGCCGGCCGAGTTCCGCGACCGGCTGCTGCGCGGCACGTCGGCGGTGAAGGCCCGGCTGCTCGACCAGTCCGTGCTGGCCGGCGTCGGGAACCTGCTGGCCGACGAGACGCTGTGGCAGGCGCGGATCTCGCCGAAGGTCCCGGTGCGTGACCTGACCCGCACCGACCTGGACCGGCTGCACCGCAACCTCGACCGCGCGCTGGAGCGGGCCATCGCGAACGGTGGCGTGCACACCGGTGAGGTCATCGAGCACCGGCACCCGGGCGGGCACTGCCCGCGCTGCGGGGCGGAGATGGTGCACGGGACCGTCGGCGGACGGTCGACGTGGTGGTGCCCGCAGGAGCAGGTCTGACCGGGGGCCGTGCACAATCACCCCATGCCGGACGCGTCCGACACCGCTCTGCTCTACCTCGACCGCGGCCTCGTGCGTGCCGACGACACCCCACCCGACCCCGCGGCCCAGCGCCGCGCCCATACCCTGGTGCGGACCGCCCGCGGTGCCCGGTGGGTCGTTCCCGTGCTGCTGCTCGTCGTGCTGGTGCTCGCGTTCACCCCGGTGGCGGGGGCGGCGTTCTGGGTGGCGGCCGTCGTCGTGCTGGTCGGGACCGTGGCCGCGGTGCTGCTGCTGACCCGCGCCGCCGCCGTCGCGCACGCCACAGCGGGGCTCCCGGTGCCGATCGAGATCACCGGGAAGGTCGCGACCGCGATGCGTGCCGTGCTCGCGATGACCGGTGCGCTGCGCACCCACCGGAGAGCAGGCGGAGCCGCCGAGGGGGTCGCGCTGCTGCGGCAGTGGACGACCGCGACCGAGGCACTGCGCACGGCGTGGCTGCGCGACGACATCGGTGCCTGGCACGACCACGCCCGCACCCTCGCCGCGGCGGGGGAGCGGGCCACGCGCATCACCGGCGACCTGACCGGCGCCGGGACGCCGGACGAGGACCCCGCGGGCTGACCGGCGCCCGGACGGGACCCGGCCGGGTCAGGCCGCGGCGGTGTCAGGTCGCCGGGTCCGCCTTGCGAGCACCAGCGACAGCACCGTCACCCCGGTGAACGCGAGCGCCGCGCCCAGCGTCCACCCGGCGAGCACGTCGGAGAGCCAGTGCACGCCCAGGTAGAGGCGGCTGAACCCGACGGCACCCGCCCACAGCACGGCGAACGCGGTGAGCAGCGTCCGCCCCCGGGAGCGCAGGACCGGCCACAGCGCCAGCACCAGCGCGGTCCACGCGGCGGCGACCATCGTCGCGTGCCCGGACGGCAGCGACTCGTTCGCGATGAACGTGACCTGCAGCTCCGCGGGCGGCCGCGGCCGGTCGATGAGCTGCTTGAGCACGGTGAACACCACGCTGGCGACGGGCGGCGTCGCGGCCAGGCACAGACCGGCGGCGGCCCGGCCCCGGAGCGCGAGCACCGCGCCCCCGACGAGCCCGACCGCGGTGCTCCCGACGGTGTTGCCGATCTCGGTGACGATCAGCGCCACCACGGTGACGCCCGGGACCCGGTCCGCGGCCAGCCCGACCGCGGTCGCGGTGTCCGCGGTCTGCAGCACCCCGGTCGCGGCCAGCGCGAGCAGCACCGCCGCGAGGACGAGCAGCACCGCTGCGACCGGACCGGTGACGCGGGCCCGCAGCGGGGCCGACCGTGGATCGTTCACCGGCCGATTCTCTCCCGGCGGGACGACGGCCCGCCGGGAGAGGTGCGTCAGCGGCCGCGCCAGGCGCGGTAGCGGCCGATCAGCGCGGCGGTGGACGCGTCGAGACCGGCCTCGGCGGCGTCCGGCGGGTTCGGGCCGTGGAGCGCGGGGCCGAACTGCTTGGCCATGACCTTGCCGAGCTCGACGCCCCACTGGTCGAAGGAGTCGATGCCCCAGATCGTGCCCTCGACGAAGGTGACGTGCTCGTAGAAGGCGATGATCTGCCCGAGCACCGACGGGGTCAGCTTCTCGGCCAGGATCGTCGACGACGGCCGGTTGCCCGGCATCACCTTGTGCGGCACGACGTCGGCCGGAGTGCCCTCGGCCTCGATCTCCGCGGCGGTCTTGCCGAACGCCAGCGCCGCGGACTGGGCGAACAGGTTCGCCATGAACAGGTCGTGGGAGTCGGCCGCGTCCTCGCCGGGCAGGTCGTGGTGCGGGCGGGCGAAACCGATGAAGTCGCACGGCACGAGGCGGGTGCCCTGGTGCAGCAGCTGGTAGAACGCGTGCTGGCCGTTGGTGCCCGGCTCGCCCCAGAAGATCTCGCCGGTGGTCGTGGTGACCGGGGTGCCGTCGCCGCGCACGGACTTGCCGTTGGACTCCATGGTCAGCTGCTGCAGGTAGCCGGGCAGCCGGTGCAGGTACTGGGAGTACGGCAGCACCGCACGGGTGTCGGCGCCGAAGAAGTTCGCGTACCAGACGCCGAGCAGCCCGGAGATCACCGGCAGGTTCTGCTCGAGCGGGGTGCGCCGGAAGTGCTCGTCCATGGCGTGCATGCCGGCGAGGAACTCCGCGAAGTGCTCGCGGCCGATCGCGCACATCAGCGACAGCCCGATCGCCGAGTCCAGCGAGTAGCGGCCGCCGACCCAGTCCCAGAACCCGAACATGTTGTCGGTGGAGATGCCGAACTCCGACACCTTCTCCGCGTTCGTGGAGACCGCGGCGAAGTGCTTCGCGACGGCCCCGGTGTCGTCGGTCCCGAGCCCGGACAGCAGCCAGGACCGCGCGTTGCGGGCGTTGGTCAGCGTCTCCTGCGTGGTGAACGTCTTCGACGAGACGACGAACAGCGTGGTCGCCGGGGCGAGGTCGCGGGTCTTCTCGTACAGGTCGGTCGGGTCGATGTTGGACACGAACCGGCACTCGAGGTCGCGCTGGGCGTAGTCGCGCAGCGCCTCGTAGGCCATGACCGGGCCCAGGTCGGAGCCGCCGATTCCGATGTTGACCACCGTGCGGATCCGCTCCCCGGTGGACCCGGTCCACGCCCCGGAGCGCACGGCGTCGGTGAACTCGCCCATCCGATCCAGGACGGCGTGCACGTCGGCGACGACGTCCTGGCCGTCGACGGTGAGCGACGCGTCGCGCGGCAGCCGCAGCGCCGTGTGCAGGACGGCCCGGTCCTCGGAGGTGTTCACGTGCTCACCGGTGAACATCGCCTCGGTGCGGGCGGGCAGGCCGGCGGCCCGCGCCAGGTCCGTCAGCAACCCGACGGTCTCGCGGGTGATGCGGTGCTTGGAGTAGTCGAGCACCAGGTCGGCCCCGGTGGCGGTGAGCGCGCCGGCGCGATCGGGGTCGTCGTCGAACAGCGACCGCAGGTGCCGCGGCTCGACCTCCGCCGCGTGCTCGGTCAGCGCCGTCCATTCCGTGGTCGCCGTGATGTCGTGGCTGTTCGTGTCGGACACGACGGCCATCATTGCGCAGCGCGGGGGTCCGAGCGCGACGGCGCGACCCGGCGGCACGTCACTGGGCCGCTCGGGCGTACCGCCCGTCGCGCGCAGGTTCGTGCGGGACGAGCGGCCTGTCCGGATCGCCGGGCTGCACCCCGCCCCGACCGTCGGTGATCCTGTGGCGGGTGCGTCGCCGGTCACTGCGACGTCCGGGTGATGCCCGCTCCGGCAGGGACACGCTGTGTGCCCGCGACCTGCGACGACGCGGGATCGGGGCGACCGCTCGACCGGTCGTGCCGTGTGGGCCACCGGCCACAGCGACCCCCGGTCGGGTGACACGCGGTGGCGTACATCTCGTCGCGTGCTGCGGCCGTCTCGTCGCGCAGTGTGGCTGATCCGGGCGGCGTAGCGCGTTCGTGCCTCTAGGGTCTTGTGCATTCCGTGGTGACGAGCTCACCCGCGGTGACCATCTCGTACCTGGAGGAACCGTGTACCGCTCCCTGACCGGAACCCCGCGCGACGTCGCGCTGCTCGTCGCCCGCCTGCTGCTGGCCTACATCATGGTCATGCACTCGTGGAAGAAGATCGACGCCGGTCTCTTCGACACCGCCGCCGTGTTCGCGAAGTTCGGCATCCCGCTGGCCATCGGCGCGGCCTCGTTCACGATCGTGGTCGAGCTCGTGTTCTCCCTCTCGGTCGCCCTCGGCGTCCGCATGGTCCTGCCCGGCGCGATGATGACCTTCGTGATGGCCGGCGCGATCTGGTTCGTCCACGGCAAGAACGGCCTGTTCATGGCCGACAACGGCTGGGCGCTCGTCGGCACGATCATCTGCGCCACGCTGATCCTGATGTCCACCGGCCCGGGCCGGTTCAGCGTCGACGAGCTCCTGTCCCGCCAGGCGGCCCGCCGCATGGAGCAGACCCAGGCGATCCCGCGCCAGACCGTCTCGGTCTGACCCGTACCTCCCGGCCCGCCCGCGCGCCCCGAAGCCGGGCGGGCCGGTGACCCTCCTCCCGGCCCGCCCGCGGGCGCGACCACGGCCCGCACCCCGACGCCACGGGGTGCGGGCCTCATCCGTGTCCGGCGCTAACCTCCGCGGGTGAGCCACGAGCGGACGACCGAGGGGCGGGCGCTGCCCCGGCTGACCGCGATCCGGTACGTGACCCCGCTGCGCGAGGGCGGGTCGCTTCCCGGGCTGATGGAGGCCGACGACCTCGGCACCTACGCGGTCAAGTTCACCGGCGCCGGGCAGGGCCGCCCGGTGCTGGTCAACGAGATCGTCTCCGGGGAGCTCGCCCGCGCGCTGGGTCTGCCCGTCCCGCGGATCGCGACGATCGTCGTCGACGGGACGCTCGGGCGCACCGAGCCCGACGAGGAGGTCCAGGAGCTGCTCCGGAACTCCGACGGGCTCAACCTGGCCGTCGACTTCCTGCCCGGCGCGCTCGACCTGGACCCGGTCGCGTTCGACGTCGGGCCCGGGTTCGCCGGCCGGGTGCTCTGGTTCGACGCGCTCGTCGGCAACGTCGACCGTTCCTGGCGCAACTCGAACATGCTGCTCTGGCACCGCAGGCCCTACCTGATCGACCACGGCGCGACGCTCACCTTCGCCCACGACTGGTCGGCCGCGCCGCGGTTCGCCCACCGCCCGTTCGACGCCGGTGACCACGTGCTGCTCGGCGCCCACCCCGACCTCGACGCCGCGGACACCGCACTCGCCCCGCTGGTCACCCCGGACCTGCTCGAGGGGGTGCTGGCGCTGGTCCCCGACGAGTGGATCGCCGACGTCGACGGCGTCGGGGCCCCCGACGCCGTGCGCGCCGCCTACGTGCAGGCGCTCGCGGCCCGGGTCGCGGCGCGCGGGGACTGGCTGCCGGGCGTCGCCGCGACGGTGGCGGCGGGCAGGCCGCGGCCGGTCGACCGTGCCCCACGCCGTCCGCCCTGGCTGCGGATCGGCGGAGTCGGCGGCGGTGAGGGCCGGTGAGCGGCCTCGTCGCCTACGAGTATGCGCTGCTGCGGGTCGTGCCGCGGGTGGAGCGCGGGGAGTCGATGAACGCCGGGGTGCTGCTGCACTGCCGGGCCCGCGACGTCCTCGCGGTGCGGGTCCACCTCGACCGCGCCCGGCTGGCCGCGCTCGACCCGGCCGCCGACGCCGACGCCGTCGACGAGCTGCTGGCGACCGTGGCCGCGGTGGCCGCGGTGCCCGAGCCGCCGCGCTCGGACCGGCACGCCACCGGCGCGCTGGCCGCCCGCGGGCCCGGCGCGGGGGAGGACATCGGACGCCGCTTCCGGCGTCTCACCACCGCGCGCAGCACCATCGTGTGCCCCGGCCCGGTCCACACCGGACTCACCGCGGACCCGGCCGCGGAGGCCGAACGGCTGCTGGCCCGGCTCGTGCTGCCGCTGTCGCAGGACACGGCTCCGGCCGGTGCCCCCGGAACGCACGACGGCGCCGCCCGGTGACCGGTGCGGCGCCGTCGGGTGTGGACGGTCTCAGGAGGAGGCGGCCCGTCCGGCCTTCTCGATCGAGTCCGCGAGCTGGTCCTCGCTGAGCATCGGGAAGAAGCCGCGGAAGTCCTGGTCCTGCACGCCGCTCCAGTCGTAGACCTGGGTGACCGTCGTGCCGTCGCCCTCGGGCGCGAGGTGCCAGGTGTAGGTGTGGCCCTCGGCGCGGACGTCGCCGATCGTGTCCTTCTTCGCGTCGATCGGGTGCAGCGACGGCGCCCAGCCGATCACGCGGTCCTTCTCGAAGGACGTGACGGTGTTCTTCATCTGGTAGTCGCCGAGGTCGCCGTTGTGCATGTTCATCACGAACTCGTCGCCGACACCGCTGATCTCCGTCGAGCCCTCGACGCCCCGCAGCATGTCGGCGCCGTCGATCTCCTGGTGCCGGGTGGGGGTCGACAGCAGCGCGAACAGCTGCTGCGGGGTGGCGGACACGGTGCGGGTGACGGTGATCTGGTCGCTCACGGGTTCCTCTCCCACCGGTCGTCGTCGACGGCGCCGGGGTGCGCCGGACGCGACCGGTCATGATCAGGGGAGAGGTGCCCGCAATCGTCGCGCCCGAAACGGGGGTGGTCGGCGCGGGGGGCGATCATGTTGCATCGGGGGATGACCGACGCACACGACGGGGTGGACCCGGTCGCCCTGACCCGCTGGCTGGCCGCCGAGGTGCCGCAGGTCGAGCTCGGCGACGGCCCGGTGGCCGTGGAGCGGATCTCCGGCGGGCACTCCAACCTGACCTTCCGGGTCACCGACGCCCGCGGCACGCCGTACGCGCTGCGCCGCCCGCCGACCGGGGGTGTGCTCGCCACCGCGCACGACATGGGCCGGGAGTGGCGCTTCCTGACCGCGCTGGCCGGCACCGCGGTCCCGGTGCCGGAGCCGGTCGCCCTGTGCGCGGACACCGCGGTGCTGGGCGCCGGCTTCTACCTGATGGGCTGGGTGGACGGGGTGGTACCGGGGGACCGTGCCGCGGGCGAGGCCGTCCCGGAACCGGAGCGGCGGGCCTGTGGTCTCGACACCGCCGAGGTGCTCGCGGCGCTGCACGCCGTCGACCCGGCCGAGGTGGGGCTCGGCGACCTGCAGCGGCCCGGCCGCTACCTGGAACGGCAGCTGCGCCGCTGGCACCGGCAGGCGCACGCGGGCGCGTTCACCGACCTCGCCGCGCTCGACGCCGCACACGCCGCGCTGGTCGAGGCGATGCCGCCGGAGCCGGCCGGCGGGCCGCGGATCGCGCACGGCGACTTCCGGCCGGGGAACCTGTCGTTCCGCGGCGGCCGGATCACCGGCGTCTTCGACTGGGAGCTCGCGGCCCTGGGAGAGCCGCTGGCCGACCTGGGGTGGCTGCTGGCGTCCTGGGAGCGTCCGGGCGACACGCTGCCCGCGATCACCAGCGGCCCGACCGCGGCGCCCGGCTGGCCCGACCGCGACCTCGTCGCCACCCGCTACGCCGAGCGCTCCGGGCGCGCGCTGGACCAGCTGCCGTACTGGGTGGCGTTCGCGCACTGGCGCTGTGCCTGCATCGGGACCGGGGTCTGGACGCGCTACGCCCAGGGCAACATGGGCTCGGACGCCGAGTCCGGGGAGGCCCTGGAGCGCCGTCGTGAGCGCGTGGTCGCCGACGCGGAGGCCGCGCTCGCCGCGTTGCGGCGCGGGCCGACGGGGCGTCCTCGCGGGGCGTAGTCTGCTGCCCACCACAGGTGATCACCCGGGCCCGGGTGGTCCCCGTCGCGCCGCGCCACACCGACGCCGCGCACGGCCCGTCCGCGACCGGGGGAGTACGACGATGTCCGAGGCCGACGACCGCACCCGAGAGATGAGCCGGGAGACCGCCCGGCCGCGTCCCCGCAGCGGGGTGAACCCCGGTCGGCTGTGGGCCGGCGGTGTGGCGACGGCGGTGATCGCCGCGTTGATCGCCCTGGTGGGGCTGCTGATCCTGCAGGTCCTGCTGCAGATCCCGTACCTGGCCCCGGCCGTCTCCGAGCCGCTCGACGGCTGGGCCGCGGCGCAGAGCCTCGCGATCTGGGCGGCGGTCGCCGGGCTGGCGGCCACCGGGCTCGCGCACCTGCTGCTGGTCGCGGTGCCGAGCCCGATGTCCTACTTCGGCTGGATCGCGGGGCTGCTCACCGCGCTGGCCGCGGTGTCCCCGCTGATCCTCACCGAGCAACCCTGGACCGTCCGCATCGCCACCGCGGTGATCCACCTCGTGATCGGGATGTCGATCATCAGCCTGGTGACGACGACGGTCACCAGCGCCACCAACCGGGCCTGAGCTCAGGCGTCGACGGGGACCCGGGCGTCGCCCAGGCGGACCGGCAGCGTCCGGTAGCCGCGCAGCACCCGGGTCCCGCGCAGCTCGGCCGGGCCGTCGGCGCGCAGGTCGGGGTAGCGGTCGAACAGTGCCCGCAGCCCGACCTCGCCCTCCATCTTCGCCAGCGCCGCACCCAGGCAGTAGTGGATCCCCTGGCTGAACGCCACGTGCCGGTCCGCGCCCGCGCGCCCGACGTCGAACCGGGCGGGGTCGGGGAACACGTCCGGGTCGCGGTTCGCGCCGCCGAGGTGGGTGAGCACCAGCGCGCCCCGCTTGACCGGGAACCCGCACACCTCGGTGTCGCGCGCGGCGACGCGCCCGGTGCGCTGGACGGGGGAGTCGTAGCGCAGGACCTCGTCGACGGCGTTCGGCCACAGCGCCGGGTCGGCCTGCAGCCGGGCGAGCTCGTCGGGGTGGGTCAGCAGCAGTCGGGTGCCGTTGCCGATGAGGTTGACCGTCGTCTCGAACCCGGCGGCGAGCAGCAGCATCGCCAGCGACAGCAGCTCGTCGTGGGTGAGCCGGCCCTCCTCCTGGTCGTAGGCGGCGACCAGCGAGGACAGGATGGAGTCGTTGGGCTCGCGGCGCAGCCGCTCGAAGTGCCCGGTCATCCAGTCGGTGAGGGCATCGATGTCGCGCTCGGTGCGGCGGAACGTCGCGTAGTCCAGGCCCATGTCGAGGGAGTAGGCGCCGCCCTCGCCCCACTCGAGGAACTTCTCCCGCATCTCCACCGGCGCCCCGAGCATCTCGACGATGACGGTCGCGGGCAGCAGTGAGGCGTAGCCGGAGATGACGTCGGCCCGCCGGTCGGCGCCGGTGCGGGCCTCCAGGTCGGCGAGCAGCTGTGCGGCGACCTCCTCGGTGCGCCCGCGCAGCGACGAGATCGCCTTGGCGCTGAACGAGCGGGTGACCAGCTTGCGGACCCGGTTGTGGTCCGGCGGGTCGATCGACAGCAGCGACGGCGGCTCGGCCGGCCCGAGCGGCCAGGTCCCGCCCGCGGCGAGCAGCGCGCGCAGCAGGCCGGGCGCGTTCTCCGGCATGCGCAGGCCGACGCAGAAGTCGGGACTGCGCAGCACCTCGGTGGTGATCTCGTGGTCGACCGTGGTCCAGGTCAGCGCGGAACGCACCATCCGGCCCTGCTCACGGATCTGCTCGTAGGCCGGGTACGGGTCCCGGACCGCGTCCGGGTTGATGATCATGTGCGCGCCCAGGTCACCCTTGGCCGCCTGGCGGGTCACCTCCCGCCGCATCGCCCCGTGCCGCAGCACCCACCGGATCCATCGTCGTACGCCCCGCGATGCCGCCATCCCGGCCTCCCCGCCTCGTCGTCGAGCTCGGTTCCGAAGCTACCAGCAGTAAGTTACCGCGGGTAGGTACGTTTCCGGCCCCGGCGGACGGTGGCCCGGACCCCACCGGGTACCAATGGCGGGTGACCGCCGTCGGGGAGCCGCGCCTGCTCGCGGTCAGTGACCTGCACGTGCGGCACGCGGAGAACGCCGACATCGCCGCGGGGCTGCACCCGGCACACCCCGGGGACTGGCTGATCGTCGCGGGTGACGTCGACGAGCGGATCGAGAGCGTCGTCGCGACGCTCGCCGTGCTGCGGGAGCGTTTCGCGCAGGTGCTGTGGACCCCGGGCAACCACGAGCTCTGGACCCGCGCCAAGAACGCCCGGGCCGACGCGGTCGAGCAGCTCGCCGGCGTCGCCCGCTACGACGAGCTGGTCCGCCGCTGCCGGGAGGTCGGGGTGCTGACCCCGGAGGACGCGTGGCCGGTGTGGGACGGCCCGGGCGGACCGGCCGTCGTCGCGTCGCTGTTCGTGCCCTACGACTACTCGTTCCTGCCCGCCGGCACCACGACGTCGGAGGAGGGGCTGGCCGCGGCCTACGCCGCCGGTGTCGTCTGCACCGACGAGTACCTGCTCCATCCGGCCCCGTACGCCACGCGGGCCGAGTGGTCCGCGGCCCGGGTGGCCTCGACGGCGGCCCGCCTCGACGCGCTCGACCCGGACCTGCCGACGGTGCTGGTCAACCACTGGCCGCTGGTCCGCGAGCCCTGCGACGTCCTCTGGTACCCGGAGTTCGCGCTCTGGTGCGGCACGACGGCGACGGCGGACTGGCACCGCCGCTACCGGGCGCGGGTGGTCGTGCACGGCCACCTGCACATCCCGCGGACGGTCACCGTCGACGGCGTCCCGTTCGTCGAGGTGTCGCTGGGCTACCCGCGGGAGTGGCGACGCCACTCCGAGCGGGTCGGCGGCCACTTCCCGGACCTGTTGCCGTACACGGTGTTGCCTGCATCATAGTTAGGTAAGGCTTACCTTGCTATAGCCTCGGGGGTCCGTCGACACCCGAGGAGAACGATGACTGCGCTGCGCGTCGCCGTGATCGGCGCCGGTCCGGCCGCCATCTACGCCGCCGACACCCTGCTGAAGTCCGATGCCGACGTCGCCGTGGACCTGTTCGAGAAGCTGCCCGCCCCGTTCGGGCTGGTCCGCTACGGCGTCGCCCCGGACCACCCGCGGATCAAGCAGATCGTGCACGCCCTGCACCGCGTGCTGGACCGCCCCGGCGTGCGGCTGTTCGGCAACGTCCACTTCGGGACCGACATCACCCTGTCCGACCTGCGCGACCACTACGACGCGGTCATCGCGGCCACCGGCTGCGAGCGGGACCGGGATCTCGACGTCCCCGGCGTCGACCTGCCGGGCAGCCACGGCGCCGCCCGCTTCGTGCAGTGGTACGACGGCCACCCCGACGTGCCCCGGGACTGGACGCTCGACGCGTCGTCGGTCGCGGTGATCGGCGCCGGGAACGTGGCCCTGGACGTCGCCCGGATCCTGGCGAGCACCGCCGAGGGTCTGTCGGGCACCGAGATCCCGGACTCGGTCCACGCCGGGCTCGCGGTCAACCCGGCCACCGACGTGCACGTGTTCGCCCGCCGCGGGATCGCGCACGCCCGGTTCAGCCCGATGGAGCTGCGCGAGCTCGACCACGTGCCGGGCGTCGAGGTGGTCGTCGACCCGGCCGACGTCGAGTTCGACGACGTCGCCGCCGCCGAGGTCCGCTCGGCCAAGCACGTCGAGATGGTGGTGCGGACCCTGCAGGGGTGGGCGCTGCGCGACCGGCGCGGCGATCCCCGCCGGGTGCACCTGCACTTCCTCTCGCGCCCCGAGCGGATCCTCGGCACCGACCGCGTCGAGGGCATCCGGATCGAGCGCACCGAGTACACCGGCCACGGCGACGTCCGCGACACCGGCGAGTTCACCGACATCCCGGTCGGTGCGGTCTACCGGGCGATCGGCTACACCGGCTCGCACCTGGCCGGGCTGCCCTTCGACCACGAGCGCGGCGTGCTGCCGCACCGCAAGGGGCGGGTGCACGACATCGACGGTCAGGAACTGCCCGGCGTCTACGCCGTCGGCTGGATCAAGCGCGGCCCGGTCGGGCTGATCGGGCACACCAAGGGCTGCGCCTCGGAGACCGTCGCGAGCCTGCTGGTCGACGCGCCGCAGCTGCCCCGGGCGCCCCGCCGCGACCCGGCCGAGGTCGACGCGCTGCTGGAGCGCCGGGGCGTGGCGTACACGACCTGGACCGGCTGGCTCGCGCTCGACAAGCACGAGCGCGGCCTCGGCGAGGCACGCGGCCGCGAGCGGACGAAGGTCGTGCCGCGCGAGGACATGGTGGAGATCAGCAGGACGGGATGACCCTCCGGCCCACGACGCCGGATGCCGGGGTGGGTGGTCGCGGAACCCCGCGGCCGCCCACCCGATCACTCCCGCGGGTCCCGCGGCGCGGGCAGTGCCCGCGGGGCCCGGCGCCCGACCGGTTCGCGCCGTCCCCGCTCCCGGGACGGGACGAACAGCCACCACAGGATCCACAGCCCCGGGCCGCTGGTCAGCAGGATCGCGGTGGCCAGCCAGCCGTCGCGCCACAGGGCGCCGGCGACGATCCAGCCCGCGATCCACACCACCATCGCGACGAGCCGGATCCGGATGCGACGACCGTGCTCGACCGTCAGCGGCTCGGTCAGGTCGGTGACGACCTGGACCCGTTCGCGACGGCGGTGGCGCATGCCTCCCGACGCTACGCGGGCCTAGCCGCGCGTGCGCTCCCCGAAGCGGCGGCGGAACTTCTCGACCTGGCCCGCGGCGTCGAGCACCCGGGCGTTGCCCGTCCAGAACGGGTGCGACGCCGAGGTCGTGTCCACCTTGATCAGGGGATAGGTGTTCCCGTCCGACCACTCGATCGTCTCGCGCGAGGTCTCGGTCGACCGGGTCAGGAACTCGTCGCCGGTGGACGTGTCGCGGTAGACGACCGGACCGTACGGGGGGTGGATGCCGGGCTTCACGGTGTTCCTCCTGCTTCGCGGGTGTTACCGTCGACTGTAATCGGCAACGATTACTGTTTGCAGGAAGGGGTGCCGGTGGACGGGTTCACGGTGGTCCGGTGCGGGGCCTGCGCCCACGCGCCGTCGGGGTTCGACGAGGACGCGCACGGCACCGTCGCGGCCCTGCCCGGCGTCGACGAGGTGCTGGTCGAGGGTCTGCGCGCGGTGGTGCAGGACAGTGCCCAGGGGGTGCTCGTGACCGCGGGGTGCCGGCTCGGGCCGGGGGTCTGCGCGGCGCGGCGGCCCGGGCTGATGGTGCTGGTGCAGGCGTGCGACGCCGCCCGCACCCGTCCCGAGTCGCCGGTGGTCGCGGTCGGCCCGGTCCGCAGCACCGACGACGTGCGTGCGGTGACCCGTTGGCTCCAGGACGGCGGCGCCCCCGACCCGCAGGCGCTGCCCGCGCGGCTGCGCTGCGCGATCACCCCGGAGACCGCCCGCGGCTAGTGCTTGCGGACCACCTCCTCGGTCCCACCGGCCCGCCACACGGTGACGTCCATGTGGCCGCCGCCGACCCGGACCGAGGACCCGCCCAGGATGTCGGCGGCCGGGAAGAAGCCGAACTCCCGGCCGCGCAGGTCGAGCCCGATCTCCTCGTACAGCGCCTCGGCGAAGCGCTGGTGCAGCTCCGGGTCGCGCACGTCGTGCACGGTGCCCCAGATCTTGGCGTCGCCCTCGGTGACCCGGGAGTCGACGGTCGCGGTGTGCAGGGTGAACCGCGGGTCGCGGCGCAGGTCGTCGAACTTGCGGGTCCCGGGCATGCCGCTCAGCCACAGCTCGCCCTCGAACACCCGCGGTTCGACGGGGGACACCCGGGGGAAGCCGTCCGCGCGCAGGGTGCCCAGCATGGCGAGGCTCCCGGCGGCGGCGTGGCGGCGCGCGAAGACCTCGGAGATCGTGGGCGCCGCGGTCACGAACTCCGTCCATGTCGTCATGGCGGCACGGTAGGGCAGGGCACCGACGATTCCGCTCGCGCGAACGGGTGCCGGTCGGCCAGGGTCGGGGCGTGAGCACCCTGCGCCGGGACCCGATGCCGTTGCGCGGCCGCACCGCGCTCGTGACCGGAGGCGGCCGGCGCGGCGGGATCGGGCATGCGACCGCCTGCCGGCTCGCCGCGTACGGCGCGGCCGTCGTCGTGCACCACTTCGCCCCGCACGACGCGGCGCAGGAGTGGGGTGCCGACGACGTCGACGCCGCTCTCGCGCAGGTCCGGGGGCACGCGACGGCGCCGGTCGCCGGGGTGCACGCCGACCTCGCCGACCCGGCCGCGCCGCAGCTCCTGCTCGACGCCGCCCGGGAGCTCGCCGGGCCGGTCGACCTGCTCGTCGCCAACCAGGCCCTGTCGGGTTCCGACGGTCCGCTGGGGGAGCTGTCCGACGAGCTGGACCGGCACTGGGCGGTCGACGCCCGCGCGTCGATCCTGCTGGTCCAGGCATGGGCGAACGCGCACGACGACACCCGCCCCGGCGGCGCGGCCGTCCTGCTCACCTCGGGGCAGGCACGCGGGCCGATGCCCGGCGAAGTGGCCTACGCCGCGGCGAAGTCGGCCGTCGCGGGCATCACCCCGACCCTCGCCGACCAGCTCGCGGACCGACGTCTGCGGGTCAACACGGTGAACCCGGGGCCGGTCGACACCGGCTACCTCGGCGCGGAGGCGTTCCGGGCGATGGCCCCGATGTTCCCGTTCGGCCGGTTCGGCGAGCCCGACGACCCGGCCCGGCTGATCGCGTGGCTGTGCACCGACGAGGCGGCCTGGATCACCGGACAGGTGATCGACTCGGAGGGTGGGTTCGCCCGGCACCGGAACGGGTGGCGACCCTGGTGATGTGGAGCGGACGACGGGATTCGAACCCGCGACCCTCACCTTGGCAAGGTGATGCGCTACCAGCTGCGCTACGTCCGCAGTCGCACCGTCCCCGGCGCGTGCCGGCCCACGATAACGCACTCGCTCCCGGGCGCCGCGCCGCACCCCCGGCGATGATCAGTACGTGGCCGGGTCCGCGGGTACCCCGCTGTCATGAGCGGACGGTTGGACGGGACGACGGTGATCGTGACGGGTGCGTCGAGCGGAATCGGTGAGGCGACCGCCCGGGCGCTGGCCGCCGAGGGGGCGACGGTGGCGCTGCTGGCCCGGCGCCGGGAGCGCCTCGAGGAGCTGGCGACGGAGCTGCCGAGGGCGTCGGTGCACCCGGTGGACGTCACCGACGACGACGCGCTGCACGCCGCCGTCGCGGCGGTGGTCGAGCAGCACGGCGGGCTGGACGTCCTCGTCAACAACGCCGGCTCCGGGTCCTGGGGCCCGGCGGCCGAGGCCGACGTCGCGGACTGGCGCACGATGATCGACGTCAACCTCACGGGCGTCCTGTCGACGACGCACGCGGCCCTGCCGCACCTGGCGACGGCGGCCGGTGGGCCGCGCGGCGTCGCCGACGTGGTGACGATCAGCTCGGTGGCCGGGCGCCGGGTCCCGTCGCCGGAGAGCAACGTCTACGCGGCCACCAAGCACGGGGTCGGCGCGTTCTGCGAGGCGCTGCGCCAGGAGTACGCCGAACGCCACGTGCGGGTCGGCCTCGTGGAGCCCGGCCTGGTCGCCTCGGAGATGACGACCTCGGGTGCGGAGTACGCGCCGGACGCGACCTCGAAGGGCGAACGCGGGGTGCTGGAGCCCGCCGACATCGCCGACGCCGTCGTCTACATCGTGACCCGCCCGCGGCATGCGGCGGTCAACGAGATGCTCGTGCGCCCGGTGGAACAGGTGCGCTGAGCCCTCAGTCGACTGTCCAGTTCCCGTCGGCGGTGATGACGAGCAAAAGGCGCCCACCGTCGGCGGGAAGTATGACGGTCCCCTCGTACGCGCCGATCTCGTTCACGACCAGGTCGGAGTCGGAGCCGCTGATGGCGTACACGACGAAGTTGCTGTCGCCATCGTGCGTGAGGCGGGCGACGTCGCGAGGGGAGTCGACCATGATGACGTCGTCCGCGGAGCCCTTCACCGGGAAGGAGCCGACCTCGCGTGCCGTGTCGATGCCTCCGATCGTCAGCGTCCATGCGGCGTCCGCAGTGATCTGGAGCCGAGTGAGGGGAGCAGTCGACGACGATCCCCGGATGCCGTACAAGGTCGTCCCGGAATAGCTCCCGATCTCGTTGACGAGGGTGTCCTCGTCCGACTTGACGATCACATTGCTGGAGCAGTCCTTGCAGGAGAACGTGACGACCGCCGTGTCACGGGGAGAGTCGAGGCGCACGACCTCGTCTCCTGTCCCCGTGAAGCTCTGCGGCGCAGGATCCGGAGGCGGTGCTGACGTCGTCGGGGCGCTGTAGGCGTAGGTCGGTGCGGCAGCCGCAGGTGCCGCGGCCGTGTCGGTCTGAGCGCTGTCGCGCGGGCCGGTGGACACGACCGCCGCGCCGATGACCGCCATCGTCGCCACCACTCCGATGGCCAAGGCGAGCGTCCAGCGCGGACCGCGGACGCGGGGCGGGACCACGGGGGTGGATTCGGTGGTGCGCTGGGCCGGAATGGCCCACCACGGAGCCTGCCCAGCCGGCGGATCGAACTGCGGAGCAGGGGAGGAGTCGGGCGACTGGTGCGGACGTGCACCGTGGCGCTGCTGCGGACTGGTCATCGTGTACCCCCGAACGTCGGAACTGCTCCGTCGTCGTGGGGGTGTGGACCTTCATTAGCCCCGGCTGGGCATCTTCGTCAATGTTGATGAGTCCGGAAAGCAGAATCCCCGGGGCCGGACTTCCGGCCCCGGGGATCCGGGAATGGTGCGCGATACTGGGATTGAACCAGTGACCCCTACCGTGTCAAGGTAGTGCTCTCCCGCTGAGCTAATCGCGCGAGGCGGCGGCGGGAATCGAACCCGCGTACA
This sequence comes from Pseudonocardia sp. ICBG601, assembly GCF_020496245.1. NCBI lineage: Bacteria > Bacillati > Actinomycetota > Actinomycetes > Pseudonocardiales > Pseudonocardiaceae > Pseudonocardia > Pseudonocardia sp. ICBG601. The sequence goes on along the minus strand of NZ_JAHLJA010000152.1, from coordinate 160,511 downwards.
GGGCTTTGCAGGCCCTTGCCTAAGCCACTCGGCCACGCCGCCGGAAACCGGCCTGCTGTCGGGGCCCGGCAGAGCGGACGACGGGATTCGAACCCGCGACCCTCACCTTGGCAAGGTGATGCGCTACCAGCTGCGCTACGTCCGCATGTCGCACCGTTCCCGAGGCGTTTCCGCAAGTTCCCGGTGCGTTGGGAGAACAGTAGCGCACCGTCCGTGGCCGCTGTCGAGGGGGTACCCGATGATCGTCCGTCCAGGTCAGCGGCGCCACGACGGCCGGAGGCGGCCGGGGGAGCGCGCCGCGGGCATTCGGCCGACCGCGTCGTCGCATCCGCTCGTGCCCGGGCACATCCGGAAAAGCGAGATCCCCGGGGCCGATGTGCGGCCCCGGGGATCCGGGAAATTGGTGCGCGATACTGGGATTGAACCAGTGACCCCTACCGTGTCAAGGTAGTGCTCTCCCGCTGAGCTAATCGCGCGTGAGAAGAGAAGTCTCCGAGCGGACGACGGGATTCGAACCCGCGACCCTCACCTTGGCAAGGTGATGCGCTACCAGCTGCGCTACGTCCGCACCGTGCACCGCGTCCCGGGCCGTGAGGCCCGTCCGCGGTGCGGTGAGAGAACACTAGCACCCGCCCCGAGGGGGGTCCGACCGCCCCCTCTCTCCACCACCGGATGTCCTCTCACGTGCGGAGACGGGCTCCGCCCGGTGGTGGGGTACGTCGGGTCAGTCCCGGGCGGTGGTGTCGAGCAGGTCCGCGAGGGCGGCGTCGAAGTCGAGCCACGAGTACTCGGCGGCGGCGGGCACGGCGTCGTAGGTCGCCTGCAGGAACTCCGACAGCGTCGCCGCGGAGGTGGTGAACAGGGCGTGGCCCGAGGGGGAGGTGAGCTCGAGCTCGATCCGGGTCGGGTCGTCGCTCATCGGCTGCACCCGGACGTCGCCGGTGCCGGCGGAGTCGACCAGGCCGTCGCCGAGCAGGTCGCGGGCGAAGACCCAGTCGACCGTGGTGTCGTGGCCGGTCTTGAACGAGGCCTGCACGGCGTAGGGGTCGCGGCTCGTGTAGGACAGTTCGACCTTCACAGGCACGACAGGCGCGTCCGGAGCGATGAGCTCGAACATGGCCGTCGCCCGGATCGTCTTGGACTCGTCGCGCATCGGTGATCCTCTTTCGTGGGGGCGTTGCGTGGGGCGTCAGTGTGGGAACGAGAGAGAAGGCCTCGGGGTGACGGGTTCGATGCGCAAGAACGTGGATCACCGTGGGATGACCCCCGATCGAGTCACAACGGTGTAACTCGCTGCGTGCGACGACAGGGCTGAACGGGCTTGGCGACGTCCTGGCGTGTGAGCCGGGAAGCCCATGACGACTACTCTCGTCGGAGTCCGAACCGGAACGGGTGCGGGCACCGAATACAGCAATCGTGAGGACAACGCTGGTGGCAGGCATCGCCGATCCGCCGGACCGCCCCGAGCACGGGCGGGCCGCCGGCCCTGCCGCGCGCCGTGACCCGTCGCGTCGTGACGACGCCGGGGACACGCGACTCGTGCAACGGATCGTGTCCGGCGACTCGACCGCACTGGGTGAGCTGTACGACCGCTTCGGGCGTCAGGCCTACTCCCTCGCACGGCGCATCTGTGCCGACGAGGGGCTGGCCGAGGACGTCGTGCAGGAGGTCTTCCTGGCCTTCTGGCGCGACCCGTCGCGCTTCGACCCGGCCAAGGGCCGCTTCGGCACCTGGCTGCTGACCCTGGTGCACCACAAGTCCGTCGACGCCGTCCGCCGGGAGAGCGCCATCCGGCGCCGCACCGTCCCGGCGTCGGACGACGGCGCGGAGTGGAACGCCCCGCCCGGCCCGGGCGCCGACGAGGGGGCCATCGGCGCGCTCGTCGCGGGCCAGGTGCGCGACGCGCTCGGTCAGCTGCCCGCCGACCAGCGGAAGGTCCTCGCGCTGGCGTACTACGGCGGCTACACCCAACGCGAGGTGGCCGCGATGACCGGGGTGCCGCTGGGCACCGTGAAGTCCCGCATGTTCACCGGGGTGGCCAAGCTTCGGAACCTGCTGGGACCCGTGCTCGGGGAGGCCGGGGGAGACCTGGCAGGAGGGCTGTCGTGAACGGCAACGAGGGGAGGGCCTGTCCGATGAACGAACAGACGGTCGGGTGGGCGCTCCACGCTCTCGAGCCCGACGAGGAGATCGAGGTGGTGCAGCACCTCGAGGGCTGTGACGAATGCCGACGGCTCGCCGCGGACGTCGCCGAGACGACGACCGTGCTCGGTAGCGCGGTGCCGCAGGTCGAGCCGCCGCCGTCGCTGCGGGAGTCGATCCTGGAGCAGGCCCGGCAGACCCCGCAGGTCGGACGCGAGTCCGACCGCGCGGTGCCGCGGCACGCCCTGCGCGACGAGACGTCCTCCGCCGACGGCACCGCCTACGAGGGGCCGCGGGCCGGCGACGCCGCGCCGCGCGCCCGCCCTGCGCGGTCCGAGCGGTCCACCGGGCCCGCGACACGCCCGTCGGGAGGCGCCGGACGAGGTCCGGCCCGGAACGGGTGGCTGCGCCGCCCCGGACGGGTCCTGGTCGTCGCGGCGGTCGCACTCGCGGTGATCGTGGGCGGGGGAGCGGCGTTCGGGCAGATCCAGTCGCTGCAGGCTGAGCGGGACGCGAGCCTCGCGCAGGCCCAGGAGCTGCGCGACGTACTCTCCGCCATCGCGCAGCCCGGCACACCGCACGCCTTCCTCTCCGCGGAGCCGGGGGCGCCGATGGTGGCCGCGGTCGTCGTGAAGGACGGACAGCGCGAGGTCATGCCGATGGGGCTGGACCCCAACGAGACCGCGGACCAGACCTATGTCCTGTGGGGACTCAACGGTGACGGAACTCCGCGCGCGGTCGGCACGTTCGACGTGCGAGCGGGGCAGTCGGGACCGGTGTCCGTAGAATCGCCCGACAGCGGGAGCTACGGGACATACGCCGTCTCGCTCGAGCGCGGAAGGGAGGCTCCCCCCGCGCCGACCAAGGTAGTCGCGGCCGGGCAGGTGGAGACCTGAGTACGACGGAGAAGAACGACGTCGGTGTGCCGGCGTCCGGGAGGACCACCTCCGGGCGCCGGTACACCGGTATCCGCAAGAAGTACCGGCGGGCGAAGGTCCGCTACCGCGTGTTCCGGGCCCGCGTGGCCCGCAACCCGGTGCTGGACCTGACCTACCGCATCACCATGGGGGTCCTCGGCACCGCGATCGTGATCATCGGGATCATCGCGCTGCCCGCGCCGGGCCCCGGCTGGGCGATCATCTTCCTCGGCCTGGGCGTGCTCGCCGCCGAGTTCGGCTGGGCGCAGCGGCTCCTGCACTGGGTCCGTGTCCGCTACGACGGCTGGGTGGCCTGGATGGGCCGCCAGAACCGTGTCGTGCAGCTGCTGGTGATGACGCTGATCCTCGGCACGGTCGCGGTGTGCGCGTGGCTGTTCGGGATCTTCGAGACGGCCGGCGGCTGGGTGGGGATCCACTGGGAGTGGCTGCACTCGCCGCTGCTGCCGCTGATCCAGCCGCCGCCCCCGCCGGTGCCCGTTCCGGGATCGGAGCTGGTCACAGGCCCGCAGTGATCCACGGGTGACCCCCGTGAACGGCGGTCGGACGGGCTGTGTAGAGTTGGTTTCACCGCTGAGGGCGATTAGCTCAGGGGGAGAGCGCTTCGTTCACACCGAAGAGGTCACTGGTTCGATCCCAGTATCGCCCACAGTCAAAACCCCTGGTCACAGGCTCGACGAGCCGGATGTGACCAGGGGTTTCGTCGTTCCCCGAGGTGTTCCCGGAGCATTTCCGGAGCATCGCTCATTCCGGAGCGACGGACGCTCCGCCGTCGTCCGGATCGTCCTCGTCGTCGAGGGCCTGGAGGATGCGCTCGCTGTTGTCGGTCCGCCGGGTGTAGAGGTCCAGCGTCGTCGAGGACCGCTCGTGGCCCAGGACCCGCTGCACCATGTTCGGCGGGACGCCGTCGTCGACGAGCCAGGTGGCGTACGAGTGGCGCAGGTCGTGGAACCGCAGCCCGCCGGACTGGTGTCGTGCGACGTGGTGCACAGCGGGGGACTTGGTCCGGAAGTCCTCCGTGTGCTCCGTGCCCGCGGCGTCGGTCCACCGCGCCCGGTACCGATCGCCGACAGGTGATACTCCGCCGAGCAGGCCCGCCCGGACGAGCGAGGGTCGCCAGATCCGCGACCGGAACAGGGTCCGTCGCAGCGGTGGCCCCGACCTCGTTGGCGAAGACCGGTGCGTTCGGCTTAGCCGATCTCAGCCGCTCGGCGAGTCGGGACCTGGAGCCGAAGCGCGTCGGTGTCGAAACTCTCCATGCAGCATCAAGCGGCGCCTTCGGCGCCGACTGGCCTGTGTTCTTACGGTCCGCCGCCGCGCGGGGCATGCGGCCTCCGGCCGGTCCCCGCGCGGCTGAAGTGCCATCCGCACCGCGAGACTATTTCGTCAGGAGTGCCGCCAAGTATTGTGTGAATGGCTGTCGCTTAGTGGCCTCTGACGGGGTTGTAGAATGTTCGTCTGTAAACTTGTCGAGCGCCCCTTTGACTGTGGCTGCGACTTCTTCAAGCTCCATGTCGGAGAACTGTCTATCGTTGGCAACCAGCGGCAGCAGAGTGGTCCAGTGCTGGGGTGCCTCGCCCAACGCCTTTGTCACCGTGGCGAAAGCTATTACTGGCGACAGATACCTCCGCTCGGGATACCGGGTCTGCGACATTGGACTCTGCAGATGCGAGTCAACTGCGCGCAGGACCTGGGCTGCCCAATAGAACACCGCGAGATCGGCAGTCTCGTCGAACGCCTGTCGGTAACGCGCGTCCTCAGCAAGCAGTGAGTTAGGCTTGCCGCGCGCAATCTCAGGGCGACCGTACGCCAGTGCGTACATTGCCTGTCCGAGATATGCAATACTAATGATGCTAGCAGGATCTTTTCCGAGGTTCCTGTAGTAACCTTTTCGGCGATCGTAGAACAATCCGCGCGTCTCAAAGTAGCGCTCGATCTGGCGTTGAATACGATCGGTTGCGCGCAAAGAAGCGTCGGGTACGGGTGTCTGCCTATTGGTGGCTCGGATGATTCGGTCGCGAACTGGATCCTCGTCCGCGACAATCACGCGAACCAGGAGCCGCTTATGCTTCACGGCCTCTGTTCCGTCGCCTGACTTCTCTAGTTCGTCTGCAAACCAGCGCGCGATGGTATGCGATGTCTGAAGGCCGTTCACGATCTGAATATTTCTGAGCGCGATCTTCTTGCCTACAGTGTGAGCGTCATCGCAGATGATCGTGACTCCGTTATTCAGCCACCAAAACTCGGGACTGTTGGAGTCTCGAAGCGTCGCACTGATCTCCTTATTCACGGCTACTTGACCTTGATAGTCGCGGACGTTTGCATCGAATAGGTGCCTTCGGACGGTTAGGTCTGAATCACAGATGAGGTCAATATACTTCGAGAGAGGTGCGAGGGCGATATACGATTGCCCACTCGACAGCAGTTCGTCGCATTCAAGTTCAAGGGTTTCCGGCGATCTCACGTCGTAGAGCCGCCATAGCTGCTCGGCGCCGATCGATTCCACCGTGACTCGTGCGACTGGAAGCAGATCTCCGATGTCGCCTTCCAGACGGCGGACGCTGGCGGCGTAGTTCTCGGGAGCCTTCTCTGCAATCCCGTGTGACGCGACGTAAATGCTGATCGACACGCGAGGGCGCCGAACAAGAAGATTCGTAAGAGATCGACGAAAGATGTCGAATCTCTCCAATACCTCTGCTCGAATCTCTTCACTTAGAGAGTCAAGGGAGCGGCTTAGATCAAGTACGGCAGTCAATGTCGACTGTAGCTTGGTGACCGCTGTCTGACTGAACCCGTTAGTATTCTTGCTCTGGATGACATGAAGTTCTAGAGCTAGCCCTTCCGGGTAGCTCTTTGCGACTGACGGATTATCCAGAATCGATGCGTCAGTCTCTAGTACGGTCCCTTCGAGAACCGAATAGACAGCATCAATTCCGCCGTCATTCGAGCCGTCCACGATTCCACTACGGATAACATCAAGCGTTACGTCGTGATCTCTGATCAGTAAGTACGAAACGAATACTTCCCAGGCGCTGTCGGCGTCCATGCTTGGTGTATTTGTTGTGTGCCACTGATTGAATAGCGTCTTAATTAGCGTCTGAGTACCAGTCGGCGGCACGTCTCACATCTCCTGCATCCGGGGGGGGTGGCAAGTGGATGTCGTGCGTGACAGTCCTCGCGTTACGATCAAGCGTCATAACGCAGGGCCACCCTCGCCGGGCAGGCAGATCTCCGGGATGGGGGTGTGCCATCCCGCCGACCTCCCTCCGGGCTACCACACGGACAACCGTGGGCGGAGCTTGACGAGATCGGCCGGCAGTTGCCTCGCGGGCCGCCCACGGCCGCCCGCGCGGTCGGCTTGCAGCAGGTCGACGGGATGGCACTCGGCAAGCACGAGGGATTGGCTGGCGCCGAGACACGTCCGCCTCGGAACGGCCCGGGTACCCGCTGACGCGACGTGGCAGCGGGTGGGCTGGCGACCGAAAGCCCGAGCGGGACACACAGGCAGGCAGTGAGCCTGGTTCGCATTAGGAGAGCGGTGTTTAGGTAGATTACCGGCCATGGAGGATCAGGCGAACGACGAGCCAAGTGACGAACTGGACGATGTGGCACATGAGTTAGAGGTCGCAGCAGGCGGACGATTAATTGAGGTAACCTCCGCTGCTGCGGCAGGAGCGATTACAGAATACGTTGTGCTACCGATGGCCCAAAGCGATGTGGTTGCCGGCGGGTTGACTCCCGTCGCTATGGCGGCACTCGGTGGCGCCGTCGCCTCACTACACAGTCAGATTGTTTCTCGTAGGGCCGTGGTGCTCAACGAAGCAGCCATACAGCGTTCAGCAGAGGTCCAGGACCTCCTTGAGGAGGTACAAAGGGACGAAGACTCGCTCCTGGCATTCGGGCGGGCAATGGACTCCGCCGCCACGACTACCAGTCGCACAAAACTTGTTCTTCTTGGAAGGTCTCTCGCGACAAGCCTCGACAATCGGGGCCGTGACGAAGTTGACATTGAGCCACTAATTCTAGCCGCGCTCTCCGATATCGATTCTCTACATGCTGTCGTGCTCGACGCGTTCGATAGGCTTTCACCAGCCTACTCTGCCGTTGACCATAATGGGGCTAGCGAGCGGGCGGTAGCTACGGATCTACAACTCTCCTTCTCGTCGTCTAGCGTGGCATTGCAGCCAGTCGTGCAAGTGCTGGTTCGGCACGGCCTCATCTCTCAGACCACATTTGGTGAGGGTTGGAGATACGAGGAGTCAATGAGCGAGCAGGACCGGTCCAATGCGTGGATGCTCACCACATTCGGCCTCGAAGTTCTGGAGCGCATCAGAGCTGCCTCCGGGTCAGAGGGCGGGTTGTTTGCCTAACTGTCAAGTGGGAGTTCGGCAAAGTGGATTACGACTAGATCTGCGCCATCAAGCTGGGTGTCTAACTCGGTGACAACCGACCGACGACACACCGGACGCCCCCGGGCTCCTGACCGGCGAGGAGGCTAATCCTGCCGCTCGTCAGAAGCAGCTTGCCAATGCCTTGGAGTGCAAAGGAGTCCACGAAGTGGCTAGGCTCGCGGCGGGCGCGATGGCGACGGGCGACATGAGAGCGCTGGCCTCCGGCACCACGCACAATCGTCATTTCTGTGGCTCGGTCCCTTCCGTGCGCTCGTTGGCAGACGCGCCGTCATCCGATACGTACTCCGTCTGCGAAACTAGGTCGTTGTACCCGCGCTGCGCCTCTTCGGCCTCTGCCCGTCGTCGGTCCCGATACTCGCCTCGATCCTCGGTTATTACCGGAATGGGCCCCTTGCGCAGCGGCGATCTGTGGAAGTCCTTCTGCAGCTCGCGCGCCGCTTTTGCCAAATGATGCATTCCGAGCACATCCGCCTGAAGCATTCCTCGGCCGACATCCATGTCGACAGTCGCCACTTCCTTGTACCAGTTCTTCCTGTTGTCACGGTAGGAAACCGAGCACTCGAAGCTCATTGTCATGTCGTGCTCGTAGCGGTCCGGCATGCTATCGAAGAACATTCTCAGCTCTCGCCCAGGGGCGAACATGGGAATTACGCCATCGAGCAACCGCGCCTTCGCCAACTCGAACCGGGCCGTCTCTCGGGCACGACTTGGTGTTGGCGACAGGCGGATCCGGACTTCGTATGCCGGAGTCGTTCCAATGTTCCTCGCCACTAGGTCCATTAGGTTGATCGACGCCGGACTTGATTCAAAATCGACGATCACATAGGGGCGGGTCTGGTCTACCCGGATCTCACGATCTAGCTTGAGTTGGGTCCAAGCAACTCTTGCGGCACCGAGTGCAACTAGAAACGCGACGATAGTCGTCAGTGTCGAAATGGCCTGCCACCCGACCTGCGAGACGCCCCAGAATTCTGGCACCGGAATCATGGGTCCTCATCTTAGCAGTGCCGCTCGAAATCGTTGGCCTAGGGTGTGATCCAGATCCCACCTCAACTGTGTAGCCTCGGAGCCCGACCGGCCAGAGGGAAGAACGTGGCTCGAGCGTCATCCGCGCCGAACGGGTCAACGCGGCGTAGCATGCTCCCCAGAAGGCCCATGCTTCTGGGAGGTGTAGCAATGGCTCAGAGTCGCGAGCGACGCCTCAAGGAAGCGGCTTGGTCCTGGTGTGAGGTGCCAGGTTGTAGTCGACTCATGAACTCGCACGCAGACCTCACGTGGATGATCCGAACCGTAGACGGCGTCTCAGGCTCAGTGCGGATCTGCTCCGGCGGTGGCTGCTGGGAGTGGGCGGCAGGCAAGGGCTACGAGCCGTTCCACTGAGCGGCAGTCTTCGCCGGTTCGCCCCATGAAACCGCCAGCAACCAGCGGTAGACGACGCTCAGCGTCGCCGATTGACGGAGGGTTTCGTTCGCCGTTGCAGTAACTCAGTGATAGCTAACGGCAAACTGCGGCTCCTTATCGATGCTGTGGATCTTGGCTCGCGCGGTTACTAGTGCCATGGGCAGACGTGCCCGGTCGTTGGCATTGGGGCCGTCCTCGGTCCGCCGCGGGCAGAGCTGCGCCAGACCGACGGGTACGCAGTTGAACCATTCTTGGGGAAGCGACAGCGCAGGTCGCTCGTTTGTCGGACCTACGGTCGACCGAAACGCATTTGTTCCAACAGGTCCGCGATGTCGTGGAGTCCTCGCCTACGAAGCTCGGGGAGGAGGTACTCAATCGGCGGCCAGTTGTTCCGATAAGGGGTCGAGCACGACCCCGTGTACAGACCTCCCCCGGGGGCGGTGCTGAGGCCGCCGCCGGATGCGGTGGAGAGACCGCCACCGGAAGCGGTGCTGAGACCGCCGCCGGATGCGGTGGAGAGACCGCCACCGGAAGCGGTGCTGAGACCGCCACCGGAAGCGGTGGACAGTCCACCACCGGAAGCGGTACTCAGGCCGCCGCCCGATGCTGTCGAGGCGCCGCCGCCGGATGCGGTTGAAAGGCCGCCACCGGAAGCGGTACTGAGACCTCCGCCGCGCCCTGTATAGCGATCACGTGGCCATGTGTTTCGGGTCATTCTCGAACCCTACGATCGACCCCCGACAGTCTCCGGTGCTCCGAGGGACGAGCGCCGACGGGAGCCTCGCGGGCGGGTGCAGATCCGGTCGGTACGCGTGCGACGCAGCCGGAGCAAATCCGGAGCGGACGGGTGCGTGCGGACTGAGACGCAGCGTGACGGCCTGGCACGAGTGTCCTGGTCAGGCAGCACGCCGCGATACAGGACAGTACGAGCCGGTCGCATCCGGCCGCCTTCACACCGAAGTGCTCGGGCGTCCGATTCGCTCCTCGCTCGCCAAGCTGATCTTTCCTGGCAGTGCACACCGCGAACATGCGCTACAACTGATGTTGTGGAGCATTTGTACTTCGACCTTGGGTCGTTCGCAGGTGGTGCGCTCATTGAGGTGGCCTTGCGAGGATCTGCGGCCAGGGTTGCGCTGATGGACGCGGACGAGTACTAAAGTTACCTCGACGGCCACGAGTACGAGTACTACGGTGGCTTCGTCGAGTTCGGCACCGCTGTCTTGGAGGTGCCGTACGACGCCTACTGGTATCTCGTGGTCGACAGCAACGCCAGCCGGATCAGAGTGTCCTGGCGGCAGACATTCGACTGACTGTGGACGGTTCCTGGTCACACTCTCGTAAGAGGCTTGGAACATGGGGCATGGGCTCTCGCTCCCGAAGGGACGAGCTCCTTTCGTCCAGGACCGGCGATGTGGGGCTCATGTCCCATGGACGCCCGCGGGTGCGTGACGACGGCGCGCGGGATGCGCGCCCGCAGTGGGTACGAAGGATCAGAGCCCGACCGCGTCCGCCCCGTGCCTGGCCTGCGCGGCCGTGAAGCCCTCGAACTCGAGCTGGTCGATGAGACTCCCGCGGGAGAACGAGCTGTAGTCCATGTAGCTCTTCGCCGACTTCGCGGCCTGCTCGTTCCAGTCGACGGTCACGTGGTCGACGGCGTAGGTGGCGTCCGCGGTGGAGAACTTCTCGAACTCGAGCTGTTCGATCAGACCCTTGCGGGAGAACGCGGTGTAGGCGAGGTAGCTCTCGGCCGAGTCGACCGCGTTCTGCCGGCTCACCGACAGCATCGGTGTCGCCGGCGCCGCCGGGGCTGCGGCGAACGTCTCGGGGGCGGACGCCGTGGTGCTCGGCGCGGTCAGCGTGACCGGGGGCGGTGCGACGACCGCGGTGGGCGGGGTGACGGCGGGCGCGGAGGTCGGGGCCGCCGCGGTCGAGGTCTCCGTCGATCCACTGCCGACACCCGCTGCGGCGGCGGCGACGATCAGCGCGGCCGCTCCGCCGACGATGAAGGGCCACTTCCGCCGTCGCTTCGAGACCGGAGTCGGGGCCGGGGGCTGCTGCGGCGGCTGCTGCGCCCAGGGTGCGGTGGGCGGGGCCCACTGCTGCGGGATCTGGCCCGGCTGCGGGTACCGGACCTGCTGGGGGTGGGCGCCCGCCTGCGGGTACCGACCGGCCGGAATGTTCTGGGAGGGGCCCTGTGGGGTCTGCGAGGTTGTCATGACCCCTACGTCGCACGCTGAGATCGGGTGTTGCAAATGGCGGTACCGGATCCACAGAACTGTGGAGAGCCGGGATCCCCGGCCTATCGCCGGGCGGCGTCACGCAGCGCCCCCGTGACCCACCCCTCGACCTCGGCCGGGGACCTCAGCCGCACCACCGGCAGCGTCGGGCGCTCCCGCGCCAGGATCGGCACCGACTCGCGGTACTTGTGCCGCGTCGAGACCGCCCAGCGGAGGATGTTCTCCCGGTCGACCAGCACCGTCCACAGTGGTGGTTCGACGTTGCCGTTCCACAGCACCTCACGGCCCCGGTTGCGCTGCCGGGTCCGGCGCAGCACCCGGGGGAACGTGACGGTCCAGAACGGCAGGTCGAGCCAGACCAGCAGGTCCGCGCGGGCGGCGAGGACCGGTCGCGCCGTGGAGTACTGCCACTCGGTGACCCAGGTGTCGGACCCGGCCAGCCGTCGGACGTCGTCGAGGAAGGACGGGCGCGGCACCCACCCCGGGCCGTGGAACAGCGCGTCGATCTCGGTGTGCGGAGCGTCGAGGACCGGGGCGAGGCGGGCGGCGAGGGTCGTCTTACCCGATCCCGAGACCCCGGCGATGATGGTGCGGCGCGGCAGAACGGGCAGCGGGTCGTTCCAGCGCAGCACGACGCCACCGTAGGAGAGGCGCGTTCCCCACGAGCCCGCGGGAGGTGACCGTGTGACGCACGACCCGCACCGCGTCGTGGTGCTGCTGCTCCCCGGCGTCGTCGTCCTGGACTTCGGTGCAGTGACGCAGTTCTTCGGCCACCGTCACCGGGACTCCGGCCCCGTGCACTACGACCTCGCGGTCTGCTCCCCGGACGGCCGGCGGGTCCCGTCCGCGGCGGGTGTCGACATCGGTGTCGACGGCGGACCGGAGCTGCTGGCCGACGCCGACACGGTCGTCGTGCCGGGGTACGAGGACATCCTCTCCCCGCTGCCGGAACCGGCGGCGGCCGCGCTGCGGGCGGCGTCGGCGCGCGGCGCCCGCCTCGTGTCGATCTGCACCGGAGCGTTCGCACTCGGGCACAGCGGACTGCTCGACGGCCGCCGCGCGACGACCCACTGGCACGTCACCGGCGAGCTGCGGCGGCTGTTCCCCGCCGCGACCGTCGTCGACAACGAGCTCTACGTCGTCGACGACGCGGTCCTGACCTCCGGCGGGGTGGCGGCCGGGATCGACCTCTGCCTGCGGATCGTGCGCGAGGACTGCGGTGTCGAGGTGGCGAACGCGGTCGCGCGCCGCAGCCTGGTGGCGCCGCACCGGTCGGGGGACCAGGCGCAGTTCGTCGAGCACCCGGTGCCGGAACCCTCCGACGTCGACATCGCCGCCCTGCTGGCCTGGATCGACGACCACCTCGGCGACCCCCTCCGGCTCGCCGACCTGGCCGGCCGCACCGGCTACAGCGTCCGCACCTTCGGGCGGCTGTTCCGCGCCGAGGTGGGCATCCCGCCCTGGCAGTGGGTGACCCGGCAGCGGATCCTCCGCGCCCGCCACCTGCTCGAAGCCTCCGACCTGCCGGTCGAGCAGGTGGCCGCCCGCTGCGGCTTCACCTCGACGGTCGCGTTCCGGCGCCGGTTCCACGACCTCGTCCACGTGTCGCCGTCGCAGTACCGGCGCACCTTCCGCGGCGAGCCGCCGGACCGGTCGCGGGGCTGAGCACGGCGCGAAAGTACCGGTTCCCGGCGCGCCGGCCACTCACGCCGCGGGCCCCGGGCACGCGATCGTGGTCGTGTCCCGTCCGTTCCACCCAGGGAGGCCCCCGTGATCCCCGACGACCAGCACCTCGAGATCGGCTCGCTGGTGTTCGACGGCTTCGACCAGATCGACCTGACCGGGCCGTTCGAGGTCCTGTCCCGGATCCCGAACTCGTCCTACCGGCTCGTCGGCGCCGCCGAGGGCCCGGTCCGCGACATGCGCGGGCTCCGGGTGCTCCCCGACCTGACCATCGCCGAGCCGGCGCGCCTCGACGTCCTGCACGTCCCCGGAGGCCCCGGCCAGGAGGCCTTGATGGAGGACGAGGAAGTCCTGACCTGGCTCCGTGACCAGGCGTCCGGGGCCGGCGCCGTCCTGTCGGTCTGCACCGGGGCGCTCCTGCTCGGCGCGGCCGGCCTGCTGCAGGGGCGCCGGGCGACCACGCACTGGTCGGCCCTGCACCTGCTCCCGTTCTTCGGTGCGGTCCGCGACGACCGCCGGGTCGTCGTCGACGACACGTGGGTGTTCGCCGGCGGGGTCACGGCCGGGATCGACGGCGCGCTCCGGCTCGCGGCCGAGCTGCGCGGGCGGCAGGCGGCCGAGGTCATCCAGCTGGGCATGCAGTACGCCCCGGAGCCCCCGTTCGACGCCGGCACCCCGGACACGGCGCCCCCTGAGGTGCTGGCCCGGGCGCGGGAGGCCCAGGGGGACCTCACCGCGCGCCGCGAGGGGACCGCGCGCCGGGTCGCGGAGCGTCTCGGTGTCCGGCCCGTCCCGGCGGCCGGGGGCCCGTCCGGCACCGGGGGCTGAACCGCGCGCGGTCGCGGAAACCCGCTGGCCGACCGGCCGCGGCACGCACTACCGTTCCCGCAGCCGTGCACCGAACCGAGGAGGTGGGACCCGTGACCGCAGCAGACAGCCGGGTGCTCCCCTCCGGGGACACGGCCGGGCGGTAGGTCGCCCGGGAGCGCCCTCTCCCGAAGGGCACGACCATGCGACTCCTCACCGAACAGCGCCACGACGACCTGGTCGAGACGGCGTTCTCCCTCGACGACGTCCCCGGCGTCCTCTGGACCCCGGTCGTCGCGACCACCCCGTCCCCGCTGGTCCTCCTCGGCCACCCCGGCGACCTGGGCCGGATGCACCCCCGGCTGCTCGCCCGGGCCCGGTCCTGCATCGCGGCCGGGTTCGCCGCGGCGACCCTCGAGCTCCCGGGGACCGGCGACCGGCCCCGCCACCCCGAGGCCGACCGGGCCCGCGCCGACCTGCGACGTGCGGTACGGGCCGGTGAGCCGGTGCCCGACGACGTCGTCGACCGGCTCGTCCTCCCGCTGGTCGAGCAGGCGGCCCCGGAGTGGCGGGCCGCGCTGGACGCGCTGCTCGCCCGGCCGGACCTGTGCGGGCCGGTCGCCTGGTCGGGCGGGATCATCTCGCTCGGCGTCCGGATGGCCGTGGTCGAGCCGCGCATCGCGGCCGCGGTCCTGTTCGCCGGGAGCTACGTGCCCCGCGCGATCGTCGCGGAGGCCAGGACGGTCACCGTCCCGCTGCTGGTGCTGCTGCAGTGGGACGACGAGGGCAACGACCGGCAGCAGGCCCTGGACCTGTTCGACGCCCTCGGCAGCCGCGAGAAGACGTTGCACGCCAACACCGGCGGGCACACCGGCGTCCCCGCCTTCGAGGGCGACGACGCCGCCCGGTTCCTCACCCGGCACCTGGGACCCGGCACCTGAGGTGAGCGGTCAGCCGAAGTCGCTCGGGGACCGGCCGGTCACCCGCCGGAACGCCTCGGCGAACGCGCCGGGCTTGCGGTAGCCGACCGCCCGGGCCGTCGCCCCGACCGACGTGCCGTTCGTGAGCAGGATCAGCGCGGCGCGGATGCGGGCGTGGGTGCGCCACTGCGCGAAGGTCATGCCCGTCTCCGCCTGGAACAGCCGGGTCAGCGTGCGGACGCCGGCGGCGACGTGGTCGGCCCAGGCGGCCAGGTCGCGTCCGTCCGAGGGGTCGGCGACCAGGGCGTCGGTGATGGTCCGCAGTCGCGGGTCGGTGGGGACGGGCAGGGTGAACGTGGTGCTGGGGACGGGTTCGAGCAGGTCGACGAGCAGCTGCTCGGCCTGTCTCCGGGCGGGGGAGCGGGCCGTGCCCAGGTGCACGATCAGCTCCCGGACCAGCGGGGTGACGAGCACGCCCGTCGGCTCGGTCCACGGCGTCGTCCCGGTCAGGACCACCCCGTAGCCGAGCCCGCCGCGGACGACGTCGAGGGTGTGCGGCACCCCGGCCGGCATCCACAACGCGTGGGTGGGCGGCACCAGCCAGTCGCGTTCGGACGTCCGGTGGGTGACCGTCGCCGTTGCCGACCAGCTCAGCAGGTGGAAGTCGTGCACGTGCAGGTCGAAGGTGAAGCCGCGGTCGAACTCCGTCCGCGCGGTCGCCAGCACGGTCTCCGGCACGGGCGCCCCCAGCTGGCCGTTTCGCGGCCATGGTCGGCCACCTGCCGCACGAGCGCCACCCTAGCGTCGATCACATGCAGACACTCACGACGTCCGACGAGGTCGACGCGCTCATCGGCACCCCGCCGCGGCCGGTGCTGCTCAAGTCGACGCCGGTGCTCGACGACGGTTGTCGCGCGATCTTCGCCGCCGCCCCGGTCGTCGCCGTCGGCACCCGGACCGGCACCGTCCTGGCCGGCGGCAGCCCCGGCGTCGTCCGTGCCGAGTCCGACACCGTGCTGTCAGTGCCGCTGGACGAGGCACCCGGGCCCGGCGAGGGCGTGTCGATGCTGTTCCTGCTCCCCGGCCTCGGTGAGACGTTCCGGTGCAACGGGACCGCGGAGGGAACCCGCGACGGCCGGGTGCAGGTCCGGCTGACCGAGGGCTACGTCCACTGCGCGCGCTGCGTCATGCGCTCCGAGCTGTGGACGGCGGTGCCCGACCCGGTCGCCGTCACACCGCCCGCGGGCGGTCCGCTCGCCGCGCCGGGGGTGGCCGGGTTCCTCGCGACCTCGCCGTTCGCGGTGATCAGCTCCCGCGACGGCGACGGCCACGGCGACACCAGCCCGCGGGGGGACCGGCCGGGCCTGCTGCGGGTGCTCGACGGGGACACCGTCGCGTTCGCCGAGCGCCGCGGGAACCGGCGGGCCGACACCCTGCACAACCTGATGCGCTGCCCCGAGGTGTCGGTGCTCGCCGTCGTACCGGGCCGCGGCGACGTCGTCCGGCTCACCGGCACCGCCCGGGTCGACGTGGACCCGGCGCTGCTCGCGACGATGGCGCTGCGCGACAAGGCGCCCGACGCCGCCGTCGTGCTGCGGGTCGGGAGCGCGGAGCTCGTGCGGTGCCCGGCCGTCGACGCGCTCTGGGCGGAACCGGTGGGTCCGGCACCGGACCTGACCGCGATCGGCGCCGCCCACCTGGCCGCCCGGGGCGGACGCGCGACGAGGGCGCTCGCCCGCGGCCTGGCCACCGCCACGAGCGGGCTCACCCGCCGCGCCATGGACGCGAGCTACCGCTCCGCGCTGCGCGACGAGGGCTACGAGTAGAACTGCGGGCCGGCTCAGCCGACCCGGGGGAGCCCCAGGATCCGGCGGCGCAGCGCGTCCCGGTCGCCCTCGGCCGGAGCCGTCCCGTCGACGAAGTCCCGCAGCAGCCCCACGAACCGGTCCGGCTGCTCGGCGTGCGGGAAGTGTCCCGCGCCGTCGAAGACCTCCAGCCGGCTGTCGGGCAGCCGGTCGTGCGCGGCGAGGGTGTGGGCGAGCGGGATGACCCGGTCGCGGTTCCCCCCGACCAGGAGCACGGGCACCTCCTCGAGCAGGTGCAGGCGCTGCGCCCCGTCGAGGCGCTGGCCGGACGGCTCCAGCGCACCCCGCGCGGTCTGGACGAACGCGCCGCGGGTGCCGCGGTCGGCGAAGGCCTCCAGCGCGGTGTGCACGCCGTCGATGTCCGAGCGCGGTGCGGCGCCGACGCGGTGGGCCAGCCGGTGCGCGGCGCGGCGCATCCACGGCGGGGTCAGCGACACCGCCGAGCGGAGCACCAGCTCGGTGCCCGGCAGGCTCGCCGCGCGCAGCGCGAGGGTCAGGTCGTGGCCGAGACCGCCGGAGGACACGAGCACGACCCGCTCGGTGAACTCGGGGAACTGGTGCGCGAACTGCATCGCGATGCCGCCGCCGAACGAGTGCCCCACGATCGTCGCCCGTTCGACGTCGAGCGCGGCCAGCAGGTCCCGCAGCCCGGTCGCGTACCCGCCGAGGGAGTAGTCGCCGCTGCGCGGGGCCTCGCTGGCGCCGTGGCCGAGCAGGTCCGGCGCGATCACGTGCAGCCCGCCGCCCAACGCGTCGAACACCGGGGCCCAGGTGCGTGAGCTCGCGGCGAGACCGTGCACGAGCAGGACCGTCGGGCCCTCGCCGCGGCCGGTCTCGCGGTAGCTCACACGCTGTCCGTGCAGCAGGATCTCGCGCTCCTGGGGGGACTGGTCCACCACTGGGCACCTCCGTACGTCGACGTCTCCATGATCCCCTCCGGACGGGCCCGCGGCGGTGGGGTCCGCCGGTGTCCTGGAGGCGTCGACGAGGGGGGTTGTCAGGGGGTGGCGGCGCCGTCGAACGACACCCCGGCCCGCTGCTGCGACAGGTCCCACACCCGGCGGGCGGCGTCGGCGTCGCGCAGCGGGCGGTAGAGCTCCTGCTCGGCGGGGGGTCCGCCGACCCGGCCCGGACCCTTCGGCCCGTAGAACACGGCGTGCCCGGCGTCCGGTGCGGTCGCGGCGAGCAGCGCGGGCAGCCCCGCCGAGTCGGCGGTCCCGATCAGCAGGCCGGCCCGGGACATCACGCCGAGCACCCGTCGTCCGAGGGTCTGCCGGTCCCGGCCCAGGTCGGGGCGGGCGCCCAGCAGGTTGGTCGGCGCGACGCCCGGGTGCGACAGGTTCGCGGTGATGCCCCAGCCCGCGGCGCGGCTGCGCCGGTCCAGCTCCAGGCCGAACAGCCCGAACGCGATCTTCGAGTGCCGGTAGGCGGCCATGCCGTCGTAGGACCGCTCGGAGTCCGGGTCGTCCCACAGGACCGTGCCGCGGGCCGCGGCGACGCTGATCTGGCAGACCACCCGGGCGCGGCCCGCGCGCAGCAGCGGCAGCAGGTGCGCGACGAGCGCGACGTGACCGAGGTGGTTGGTGCCGAACTGCAGCTCGAACCCGTCGGCGGTGGTGCGCCGCTCCGGCGGGGTCATCACGCCGGCATTGTTGATCAGCAGGTGGACGGGGCGTCCCTCCGCGCGCAGGGTCTCCCCGAGCGCGGCGACCGAGGACAGCGAGGACAGGTCGAGCTCGCGCAGCGAGACGGTGGCACCGGGGTGCCGGTCGCGGATCCGGTCGGCGGCGGCGGCGCCCTTCGCGGCGTTGCGGACGGGCAGCACGACCTCGGCACCGGCGGCGGCGAGCCGGTCGGCGATGCCGAGCCCGACGCCGTCGCTGCCGCCGGTGACGACGGCGCGGCGCCCGGTCAGGTCGGGGAGGGTGAGGTCAGGGGTGCGTGGCATGGGGTCCAGCCTGGCCGGGTCGTGGCGCGGTATCCACGGATCGTCGATCCGTGGTTGCGGGCGCGGCGCACACGGTAGGAACGACGACAGGACACGAGGAGCGTGCGCATGGTCGACCGGACCGGGCTGGCGGAGTTCCTGCGGCACCGTCGCTCGGTGCTGCAGCCCGAGGACGTCGGGCTCCCGCGCGGGCGCCGTCGTCGCACCGAGGGGCTGCGCCGCGAGGAGGTCGCGGGGCTGTGCCACATGTCGGCCGACTACTACGCGCGCCTGGAGCAGGAGCGTGGGCCGCACCCGTCGGAGCAGATGCTGGAGGCGATGGCGCAGGGCCTGCAACTGACCCTCGACGAGCGCGACCACCTGTTCCTGCTCGCCGGGCAGCGTCCACCCGCGCGCGGCGCCGGGAGCGGACACGTCGCACCGGGCCTGCAGCGCATCCTCGACCGCCTCGCCGACACCCCGGCCGAGATCGTCACCGAGCTGGGGGAGACCCTGCGGCAGACGCCGGCGGGCGTCGCGCTGACCGGGGACGCGACCGTCCACACCGGAGCGGCCCGCAGCCTCGGCTACCGCTGGTTCACCGACCCCGCCGCGCGGGCGCTGTACGTCGACGAGGACCACGGCTTCCTGTCCCGCCTCTACGTGTCGGGGCTGCGCGGGACCGTGCGCGGTCCGGGGTCGCGGGCGGCCGCGTTGGCCGAGGACCTGCTGGCGCGCAGCGCGGAGTTCCGCGCGCTGTGGGACCGGCACGAGGTCGGCCTCCGGCCACCGGAGACGAAGCGCCTCGTCCATCCCGGGCTCGGGGTGCTGGAGCTGAACTGCCAGACCCTCGTCGACCCCGACCAGGCGCACCTGCTGTTCGTCTACACCGCCGTCCCCGGCAGCGAGAGCCACGCGAAGCTGCGGTCGCTGTCGGTGGCCGGGGACCCGCGCGACACCGCGCTGCGGCCCTGACCGTTCGCAGCCGCGAACGTCGGCAGACCCCCTCCGGGGCGCCGCGCGGACCCGCCGTACCCCGTCGTCACCTGCGGCAACACCTGTGACGGCAGGAGTCACACGTTAGGTGTGTGATCTTGTCCCCCGATCGACGTGATACCGGCAACGGCGGTTGCAGAGGGTCCTCGCCTCGGTAGCGTTCGGACCGTGTCCACTCCGATCAGCCCGCGCAGCCGTCGTCGCGTCCTGCACCCCGTCGCGAGGACGGCGACGTCGCTGTTCGTCGTCGGCGCGGTCGCCGCGGCCGGGTGCGTGGGCGCGGTGGGGGCCACGTCCACGCCGGTCGCACCCGCCGCCTACACGTCGGTCCCGGCGGCGGGCCTGTCCGTCGCGGCGACGGTGACCATCGACGGGACGCATTACCCGAACCCGCTGCGCATGCTCGACGGCACCGGCGTCACCGACGTCGCCCAGTGGGAGGGGACCCGGCGCGCGGAGCTTCTCGCGGCGTTCCGCGAGAACGTCTACGGCCAGCCGCTGCCCAAGCCGACCAAGCAGACCTTCGACGTGCGGACCAGCGACGACGGCGACGTCACCCTCAAGAAGGTCACGATCGGCATCACCGGGCCGGAGGGCACCGGGAAGTTCACGCTGCGGCTGTTCGTCCCGAAGGGCCAGACCCCGCGCGGCACCTTCCTGATGATCGACCACCGGGGCTCGGTCTCCGACGACCCGGGGCAGTCCTCGGACTACGCACCGGTCTCGACGATCACGAAGGCCGGGTACGCCTTCGCCCAGATCGACGCCAACGACATCGCCCCGGACGACGGCGGCAGCTACCGCAGCAAGATGATCAACCTGTTCTACCCGTCCGGGAGCGACCTGCCCGACGACGCGGGCCGGGCCATCGCCGCCTGGGCCTGGGGCGCGAGCCGGGCGATGGACTACCTGCAGACCGACAAGGACATCGACCCGTCGAAGATCGCGGTCATCGGGCACTCCCGCAGCGGCAAAGCCGCGCTCTGGGCCGGCGCCCAGGACCCGCGCTTCGCCGCGGTCATCTCCAACAACTCGGGGTCGACCGGCGCGAAGCTCGCCCGCCGCGGCGACGGGGGAGTGGGTGCCGAGACGGTGTCGCGGGTCAACAGCTCCTTCCCGTACTGGTTCCCGAAGACCTACCAGGCCTACGGGAACAAGGTCGACGAGCTGCCCGTCGACCAGCACGAGCTGATGGGGCTGGTCGCGCCGCGCAAGCTGGTGATCGCCAGCGCCAGCGACGACTCCAACGCCGACCCGGAGGGCGAGTTCCTCGCCTACGAGGCGGCCAGCAAGATCTACGACCTGTACGGCCTCGGCGACAACGGCCTGGGCACGACGGGCTGGAAGCCCACCACCGACACGGCCTTCTCCGGGCCGGCGATGAGCTACCACCTGCGCTCCGGCGGGCACGGCCTCAAGGCGGCCGACTGGAACATCTACCTGAAGGGCGATCTGTTCACGCAGGCGTCGCCGCGCTGACCGCCCGCGATTGGTACGCCCGTACTCGAATGACCGTTTCAGGCGATCTTCCTGAAATGCACACGTCGAGCGTTTGACGTCCCGCGGAAGCGCGCCGTCGTCGCCGGAGGCGGGGCCGGTCGGGCCGCGATCGCCCGGTCCCGCAGGTGGAGCGCACGCCGGCGGTGTCCGGAACCGGTTTCCGATGCGATTCCGGGCCATTCCCCTGAATTGCCGGACAATGGTTCGCTGCGGCGTCGGAGTCGGCGTCCCGGGCTCGGCGGATCACCGTCGCGATAACGACGGACATTCCGCGACGAGGCGGTCGAACAATGCGCGCGGACGGTGGGTTCTCGCGCCACGGGTGATCCCGCGTCGTGGCGGACGGGTTCCACGACGTGGGACGACGCCTGCCCCGCCGTCCGGCGCCGGTGCACCCCCGTGAGGTGCCGTCGCTGCTCACGGGCTCGTAGTGGCTCGGCTATGTGGCACTCGTCACAGTGCTGACCAGGTAATTGCGATGCGCAATGCAATGTTGCGTAGCGGAAGAATGCACCGGAATGCGTCCGACCTGCGCTGATGTGTTTTCCGTGAGGATCGGGCCGGACGTGACGTCGCGATCCGATCACCGACCGTCGCGCGCAATTCCGTGTTGCTCGACGCAATGGCGGCGGACGCAATGGATTCGTAACCGGAGAACCGGGATGCTGTGGTTACCGTGCGACCCACCACCGAACCGCACCGGCCGCCTGCACACCACGCGGGGAGCGGCCGTCCCGGACAGACAGGACTCTGATGCGATCAACTCGAGTCGCGGCGCTGCTCGCGCTCTCCCTGACCTCCGCGCTGGTGCTCAGCGCCTGTGGCGGCGGGGGAGGCGGCACCACGGGCGACGCCCAGGGCGCCCCCACGATCTCGGTCTACGGCACCGAGCCCGAGAACGCGCTGCTGCCGGGCAACACCCGCGAGGTCGGCGGCAGCAAGATCCTCGACGCGCTGTGGTCCGGGCTGGTCGACTACAACCAGCAGGGCGAGCCGGAGAACAAGGTCGCCGAGTCCATCGAGTCGCCCGACTCGCAGAACTGGACGATCCGCATCAAGGACGGCTGGACCTTCCACGACGGCACGCCGGTCACGGCGAAGAGCTTCGTCGACGCGTGGAACTACGTCGCGCTGAAGACCAACGCGCAGTCCAGCTCGGAGTTCTTCTCCAACGTCGCCGGGTTCGACCAGGTCAACCCGGACGAGGGTGAGCCGACGGCGCAGGCCATGTCCGGCCTGAAGGTCGTCGACGACCGCACCTTCACCGTCGCGCTGACCTCGCCGTCGCCGGTGTTCGTCAACACCCTCGGCGACGTCGCGTTCTACCCGATGCCCGAGTCGTTCTTCGCCGACCCGGCCGCGTTCGAGGCGAACCCGGTCGGCAACGGCCCGTTCCGCTACGAGTCCCGGGTGCCCGACCAGAACGTCACCGTGACCCGCTACGCCGAGTGGGGCGGCGAGCAGCCGGTCGGGGTCGGCGGTGTCGAGTTCCGGTTCTACGCCGACAGCGAGGCCGCCTACCAGGACGTCGTCAGCGGCAACCTGGACTTCCTCGAGACCATCCCCGGCTCGTTCCTGATCGACAACCTGTACCAGCAGGACCTCGCCGACCGGAACGGCAACCAGCCCTACGCCGGCACCAACACGATGACGTTCCCGATCTACGACCAGCGCTACACCGACCCGCAGTTGCGGCAGGCGATCTCGATGGCCGTCGACCGCGAGGCGATCATCAACAACGTCTACAACGGACTCGTGAAGCCGGCCACCGGCTTCATCCCCGAGGGCGTGCCCGGCAAGGTCGACGACCAGTGCGGCGAGCTGTGCACCTTCTCCCCGGAGCGGGCCAAGCAGCAGTTCGATGCCTCCGGCTTCACCGGCCCGATCGAGCTGATCTCCAACGTCGACTCCGCGATCAACCGCGAGTGGATGCAGGCCGCCTGCGTCAGCATCAGCAACACCCTCGGCGTGCCGTGCAACTTCGTGCCGGTCCCGACCTTCTCGGAGTTCCTGGACCAGCGCCGGGCCGAGAGCCTGACCGGCATCTTCCGCTCCGGCTGGGTCGCCTCGACCCCGACCATGGACTACGTCCTGCGTCCGCAGTACACGACGGGTGCGGCGAACAACAACAGCGGCTACACCAACCCGCGCTTCGACGCGCTGGTCAACCAGGGTTCGACCGCCGCCACCGCCGAGGAGGCCTACGCGCTGTGGGCCGAGGCCGAGCGCGTCCTGATCCAGGACATGCCGGCCGTCGCGATCAACGACCAGTCCGCGCAGTTCGGCTGGTCGCCGCGTCTGCAGAACGTCGAGCTGACCTACGGCCGTGAGCTGGACCTGGAGACCGTGACCGTCCAGGAGTGACGCCGCCCCACCACCACACACCGGCGGCCGGGTGACCACCCGGCCGCCGGTGCACGTGCCCGGCGCGAACCGCCGGGCACCCGAACCCGGAGGTGACCCGTGGGGCGCTATGTCCTGCGACGACTCCTGCAACTGGTGCCGGTGTTCCTCGGCACCACGTTCCTCATCTACTTCATGGTCTGGGCGCTTCCCGGCGACCCGCTCGCCGGCAAGTGCGGCGACCAGGCGTGCCCGCCCGCGTTCATCGAACGCATGCGGGAGGAGTACGGGCTCGACCGGTCGATCTTCGTCCAGTACGCCACCTACCTCGGCAACCTGGTGCGGGGCGACTTCGGGGAGAACTTCCGCGGCCAGGAGGTCTCCACGCTGATCGCGAACGCCTACCCGGTCACGATCCAGCTCGCCGTCGTGGCGCTGGTCATCCAGGCGATCATCGGCCTGACCGCGGGCGTGCTCACCGGTCTGCGGCCGGGCGGGTTCCTGGACAACGTCGTGCTCACCGCGACCCTGTTCCTGGTCGCCGTGCCCGTCTTCGTCACCGGCTACGTGCTGCAGTCCGTCCTCGGGCTGCGGCTGGGTCTGATCCCGCCGACCGTCCCGGCGAACCCCGGGTTCCTGGACCTGGTCGTGCCCGGCTACGTGCTCGGCAGCCTGTCGCTGGCCTACGTGGCCCGGCTGACCCGGACGTCGATCGCGGAGAACCTGCGCGCCGACTACGTCCGCACCGCGACCGCGAAGGGCCTGACCCGGCGTCGTGTCGTCGGGGTCCACCTGACCCGCAACTCGGCGATCCCGGTGATCACCTTCCTCGGCGCGGACTTCGGCACGCTCATGGGCGGGGCGATCGTCACCGAGGGCATCTTCAACATCCGCGGGATCGGCGGGCTCATCTTCGGCTCCATCCAACGGCTCGACGGGGTGGTCGTCACCGGCGTCGTCGTCCTGCTGGTGATCGTCTACCTGCTCGCGAACCTCGTCGTGGACGTCACCTACGCGCTGCTCGACCCGAGGATCCGCCTTGACTGACCCCACCACCGCCACCGCAGACAAGCCCGTCGCCGCCGCCGGTCGCGCCGAGGCGACGGCCCGCACCCGCAGCCTCAGCGGCGACGCCTGGCACGACCTGCGCCGTCGCCCGCTGTTCCTCGTCGCGGCGGGCCTCATCACGTTCCTGCTGGTCATGGCCGCGTTCCCGCAGCTGTTCACCTCGGTCGACCCCACCCTCGGCGACCTGTCCCGGGCCCGCGAGGACCCCTCGGCCCAGGCCTGGTTCGGCTACGACCACCTCGGCCGCGACGTCTACGCGCGCACCGTCTACGGCACCCGCGTCTCGATCGTCGTCGGGGTGCTGGCGACGACGGCGGTCGTGCTCGTCGGCGCCGTCATGGGCCTGATCGCCGGGTTCGCCGGCGGCTGGGTCGACTCGCTGCTCGCCCGCGTCGCCGACGTCTTCTTCGGTGTGCCGTTCATCCTCGGCGCGATCGTCGTGCTCTCCACCTTCCGCGCGTCGGTCGGTCAGAGCGTGATCGGCATCAGCGGCCTGGTGATCGGCACGATCGGGCTGCTGTCCTGGCCGATCGTCATGCGGATCATGCGGTCCGCCGCGATCGCCGCCCGCAACCAGGACTACGTCAAGGCCGCCCGCGCGCTCGGCGCGAGCCCGTGGCGGATCATCCGGCGGCACATGCTGCCCAACACCATCGCCCCGGTGATGGTGTACGCGACGATCGCGCTCGGTGCGTTCATCGGGGCCGAGGCCACGCTGTCGTTCCTCGGCGTCGGCCTGCGCGACCCCGTCGTCTCCTGGGGCGTGATGATCAGCGAGGCGCAGAGCTACCTGCGGACCTCGCCGCACCTGCTCCTGTTCCCCGGCGCGTTCCTCGTCGTCACCGTGCTGGCCTTCGTGCTGCTCGGCGACGCCGTGCGCGACGCGTTCGACCCGAAGGGCCGGTCATGACCCCGCTGCTCGAGGTGGAGGACCTGCACGTCGAGTTCCGCACCCGCGACGGCGTCGCCCGGGTGCTGAACGGCGTCGGCTACCAGGTGCACGCGGGGGAGACCCTCGCCGTCCTGGGGGAGTCCGGGTCGGGGAAGTCGGTCACCGCGAACACGGTGATGGGCATCCTGCCGACCCCGCCCGCGACCGTCACCGCGGGCTCGGTCCGCTACCGCGGCGAGGAGCTGCTCACCGCGACCGAGGAACGGCGCCGCGAGCTGCGCGGCGAGAACGTCGCGATGATCTTCCAGGACGCGCTGTCGGCGCTGAACCCGGTGTTCACCGTCGGGTTCCAGATCGGGGAGCAGCTGCGGACGCGGCGGGGGATGAGCAAGCGCGACGCGCGGGCCCGCGCCGTCGAGTTGCTCGACCTCGTCGGGATCCCCGGGGCGGCGCAGCGGGTCACGAACTTCCCGCACGAGTTCTCCGGCGGGATGCGCCAGCGCGTCATGATCGCGATGTCGCTGGCGCTGGACCCGGACGTGCTCATCGCCGACGAGCCCACGACCGCGCTCGACGTCACCGTGCAGGCCCAGATCATGGACCTGCTCGCCGAGATCCAGCGCGAACGGGAGATGGGGCTGGTCCTCATCACCCACGACCTCGGCGTCGTCGCGGAGGTCGCCGACCGGATCGCGGTGATGTACGCGGGCCGCATCGTCGAGCAGGGCGACGTGCACCAGCTCTTCGCGAACCCGGCCCACCCGTACACCGAGGCGCTGCTCGCGTCGATCCCGCGGCTGGACAGCAAGGGCACCGAGCTGCGGGCGATCACCGGGCTCCCGCCGACGCTCACCGTCATCCCCGACGGCTGCCCGTTCCACCCGCGCTGCCCGCGCGCGGTGGAGCGCTGCCTCGGCACCGACCCGCCGCTGATCCCGCTGCCCGGAGCGCGGGCGTCGGCGTGCCTGTTCGCGGAGGACCTCGTATGAGCGAG
This sequence comes from Pseudonocardia sp. ICBG601, assembly GCF_020496245.1. Classification (NCBI taxonomy): domain Bacteria; kingdom Bacillati; phylum Actinomycetota; class Actinomycetes; order Pseudonocardiales; family Pseudonocardiaceae; genus Pseudonocardia; species Pseudonocardia sp. ICBG601. The sequence goes on along the minus strand of NZ_JAHLJA010000152.1, from coordinate 134,389 downwards.
CCCGTTCTCGAGGTCGACGACCTCGTCAAGCACTTCCCGGTGAAGGTCGGTGCGGTCGTCAAGCGCACCGTCGGCCACGTGCGCGCCGTCGACGGCGTCTCGTTCTCGCTGAACAAGGGCGAGACGCTGGGCATCGTCGGCGAGTCCGGCTGCGGGAAGTCGACCCTGGCCCAGGTGCTGATGCGGCTGGAGCCGCCGACGTCGGGCTCGGTGCGCTTCCACGGCGAGGACATCTTCGCCCGCCGCGGGGCGGAGCTGCGGGCGCTGCGCCGGCAGATGCAGATCGTGCTGCAGGACCCGTACACGTCGCTGAACCCGCGGATGACGGTCGCCGACATCGTCGGGGAGCCGTTCGAGATCCACCCCGAGGTCGCGCCGAAGGGGGAGCGGCGGGCGAAGGTGCAGGAGCTGCTCGACGTCGTCGGGCTCAACCCCGACTTCGTCAACCGCTACCCGCACCAGTTCTCCGGCGGGCAGCGGCAGCGCATCGGGATCGCCCGCGCGCTCGCGCTGCGCCCGGAGATCATCGTGTGCGACGAGCCGGTGTCCGCGCTCGACGTGTCCATCCAGGCGCAGGTGATGAACCTGCTCGGGAACCTGCAGCGCGAGTTCGGGCTGTCCTACATCTTCATCGCCCACGACCTGTCCGTCGTGCGGCACCTGTCGGACCGGGTCGGCGTGATGTACCTGGGCAAGATGGTGGAGCTCGGGACCGAGCAGGAGATCTACACCCGGGCGTCGCACCCGTACACCCAGGCGCTGCTCTCCGCGGTGCCGGTGCCCGACCCGTCGGTCCGGGAGGGGCGCAAGCGGATCCGGCTCACCGGTGACGTCCCGAGCCCGGTGGACCCGCCGAGCGGCTGCCGGTTCCGGACGCGCTGCTGGAAGGCCACCGACATCTGCGCGACCGAGGAGCCGCCGCTGGTGACGCGGCCGGGTGGGCACCATCCGAGCGCGTGCCACCACGCCAGCGAGGAGTACCTGCTGCCGACCTGAGACCGGACGGCCCGGTGTCCGCCCGGTGCCGCGGACACCGCCCCGGCACCGGGCGCGACCGGGTACGCCGCGATCAGTCCGGTCCGCGGTAGGTGTGCCCGGTCGGAGTGGTGGTGACGACGGCCCCGTCGGGGGCGCGGGCCACGTGCCAGCCGGATTGTTCGCGGACGTGGTTGTGGAACTCGCAGACTCCACGTCCGTTGTCGAGTTCGGTGCGTCCGCCGTCGGCGTCGCGGTGGATGTGGTCGAGGTGGCGGACGGGTGCGTCGCAGTAGGGCTCGGTGCACTGGTTCCCGGCGCGGGCTTTGACGAGGGTGGCGAGGAGTCCGGTGAAGGTGCGTTTGCGGGAGTCGCCGCCGATGACGATGCCCTGGTCGGTGAGCAGTCTGCGCAGGGATTTCGTCCCCTCGGGGGTGGCGAGCAGGTCGGCCGGGACCGGTCCGAAGCCGGGGATCTCGGCGGGGAGCGGGGAGGTCGGGTCGAGCAGGGCCTGGATCGGGACGGTGACCTGGACTTCGAGGTTCACCGCGGTCGCGGTGGCCTGTCCGGTCACCCGCTCCACCAGGGTGTCGGCCAGGACCTGTCCGCGGGTGCGGGTCAGGGGTTCGGGGTCGATCTGGATCTCGACGAACGCTTTCTGCAGCGCGGCCAGGCAGGCGGCGCCCTGTTCGACCGGGACGTAGGCGGTGAGGTAGCTCATCGCATCCGGTGCCGGGCGCAGTGTCACTCGGCGTTCGGCCTTGGCGGCGTGGACGCGGGCGCGGAAGCGGTCGGGGGCGATCTCGGCGACCAGACGCCGGGTCATCGCCCGCAGCCGCCCGATGCCGTACCGGGTCAGATCCCGGACGGTGGCAAGCCGGGCGTCGACCTGCGCGCGCTGGGTCGTGTCGAGGTCGCGGCATTCGACGGCGATCGCGGTGACCTTCGCGGCGCTGAGCTCGCCGGCTCGGTGCAGGCCGCGGATCCGGTCGAGCCCGGAGTGCAGGTCCCGGGCGTTCGCCACCCGGGTGCGGGCCTCGGTGGTGGAGACCCGGCAGGCCAGCTGGATCTGGGCGACCACGCTGCGGTGGAGCTTCCCGGGATCCAGGGTCGGCCGGGCCGTTCTCCACGTGGGAGCGGGCGAAAGCCCGGATCCGGGTGGACTGCAGTGCGGCGAGGGAGGCCTGGAGCGACTCGATCTCCTGGATCTGGTCGATCAACTCCGACTCGGACCGCGCGCAGGTGTCGGCGCTGAGGGCTTGTTCGACGAGGAACCGGAGCAGGGTGAGATCACCGGAGGGGAACCCGTCGCCGGGCACGCCGGTGGCGTGGGCGGGTGGTTCCTGGGTCGCGGTCACACCATCGACGATGCTCGAACGTGTGTTCGATCGCTAGTTTCTGTTCGCTATCGCGAATCCCTGAGCTGGGGTGATGATGCTCCTCGGGCGGCGACCGAGGCGGTCAGGGCCCCGCGCTCCTCAGACCCGCGCGCCGTGCCGGCGGGCGTCGTCGCGGGACAGGGTCCGCCCCGCCCCGCACACGGGACACCGCATCTCGTAGCGGCTGCGCAGCGGCAGCACCGGCACGAAGAACAGCGTGAACCGGGTCCTCCGGTGCACCGCGGGCTGCGGACCCGCGTGACCGCAGGTCCCGCAGCCCAGCGCGACCAGGCCCAGCGGGCGCTCCTTGCGGGACAGCCCGAAGATGACCAGCACGCCCCCAGGCTAGAGGCGTGCCGTCTCACGCAGCGCGGCGAGCGCCCCGGCCTCGACGAGGTCGGCGTTGATCGCGGCCCCCGCGAACGCCCCCGCGGCCGCCGCGGCCCCCACCTGCGCGCTCAGGTCGGTGACGTTGCCCGCGACCCACACACCCTCGACCGTGCTGCGGCCCATCGCGTCGGCGACGAGGTGCTGCCCCATCCCGCTCGGGTGCTCGACCGGGACCAGGCCCAGCTCGGCGAGGAAGTCGGCGCGGGCCTCCATCCGGGTCGCCACCGCGACGATCTCGCGCGCCAGCACGCCGGACGGCGTGACCAGCCCGGTGATCGCGCCGTCCTCCCGCACGACCTCGCTCACCGGCCCGTCGACGACGGCGATGCCGAGCGCGTCGAAGCGCTCCCGCTGCTCCGCGGTCGGCTCCGCCGAGTGCGACACGTAGATCACGTCCGCACTGAGCTGCCGGAACAGCAGCGCGTGGTGCGCGGAGGCGGGGGCGGTCCCGAGCACCGCGATCGGGCGGTCGCGCACCTCGTAGCCGTGGCAGTAGGGGCAGTGGACGACGTCGGCGCCCCACCCCTGCGCGAGTCCCGGCACGTCGGGCAGCACGTCGACCAGCCCGGTCGTGACGAGCAGCCGCCGGGCGTCGAGGGTGGTGCCCTCGGCGAGGGTCACCGTGAAGCCGTCGCCGGTGCGGCGGGCGCCGACGACCTCGCCGTCGACGAGGGCGCCGCCGTAGCGGCGGACCTCCTTGCGGCCGGTCGCGAGCAGCTCGGCCGGGGCGACGCCGTCGCGGGCGAACAGGCCGTGCGCGGCGGCGGCCGGAGCGTTGCGGGGCATGCCGGAGTCGACGACGACCACCGACCGCAGGGAGCGGGCGAGCATCATGGCCCCGTTGAGTCCGGCCGGGCCGCCGCCGATCACGACGACGTCGTGGCGCTGTGCTGTGTCCATGTCCCCAGCCTGGCGAGCGGCCGCGCGCAACAGCAAGTTTCTTTGCCGGACCGGCAACGTGCAGAATGGGTGCATGTCCCTGCACGTGCACCACGCCGGCGACCCCGCCGGGCCACCGGTCCTCGCCGTCCACGGCGTGACCGGCCACGGTCTGCGTTGGCGGCCGCTGTTCGCGGCGCTGCCCCGGCTGCGCTGGATCGCCGTCGACGTCCGCGGGCACGGGCGGTCGCCGTGGGCGCCGCCGTGGAACCTGGAACGCCACGTCGCGGACCTGGTGGAGGTGCTCGACGCCGAGGGGGTCGGGCGCGCCGCCGTCGTCGGGCACTCCTTCGGCGGCGCCGTCGCCACGCACCTCGCGCGGACCGCGCCCGACCGCGTCGACCGGCTCGCGCTGCTCGACCCCGCACTCGGGCTCGACCCGCAGGACATGCTCGACGCGGCCGAGGACACCCGCGCCGACGTCACGTTCCCGACCCGCGACGCCGCCCGCGCGGCCAAGGCCGAGAGCTGGGCCGACGTCCCCGGCGCGCTCGTCGACGCCGAGGTGGACGAGCACCTCGAACAGCGCGACGGCGCCTGGCGCTGGCGCCTGAGCCAGGCGTCCCTGGTGGCCGCGTGGGCGGAGATGGCGCGCCCGGCGGTCGTCCCACCGGCAGGTCTGCCGACGCTGGTCGTCCCCGCCGGCCGGGCCGACTACGTCTCCGACGACTGGCTCGACGCCTGCCGCGCCGCGCTCGGCGCGGACCTGACCGTCGCCCCCGTCGACGCGGGGCACATGGTCTACCTGGAACGCCCGGCCGAGGTGGCGGCGCTGCTGCGGGAGTTCCTCGGGTGAGCGACCGCGACGACGGGCACCTGCGCGAGCTCGTCCGGCTCCGCCGGGTCCGGGACCGGATCGACCGCGAGTACGCGCGCCCGCTCGACGTCGCCGAGCTCGCCCGCGCCGAGCACGTCTCGGCCGGGCACCTGTCGCGGGCGTTCCGCAGGGCCTACGGCGAGTCGCCCTACAGCTACCTGATGACCCGGCGGATCGAACGCGCCATGGCCCTGCTGCGCCGCGGCGACCTCACCGTCACCGAGGTCTGCTTCGCCGTCGGCTGCTCCTCGCTCGGCACCTTCAGCACCCGCTTCACCGAGCTCGTCGGGATGCCGCCGTCGGCGTACAAGCGCGCCGCCCGGGACGGCACGCAGGGGCTCCCGGCGTGCGTCGCCAAGCAGGTCACCCGACCGGTCAGGAATCGAGAAGCACCGGGACCCGCGACCTCCCTAGCGTGAGCGTCATGACCGAACCCGCCATCACCATCCACGCCGGATTCCTCCCGCACACCGACCCCGAGGCCTCGCTCGCCTTCTACCGCGACGGCCTGGGCTTCGAGGTCCGCCTCGACGTCGGCCAGGGCACCATGCGCTGGCTCACCGTCGGCCCGCCCGGGCAGCCCGACGTCTCGATCGTCCTCGCCCCGCCCGCGGTGGACCCCGGCGTCACCGACGACGAGCGCCGCACCATCACCGAGATGATGGCCAAGGGCACCTACACCGCCGTGCTGCTCGCCAGTAACGACCTGGAGGCCGCGTTCGACAGGCTCCAGGCGAGCGGGGCCGAGGTCGTCCAGGAACCGGTCGACCAGCCGTACGGGGTGCGCGACTGTGCCTTCCGCGACCCCGCGGGCACGATGGTCCGCATCCAGCAGCGGCCCTGAGACGGGCCGGACGGGGGATCCACCATGCACGCAGCCGACAGCCACGACCTCATCCGCGTGCACGGTGCGCGCGAGAACAACCTGCGCGACATCTCCGTCGAGCTGCCCAAACGGCGGCTCACGGTGTTCACCGGGGTGTCCGGCTCGGGCAAGAGCTCCCTGGTGTTCTCGACGATCGCCGCCGAGTCCCAGCGGATGATCAACGAGACCTACAGCGCCTTCGTCCAGGGCTTCATGCCGAACCTCGGCCGCCCCGACGTCGACGTCCTCGACGGCCTCACCACCGCGATCATCGTCGACCAGGAGCGCATGGGCGGGGACGTGCGCTCCACCGTCGGCACCGCCACCGACGTCGGGGCGCTGCTGCGGATCCTGTTCAGCCGGCTCGGGAAGCCCTACGCCGGCCCGGCGAAGGCGTTCTCGTTCAACGTCGCGACGATCAGCGGCTCCGGCGCCGTGACCGTCCGCAAGAACGGCCAGCAGGTCAAGGAGCGTCGCGAGTTCGAGATCGTCGGCGGTGCCTGCCCGCGGTGCGAGGGCCGCGGCTCGGTGTCCGACTTCGACCTCACGGCCCTGTACGACGAGTCGAAGTCGATCGTCGAGGGCGCCCTGACGATCCCGAACTACTCCGTAGACGGCTGGTACGGCCGGATCTTCGCCAACTCCGGCTTCTTCCCCGGCGACAAGCCGATCAGCAGCTTCACGAAGCCCCAGCTGAACGCACTGCTCCACAAGGAGGCCACCCGGATCAAGGTCGACGGCATCAACGTCACCTTCGAGGGGCTGATCCCGCGGATCCAGAAGTCGTTCCTGGCCAAGGAGCGCGAGGCGATGCAGCCGCACATCCGGGCGTTCGTCGACCGGGCCATCGTGTTCCAGCGCTGCCCGGACTGCGACGGGACGCGCCTGTCCGAGCTCGCCCGCTCCTCGAGGATCCGGGGCATCTCCATCGCCGACGCCTGCGCCATGCAGATCTCCGACCTCGCCGACTGGGTCCGGGACCTCGACGAGCCGTCCGTGGCCCCGCTGCTGGGCTCGCTGCGCCACACGCTCGACTCGTTCGTCGAGATCGGGCTCGGCTACCTGTCGCTGGACCGGCCGTCCGGGTCGCTGTCCGGCGGCGAGGCCCAGCGCACCAAGATGATCAAGCACCTGGGGTCGTCGCTGACCGACGTCACCTACGTCTTCGACGAGCCGACCATCGGCCTGCACCCGCACGACATCGCCCGCATGAACGACCTGCTGCTGCGCCTGCGCGACAAGGGCAACACCGTGCTCGTCGTCGAGCACAAGCCGGAGACGATCGTGATCGCCGACCACGTCGTCGACCTGGGGCCGCGGGCGGGCTCCGACGGCGGGCACGTCGTCTACACCGGCGACCTCGACGGGCTGCGGGCCTCGGGCACGCTGACCGGCCGGCACCTGGAGTACCGGGCGTCGCTGAAGCCGTCGGTGCGGACCCCGAGCGGGTACCTGGAGATCCGCGGGGCGGACCGGCACAACCTGCGCGGCGTCGACGTCGACGTCCCGCTCGGGGTGCTCACCGTCGTCACCGGGGTGGCCGGGTCGGGCAAGAGCTCGCTGATCCACGGCTCGATCGCCGGGCGCGACGGGGTGGTCGTCGTCGACCAGGGGGCGATCAAGGGGTCGCGGCGCAGCAACCCCGCCACCTACACCGGGCTGCTCGAACCGATCCGCAAGGCCTTCGCCAAGGCCAACGGCGTCAAGCCCGCCCTGTTCAGCGCCAACAGCGAGGGCGCCTGCCCGAACTGCAACGGCGCGGGCGTCGTCTACACCGACCTGGCGATGATGGCCGGCGTCGCGACCACCTGCGACGTCTGCGACGGCCGCCGCTTCGACGCCTCGGTGCTCGGGTACACCTTCGGCGGGCGCGACATCAGCGAGGTCCTCGCCATGCCGGTGGCCGAGGCGGAGAAGTTCTTCGGGGCGGGCGAGGCCCGCACCCCGGCCGCGCACCGGATCCTGGAGCGCCTCGCCGACGTCGGGCTCGGCTACCTCACCCTGGGCCAGCCGCTGACCACGCTGTCCGGCGGCGAGCGCCAGCGGCTCAAGCTGGCGGTGCACCTGGGGGAGTCCGGCGGGACGTTCGTCCTCGACGAGCCGACGACCGGGCTGCACCTGGCCGACGTCGAGCAGCTCCTCGCGCTGCTCGACCGGATCGTCGACGGCGGCCGCTCGGTGATCGTCATCGAGCACCACCAGGCCGTGATGGCGCACGCCGACCGGATCATCGACCTGGGCCCCGGTGCCGGGCACGACGGCGGCGCGGTCGTCTTCGAGGGGACGCCCGCCGAGCTCGTCGCGGACCGGTCGACGCTGACGGGCGAGCACCTGGCGGCCTATGTCGGCGCCTGAGGACACCCCGCGGCACGAGGTCGCGGTGCTGGTCCGCCCCGGGGTGCGGCCGATGGAGCTCGGCCTGGTGCACCAGATCCTCGGCGGTGCCCGGTCGGCCGACGGGGAGCCGCTCTACCGGGTGCGCACCTGCGCGCTGCACCCCGGGACGGTGCCGACCGACGCGGACTTCCACGTCGTGGTCGGGCACGGGCCGGAGCTGCTGGCCCGGGCCGACACCGTGGTCGTGCTCGCGACGCGGGACGACCACGAGCCGTCGGTCGTCGCCGAACCCGGTCTCGGGGAGGCCCTGGCGTCGCTGCGTCCCGGCACCCGGCTGGCCTCGATCTGCACGGCCGCGTTCCCGCTGGCGGAGGCCGGGCTGCTCGACGGTCGTCGCGCCACCACGCACTGGCTGTCCGCGGAGGCGTTCCGGCGCCGGTTCCCGCGGGTCGACCTGGACCCCGCGGTGCTCTACGTCGACGAGGGCGAGGTGCTCACCGCGGCCGGCGAGGCGTCGGGCATCGACCTGTGCCTGTACCTGGTCCGGCGCGACTTCGGCGCCGCCGTCGCCAACGACGTCGCCCGCCGGACCGTGGTCCCGCCCTACCGGGAGGGCGGCCAGGCGCAGTACATCGCCCGGCCGGTCGCGGACGACGGACCCGGCACGGGCACCGCCGCGGCCCGCGAGCGGATGCTCGCCGACCTGGCCCGGCCCTGGACGCTGGCCGAGCTGGCCGCGTCGCTGCACGTCGGCGTGCGGACACTGACCCGCCGGTTCCGGGAGGAGACCGGGCAGAGCCCGCTCGGGTGGCTGCTGCGCCGGCGCGTCGAGCGGGCCCGGGAGCTGCTCGAGACCACCGACCTCCCGGTCGGCCGGATCGCCGACGAGGTCGGGTTCGGCACGGCGACGGCGCTGCGCCGCCACGTGTGCCGCGAGCTCGGGGTACCCCCGCTGCACTACCGGCGGACCTTCCGGGGCGGCTGAGCCCGCCGGACGAGCAGGGGGGCGGCGAGCAGCGCCACGGCGACGACCGCGGCGACCAGCGGCACCGCGCCGGGCCCGAGGGCGGCGGCCGCGACGAGCGGCCCGCCGAGGAGCACGACGGTGACCGCGGCGGCCCGCACCGCGACCGTCCGCGGCGGCACGGGCAGCGCGAGCGGCCCCACGAGCCGGGCCGCCCCGGCCGCGACGGCGACGGCCACCGCACCGACGACCAGCGCGGCGGTCGGCGGGACGTTCACGACGACGAGCAGTGCGCCGACGGCGACGACGACGGCGGCACAGGGGAAGGTCGGAGAGGACATGCCCCGATGCTCGGCCGCACCCGGCCGGACCGGGAGTGGCCCGCGGGCCACCTCGCGAACGGATCGGGCCATGCCGGTCAGAGCAGCGGCAGGTACGGCCAGGTCGTCGTCGCGCGGTGGGCCGTGGCCCGTCCCGCCCCGAACGGCACCGCCACGCCGGTGACGACGCTGCAGACGACCCCGGCGGCGTCGTCGGCGGGGTCGCGGCCGTTCCACCCCGCGAAACCGAACGAGGCGGTGGTGCCGATCGTGTAGGGCAGCACGTCGGGCAGCAGCCGGTCGGCGACCCGGCGGGCGTAGGCGCGCGGGTCGCCCACCGCGGCACCGGCGGCGACGACCTGCTCGGCCTTCTTCGCGAACATCCCGCCGAACTCGGCGCGGTCGGCGGCCGGGCGGCCCCGGCCCAGGTGCTCGCGCAGCGGCGCGTCGAGCCCGGCGAGGACCTCCCCGACCAGGGGCAGGCCGCGCCGGTGGGTCTGCGGGCCGCCCTGCCCGGCGGCGGGCGCGACGGTGGCCCACACCCCGATCCGGCCCGCGGCGCGCATCGCGACCGGGGCGAGCACGGCGTCGGGGATCTCCAGCACGACCGCGGCGACCCGGTTCCCGGTCGGCGGGGCCGCGGGCAGCACCCGGCCGGACAGGTCGACCGGTGTCCCGTGCTCGACGGCGGTGGTGACCGCGGCGAGCAGCCCGGGGTCGACCGGCGCCGGGTCGGCGGCGGTGCCGGTCCACAGCCGCAGCCCGTCGGTGCCCGCCACGGTCGACCCGGTGCGGCCCGCGGCGACGACCGTCCCGCACGCCGCCGGGTCCTCGGCGTCGGCGCCGCTCAGCCTGCGCAGCACGACCGGGCGGGTGCCGTCGGCGGGGTCGGCGCCGTCGACGACGACCCGGTAGGTCAGGTCCTCGACCGCGTCGCCGTCGCCGTCGATGCGCAGGTCGTAGGTCGCGCCGGACGCGAGACCGCCCACCGCGGAACGGTCGGTGGTCAGGGCCAGGACGGTGCCCCGGCGGCCGCGGAACACGAACAGGTCCGCGACCCGCAGACGGGGGTCGACCGGCTGGGACATGCGCACGCTCCGGGGCCGCTCGGCGGACGGTCCGGCCGGCCGCTTCGATCGCGCACAACCGAGGACGGGGGAGCGGTCATCCCGGGATCGCGGTGGATGCCCGAGACATCATCAATTTCCGGTACGTGCCCCGTCCCGCAACGAGTCCCGGATCTCGCGCAGCACCGCGGTCTGCTCCTGCACCGCGGAGATCAGCACCGCGAGCTGGTCGTCGCCGTGGCGCATCTCCTGGTAGAGCGCGCTCACCGCGTAGGCGGTGGCGGCGGTGTGGCCGTCGGTCGCCTGGGGGTAGTCCTGCGCCTTGTCGGCCGCCTCGAGGAGGTCGAGCGCGTGCTCGATGACGTGCTGCCCGCTCTCGCGGTGGCTGTGCGGTTCCGGCATGTCCGAATCGTACTCATTCCGGGTGACGCGGCCCGGCGACTTCGGTCGCGGTGCGCGCGACCTTCGGCGGGTGCGCCACCGTCGCGCCGCCCGGCAGGCTGACCGTCGATCCCGGGGGGTCGGGAGACGGGAGGGGGACCGGTGGTCGTCCCGTTCGAGCGGAAACCTGCTGGACGGCGCCGGTCCGCCCCCTATGGTCGACGTGTGCCGGTCCGCCCCGCCGTGATCTCCGCCGTGCTGGTGGTCGCGGTGCTCGCCGCCGGGCTCACCGTCGCCGAGACGCAGGCCACCGCCGGGGTACTGCAGTGGACGCTGCTCGTCGTCGGACTGCTGATGATCGGCTCGATCACGGTGCGCTACCGGGCGCCGCGCGTGTTCGCGGTGCTGGCCGTGCTCGGCCCGCTCGTCTCGCCCGTCGCCACCTACCTGCCGCTGGTCGGGGTGTTCGTGATCGCGACCCGGCGCCGCGCGGTGGAGACGCTGCCGGTGCTGGCCTTGGCGGTGGGGACCGCCGCGGTCACGCTGTACCGCAACGTCCCCGACGGGCCGACGGTGCTGGTGCTGCTCGGCGGCGCCGTCGCGTTCCAGGCCATCTCGGTGACCGCGGGCCTGCTGACCGGGATCCGTCGCGCGATGGTCGACGACCTGCGCGAGCGGCTCGCCCGCGCCGAGGCCGAGCGTGCGGTGCGCGAGGAGCAGGCCCGCGCCGACGAGCGGCGCCGGATCGCCGGGGAGATGCACGACCGGCTCGGGCACCGGTTGTCGTTGCTGTCGGTGCACGCCGGGGCGCTGGCGCTGCGCGGGGACCTGCCCGCCCGCACCGTCCGCGAGACCGCGCGGGTGCTGAGCGACACCACCCACCGCGCGATGGAGGACCTGCGCACGATCGTCCAGGTGCTGCACGAGCCCACCGGCGACGTCCCCGACGAGGTCGACGACCTCGGCGCGGTCGAGGAGCTCGTCGCCGAGGCCCGCGCGGTCGGCGCGGACGTCCGCCTCCGGTCGACGGCGCTGCTGACGGTGTCCCCGCCGGGGCGCCCGCTGGCCGGGGTCGTGCACCGGGTGGTCCGCGAGGGCCTGACCAACGCCGCCCGGCACGCACCCGGGGCCCGGGTCGAGGTCGCCCTCGACGGGCGGCCCGGCCGGGACCTCACCGTCACCGTCACCTCCGGGCCGTCCGCGGCCGGTCCGGCGCCCGAGGGTGCCGGGACCGGCCTGGTCGGGCTGCGCGAGCGGGTCGAGACCCTCGCCGGCGGGACGCTGACCCACGGCCCGACGCCGTCGGGCCACCTGCTGCGCGCGGTGCTGCCGTGGCGGGAGGAGGCGGGATGACCGCGAGCGCGATCCGGGTGCTGCTCGTCGACGACGACCCGCTCGTCCGCTCCGGGCTGCGGGTGATGCTCGACGGGCACGCGCTGCCCGGCGACGGCACCGGACCGGTACGGCGCATCCAGGTGGTCGGCGACGCCGGTGACGGCGACGAGGTGCCCGCCGCCGTCGCCGCGGGGCGGCCGCACGTGGTGCTGATGGACCTGCGGATGCGCCGCGTCGACGGCGTCGCCGCGACCCGGGAGGTGACCTCGCGGCCCGACGCCCCGACCGTCGTCGTGCTGACCACGTTCGACGCCGACGAGCACGTCGTGCGGGCGCTGCGCGCCGGGGCGAGCGGGTTCCTGCTCAAGGACGCCGCGCCCGAGGGGATCGTCGAGGCCGTCCGCGCCGCCGCCGACGGCGACGCCGTGCTGTCCCCGGCGATCACTCGGCGGTTGATCGGCATCGTCCGCGGCGACGGCGCCGGGCCGGTCGACCGCAGGCACGCCGCCCGGGCCCGGCTCGACCGGCTCGCCGGCCGCGAGCGCGACGTCGCCGAGGCCGTCGCCCGCGGCGGCTCCAACGCCGACATCGCCGCCGAGCTGCACATGTCGGTGGCGACGGTGAAGTCCTACGTGTCCCGGCTGCTGCGCGAGCTGGGCCTGGACAACCGGGTGCAGATCGCGCTGCTCGTCCGCGACGCGACGGACTGACCCGTCCGGCGGACTAGCGTGGCCGTGTGACGACGAGCGAGACGGTCGCCGCGGCGATGGCGGACACGGCCGCGGCCTGGCTGGACACCCTGGACGACGACCGGCTCGCGACCGCCCGCGGCGACGGCCCGTCCGGCGACGCCGGGTCCGACGCCGAGCGTCGTCGCTGGTTCTACACCCCCACCGACCACGGCGGGCTGACGCTGCACGCGCAGACCCCTGTGCAGCAGCAGCGCGCGATGCGGCTCGTCGCCTCAGGGCTGTCCGAGGCCGGCTACGCCACCGTGGCGACGGTCATGGGGCTGGAGAACGTCCTGGACCGGGCGCAGGACTGGCCCACCCGGCCGTACCGGGAGCGGTTCCGGGACCCGGCGCTCTACCACCTGCGGATCTTCGGTGACCCGGGCGCGCGCACCTGGGGCTGGCGCTTCGGCGGGCACCACGTGTCGGTGAACGCACTCGTCGTCGACGGGCGGGTGGCCGCGGCCACGCCGTGCTTCCTCGGCGCGAACCCCGCGACGACGCCGCTGCTCGGCGGGGGTGTCGCGCGCCCGCTCGGGCCGACCGAGGACCTGGCCCGGGAGATCGTCCGCGGGCTCCCGCCCGAGCTCGCCGGGGCCGCGGTCCTGTCCGCCGGGGCCCCACCGGACCTGGTGACGGCGAACCGGCCGCTGGTCGCGCCGGGCGACCGGCCGCTGCCGACCTCGGCGGTCCGGCGGGAGAGCCCGCCCGGGCCGGTGGACCCGGTCGGCGGCACCGAGGCCGTCGCGCTCACCGGCGCGCCGCGCGGTGTCCCGGCGAGCGCGCTCGACGACCGCGGCCGCGACCTGCTGCGCCGCCTGCTCTCGGCCTACCTGGACCGGGCACCGGCCGGGGTCTCACCCGCCGGCCGCTACGACGACGACGCCGCCCTCGACGAGGTGCACATCGCCTGGGCGGGCTCGCTGGAGCCGGGGGAGCCGCACTACCACCGGATCCAGGGGCCGCGGCTGCTGCTGGAGTGGGACAACACCCAGGACGGCGCGGACCACGCCCACTCGGTGTGGCGCGACCCGGAGAACGACTTCGGCGTGGACCTGCTCGACGACCACCACCGGGCCTTCGCCCACCGGTGAGTCCCCTCACGACGGCCTGCGCCTCACGGGATCCGGCGGCGAGGATCGGGGCATGTACCCGCCCCCGCCCGAGCTCGCCGCACACGCCAACGTCACCGCGGCGGCCTACGACGAGGCCGCCGCCGACCCGGAGGCGTTCTGGTGCGCGCAGGCCCGGCGCCTGGAGTGGGACCGCGCGCCCGAGCAGGGCTACGACGGCAGCCGCTGGCCCGAGGTCACCTGGTTCGCCGACGGCACGCTGAACGTCGCGCGCAACTGCGTCGACCGGCACGTCGAGGCCGGTGCGGGGGACACGGTCGCCCTGCACTGGGAGGGCGAGCCGGGGGACCGGCGCACCGTCACCTACGCCGACCTGCAGCGCGAGGTCGCCCGCTGCGCGCACGCGCTCACCGCGCTCGGGGTGGGGCGCGGCGACGTCGTCGTCGTGTACCTGCCGGTGCTGGTCGAGACCGTCGTCGTGATGCTCGCCTGCGCCCGGATCGGGGCGGTCCACTCGCTGGTCTTCGGCGGATTCTCCGCCCCGGCACTGCGGTTCCGGCTCACCGACGGGGCGGCGAAGCTGCTCGTCACCACCGACGGCCAGTACCGGCGCGGGAAGGCCGTCCCGGTCAAGGCGAACGCCGACGAGGCCGCGGCCGGGGTGGAGTCGCTGGAGCACGTGCTGGTGATCCGCCGGACCGGCTCGGAGGTCGGCTGGACCCCCGGGCGCGACGTGTGGTGGCACGACGTCGTCGACACCGCGCCGGAGGTCCACGAGGCCGAGGCCTTCGGAGCCGAGAGCCCGCTCATGCTCGTCTACACCTCCGGCACCACCGGCACGCCCAAGGGTCTTCTGCACACCATGGGCGGCTACCTCACCCAGGCGTCCTGGACGGCGTGGGCCTGCTTCGACCACAAGCCCGACGACGTCTACTGGTGCACCGCCGACCTCGCCTGGGTCACCGCGCACACCTACGAGGTCTACGGCCCGCTGTCCAACGGCGTCACGCAGGTGATCTACGAGGGCACCCCGGACACCCCGGAGCGCGGCCGGCACTTCGAGATCATCGAGCGGTACGGCGTCACCGTGTACTACACCGCGCCCACCCTGGTCCGTACCTACATGAAGTGGGGCCGCGACGTCCCGGGCCGCCACGACCTGTCGTCGCTGCGGCTGCTCGGCACCGTCGGCGAGGCGATCAACCCCGAGGCCTGGCGCTGGTTCCACGAGGTGATCGGCGGGAGCCGGTGCCCGATCGTCGACACCTGGTGGCAGTCCGAGACCGGTGCGGCGATCTGCGCGCCGCTGCCCGGCGTGACGTCGCTGGTCCCGGGCTCGGCGACCCGGCCGCTGCCGGGACTCTCGGTGCGGGTGGTCGACCGCGACGGGCGGACCTGCGACCCCGGCGAGGGCGGGATCCTGGTGATCGACCGGCCGTGGCCGTCGATGGCACGGACCGTGTGGGGCGACCCGGAGCGGTTCCGCGCGTCCTACTTCGCCGACTACGCCGAGCAGGGCTGGTACAAGGCGGGCGACGGCGCCGTCGTCGACGAGCACGGGTACGTGACGCTGCAGGGCCGGATCGACGACGTCATGAACGTCTCCGGGCACCGGCTCGGCTCGATCGAGCTGGAGTCGGCGCTGGTGTCGCACCCGCGGGTCGCCGAGGCGGGCGTGGTCGGGGCACCGGACGCGACGACCGGGCAGGCCGTCGTCGCGTTCGTGACGGTCACCGACGGCCCGACCGAGGGCCTCGCGGCGCAGCTGCGGGCGCACGTGGCGCGCGAGATGGGGCCGGTCGCCCGGCCCCGCGAGGTCGTGCTCGTCGCGGAGCTGCCGAAGACCCGCTCGGGCAAGATCATGCGACGGCTGCTGCTCGACGTGACCGCCGGGCGCGAGCCCGGCGACACGACGTCGCTGGTGGACCCGGCCGCCTTCGCGGAGCTGGCGGCCGGGTACCGGCGGAGCTGAGCTCAGGCGATGCGGCGCAGCTTCTGGATCACGAGCTCGCCGTCGAGCAGGTCGCCCATGATCCCGACGAAGTGCACCAGGTGCGGGGTCTGCAGGTGCGCGTCGAGCTTCGCCTCGGACTCCCAGTTCTCGTAGAAGAAGAACACCGCGGGGTCGTCCCAGCCCTGGTGGAGGTCGTAGTTGACGTAGCCGTCCTCCTTCGACGTCGGCTCGATCAGCTTCTCGAGCTCCGCCTTCAGCTCCTCCTCCTTGCCCGGCTTCGCGCGCATCCGGGCGATCACGGTGAGCAGGTCGCGGTTGTCGTCGGTGGGAGTGGGCATCGTTGCCTCCGGCTCGATCGGTTGTGCACAACGAGTATGGCGCATCTCGCCCGGTGGAGTCTGCCCGCAGTCGCTACCGTCGGCAGAATGATCGGTGCGGCGGACACCCGGGAGACGGCGGACGCGATGGCCGGGGCCGCGCTGGCCTGGCTGGACACCCTCGACCCGGCGCAGCGGGAGGTCGCCGTCGGGCACGCCCCGACCGGTGACGGCGACGCCGACGCCGAGCGCCGCCGCTGGTTCTACACCCCCACCGACCACGGCGGGCTCACCTTCCACGACCAGCTCCCGCCGCAGCAGCGCGCCGCCATGAAGCTGGTCGCGTCCGGGCTGTCGCGGGCCGCCTACGTCACCGTCGCGACCGTGATGGGGCTGGAGAACGTCCTCGACCACACCGAGGGCTTCGTGACGCTGTTCGACCGGACCCGCGGCCGGGACCCGCAGATGTATTACCTGCGCGTCTTCGGCGAGCCGGGGGACACCGGCACCTGGGGCTGGCGCTTCGGCGGGCACCACGTCTCGGTCAACATGCTGGTCGTCGACGGCGTCGTGGTCGCCTCGACCCCGTGCTTCCTGGGCGCCGACCCGGCGACCTCCGAGCTGCTCGGCGACGCCGTGCTCCGCCCGCTCGGACGGGTCGAGGACCT
The DNA here is from genome assembly GCF_020496245.1 of Pseudonocardia sp. ICBG601. Lineage (NCBI taxonomy): Bacteria > Bacillati > Actinomycetota > Actinomycetes > Pseudonocardiales > Pseudonocardiaceae > Pseudonocardia > Pseudonocardia sp. ICBG601. The sequence continues at coordinate 117,877 of NZ_JAHLJA010000152.1, read as the reverse complement.
CGCCCGCGACCTCGTCCGCTCGCTGCCCGCCGAGCTGCGCGAGCGTGCGGTGCTGCTGGACAAGGCCCCACCGGACCTCGTCGCCGCCAACCGCACCGAGCCGCAGGAGGGCGACAACTGGATCCCGCTGGCCGGGATCTGGCGCACCGAGTCCTTCGCCGACCCCGAGCAGCAGCGCAAGCTCGACGACATGAGCGCGGCCATCGAGGAGCGGGCCGCGTTCACCGACGCGCAGAAGGAGACCGTCGCGCTGTCGCGCACCCCGGCCGGCGTGCCGGCGTCCGACCTGGACGCCGGGGGCCGCGAGATGCTGCGCGCGTTGCTGGGCACCTACCTGAAGCGGGTCGCCGAGCCGCTGCAGCCGATCTCCCGCTACGACGACGACACCGAGCTCGACGCCGTGCACCTCGCCTGGGCGGGGCCGCTGGAGGACGGCGCCCCGAGCTACTACCGGGTCCAGGGCCCGCGCCTGCTCATCGAGTGGGACAACACCCAGCGCGACGCCAACCACGCCCACTCGGTGTGGCGCGACCCGTCGGCCGACTTCGGCCTGGACGTGCTCGGCGCGCACCGGGCGGCGCACCACCTCGGCTGACCCGGCCGCTGCGTCACCGCAGGCCCGGCTCGAACGGGAGCCGCCACGGCTGCGGGGCGTCGAGCACCCGCAGCGCCACCGGGTCGGAGCCGTCCGCGCCGACGTCGACCGCGACCACCCGGTCGTCGCCCGGCGCGGTGCGCCCGGGGGAGCGGAACGACACGTAGGCGCGGACCCGGTCGGTCGAGCCCGGCAGGTACTGGCGGAACGAGTGCAGCGCCGGGGTGTTCGCGGAGGGGGCGCCCGTCGCCGCGAGGTACGCGGCGGCCACCCGTTCGGCGGCCGCCCGGTAGCCGGTCTCCCCGGCCGGGCCGAAGTCGAGCGTCGCGCCCTCGTGCACGCCGTGCCGGGTCGCGCGCACCGTCGTGCGGTGCCGCACCCGCGCGGCCGCGGCCTCGGCCGCCTCGCGCAGGACCAGCGCCCGCGGCCGGTCGGCACCGGGCGGCCCGGGCCGGACGGCGTCGGCCGGGTCGAGCACCCGCACCGACAGCGTGACCGGTCCGTCCGGGTCGATCCCCGCCAGGCCGGCGCGCGCCCGGGCGGCGTCGAGGGCGCACCGGTCCAGGAGGGCCAGCAGCGCCGCGCCACCGTCGGTGGCCGTGGACGGCCCGGCGACGACGGTCAGCTCGGCGACCAGTCCCGCGGCGTCGTCGATACCCGGGCCCGGGCCGCCGGGGCGGTCGATCCGGCGCAGCTCGCGGATCCCCGCCACGTCGGCGCCGCACCCGTCGAGCGCCCTGGTGAGGCTGCGCAGCTCCGCCGCCTCGGCCCGGGCCCGCGCCACCGCGGGCCCGACGGCGAGCGCGCACCGCGACCCGGGTGGACAGGCGCCGCCCGGGCCGGTCGCGAAGGACGCGACCGCGTCGGGGTCGCCGACGACCGCGGCCGTGACCTCGTACCCACCGACGGCGCCGAGCCCCCGCACCGACAGCACGCGCAGCGCTCCCGGTGCCTCGCGCTCGGCCGCCTGCCGGGCGAGCTCACGCACGCGGTCGTGGCGGGCCGGGCCGTACCACCACACGAGGCCCGCCGCCCCGACCAGCAACGCCGCCACCACCACGACCACGAGCACCGTCCTCGACACGGGGGGATCGTGCCCCGGCCGCCGCGGCGCCGGCACCGTCGAACTACGGGGCCGGTCAGTCCCGGTAGGCGGGCGCCCGGCTCGGGCCCTCGCGGTGGTCGCGCTCCAGCAGCGGCCGCCAGCGCGGCGCGACCAGGGTGGACAGCACCACCACGCTGGTGGAGCGGGCCACCAGCGGTGAGCGGCCGAGCGCGAGCAGGGTGTCCTGCAGGTCCTCGTGCGACGACGCCGCGAGCCGGCACAGCACGTCCGACGAGCCGGTCGTCGCGTACGCCTCGGTGACCGCGGGCAGCGCGGCGAGCTCGGCGGCGACGTCGCCCAGCTCGCCCTGCGCGATCTCCAGCGTCACGAACGCCTGCACGCCGTACCCGGCCGCCGGGAGGTCGACGTCCGGGCCGTACCCGGTGACGACCCCGGCACGTTCCAGCCGGTCCAGCCGCGCCTGCACCGTCCCGCGGGCGACCCGCAGCGTGCGCGAGAGCTCCAGCACCCCGGCCCGCGGCCGGTCGCGCAGCGCGGCGAGCAGGTCGACGTCGAGGGCGTCCAGGGACAGCACCCGGCGAGCCTAGCCGCGGCTCAGCCGGCCGGGACGGGCTCGCGACGGGCGAAGTCCGGGGCCCGCTCCGGCCGGAAGCCCACGCCCACCAGGTAGGCGGGCACGATCTGGGCGGCCGGGACCGCGCGCATCAGCCGCAGCAGCGGAGCCGGGGGACCGTCGAGCCGTCCCGCCAGCGCCGGGCCGGCGATGTTGCGGTGCATGATCCGCTGCAGGCCCTGGACCAGCACCGTCGGGAGCAGTCTGCGGTTGCGGACCCGGCCGAGGTCCCGCTCGGTGAGGGTGCCCCGCTGCAACGGGGCGGCGAGCAGGGTCGCGGCGGCGACCGCGTCCTGGATCGCGAGGTTGATCCCGACGCCGCCGATCGGGGACATCGCGTGCGCGGCGTCGCCGATGCAGAGCAGGCCGTCGACGTGCCAGCGGCGCAGCCGGTTGAGCTTCACGTCGAGGTGCTTCACCTCGTCCATCGACGCGATCTCGCCGACCCGGTCGGCGTACTCCGGCATCAGCTCGGCGATGTCGGCCCGGAACGACTCGACGCCCGCGGCGCGCAGCCGCGCGTCGGCGCCCTTGGGGGCGAGGTAGCCGATCTGGTAGTAGCCCTCGCGCGGGATGACCACCGCGAAGCGCCCCTTCCCGATCCGCGGGCGCAGGGTGGCCCGCTGCTCCTCGGGGCGGCGCGGCAGCCGGAACCACCAGGTGTCGAACGGGACGTCGTACTCGGTCACGGGCAGGCCGGACCCGGCCCGCAGGACCGAGTGCCTGCCGTCGCAGGCGACGGTGAGGTCGGCCCGGATCTCGCCGGTGGTCTCCGCACCGGGCGCGGTCGTCGTCGCGTACCGGACGCCGACGACCCGTCCGTTCTCCCGGACCAGCGACGTGGCCCGGGTGTCGAGCCGCAGGTGGAAGGCGGGCTCGTCGGCGGCGACCTCGGCGAGCAGGTTCAGCAGGTCCCACTGCGGGACGAGCGCGATGTAGGGGTGGCGGACCCCGACCCGGCGCAGCAGCGACAGGTTCCCGACCCGCTGGGCGCCGCCCCGCTCGTCGGGGATCACGACCTCGTCGACCCGGCTCTGCGGCAGCGCGGCGAACCGCTCGCCCAGCCCCAGGTCGTCGAGCAGGTCCAGGGTGGTGGGGTGCACGGTGTCCCCGCGGAAGTCCCGCAGGAAGTCGCCGTGCTTCTCCAGCACGGTCACCTCGACCCCGGCCCGGGCCAGCAGCAGCCCCAGCATCATCCCGGCCGGGCCGCCCCCGACCACGCAGCACGTCGTCCGCTCCGACATCACACCCACCTCATTTCAACTGGTGTTGAATTACGACGAGTATGCGCCCCCGGGGACCGTCACGCAATCGCTGTGACCGGGTGTACTCAGCCGCCGAAGCGGCCCCGCGCCGACTCCGGGATCAGCGGCCGGTCACCGCGGACCCGCAGCTCCTGCACCGCCCAGGTGTTGCCGTCGGGGTCGGCGAAGCCGAAGAAGGTGCCGCCGTCGCGCTCGTCGAGCACCGTCACCTCGCTGCACTCCACCCCGCGCCCGACCAGCTCGTCGCGCGCGGCCCGGGCGTCGGCGACGCAGAGCTGCAGCCCGCGCATCGAGCCCGGCGCCATCTCGTTCTGCGCCGGCAGCGAGCCGACGACGATCGAGCAGCCCGAGCCCCGCGGCGTCAGCTGGGCGACGTGCATGTGCTCGGTGCGGGTGTCGTGGTCCAGGTCGAAGCCGACCCGGTCGCGGTAGAAGGCGACCGCGGCGTCGAGATCCGACACCGGCAGCACGACGACCTCGAGCGTCCAGTCCATGGTGGGTCCTCTCAGGAGTGCGCCGCGGCGCGGAAGGAGTGCACGAGTGCGGGCCCCTCGGGCCCGGACCACATGACCTGGGTCAGGAGCAGCGAGATCACCCCGGTGGCCGGGTCGGACCGCCAGGCGGTGCCCAGGCCGCCGTCCCAGCCGTAGCGGCCGCCGTCCTCGACGGTCAGGCCCAGGCCCCAGCCGCAGCCGTCGTCGAGGAACGGGGCGGCACCGGCCCGCTGCGCGGCGCTCAGCCGGTCGGTGGTCAGCTCGGCGACGGCGCCGGGGGACAGGACCGGGCTGCCGCCCCCGCGCAGGGCCCGGGTGAACGCGAGCAGGTCGTCCAGGGTGGAGACCAGGCCGCCGCCCCCGGACGGGAACACCGGCGGGGCCGCCCACGCGCCGTCGACCGGGTCGGTCACGGTGAAGCCCCCGCCGGGTGCGGCGGTCAGGAGCGGGACGAACCGGTCCCGGTCGGCGACGGGCACCGAGAAGCCGGTGTCGCGCATGCCGAGCGGGGTGAACACCCGCTCGGCCAGCACGGTCTGCAGGTCGGTCCCGCAGCGGCGGGCGAGCAGGACGCCGAGCAGGTCGCCGCTGGTCTGGTAGAGCCAGCGCGATCCCGGCTGCGCGACGAGCGGCACCGCGGCGAGCCGTGCGGTCCAGGTGTCGGGGTCGGGCAGCGGGTAGGACCCGGGCGGCCCGTCGCTGCCGAGCCCGGCGGTGGCGCGCTGCACGGGCAGGTCGGCGCCGGAGCGGGGGAGCATCCCGATCCCGCACCGGTAGGTCAGCAGGTCGTACAGGGTGATCGGCCGGTGCGCGGGGACGGTGTCGTCGAGCTCGGCGGCCTCGTGGCGCAGCACCCGCGGCGCGGCCAGCTCCGGGAGCCAGGCCGCGACCGGCCCGTCGAGCTCCAGCATCCCGTCCTCGACGAGCGCGAGCGCGGCGACCGCGACGACCGGCTTGGTGATCGAGGCGATCCGCACGACCGTGTCGCGGCGCAGCGGGTGTCCGGCGCCGTCGTCGCCGAGGACGTGCACCCCGGTGCCGTGCCGGGGGTCGTCAACGGCGGCGACCAGCCCCGGGACGCGCCCGGCGTCGACGGCGTCGTGCAGGAGCGCGGCGGTGCGGTCCAGGGTGACGGGCACGGGGGCCTCCCGGGGTCGGTGGGTCTCACCCGTTCCGACCGCGGCGGCCCCGCGAACTCATCGCTTGATGCCGACCCCGCCGACGATGCAGCGCTGCACCGGGTCCTCGGTGCGCAGCTGCGGGCCGTCGGGCCACCACCGGTAGCAGGGGACGATGCCCGGGTCGACCAGCTCGAGGCCGGGGAACAGGCCGCTGATCTCGGCGTGCGTGCGGAACCGGCCACTGCCCATCGGGCTGTGGACGAAGACCTGCTCCATCCGCCGGGCCAGCTCGCTGTCGGCGTTCTCCGGGTCGAAGAAGTGCGCGATCGCGACGACGCTGCCGGGGGCGAGCCGCTCGATGTAGCGCGCCATGATCGCCTGCGGGTCCACGGCGTCGTCGAAGTGGTGGATGGTGCCGATCTGGAACAGCGCGAGCGGCTGGTCGAGGTCGAGGAAGCCCTGGACCGTCGGGTCGGCCAGCACCGTCTCCGGCTCGCGGATGTCCGCGGCGGAGAAGCGGGTGAACTCGTTGTCCTCCAGCAGCGCCTGGCCGTGCGCGATGACGGTCGGGTCGTTGTCGACGTAGGCGACCCGGGCCTCGGGCTGCAGCCGCTGGACCACCTGGTGGGTGTTCTCCGCGGTCGGCAGGCCGGAGCCGCAGTCCAGGTACTGGGTGATGGAGGTCTGGGTGGCGACGAAGCGCGCCGCCCGGATCAGGAACGCCCGGTTGTCGATCGCGAGCATGTTGACCTCGGGGGCCACCTGCCGGACCCGTTCGATGGTCTCCCGGTCGACCTCGTAGTTGTCCTTCCCGCCGAGCGCGTAGTCGTAGACCCGGGCGATGCTGGCCTTGGTCGTGTCGATGTACGCGGGAGCGCGACCCTCGGTCGGCTGGGCCATCGGCGGAGTCCTCACTGCGTCGTCGGCGCCGTCGCGCCGGGTCGTCGGTCGGTGCCCGGACGGCGCCCGTCGTGGCGCCGATCACCGGTGCGGTCACCGTAGCGGACCGGCCCGACGGGCACGCACCGTCACCGTCCGGAAGTGGCCCGTGATCGAGACCGCTGACGACCTGCGGAACCGTTGTGTAGGCTGGGTCACCCGATCGGCAGTCCCCGCAACCCGCAGGAGCCCGTCCCGGTGGTCCCCAGCCCGAACAGCCCCACCCCGCCCGGTGCCGACCGCGGCCCGACCGCGCGGCGCATCGTCCTCGGCTCCCACCTGCGCCGGCTGCGGGAGCGCGCGGGCATCTCCCGGACCGACGCGGCGTACGCGATCCGCGGCTCGGACTCGAAGATGAGCAGGCTGGAGTCCGGCAAGGTCGGGTTCAAGCAGCGCGACGTGGCCGACCTGCTGACGATGTACGGCGTCGCCGAGGGCCCCGAGCGCGACCAGGTCCTGTCGATGGCGGAGGAGAGCAACTCCAGCGGCTGGTGGGCCCGCTACAACGACGTCGTCCCCGGCTGGTTCGAGGACTTCGTGGGTCTGGAGGCCTCGGCGTCGCGGATCTCGTCCTACGAGCTCCTGTTCGTCCCCGGCCTGCTGCAGACCGAGGAGTACGCCCGCGCGGTCGTCAGCGGCGGTCACACCGACCTGCCGCCCGCCGAGCGGGCCGACGTCGAGAAGCGCCTGGAGGTGCGGCTGCGGCGCCAGCGCGTGCTGCACCGCAAGGACGCCCCGACCTTCTGGACCGTGCTCGACGAGGCCGTGCTGCACCGGCCGGTCGGCGGGGAGGCGGTCTTCCGCGCCCAGCTCGACCACCTGGTCGAGCTGTCGTCGCTGCCGAACGTCATCGTCCAGCTGCTGCCCTGGGACCTGTCCGGCTACGGCGCCGAGCACGCCTTCACCATGCTGCGTTTCGCCGAGCCCGAGCTGCCCGACCTGGTCTACCTCGAGGAGATGACCGGGTCCTCCTATCTGGACAAGCGGGCCGACGTCGAGCGCTACGGCCGGTCGATGGACCGGCTCACCGTCGACGCGCTCAGCCCGGAGCAGACCAAACAGGCCCTGAGCAAGCTGCGCGCCGAGCGCTGACCTGCGGCGACGTCGCTCCCGGGCGACGAACGGCACCGGTGTCCCCGGCAGCGGGGGACACCGTCCGATGCCGACCGCCCACGGCCGGTGCGGAGCACCCGGGCGCGGCCGGACGACCGCCGGGCGCGTCCGTCCTGTTTTGCACGACCGAACCGCTTGCCCCCTGCTAGCTTTTCCGCAACGGAGAATGCACGTGCAGATGAGGTGAGCATTCGCATGGAACAGATGCACCTGAGCGGCCCCGCGGCGATCGATTCGCTGGCGTGGCGCAAGAGCGTGCGCAGCGGCTACCAGGGCAACTGCGTCGAGCTCGCCGTCGTGACCGGTGGAACCGTGGCCGTCCGCAACTCGCGGGACCCGCACGGCACCGTCCTCGCCTTCCCGGCGACCGAGATGGCCGCCTTCCTGACCTCGATCAGGAACGGCGAGCTGGACGATCTCGCCTGAGGCGTCCCCGCTGACCTCCCGCGGGCGGCCGGCCCGACCCCGGCCGCCCGCGGTGAGCCGAGAATGATCTTCTCGGTGTAGGAAGGAACGGTGAGCCGTTCCGAGCAGGCCCCGTCCTACCGCGGCGCGAGCGCCCACTACCTGTCCCCGTCGCGACGGGACCCCGTCAAGGTCGGCTCCGAGGAGCCCGTCACCCGGCGGGTCATCGCGGGTGCGCTGGCCGCGCTGCACCTGCGGCCCGGAGCCCCGGTCGCCGTGCTCGACGTCGGGTCCGGCACCGCCGACGGGTTCGCCCTCCTCACCCGCCCGGCACCGGACGCCGCCCCGATCGTCGCGGAGGACCGGCTGCGCTACGTCGGTCTCGACGTCGACCCGGAGATGGTCGCCACCGCGCGGGACACCGTCGGCTCGCCGTCGGCGTCGTTCGTGCTCGGCGACGTGCGCGACGCGCTGCCCGACGGCGCGTTCGACCTCTACCTGTCCTGCGGGGTGCCGTACTCCCACCTCACCCGTGACGAGTTCGTCGCCGCGCTGGGGTCGGTGCTGACGGCCGTCGCGGCCCGGGGGCGGCGCGCCGCGGTCGTCGTCGACGTCCTCGGCCGGTACTCGGTGGAGTGGCAGCCCCGCTGGGGCACCGAGCGCTGGGACTACGCGATGAGCTTCTTCGCCGGCGGCGGCGGGGCGATCGCCGAGCCGATGACCTTCTACGGCCGCGCCGAGCTCGACGCGACCGTCGACGCCGCGCTGGCCGGCAGCGGCGCGCGGCTGGTGTCGCGCACCGCCGTCGACCGGTCGGTCCTGGTCGGACGGCACACCGCCACCGGCACCTTCCACCCGGCGGTGCCGCGCTTCCGGACCCTGGTGAACGACCTGGTCCGCGACCCGTCCCGGGTCGACCCCGACGACCTCCGGTTCACCCCCGCGACCGGGGGCGCACCGGAGGAGCTGCTGTCCTGGCTGCGCGGGTTCGCCGACCGCTGGAACGGTGCCCTGGAGCCGTACCGGGGGGCGGGGCCGCTCGCCGAGGCCGACGCCGACCGGCTCGCCGGGACCCTGCTCGGACTCGAACGGGCCGCGGGCCCCGGCCTGGGCGTCGGCCACTCGCTGACCATGACGCTGGTGGCCGAGCCCGCCTGAGCACCGGCCCCGCGGGTCAGTGGTGCTTGTCGGTCAGCGGCGGGAAGCGGTTCGGGCCCTCGTCCTGCTCGAACATCTCCGCGGCGGGTCCGACGATCAGCCGGTCCGGCGGGGTAGCCACCCCGGTGTCCTTGCCGGGGTAGTCGAACAGGCCCAGGACGTGGCGCATCGCCTCGAGCCGTGCGCGCTTCTTGTCGTTGCTCTTGATCACCGTCCAGGGCGCGTCCTTGGTGTCGGTGTAGAAGAACATCGCCTCCTTGGCCTCGGTGTAGGCCTCCCACTTGTCCAGCGAGGCGAGGTCCATCGGGGACAGCTTCCACTGGCGCACCGGGTCGACCTGGCGGATCAGGAAGCGGGTGCGCTGCTCGTCGCGCGACACCGAGAACCACAGCTTCACCAGGTGGACCCCGGACCGGACGAGCATCCGCTCCAGCTCCGGGGTGGCCCGCAGGAACTCCATGTAGGAGCGGGGGTCGGTGAAGCCCATGACCCGCTCGACGCCGGCCCGGTTGTACCAGGACCGGTCGAACAGCACGATCTCCCCGGCCGAGGGCAGATGCTGCACGTAGCGCTGGAAGTACCACTGGCCGGCCTCGCGCTCGGTCGGCTTCTCCAGCGCCACCACCCGGCAGCCGCGGGGGTTGAGGTGCTCGGTGAACCGCTTGATCGTCCCGCCCTTGCCCGCGGCGTCGCGGCCCTCGAACAGCACGACGATCCGGTTGCCGGTGTCCTTGACCCAGTTCTGCAGCTTCAGCAGCTCGATCTGCAGCAGCCGCTTCTGGCGCTCGTACTCCAGGCGGGACAGCCGGTCGTCGTAGGGGTAGCCCTGGCGCCAGGTGTCGACCGGGCTGCCCTCGGGGTCGACGAGGGTCGGGTCGTCGTCGTCGGAGTCGTCGACCCGGAAGTGCCCGGGGTCGGCCGCGGCGGGGTGCGGGATCAGGGTGTCGGGGGCGTCGGCCTGAGGCTCGACCGGGGTCTCGTCCACGTGTGGCAACGCTGCGCGCCGGTCATGTCCGCAGAGCCACGCCCGGATGACGGCCGGGTGATCAGCGGGCAGCGGGACGGGGCCGGTCGTGCCAGTAGCCCTGCGCGTGGACCCGGTCCGGGGCGACGCCCGCCTCGTGCAGCAGCGCCCGCACCCGCGCCACCCGGGTGCTCTCGGTGGCGTTCCAGGCGTAGAAGTGCTCGCCGAGGCGGGCGGCCGCCCCACCGTGGGCGCCGGCCCAGTCGGCGACGGCGTCGAGCAGCGGGCGCCCGGGCCGACGGCAGACCTCCACCGTCACGCCCGGATGCGCGTCGGTGAGCCCGACGGCGTCGGCCGGGTCGCCGACCTCGACCAGCACCCGGCCCCGGTGGTGCGGCGGGAGCGCGGCGAGGATGCCGCGCACGGCGGGCAGCGCGGTCTCGTCGCCGGTGATCAGCACCTCGGTGGCGGGGCCCGGGTCCCACTGCACACCGTGGCCGGGGTTGCCGCGCCGCACGTCCGGCCCGGAGAGCAGGACGGCGTCGCCGGGGCGGGCGGCCGCGGCCCACGCGCTCGCCGGGCCCGGCCGGGAGTGGCGGAACACGTCGAGGTCGACCTCACCGCGCCCCGGCCGGACCGCGGCCGGGGTGTAGCTGCGCAGCACCGGCCGCGTGTCGGCGGGCAGCTCCCGCAGCCGGGCCCGCCACTCGCGTTCCAGCAGGCCCGAGGTGAGCGAGGCGGGATAGCCGTCGTCCGGCGGGACCAGCAGCTTGACCCGCTGGTCCCGGCCGTGCGGGGCGAACCGCGCCAGCTGCGGACCGCCCAGGACGATCCGCCGGAACCCGGGGGAGGGCACGCCGACGGCGAGCACCCGGGCGGCGAACAGGACGTTCGGCGAGGCCGACAGGGGGCTCACCGGCCCAGCGTCCGCTCGATGTCGTCGAGCACCTTCTGCCCGCCGAGCGGCCCAACCCCGGTGATCCAGACCGACTGGTCGACCGGGTGCAGCCGCGGGAAGACCTGCGCGCGCACCGCCTGGACGGCCGGCGGCACCGCCGACGGCGACGCCGGGTCGGTCGCGGTCAGGAACACCTCGTCGGCGCGGGCCTGCTGGACCAGCTCGGGGGACAGGTCCACCGAGATCGAGTTCTCCCAGTCCCGGGGCGGGATGGTGAACCCGGCGCACTCCAGGGTGCTGCCCGCGAACGACGTCGGCCCGTACAGGGTGAGCAGACCGTCGCGGGGGCGGATCATCTGCGCGGTCCGCCCGGCCGTGTCGTGGGTACGCGCCACCTCGGCGCAGCGGTCCCGGTAGCGCGTGAGCAGCTGCTCGGTGTCGGCCTCGCGGCCGAGCGCCCGGCCGACGAAGCGGACGTTGTCCTGCCACGGGTCGGCCTGCGAGGCCATGAACGCCGTCGGCGCGATCGCGGTCAGCCGGTCGTACAGCGCGGCGTGCCGGGACTCGGTGCCCAGGATCAGGTCGGGCCGCTGGGCCGCGATCCGCTCCAGGTCGGGCTCGGCGACGGTCCCGACGACCGTCACCTGCGCACCGGCGTCGCCGAGGTAGGCGGGCACCCCGGTGCCCTCGGACAGGACCCCGGCCCCGACCGGCGGGGCGTCGAGGGCGACGGTGGTGTCGAGCTGCACCGGCTCCAGCACGACGACCCGCTGCGGCGCGGCCGGGACGGTGACCTCGCCGCGTGCGGTGGCGACCGTGCGGGTCTCCCCGGAGTCGGTGGGGCCCGCACCGGGCGCGGAGCACGCGGCGAGGAACAGGGTGAGCAGGGCGGCGAGGGCCACCGCGGCCCGGGGCGGCGTCACGGACGATCTCCTTCGGTCAGGTGAGGTGACCCTAACCCGGGACCGGTTCGGGATGGACTGTCCGGTTCCCGGAGATCGTCCGGCCGCCGCCGGGACCGCTCAGAGCTGCACCCCGCGGGTCAGCGCCCCGTCGACGACCAGGTTGGTGCCGCTGATCCGGCTCGCCCGCGGGCTGACCAGCGAGACCACCGCGTAGGCGGTCTCCTCCGGGGTACCCATCCGGCCGGTCGGGTTGAGCCCCATGGCGTGCGCGTACAGCGCGGGGTCGTGCTGCTCGACGTTCGCCCACACCCCGCCGGGGAAGTAGACGTTGCCGGGGGAGACGGCGTTGGCCCGGATGCCCTTCGGCGCGAGGTCGAACGCCAGGCCGGAGACGTAGTGCACCAGCGCGGCCTTCATGACGCCGTAGGAGCCGTCGGCGAAGTCGATCTCGCGGCCGGACACGCTGGACACCGCGGTGACCGAGGCGGCGTCGCTGCGCTCCAGGTGCGGCAGGGCGGCCTCCACCAGGCGCACCGTGTGCAGCAGGTCGACCTCGAAGCTCGAGCGCCAGTTCTGCTCGCCCGGGCCGATCGCGAGCGCCGAGACGTTCGCGACGACCGCGTCGACGGCGCCGAAGCGCTCGGCGGAGGCGGCGACCCAGCCGGCCAGCGCGTCGCCGTCGGCGACGTCGACCGCGGTCCCGGCGACCTCGCCGGCGCCCGCGGCGCGCAGCTCCTGCTCGGCCGCGGCGACCCCGTCGGCGTCGCGGGCGCAGAACGCGACCCGCGCGCCCTCCGCCGCCAGCCCGGCGACGACCGCACGCCCGATCCCGCGCGACCCTCCGGTCACGAGCACGACACGACCGTTCAGCAGCATGTCCATGGAAAGGGCCTCTCTTACAGGGAGCGGGCCTGCTCGCGCAGGTGACGGTGGACGCCGCCGTAGGCCGCGGCGGCCGGGAGCAGCGCCTTCGCGATCTTGGTGACGGCGCTGTAGTTGGTGTCGACGACGTTGGCCAGCGGCGACTCCGCGGCCTGGGTGAGCAGCTGATAGGCGTCCAGCCGGTCCAGCCCGTACAGCTCGCCCAGCCAGGCGATCATCCCGACCTGGCTTGCCCGCCACGCGTCCTCCAGCGGACGGGAGGACCCGACGACGACGTAGTGGGTGTCGGTCTCGATCCGCGGCCACGCCGGGACCGGGGCGTTCTTGATCAGCTCGACGATCAGCACGACGTCCATCGCGCCCTCGACGGCCGTGCCGCAGCTCTCGCCCTCGCCCTGGCGGTAGTGGCCGTCGCCGACCGAGAACAGCGCGCCGGGCACGTTGACCTGCAGGTAGCAGGTGGCCCCGGCGCGCATCTCCGGGGTGTCCATGTTCCCGCCGAACACGTCGGGCACCAGCGAGCTGCGCACCTCCCGCCCGGGCGGGGCAACGCCGACGGTGCCGAGCATCGGGTTGCACGGCAGCTCCAGGCGCAGGTCCGCGCTCGTCGCCTCGAACAGCACCGTCCCCGCGGCCCGGTCGAGCTGGTAGATCCAGGTCCGCTCGGGCAGCGGCTCGTGCAGCAGCGCGGTGCGGTCGGTCGTCGACAGCGCCCCGAACAGCGGGATCAGGGTGGAGGCACCCCAGTCCCGGGCCGGGGTCAGCTCCACGAGGTGGATGGCCAGGGTGTCGCCCGGCTCGGCGCCCTCCACGTGGAACGGCCCGGTCTGCGGGTTCACCTCGCTCATGTCGAGCACCGCGCTCGGACGGTCCGAGGTGGACGTGAGCCGCCCGGAGAACGCGTCCTCGGTCCACAGCCGCAGGCAGGTCCCGGGCGCGACCCGGCGCACCGGGGGCACGCCACCGAAGGTCCAGGCGAACTCGTGCCGTTCCGGCCGGTATTCCACGACGTGCATGGATCGCATCCTGGCCCCCTCCGCGCGTCGCGGGCAACGGTTTCCCGCCGCACCGCGACCGCCCGGTCGTCGATCCCCCCGGGTGGGCCGCCGAGCCGGTACGTTCGCGCGATGGCCCGGTACTTCGACGTGCACCCGCAGAACCCGCAGCCGCGCAGCATCGGACAGGTCGTGGACCTCGTGCGGTCCGGCGGCCTGATCGCCTACCCGACCGACTCGTGCTTCGCGCTGGGCTGCTCGCTGGGCAACCGCGACGGCCTGGAGCGGATCCGGCAGATCCGCAAGCTCGACGACCGGCACCACTTCACCCTCGTGTGCGCGGAGTTCGCGCAGCTCGGGCAGTTCGTGCAGATCTCCAACGCCGTGTTCCGCGCGGTGAAGGCGTCCACCCCGGGCAGCTACACCTTCATCCTCCCGGCCACCAAGGAGGTGCCCAAGCAGCTGCTGCACCCGAAGAAGAAGACCGTCGGCGTGCGCATCCCCGACCACGCCACCACCCAGGCGCTGCTGGCCGAGCTGGGGGAGCCGCTGCTGTCCTCGACGCTGCTGCTGCCCGGCCACGACGAGCCGATGACGCAGGGCTGGGAGATCAAGGAGGAGCTGGAGAACCAGGTCGACGCGGTCATCGACTCCGGGGACTGCGGCACCGAGCCGACCACCGTCGTCGACCTGTCCGGCGACGAGCCGGAGATCGTGCGGCACGGTGCGGGGGACCCGTCGCGGTTCGAGTGAGGACCCCTCCGGCGCGGCCGTCCGGCCGCCCGTCGTGTCCGTCCGGGCACCCCTGGTGACCCGCCGGCGGGGGCGCGCCGCCCGCCCGTCCACGATCCACCGCCCACCGCATCAGAGCGAGCGCTGGGCGGACCGACGAGTAGGCTTCGCAACCGTCCCGCCCGCTACCCGAGCGGGTACTGACGTGGCGTCCGACCCCGGGCGCCGTCCGAACGGTTCGGAGGACGATCGCGTGGCGCGAGACGACCCGCCGCCCAACCCGTCCGGCCCGGCGGGTGCCTCGGCCGGGGACGCGGTGCTCGCCGCGATCGCGCACCGGCTGCGGGCCCGTTCGGAGCGCCAGCAACTGCTGACCGAACGCCTGCGTGCCGGTGAGCTGCGCCCGGGTGCGCTGGCCGACCTCGCCGAGCTGGCCGCGGCCGCCCGCCGCGGGGCCCGCGACGGCGACCACATCCTCGTCCTCGCCGGCGCCCCCCGCGGGCCCCGGCTCGCCGCCCCGCCGACCCCGCTCGGGCAGGCGCTCAACACCGTCGTCTCCGCGAGCGAGGCGGCCTCGCGCACGATCGTCCCGCCGACCCCGAGCGTCTCGGTCGACGCGACCGCCGAGCCCGTCCTGGGCCAGATCCTGGCCGAGCTGCTCGCCCACGCCGCGAGCGCCACCCCGGCCGGGGAGCGCATCGAGTTGCTGACCCGCTGGGGTCCCGACGGCGGGATCGTCGTCGAGCTCCAGGGGACCCAGCCGCCGCGGCACCGCACCCCGGTCGAGGAGCTGGACCGGGCGCTGGGCTCGGCGACCCCCGGCGGCCCGGTCGCCCCGCAGGAGATCGGCCTGCACGTGGCCGCGCGGCTGGCCCGCGCCATCGGCGCCCGGCTCGGCGTCCGCGCTCCCGCCGGGAACTCCGCGATCGCCCCGATCGCCGTGCTCCACCTGCCGTCCTCGGTCCTCGGCGGTGGCCGCTCCGAGTCCGCGGCGCCCGCCGCGGAGCCGCAGCCGGCCGAGCCCGTCGAGCAGGCCGGGACCGGGACGACGGCGTCGCTGCGCCGCCCGGCACCGGACGCCGCCCCCGCCCCCGCACCGGCCGCGGCGGCGGACGTGCCGTGGCCGCCCCGCGAGACCCCGGTGGCGGAGCCCGGGCGCAGCTGGCCGCCGGTCGCTCCCGAACGGGACGAGCCCGCGGCCCCCGCCGGGCTGCCCCGCCGTGCCCCCCGCCCGGCCGGCGGGATCGCGGCCGCGGCCCCCTTCGCCGGCTCCGGTGCCCCGGCTGCCCGTCCGCACGCCCCCGGCCCGGCCGGTCCCGGCTCGGGCCCGCGCCCGCCGTACGGGCCGCCGTCGCCGGCCACGGGCCCGGCGCGCAACGGCGCCCCGCCACCGCCGCCCGCGCCGGAGGACCCCCCGGCCACCGAGGCACTTCCCGTCACCGGTGCGGCGGGGACGACCCCACCGGTGGAGCTGTTCGGACCGTTCGACTCGGAGGTGCCGGTGCCCGTGGACGACGCGGACGACACGCCGATCTTCGCGGCGGTCGCCTCGGCCTGGTTCCGTGAGCCGGGATCGACCGAGACGACGGCGCTCCCGGTCACGCCGAACGACAACTGGCGCACCGCGGGCGACGCCGAGTTCGACGCCGCCCGGATCCGGGCCGACCGGGTCGTCGACCTGCCGACCACCGCGCAGGGCCTGCCGCAGCGCCTTCCCGGGCAGGCGATGGTGCCGCCGTCGTGGCGGGACACCCCGAACGGCGTCGCGCCGACCGGGTCGCGGGAGCGCCAGCCCGACCGGGTGCGCAACCGGCTGGCCAGCTACCAGCGGGGTCTGCGCGAGGGCCGCCACCGCGCCGCGGAGGACCACGGCCCGCACGGACCGGCCGGTGGTGCGCGCAACGGCGCCGTCAACGGTGCGCCGGTGCCCGGCGGGCACCGCAACGGCCACCACCTCGACGACGGCGACAACCGCAGCGTCGGCTGATCACCGTTCGTGCGGCGTCCCGGCGGCCCAGCCGTCCGGGTCGTCCCACGCCTGCAGGGTGCGGCCGCTGACGAAGCGCCGCCGCGCCCCGGTCACCGGGTCGTCGAACTCCAGGGCGCGCGAGAGCAGCTGCAGCGGGCGGGTGAAGTCCTCCGGTGCCCGCCGGTGCAGCTCGGGGTAGACGTCGTCGCCGAGGATCGGCACGCCCAGCCCGTTCAGGTGCACCCGCAGCTGGTGGGTCCGCCCGGTGCGCGGGGTCAGCCGGTAGCGGGCCAGATCGCCCCGCACCCCGGCGAGCTCGACGCGGGTCTCGGCGTTCGGCTCGCCGTCCTCGGTGACGGCGGCGAACACCCCGGGGCGCTTCACGATCCGCGACACCTCGGTGCGCGGCAGCTCCAGGTCCGGGTCGAACCGGGCGAGCGCCTCGTAGGTCTTCACGACCCGGCCGCGGGCGAACAACGTCTGGTAGGCGCCGCGCAGCTCGGGCCGCACCACCAGCAGCAGGATCCCCGCGGTGGCGCGGTCGAGCCGGTGCGCCGGGCTGAGCGCGGGCAGCCCCAGCTCGTGGCGCAGCCGCACCAGCACGGTCTGGCGGACGTGGCTGCCCCGCGGGATCGTCGCGAGCAGGTGTGGCTTGTCGACGACGACCACGTCGTCGTCGGCGTGCAGCACCGGCAGCCCGAACGGCACCGGTACCTCGTCGGGCTCGTCGCGGTAGAGCCACAGCGTCGTCGACGGCGTGTACGGCGTGGCCGGGGTGACCGGGCCGGCCGCGGTCACGATCTCCCCGGCGGCCAGCCGCGCGTCGATCCGCTCCGCGACGTGCGGGAACCGGTCGACGAGGTGGTCGCGCATCGTCGCCCACCCGCCGGTCGCCGGGGTGCGGACGCGGGCCGGCGCGAGGCCGTCGACCGTCGGGAGCGGGGACGCCTCCCGGGACGTGCGGCGCCGGCGGGATCTCACGGGGCAGCAGCCTACGATGGCCCCTCGTGAGCTGGACGTCCTACGGTGCCTATCTGTTGATCGTCGTCGGGCTGGTGCTGATGCCCGGCCCGGACACCTTCGTGATGCTGCGCGCCTCGCTGGTCGGCGGGCGCGCGGGCGGGCTGTCGACGCTGGCCGGGGTGTTCACCGGCAACGCCCTGCAGGGCAGCGCCGCGGCGTTCGGGCTCGGTGTGCTCGTCGCGAGCTCGCACACCGCGTTCACCGTGATCCGCTGGGCCGGGGTGGTCTACCTCTGCGTGCTCGGGGTGCAGGCGCTGCGGGCCGCGCGCCGCGGGGACTACCCCGTGGTCCCCGACGGCGGTCCGCGGGTGCCGGTGCGGCGGTCGTTCCTGGTCGGCTTCGGCTCGAACATCACCAACCCGAAGGTGCTGGTCATGTACCTGTCGGTGCTGCCGCAGTTCCTCGTGCCCGGGGTGACGACCACCGCCGACGCGCTGCTGCTGGCGCTGTCGGTGGCGGTGCTCGGCGGCGTCTACGGGGTGGGCCTGGTCCTCGCCGTGCACCGGGCGCGGGCCTTCTTCACCCGGCGCCGCGTGCGCCGCGCCGGTGACGTCGTCGCCGGGGTCGCGCTGATCGGGTTCGGCGGGGCGCTGGCCGCGACCTGACCTGCGGGGTTGCCCGCATGGTGGGTCTGTGTTCATGATGTGGGTACGACACTGTCGTCGATGCCCAGGGGGACCATCGTGTCGGACACCGTCATCGTGGTGAACACGGCCGTCGCCGTGCTCGCCGTCGTCGTGCTGATCGTGAGGTTCCGGCTCAACCCGGTGATCTCCCTCGTGATCGGCGCCGTCTACCTGGGCCTGACCGCCGGCCTGGGGGTGACGGGGACGGTCGACGCGGTCACCGGCGGGTTCGGCGACATCCTGGCCGACGTCGGGCTGCTCATCGCCTTCGGTGTCCTGACCGGCGCGATGCTGCACCACGCGGGCGCCATCGAACGGCTGGTCTCCGCGCTGCTGACGGCCTGCGGCCCGCGCGGGATGCCCTACGCCACCGCCGTCACCGTCTCCACCGCACTCCAGTCGATCTTCGTCGACGTGCTGCTGGTCATCTCCGCGCCGCTGGCCCGCCGGATCGCCCCGCGCATCGGGGACAAGGGGCTGCCGCGGATGGCGACGGCGCTCGCGATCGGCCTGGAGTGCGGGATCGTGT
The DNA here is from genome assembly GCF_020496245.1 of Pseudonocardia sp. ICBG601. Taxonomy (NCBI): domain Bacteria; kingdom Bacillati; phylum Actinomycetota; class Actinomycetes; order Pseudonocardiales; family Pseudonocardiaceae; genus Pseudonocardia; species Pseudonocardia sp. ICBG601. The sequence continues at coordinate 99,585 of NZ_JAHLJA010000152.1, read as the reverse complement.
TCATGGTCCCCGGTGTCGGCGCGGTCGCGCTCGCCGGTGTGCTCGGGGTGCCGCTGGGTCAGATGCTGATCCTGGGGCTGGTCGTCGTGGTGCCGACCGTGCTGATCGCGACCGGGATCATGTCCGTGCTGCTGCGCCGCGGCTGGTGGGACCCGGCCCGCGACGAGCAGGAGCCGGTCGCCGCGGGCGTGCCCGCCGGTGCGGAGGCCCACTCGCCGGACAGCGCCGCACCCGACGCCGCACCCGACGCCGGGAGCGCCGGGGGACGGCCCGCCGGTGCGGGTTCCCCGGACGGCGGGGGCACGGTCCCGGCCGCCGTCGGCACCGCGGTGTCCGGCACCGCGCGTCGCGAGCTGCCGCTGGCCCTGTTGTTCGGGCCGCTGCTGGTGGGCCTGCTGCTCATCGCCGCGGGCGCCGTCCTCGACGCCGCCGGGATCACCCACCCCGTCATCGCGTTCCTGGGTGAGCCGGTGATCGCGCTGCTGCTCGCGCTGATCGGGACCACCGCCGTCGTCGGCGTCGCTCACGGGCGCGGCATGGTCGAGTCCGCGGTCTCCGACGGGTTCCGCGAGAGCGGGCAGATCCTCATCCTCACCGGCGTCGGCGGCTCGCTCGCCACCACGATCTCCGACGCCGGGCTGGGCGAGATCCTCGGCCGCTTCTTCTCCGCCAGCACCGCCGCCCCGCTGCTGATGGTGTGGCTGATCGCCGCCGTGCTGCACGTCGCGATCGGGTCGGTGACGATCTCGGCGATCACCGCGGCCGGCGTGCTCGCCCCGGTCGCCCCGGTGATCGGCCTGGCCCCGGTGCTGATCGCGCTTGCCGCCGGTGCCGGGGCGCTGTTCGCCATCCACGTCACCTCGAACACGTTCTGGCTGCTGCAGTCGCTGCTCGGACAGTCCGTGCGCGGGACGCTCAAGACCTGCTCGGTCGGGGTCTCCATCGCCTCCGTCGTCGCGATCCTGGTGATCCTGCCGCTGTCGCTCGTCGTCTAGGGAGAGTCGTGTCGCAACTTCCACTGTCCGGGGTCCGGGTGCTCGAGCTCGGCAACTACATCGCCGCCCCCACCGCCGGACGCCTGCTCGCCGACTTCGGCGCCGAGGTGATCAAGGTCGAGCGCCCCGGCACGGGCGACGAGATCCGCAACTGGCGGCTCTACGCCGGGGACACCTCGATGCTGTACCGGACGCTGAACCGCAACAAGCGCTCCATCACCCTCGACATGCGTTCGGCCGTGGGGAAGCAGGCCGTGCTGGACCTGGCCGCCCGCTCCGACGTGGTGCTGGAGAACTTCCGGCCCGGCACGCTGGAGAAGTGGGGGCTGGGCCCGGCCGAGCTCGACGCCGTCAACCCCGACGTCGTGCTCGTGCGGATCTCGGCGTTCGGGCAGACCGGGCCGCTGTCGTCGCGGCCGGGGTTCGCCGCCGTCGCCGAGGCGATGGGCGGGCTGCGCGCGCTCGTCGGGGAGGCCGACCGGCCGCCGTCGCGGACCGGGGTGTCGATCGGGGACTCGATCGCCGGGCTCTACGGCGCGTTCTCCGCGATGATGGGCCTCTACCAGCGCGAGAGCCGCACCGACCGGCCCGCGCTGGACCGGCGCTGCATGGACGTCGCGCTCAACGAGGCCGTGTTCTCGATGATGGAGTCGCTCGTCCCCGACCACCTCGCCTACGGCGTCGAGCGGCGCCGCGTCGGCGGGCGGATGGAGGGCATCGCCCCGTCCAACGCCTACGTCTGCGCGGACGGGGGCAGCGTCGTCATCGCCGGCAACGGCGACTCCATCTACGGCCGGTTCATGACCGTCATCGGCCGCGCGGACCTGGGTGGCGACCCGGAGCTGGCCTCCAACGCGGGCCGCTGGGCGCGCCGCGACGAGCTCGACGGCGCCATCGAGACCTGGACCCGCTCGCTGCCCCGCGACGAGGTCCTCGCGAAGCTGGAGGAGGCCGGCGTCCCGGCCGGGCCGATCCACTCCGCCGCCGACATCGTCGCCGACGAGCAGTTCCGGGCCCGCGACATGGTCCAGTACTTCGACGTCGACACCGGCGGCGACGAGCCCGCCCGGGTCGGGTTCCCCGGCATCGTGCCGGTGCTCGACGGCCGCTCGGTCCCGGTCCGCTCGGTCGGGCCGGACCTGGGCGCCGACACCGCCGACGTACTCGGCGGGCTGCTCGGGTACACCCCGGACACGATCCGGGCCGCATCGGGGGAGGACGCATGAGCACCGACGGGGTCGTCCTGCGGGATGTCACGCTGCGCGACGGGCTCCAGCTCACCGGCAAGCCGCTGCCCACCGACCGCAAGGTCGGGCTGGTCCGCGCGCTGCTCGGTGCGGGCGTGCCGGAGCTGGAGATCGGGTCGCTGGCCCGCGGCGACCTGGTGCCGCCGCTGGCCGACACCCTCGACGTCGTCGCCGCGCTGACGCCGGAGGAGCTGGAGCGCTGCTGGGTGTGGGTGGCGACGCCGCGGCACGTGCAGAAGGCGGTGGCCGCCGGGGCCCGCAACGTCCAGTACTGCTTCTCGGTGTCCGACGCGCACAACAACGCCAACATCGGCCGTGACACCGCCGTCTCCCTCGACGCGATGCCGCAGGCCGTCGAGTACGCGCGCGCCGCGGGCGGACGCATCCAGCTGTGCCTCGCGACGGCGTTCACCTGCCCGTTCGACGGGCCCGTCGACCCGGACCGGGTGGTCGAGATCGTCGCCGACCCGCGCACCGCGGGCTCCTGCGACGTCGTCGTCTGCGACACCCTCGGGCAGGCGAACCCGGCCGAGGTCGGGTCGCTGGTCGGGCGCGTCGCCGCGGTCGCCGACGGCCGTCGCGTCGCCTTCCACGGCCACGACACCTGGGGCCAGGGCGTCGCGAACGCGCTCGCCGCGGTGCAGAACGGTGCGACCGTCCTCGACGGCGCGCTGGGCGGACTGGGCGGGTGCCCGTTCGCGCCCGGCGCCAGCGGCAACACCGCCAGCGAGGACCTGCTGTTCGCGCTGCGCCCGGACTGGCTGACCCCCGCGGTGCTGGCCGAGCTCGTGACCTGGTCGGAGGACCTGCTCGCCGAGCTGGGGGAGCCGATGCGCTCGGCGACCGCGCGCGGGGTCCGCTCGAAGGCCGAGGCCTTCCCGTGGACGGCGGGGCCGCGCGGCTGAACCGCCCGGCCCGCGCCCGCCGGGTCAGCCCGGCGGGCGCCCGCCGAGGGTGCGGGTCAGCCGCTCCGCGGCCCCGACCAGCAGGTCCACGCACTTCTCGCACTCCGAGCGGCCGAACCGGATGGTCGGCCCGCTGACGGTGAGCGCCGCGGTCACCTCCCCGGCGTGGTCGAACACCGGCACGGACAGCCCGGAGCCGCCGTCGTCGCGCTCGGCGACGGTGATCGCGAACCCGTCGCGACGGGTGTCGGCCACCAGCTCCCGCAGCCGCTCCGGGCTGGTCACGGTCCGGTCGGTCAGCGGCTCCAGGGGGCCGGACAGCACGTGCTCGGCCCGCTCGGGGGCCCAGGCCAGCAGCACCCGCCCGGCCGAGCCGGTGTGCAGCGGCACGATCCGCCCGACGTGCATCTCCCGGCGTAGCGCGTGCCGCGTCTCGGCGACGGCGACGCACACCCGGTGCCTGCCCTCGGCCCGGAACAGCGACGCGGTCTCCCCGGTGGTGTCGCGCAGCTCGCGCAGCAGCGGCCCGGCCAGCTCCAGCAGGTCCACTCCGCGGGCCGCGGCCCCGGCCCAGTAGGCCATCCGGATCCCGATCCGGACCCGGTCCCCGACCCGGTCCAGCAGCCCCTCGGCGACCATGTTGGACACCAGCCGCTGCACCGTCGAGGTCGGGATGCCGGTCGCCTGCTGGATCTCGCCCAGCCCGAGCACCGGGCGCTGCAGGGTGAACGCGTCCAGGATGTCGGTGATCTTGCCGAGGACCAGGAGCCGCTTCGGGCCCTCGGTGGTCATCCCGCGACCCGGTCCAGGAAGGCCCCCGCCGCCTCGCGGTAGCGCTCCCACGCCGCCGGGGCCGGGTCGGCCTCGTAGCGTGCCGGTTCGGCACCGGCGCTCCACGACGGCGGCGTCGCGCCGCCGTGCAGCGCCCACGCGGCCTGGCGGGCGGCGCCGTCGGCCACGTACTCGCCGGGCTCGGGCACCCGCACCGGCACCTCGAACACCTGGGCGGCGATCCGGCAGACCGCCTCGGAGCGGGCCGCCCCGCCGACCAGGGTCACCCCGGACACGGTGACGCCCTGCTCGCGCAGCGCCTCCAGCCCGACCCGCTGCGCGGACAGCATGCCCTCGACCGCGGCCCGGGCCAGGTTCTCCCGGGTCCCCGACGCCAGCGTCCACCCGTGCAGCGCGCCGGTCGCGTCGGGCAGGTTCGGGGTCCGCTCGCCCTCCAGGTAGGGCACCACGACCAGGCCGCCCGCGCCCGGCTCGGCGGCCAGCGCGAGGCGGCCCAGCTCGTCGTGGTCCACGCCGAGGAGCCGCCGGGTCGCGTCCAGCACCCGGGAGGCGTTGAGCGTGCACACCAGCGGGAGGTAGGCGCCGGTGGCGTCGGAGAACCCGGCGACGATCCCGGACGGGTCCTGGGCGCGGCGCTCCGAGCGGGCGAACACCGTGCCGGAGGTGCCCAGCGAGACGACGACGTCGTCGCCGGCGTCGACACCCAGCCCGGCGGCCGCGTTGTCGCCCGCCCCGGCGCCGACCCGGATCCCGCCCGGCCCGTCGACGGACTCCGCCGGGCCGAGCAGCCGCGGCAGCACCGGCGTCGACCCGAAGAAGCGTTCCAGCAGCTCGGGGCGGTAGTCGACGCCGTCGAACCAGCCGGTGCCCGAGGCGTCGGACCGGTCGGTGACCAGCTCGTCGAGACCCGCGCCGCCGGGGACCCCGCCACCGCGGAACTTCCAGGTCAGCCAGTCGTGCGGCAGGCACACCGCCGCGGTGCGGGCGGCGTGGCCGGGCTCGTTCCCGGCGAGCCAGCGCAGCTTGGCCAGGGTGATCGAGGCGACCGGCACGACGCCGGTCGTCTCCGCCCACCGCTGCGCGCCGAACTCGTCGACGAGCTCACGGGCGGCGGCGGCCGAGCGGGTGTCGTTCCACAGCAGCGCGTCGCGGACGACCTCGCCGCGGTCGTCGAGGCAGACCATGCCGTGCTGCTGGCCCGCGACCGACAGCGCCGCGACGCCGTCGAGGCCGCCCGCGTCGTCGATCGCGGCCTGCAGCGCCTCCCACCAGATCCGGGGCGCGATCTCCGTGCCGTCCGGGTGCGCGGCGCGCCCGGAACGGACGAGCTCGCCGGTGTCGGCGTCGCGGACGACGACCTTGCAGGACTGGGTGGAGGAGTCCACCCCGAGCACCAGTGCCATGCCCCCAGCCTGCCATCGCCGGACCGGCGCGGCGGGAGACAGGCGGGGTGGATCGGTGCCAGGGTGGTCCCATGAGCGACGAGCAATGGTTCTACTGCCTCAAGCACGGCACCGTGGAGACCGCCGACGGCTGCCGGTCGGCCGACCGGCTCGGCCCGTACCCGGACAAGGCCACCGCGGCCCGCGCGCTGGAGATCGCCAAGGAGCGCACCGAGTCCGAGGACCGCAAGGATCGCGAGTGGAACGCCGGGGGCTCCGGGGCGTCCTGAGATGAGCGCGTCGAGCGACGGAGGCCGGGTCGTCGTCGTCACCGGCGGGAGCCGGGGGATCGGGCGGGCGGCGTGCGCGGCGTACGCGGCCCGCGGCGACACGGTCGTCGTCGCCAGCCGCAGGGCCGAGGCGTGCACCGCGCTGGCCGCCCAGCTGACCGCGGAGCACGGCACGCCCGCGCTGGGTGTCGGCTGCCACGTGGGCCGCTGGGCGGACTGCGACGCGCTGGTGGACCGGGTGCTCGCCGAGTACGGCCGGATCGACGTGCTGGTCAACAACGCCGGCATGTCCCCGCTCTACGGGTCGCTCACCGAGGTCACCGAGGAGCTGTTCGACAAGGTCCTCGCGGTGAACCTGCGCGGCGCCTACCGGCTCGGGGCCCGCTGCGGGGAGCTCATGGCCGCGGCGGGCGGCGGCGCGATCGTGAACGTCTCCTCGGTCGCGGCGGTCATGCCCGGCCCCGGCGAGCTGCCCTACGCGCTGGCCAAGGCCGGGCTCAACGCCCTGACCGTCGGGCTCGCCCGCGCCTACGCGCCGTCGGTGCGGGTCAACACGGTGATGCCCGGTCCGGTCCGGACCGACATCGCCGAGCACTGGACCGAGGAGTTCCGCTCGCAGATCGCCGGCACCGTCCCCGCCGGACGGGTGGGGGAGGTCGCCGAGGTCGTCGGCGCGATCCTCTACCTGACCGGCCCGGACGCCGGCTACACCACCGGCGCGACGATCAAGGTCGACGGCGGGATGGCGTGGTCGACGTGAGGTCCCCGGCCGACGTCGTCGACCGGGCCGCGCTCGGGTCCTGGCTGCGCGAGCAGGGCCTCGGCGACTGGTCCGGCGAGCTGGAACCGGTCGGCGGCGGCACCCAGAACGTGGTGCTGCGCACCGTCGTCGACGGCAGGCCGCTGGTCCTGCGCTCCCCGCCGGTGCACCCGCGGCCGGGGTCGGCCCGCACCCTCGCCCGCGAGATCACCGTGCTCGGCGCGCTGCGCGGCACCGACGTGCCGCACCCGGAGCTCGTCGCCGCCTGCACCGACGCCGAGGTGCTCGGCAGGCCGTTCTACCTGATGTCCGACGTGGACGGCGTCAACCCCGGCGAGCGGGTCTCGCCCGAGCAGGCCGCGACCCCGGCGCTGCGGCACGGAGCGGTGCTCGACGTGGCCCGGGCCGCGGCCCGGCTGGGACGTCTCGACCCGGCCGCCGTCGGGCTCGACGGGCTGCGCCGCCCCGGCCCGTTCCTGGAACGGCAGGTGCCGCGCTGGACCGAGCAGCTCGCGTCCTACTCCGAGGTGCCCGGCTACGACCCGGGCGACCTGCCCGACGTGGCCGTCGCCGCGGACTGGCTGACCCGGCACCGGCCGCCCGAGCCGGAACCGGGCGTCGCGCACGGGGACCTGCACCTGAACAACGTGCTGCTGGACCGGACCCGGCCGCGGGTGGCCGCGCTCGTCGACTGGGAGATGTGCACCGTCGGCGATCCGCTGCTCGACCTCGGCTGGCTGCTGGTCACCTGGCCGGTCGACCCCGTCGGGTTCGGCGCCGGGACCGAGCTAGCCGGGCACGGCGGGCTCCCCACCCGGGCCGAGCTCGTCGCCGCCTACGCCGACGCCGGCGGCCGCGACACCACCGGCATCACCTGGTACGCGGGGCTGGCCGCGTTCAAGCTGGGCGTGGTGCTGGAGGGCACCTGGGCGCGGGTCGCCGCGGGCGAGGCGGACCGCGCGGTGGGGGAGCGGCTGCACGGCGCGGCCGTCGCGCTGCTGGAGCTGGCCGTGCGGATCGCCTGCGACGAGTGGGCCGTCAGCGCGGGGTGAGCCGCACCGGGATGCCGCCCACCGGCACCGGCAGCGAGGTGTTGTCCCAGCGCAGCCGGTAGGAGGGCTCGACGCTCCACCGGTAGCGGCGCAGCATCTCGTGCAGGATCGCGGTGACCTCGAGGGTCCCGAAGTGCAGCCCGATGCACTTGTGCACGCCGCCGCCGAACGGGATCCACGCGTCGCGGTCGGAGCGGTCCTCGCGCCGGTCCGGGCCGAACCGCTCGGGGTCGAAGCGCTCCGGGTCGGTCCAGCAGGACCGGTCGTAGTGGTTCACCGCCTGTGCGACGACGACCCGCGTCGCCGCCGGCACGTGGTGCCCGGCGACCGTGGTGTCCTTCACCGCCGTCCGCATGACCAGCGGTACCGGCGCGTCGAGCCGCAGGGCCTCCCGGATCACCAGGTCCAGCGAGGTCAGCTCGCGCAGCTCGGCCACGGTCGGGGCGCGGTCCCCGATCCGCTCGGCGAGCGCGTCGGACTCGGCGCGGCAGCGCTCCTGCCAGACGGGGTTGCGCGCGAGGTGGTGCGCCGCCGACGCCGTCGTGGTGGTCGAGGTGTCGTGCGCGGCCATCATCAGGAAGATCATGTGGTTGACGACGTCGTCGTCGGAGAACGTCTCGCCGTCGTCGGTGCGGGCGTGGCACAGCGCGGAGAACAGGTCGGTGCCCCCGCCCGCGCGCTTGGCCGCCAGGTTCTCCCGGAACCAGTTCTCCAGCACCACCCGTCCGCGCAGCCCGCGCCGCCACCGGGTGCCGGGCAGGTCCTTGCGGACGAAGGAGTTCGCGGCCCGGACGCAGTCGACGAACGCCCGGTTCACCGCCTCGGCCTCCGGCCCGGAGCGGGCGTCCATGAACACCGCCTGCGCCACGTCCAGGGTGAGCCGCTTGAGCGCCGGGTAGAGCCGCAGCCGCTCCGGCCAGGTCGGCAGCACCTCGCGCACGACCGGGGTGGTCGCGGCGACGTAGCTGGAGATGCGGTCCGCGGTGAACGCCTCCTGCATGATGCGCCGGTGTGCGCGGTGCTCGTCGAAGTCGAGCAGCATCAGGCCGCGGTGGAAGAACGCGTCGACCGTCGCACGCCACCCCTCCTGGGAGAACGCCTTGTCCCGGTTGGTGAGTACCTCCCGGGTGGCGGCCGGGCCGGTCACGACGATCGCCCGGCCTGCCGGGGACCGCATCCACCACACCGGGCCGAGCGCCTCGGTGCGGGCGCGGGTGAAGCGGTGCCCGAACCGGACGTAGGCCAGCGCGTGGCCGAGCAGCGGCATGCCGTCGTCGCCGGGGACCTCGGCCAGGCCGTGCGGTGCCGGGCCGAACGGTGCGGGGCGGCGGCCCTGGGCGCCGGTGGCCAGCAGCGCGTCGTCGAGCCGGTCGGGCGCGGGCAGGGTCAGGACGGACGACCAGCGCTCACGCGCCTGCTGCACCAGCTTCACGGGCCTGCTCCTCGGGCGTCGACGTCGGTGTCCCCGCCGAAGTTAGACACATTCGGCAGAACTGTCCAGGCGATGGACGGGCCGTGTCATGATGTCGGCCATGAGCGAGCGGCGGACGATGGCGCGGCGGGCCCGCGACGAGCTGCGCGGTGAGGTCCTCGACGTCGCCGAACGCCTCGCGGTCGCGGGGGAACGACCGTCGATGCCCGAGCTCGCCCGCCGGGTCGGGGTCAGCAGGCAGACCCTCTACAGCGAGTTCGGCGACCGGGACGGCCTCGCCGCGGCCCTGGTGCTGCGCGCCACCGACCGGTTCCTCGACCGGATCGAGGCCGCCCTCGACGGCGAGCCCGACCTGTACGCGGCCTGGGTCGCCGCGGCCGACGCCGCCCTCACCGAGGCGGGGGAGAACCCGCTGATCAAGGCCCTGCTCAGCGGCGACGCGGCGGTCCCGTCCGCGTTCGGCACCGACTCCGGCCCGATCATCGCGGCCGCGGCCGAGCGGTCCGCGGGCTACCTGCGCCGGGTCCGGCCCGAGGCTCGCGAGCAGGACGTCCGGCTCGCCGCCCAGACCGCCGCCCGGCTCACCGTCAGCCACATGGTGCTCCCCACGGGCCCGGCCGCGCGCTCGGCCGAGGACATCGCGACGGTGGTGGTGCGGACGCTCGGCGACGCCTAGCTCCGGACGGCGTCGCCCGCCCCGCGGGGCAGCCGCAGCACGTTCAGTGCCACCACCAGCGCCAGTATCGCGAACACCGCGAAGGTCACCCGGAACGCGGCCGGCGCGTCACTGGTGAGCGCGGCGGCCCCGGCCAGCACCGCGGAGGCCAGCGCGACCCCGAGCCCCATCGACGTCTGCTGCACCACCGCGGCCAGGGTGTTCGCGTGCCGCAGCTCGGGACCGGTCACGTCGGTGAAGGGCAGGATCGAGTACATCGTCAGGCCCACCGACCGGGCCGCCCCGCTCAGCGCGCACACCACGACGACGGCCACGATCCCGGCGTCCGGCGACCAGGTGGCGGCGACCGCCAGGGTCGCGGCGACCGCGACCGCCGCGGTGGCGGCCATCGTCCGCAGCCCGAACCGGCGGATCAGCGCCGTCGTCGCCGGCTTGGCCGCGATGTTGCCCGCGAACACCGCGACCACGACCGCACCCGCCGTCGTCGCGCTCCAGCCGAACACCTGCTGGAACAGCAGCGGCAGCAGGAACGGCACCGCCGTCACGACCGCCCAGAACAGCGCGCCGCCGACCGAGGACGCCCGGAACGTCCGGACCCGCAGCACCCGCACGTCCACCAGCGGGTGCGCGGTCCGCAGCAGGTGCCGTCCGGCGACGGCCAGCACCACCGCGCCCGCCGCCACCGCGACGCCCGCCGCGACCGGCAGGCCGTGGTCGACCAGCGCCGAGGACGACACCAGCCCGCCCAGCCCGGCCGCGCACAGCACCAGTCCCGGCACGTCCAGCGGCCCCGCCCCGCGACCGGGGGTGTCCGGCACCCAGCGCAGCGCCAGCACCAGGCCGAGGACCCCGATCGGCACGTTGATCAGGAACATCCAGTGCCAGCTCGCGTACGTGGTGAGCAGCGCCCCCAGCAGCGGTGCCACCACCGGCGCCGCCAGCCCCGGCCAGACGATCCACGCCATCAGCCGCGGCACGTCGCGCTTGGCGACGCCGTCGAGCAGCATCAGTCGCCCGACCGGCACCATCATCGCCGCGCCGACCCCCTGCACCACCCGCCACCCGACGAGCTCGGCGAGCGTCCCGCTGCTCGCGCACCCCACCGACGCCAGCGTGAACACCGCGATCGCGGCCGTGAGCACCCACCGCGGCCCGAACCGGCCGGTCAGCCAGCCACCGGGCGGCAGGGCGACGGCGAGCGCCACCAGGTAGGCCGCGACCACCAGCCCCACCGACGACGGCGTGGTGCCGAGGGCGCGGGCCAGCGGCTCGGCCGAGGTCGTCACGATCGTGACGTCGAGGTTCTCCATCACGAAGCAGCCCGCGACGAGGGCCGCGAGCCGCCGGGGGATCGGGGATGTCTGCACGACGCAAGGGTGCATGGTGCAATGGTTGAGCACCAGTTCCGATTGCTCAGCCTAGGATTGCGTCCCGTGCAACTCCCGGACCTGAACCTGCTGCCCGCGCTGGACGCCCTGCTCCGCACCGGCAGCGTCACCGGCGCGGCCGCGGAGCTGGACGTCTCGCCGTCGGCGATGAGCCGCACCCTGGGCCGGCTGCGCCGGGTGCTGGGCGACCCGCTGCTGGTCCCGGCGGGGCGGGGCCTCGTCCCGACCGCGCTCGGGCGCGAGCTCGCCCCGCGCGCCGAACAGGCCCTGCTCGGCGCGGCCGACGTGCTCACCCGCCCCGCGCCGCCGGAGCTCGCCGCGCTGGAGCGGGTGTTCGTCGTGCGCGGCAGCGACGAGAGCGGCGTCGTCCTCGCCCCCGCGCTCGCCGCCGCGGCGGCCCGGGAGGCACCGCGGGTCCGCTTCCGGTTCGTCCCGGAGGGCGACGAGGACCCGGCGGACCTGCGCGACCGCGTCGACCTGGAGGTTGGCGCGCTGCCCGCGGCGCCGCCGTCGGACATCCGGGTGCGGACGGTCGCCGCGCACCTGTTCGCCGCGCTCGTCCGGCCGGCCGCACCCGTCGGCGACCGGCTGACGCTCGCGGAGTTCGTCGCGCTGCCGCACGTCACCGTCTCCCGGCGGGGTCGGGCGCACAGCGTCGTCGACGAACGCCTCGCCGACCTCGGTCTGCGCCGCGACGTGCTGGCGACCGTGCCCGCGATCGGCACCGCGATCCTGCTCGCGGGCAGCGCCGACGTCCTGGCGCTCGTGCCGTCCGACGCGGCCGCGGTCGTCGCCGGGCCCGCCGGGCTGCGCGTCCACCCGATCCCGCTCGACCTGCCACGGGTCGCGCTCGGGATGCTGTGGCACCGCCGCTGGGACACCGACCCCGCGCACCGCTGGCTGCGCGACCGGGTCGCCGCCCGGATGGCCGGCTGAACCCGGCCCCGGGCTCAGCCGACGATCACCACGTGCAGTGTCCGCGGCCCGTGCACACCCTCGACCCGGTCCAGCTCGATGTCGCTGGTCGCGCTCGGCCCGCTGATCCAGGTGTGCGGCCGCGCCGGGTCCAGCGCCGCCACTGCCTCCGGCACCCCGGCCACGACCTGGTCGGCGCGGATCACGCAGACGTGCAGGTCGGGGACCAGCGTCGCGGCGCGCCGGCCCTGGCCCGGACCGTGGTCGAGGATGATCGTGCCGGTCTCGGCGATGCCGATCGCGGCCGTCGACAGCACGCCGTCGCAGCGGTCCAGCTCCGACACCGCGACGTCCGGCCCGTCCGGGACGACCTCGACGTCGCCGGGCACCAGGCCGGCCGGGAAGCCCGGCGGCACCAGGATCCGCAGCGGGCCGGAGCCCGCGAGCGGGGACCGGCCGGCCAGGGCGCCGGCGACCCGCGCCGCCGCCGTGTCCGGAGTCGCCCGCTCGACGACGGCGCGGTAGTCCGCGACCCGCTCGTCGAACAGGTCGACGACCTGCGCGTGCGGCAGCGACCGGTCGGGGACCGGCCGGACCACCTCGACGTCGAGCACCGGCTCGACATCGGGCACGTCGGCCAGTGCCCGCCGGGCCTTCGCCAGGATCGCCTCGCGTGCGCTCATGCCCCGTCCCCGTTCTTCCGCCCGCCGTCGGTGTCGTCGCTCCGGCTCCGCCCGCCGTCGGTCCTGGTCCACCACTCCCGGAAGGACTCGGCAGCCGGTACCGGCACGTCGCGCGAGTCCGACCAGGCGCTCGCCGGGCCGGGCACCGCGCCGAGGATGCTGCGCCCGCCGGGCGCGGTGCGGCCCAGCCGTCCGGCCAGCTTCCCGCCGATCCCGGCGACACGTTCCGCGGCGCCGGTGCGCGCGGCCGAGGACAGCGTCCACGACGCCGCCCTCATCGCGACGTCCTGCACCGACGGCACCCGGCTCGCCCGCTTGTGGGCGTCGACGACCTCGGCGCGCAGGTGCACCAGCACCTCGGGGATGTCGATGCGGACCGGGCAGACCTCGAAACACGCCCCGCACAGGCTGGAGGCGTACGGCAGCGAGTCGGTCTGCGGGTCGGTGCCCACCCCCCGCAGCTGCGGGGTGAGGATCGCGCCGATCGGGCCCGGGTAGACCGAGCCGTAGGCGTGCCCGCCGGTGCGCTCGTAGACCGGGCACACGTTCAGGCAGGCCGAGCAGCGGATGCAGCGCAGCGCCTGCCGCCCGGTCGGGTCGGCCAGGACGTCGGTGCGGCCGTTGTCCAGCAGCACCACGTGCACCTCCTGCGGCCCGTCGCCGGGGGTGACCCCGGTCCAGGTGGAGGTGTAGGGGTTCATCCGCTCCCCGGTCGAGGACCGGGGGAGCAGCTGCAGCATCACGTCCAGGTCCTGGAAGGTCGGCAGGACCTTCTCGATCCCGACCACCGACACCAGCACCTCGGGCAGGGTCAGGCACATCCGCCCGTTGCCCTCGGACTCGACGACGGTGAGCGTCCCGGTCTCGGCGACGGCGAAGTTCGCCCCCGACACCGCCACCTTCGCCCGCAGGAACTTCTCCCGCAGGTGCTCCCGGGCCGCGGCGGCCAGGCGCTTGGGCTCGTCGGTCAGGTCCGCCGGGGCGGCGCGCCCGGCGCGGCCCATCTCGCGCAGGAAGATCTCCCGGATCTCCGCGCGGTTGCGGTGGATCGCCGGGACCAGGATGTGGCTGGGCAGGTCGTCGCCGAGCTGCACGATCAGCTCGGCGAGGTCGGTCTCCCAGGCGTGGATGCCCGCGGCCTCCAGCGCCGAGTTCAGGTCGATCTCCTGGGTGGCCATCGACTTGACCTTGACGACCTCGTCGGTGCCGTGCCGCCGCGCGATGTCGACGACGACCGCGTTCGCCTCGGCCGCGTCGCGTGCCCAGTGCACGGTGGCCCCGGCCGCCGTCAGCGACCGTTCCAGCTGCTCCAGGTAGTCGGGCAGGTGCCGCAGCACCCGGTTCTTGATGGCCTCACCGGCCAGGCGCAGCTGCTCCCAGTCGTCGACCTCGCCGACGACGTTCCCGCGCTTGGTGCGGATGGTGGACGTGGCGTGGGCCAGGTTGCGGCGCAGCTGGGAGTCCTCCAGCGCGGCGCGCGCCGCCGCCGGGAACGCCGGTGTGCCGAGGAACGTGCCGCTCATCGGGCCGCCTCCGTCGTCGCGTCCGGGACCGCGCTGCCGACGCTCGTCGGGTCCGCGGCCCGCTCGGTGCGCCGCTCGACCACGGGCTCGGTCTGCGCCAGCACCTCGGCCAGGTGCATGACCCGCATCCCCGACCGCTGCCGCGACAGCAGCCCGCCCACGTGCATCAGGCAGGAGTTGTCCCCGGCGACGAGCACCTCCGCGCCGGTCGAGCGGACGTGGCGGGCCTTGTCGTTGCCCATCGCGATCGAGGTCTCGGAGTTCTTCACCGCGAACGTCCCGCCGAAGCCGCAGCACTCTCCCGAGCCCGGCAGGTCGAGCAGGGTGAGCCCGCGGACCGCGCGCAGCAGCCGGGTCGGCCGGTCGCCGACCCCCATCATCCGCAGCGAGTGGCAGGTCGGGTGGTAGGTGACGCGGTGCGGGAAGTAGGCCCCGACGTCGACGACGCCGAGCACGTCGACCAGGTACTCGCTCAGCTCGTACACCGGCGGTGCCGACTCGACGCCGCGGACCAGGCCCGGGTCGCCGGAGCGGCGCGCGACCAGGCCGTGCTGGTGGCGCACCGAGCCCGCGCACGACCCGGACGGGGCGAGGATCGCGTCGTACCCGGCGAAGGCGTCGAGATGGTTGCGGACGAGTGGGACGGCCTCGTCGAGGTAGCCGGTGTTGACCATCGGCTGCCCGCAGCAGGTCTGCGCGGCGGGGAACTCGACGTCGACGCCGAGGCGGCGCAGCAGGGACACGACGGCCTTGCCGGTGTCCGGGAACAGGGCGTCGTTGAGACACGTGACCATGAGGCCGACGCGGGGCCGGGAGATCGGCATGGCGCCTCCGGTGAAGTGGTGGGACGGAGGGTGTGGTCGGACCAAGGTAGCGGTATGGTCGGACCACACACAAGCAGGAGGACGACGTGCGTGTTCCCGCCGCCCACGAGATGGTGCTCGCCCACGTCGAGGAGCGCCTGACGAGTGGCGAGTGGCGCCCGGGGGACCGGCTGCCCCCGGAGCGCGAGCTCGCCGCGACGCTGGGTGCGTCCCGCCAGGCGGTCCGCGAGGCGCTGCGGGTGCTGCAGGCCCAGGGCGTGATCCGCTCGCAGGTGGGCACCGGCGCGGACTCCGGGACGGTCGTCGTGCCGGCCCCGGCGCGGGCACTCGGCCGGGTACTGGCCCTGCACCTGGCGGTCGACTCGTTCCCGGTGGACGACGTCACCGATGCCCGGGTCATGTTCGAACGGTTCTCCGCCGGGCTGGCCGCGCGCCGGCGCTCGGCGTCGGACCTGCTGGAGTGGACGGCCGCGCTGGACGTCATGGACGACGACCTCGACCCGGCCGCCTTCAGCGACGCCGACATCGCCTTCCACGTCGCGATCGCCGCGGCGGCCGGGAACCGCCTGGTGGGGGAGCTGACCCGGGCGATCCGGGAGTCGGTGCGCGGGATGCTGCTCGACGCGATGCAGGCCCAGGGGGACTGGCCCGCGCTGCGCGAGCGGCTGCGGGCCGAGCACCGGGAGATCCACACGGCCATCGCCGACGGCGATGGGGCGCTGGCCGCGGACCGGATCGAGGCGCACATCCGCGCCTTCCACGGCCGGGTCCGGCCTGCCTAGGCTCACCGCCGTGACCACCTCCGACCTGCCCGACGCCGCCGTCGTCGCGGTGTCCGCCCGGTACCGGCGCGGGTTCGCCGACCTCGTCTCCTCACTCGACGCCGCGCAGCTCGCGGCGCCGAGCCTGTGCGCCGGGTGGGACGTGCGGACCGTCGCCGGGCACCTGGTGTCCGCGCTGACCACGACGGTGCCGTCGTTCCTGGTCCAGGTGCTGCGGGCGCGCGGGAACGTGGACCGGGCGGTCGACCGGGCCGCGCGGCGGGACGCGACCCGCCCGGTCGAGGAGCTGGTCGCGGTCCTGCGCGACCGGGCCGGCAGCTCCTTCGCCCCGCCCGGCATCGGGGCGCGGGGCCCGATGACCGACGCGATCGTGCACACCGCCGACGTCACCGTCCCGCTCGGGCTGCCGTTCGACCCCGACCCCGCCGACGTGCGCATCGCGCTCGACTTCGTGGTCGGGACGGTCCCGCTCGCGTTCACCACGCGGCGCCGGGTGGCGGGCCTGCGGTTCGTCGCCGACGACGCCGGGTTCGCGCGGGGCGAGGGCGCGGAGGTCCGGGGACACGGTGTCGACGTGCTGCTGGCCGCCTGCGGGCGCCCGGCGGTGCTGGACCGGCTCACCGGGGACGGCGTCGCGACGCTCGCCGCCCGGCTGACCGGCCGCTGACGCCGTCCCTCCGGCCCACCCGCACCCGCCCCGGGCGACGCGTTGCTCCCGCGCCCCGTTCACGCGTCGGTCCCGCGCCCGGTTCACGCGCGCCGGACCTGAGAACGCGTCCTCGATCGGGCGCGCGTTCTCCGACCCGGCGCGCGGCCGGTGTGCGGGGCCGCGCGTGGCCCGGCGGGCCGGTGACCGGGGGACCGGATCCGGGGCGCCGGCGACGGCTGGGTCAGGCGTTGGCGTCGCGGTGCAGGCCCAGCAGGTGGACGTAGGCGGCGGCCGACAGCGGGATCGAGTTCCGTTCGGCCTCGCCGAGCTCGCGACGCACCTTCCCCGGGACCCCGGCGACCAGCGACCCGGGCGGCACCACCGTGCCCTGGGTGAGCACCGCACCCGCGGCGATCAGCGACCCGGCGCCGACGTGCACCCCGTTCATGAGCACCGCGCCCATGCCGATCAGCACGTCGTCCTCGACGGTGCAGCCGTGCACGACCGCGCGGTGGCCGATGGTGACGCCGTCGCCGACGGTCGCCGGGAAGCCGGGGTCGGCGTGCAGGACGGAGCCGTCCTGCACGTTGGTGCGGGCGCCGAGGGTGATCGGGGCGAAGTCGGCCCGGATCACGCACGTGTACCAGATCCCGGTCTCCGCACCGACGCTCACCTCGCCGGCGAGCACGGCGCCGGGCGCCACCCAGGCCTGCTCGTGGACCTGCGGGGTGTGGCCGTTCACGGTGATCATGGGGTCAGCCTAGGGCGGTCTCGAACGCGGCGAGGACGTCGTCGCTGAACAGGACGAACCGGACCTCGGTCACCGCGGTGCCCGCCTCGGCGACCTCCCGGACGGTGGCGACGGCGATCCGGGCGGCGTCGTCGAGCGGCCACCCGTAGATCCCGGCCGAGACGGCGGGGAACGCGACGGTCCGGGCGCCGAGCTCGTCGGCGACCCGCAGCGACTCGCGGTAGGCACTCGCCAGCAGCGCCGACCGGTCCTCGCGCCGCGCGTACACCGGTCCGACGGTGTGGATCACCCAGCGGGCGGGCAGGTCCCCGGCGGTCGTCGCGACGGCCTGTCCGGTGGGGAGCCCGTCGGGCAGGTCGCCGTCGCGCAGCCGCTCGCACTCGGCGAGGATCGCGGGCCCGCCACGCCGGTGGATGGCGCCGTCGACGCCGCCCCCGCCGCGCAGGCCGGAGTTGGCGGCGTTGACGACGGCGTCGACCCGGGCCTCGGTGATGTCCCCGCGCTCGCAGACGATCCTCATGCGCGTGCCTCCTCGCGCAGCCGTCCCAGCAGCGGGATGGCCGCGATCTTGTCCTCGGTGAGGGACTCCCACACGATGCCGCCCTCGGGGCGGTTCCGGCGGTGCTCCCGGCAGTCGACGACGCGGTCCGGGGTGACGATCAGGTCGACCGGCGCGTCGTGGTCCGCCCACGGGATGACGCCGGCGTCGCGCAGCTGCAGCTCGTGCACGGTGGTGACGACGAGGGTGTCGTCGGAGATCAGTCCCGCCGCGCGGGCCAGCGCGAACTCCAGGTCGGCGAACCCGCCGCCCTTGCCCAGCCGCGCCCCGTCCGCGCCGACGGCCACACAGCCTGTGACGACGAGGTCCACCGGCTCCAGCTCGTCGACGGCGACCCGGCGGGCCGACCGCGTGGCGTTCTTGATCGACACGGCGCGGTGGGGCGGGTCGGCGAGGTGGTCGGGGTCCAGCAGGAAGAACGGGTCGTCCTCGGCCAGCCTCGGGACGGCCATGTACACGGTCTTGCCGTCCTCCAGCGCGTACCGGCGCACCGGGAGCTGGGCGGAGTCCGGGTTGGACTTCACGGTGCGGGCGGCGCGCCACACGTCCAGCTCGCGCAGCCGCCGGGCCGCGGCCTCGGCGCCGACGAAGTTCGAGATCCGGTTCCGCGCCCCCGGGAACCGGGAGGCCTTCTGCTCGGTCAGCGCGGTCCAGACCTCCTCGCGCAGCTCCGCCTTGCGGGCGAGGGTCCCGGGGTCGCCCCCGGCGTCGTGGTCGTGACGGCGGCTCATGCCCCGATGATGTCAGTGCTCGCGCAGGGCCCGGATCAGCTCGTCCTTGGTCATGTCCGAGCGGCCGGGGATGCCGACCTTCTGCGCCTGGGCGTAGAGCTGGTCCTTGGTCTGGTCCTCGTAGTCGCCGTGCTCGCCGCCGCGCCTGCCGACGGTGTCGCGACCTTCGGCGGCCGCGGCGTTCGCGATCCGCGCGGACTTCTCCTTGGAGTTGCCCTCCTCGCGGAGACGCTCGTACATCTCGTCGTCCTTGATGCTGCTCGCCATGGCGGTCGACTACCCGCCGAGCAGCGCGGCCAACCTGTCCAGCAACGGCACCTGACCCTTCACGATCTTCTCCCGGGCGGTGGCGAGGTCGAACCACGCGGCGCGGTCCAGCTCCGGGAAGCGGAGGGTCCGCCCGGAGCGGGGCGGCCACTCCATCTCGACCCAGCTGCCGTCGTCGGGACGGTCGGCGACGGCGTCGGCGCCGGTGAAGCCGGACCCGTCCAGCGCGAAGGCGGTGACGGTCTTGTGGGACTGGCGGACCGTGCCGAGCCCGACCGGCTCGCCGTCGGGCGGCGGGGCGCCGATCTCCTCGGTGAACTCGCGGCGGGCGGCGTCGAGCGGGCTCTCGTCGGGGCCGTGCTCGCCCTTGGGCAGCGACCAGGCGTGCTCGTCCTTGCGGGCCCAGAACGGTCCACCCATGTGGCCGAGCAGCACCTCCGGGCCGCCCGGCCCGGCCCGGTGCAGCAGGAGTCCGGCGCTGGTCACGGGAGGCACGCGGGGATCATCCCAGACGGGCGGGCCGGTCGAGCCGGTGCACGTGGGCCAGCGGGGGGTCGGCCGGGTTGTCCGGGGGCAGCTCCCCGGTCGCGACCCGGCGGAACCCGGCCTTCTCCAGCGCCCGGCACGACGCCCGGTTGCCCGCCGCGACCGGGACGACCACCGCCGTCGCCTCCGGGTAGCGCTCCCAGCCCTCGGCGACGGCGGCGGCGATGATCCGCGGGCCCAGCCCGCGCCCGGTCAGCTCCACCGGCCCGATGAGGTAGTCGACGGTCAGCGCACCGTCCGGGAGCGTCAGGATCGGCGCGATCGCGGCGACCTCCTCGGGGTAGTCGTGCCAGCGGGCGCGCTGGACCAGCCCGACCGGGACACCACCGAGCTCGGCGACGAGGTCCTCGCCCGGTTCCTCCCCGCGCAGCCCCGCCCCGAAGTCGCGTTCGAGCGCCTCGTCGGTGGTCTCGTGGAACCACCACCGGTGCACGTGCGGCGCGGCCAGCCAGCGCCGCAGCAGGGGCAGGTCGGCCCGCACCAACGGGCGCAGGGTGACGGGGGCGTCGAGGGACGGCCCGTCGGCCGGTGTGACGGACGGCGGCACGGGGCGGGAGCGTAGCGGCGCCGCGGGCCGCCGCCGAGGGGTTTCCTCCTCCGCCCGGACGAGGACGGGGACGGTGGGCATCTCGTCCTCGCTGCGGATCCGGGCCGGACCCCGGCCCGCCTAGGGTCGTGTTCCGATGGAACGCCATCGGACGAGGGGGACGACGATGACGAGCGACCACACCCGGCCGGCCGCACGGACGGGAGACGGCGGGTCCGCCGCGGACCGCGGGGACGGCGCGGACGCCGTCGCGACCGTGGCACCGGACGCGCCCGCGACCGCCCCCGCACGGACCCGGTGGTGGCGGCGCGACTACAGCCCGGAGGAGATCGAGGCGGGCAAGCAGGCGTGGCGCGACGCGATGCCGTGGGACCACCCGATGTCGCGCGGCGACAAGGTGCTCGTCTTCTCCACGCTCGGCCTGCTCGTGTTCATGCTCGCGACGATGCCGCTGCGGCCGTTCCTGCTGGCGTCGCACCCGGTGTGGCTCGCCGCGGTCACGGGCAGCCTCTCCGCGGTCGGCGCGGGCGCGGCGTTCGCCCGGATCGGCGAGGCGGACCTGTGGGTCGTCATCGCCGCCGGGGTGTTCGGGATGATCAAGTTCGACTGGCTGTTCTGGCTGGCCGGGCGCCGGTGGGGCGAGAAGATCGTCGCGCTGTGGGCGCCCGGTGACCTCGCGAAGCGGTTCGTCGGCCGGATCCGCAGCTGGCCGCGCTGGGCGATGCCGATCGCCGTCGTCGCGGCCGCGCTGCCCGGCATCCCGGCCGCCGCGGTGTTCGCGGTCGCCGGACTGGGGAGGATGCGGCTCGCGACGTTCCTGCTCTTCGACGCGATCGGCGCCGCGCTGATCACCGGGCTCGTCGCCGGGCTCGGGTTCGGCCTCGGGCAGGACGCCGTCGACGTGGTGCTCGCCGTCGACAAGTACGCGTTGTGGATCAGCCTGGCGCTGGTCGTGTTCGTGTCGTTCCAGGCGAGCCGCAGGCAGAAGCAGCAGGCCCCGCCCGCCGCGTGACGGTGCCCGCGCCGGCTCGGGACCTCAGGTCCCGAGCCGCTGCTGCAGGCCGCTCGCGCGCCCGGCCGGGCGGCCGATCGCGGCGCGTACCGCCTCCTCGGTGCCGATGATCCGCACGGACTCCTTGGCCCGGGTGACGGCGGTGTAGAGCAGCTCGCGGGTCATCAGCGGCGAGTCCGCGGGCGGCAGCACCACGGTGATCCGCCGGAACTGGCTGCCCTGGCTGCGGTGCACCGTCATCGCGTGGACGGTGCCGACGCCGCCGAGGCGTGCCGGCTCGAACGCGACCGAGGAGTTGTCCCGGGCGAACACCGCGCGGCGTCCGGACGCGGTCCGGACCACGACGCCGGTGTCGCCGTTGAACAGGCCCAGGTCGTAGTCGTTCGTGGTGACCAGCAGCGGACGGCCCGGGTACCAGGGGGCCTCGGCGGCGAAGCCGGGACGCTCGGTCTCCACCCAGCGCTCGATCTCCGCGGTCCAGCGGGTCACCCCGTGCGGGCCGCGGCGGTGCGCGCAGAGGACGCGGTGGTCGTCGAGCACCCGCAGCGCCTGCTCGGAGTCCCCGGCCTCGGCCGCCCCGATCACGTTCACCGCGGCCCGGGTCACGTCCTGGCGGAACGTGTCCAGCCGGCGTGCCTCGATCTCGGCCGCGTCGCCGTCGACGAAGGACAGGTCGGCCGTGCCGCGGCGCAGCAGCGCGACGGCGGCGTCCGGGTCGTTGCCCTGCACGGCGGCGGCGAAGTCCGCGATCGTGCCGCCGAAGCGCCAGTTGCGCTCCAGCCGCACCACCCCGTTGGGGATCACGACGGGCGGGCCCGGCTCGGCGGGCGCGGGGGTGCCCGCGGCGCCGGAGGCCGGGACGGGCCGGTCCACGCGGAACGCCCCGCAGGCGCTCAGCGCGTCCTGCAGCGCGGGCTCGGCCCGGCCGCCCGCGGCGGCGAGGTCGCCGAGGACCGCACCGGCCTCCACCGACGCGAGCTGGTCCGGGTCCCCGACCAGCACCAGCCGGGCGTCCGGGCGGACGGCCTCCAGCAGCCGCGCCATCATCGTCAGCGACACCATCGACGTCTCGTCGACGACCACGACGTCGTGCGGCAGCCGGTTGCCCCGGTGGTGGCGGAACCGGCCTGAGGTGCCCCGCGAGCCCAGCAGCCGGTGCAGCGTCGACGCCGTCGCCCCCGCGACGGCGGCCCGGTCGGTCTCCGGCAGCCGCCCGTGGGCCTCGGCGACGGACTGGGTCAGCCGGGCAGCCGCCTTCCCGGTCGGCGCGGCGAGCGCCACCCGCAGACCCGGCGCGCCGGGCGGGGCGGCCGCGCGGTGCAGGTCGTGCAGGACGGCGAGCAGGGCCGCGACCGTCGTCGTCTTGCCCGTGCCGGGACCGCCGGCGATCACGGCGACCGGCCGCAGCGCGGCGACCGCGGCGGCGAGGCGCTGCCGTTCGGCGCCGGGGTCGCCGAGCAGCCGGTCCAGCGCCGCGCACAGCCGGTCGGGGTCGACGGCCGCGACCGGCCCGGCGCGCGCGGTGAACTCGCGGCGGACCAGCTCCTCCTCCTGCCAGTAGCGCTCCAGGTAGAGCAGGTCCCCGAGCAGGCGCAGCGGGCGCCCGGCGGGACCGTCCTCGCCGACGGCGACCAGCGGGCTGTCCGCGCAGGCCGCGCGCCACGTCGCGGGCTCCGGCCAGGGCAGCCCGGACACGTCGACGGCGACCTCGCCCTCGCCCGCGGTCGTGGCCGCGGCCTTCACCAGGTCGACGCACACCGACCCGTTGCGGATCGCGCGCACGGCCAGCGCGGCGGCGAGCACCACCGGTTCGGGCTCGGCGGCGGCCGGGTCGGCGGCGGTGGTCGGGTCGCCGCGTCCGCCGAGGGCGGCGAGCCGCCGGGCGACGTGCACGTCGCCCGGCGCGAGGATCTCGGCCTCGTTGAACGCGGCGAGCACCCCGGTCGCGGTGCGGGCGGCCCGTGGACCGAACGGGTCCCGCTCGGGGGCCGGGGGTGCCGTCGGCGCCGGGGTGGGGGGTGCGGTCGTCGTCACGGGGTGCCTCCGTCCAGCAGGTCCGACAGCTCCTCGACCAGGGCGGCGGGTGGCCGCCAGGCGAAGACACCGCACGGCGCGGCCAGCGGCCCGGACCCGGTGACCGGGGTGTCCGGCCCGCACATGCCGCGCAGGAACAGGTAGCCGACCCCGCCGAGGTGGGTGTCCGGGTCGTAGCCGGGCAGCCGCCAGCGCAGGTAGCGGTGCAGCGCGACGGCGTAGAGCAGCGCCTGCAGCGGGTAGTGCGCGTCGGCCATCGCCGTGGCCAGCCGGTCGGCGGTGTAGTGCGCCGCGGTCAGCGGGTCGCGCCCGGACGGGCCGACCGGGCCCAGCCAGTTCGTCTTGTAGTCCACGACGAGGAATCGCCCCCCGGCCCCGTCACGGACCCGGAGCACCGAGTCGATGCTGCCCGTCAGGTAGCCGCGCAGCGGCTGTCCGGCGAGGTCGGGGGAGTCGAGGAGGTCGGCGTAGCCGTGCAGCGGGTCGCCGGGCCCGAGGTGCCTGCGGACGGCGGCGGCCAGCCCGGACAGGGTGAGCCGCCCCGTCGGGGTGTCCCCGCCGCACAGCGGCAGCTCGAAGTCCAGCTCGGACAGCCGGTCCTCCGGGGCGACGTCGGCCAGCGCCAGCCCGGACGCGATCGGCCCGAGCGGGGTCCGCAGCACCGGGACGAGCGCGTCGGCGAGCTCGTCGGGATCGAGGTCGGCCGGCTGGTGGCGCAGCTCCTCGGTGACGTGCGCGACGACCTCGGCCCGCAGCGCGGCGTCACCCTCGGCCGCGGTGGTCGTGTCGAGGTGTTCCAGCACGGCGTGCACCAGGGTGCCGAACCCGGTGCCCGAGGGCAGGTCGGCCATGGGGGAGGGGAACGCCGCCGGGTCGGCTGTGCCCGCCGTGGCGTCCCCGGTGGGGCCCGCACCGGGCAGCGGGGCGGGGTCGGGCTCGTCGACGATGCCCTCGTCCTCGGGCTCGGTCAGCACCCCGGGCGCGGTCGCGGCCGGTTCCGGCTCGGCGTCGACGGCCGGGTGCGGGTGGTGCGCGGCGTGCGCGGCCGCGGTCAGCGCGGTGTAGGACGTGCGCCGCCACGCGGTGTCCAGCGTGCGGGTGAACGTCGCGACGGCCAGCCCGGCGTCGGGCGGGACCGGGGTGCGGTCGGCGGGGTCGCGGTCGTGCAGGGTCTCCACCGACGCGCCGGCCGGGGCGAGCCGCTCCCGCAGGAACGCCAGCGCGTTCGCGTCGCCGGGGACCTTCGCGGTCGGTTCCGGCTCCGCGCCGGGCCCGGCGTGCCCGAACAGCACCCGGTGCAGCGACGCCGCCGCGGTCGTCGTCCCCGGGACCCACCAGGCGACGACCTGGCTGCAGGCTCGGGTGAGCGCCACGTACAGCAGCCGCAGGTCCTCGCCCGCCTCCTCGGCCTGGTGCAGCGTGGTGCGCCGGGTGCGGTCCGGCCCGGTGGACCCGCCGACGTCGAGCAGCCGGCGCTGGCCACCGGCACCGGCCGGGGTGTCGTGGTAGAGCAGCGTCTCGGGCCGGTCGTCGACCCAGCGGTCCCACGCGAACGGCAGGTACACCACCGGGAACTCGAGCCCCTTGGACCGGTGCACCGTCACGATCTGGACGGCGTCGGCGTCGGACTCCAGCCGCCGGCTCCGCTCGGCGGAGGTGTCGCGGGCGGCCTCGCCGATCCGGTGCCGCAGCCACTCGGTGAGCGCCGTCGGTCCCAGGTGGCGTTCCAGCGCCGCGGAGTGCAGCACCTGGCCGACGTGGCGCACATCGGTGAGGTCGCGCTCGCCGTCGGGGCTGCGCAGCAGGCGCTCGGCGGGGGCGTAGCGGGCGAACACGGCCTCCTGCAGGGCGGCGACCCCGCGCTCGGCGAGGACCTGGTGCCAGGCCCGCAGGTCCGCGCCGAGCTGGTCGACCAGGCCCTCGGCGTCGGGCCCGCACAGGTCGGCGACGGTGTGGCCGACGAACCGGGTCAGCGCGGCGGCGCGCAGCCGCATCGAGCGCTGCGGCTGCTCGACGGCCTCCAGCAGCGTCAGCCACTCCGCGGCGACCGGCGTGGTGAACACGCTGGTGGAGCCGGTGAGCACGGCGGGCACCCCGGCCTCGGCACAGGCGTCGCGCACCAGCAGGCCCTGGGCGTTGGTCCGCACCAGCACCGCGACCTGCCCGGGGCGCAGCCGGTCCCCCGCGAAGCGGGCGGTGCCGTCGAGCAGCTGCGACAGGTCGACGGCGACGTCGCGCGCCACCACCGCGCGGGCGCCCTTGGCCCGGGCCAGCCCGCGCCCGGTCAGGTCGAGCCGGTCCCGGTCGACCAGCCGCAGCCGCAGCGGGGCGTCGTGGCGGGCGGTCAGCCGCCGGCCGGTGTGGTGGGCCCGGACCGGGTGCACGACGATCCCGGAGTCTCCGAGGGCGGCCTCGCCGAACACCCCGTCCAGCGCGGTGAGCAGGGCCGCGTCGCTGCGGCGGTTGGTCGAGAGGGTGCGCCGGGTCGCCGCCGCGTCGGCGGCCCGCAGGTAGCTGTGCACGTCGGCGCCGCGGAAGGCGTAGATCGCCTGCTTCGGGTCGCCGATGAGCACCAACGTGGTGTCGGGTGCGGAGTGGAACGCCAGGGACAGGATCTCCCACTGCAGCGGGTCGGTGTCCTGGAACTCGTCGACGAGCACCACCGAGAACCGCGACCGCAGCCGCTCCCGGGCGGCGGGGCCGCGGACCGGGTCGCGCAGCGCCGCGGCGAGGCGGGTGAGCATGTCGTCGTAGCTGTAGATGCGCGAGCGCCGCTTGCGGGCGTCGACCTCGCGGCGCACCGCGGAGGCGAAGCCGTACCGGGTGGCGGCCGGGGTGGCCGGGTCGGCGTCGCGGGGCTCCAGCTCGGCCTGCGGGTCGCCGACGGCGCGGCGGGCCAGCGCCAGGGCCGCGGCCCGGTCGAAGGCCGGGCGGCCCGCGTTCGGGGCGGCGTACTTGCGCACGTAGAAGTCGTCGACGACCTCGGTGACGACGTCGTCGACGTGGTCGACGAACTCGGCGTCCGGGTCGTTGTCCCCGGCCACGCCCAGCCCGGCCAGCATCTGCATGCAGAACTGGTGGGTGGTGGCGATCGTCGCCGCGTCGAACGACGCCGACGCCGTCGCCAGCCGGGCCCGGCGCCGCTCCAGCTCGGCCGGGTCGGTGGCGGCCAGGTGCGCGACCACGGGGTCGGCCTCCGGCGTCGGCGGGGCGGCGCCGGACTGCACGGCGGCGAGCGCCCGCTCGGTGCCCACCAGCCGCTCCCGGACCCGCTCGCGCAGCTCCTGGGTGGCGTCGCGGCCGAAGGTGACCAGCATCAGCCGGTCCAGGTCCGCGACGCCCTCGGCGACGTAGCGGGTCGCCAGCGCGGCGATCGTGTAGGTCTTGCCCGTCCCCGCGCTCGCCTCCAGCACGACGGTGCCGGTCGGCAGCGGCCCGTCGACCTCGAAGGTCGGTGCCGACAACACGCTGGTGGTGCTCACGGCGCGTCCTGCCTCTCGTGGTCGAGCAGCGGTGCCCACAGCCGGACGGCGAGCTCCCCGAAGCGGGTGGGCTCCCCGCCGGAGCCGGGCTCGGGACGGACGACCAGCGGGCCGCCCGCGGCGCCCCGGACGAAGACGTGCGGGGCCTCGGCGTGCTCGAAGCGCGACCACTCGCTCTCCGCGGCGGCGAACGCGTTGGCCGGGACCACCCCGCGGGCGCGGTTGCGGGCGTAGACGGCGGCGGCGTCGGTGGGCAGCGGCAGCGGCGCCCGCAGGCCCTCGCGGCGCAGCGCGACCAGGTCGGCCAGGGTGCGGCGGGCGAGGCCCGGGTCGACCGGGCCGAGCACCGAGCGGGCCGCGCCGCCGGGGCCGCGCCCGACGGTCACCGCCGTCCAGGACCGGCCGGGGTGCGCGGCGGTGAGCGCGAGCAGCTGCACCCACGCCCGCAGCCGGTGCTTTGCCTTGAGCCGCGAGTACTCGACGCGCACCACGACGTCGCCGTGCAGGCCCGGCACCGTCCCGGCGACGGCGCGGCCGTCCTCCGGTGTGCCGGTGAGCTGCGCGACGAGGTCCTGCGATCCCGCCTCGCCGGTCGCGACCGCCGCGGCGACGGCGACCAGGGGCTCGACCTGCCCGCCGACCTCGGTGAGCACCCGGTGTCCGATCCCGCCGGGCGGGAGGTCACCGCGCAGCGTCTCGGCCCGGGCGACGGCCTGCGGTGCCGCCCCGGCGAGCCGGTCGGTCAGCAGCCGGTCCCCGATCTTCCAGGTGGCCAGGCCGTCGAGCTCGACTGGCAGCGCGTCGTCGGGCTCGACGTTCTCCTCCGGTGGCAGCACCCGCACCCGCTGGCGCAGGAACGCCCGCACCGGGTGCTCGACGAACGCGACCAGCTCGTCGAGCTCGACCACCCCGTCCGGCGGGTCCTCCGGCGGAGGCAGCGGGTCCGCGCCGAACAGCGGGGTCACGGTGCGCGGCCCGGCCGCGGCCTCGGCACCGCGCAGCGCGGCCCGGTCGAAGCTGAACGGCCCGGCGGCCAGCAGCGCGCCGGAGGTGAAGTTGCGCCGGTCGAACGGCTGCAGCGGGTGCCGGGCCCGCAGCGCCTGCGACGCGGTCGCCTCGGTCCCGGTCCGCACGCAGGCGTCGATCGCGTCGCACAGCTCCCCGACCGGCACCGACGGCGGCCGGTCGGCGCCGGTGCGCTCGTCGGCCCCGGAGGACACCACCACCAGGTGCCGGGTGGCC
The DNA here is from genome assembly GCF_020496245.1 of Pseudonocardia sp. ICBG601. Classification (NCBI taxonomy): domain Bacteria; kingdom Bacillati; phylum Actinomycetota; class Actinomycetes; order Pseudonocardiales; family Pseudonocardiaceae; genus Pseudonocardia; species Pseudonocardia sp. ICBG601. The sequence goes on along the minus strand of NZ_JAHLJA010000152.1, from coordinate 72,119 downwards.
GAGCAGATCGCGTCGAGCAGCAGCTGGCGGTCCTCCCCACGCGGGTCCCGCTCGCCGACGACCGGGTCGCGGGCCAGCACGTCGTCGCCGTCGGGGGCGCCGGCGCGGGGGAACACCCCGTCGTCGCAGCCCAGCAGGCACACGACCTTGTGCGGGACGGCCCGCATCGGCACCAGCGTCGCGACGGTCAGCGTGCCGGTCCGGAAGTTGGCCCGGCTGGGCCGCCCGCGCAGCCGCTCGGCGAGCAGGCCGCGCACGTCGGGCAGGTCGAGGTCGACCGTGGCGGCCTGCGGCCCCGCGGACGCGACGACGTCGGCCAGCTCCGCCCGGGCCTGCCCGGCCTGCCAGGCGTCGGTCGGGGTGGTGTCGGTCAGCGCGGACAGCCCCTCGACCAGCGCGTCCACCCAGACCGACAGCGGCTGCGGGCCGCGCAGCGCACCGAGCACCGTCGCGAGCCGGTCGACGAACTCGGCGAGCCGCCCGACGAGGTCCACGTCGGAGGAGTCGACCTCGTCCAGCGGCAGCGCGGTGCCCAGCCAGGCCGGGGCGCCCGGCGTCTCGGCCATCGCGACGCCGACGAGCATCCGGTCCAGTCCGGCCCGCCAGGTGTTCTGCTCGACCCCGTCGAGCCGGTAGGGCCGCCGGTGCGCGGCGTCGAGCCCCCACCGGACCCCGGCCGCGGTGACCAGCTCGGACAGCCGCTCCAGCGCGTCGTCGTCGAAGCGGAAACGGCGCCGCACCGGGGCGGAGGCGACCAGGTCGAGCACCTGGGAGGCGCTGACCCGGGACCCGGCCAGCTCCAGCAGCGACGACACCGTGCCCAGCAGCGGGTTCGCCTGGCGCAGGGCGCGGTCGGCCAGGCGCACCCGCAGCCGGTGCCCGGGGTGGAGCTCCTCCCGCGACGGGCCCGCACCGTCGGGGGAGTCCGCGTCCGGGGCGAGGCCGAACGAGGCGGTGATCAGCGGCGCGAACACCTCGATGTCCGGGCACATGACGATGATGTCGCGCGGCTCCAGGTCCGGGTCGGCGGCGAGCAGGCCGAGCAGCACCTCGCGCAGCACCTCCACCTGCCGGTCCGGGCCGTGGCAGGAGTGCAGCGCGACGCTGCGGTCGTCCGCGTCGAGCAGGGGACGGTCCTCCGGGGCGGGGGGCACGGCGTCGTCGCGCAGGGCGGTCTGCAGGCGGCGCAGCAGGGTCGGCGCGCCGGTCCCGGCGGGGGCCGGGTGGTGGGTGTCGGTCACGCCGGGCCCGGCCGCGGGGAGCCGCAGGGCCAGCTCCCGGGTGTCCCGGCCGAGCGAGCGCAGCAGCGGATGACGCACGGCCTCGGCGCTGGTGTCGGCGGCGCGCGAGGGCACCCCCGGTGTCCGCGCGGCGCGCACCGCGTCCCACATCGCCGGCGACGGGTGCGGCAGCCACAGGTGGACCTCCCGGTGCGCCGCGAGGGCCTCCAGGACGGTCAGGTGCTCGGCGGCCAGCCGGGTCGGGCCGAACAGCGACAGCCGCGGCCCGACCTCGGGGCCCGGGTCGGCGCCCCCGCGCAGGCGGGCCACCGCGTCGTCGAGGCGCTCGGCGGGACCGGGCACCCCGAGTGCGGCGTGCAGGCGGCGCCACAGCTCCGGCTGCCACACCAGGTCGGCGGGTACCGCGTCCTCACCGGTACGCCAGCGGCGCAGCAGCTCGGGGCGGTGCGTGGCGTAGGAGCCGAACAGCCCGGCCAGCGTGCGGGCGAGCGCGTAGCGGCGGCCGTGCCCACCCCGCTCCAGGTGCGCGGCGAGAGCGGTGAACCGGTCGTCCCCGCCCGCGGCGACGGCCTCGTCGATCAGCTCCAGCAGCGGCCACACCGACCGGCCGGGCGACCACGGGTCGGTCGCCGGGTCGGTGCCGGTGACGTGCGCGACGACCCCGCCGAGCAGCGCGGCCGGCGCCGGGAACCGGACGTTCGCGCAGACCCCGCCGCTGCCCGTCCCCGCACCGAGCCGGTGCGCGAGCCGCTGGGCCAGCCAGCGCTCCACCCCGCGCTCGGGGACCGCGACGGTCTCGGCCGCGAACGGGTCGCCCGAGCCGGCCGCCAGGACGTCGGCGAGCGCCTCGACGAGGGTGTCGGCGCGTTCGGCCCGATGGATCTCCAGCACGGACCGCACGGTAGCGGCGACCCCCGACAGTGACGGGTGGACCCCTCTACCAGGAGGACACGCGGTAGTTCTTCAGGAACACTCCGTGCAGGTCCTCGCCGGCCTCCCCGGCGACGATCGGGTGGTAGACCCGGGCGGCGCCGTCGGCGAGGTCGAGCGGGGCGTGGAACCCCTCCTCGGCCAGGCGCAGCTTCATCGGGTGCGGACGCTCGTCGGTGATCCAGCCGGTGTCCACCGCGGTCATCAGGATCCGGTCGGTCGCGAACATCTCGCCCGCGCTGGTGCGGGTCAGCATGTTCAGCGCGGCCTTGGCCATGTTCGTGTGCGGGTGCCCGGGCCCCTTGTAGCCGCGTCCGAACACGCCCTCCATCGCCGAGACGTTCACGACGTACTTGTTGCGGGCGCTCGACGCCGCCATCGCCGGGCGCAGCCGCGAGACCAGCACGAACGGCGCCGTCTGGTTGCACAGCTGCACCTCGAGCAGCTCGAGCGGGTCCACGTGCTGGACGTGGTCGACCCAGCTGTTGACCGCCGCGGTGTCGGGCAGCAGCCCGCCCGCGTCGACCGCGGTGCCGGCGGCCATCCGCTCCGGCGACGCCGAACGGGCCGTCGTCGCCAGCGCGGCCAGGTCGCGCCCGCCCGGGACCGCGCCGGCCAGCAGGAGCGGGTGCTCGCGCGAGGCGCTGGTGAACGACACGATCTCCGGCAGCTCGCCCGCGGGCAGCTCCTCGTGCTCGGCGGCCTCCAGCGCGGAGTACGAACCGGGGGAGCGGCGCACCGTCTGCGCGGCGTTGTTGACCAGGATGTCCAGCGGTCCCGCGGCGGCGACCTCGTCGGCGACGGCGACGACCTGGCCCGGGTCACGCAGGTCCACCCCGATCACCCGCAGCCGGTGCAGCCACTCGGCCGAGTCGGGCAGCGCGGCGAAGCGGCGGGCGGCGTCGCGCGGGAAACGGGTGGTGATGGTGAGGTGCGCGCCGTCGCGCAGCAGCCGCAGCGCGATGTACATCCCGATCTTGGCGCGGCCGCCGGTGAGCAGCGCGCGGCGCCCGGACAGGTCGGTGCGGGCGTCGCGGTGGGCGCGGTGCGCGGCGGCGCAGTCCTGGCACAGCTGGTGGTAGAAGGCGTCGACGACGGTGTAGCGCGTCTTGCAGACGTAGCAGCCGCGGGCGCGGTGCAGCGTCCCCGCGGTCGCGCCGGGGGTGTTCGACACCAGCGGGATGCCGGCGGTCTCGTCGTCGATGCGCCCGGCCGCGCCGGTCGCGGTGGCGGCGGTGACGGCCTCGTCGGAGGACCTCTCGGCCTGCCGCTTCTCGGCGCGGCGCCGCAGCCGCACCGACTTCCAGATCCCCGCGGTCGCCCGCCGGACGACCACGGCGTCGGGGTGTTCGGGTGGCAGCTCGTCGACCTGCGCCAGTACCTTCAGCGCGGTCGCGAGCTCGTCCGGGTCGATGCCGGGGCTGGACACCGGGACACTCCTGGGATCGGTGGTCGGGGGACGGGCGTCGAGTCTAGGGAGCCCGTACGAGTGCTCCGGGGCTCGACCCCAGCTCGGCCTTGACCATCGCACCGAACGCGCTGGGTGTGGCGTACCCCGCGGCGTGCGCCACACCGGCGAGCGGACGGCCGTCGGCGAGCTCGGCCAGGGCCGCGACCAGCCGGGCCCGGCGCCGCCAGGCCGCCACGCCGAGCCCGGTGCCCTCACGGAACCGGCGCTCCACGGTCCGCCGGCCGGCTCCGCAGCCCCGGCACAGCGCGTCGACCCCGGCCGGGTCGCCCGGCGCGGCGAGGATGCGCTCCGCGACCCGGCGCGCGGCCGGGTCGGTGGGCAGTGTCAGCAGCAGCGGGGTCATCGTCGTGGCCGCGGCGAGCTCGCGCTCGGTCAGGTCCAGCAGGGCCGCGGCGGCCCGGTCGTCGTCCGGGTACAGCGGCGCGCGGGCGACCGCGGCCAGCAGCAGCTCGCGCAGCAGGGGGACCACCCGGACCACCCGCGCCGGACCGGGCCGGGCCCCGCGCAGGTACAGGGTGCGCAGCCGGACCGTCGCGACCGCCCGGACCCGGTGCGGCACCCCGGCCGGGACCTCGACGGCGGCACCCGGTGGCACGAACCAGGAGGCGTCGGGCAGCTCGAGGGTCATCGCACCGGTGGTGGTGAGCAGCACCTGGTGCCAGCCCGGCGGCTGCGGGGGCACGATCGTGCCGGCCGGGTGGGTCACCGCGTAGCTGCGGACGGGCGGATCCTGTCGCACACGCGACAGGATCGGTCGTGACGGCGACGGAGCGCCAGTGCCCGCCGGGCCAGACTCCGTTCCATGACGACGCCGACGACACCGACGACCCCGCCCATCGGCACGGTCGCCCACATCGCGATCAACTCCGACGACACCGACGCGAGCCGCGCCTTCTACGGGGCCGTGCTCGGCTGGCGGTTCGAGCCGTGGGGCCCGCCGGAGTTCTTCCGGGTGCACACCGACCGCGGGCGGGACCCGGGGCCGTTCGCGGCCCTGCAGCACCGGCGGGTGTTCGACGGCGGCGTGGCCGCCCCCGTGGAGATCACTGTCGCCGTCGACGACGTGGCGGCCGGCCTGGCCGCGGCCGTCTCGGCGGGCGGCCGGGTGCTGATGGAGCCGACGACGATCGCCGGTGTCGGTGAGCTGGCGTTCGTCGCGGACCCGTCCGGGGTCCCGGTCGGGCTGATGCGCTACGACCCCGCCGCCGGTTGACGGTCCCGCTCAGGACGCCAGCGGCTGCGCGAGCCCGACCTCCTCGGCCATCTCGGTGAGGACGGCGATGTTCAGCTCGAAGGCGTGCACCGCCTCGGCGAGCAGCCGGTCGCGCTGCGCCGGGGTCCAGGCCGCGTCGTCGAGCAGCGCGCGGTAGCGGGTCCGGAACGCCGACGGGCTGCCGAGGGCCGTGAAGTCGTAGAACAGCCGTCCGGGGCCGTCGATGCCGTAGGTGCGCTGCAGGATCTTCCCGACGATCTGGCCGCCGGCCAGGTCACCCAGGTAGCGGGTGTAGTGGTGGGCCACGAACAGTGCGGGGTCGGTCGCGGCCTCGCGCAGCCGCGCCTCGTAGGCCGCGGTGGAGGGCAGGACCCGCGGGACCCCGCCGCCGAGGGCGTCGAGGTCGGCGTGCAGGGCGGGCACCCGGCGCAGCTCGTCGATCACGAACGGGGCCGCGACCGGGTCGGCGGCCAGGGCGTCCCCGGCCTCCTCCAGCGCGGTGTAGATCGCGATGTACTGCTCGGCGAGCAGGGTGTAGGCGTCCAGCGGCAGGGCGCCGTCGAGCAGCGCGCCCATGTACGACGAGTGATGTGCCCGCTCGTGCACCGCCCAGGTGGCCTGGCGGAGATCGGCGGACAGCGTGCCCGTGATGGGGGTCGTGGCGTCCATCGGCCCTCCCGTGACGTGACGTCTGGTGCAACGGCACGGCGCCGGATCTGACACCGTGTCAGATCACGATGGTAGGGCCCCGACGCGGGTAAGGCTAGCCTCAGTCGCGCGCAACCGTCGAGACCGCTCGCAGCACGGCCGCGACCGCCGTCCCGATCGAGGCGTCGAGCTCCGCCGGGTCGACGTCGACGATCCGCCTGCTCGACAGCGCCCCCGCCACGACGGCGGCGAGCACCCGGGGGTCGTCGTCGACCATGCAGCCCTGCGCCGCGCCCTCGCGCAGCACCGCCACCAACCGGTCCCCGATGGGGTCGGCGTGCGCGGCGATCCGGCGGTAGGCGGCCGGGTCGAGGGCGCCGGCCAGCGCCTGGCCGGGCGGGAGGTGGAACTCGGCGAGGCGGCGCAGCTGCAGCCGGGCGAAGGCGGCGAGCCGTTCGCGGGGGTCCGCTGCCTCGGCGAGCGCGGCGTCGAGCTCGGCGACGTAGCGCTCCGCCTCGTGCTCGACGAACGCGACGAGCAGGGCCTGGCGGTCGGGGAAGTGGTTGTAGAGCGCCGAGCGCCCCACTCCGGCGGCCGCGGCGACCCCGGACAGGGTCACCGTGTCGAAGCCGCGTTCGTAGAGCTGCACGCGCAGGGCGTCGAACACCCGCTCGCGCACCTGCTCGCGGTGCGTCGCCAGCGAGCCCAGGACCTTCGGCACGCGGGCCAGTGTAGGCCCGCGTGCCGGTCGGCCCGGAACCTCAGAGCTGCGCTAGCACCGACTCGACGCCGGAGATCTCGACGGTCGGCGGGACCGGCTCGACGCCGATCCAGCGCACGACGCCGTCGGTGATGATCGCGGCGTAGCGCTGCGAGCGGGTGCCGAGGCCGAACTTCGACCCGTCCATGTCCAGACCGGCGGCCTTGGCGAAGTCGCCGTTGCCGTCGGCGAGCATGAGCACCGCGTCGCCGGCGCCGCGGGACTCGGCCCAGGCCTCCAGGACGAACGCGTCGTTGACCGAGGTGCAGGCCACGGTGTCGACGCCCTTGGCCTTGAGCTCGTCGCGGCGCAGGACGTAGCCGGGCAGGTGGGTGTCGGAGCAGGCCGGGGTGAACGCGCCGGGCACACCGAACAGCACGACCGTGCCGGTGCCGAGCACCGAGGCGCTCTGCACGGGCTTCGGGCCCTCGGCGGACGGGGTCATCAGGGTGACGTCGGGGATCTGGTCACCGGCGGCGAGAGCCACGGGTTCCTCCTGGTGCTGCGGGGTGGAGCGGTCGGGACCGACCCTAGTCCGCCACCGCCCCGCCCGGCCCCGCGCCGTCGTCACACCCCGCCCTGGCATCCGGCACCGCCGCACAGGTTCGGGCGCCGCCGCACAGGTTCGGACCCGTGCGGCGCGTACGGAACCCGTGCGGCGCCGGGGCGGCGGTCGCGATCGTGAACGGGATGGGCCGGATCGGGCGTGGTGGGGGCGGGGAACGGGTTCGGTGGGGGCATGGACGGACCCCTCCCGGCACACGGTGTCCGGTTCCGTGCGGACCTGCGGGCGGCCGGCGTCGACGACGGCGAGATCGGCCGGGCGCTGCGTCGCGGAGAGCTCGTACCGATCCGCCGGGGCGTCTACCTCGACCACGGCGACCCGGCACTCGTCGACGCCCGCGTCCGGCACCGGGCCGCGGCCGGTGCGGCGCTCGAACGCCTCGGCCCCGGCGCCTACGCCAGCCACGTGTCCGCGCTCGTCCTGCTCGGCATCGCCTTCTGGGACCTGCCTCTGGACCGCGTCCACGTCACGCGTGACCGCTCCCACGGTGGTCGTCGCACCCGGGACCTGCACGTCCACCCGTCCTCGCTGCCGCTGGAGCACCGTGGGCGAGCCGGCGGGCTCCCCGTGACCGGCCCGGCCAGGACCGTCGTCGACATCGCGCGGAGCTGCGGCGTCGAGCGCGGGCTGGTCGTCGCCGACCGCGCACTGGCGCAGCGGTCCGGGAACCGACCGCCGCCGACGACGCCGGAGGCGCTCGCCCGGGTGGCGTCCGGTGTGGCGGGCCGGACCGGCATGCCGCTGGTCCGGCGCGTCCTGGCGTTCGCCGACGGCCGCTCGGAGAGCGTCGGGGAGACGCGCAGCAGGCTCGCGATCGCCGTCGCCGGGCTCCCCGCACCGGTCCTCCAGTGGCCCGTGGAGGTGGACGGCCGGCGGCACCGGACCGACTTCGCGTGGCCGGAGCACCGGGTGGTCGGGGAGTTCGACGGCCGGATCAAGTACGGCCGATCGGCGGGCCCGGGCCAGGACCCGGCGCAGGTGCTGTGGGAGGAGAAGCTGCGCGAGGACCGCATCCGGGCCGCCGGGTTCGTCGTCGTCCGCTGGACCTGGTCCGACCTGACCCCCTTCACCGCGACCGCCTCCCGCCTGCGCGCGGCACTCGGTCGCTGACGACACCGGCGCCGCACACGTCGTGGACGCGCCGCACAGGACAGAACCTGTGCGGCGGCGACACGACCTGTGCGGCGCCGGCTCGGAGTGGGGCGGACGGTCAGTGGCAGCTCTTCGGCGCCGGCGGGACGTCGAGGGTGGGGTTGCGGTCGAAGAACCCGGCGGGCTTCAGGACGAAGCCGGTGTAGTCGACCGGCATGACCGGCCAGTCCTCCGGCCGCGGGAAGTGGGTCAGCCCGAACGTGTGCCACAGCACGACGTCCTGGCCGTCGAGGTCGCGGTCCGCGGCCACCCAGGACGGCAGCCCGTCCCCACCCGGGTTCTGGTTGACGAAGTCACCGGCCGGGTAGCGCTGCGCCGGGTCGTAGCGGGTCACCCACAGCGCCTTCGAGGCGAACGTCGCCCGCGCGTGGATCGACGACGCCGGGTCCGCCAGCAGGGTGGGCTGCCCGTGCGGGTGCAGGACGTAGCCGACCGGCCGTCCCAGCGCGTTGGTCTTCTCGGTGTTCACCACGTGCCAGACCCGCCCGGACCCCGGGTCGGCGTCCCGCTGGGCCTGCGACTCCGAGGTCAGCCGGGTCGCCGAGCGGGCGAACGCGTTGCCGTAGGCGTTGCCCTCGCCCATCGGCACGCGGACCGCCTCGACCTCCTCGACGGCGTTGGCCGTGCCGTCGACGGTCATGTCCAGCCGCGCGGAGAACAGGTGCTGGTGGAACGGCGCACCCAGGCCGGGCGCGACCTCGGTGGCGTGCTCGCCGGGCGTGCCGGAGGTGAACACGATGCCGGTCGCCTTGCACTCCAGCTCGATGGTGCCGTCGAGGTAGAGGTACCAGTAGAAGCCGTAGTCGTAGTTGCCGATCGGGGTGAAGAACGAGATCACCAGGCGACGCTGGCGGCGCACCTCACGGGCGCCGGTGAAGATGTCGGTGTGCTTCCAGAGGACGCCGTGGTCCTCCTCGTGCATGCAGATGGCGTTGCTGATCGTGCGCGGGTTGCCCAGGTCGTCGGCGACGACCGCGTCGAGGTAGTGGATGTCGCCGAGGCAGTCGCAGCCCAGCTGCAGGGAGTCGGCGTAGCGGGCGAACATGTACTCGCCGCAGTCGAAGTAGTTCTGCCAGAACCGCACCGGCGCCGGGTCGGCGTAGGGCACGACCATCTCCGCGACCGAGGCGCGGTAGCAGATCGGGCGGTCGTCGAAGGCGATCTGGTGCAGGGTCAGGCCCTCGCGCTCGTTGAACCCGACGCGCAGGTCCCACTTGCCCCAGCGGACCCGGCCGTCCTCGACGGTGAACGAGCGTCCCTCGGGCTGGGTGATCTCGATCGGCTTGAGCGAGGTCATGTGCTCGCCCTGCACGGCCGGGTCGTCGAAGTTGCCGCTGGTCGCGGGCACCGGCACGACACCGGTGTCGATCACCCGGTCGACCGTGCGGGCGGTGAGGTCGACGTAGGCGACGAGCCCGTCGACGGGGTGCGCCCAGGCGTGGTCGGCCTCGTGGTCCTGGCGGAACCCGAAGGCGCGGGCGAGCCGGCGGCCCTTCTCCCCGGGGATGTCGTAGACGCCGGCCGAGAGCGGCACGGCGCGCACCGAGGCGGGTTCCAGCCCGCGCTTCTCCAGCGCGGCGAGCCAGTCCGGTGAGGCGTTCAGGACGTCCTCGATGAACTCGAACTCCGAGTCGATGATCGGCGGCTGCCCCTCCCGCTCGGGCTCCAGCTCGCGGCAGGAGACCAGCTCACGACGGGCGACCGAGACGACCGTGTCGTGGGAGCGGCCGGTGCCCAGGTCCAGCAGCACCGCGCGGAAGCAGCGGTCGGTGTCGGCGCCGTCGGAGTGGGCGAGGACCTCGGACTTCGGCGGCTCCTCGGGGGCGAAGAACGCGAAGCGGACGTTCTCCTCGAGCAGCCCGGCCGCGGCGAGGACCTCGCGGACGACGGTGACCTCGGCCTCCGTGGTCGGGGCCAGCGGGTGGCTCGCGGTGGTGCGCGGCTCCTGGACGGCGGTCATCGGGTCTCCTCCTGGAGGTCGGTTCCGGCGGTGTCGTGCCCGGTGTCGTTCCCGGTGACGCTTCCGGGCGCGTCGAGCGAGGGCAAGGTTTCGGGGCGGGCACCCGTGAATCGGGTCAGGACCGTTCCGAGTACGAACGCGGCGACCAGGACCCCGCCGATGGCGGTGGCCAGCGCGGGGGAGCCGCCGATGAGCGTCGGGAAGTTCGCGACGGTCAGCCACAGGCAGACCAGCAGACCGGCCAGCCCGAGCGCCGGGGCCAGGACGGTGTGCCAGAACCGGGTGTCGACGCGCGAGCGGCGGAAGTACACGAGCACCGCGGCGCAGGTCAGCGCCATCAGCGCGAGCACCCCGAGGGTCGCGGTCCCGGCCATCCAGGCGAACACCTGCGTCACCGGGTCCATCCCGGTCACCGCGAACACCGCGATCAGCGCCAGCGCGGTGCCCGACTGGGCCGCCGACGCGGCGTGCGGCGACGCGTGCCGGGCGTGGCTGCGGCCCAGCGCGGCGGGCATCGAACCGGCGTTGCCGAGGGCGAACAGGTAGCGCGAGAGCACGTTGTGGAACGACAGCAGCGCCGCGAACAGGCTCGTGACCAGCAGGACCTGGGCCAGGTCACCGCCGACGGGGCCGAGCACCGCGGTGATCGTCGTGACGATCATGTTCCCGGGGTCCTCGGTCGCGCGGGCCACGGCGCCGTCGTCGCCCCAGGCGGAGACGACCGCCCACGACGACAGCGTGTAGAACGCGCCGATCAGCACGAGGGCCAGGTAGGTCGCGCGGGGGATGGTGCGCTCGGGGTCGCGGGCCTCGTCGCGGAACACCGCGGTGGCCTCGAACCCGATGAACGACGCGATCGCGAACATGATCGCGATGCCGAGCGAGCCGGACAGGAACTGCGACGGCACGAACAGCGCCGTCGAGCGGCCGGAGCCGAGCCCGCCGGTCGCGGCGACGACGGCGTCGAACACCAGCACGATCGCGACCTCGGCGACCAGCAGCGTGCCCAGGACCTTGCCGGACAGCTCGATGTGGCGGTAGCCGAGCACCCCGGCGACGACGAGCGCCACGGCCGCGTAGAGGTACCAGGGCAGGGCGGGCCCGCCGTAGTGCTGCACCAGCGCGTCGACGGTCGCGCCCAGGTAGCCGTACACCGCGGCCTGCACCGCGGTGTAGGTGACCAGCGCGAGGAAGGCCGACCCCAGGCCCGGCGCGGCACCGAGCCCGCGGGCGACGTAGGCGTAGAACGCGCCGGCGCCCGGCACGTGCCGCGACATCGCGCAGAAGCCCACCGCGAACAGCAGCAGCACCACCGCGCACAGCACGAACGTCATCGGGAACGCGGCACCGTTGCCCGCGGCCAGTCCCAGCGGCACCGTCCCGGCGACGACGGTCAGCGGCGCGGCCGCGGCGACCACCATGAACACGATCGACCCGGCGCCCAGCGTCCCGCGCAGACGGTGCCGGTCCGCGGGCTCCGGGGACGGCGACGGTGGTGACGGGCGGGGCGCGGGTGCGCTCACGGTTCCTCCTGGCGGTCGAGGCGGACGTCGGGTGCCGGGACGGTGGCCGGTGTCGCGGACCGTGCACAACGCCGGATCCCGTGTGGTGCGAATCACCGGCCGTGGTGTTCCCGCACTGCGGGAACGGCGCCGGAGTTTTTCTCGTTCGACCCGTCGTCGCTGGTCATGGCGTCGACATGGGGAGCTAGTGTCCGCGGGCGAGGATCACCGGTGAGGGCGGGGAGGGGGCGTCGTGACGTCGTTGCGTGACCGGTCACCGGTGCACGGTCTGGCCCGGCGACGGCTGGGCCCGGCCGACGTCGCGGCCCAGTCGATCGCCGGATCGGCACCCTCGGCGGCGATGGCGGCCACCCCGGTGATCGTCGCGGGCATGGCCGGAGCGGGGACGGTGTGGTCGTTCGTCGTCGCCGGCGTGCTCGCGCTGCTCGTCGCCGCCTCGGTCTCCCGGTTCACCCGCCGGATGGCGGCACCCGGCGGGATCTACACGCTGACCGCGCAGGGCCTCGGCGCCGGACCGGCGTTCGCGGCCGGGATCGCGACGCTGGCCGGGTACCTGCTGCTGTGCGGCGCGGCGATCGCGGGTGCCGTGGCCTACCTCGGGTCGCTGTGCGGGCCGTGGGCGACCGGGCCGCTCGCGTCGGCACTGCTTGCCGTCGCGGTCGGCGCGGTGGTGACCGCGCTGGTCGTGCGCGGGGTACGCCCCGCGGCACGGGTGGTGCTGCTGGTGGAGGCGGTGGCGGTCGCGGTGCTGGTCGGGGTGTTCGTGGTGCTGCTCGTCGGCGGCCCGCTGCCCGGCTCCGGCGCGCCCGCCCCGCCCGCCGGCCCGGGGGCGGTCGCCGCGGGCGTGGTGCCCGCGCTCGCGGCGTTCATCGGGTTCGAGGTGGCGACCTCGCTCGGGGCCGAGGCCCGGCGCCCGTTCCGGTCGGTGCCGCGCGCGGTCACGGCGACCGCGGCGGTGACCGCGGTGCTCTACGTCTTCGCGGCCGCGGTGCAGGTCGCCGGGTTCGCCGCCGTGCCGGGCGGGCTCGCCGGGCAGACCCAGCCGGTGCAGGTCCTCGCCGTCGCGCGCGGCTGGTCCTGGATCCCCCCGCTGCTCGACGCCGCCCTCGTCCTGTCCTTCCTCGCCTGCGCGGTCGCGACGGTCACCGCGCTGACGCGGGTGCTGTTCGCCCTGGCCCGCGACGGCGTCGTGCCCCGCCCGCTGGGGCGCACCCACCGCCGGTTCCGCACCCCGCACGTCGCCGTCGGGCTCGGGGCACCCGCGGCGACGCTCGCGGTCGCCGTCCCGGTCGGGCTGGGCGTCCCGATCGGGACGGTGCTCGCCGCGCTGCTCGGCGTCGCGACGGTCGGGTTCCTCGTCGGCTACGCGCTGGTCTGCCTGGCCGCGCCGGTGTTCCTGCGCCGCATCGGCGAGCTCACCCCGGCCGCGGTCGCGACGGCGGTGGTGGCCGTCCCGTCGCTGGTCGCGGCCCTGGTCGCGTTCGTCGTCGCCGCCCCGGCCACCGGGATCGCGCTCGCCGTCGCGCTCGCGGCCGGTGCGGTGTGGGCCGTGGTGCTGCGCCGCCGCGGGCGGCTGCACGACCTGGGCGTCTACGACGAGACCGTCGCCTCCGACGTCTGGGGGCGGGCCCGGTGACGGTCGACCCGGCGCCGATCAGCGGACGCCAGCCACGGGCCGTGCGGACCGCGCTCGCGGTGCTCGAGGAGGTCGTCGCGGCCGGGCCCGGGGTCACCGCCAAGGAGATCTCGACGGCGCTGCGGCTGCCCCCGGCGACCACCTACCGGGTGCTGAACCTGCTCGTCGGCGAGGAGTACCTGGTCCGGCTGCCCGACCTGCGCGGCTTCGCGCTCGGGCGCCGCGCCGCGCGGCTGTCCCCGGTCGCGGTCCCGCGGCTGCCGACCGCCGCGCGCACCGTCGTCGACCACCTGCGCGGCCGGGTCCGCTGGGGCGTGCACCTGGCGATCTTCGACGGCGCCCGGCTGCAGGTCCTCGACCCGGACCCGGACCACCCGCCCAGCGACGCCGACCTGCTCGCCCGGCTGCCCCAGGCCTCCGCGCTGGGCAGGCTGCTGCTCGCCGAGCAGCCCGACTGGCGGGCCCTGGTCCGCGACCTGCGCCCGGTCACCGACCGCACCGTCACCGACCCGGACGCGCTCGACGCCGTCCTCGACGCCGTCCGCCGCGACGGCCTGGCCGCCCAGACCGGTCAGCTGCGCCCGGACCGCGGGTGCCTGGCCGTACCGGTCCGTTCGCCCGCGGACGGGGCGCTCGTCGCCGGGCTCGCGCTGTCCGGCCCGGCGACCCGGGTCGCCGACCCGGACCCCGAGCTGGTCACCCTGCTGCGCGAGCACGCCACGACGCTGGGGCCGCTGCTCGGCTGAGCCACCGCGCCGGTCACCCCGGCGGGGTCACTGCTCCAGCTCGGCAAGGTCCTTGCGGGCCTGCTCCAGCTCGGCCTCCAGCTCCGCGACCCGCGCGGCCTTCGCCGACCGGGCGCCCTCGATGAGCTCGTCGACCGGACCGGACAGGTCGGCGTGCAGCGCCGCGGCCGCCGCGGACACCGCCGACGCCGTCACCGGCAGGCCGCGGGCCACCCAGGTGGTGCCCTGCTTCAGCTCTGCCTGCCAGTCGCCGTCGGCGGAACCGCTGACGGTCAGGGTCATGGTCACGACCCGGGTGGTGCGGGCCGTCGAGCCCGGTGGCCTGCCCCGCTTCCGCTTCGGCGGCTCGGGCGCCGCGGTGCTCGCGGTGTCCGCGGGCGGGGTCTCCCCGCCGGTCGTCAGCTCGTCGTCCACGTGCGTCCTCGTCCCTCTCCACTCGGCTGCACGGCCAGGTACAAGGGTGATTCACGAACGCCCGTTCGCCGGTAGCGACCCGCCCGATTGGTCCGTGTGGGTGTCGACGTCCGACGCCCGGTCACGGTCCGGGGCGGTGGCGGTCACCCACAGGAGGATCTGCGTGCGGGCGGCCCGGCTGCCAGCATCGCGGGCATGCGCATCGACCACCTCGACCACCTCGTGCTGACCGTCGCCGACATCGACGCCACCGTCGCCTTCTACACGCGGGTGCTCGGGATGGAGGCCGTCGAGTTCGGCGGCGGGCGCCGCGCACTCGCCTTCGGCCCCAACAAGATCAACCTGCACGAGGCGGGGCGGGAGTTCGAGCCGAAGGCCGTCCGGCCCACCCCGGGCAGCGCCGACCTGTGCCTGATCACCCTCGACCCGATCGAGCAGGTCCGGCGCGAGCTGGCCGAGGCCGGCGTCGCCGTCGAGGTGGGGCCGGTCGAGCGGACCGGGGCCCGGGGCCCGCTGCTCAGCGTCTACCTGCGGGACCCGGACGGGAACCTGGTCGAGATCAGCAACGAGGTCTGAGCCTCACGCGGTGTCCGGCGTCCCCGCCCCCGCGCGGGCCCGCGCCGCGCGGTGCTCGGGGAACAGCCGCTCCGCGACCGCCGAGACCGGGACGGTCAGCAGCCAGGACAGCATCGCCCAGGTCGGGCTCAGCGGTGCGATCACCAGCGACGGGAGGAACGACACCACCGGCGCCAGCCCGTTGACCAGCGTGTGGCGGGCCTCGTCCGGGGTCACGTCGGCGCGGGTCAGGCGGCCGCGGTAGGAGCCGTAGGCCCACATGGCGGCGGAGAACGAGCCGATGACGACCAGGTTGGCCGCATAGAGCACGACGGCCGCGGTGCTGTCGCCGTGCCCGCCGAGCAGCGACGTCGGGAACGGCAGGAACGCGATGCCGAACAGGTAGCCGAGGTTGAGCGTCATCATCCGGGCGTCGGCGCGGTCGAAGCGGGCGAACAGCTGGTGGTGGACCGTCCAGTACCGCCCGATCACCGCGAAGCTCAATGCGAAGGTGAGCATCCGCGGCAGCAGCTCCACCAGCTGCGGGGCGACCGGGCCCGGGCCGATCTCGGCGTCGGTTAGCGGCAGCACCAGCAGCGTGATCGCGATGGCGAACACCCCGTCGCTGAAGAACGTGATCCGTTCCAGCCCGACCTCGACCCGACGCCGCATCCCTGTCCTTTCCCCGTGCAACGGCGCTCATCGTGCCCTACCGGCCGCCGCGGACCTAGGCTGGTCCGTCGTGACGACCCCGCTCGTGCGCACCGTCCGCTTCCACGCCACGGGCGGCCCGGAGGTGCTGCGGATCGAGCGGCTGCCGCTGCGCGACCCGGGCCCGGGGGAGGTGCGGATCCGGGTGCACGCGGTCGGGCTCAACCGCTCCGAGGTCAACTTCCGCCGCGGCACCTACCTCGACGCCCCGGTGCTCCCCGCGGGCCTGGGCAGCGAGTGCTCGGGCACCGTGCTCGGGACCGGTCCGGGGGTGACGGGCTGGGCGCCCGGCGACGAGGTGTGCGTGATCCCGGCGTCGTCGCAGAACGAGCACCCGGTCTACGCCGACGAGGCCGTCGTGCCGGTCCGGTCGCTGCTGGCCCGTCCGCCCGGTCTCGACGACGACGGCGCCGCCGCGCTGTGGATGCCGCTGCTGACCGTGTGGGGCATGACCCGCCACGCCGTCCGGCTGAGGGAGGGGGACCGGCTCGTCGTCACGGCCGCGGCGAACAGCATCGGGGCCGCGGCGCTGCAGGTCGCGCGGCACCTCGGGGTGCACGCCGTCGCCGTGGTGCCCGACGACCGGCACGCCGGGGTCCTGCGCTCCGCCGGGGCCGCGGAGGTGCTGACCGGCACGCCCGACGCCGAGGCGCTGCGGTCCGCGCTCGGCGGCGGTGCCGACCTGGTCCTCGACGCCGAGGGCGGGCCCGGCGTCGCCCGGCTGGTGCGGGCCTGCGCACCGGGCGGCGCGGTGATCGTCCACGGCGGGCTGTCCGGGGAGCCGACACCGCTGCCCGCAGCCGGGTACGCGCCGGTGTGGCTGCGCCGCTTCCACGTCCGCGAGGTCACCGGCGACGCGGCGGTGCTGGCCCGCGCCGAGGCGTTCGCCCGCGCCGGGCTCGCCGCAGGCACGCTCACCCCGCTGGTGGAGCGGGTCTTCGACCTGGACGACGGCGTCGCGGCCGTCGCCGCTGCGCACGCGCACCTGGAGTCACCGGACCGGGCCCCGGGCAAGCCGGTGCTGCGGACCGGTCAGCGGAACAGGTAGGCGCCCAGCAGGGCGTTCCCGACGCCGGCGACCAGGCCGAGGGCGCCGAGCGCGATCGCGACGACGGCGGTGCGCCCCGCGCCGCGGCGGCGGGCCGTGACGCCCATCCACATCGCGAACGCGCCACCGGCCCAGCCGAGCACGGCCAGGAGCAGGGCGCCGATCGCGGCGAGTGCGCCCAGGAACGCGGCCTGCCGGGCGAGGCGGTCGGCCTCGGCGGCGGTGTGCGGCACGGGGCCTCCTCGACGTCGGGGTCCCGACCGTAGCGGGGCATGGGCACGATCACGGTCGTTCGCATTGCTCATGACATGGGTTGCGTGATGCAATGTTCAACAGGTCCGATACGTCCATGATCTCTCCAGGGTCCGTTCCCGGGGAAAGGCGATGACATGTCCCGAACATCCGGTGCAGCGCACGCCCCCAGCCCGTTCCGTCAGCCCAAGGCCGTCTGGGCGGTGGCCTTCGCCTGCGTCATCTCGTTCATGGGCATCGGGCTGGTCGACCCGATCCTGCCGTCGCTGTCCGGGCAGCTGCACGCCACGCACGCCGAGGTCGAGCTGCTGTTCACCAGCTACCTCGTCGTGACCGCGATCGCGATGCTGGTGACCGGCTGGGTGTCGTCCCGGATCGGCGCGAAGAAGACCCTCATCACCGGCCTGGCGCTGATCGTGGTGTTCGCCGCGCTGGCCGGGGCGTCGTCGGGGATCTGGGGCATCGTCGGCTTCCGCGCCGGCTGGGGCCTGGGCAACGCGCTGTTCATCGCGACCTCGCTCGCGGTGATCGTCGGCTCGGCGTCGGGCGGGTTCGCCGGCGCGATCGTGCTCTACGAGACCGCGCTCGGCGTCGGCATCGCCACCGGTCCGCTGCTCGGCGGGCTGCTCGGCAACGTCTCCTGGCGGGGCCCGTTCTTCGGTGTCTCGGTGCTGATGCTGATCGCGCTCGTCGCGACCGTCGTGCTGCTGGAGCCGACGCCGGTCCCGACCCACAAGGCGACGCTCTCCGAACCGCTGACCGCCCTGCGCCACCGCGCGCTCGCGACGACCAGCGGGGTCGGGCTGCTCTACAACTGGGGCTTCTTCACCCTGCTCGGCTACGCACCGTTCCTGATGGGCGGGCTCGACCCGATCTCGCTCGGTGCGGTGTTCTTCGGCTGGGGCCTGCTCGTCGCGGCCTTCGCGGTGTTCGGCGCGCCCTGGCTCAAGGACCGCTTCGGCACCGCGCGCACCCTCTACGGCGCGCTCGTCGGCATCGCGGTCCTGCTCGCGGCCATCGGGCTGTTCGACGACGTGCCCGCCGTGGTGATCGTCGCGGTGGTCCTGTCCGGCATCGTGGTCGGTGTCAACAACACCCTGGTGACGACGGCGGTCATGTCGATCTCGCCGGTGCCCCGCCCGACCGCGTCGGCCACCTACGGGTTCGTCCGGTTCATCGGTGGCGGCCTCGCCCCGTTCGCCGCGGGCCTGATGGCGGCGGCCGTCGGCGCCTCGGTGCCGTTCCTGATCGCCGCGGTCGTCGTGCTGGTGGGGGTGGCGCTGCTGTCGACGATCCGCCGCGACCTGGACGCCGCCGACGCCGAGACCGAGCAGCCCGGCCCGTCGCACGAGCGCGCCGACGCCGAGGAGGCCGTCCGGGAGGTGCCCGGGCTGCCGACCGAGGCCGTGATCGCCGAGGACGCGCTGCAGCACGACCGGCGCTGAGTCCCCTCCGCCCTGAGCGGCCCCCGTCCGGACCGTCCGGACGGGGGCTGCTCCGTGTCGTGCCGCCCGGCGGCGCGGTCAGCCGGTGACGAGGGCGGCGAAGCGGTCCAGGTCGACGTTGCCGCCGGAGATCGTGACTCCGATCCGCGCCCCCGCCCACCGCTGCGGGTCCGCGGCGACGGCGGCCCGCACACCTGCGAACGCCAGCGCCCCGGTCGGCTCGACGAGCACCTTGTAGCGCGCCGCGAACAGCGCCATCGACTCGACCAGGGCGGTGTCGGGCACGGTCACGATGTCGGTGACGAGCTGCGCGATCACCGGGAACGTGTGGTCGCCGAGGTGGGTGGTGGCGGCGCCGTCGGCGAGCGTGCGGGGCTGCGGGATGCGCACGACGTGCCCGGCGCGCAGGGACTGCACGCCGTCGTCGCCGGCCTCGGGCTCGACGCCGTACACCCGGGCGTCGGGGGACAGGGCCTGCGCCGCGAGCAGCGACCCGGAGAGCAGCCCGCCCCCACCGAGGCAGACGAACAGCGCGTCGAGCGGGCCGTGGTCCTCCAGCAGCTCCAGCACCGCGGTGCCCTGCCCGGCGATGACGTGCGGGTGGTCGTAGGGCGGGACGAGGGTGAGCCCGCGCTCCTCCGACAGCGCGGTCGCGATGGCCGCGCGGTCCTCGGCGTAGCGGTCGTAGCCGACGACCTCGGCGCCGTAGCCGCGGGTGGCGGCGAGTTTCGAGGCCGGGGCGTCGTGCGGCATCACGATCGTCGCGGGGACCTCCAGCAGCTGCGCGGCCAGCGCGACGGCCTGGGCGTGGTTGCCCGAGGAGAACGCGACGACCCCCGCCCGCCGCTGTGCCGCCGACAGCCGGGACAGCGTGTGGAACGCCCCGCGGAACTTGAAGCTCCCGGTGCGCTGGAGGTTCTCCGCCTTCACGAACACCTGCGCGCCGAGCTCGGCGTCGGTGAGCCGGGAGGTGAGGACGGGGGTGCGGTGGGCGTGGCCGCGCAGGATCGCTGCGGCGGCACGGACGTCGTCGGGGGTGGGGAGAGCGTTCACCGGACCACCTTCCGCCGCCCGGCGGAGCCGGTTCAAGTCCGTTCGGATTCATTCACGATCGGGTGTAACGACCGACACGTCCGGATCGCTGCTACCTGCGTGGCTCCCCCCACGTTCCCCGGAAGGACACCCCCGATGCGCCTCCGCTCCCTGTCCGCCGCCGTGCTCCTCGCGACCGCGGCCGCCCTCCCGCTCGCCGGTACGGCCTTCGCCCAGGACCGCGACTGCAAGGACTTCGCCAGCCAGGCCGACGCACAGGCGGCCCTGACCCCGGGTGACCCCTACGGCCTCGACCGCGACAACGACGGTCAGGCCTGCGAGGACCACGACTACGGCACCTCCACCTCCACCTCCGACGACGTCGCGGCCGACAGCGTCGCCGCCGCCGGTTCCCAGGTCACCGCGACGCCGGTCGGTGGCGTCGAGGCCGGTGGCGGCCCGGCCGACGTGCTGCCGCTGGCGCTCGGTGCCGTCGTCGCCGGTGGCATCGGCGCGGTCGCGGTGCGGCGCGTCGCCGCCGGTCGCCGCGGCTGACCCCGGCACCGTGCCCGGCCCCGTCCTCCCGGCGCCCGGACCCGCCGCACCGTCCGGTGCGCGGGCCGGGCGCGGCCCCGTGGCCGGGGACCGGGCCGGGCGCGGCTCTGTGGCCGGGGACCGGGCCGGGACGGTGCGGCGCGGGAGCCCGGACCGCGGGCGACGGGCGCGGCGACGGGCCGGTGCGCTGCGCCGGGTGACGCGGGTGCTGGCGCCGGTCGGTGTCCTCACCGCCGCGCTGCTGCTCGCCGACCCCGCGGGCGCACCCGAGCCCGGGGCGACGGCCGTCGCCTCCGTCCCGGTGCCCGCTCCGGCGCCCGCGCCGGGCGCGTTGCTGCCGCCGGGGCCCGCGCCGCTGGTGCGGTCGGAGCCGGTCCGGCTGCGGGTCGACCGGCTCGGGCTCGACACCGTGCCCCGACCGATGGGGCTGACCGCGGACCGGTCGATGGAGGTCCCCGCGGATGCGGGCACGGTCGGCTGGTACACCGGCGCACCGACCCCCGGCGAGGTCGGGCCCGCCGTGCTCACCGCGCACGTCGACTGGAAGGGGCTGCCGGGCGCGTTCGCCGACCTGGACACCCTGGAGCCCGGCGACGAGATCCGCGTCGACCGCGCCGACGGGACGTCGGTGGTGTTCGCCGTGCGACGGGTCGGGCGCTTCCCCAAGGCGGAGTTCCCGACCGCCGAGGTCTACGGCGACCTCGACCACGCGGGCCTGCGGCTGATCACCTGCGGCGGGGTGTTCGACCGGTCGGCCCGCAGCTACGTCGACAACGTCGTCGTGTTCGCCGACCAGGTCCGCTGAGCAGTCCGCGCGCCCCGCGCTCGTCGAGATGCAGCTCAGCGGGCCGTGGAGATCCACAATTCCCGCTGAGCTGCATCTCGGCGACCGGGCCGGCTGGACCGGGTCGCCGGGCGGGGCGCGGGGCTCATCTCCGGCGCCCGGTGCCCCGTCCCGGTGTCGCGGTCCGCGGGTCCTCGGGCCAGGCGTGCTTCGGGTAGCGCCCGCGAAGCTCGGCCCGGACCTGCGGGTAGGCGTTGTCCCAGAACGAGTCCAGGTCCGCGGTGACCGCCGTCGGACGCCCGGCGGGGGAGAGCATGTGCAGCACCACCGGCACCCGCCCGTCGGCGACGGCCGGGGAGCCGGTCCACCCGAACACCTCCTGGACCTTCACCGGCAGGGCCGGGGCCGCGCCGGAGTAGTCCAGCGCGATCCGGGACCCGGTGGGGACGGTGAGCCGCTCCGGGGCCAGCTCGTCGATCCGCCCGGCGAGCCCGCCCACGTACGCGGCGACGTGGCGGCGCAGGGCGGGGCCGGCGTCGACCCGGGCCAGGTCGGAGCGTCGCCGGGCGGTGGCGAGCGGACCGGCCAGCCACCCGGCGGGATCGGCGGCCGAGTCGAGCAGCGCCTCCTCGGACACGTCGGGCCACGGCGCGCCCAGCACCCGGTGCAGGAAGCCCAGCCGCTCGCGCAGTGACACCGCCCCCGCCGTCCAGCGCAGCAGCCCGGTGCCCTCGGCACGCAGCCCGGCGACGAGCGCGTCGCGGACGGCACCGGGGTCGGGGGAGCGGTCGGGCTTCTCCGACAGCACGATCGCGCCGAGCCGGTCGACGGTGCGGGCACGGACGTCGCCGTCGCTCCAGACGGCCTCCGAGCCGGTGACCCGCAGCGGCGCGGCGGCCCGCAGCGCGGTCGCGGCGTCGGTGGTCGCGGCGAGGCGGACCCGGCCGTGGGTCTGCCCGGGGCGCCGGTCGGCGACGGCGACGGCCAGCCACTCGGCGTCGCGCAGCGGGCCGGGCGGGACCTCGACGGCGGTGCCACCGGTCATGAGGAACACCCCGGCCGCGGCGTCGCGGCGCCGGGCGAGCCGCTCGGGGTAGGCGAGCCCGGTGACCAGCGCGACGAGCTCGGTGCCCGGAGTCCCCTCGGCGCGACCGGCCCGTTCGCGCGCACCGCCCGGGGCCCCGGCGGCCGGGCCGGAGCGGACCCCGGCTCCCGGCGAGGTGCCCGGCGACACCGCGCCGGTCGGCGAGGCGGCGGCCGCGGGGGACGAGGCGGAGGACGAGGCGGGGGACGAGGCGCGGGCGCGGCGCAGCGCACCGGTCAGGCGGTCCCGGTCCCCGCGCCACCGCCCGGCGCCGGGGGCGTCGCCGGAGCGCAGCCGGGCCAGCGCGGCGGTGAGGTCGTCGGCGGGACCGGCGAGGGTGTCGTCGTCGAGGACGGCGACGATCCCCGCGACCTCCCGCGGGTCCCCACCGGCGGCGACGCCGTCGAGCAGGGCCCTGGCGAGGCGCGGGTGCAGGCCCAGCGCGGAGATCCGCCGTCCCCGGTCGGTGACCGTGCCCCGCGGGTCGATCGCGCCGAGTGCGGTCAGCACGCTCCGTCCGGCGGCCAGCGGACCGGGCGGCGGGGCGTCCCACCAGCGCAGACCGCTGCCGTCGGGGGTGCCCCAGACGGCGAGGTCCAGCGCGAGCGCGGTGAGGTCGGCGGTGCGGATCTCGGGGTCCGGGGCGTCGGCGAGACCCTCGCCCTCGGGCCAGCAGCGGTAGGCGAAGCCGGGTGCCTCCCGGCCGGCGCGGCCCGCGCGCTGGGTCGCGACCGCGCGCGAGACCCGCCGCGTCACGAGGCCGGACAGCCCGCGCCGGTGGTCGGTGTGCGGGACCCGGACCAGCCCGGAGTCGACGACGGCCCGCACACCGGGCACGGTCAGGCTGGACTCGGCGACGGCGGTGGCGAGCACGATCCGGCGCCGCGGCCCGTCGCGCAGCGCCGCGTCCTGCTCGGCGGCGGGCAGCCTGCCGTGCAGCGCGAGGACGTCGGCGTCGGGTCCCAGCTCGCGCAGCGCCGACGCGGTCCGCCCGATCTCCGCGACGCCCGGCAGGAACGCCAGCACGCTGCCGTGCCCGAGCGCCCGCACGCACGTCCGGGCGACGGTGTTCTCGATCCGCTCGGTCCCGCCGCGACCGGCCCGGGCGGGCGGGACGTGGGTGACGGCGACGTCGTAGCTGCGGGCGGCGACCTCCAGCACCGGCGCGGGCCGGTCGTCGTCGCCCAGCAGTACGGCGGGGCGGGCCGCGTCGAGGGTCGCGGAGGTGGCGAGCAGCCGCAGGTCGGGCCGCAGCCCGTCGCGGGCGTCGAGCAGCAGGGTGAGCAGCAGGTCGGCGTCGAGGTGACGCTCGTGCACCTCGTCGAGGACGACGGTGGACACCCCGGTCAGCTCCGGGTCCCCGGCCAGGCGGCGCAGCAGCAGCCCGGAGGTGACGACCTCGACCCGGGTGCCGGGCCCGGTGCGGGCGTCGCCGCGGACGCGGTAGCCGACCGGCCCACCGACCTCGGTCCCCAGCAGCGACGACATCCGGGCCGCGGCGGCGCGGGCGGCGACCCGGCGCGGCTCGGCGACCAGCACCGTGCCCTCGGGTGCCGGGCCGGAGCCGTCGAGCCCGGCCAGGGCGAGCGGGACGAGGGTGGTCTTGCCGGTGCCGGGCGGGGCGACGAGCACGGCGCCGCCGCGGTCGTCCAGCGCCGCCCGCAGCTCGTCGAGGACGGCGCGGACCGGCAGGTCGGGGAGTGGGGGCATCACTCCCGAGTATGGGTCAGGCCAGCCCGCTGTAGGACAGCACCATGATCACGACGACGGCGGCGGCCAGTCCGGCGGTGATCAGCAGCAGCACCCAGCCCGGCAGCGCGGTCTCGTCGAGGACGGGGGCCGCGGGGCGGTGGGTGGCGGCGGTGGTGGCGGGCATCGTTGCTCCTGCGGGTTCGGACTGCGTCAGACGGACGAACCTGATGTCGCGTACGGACCAGGAACCGTTAACCGTGGTCCCCGAAACTGATGACGGCTAGGTTCGGAGCGACGTCGACGACGACCGTCAGGCCCACCTTCCGGAGGTGCGATGAGCTCGCCCACCACGACCCGACCGGCATCCGACGCGGCCCGCGTGGCACAGGCCGCCCGGGAGGTGGTCGAGGCCCACGACCCGCGGTCGGTGCCGCGCGAGGAGCTGTTCGGCGCTCTCTACGACGCCGGGCTCGCCTGGGTGCACCACCCCGAGGGGCTCGGCGGGCTCGGCCTGTCCCGCGGGCTGCAGTCGGTGATCGACCAGATCGTCACCGACGCCGGCGGCGAGCGGATGTTCGCGGTCAACCCGATCGGCTACGGCATGGGCGCGCCGACCGTCGTCGAGTACGGCCCGGACCGCGAGCAGGTCGGGGCCTGGCTCCGGCCGATGGCCACCGGCGAGGAGATCTGGTGCCAGCTGTTCAGCGAGCCCGGCGCCGGCTCCGACGTCGCGGGCCTGGCCACCTCCGCGGTCCGCGACGGCGACGAGTGGGTCGTCAACGGGCAGAAGGTCTGGACGACCCTGGCCCACGTCGCGCGGTGGGGGATGCTCGTCGCCCGCACCGACCCCGACCAGCCCAAGCACCGCGGCCTGACCTACTTCGTGATCGACATGACCCAGCAGGGTGTCGACGTCCGCCCGCTGCGGCAGATGACCGGGCAGGCCGAGTTCAACGAGGTCCACCTGCACGACGCCCGGGTCCTCGACGCGCACCGGCTCGGCGAGGTCGGCGCCGGCTGGAAGGTCGCGATCACCACCCTGATGAACGAGCGCACCGCCATCGGCGGGGTCACCGGGCGGCGCGGCAGCGGCGTCATCGGCGAGGCGCTGGGCCTGTGGCGGGCCCACCCCGACCGGCACACCCCGGTGCTGCGCGACCGGCTCGCGGCACTGTGGACCCGCGCCGAGACCCACCGCCTCACCCTCGCCCGCGCGCGGCGCACCGCGAGCGCCGGACAGCCCGGCCCGGAGGGTTCGGTGTCCAAGCTGGTCGGCGCCGAGCTGAACCAGGACGTCTACGAGTTCTGCATGGACCTGCTCGGCCCGGACGCGCTGCTCTACGACGACTGGACGATGGACCGCGGGCGGGTCCACACCGACCCGAACTCCACGGTGCAGCAGCGCTTCCTGCGCTCGCGCGCGAACACCATCGAGGGCGGCACCTCGGAGGTCATGCGCAACATCCTCGGCGAACGGGTCCTCGGCCTGCCCGGGGAGCCCCGGTCGGACTCCGACCGCCCCTGGAAGGAGGTCCCCCGTGGCTGAGCAGGAGCTCCGGGAGTTCGACGTCACCGACGAGCAGCGCGAGCTGCGCGCGGCGCTGCACCGCTTCGCCGAGCGCCAGCACGACGAGGCCAGCCTGCGCCGGCTCGTCGACACCACCGACGGGTTCGACCGGGCACTGTGGGCCCGGCTCGGCACCGAGCTCGGCGCGCTGTCCCTCGCGGTGCCCGAGGACTTCGGCGGCGCCGGCGGGACCTGTGTGGACCAGGCCGTCGCGGCGGATGAGCTGGGTGCGGCGCTGGTGACCGGGCCGCTGCTCGGCACCGTCGCGCTCGCGGTCCCGGCGCTGGTCGCGGCCCCGGCGGGCGACGCGCGCGACGGGCTGCTCACCGCGCTGGCCGACGGCTCGCGCACCGCGGCCCTGGCCGCCCGGCTCACCGCCCCCTACGACGGCGCCTCCGCGGCCGGCGTCACCGCCGACGGCGACCGGCTCACCGGCACGGTCTCCCACGTCCCGGACGCGGGCGCCGCGGACGTGCTGCTCGTCGCGGCCGCGGGGCCCGACGGCCCGGTGCTGGCCGTGGTCGACCCCGGCGCCGACGGGGTCCGGGTGGAACGGTGCGGCTCGTTCGACGTGACCCGCCCGGTCGCCCGGGTCGTCCTCGACGGCGCGACCGGCACCGTGCTCGCCACCGGCGCGGACGCCGACGGGGCGCTGCGGCACGCCTTCCGCACCGCCGGGGCGCTGCTCGCCGCCGAACAGGCCGGCATCGCCCGGCGGCTGCTCGACCTGACCGTCGCCTACGCGAAGGAGCGGCTGCAGTTCGGCAGGCCCATCGGGTCGTTCCAGGCGGTCAAGCACCGGTGCGCGGACATGCTCGTCGCCGTCGAACAGGCCCGGACCGCGGCGCTGCACGCGGCCTGGGCGGTCGACGACCCGCGCGTCGACGACGCCGACCTCGCCGTGTCGATCGCGCAGGCCACCTGCTCGGAGACGGCGTACCGGGTCGCCGCCGACGCGGTGCAGCTGCACGGCGGGATCGGGTTCACCTGGGAGCACGTCGCGCACCTGTACTACAAGCGCGCCGTCGCCGACGCGGCGCTGCTCGGGTCCGCCGAGGCCCACCGCGAGCGCATCGCCGCGCTGGTGCTGGACACCCTCGGCGACGACGTCCGCGAGCCCCGGGTGGCGACCGGCTGAGCGCCGGGGGCCGGGTCAGACCTTGTTCAGGCCCGGCTCCCGGTCCGGTACCACGAACGACGCCGCCGTGCGCACCGTGGCACCGGGCTCGCTGACCCGGGACACGGTGCGGAAGTCCGCGCGCATCTGCGCGGGGGTGAACGTCGCCAGTACGTAGCCGCGCCGGTCGAGCGACCACACCGAGCTGCCGCTGCCACCGGACTTCGCCTCGCCGTCGCCGTCGCCGCCGGAGGTGACCGAGGTGGTGACGAGCTCGGTACCGGCGATCCGGTCGTCGGCGCCGGGGATCTCGTTGGCGTGGTGGACGTGCTCGTCGCCGGTGAGGACGACGGCGTTGCGCACACCCGCCTCGGTCCAGCCGCGGACCACCCGCTCCCGGGACCCGGTGAACTCCCCCCAGGTGCCGGACTTGCCGCCGCGGCGCGGGGCGAAGAACACCTGCTGGGCCAGCACGTCCCAGCCCGCGGCGGAGTCGGCCAGCCCGCGCAGCAGCCAGCGTTCCTGGTCGGCGCCGAGCATCGAGCCGCGCATCCGGTACTGGCGGGTGTCCAGGACGTGGAAGGTGGCGAGCGAGCCCCACGAGAGCCGCCGGTAGAGCTGGATGTCCGGGCCGTCGGGCACCGAGGCCCGGCGCAGCGGCATGTGCTCGTAGTACGCCTGGGCCGCGGCCCGGCGCCGGTCGGGCGTCGCGCCGTCCCAGTCGTTGACGACCTCGTGGTCGTCCCACACCACCACCCACGGGGCGACGGCGTGGGCGGCGCGCAGGTCGTCGTCGGAGCGCTGGTGGGCGTGCGTGCGGCGGTACCCGGCGAGGGTCTTCGGCTCCGGCGGGCCGGGGTCGCGCACGGCGCCGCGGTCGGACTCGTAGAAGTAGTCACCCAGGTGCAGCACGAGGTCCGGGGCGTCGGCGGCCAGCCCGCGGTAGGCGGTGAAGTGGCCCGCCCCGAACTTCGCGCACGACGCCGTCGCGATGGTCAGCGAGGCGGCGGCCGCCCCGGTCGCGGGCGCGGTCCGGGTGCGTGCGACGGGGGAGAGGTGGCCGCCGGTGCGGAACCGGTAGAAGTACTCGCGGCCCGGGGCGAGCCCCGCGGGCTCGGCGTGCACGCTGTGCGCGAGCTCGCGGGTGGCGGTCTCGGTGCCGCGCGACACGACCCGGGCGAAGCGCTCGTCCTCGGCGACCTCCCACTCGACCTCGACGGCCCGGTCGGGCATGCCGCCGCGGCCGTCCTCGGCGTCGGGCTCGGGGGCGAGCCGGGTCCACAGGACCATCCCGTCGGGCGCGGGATCGCCCGAGGCGACGCCGAGGGTGAACGGGTCGGGCGTGGTCGCCTGCCGCAGGGCGCCGGCGAACCAGCGGGGCACGGCGGCGGGCTCGCCACCGGTGGTGGCGGGCGCCAGCCCCGCGACCGCGGCGCCGAGGGTGCCGAGCAGCACGCTGCGGCGTGGCAGTGCGGTCACACGTCCTCCTGTGCGTGGTGGTCCGGCGGAACCGTCCATGCTCCGCCCCGCCGACCCCGACGGCGGTGTGCACGCGCCGGGACCGGTCTCACCGGACGAGTGAATCACCGCGCGTGCCCGGGCACGGGCGTTCGGGCGGAACCGGCCGGGTGCGTCCCCGGGGCCCCGCGGCACACGCGCACCGACGGCTGAAACCCAGTGAGCTGTATCACATCCAGCCTCACATCGAACCTCCGTCCCGCGAGTCACGAAAACAGTTCACCGGGATCGCG
Organism: Pseudonocardia sp. ICBG601; assembly: GCF_020496245.1. NCBI lineage: Bacteria > Bacillati > Actinomycetota > Actinomycetes > Pseudonocardiales > Pseudonocardiaceae > Pseudonocardia > Pseudonocardia sp. ICBG601. The sequence continues at coordinate 44,267 of NZ_JAHLJA010000152.1, read as the reverse complement.
ACGGATCGCGGCCCGTGACCGCGACGCCCTCGACGTCGCGGCCGGAATCGTGCCGCAGTGTCCCGGAAACGGTGTTCACCGGGGGTCGGCCGATCATAAAAAATGACTATGTAACGCGTTGGAAATGGTCAACGATTCTGCCCGTACACGTTCGTACTGCCGGGGGATGGCGATGGTGTCGAAAGACGGGTTGATGACCGCCGGGCCTGTGCGCGAACAGGAATCGCGCACGGTGTCCGAGTCGGAACACGCTGTCGTGGTCGCGTTCACCGCGATCATCACGGAGTTGCTCGACGCACCCGTGCGTCCGGACGACCACTTCTTCGTCGACGCCGGCGCCGACTCCATGGTCCTCGCCCGGTTCTGCGCGCGGGTCCGGCAGCGGTCCGACCTGCCGCACGTCGCGATGACCGACGTCTACGCCCACCCCACCGTGGCCGGGCTGGCCGCGGCGCTCGCCCCGTCCGTCGCGCGTCCCGGACGCACCGTCGACGACGTGCGCGAGGGCTACCGCGCGATCCTCGCCGACCTGGTCGGCGCCGACGTCGGGGTCGACGCCGACGTGTTCGCCGACCTCGGCGCCGACTCCATGACGATGACCCGGTTCTGCGCCCGGGTGCGCCGCCGCGACGACCTGCCCGACGTCGCTATGACCGACGTCTACGCCCACCCCACCGCCGCCGGCCTGGCCGTCGCGCTCGCCGGGGACGCCGGCCCCGTGGTGGACGAGGCACCGCCCGCACAGCCGGTCCCGACCGGTTCCACCCGCGCCTACGTGCTGTGCGGCGCGGCGCAGCTGCTCACCTTCGTCGTGTTCACCCTCGCCTACGGCACCCTGCTCGGCGCGGTCTACGAGTGGATCGCCCTCGGCACCGGGCTGCTCAGCTTCTACCTGCGCTCGCTGGCCGCGGTGTCGGTGGCCTTCACGGTGTTCGCGGTGCTCCCGATCGCCGCGAAGTGGCTGCTCGTCGGCCGCTGGACCGAACGCGAGATCCCGCTGTGGAGCGCGTCGTACTACCGGTTCTGGCTGGCCAGGACCCTGGTCCGGACCAACCCGCTGCTGCTGGTCGCCGCGGGCTCGCCGCTGCTGCCGCTCTACATGCGCCTGCTCGGCGCCCGGATCGGGCCCGGCGTGGTCATGCTGGCGCGCACCGTCCCGGCCTGCCCGGACCTGCTCACCGTCGGCGCGAACACCGTGCTGCGCAAGGACTCGATCCTGTCCTGCTACCGCGCCGAGCCGGGCATCATCCGGACCGGGCGGGTCACGATCGGCTCCCGCGTCGTCGTCGGGGAGGCGGCGGTGATCGACATCGGCACCACGATCGGCGACGACGCCCGGCTCGCCCACGCCTCCTCGCTGCACAGCGGCCAGGTCGTCCCGGCCGGACAGACCTGGTGGGGCACGCCCGCCCGCCCGGGCGGCGGTGACCCCGGTGCCGCGGTGTCCGCCCCGGTCGGGCCGGGCCGGCGCGCCGGCTACGCGATGGGTCAGCTCGGCTGGCTGCTGCTGGTCTGGCTGCCGCTGGGGACCGGCGTGCTCGACGCGGTGCTGGAGCGGATCCCGACCCTGGCCGCGGTGCTGGCCGCCGGGACCGCGGACGTCCTGTCCGGGCAGATGTGGATCGACGCTGTCCTCACCACGACCGTCCTGCTCGTCGGCGGCATGGTGGTCGGGCTGTTCGGCGCCGCCGTCGTCGCGCGGGTGCTGTCGGCCGGGCTCACCGAGGGGCGTCCCTATCCTCTCTACGGTCTCCGGTACACGTTGCAGCGCACCGTGTTACGGATCACCAACATCAAGTTCTTCACCTATCTGTTCGGCGACAGCTCCTACATCGTCGATTATCTCCGGATCATCGGGCACGATCTCCGACGTACGCCGCAGACGGGCACGAATTTCGGTACGGCGGTGAAGCAGGAGACGCCGTACGCAAGTTCCATCGGAACCGGGACGATGGTCGCCGACGGTCTGTCCATCGTCAATGTCGACTATTCGGACACCGCATTCGTCGTGAACCGGACCAGGATCGGGTCGAACTCGTTCCTGGGCAACAGGATCGTCTACACCGCGGGTTCCCGGGTCGGCGACGACTGCCTGATCGCCACCAAGACGCTCGTCCCGACCGACGGCCCGGTACGGACCGGGGTCGGCCTGCTCGGCTCGCCGCCGTTCGAGATCCCCCGCACCGTCGCCCGGGACGCGGCCTTCGGGCACCTGCACACCGGGCTCGACCTGCACGACCGGCTGCGCGCCAAGAACCGCTACAACCGCCGGTCGATCGCGCTGGCCCTGGCGGTCCGCTGGGGCGCCCTGTTCGGGATCACCCTGCTCTCGCTCGTCGTCGCGGCGCTGATCGTGCCGCTCGGCCCGATCGCGGTCGGGGTGCAGCTGCTCGCGTCGCTGCTGTTCACGATGGCGTACTCGATCGCCGTCGAGCGGCTCGCCGTCGCCGGGCGGCGCCGGCTGCGGCCCCGCTTCTGCTCGGTGTACGACCCGTACTTCTGGTGGCACGAGCGCTACTGGAAGCTCGTCGTGCAGGGCTGGGACCGGATGCTCGCCGGGACCCCCTTCAAGAACCTCGTCACCCGCGCGCTCGGCGTGCAGATCGGCCGCCGCGTCTTCGACGACGGCTGCGGCATGACCGACCGCACGCTCGTGCGGATCGGCGACGACGCCGTCCTCAACGCCGGCGCGGTCCTGCAGTGCCACTCGCAGGAGGACGGCACCTTCAAGTCCGACCACATCACCGTCGGTACCGGCGCCTGCCTCGACGTCGGCGCCTTCGTCCACTACGGCGCCGTCGTCGGCGACGCCGCCCGGATCGGCTGCGACGCCTTCCTCATGAAGGGCGAGGACGTCCCGGCCGGTGCCTTCTGGGAGGGGAACCCGGCCCGCGCCACGCCCCGGCCCGCCCCCACCCCGCTGTCGAACGGAGAGTCCGCACGATGACCGGCACGCTCGCCGACCCCACCACCTCGACCACCCGTGAGCACTGGAGCCGGGTACTGCTGACCGGCGGCGCCACCCCGGCCCCGTCCTGGACGGCGACACCCCGGCCCGGGACCGCCGTGCACACCGAGCCGATCCCGCGGGACGCGGTCGCCGCCGTCGCCGCGGTGACCGGCGTGGAGCCCGGCGCGGTGCTGCTCGCCGCGCACGCCGCCGTCCTCGCGGCCCTGTCCGGCGACACCGAGGTGACCGCCGGCGTCCCGGCCCGCACCGGCGCGACGCCGCTGCCGGTGTGCCTGGACACGGCCCGCAGCTGGTCCGCGCTGGTCACCGCGGCCGCCGACACCCTGGCCGGGCTGCGTGCCCACCCCGAGCCCGACCTGGGACGCCTCGCCGCCGAGCTCGGGACGGCGGTGCCCTCGTTCGGCACCGTGCTCGACCCGGGCGCCGACCTGCGCGGCGACGAGATCGCCCCCGGCGCGCTGGACCGCACCGGTGACCGCGGTGCCGACACGGACACCACTCCCGGCGACGGGCCGGGTGCCGCCGGGCTGCACGTCGCGGTGTCCGGGGCGACCCTGCGCCTGACCTACCGTCTCGACCTGCTCGACGTGGGCGCGGCCGCCCGGATCGCCGGCTACCACGCCGCGGCCCTGGCGCTCGCCGCCGCCGACCCCGGCGCGCCCGTGCGCCCGTCGGCGCTGGTCGGGCGGGCCGAGCGCGACGCCCAGCTCGGCGACCTCGCCGGCCGGCCCCGGGACCTGCCCGACCGCCGCCCGCACGAGCTGCTCGCCGACCGCGCCGCCGCGGCCCCCGACGAGGTCGTCGCCGAGCACGCGGGCGTCACCCTCACCCGCGCCGAGCTGGAGGACCGCGCCGCCCGCGTCGCCTCGACCCTGTTCGACGCCGGGCTGGCGCCCGAGGACGTCGTCGCCGTGGTGTGCGACCGCGACCTCGACTGGATGGTCGCGGTGCTCGCCGTCCTGCGCGCCGGTGGCGCCTACCTGCCGGTCGAGCCGCACTTCCCGGCCGAGCGGATCGCCCGCACGCTGACCCGCGCCGGGTGCCGGATCGCGCTGACCACCGACGCCACCCGCGCCCACCTCGACGAGGCCGGCGTCGCGACGACGGTGCTGACCGTGCCCGACGCGGTCGCCGCCGCCGACGGCCCCGCACCCACCGCCGACGTCCCGGCCGACGGGCTCGCCTACCTGTACTTCACCTCCGGCTCCACCGGCGAGCCCAAGGGCGCGATGTGCGAGCACGCCGGGATGCTCAACCACCTGCTCGCCAAGATCGAGGACCTGGAGCTGGAGCCGGGCTGCGTGGTCGCCCAGACCGCGCCGCAGTGCTTCGACATCTCGCTGTGGCAGCTCGTCGCGGGTCCGCTCGCCGGCGGGCGCACCCTGCTCGTCGAGCAGGACGTGATCCTCGACGTCCGCCGCTTCGTCGACACCCTGGTGCGGTCCCGGGTCACCGTCGCCCAGCTCGTGCCCAGCTACCTCGAGGTCGTGCTGACCTACCTGGAGGAGCACCCCACGGCGCTGCCCGACCTGCGGATGGTCTCGGCCACCGGGGAGGCGCTCAAGACCGAGCTGGTGCAGCGTTGGTTCCGGGTGCTGCCCGGCGTCCCGCTGGTCAACGCCTACGGCCTCACCGAGACCTCCGACGACACGAACCACGCCGTGCTGCGCGAGGCCCCCGCGGACGGCCGGGTCCCGCTCGGCGCCCCGGTGCCCGGGGTGAAGGTCTACGTCGTCGACGCCGACCTGGCGCCGGTCCCGCTCGGCGCGCCCGGGGAGATCGTGTTCTCCGGGGTGTGCGTCGGCCGCGGCTACGTCAACGACCCCGACCGCACCGCCGCCGCGTTCGGCTCGGACCCGCACCGGCCCGGTGAGCGGCTCTACCGCAGCGGCGACCACGGCCGCTGGCGCCCGGACGGGCAGCTCGAGTTCCTCGGCCGCCGCGACAACCAGGTCAAGATCCGCGGGTTCCGGATCGAGATCGGCGAGATCGAGAACGCGCTGCTGGCGGTGCCCGGCGTCCGCGACGCCTGCGTCGTCGTCGCGACGACCGCGGGCGGGCCGCAGCTGGTCGCCTACCACGCCGGCGACGGCCCGGACGCGCCCGAGGTGCGGGCCCGGCTGGCGCGCAGCCTGCCCGCCTACATGGTCCCGCCGACGGTCCACCGGCTCGACCCGCTGCCGGTCACCGCCAACGGCAAGATCGACCGCAAGACCCTCACCGCGCACGCGACCGCGGCCGCGGCGCAGGCCGCCGTCGCTCCGGCGGTGGGTGGCCCGACCGGCGGCGAGCTCACCGCGGCCCAGCGCCGCGTCGTCGACGCCGTCACCCGCGTGCTCGACCTGCCCGCCGGATCGGTGGGCCCCGACGACGACTTCGCCGACCTGGGGGGCAGCTCGCTGTCCGCGGTGAAGCTCGTGATCGCACTCGGCCGGGCCGTCACGGTCCGCCAGGTGCTCGACCATCCCGTCCTCACCGACCTCGCCGGGTTGCTCCCGGCCGACCAGCTCTGACCACCACAGGGGGAGACATGACCGGATCACTGCTGGGGGTGCGCCCGCACCCCGGACGACCGCCCGTCCTCGACGCCGGCCCGGGCGGCGACGCCGCCGGCTGGACCGAGCGCCACGGCGACGCGCTGCGCGACCTGCTCGACGACCACGGTGTCGTGCTGGTGCGCGGGCTCGGCCTGCGCACCGTCGCCGACGTCGCCGGTGTGGCCGCCCGGCTGGGGACCGGCAGCTACGTCGAGCGCGAGGCGATCGCCGCCCGGACCCTGCTGTCCGACGGCGTCTACTCGGCCACCCCGTGGCCCGCGCGCCAGCCGATGTGCGCCCACCACGAGCTGTCCTACGTCCTGGACACGCCCGCCACGCTGCTGTTCGCCTGCCTGCGTGCGCCCGAGACCGGCGGCGCGACACCGCTGGTCGACACCACCCGGGTCGCGGCGGACCTGCCGCCCGCACTCGTCGACCGTGTCGAGCGCGAGGGCTGGATCCTCACCCGCTCCTACGGTGACGACATCGGCGCCTCCTGGGAGCAGGCGTTCGGCACCGCCGACCGCGACGTCGTCGAGCGCTACTGCCGGGCCAACGCCATCGCCACCGAGTGGACGCCCGACGGCGGGCTCCGCACCCGCCAGCGCCGGCACGGCGTGCTGATGCACCCGGTCACCGGGCAGCGGGTCTGGTTCAACCAGATCGCGTTCCTGTCGGAGTTCGCGATGGACCCCGAGGTCCGCGAGTTCCTGCTGGAGATGCACGGCCCGGACGGGCTGCCGTTCAGCACCCGCTTCGGCGACGGCTCCCCGGTGCCCGAGGCGGTCGTCGACGAGATCAACGCCGCGCACGACCGGCACGCCGTCCGCGAGCCCTGGCAGGACGGCGACCTGCTGGTCGTGGACAACCTGCGATTCGCCCACGGCCGCGACCCCTACACCGGTGACCGGCACGTCGTCGTCGCCATGACCGACGGCGTCGCCGTCCCCGCCTTCGAGGGAGCCCGATGAACGCCCCGGCCGAGTCCGTCCCCGCCTTCTCCGTGATCTCCGGCGCCCAGGTGGCGCGGGCGCTCGGCGGGCGGGAGAAGGAGCTCGTCGAGCTCGTCGAGGACACCTACCGGGTGCACGGTGCCGGCGCGACGGTGAACCCGCCGTCGTACTTCCTGCGGTTCCCGGACCGGCCGTCGTCGCGGATCATCGCGCTGCCCGCGTCGCTGGGCGGCACCGGTGACGACACCGGCGTCGACGGCATCAAGTGGATCTCCAGCTTCCCGGAGAACGTCGCCCGCGGCGTCCCCCGGGCCTCGGCGGTGCTGATCCTCAACGACCCCCGCACCGGCTACCCGTACGCCTGCCTGGAGAGCTCGATCATCTCCGCGACGCGCACCGCGGCGTCCGCGGCCTCGGCGGCCGACCGGCTGTCACGCGACGGGGCCCGCCCGCGTCGCGTCGGGTTCGTCGGGACCGGCCTGATCGCCCGCTACATCCACCAGTTCCTGGTCGGCACCGGCTGGACCTTCGACGAGGTCGGCGTTTTCGACCTCTCCGCGGACTCCGCCGGGGGGTTCCGGGGCCACGTCGAGCGCACCGCGCCGGGCGAGGTCCGGATCCACGACTCCGCCGAGTCGCTGGTCCGCGGCAGCGACCTGGTGATCTTCGCGACCGTCGCGGGGACCCCGCATGTGCACGACCCCGCCTGGTTCGACCACCACCCGCTGGTGCTCAACGTGTCGCTGCGCGACCTGTCCGCGGACATCGTGCTCAGCGCCTTCAACGTCCTCGACGACGTCGAGCACTGCCTCAAGGCCGACACCTCCCCGCACCTGGCCGAACAGGCCACCGGGAACCGCGACTTCGTCGACGGGACCCTCGACCAGGTGCTCGACGGCACGCTGGCCGTCCCCACCGACCGCACGGTCGTGTTCTCCCCGTTCGGCCTCGGGGTCCTCGACCTCGCCGTCGGACGGTTCGTCCACGCCGAGGTCGCCCGCGCCGGCGAGCTGCACACCGTCGACGACTTCTTCCACGAGCTGAGCCGGCACGGCTGAGCCGCCACCACTGGTACACGAGGGGTCGACGATGACCGTCATCTCCGCACCCGAAGACTTCAACACCGACGACCTGTACGTCGACCTGACCGGGGTCCTCGGGCTGTCGCTCTACCTCAAGTGCGAGGGCTTCAACTTCGCAGGATCGGTCAAGCTCAAGGCCGCACTCGGCATGGTCACCGACGCCGAGCGGCGCGGCCTGCTGCGTCGCGGATCGGTGCTCGTGGAGTCCTCCTCGGGCAACCTCGGCGTTGCGCTCGCCATGATCGCGGCGAGCCGGGGCTATCGGTTCGTCTGCGTCACCGACCCGCGCTGCAACCCGGCGACGCACCGGCTGATGGAGGCGCTCGGCGCGGAGGTCCGCGTCGTCGACACCCCGGACGCGGCCGGTGGCTTCCTCGCCACCCGGATCGCACTGGTCCGCTCGCTGGTCGCCGGCGACGACCGCTACGTCTGGCTCAACCAGTACGCCAACCCGGAGAACCAGGGCTCGCACCTGGTCACCACGGGGCCGGAGATCGAGGCGGCGTTCCCGCAGCTCGACGTGGTCTTCGTCGGCGCGGGCACGACCGGCACGCTGATGGGCTGCGCCCGCTACTTCCGGTCCCGGCCGCGGCCGGTCCGGGTGGTCGCGGTCGACGCGGCCGGGTCGGTCACCTTCGGCGACCGGCCGACGCCCCGGATGATCCCGGGGCTGGGCACCAGCGTCCGCCCGGAGGCGCTCGACGAGTCCTACATCGACGACGTCGTGCACGTCGCCGAGCCCGACACGCTCGAGGCGTGCCACGCCCTGGCCCGCCGCGGGTTCCTGTTCGGCGGGTCGACGGGCACCGTCGTCGCGGGGGCCGCGGACTGGCTGCGCCGCCACGGTGACGCGACGACCACGGCTGTCGCGCTCGCCCCGGACCTGGGGGAGCGCTACCTCGACACGGTCTACCGGCCGTCGTGGCTGGCCGAGCACTTCGGCCCCGAGGTGGCGGCCGGGATGCCGCAGCCGCGCGACGCCACGATCACCGAGGTCACGCCCGCCGGTGTGGTCACCGAGATCCTGCCCGGCGGCCCGGCCCTGGTCGCGGGGTCCCGCTGATGGCCCGCACCAGGACCCCGCGGGCCCCGCTGGTCCCGCCGCGGCGCGAGGCACCGGCGGAGACGGCGGCCGGGGCGTCGCCGTCCCGGCCGACGCCCTACCGCCGAGAGAACGCGTCGCAGGAGCCCGCCGGCGGTGCCCCGGGTGCCGTCGACGACGCCTCCGCGACGACGGCGCTGCCCGCGGTCACCCCGTCGTCGGCCGGTGGGGGGCCGGTCCCGGCGCGCAACGCCGGGACGGCGGCCCCGCCGCAGCAGGGCGGGGCGTCGGCCCTGCCGTCCTCCGGTGCGGCCCCGGCGCGGCGCGACGAGCGACTCCCGGTGCGCGACGCCGACCCGGCGTCGCCCGGCACCGGTGCCGCCGAGCCGTCCCGCTCCGCCGAGCCGTCGCGTTCCGCTGAGCCGTCGCGTTCCGGCACGCCGGAGCGGGCCCGGTCGCGGCGGCGGGGGCTGCTGCCGCCGCCGGGTGCGGTGACCCGCGCCGAGCCCGCCGCGTCGCCGGCGGGTGCCGGTACCCCGGACGGTTCCGGCGCTCCCGGTGCTTCCGGTACGTCCGGTGTCTCCGCTGCTTCCGGCGCTTCCGGGGTGGAGGACACCGTGCAGACGCGACCGCGCACCGGGGCCGACCCGCGCAACGGCACCGACCCGCGCAACGGGATCGACGCGCAGCACGGGACCGAGTCGCGCACCTCGGCCGGGGCACGCACCGGGGCCGAGACACGCAACGGCACCGACGCACGCAACGGCACCGACGCACGCAACGGCACCGACGCACGCAACGGCACCGAGCCGCGCGCCGGGGCCCACCGCACCGCGACCCCGACGTCGCTGCCGACCTCACCCCGCACCGACACCCCGGCCACGTCCACGGCTCCGCCTCCGGCTCCGGTGAACGGCGCGAAGGGCGTGAACGGTGCGCACGGCGCGGTGTCGGCCACGACGCCCGTCGACCCGTCGGCGGTCACGGGGACGGCGCCGGTCACCGGCCCGTCGGCCCTGCCCACCCGGTCCACACCGCCGGGCGCGCCGGCACCGTCCCGCCCGTCCCCGGCCACCTCGGCGATCCCGCGGGTGCCGCCGACGGCGTCCGTGCCCACCCGGGCACCGGCCCCGCAGCGGTCCCCGGTCGCACCCCTGCGCCCGGCCCCGACGGGATCCGCACCCGCGCTGCCGGCCGGGTTCGACGGTCCGGCCCCGCCGACGGCCCCGCCCGTGGCGCCCCGGCCGGACCGGACCGCGGCACCGGCCCCGTCGACCACCCCCGCGGCCGCACCGATCCCGGCCGCGACACCGGCACCCGTCCCGTCCGGGGCGGACCGCAACGGCCCCCTGACGGAGATCGGCGCGACCCTGCGCCGTCGCCGCGTCCCCGTCACCGGCGCCGTGCTGCTCGCGGCCGCGGGCGCCGCGGGCCTGGCCGTGCTCTTCCCACCGCCCACCGTCGCGACGACGTCGGTGCAGGTCGGCTCGGTCGGCACCGCCGACCCCGGGCCCGCCACCACCCGCGCGCTCGCCGCGGCCGGCAGCGCCGCCTTCACCGACCGCGTCGCCCAGCTGACCGGCTCCACCGTCACCGACGTCGCCGGGCGCCTCGTGCTCACCGCACCCGAACCGGGCGTGGTCGCCGTCCGCGCCACCGGCACCGACGACGCGACCGCCACCGCGCTGGCCGGTGACGCGGTCACCGCGCTGCGCGAGCGCATCGGCGCCCTCGACGCCGCCGTCACCACCGGCGGCACCCAGCCGCTGCGCGCCGAGATCGACCGGCGCGCCGCCGACGCCCAGGCCACCGGCAACTCCGGCACCACCGGGACCGACCCGGTCGCCGAGCAGCTCGGCCGGACGCTGGCCGACCGGACCGGGCAGGTCACCGTCGTCGTCGACGGGCCCGCACCGGTCGTCGCACCGGAGGTCCCGACCGCGTGGTGGGTCGGCGGAGCGGCCGGGATCGGCGCCGGTGCGGCGCTGCTGCTGGCCGGTCTCGGGGTGCCCGCGGTCCGCCGCGGCCGCGGGCTGCTGCCCGAGGCCCACCCCGAGGACCGGCTCCGGGCCCGGCTCGACGTGCCGGTGCTCGCCCCGGGCACCGCCCCGGACGCGGTGCCGCGCCTGGCCGGTGCCTACCGCGACCTGCTGCGCGACGTCGAGTGCCTCACCGTCGTCCAGCTGACCCGCGAGCCCGCCTGCGACGTCGCGTCCGAGCTGGTCAAGGCGGCCGCACTGGTGGGGGACCGGCGCGAGTACCGCGACCTCACCCCCGGCGCCCCGGCGACGACCGTCGCCCCCGGGACGCCGGTGGTGCGGGCCCTGCGCGTCCCGCGGCTCGCCCACGAGGACCTGCGCACCGTGCGCGACGGCGGGCCGAGCGTGCTCGTCGTCGAGACCGCCGCGACGACCACCGAGGACGTCGTGACGGCCGTCGCCGCGCTGCGGGCGGTCGGCGCGCCGCCGCTGCTCTGCCTGGTCTGGCCGGGACGCCTGCCCCGGGACCCGGCCCGCGTGCCGCTGCCCGCGGACGCCCGGATCCGATCGCAGAACCCGTGAGACGGGCCGGGTCGGTCGAGTGCGCCGTCGTCGGGCTGGGTGTGCTCGGCGCGGCGTCGCTGCTCGCGCTGGCCCGCGCCGGGGTGTCCTGCGTCGGGCTGGAGTCCGGGCGCGTCGGCCACCCCGACGGCGGCTCCGGCGGCGAGACGCGGATCTTCCGCACCGCCGTCGCGACCGGGCCGGACCACGTCCGCCTGCTCGACCGCAGCCGTGAGCTCTGGACCGGGCTGCCCGGCGCGCCGTTCACCGCCTGCGGCGCGCTCACCCTCGGCGCGCGCGACGACCCGCGGGTCCGGGCGGTCGCGCTGCCGGGCCGGACCACCGTGCTCGACGCGGCCGCGGCGACCGTGCGCTGGCCCGCGCACCTGCTCGGCGCGGGCGAGGTGGCCGTGCTCGACCCGGGCGGCGGGCTGCTCGACGCCGGCACCGCCACCCGCGGGCTCGTCGCGGAGGCCCGCCGGGCCGGGGCGGCCGTCCGGGAGGGCGTCACCGTCGTCGGCATCGGCAGGCGGCGCGGGCGCGTCGTGCTGCACACCGTCGACGGCGAGACCGTCGCCGACAGCGTCGTGATCGCCACCGGCCACGGCGCCGGTCTCGTCCCGGGCGCCACCGGGATCGAGCAGCGCCGCGTCGTGCTGAGCTGGTTCGGGGTGCGTGACCCCGCCCGGTTCGCGCCCGCGGTCTTCCCACCCGGGATCCACACCGCGGCACCGGTGCACACGTTCTTCCCCGCCGTCGACGGTGCCACCGTCAAGATCAACCACCAGCAGCCGCAGCCCCGCGTCCACTCGCCGGCCGACCACCACCCGCTGGTCGAGGCCGGCTACACCCGGGACTGGGCCGGTGCGGTCGCCGCCCGCCTCGCCGGGATGTCCGACCGGCCCGCCCGGCTGGAGTCCTACGTCGAGGGCTACACCCCGACCCGCCGCGGCATCGTCGCGCTCGCCCCGGGGGAGCCGCGCACCGTCGTCCTCGGCGGGTTCTCCGGCCAGGGCTTCAAGTACGCCCCGGCCGTCGGCGAGCTCGTCGCCGACCTGGTGCGGACCGGCCGGTCCGGGTCGCCGGCGTTCGCCCCGGCGCTCGCGGTCGGGGGCTGAGCGGCCCGCTTCCCCGGACCCGCCCCGGGGTGCGATCGTGGATGCCGTGCGAGCGCAGCTGATCTCCCGTGCCGACCTCGACTTCCTGCTCCACGACTGGCTGCGGGTGGTCGAGCTCTGCGACCGCGAGCGCTACGCCGAGCACGACCGCGACACCATCGACGCCGTCGTCGACCTCGCCGCGCAGGTCGCGACCGAGCACTTCGCGCCGCACCGCAAGATCTCCGACACCCGCGAGCCCGAGTTCGACGGCGAGCGCGTCACCCTCCCCGACGAGGTCCGCGCCGCGCTGAAGGTGCTGGGCGACACAGGGATCGTCGGCGCCGGGCTCGACGCGCGGGTGGGCGGCATGGCGCTGCCGGCCGTCGTCGTCCAGGCCTGCTTCGTCTGGCTGCACGCCGGCAACGTCGCCACCGCCGCCTACCCGATGCTCACCGTCGCCGCGGCCAACCTGCTGCTCACCCACGGCAGCTCCGAACAGGTGCAGACCTGGGTGCGCCCGATGGTGGAGGGCCGCTACTTCGGCACGATGTGCCTGTCCGAGCCGCAGGCCGGGTCGTCGCTGGCCGACGTCACCACCCGGGCCGAGCCCCGCGACGACGGCACGCACCGGATCACCGGCACCAAGATGTGGATCTCCGGCGGCGAGCACGAGCTGGGGGAGAACATCGTCCACCTGGTGCTGGCGAAGATCCCCGGCGGACCGGCCGGGGTGAAGGGCATCTCGCTGTTCGTGGTGCCCCGGGTGCTGGAGAACGGCGAACGCAACGACGTCGCGCTCGCCGGGCTGAACCACAAGATGGGCTACCGCGGCACCGTCAACACCGTGCTGAACTTCGGCGAGGGCCGCGCCACGCCGGGTGGCGAGGCGGGCGCCGTCGGCTACCTGGTGGGGGAGCCGCACACCGGCCTCGCCCAGATGTTCCACATGATGAACGAGGCCCGGGTCGGGGTCGGCGCGGGAGCCACCGCACTCGGCTACGCCGGCTACCTGCTGGCCCTCGAACACGCCCGCACCCGCACCCAGGGCCGCCCAGCCGGCGCGAAGGACCCGGCGAGCCCGCAGGTCCCGCTCGTCGCCCACACCGACGTGCGCCGGATGCTGCTCGCGAGCAAGTCCTACGTGGAGGGTGCGCTCGCGCTGAACCTGTACTGCGGGCGGCTCCTCGACGAGGAGCGCACCGCCGGGACCGAGCAGGAGCGACGCCGGGCGCACCTGCTGCTCGACGTGCTGACCCCGGTCGCGAAGAGCTGGCCGTCGCAGTGGTGCCTGCACGCCAACGACCTCGCGATCCAGATCCACGGCGGCTACGGCTACACCCGCGACCACGACGTCGAGCAGCTCTACCGGGACAACCGGCTCAACCCGATCCACGAGGGCACCCACGGCATCCAGGGCCTGGACCTGCTGGGGCGCAAGGTCGTGATGCAGGGCGGTGCCGGGCTGACGCTGCTGCGGGAGACGATCGGGGAGACCGTGGCGCGGGGCCGTGCGGCGGGCGGGGAGCTCGCCGCGCACGCCGACGCCGTCGCCGCGGCCGCGGACCGGGTCGTCGAGGTCACCGGGACCGTGCACGGCCAGGACGACCCGGCGCTCGCCGTCGCGCACTCCTCGGTCTACCTGGAGGCGGTCGGGCACGTCGTGCTCGCCTGGATCTGGCTGGAGCAGGCGCTCGCCGCCGAGGGCCGCGACGGCGACCTGTACGACGGCAAGCGCGCCGCCGCGCGCTACTTCGTGCGCCACGAGCTGCCCCGCACCGGACCGCAGCTGGACCTGCTCGCGTCGCTGGACCGGACCACCCTCGACGTCCGCGACGCCTGGCTCTGACCCGGCGCCGCCTCAGCCGGGGAACACCGGGACGCACGTCCCGGTGGCCCGGCCGTCGGGGTGCAGCAGCCACCCCATCCGCTTGCGGGTCCGCAGGATCACCGAGGTGTCCACGATCTGCGCCTGCGGCAGCGACCGCTCCAGCGCCGACTGCATTCCCACCAGCTCGCCCAGCGAGTGCGTCCAGGCGGTGAGCAGCAGGTTCTCCGGCCCGGTGAGCGACAGGCACAGCCGCACCCGCGGGTCGGTCCGGACCCGGCGCACCGCGGCCTCGACCGCGGCGGTCGGCAGCCGGATCCACCACGTCACGCAGATGGGCCACCGGGTCAGCAGCTGTGCGACCTCGCAGCGGAACACCAGCGCCCGCGAGCGCACCAGCGCCGACAGCTGCCGGCGCACCGTCGACGCCGGCCGCCCGACCCGGGCCGCGAGCTCCGCGGCGCTCGCCCGCCCGTCGGCGCACAGCTCCCGCACCAGCGGCGCGTACACCGGACCCCGCAGGTCGACGCCGCCCGCCTGCGGTGTGGTGTCCGCCCGGCGCAGCGCGCGCACGGCCGCGACCTGCCGGGCGTCGAGCGCGTCGAGCCGCCACCGGCTGCCCTCCCGGTGCACCCGCGACGCCAGGTGCGTGCGCACCGACGCGACCCCGGCGACCCGCCCGATCCGGTCCAGCACCAGCCCGGACAGCTCCGTGAACGACGCCGCGTTCACCGTCAGCAGCAGGTCCCGGCCGCGGGCGGCGTACTCGATGGTCATCACCGACGGCTCGGAGTCCAGCGCCGCGGCGACCCCCGCGAGCCGCCCCGGGGCGCAGTCCACCTCGACCAGCGCCACCTGCATGGCGTCCTCGCCGACCACCGGGTAGCAGCTGATCCACGCGTGCCCGGACCCCTGCAGGCGGGCCCAGCGCCGGGCGAGTGTCACCGGCGCGGCGTCGAGCACCGGGCCGAGCCCGGCCCAGCTCGCGCGCGGGTGCAGCTGCAGCGCGTGGACGAGCGCGAAGTCGTCCTCGGACAGCGGATGGCGGTCGGTTCCGTCCACGGGGCCCCCGATCCGGATCGGATCGGTCGATGTTACGTGCCGTAACGCGCGGGCTCCGAGACTCGGGCAGGACCTCCGGCGGGCAGCGTGGCCCTCCGGTACGACCCGAGGGGACGCTTGTGGATCTTCGTGACGACGCCCGGTCGCTGCAGCCGAACCTGGCGCACCTGCGCCGGGAGCTGCACCGCGACCCCGAGGTCGGCCTGACCCTGCCCCGGACCCGCGACCGCGTCCTCGACGCACTGGCGGGACTCCCGCTGGAGATCACCGGGGGGACCACGACGACGTCGGTCACCGCGGTCCTGCGCGGCACCGCCCCGGGCGGCGGCGCGGACGCCCCGGTGGTCCTGCTGCGCGGCGACATGGACGGCCTCCCGGTCACGGAGAACTCCGGCGAGGACTTCGCGGCGCGGACCGGCACCATGCACGCCTGCGGCCACGACCTGCACACCGCGGCGCTGGCCGGGGCCGCGCGGCTGCTCAGCGCCCACCGCGACCACCTCGCCGGCGACGTCGTGTTCATGTTCCAGCCCGGCGAGGAGGGCTTCGACGGCGCCGGCCACATGCTCGCCGAGGGTGTCCTGACCGCGGCCGGGCGGCGCGCCGACCACGCCTACGGCCTGCACGTGTTCGCCAACCGGATGCCCGCCGGGCTGGTCACGACCCGGCCCGGGGTGTTCCTGTCCGCCTCGCACGCGCTCGACGTCGTCGTGCACGGGGCGGGTGGCCACGGCTCCAACCCGCACACCGCCCGGGACCCGATCGCCGCGGCCGCGGAGATGATCACCGCACTGCAGACGATGGTGACCCGCCGCTTCGACATGTTCGACCCGGTCGTGCTGACCGTCGGCGTCGTCGCCGCCGGCACCCGGCGCAATGTCATCCCCGACACGGCCCGCTTCGAGGCCACCGTGCGCAGCTTCTCCGACGTCCACGCCGCGACGCTGCCGGTGCTGGTCCGCGAGGTCTGCGACGGTGTCGCCGCCGCCCACGGCGTCCGCGCCGAGGTCGTCTGGACCGACGAGTACCCGCGCACCGTCAACGACGCCGACGAGGCCGCGTTCGCCGCCGGGGTGTGCGCCGAGCTGCTCGGCGAGGACCGGTTCCGGCTCGCCCCGAACCCGGTCAGCGGCTCCGAGGACTTCTCCCGGGTGCTCGCCGCCGTCCCCGGTGCGTTCCTCGGGATGGGCGCCTGCCCACCCGGCACCGACCCCGACACCGCGCCGATGAACCACTCGCCGCTCGCCCGCTTCGACGACGGCGTCCTCGCCGACGCGACCGCGCTGTACGCCGCGCTCGCCACCACCCGCCTCGCCCCGGCCGCGGGGGTGGCGGCATGACCGAGCGCACCGAGCGGCGTCGCACGATCCTCGGGATCGGCGCCGGCAACGCCATGGAGTGGTTCGACTGGAACGTCTACGCGACGTTCTCGGCGTTCTTCGCCCCGCAGTTCTTCGCCGGCGACGACACCGGCACCGCCCTGCTCAAGACCCTCGCGGTGTTCGCCGTCGGGTTCGTCGCCCGCCCGTTCGGCGGCTTCCTGTTCGGCTGGATCGCCGACCGCCGCGGCCGCAAGCTGTCGATGGCGCTGTGCGTGGCGACCGCCGCGGTGGGCAGTCTGGTGATCGGGCTCGTCCCGACCCACGCCGTCATCGGCATCGCCGCACCGGTCGTGCTGGTCCTGGCCCGGCTGGCGCAGGGCCTCGCGCACGGCGGCGAGCTGCCCGCCGCGCAGACCTACCTCGCCGAGATGGCCCCGCCCGCGCGGCGCGGGCTGTGGTCGAGCCTCATCTACTTCTCCGGCACCGCGGGCATCCTGGTCGGGACGGTGCTCGGCGCCGTCCTGTCGAGCGTGCTCACCCGCGAGGAGATGGCCGCCTACGGCTGGCGGGTGCCGTTCGTCCTGGGCGGGCTGTTCGGGCTGTACGCGCTGGTCATGCGGCTGCGGATGCGTGAGTCCGACACCTACTCCCGGGAGGAGGAGGCCCGCACCGCGACGCCCGGCCGCCCGTCGCTGTGGCGCCAGGTCCTGGCCCGGCCGAAGGCGCTGGCCCGGGTGGTGTTCCTGACCAGCGGCCTGACCGTCGTCTACTACGTCTGGTCGGTCGCGGCCCCGGCGTACGCCATCACCGCGCGCGGGGTGGACCCGGCGGCGGCGCTGTGGGCCGGTGCCGGTGCGCTGGCTGTGTTCATGGTGCTGCTGCCGCTGTGGGGCGCGGCCTCGGACCGGTTCGGCCGCCGCCGCACCCTGCTCGTGCCCGGCGCGGTGCTCGTCCTGGCGCTGTTCCCGCTCGACGCGATGATCCACGACGGGCCGACGCTGTTCGTCGCGATGACCGTCGCGCTCGCGCTGATCGGGGCGGGCTGCGCCGTCGGACCCGCCCTCTACGCCGAGATGTTCCCGACCGGGGTGCGGGCCGCCGGGCTCGGCGTGCCGTACTCGATCTCCGTCGCGCTGTTCGGCGGGACCGCGCCCTACCTGCAGACGCTGTTCGCCGAGATCGGCAGGCCCGGTCTGTTCCTCGGCTACGCGATCGCGCTGCTGCTGGTGTCCGGGCTGACGGTGTACCTGCTGCCCGAGACCCGGGGGATCGACCTCGCGACCGCCGGCCTCGACGGGGCCGAGCAACCCGCGCACGCGACCACCCCACCGGTGCGGTGACGGTCCCGGACGGAGGTACGGGTCACGTTGCGTACCTCCGTCCGGCGGGAAGAACGCGGCGAACGGGTGCGTTGCTCTCACCTGTGCGGGGGACGGGTGTGTGGCTGGTGAGCCGGCGGGTGATCGACCTGTGCCGCCGCCCCGCGACGGGCTGTCCGGGCTCCCGATGGCCCACGTCCGTCCGCACACCTCCTGGGGGATCCCCGTGTCACTCGTCGTCCGTGCCGCACGCGCCTGGCAGCGCCCGCGCGTGTTCGCACTGCTCACCGTCGCCGGGCTCGTGCTCGGCGCCCTGCTCGGGCTGACCGCCCTGGTCACCGGCTCCACCGGGCTGGCGTCCACGCTGGACACCGTCGGCGGCCTGTTCACCGGGCTGCTGCAGTTCACCGTCGCGCCGCTGGTGTTCCTCGCGATCGTCGTCGGCATCGTCAGCCTGCGTGACCTCGGCGGCGGCCGCACCGCGGCCCGGCTCGGCGGGCGCACCGTCGCGTGGTTCGCCGGGACCTCCCTGGTCGCGGTGCTGATCGGCATCACGATCGGGCTGATCGGGCGCCCCGGCGAGGGCGTCACGATCGCCGCCGACCCGGCCGACGTCGAGGCCGTGGGCGCGAAGACCGCGGGCTCGTGGGAGGCGCTGCTGTCGAACCTCGTCCCGGACAACCCGGTCGCCGCGTTCGCCGCGGACAACGTGCTGCAGGTCGTCGTCGCGGCGCTGCTGGTCGGTGCCGCCGCCTACGCGCTGGGGGAGAAGGCCGAGCCGTTCGTCGCGTTCTCCCGCTCCGCCTTCGAGATCGTCCTGACGATCATCCGCTGGATCGTCGTGCTCGCCCCGATCGGCGTGCTCGGCCTGATCGGCAACGCGTTCGCCACCTACGGCAGCGGTGTCGTCGGGTCCCTGGCCGGGCTGATCGTCACCGTCTACCTCGGCTGCGCGATCGTCCTGTTCGGCGTCTACCCGCTGCTGCTCAAGGTCGTGGCCGGCATCGGGCCGCGCCGCTTCTTCGGCACCACCTGGCCGGTGCTGCAGTTCGCCTTCGTGTCCCGCTCGTCCGGCGCCGCCCTGCCGATGTCCCGGCAGGCCGCGATCGACCTCGGCGTGGACCGCAACTACGCCGGGTTCGCCGTCCCGCTGGCCACCACCACCAAGATGGACGGCTGCGCCGCGGTCTACCCGGCGCTCGCGACGATCTTCATCGCGCACGTCTCCGGGGTGCAGCTCGCGGCGTGGCAGTACCTGGTGATCGTCGCCGTCGCCGTGTTCGGGGCGCTGGCCACCGCCGGGACGACCGGCTGGTTCACCATGCTGACCCTGACCCTCGCCGCGGTCGGGATGCCGCCCGCGGTGATCGCGGCCGGGATCGCGGTCGTGATCGGTATCGACCCGATCCTCGACATGATGCGCACCGCCACCAACGTCGCCGGGCAGATCACCGTGCCGACGCTCGTCGCGGCGCAGGAGGGGATCCTCGGGCGCGACGCCGCCGATCCCATCGACGCCACCGAGGACACCGACCCCACCGAGGCCACCGCCTCCGGCGAGGGTGCGACGGCCGACCGGGTGTCGGCCACCTCCGCCTGACCCCGGTCGCGCACCGGTCCGACGCGCCCGGGCCGCGCGCCGCCGGTCCGGGATCGATCAGTACCTCGGCGCTGCCCCGGCGCGCCCCGGCAGCGCCGAGGTACTGATCGACAGGGGCGTGCCGGTCGGGGCAGCTCCGTGGTCGGCGTGACCCGGGTCGCACCGCCCCGTGGCAGTCAACACTGACTGTTTCCTGCTATCGTCGTGGCGAGTCGACGGCCCCGTCCGGGCGCCGTCCACCGTCGCGAAGGAGCGAACACCGTGCGAGACGCAGTCATCGTCGAGGCCGTACGCAGCCCGGTCGGCAAGCGCAAGGGCGGCCTGGCGGACGTCCACCCCACCGACCTCTCCGCGCACGTGCTGCGCAGCCTGGTGGAGCGGTCCGGTGTGGACCCGGCCCACATCGAGGACGTCATCTGGGGCTGCGTGTCCCAGGTCGGCGAGCAGACCTTCGACATCGGCCGCAACGCCGCGCTGGCCGCCGGGTTCCCCGAGACCGTCACCGGTGTGACCGTGGACCGGCAGTGCGGGTCGAGCCAGCAGTCGGTGCACTTCGCCGCGGCCGGGCTGATCGCGGGCCAGTACGACGTCGCCGTCGCCGGTGGTGTCGAGTCCATGACGCGCATCCCGATGTTCTCCTCCAGCCAGGGGCAGGACCCGCTGGGCTCGGACTTCGCCGCGCGTTACGGGGTGGCCCCCAACCAGGGCGTCGGCGCGGAGATGATCGCCGAGAAGTGGGGCTTCTCCCGGACCCAGCTCGACGAGTTCGCGCTGCTGTCGCACGAGCGTGCCGCGCAGGCGCAGGACGACGGCCGCTTCGAGGGCCAGATCGCACCCATCGCGGGCGTTTCGGCCGATGAGGGCATCCGCCGGGGCGGCACCCTGGAGGGCCTGGCCCAGCTCAAGACGGTGTTCAAGGACGCCGACCAGGGTGGCGTGATCCACGCGGGCAACTCCTCGCAGATCTCCGACGGCTCCGCGGCGTTGCTGATGACCACCAGCGAGAAGGCCACGGAGCTGGGTCTGACCCCGATCGCGCGGGTGCACACCGCGGTGCTGGCCGGTGCCGACCCGGTCATCATGCTGACCGCGCCGATCCCCGCGACGCAGAAGGCACTCACGCGGTCGGGTCTGTCGCTGGAGGAGATCGGTGCGTTCGAGGTCAACGAGGCCTTCGCCCCGGTGCCCCTGGCCTGGCTGGCCGACATCGCCGGTGAGGACGCCTCGGTCGCCGAGCGGCTCAACCCCAACGGCGGCGCGATCGCACTCGGTCACCCGCTGGGCGGTTCCGGCGCGCGGATCATGACCACCCTGATCCACCACATGCGTGACAACGGCATCCGCTACGGCCTGCAGACCATGTGCGAGGGCGGCGGCCAGGCCAACGCCACCATCCTCGAGCTCCTCTGACACCCGCTCCCCACCCGGAAGGAAACAGACAGAACATGGACATCAACGGTTCCGTCGCCGTCGTCACCGGCGGTGCGTCCGGCCTGGGCCTCGCCACCACGGAGAAGTTCGTGGAGCTCGGCGCCAAGGTCCTGATCATCGACCTGCCGTCATCGCAGGGCGAGGCTGTCGCCGACAAGCTGGGCGAGAACGTCCGCTTCGTCGCCGCCGACGTCACCAACGAGGAGCAGGTCTCGGCCGCCCTCGACGCCGCCGAGGAGCTCGGCACCGTCCGCGTCGCGGTCAACTGCGCCGGCATCGGCAACGGCATCAAGACCTACGGCAAGACCGGCCCGTTCCCGCTGGCCGACTTCACCAAGGTCGTCAACGTGAACCTGATCGGCACGTTCAACGTGATCCGGCTGGCGGCCGAGCGCATCGCCAAGGCCGAGCACGTCGACGGCGACCGCGGCGTCATCATCAACACCGCCTCGGTGGCGGCGTTCGAGGGCCAGATCGGGCAGGCCGCCTACTCGGCGTCCAAGGGCGGCATCGTCGGCATGACCCTGCCGATCGCCCGTGACCTGGCGAGCATCGGCATCCGGGTGAACACCATCGCCCCCGGCCTGTTCGAGACCCCGCTGCTGGCCGGGCTGCCCGAGGACGTCAAGACCTCGCTGGGCAAGCAGGTCCCGCACCCGTCGCGGCTGGGCCAGCCGACCGAGTACGGCAAGCTCGCCGCCCACATCGTCGAGAACCCGATGCTCAACGGCGAGACGATCCGCCTCGACGGCGCGATCCGGATGCAGCCGCGCTAACCACCACCACCCGAGGGGAGGCGGCGCCGTGAAGCGCACGCTCTACGAGTCCGACCACGAAGACTTCCGGGAGGCGTTCCGCGCCTTCGTCGAGAAGGAGATCGTCCCGCACGAGGCGCAGTGGGAACGCGACGGCGCCGTCGCGCGGGAGCTGTTCACCACCGCCGGTGCGAACGGCTTCCTGGGCATCGACGCACCGGAGGAGTTCGGCGGCGGCGGGGTCAAGGACTTCCGCTTCAACGCCGTCATCAGCGAGGAGCTGCTGCGCGTCGGCGCCGCCGGGTCCGGCCTGGGCCTGACCCTGCACAACGACATCGTGCTGCCCTACCTGCTCACCTACTGCACCGAGGAGCAGAAGCAGCGCTGGCTGCCGGGCGTCGTCAGCGGCGAGACGATCCTCGCCATCGCCATGACCGAGCCGGGCATCGGCTCGGACCTGGCGTCGATGTCGACGACCGCGATCCGCGACGGCGACCACTACGTCGTCAACGGCGCGAAGACCTTCATCACCAACGGGATCAACGCCGACCTGATCGTCGTCGCGGTGAAGACCGACCCGTCGCAGAAGCACAAGGGCATGAGCCTGCTGGTGCTCGAGCGCGGGATGGAGGGCTTCGAGCGGGGCCGCAACCTCGACAAGCTGGGGATGCACGCCCAGGACACCGCGGAGCTGTCCTTCACCGACGTGAAGGTCCCGGTGGAGAACCTCCTCGGGCCCGAGGAGGGGAAGGGCTTCGTCCAGCTGGTCGAGAAGCTGCCGCAGGAACGGCTGTCGATCGCGATCGCCGGTGCCGCGGCGGCCCGGGCGGTGCTGAACGGGACCCTGGCCTACGTCAAGGAGCGCAAGGCCTTCGGCTCGCCGGTGGGGTCGTTCCAGAACTCCAAGTTCGCCCTCGCCGAGATGGACACAGAGATCGACCTCGCCGAGCACTACGTCGACGACTGCGTCCGCGCGCTCAACGCGGGCGAGCTCACCGCCGTCGACGCCTCGAAGGCGAAGTACTGGTGCACCGAGCTGCAGGGCCGGGTCGCCGACCGCTGCCTCCAGCTGCACGGCGGCTACGGCTACATGAGCGAGTACCCGGTCTCCAAGGCCTACGCCGACGCCCGCATCACCCGGATCTACGGCGGCACCACCGAGATCATGAAGGAGGTGATCGGCCGGGGTCTGGGACTCTGAGCCGATGACCGACAGGCGATCATGAGCACATCATGAACACCGAACCCACCCCGGTGGTCAGGAGCCGGGCGCAGCGGTCCTCGGACAGCCGCGCCCGGATCCTGGACGCCGCCGTCGCCTGCCTCATCGACGGCGGCTACTCCGGATCCACGACCCTGACCATCCAGTCGGCCGCCGACGTCTCGCGTGGTCGGCTGCTGCACCACTTCCCCAGCCGGGACCGGCTGCTGGTCGCGGCGGCGCAGCACCTCGCGGTCAAACGCGTCGCCGACACCGAGGAACGCGTCCGCCGGGTGCTCGACGCCGACCAGGTCGGCCTGTTCGAACGCGCCGACCGGGTCATCGAGCTGCTGTGGGAGAGCTTCTCCGAGCCGCACTTCTGGGCGGCGGTGGAGCTGTGGACCGCGGCCCGGTCCAACTCCGAGATCGCCGAGGCGCTGCGTCCCGAGGAGAAGCGGCTCGGTGCGGCGATCCGCGCGTCGATGGCCCGCATGTTCGGCGACGAGCTGGCGGGCCGCCCGCGGTTCAAGCAGCTGCGCGACCTGCTGCTCACCTCGATGCGGGGGACCGCGCTGACCTACACCTTCGACCCGCGCGACCCCGCGGGCGACGCGATGCTGCCCCAGTGGAAGGACCTGGCGCGGGTGCTGCTCGGGCCGTGACCCGGTGACCCGGCGCCTCAGGTGCCGAAGCTCAGCCCGAACGGCGGCGTCGCGCCCTCGGCGACGACCGGCGGTGCCGGGCGCCGGACCGCGACCCGGTCGCGGCCCGCGTGCTTGGCCTCGTAGAGCGCGGCGTCCGCGGCGGCCAGCAGGCCGTCGAGGTCCGTGCCGTGGTCGGGCGTCGTCGCGACCCCGACCGACACCGACAGCCCGGTGACCGGCCCGGCGGTCGCGGTGTCGACCTGCAGCGCGCGCACGCCCCGCCGGATCCGCTCGGCGACCTCGCGGGCGCGGTCGGCCGGGCTGTCGTCGGCACGCATCCCGCCGAGCGCGACCACGAACTCCTCGCCGCCGAACCGGCCGGCCAGGTCGTGGTCGCGGACCTCGGCGGTGAGGACGTCGGCGACGGCCTGGAGCACGTCGTCGCCCGCCAGGTGGCCGTGCCGGTCGTTGACCGCCTTGAAGTGGTCGAGGTCGAGGATCAGCACCGCGGCGGCCCGGTCGGTACGCGTGTCGCGCTCCAGCATCTGACGGCTGCGCCAGCGCCAGGCCGCCGGGTTGAGCAGCCCGGTCTTGGCGTCGGTGTCGACCTGCGCCTCCAGCTGGCGCACCAGGGTGGTCTGCTCGACGACGAGCAGCGGCAGCACCGCGAGCAATGCGAACCAGGGGGAGGTGTTGGCGAGCACGACCGCGACCAGCCCGCCGATCGACAGCGTCGCCAGCTCCAGGCCGATGTCCCCGCCCAGCAGGATCGCGAGGAACCGCGAGCCCGGCGCGGTCAGCCGCAGCACCGACACGACCAGGAGCGTGTTCACCGTCGTGTAGGCGACCAGCGCGGCCAGCACCAGCGCCGCGTTCTGCGGGGTCGCCAGCGCCCCGGCCCGGCCGTCGACCAGCGCGAGCAGCCCCGCGACGGCGTGCACGGCGAGCAGCACCGTGGCCGCGCTGTAGACCTGGCGGTGCGGCGGCGTGCCGCTCGGGCGGGCCACCCGCAGGTAGAGGTGCAGGTAGATGACGGCAACGACGACCGTCGCGAGCCCCGGCGGCAGCAGCAGCGCGGCCGCGAAGGTCCACACCGAGGTCATGTTGATGTAGCGGGTCGCGGCGATCCGGCGCCGCAGACGCTCGGCGTTGACCGACAGCTCGGTGTGCACCGCGGCCACCAGCACCAGCAGCCCGCAGAGCAGCACGTCGGTCCGCACCGGCGGGTCCCCGGTGAGCAGGCCCGCGACGACCGCGGCCACCGCGGCGGTCTCCACGACCAGGACCAGCAGCAGCGGGCGCACCGGCAGGCCGAGCAGCGACCGGGCGTCCGGCGCACGACGGCGGCGCCCGGCCGGACGTGGTGCCACCGGGCCAGAGGTCACGTCGCCTGCCTGTTCGTCGGCTGCGTCAGGGGGATGGACCGAGGCTACCCGCGGGTAAGGCAAGCCTTTGCCGTTCGTGCCCCGGTGGCCGGAATCCGCGCCGAACGGCCCGGAACCGACGGCGAACGCCTCAGGTTTACGTTAAATCGTGACGGAGCGTTGTCCGTCGCTTACTCTGGCCACGTCATCACTCGATCGTGGAGCACGCCGTGCGTCCTCACGTGCGGAGCGCAACGGCGTCCGTTCCGGGACGGGGAGAAGCACTCCGGTCGAGGGGGGATCGCTCGTGCGCAACTGGGACTGGTGAACCGTCATCGGCGCCGCGCGGGACGTTCGGTCGTCCCGCGCGGCGCCGCCGTTCCGCGCCGTTCCGCGCCGTCGCGCGGCCGGGGTCGCCACCGGCCGGCGCGCTCACGCCCCGAGTGGCCGGAGAGGCCCTCTCGTCAGATCTGATGACGCGCGGACGGGGCATGCGACACCCTCGTGCGGCGGTGCGTGCACCGTTGCGCTCTGTACTCCCAATGGGTGACACCTGCGTCACGTCACGGCGCTGACCAGTGCGGACGGCCCCTCGCGGCCGGGCCCCGGCGATCACCCCCTAGGCGGGACATCCACCTTCGTGTTGCAGTTAGCCTCGCCTTATCTGAGGCGTGCCGAAGCAACGAAAGGACCGTGATGGCGAACCCCGCGAACGCGAACCCCCACTCCACCCCGGAGGTACTCGACGTGGTGGGGGTCGGGTTCGGGCCGTCGAACCTCGGCATCGCCATCGCCCTGCTCGAGCACAACGCGACGGTCCCGGCCGACGCACGGGCGAGCGCCCGCTTCGTCGAGCGCCAGGAGCGGTTCGGCTGGCACCGCGGGATGCTGCTCGAGGACGCGACCATGCAGGTCTCGCACCTCAAGGACCTGGTCACGCTGCGGAACCCGACCAGCGGCTTCTCCTTCCTGTCCTACCTCCACGACCGGGACCGGCTCGCCGACTTCATCAACTACGGCTCGTCGTTCCCGACCCGTCGCGAGTTCCACGACTACCTGGAGTGGGCCGCGGCCCGGGTGGGGGAGATCAGCGCGGCCGCCGGGTCGGCGGTGACGGTCGACTACGGCAGCGAGGTCGTCGAGATCGAGCCGGTCCGCGGCGGGAACGGCGTGGAGCTCGTCGACGTCGTCGTCCGCACCGGGGACCGGGTGGAGCGCCTGCGCGCCCGCAACGTCGTCCTCGCCTGCGGGCTCACCCCCGTCCTGCCGCGCGGGATCACCGTGGGCGGCCGCGTCTGGCACAACCGCGACCTGCTGTTCCGCACCCGCGAGCTCGCCGGGACCGAGCCGACCCGCTTCGCCGTCGTCGGCGCCGGGCAGAGCGCCGCCGAGACCGTCGAGCACCTGCACCGCACCTTCCCGACCGCCGAGGTGCACGCGGTGTTCGCCCGCTACGGCTACAGCCCCGCCGACGACACCTCCTTCGCCAACCGGATCTTCGACCCGGCCGCCGTCGACGACTTCTACACCGCGCCGGACGAGGTCAAGGACCGCATCCTCGGCTACCACGCGAACACCAACTACTCCGTGGTCGACCCGGAGCTCATCGAGGGCCTCTACCGGACCCACTACCACGAGCGGGTCGCCGGGACCGAGCGCCTGCGCTTCCGCAACGTGTCCCGGGTGGCCGACGTCGTCGACGTCGGGGACCGGGTGGAGCTGGCCGTCGAGTCGCTGATCGACGGCTCGCGCGAGGTCATCACCGCCGACGCCGTCGTCTACGCGACCGGCTACCGCCCCGCCGACCCGCTGTGGCTGCTCTCCGGCGGCCTCGACGAGGCCTGCGCCCGCGACGCCCGCGGCCGGCTCGACGTGCACCGCGACTACCGGCTCGGCACCACCGCGCTGGCCGACGGCACCGCGGTGCGGGCCGGCTTCTACCTGCAGGGACCGACCGAGCACACGCACGGCATCACCTCGACCCTGCTGTCCAACATCGCGGTCCGGTCCGGCGAGGTCGTCGCCTCGCTGACCGGCGCGCCCGTGCCGTCGACGGCGCCGACGCCCGTCGTCGTCTGAGCGCGACCCCACCCGTTCCGCCGATCCCAGGGAGAGCCATGTCCACGAACCCCTTCGACGACCCCGAGGGCAGCTTCTACGCGCTGGTCAACGACGAGGGCCAGTACTCGCTGTGGCCCGCGTTCGCCGAGGTCCCCGCCGGCTGGACGGTCGAGCACGGGCCGGCCGACAAGCCGTCGTGCCTGTCCTTCGTCGAGACGCACTGGACCGACCTGCGGCCGCGCAGCCTGCGCGAACGCGCCGCCGGCTGACCCGCCCCAGCGCCGCCCGTCCCGCACCACCACCCCAGGAGCGCCTCCCGTGACCCGCACGCTGCCGTCCCCGTCCGACCCGCGCCCGGGACCGCTGCCGGACGGTGCGCTCGCGACGTGGCCGGAGCTGTTCGCCGGGCAGGTCGCGGCCACGCCGGACGCCGTGGCGGTGCAGTGCGGCTCGGGGGAGCAGTGCGAGCAGCTGACCTACGCCGGGCTCGACGAGCGGGCGGGGCGGCTCGCGTCGGTGCTGCGCGGGCGCGGCGCGGGACCGGAGGGGCTGGTCGCGCTCGCCGTACCGCGCGGGGTGGACCTCGTCGTCGCGCAGGTGGCGATCCTGCGGGCGGGCGCGGCGTACCTGCCGGTCGACCCGGACCAGCCCCCGGCGCGGACCGCGCTGGTGCTCGACGACGCCCGCCCGGCCGTCGTGCTGAGCACGGCCGGTGTCGCCGCGGAGCTGCCGCTGCCCGACGGGACCCCGACCGTGCTGCTCGACGACGAGGCCGACCGGGCCGCGATCGCCGCCGCCCCGGTCGCCCCGGTGCCCGACGTCGACGTCCTCGGCGCCGCCTACGTCATCCACACCTCCGGCTCCACCGGGCGGCCCAAGGGCGTCGTGCTGACCCACAGCGGTGTCACCCAGCTCGTCGCCACCCAGACCGAGCGGCTCGGCGTCGGCGCGGACGACCGGATCCTCGGGTTCGCCTCGACCGGCTTCGACGTCGCGTTCTGGGAGCTGTGCATGGCACTGCTCTCCGGCGGGCGGCTGGTCGTGGTGCCCTCGGAGCTGCGGCTGCCGGTGCCCGAGCTCGCCGACTACGCCCACGAGCACGCGGTGACGGTGATGGTGCTGCCGCCCGCGCTGCTCGCCGCGCTGGGCCCGGACGTCACGCTGCCCCCGGCGACCCTGCTCGCCGGTACCGAGCGGGTGTCCCCGGAGCTGGTCGCGCGCTGGGCGCGGGGCCGGGCGATGTTCAACGCCTACGGTCCGACCGAGGTCACCGTCAACTCCACGCTGGGCCGGTGCGACCCGGCGCGAACCGGGCCGGTGGTGCCGATCGGCGTCGCCGACCCGATGACCGACGCGTACGTGCTGGGCCCCGACCTGGCCCCGGTCCCCGACGGCGAGCAGGGCGAGCTCTACCTCGGCGGCCCCGGCCTGGCCCGGGGCTACCTGAACAAGCCGGGCCTGACCGCGGAGCGGTTCGTCGCCGACCCGTTCGGGCCCGCGGGCGGGCGGCTCTACCGCACCGGCGACCTCGTGCGCGTCGACGAGCGCGGCGAGCTGGAGTTCCTGGGCCGCGTCGACGACCAGCTGAAGATCCGCGGCTACCGGATCGAGCCCGGTGAGATCGAGTCGGTGCTGCGGGCCCACCCGCACGTCGCCGAGGCCGTCGTCGGCGTGCACGAGGCCGCGCCGGGGGACCGGCGCCTCACCGCGTGGGTCGTCCCCGCGACCGCCGGGGACACCCCCGCCGACGACGGTGCCGAGCGCGTCGCCGACTGGCGCGACGTCCACGAGCTGCTCTACGCCGCCACCTCCGCCGACGACGGCGACCCCACCGGCTACGAGGGCGGCTTCGCCGGCTGGAACTCCACCTACGACGGCACCCCGATCCCGCGTGCGGACATGCGGGCCTGGCGTGACGCCACCGTCGCCCGCATCCGCGAGCTCGGCCCCGGCCGGGTCCTGGAGCTCGGCGTCGGCAACGGCCTGCTGCTCGCCGAGCTGGCCCCGGACTGTCCCCGCTACGTCGGCACCGACGTGTCCGCCGAGGCCGTCGCCGCGCTGTCGCGGTGGGTCGCGACCCGCCCCGGGCTGCGCGGGCGCGTCGAGCTGGCCCCCGCCGCCGCCCACGAGCTCGACGGCATCACCGGCCCCTTCGACACCATCGTGATCAACTCCGTCGCCCAGTACTTCCCGGGCCCCGAGTACCTGACCGACGTGCTGACCCGGGCCGCGGCACTGCTCGCCCCCGGCGGCGCGATCGTCGTCGGCGACGTCCGGCACGCCGGGCTGCTGCGCACCTTCCGCGCCGGGGTCGTCGCCGCCCGGCGGCCCGACGCCGATCCCGCCGAGCTGCGCCGCGCCCTCGACGGCGCCGTCGCCTGGGAGGGCGAGCTGCTCTGCGCGCCGCAGTTCTTCACCGCGCTGGACGGGTTCGACGCGAGCAGCATCCGGATCAAGCGGGCCCGCGCGCACGACGAGCTCTCGCGTTACCGCTACGACGTCGTGCTCCGGCCCGGCGCCGCCGCGCGGCCCGGCCCCGCGACCGACCCGCTCGTGATCGACTGGGACGGGGTCGGGGCCGACCCGGCCGCGCTCACCGACGCCCTGCGCGCCGCGCTCGCCCGTGGTGGGGCGGACGTGGTGCGTGTGGTCGGGGTCCCCGACCTGCGCTCGGCCGCCGACCGCGCCACCCGCGCCCGCATCGACGGCGAACCCGAGCCCCCCGCCGGTGCCGACCCCGAGGAGCTGCTGGCCCTCGGCGAGTCCCTCGGCCACCACGCCGAGGGCACCTGGGGACCCGGCGCGACGGTCGAGCTGCTGTTCTCCCGGCCCGGCGTCGACCCCGGGCCGCTGCACCGCGCGACCACGGACGCGATCGGCCCCGCGTTCCACCGCCCGGCCCCCTTCCGGGACGTCGACGCCCTGGTGGGCGCCCTGCGCGAGCACCTGCGCGACCGGCTCCCGGACTGGATGGTGCCCGCCGCCGTCGTCCCGCTGCCGTCGGTGCCGGTACTGGCCAACGGCAAGACCGACCGGGCCGCGCTGCCCGCCCCCGACCTGTCCGCGCAGGTCCGCGGCACCCGCCCCGGCACACCACGCGAGGCGCTGCTCTGCGACCTCGTGTCGGAGGTCCTCGGGGTGCCCGGCTTCGGCGTCGACGACGACTTCTTCGCCCTCGGCGGCGACTCGGTCCTGTCGATCCGGCTGGTCGTGCGGGCCCGCGAGTCCGGCCTGCTGGTCACCCCGCGGCAGGTCTTCACACACCGCACCGTCGCCGAGCTCGCGCCGCTCGTGACCGAGCACCACGCCGTCGCCGCGCCCACCGGGCCCGACACGACCGTCCTCGACGACGCCGCGGCCGCCGTGCTCGGCCCCGTCACCCTCGCCGGGCCGGTGTCCCCGCTGCAGGAGGGCTTCTTCTTCCACGCCGCGCTCGACCCGGCCGACACCTCCTACGTCGTGCAGGAGGTCCTCGACCTGCCCGCCGACGTCGACCCGGGCGCCCTGCGTGCTGCCCTGTCCGACCTGCTCGACCGGCACCCGCAGCTGCGTGCCGGGTTCGCCCAGCGCGCCGACGGCCGCGTCGTCCAGGGCGTCGCCGACCACGTCACGCTGCCGTGGACCGAGCACGACGTACGCGGCACCGACCCGGCCGCCGTGCTCGACGCCGAGCGGACCCGCCCCTTCGACCTCGCCCGCCCGCCGCTGCTGCGCGCCGCGCTCCTGCACGACGACGACCGCGCCCGCCTCGCCCTGACCTTCCAGCACGCCATCCTCGACGGCTGGTCGGTCGCGCTGCTGGTCACCGAGCTGGAGCAGGCCCACGCCGCCCGGGCCGCGGGCACCCCGCAGGACCCCGCTGGGCCGCGTGCCCGGGCCGGGGCGCGGCTGCGCGCCTGGTTCGCCCACCTCACCGCCCTCGACACCGACGACGCCCGGTCCGCCGCCCGCGCGGTGTGGGAAGCGGAGCTGGCAGGCGCCGAACCCGTCCGGCTGCTCGACGCCCTCCCCGCCCCGCGGACCGTCGCCGAGGGCGGGGACCGGCCGCACGCCCAGCGGGGGCTGACCCTCGACGTCGCCGCGACCGCCGCGCTGGACCGCGCCGCCCGCGCCCGCGGGGTCACCCCGTCGACGGTGCTGCACACCGCGTGGGCCCTCACCGTCGGCGCGCTCACCGGCAGCCGCGACGTGCTCGTCGGCAGCACCGTGTCCGGCCGCGACGCCGCCGTCGACGGCATCGGCGAGGCCGTCGGGCTGTTCGTCAACACCGTCCCGGTGCGGATGCGCTGGGCGCCCGGCGAGCCCCTGTCCGCGCCGCTGCGCCGCATGCAGGACGGCCGCACCGCCGTCCTCGACCACCCGCAGGTCCGGCTCGCCGAGCTGCAGCGCGGCCGCGGGGAGCTGTTCGACTCCATCGTGGTGATCGAGAACTACACCGCGGAGCAGACCGCGAACGGCCTGGTCACCGGGGTGGAGGTGCGCGACGCGGTGCACTACCCGCTGGCGCTGGTCGTGCGGCCGGGCCGGGAGACCTCCGTCGTGCTCAAGCACGACACCGCACGCGTCGACGACGCCACCGCGGGCCTGCTGCTCGAGATGTTCGAGCGCACCCTGACCGCGCTGGCCACCGGCCCGCAGCGCACCGTCGCCTCGCTGCCGCTGCGCACCCGTCCCGAGCAGGGCGTGCACGGCCCCGCCCGGGCCGCCGACCCGCGGACCCTGGCCCGCCGGGTCGCCGACGGGCTGGCCGCCGACCCCGGCCGCACCGCCGTCGTCGCACCGGACGGGACGCTCACCGCCGCCGAGCTGGACCGCCGCTCGGCCGCGCTGGCCGGGGCGCTGCGCGAGCGCGGCGCCGGACCGGGCAGCGTCGTCGGGGTCGCCGTGCCGCGCTCGACCGAGCTGATGGTCGCGCTGCTCGGCGTCGTCCGCGCCGGGGCGGCGTACCTGCCGCTGGACCCGGAGCACCCGGCGGAGCGGATCGCGTTCACCGCCGCCGACGCGGGCGTCGACACCGTGCTGGTGCCCGCGGGCACCGACCCGCTGCCCGACCTGCCCGGGGTGCGCCGGCTGGCGGTCGCCGAGCTCGCCGACGGCCCGGTGCCCGCCGCGCTGCCCGACCCGGACCCCGACGACGCCGCCTACCTGATCTACACCTCCGGCTCGACCGGGCGGCCCAAGGGCGTCGTGGTCAGCCACCGCGCCATCGGCAACCGGCTCGACTGGATGCAGGACGCGTACCCGCTCACCGCCGACGACCGGGTGCTGCAGAAGACCCCCGCCGGGTTCGACGTGTCGGTGTGGGAGTTCTTCTGGGGCCCCTCGACCGGCGCGACCGTCGTGCTCGCCGCCCCCGGCGGGCACCGCGACCCCGAGTACCTGGCGCGGCTGGTCCGCGACGAGCGGATCACCACGCTGCACTTCGTGCCCTCGATGCTGGAGGGCTTCCTCGCCGCCGAACAGGTCGTCGCCGACCCGCGGTGGGCGGCCACGCTGCGGCGGGTGTTCTGCTCCGGCGAGGCGCTGCCCGCCGCCGCGGCCCGTCGCTGGCACGCGCTGACCGGGGTGGCGCTGCACAACCTCTACGGGCCCACCGAGGCCGCCGTCGACGTCACCGCGCACACGGTGGCGCCCGACCCGGGGACCGTCGTCCCGATCGGCGTGCCGGTCGCGAACACCCGCACCCACGTCCTCGACGCCTGCCTGCGCCCGGTCCCCGACGGGGTCCCCGGCGAGCTGTACCTCGGCGGCGTGCAGCTGGCGCGGGGCTACCACGCCCGCCCCGGGCTGACCGCGGACCGCTTCGTCGCCGACCCGCTCGGCGCGCCGGGGGAGCGGCTCTACCGCACCGGCGACGTCGTGCGCCGCGTCGACGGCGAGCTGGTCTACCTCGGCCGCTCCGACGGCCAGGTGAAGATCCGCGGGCAGCGCATCGAGCCGGGCGAGGTCGAGGCCGCGCTCGCCGCGACCGACGGGGTCGGCCGCGCGGCGGTCGTCGTCCGCCGGGACGGGCCGTCCCCGGCGCTGGTCGGCTACGTCGTGCCCGCCGCCGGCGCGGCCCCCGACGGCGACGGGCTGCGCGCCGCGCTGGCCCGGGTGCTGCCCGAGGCCATGGTGCCCGCCGCGGTCGTCGTGCTGGAGCAGCTGCCGCTGACCCCCAACGGCAAGCTCGACCAGGCCGCGCTGCCCGCCCCGGGCGTCGCCGCGGGCGGGTCGGACCGGGAGCCCGCCACCGAGGTCGAACGCGTGCTGTGCGCGGCGTTCGCCGAGGTCCTGGGCCGCGACCGGGTCGG
This sequence comes from Pseudonocardia sp. ICBG601, assembly GCF_020496245.1. Taxonomy (NCBI): domain Bacteria; kingdom Bacillati; phylum Actinomycetota; class Actinomycetes; order Pseudonocardiales; family Pseudonocardiaceae; genus Pseudonocardia; species Pseudonocardia sp. ICBG601. Next base: position 11,165 of record NZ_JAHLJA010000152.1, on the reverse strand, counting down.
CCCCGACGACGACTTCCTCGCCCTCGGCGGGGACTCCATCACCTCGATCGCGGTGTCCTCGCGGGCCCGGCGGGCCGGCCTGGACGTCGGCCCCGGTGACGTCCTGGCCGGGCGCACCCCGGCCGCCGTCGCCGGTCGGGCCGGGGCCGCCGCCGAGCCGGTCCCGCCGCTGCCCGAGCCAGGCCCGGCCGTCCTCGCCCGGGTGCGGGAGATCGCCGGCGACGACGTCGACCGGGTCTGGCCGCTGTCCCCGCTGCAGGAGGGGCTCTACTTCCACGCCACCCTCGACGGCACCGCGGGCACCGTCACCGCCGCCGGTGACGCCTACACCGTGCAGGAGACCGTCGAGCTCGACCACGAGATCGACCTCGACCGGCTGCGCGACGCCGTCACCGCGATGCTGCGCCGCCACCCCACGCTGCGTGCCGGGTTCACCGCCGACGGCCTCGACGGGCCGGTGCAGTTCGTCGCCGCCGACCCGGCCCCGCCGGTCCGGCTGGTGCACACCGGCTCGCAGGCCGAGCGGGACCGGCTCACCGCCGCCGACCGGACCGCGCCGTTCGACCTGAGCGCCCCGCCGCTGTTCCGGATCACCGTGCTGCGCGGCGACGGCCGCGACCGGCTGCTGATCCACCGTCACCTGCTGATCTGGGACGGCTGGTCGGCCTGGCTGTTCCTGGAGGGGCTGTTCGACACCTACGCCGGGTCGCCGCCCCCGCCGCCCGGCGGCGGCTACGACGACCTGCTGGCCTGGATCGCCGCCCGCGACCCGGAGCCCGGACGGGCGGCCTGGCGGGACGCGCTCGCCGGGCTCGACGAGCCCACCCTCACCGCGCCCACCCCCGCCGCGAGCCCGCGGCGGGTCGCCGAGACCCACCTCGACCTCGACGCGGACACCTCGGCGCGGCTGCGCGAGCTGGCCCGCGCCAGCGCGGTCACCCCCAACACCGTGCTGTCCACGGTGTGGGCGCTGGCCCTGGCCGCCGGCACCGGCCGCGACGACGTCGTGTTCGGCACCTCGGTCGCCGGCCGGCCCGCGACCGTCCCCGACGTCGAGAACATCATCGGGCTGTTCCTCAACACCGTGCCCGCCCGGGTCGCCCTGCGCCCCGGCGAGACCGGCACGCAGCTGCTCGCCCGGGTGCAGGCCGAGCGGCTCGCGCTGCTGCCGCACGAGACCGTCGGGCTGGGGGAGATCCAGCAGTCCTCCGGGCACCGGACCCTGTTCGACACGCTGTTCGTCTACCGGCCCGAGGGCGGCGAGCAGCGGGTCGCCGACCTCGGCGCCCGGCACGGCATCACCGACCTGACCAGCACCGACACCACCCACTACGCGCTGACCCTCGCCGTCACCCCCGGCGAGCGGTTCCGGCTGACCCTGTCGCACACCGTCGGCGAGCCGGCCGCGGCCCGCTGGGTGGAGCGCGTGCGGCGGGTGCTGCACGGCCTGCTCGACGCCCCCGACACCCCGGTCGCGCGGATCGACGCCCTCGGCGACGACGAGCGCGCCGAGGTCGTCGCGCACCGCACCGGGCGCCGGGTCGACCTCGGCACCGCGACGATCGCCGACCTGCTCGCCGAGCGGGCGGCCCTCGCCCGCGACGACCTCGCCGTCGTCGCCGGGGACGTCCGGCTCACCTACGCCGAGCTGGACGCCGCGGTGAACCGCACCGCGCGGCTGCTGCGCGCCCGCGGCGCCGGGCCCGAGACCGTCGTCGCGCTGGGGCTGCCGCGCTCGGCCGAGACCGTCGTCGCGCTGTTCGCGGTGCTGCGCACCGGCGCCGCGTACCTGCCGCTGGAGCTGGACCACCCCGCGGCCCGGCTGGTCGAGACCCTGCGCGACGCCCGCCCGGTCGCGGTGCTCACCACGACCGCGGTCGCCCCGACGCTCGCCGGTGCGCAGGTGCCCACGGTCGCGCTGGACGACCCGGCCGTCGCGGCCGAGCGCGCCGCATTGGACCCCGGCCCGATCCCCGACGCCGAGCTGGGCTCCTTCGCCCGCGACAACCCGGCGCGGCTCGACCTGCCCGCCTACGTCATCTACACCTCCGGTTCCACCGGGCGGCCCAAGGGCGTCGTCACCCCGTACCGGGGGCTGACGAACATGCAGCTCAACCACCGCCGCGAGATCTTCGACCCGGTGGTCGCCGACGTCCGCGCCCGCCGCGGCCCCGACGCGCGGCTGCGGGTCGCGCACACCGTGTCCTTCGCGTTCGACATGAGCTGGGAGGAGCTGCTCTGGCTGGTCGAGGGGCACGAGGTGCACGTGGCCGACGAGGAGCTGCGCCGCGACGCCCACCGGCTGGTGTCCTACTGCGACACCCACGACGTCGACGTCGTCAACGTGACCCCGACCTACGCCGCGGCGCTGCTGGAGACCGGGCTGCTCGCCCGGCGCCCGATGCCGCTGGTGCTGCTCGGCGGCGAGGCCGTGTCCGACGCGGTCTGGTCGGCCCTGCGCGACGCCGACGGTGTGCTCGGCTACAACCTCTACGGCCCCACCGAGTACACGATCAACACCCTCGGCACCGGGACCGCGGACTCCGACACCCCCGCCGTCGGGACGCCGATCACCAACACCGTCGCGCACGTGCTGGACCCGTGGCTGCGCCCGGTGCCCGACGGCGTCGCCGGTGAGCTGTACATCGCCGGTGACGGTCTGGCCCGCGGCTACCTGGACCGGTTCGGGCTGACCGCGCAGCGGTTCGTCGCGGACCCGTGGAGCCCGGGCGGGCGGATGTACCGCACCGGTGACCTGGTCCGGCGCCGCCCCGGCACCGGCGGGCTGCTCGACTTCCTGGGCCGCACCGACGACCAGGTCAAGATCCGCGGGCACCGCGTCGAGCCCGGCGAGGTCACCGCCCGCCTGGACCGGCACCCGCTGGTGTCGCGCTCGGCGGTCGTGCCGGTCCCCGCACCGGACGGCGGGTCGCTCCGGCTGGTCGGCTACGTCGTCCCCGCCGCCCCCGACGAGGCCGACCGCGCGGCCACTGCCGCCGGCGCCGTCGACGAGTGGCGCGCGATCTACTCCGAGGAGTACTCCCGGATCCCGGTCGCGGTGTTCACCGAGGACTACGCCGGCTGGGACTCCTCCTATACCGGCGAGCCGATCCCGTTCGCGGAGATGGCGCAGTGGCGGGAGGCCACCGTCGACCTGGTCCGCGCGCTGCGCCCGGAGCGTGTGCTGGAGATCGGGGTCGGGACCGGGCTGCTGCTCGGCCCGCTCGCCCCCGGCTGCGCCGAGTACCGCGGCACCGACCTCGCCGAGCCGGTCATCACCGCGCTGCGCACCGCGCTCGCGACCGACCCGGACCGCTACGGCCACGTCGAGCTCGACACCCGGCCCGCCGACGACCTGTCCGGGCTGCCGCGGGGCCACTTCGACACCGTCGTGATCAACTCGGTGGTGCAGTACTTCCCCGACGCCGGCTACCTGGAGCGGGTCCTCACCGGCGCCGCGGAGCTGCTCGGCCCCGGCGGCCGGATCGTCGTCGGGGACGTGCGCCGCCCGGACACGCTGCGCGCGTTCCACACCGCGATCGCCCGGACCCGGCTCGGCGACGGCGCCGACCCCGCCGCGGTCGACGCCGCGGCGGAGCGGTCCCTGGCCCTGGAGAAGGAGCTGCTCCTCGCCCCGGCGTTCTTCGACCGGGTCGCGGCCGGCCTCGGTGCCGAGGTCGCGGTGCGCGCCAAGCGCGGCGACGCCCACAACGAGCTGACCCGGCACCGCTACGACGTCGAGCTGCACCTGCCCGGCGCCGACGTGCGCCGCGCCGACCCGGCCCGCACGCTGCGCTGGGGCACCGACATGACCTCCCTCGACGAGCTGGACCGGCTCCTCGCCGACGCCGGGGACACCGCGCTGCGCCTCACCGGCGTCCCGGACGTCCGGCTCGCCACCGAGCAGGGGAGCCCCGGCGACGGGCCGGAACCCGACGCGCTGCGTGCGCTCGCCGCCCGGCACGGCCGCGACGCCGAGCCGACCTGGTCCCCGGACGGACCCGGCCTGCTCGACGTCGTGCTGGTCGCGGCCGACCCGGCGGGCCGCCCGCTGGTCGGGCTGCACCGCGCCGGGGACCCGGCCGTCCCGGAGGCGACCGACCCGGCGGCGGCCCGGTTCGCCGCCGAGCTGGTCCCGGTCCTGCGCGAGGACCTGCGGGCGAGCCTGCCCGACCACCTCGTGCCGTCGGCGTTCGTGCTGCTCGACGAGCTGCCGCTGACCGCCAACGGCAAGCTCGACACCCGCGCGCTGCCCGTCCCCGACGCCCGCGCCGCCGCGGCGCCGTCGCGGGCCCCGGAGACCGCGACCGAGCAGGCCCTGTGCACGGTGTTCGCCGAGGTCCTCGGCCTCGACGAGGTCGGCGTGGACGACGACTTCTTCGACCTCGGCGGGCACTCGCTGCTCGCCACCCGGATCGTCGCCCGGCTGCGCACCGCGATCGGGGCGGAGGTGTCGATCCGCGACCTGTTCACCGAGCCGACCCCGGCCCGGCTCGCGGCCCGCCTCGACGCGGGAGACCCCGGCGAGGACCGCGGCGAGGGCACCGCCCGCCCCGTGCTGGCGCCGCGGCCCCGCCCGGAGCCGCTGCCGGCGTCGTCGGCGCAGCACCGGCTGTGGGTCCTCGACCGTCTCGACGCCGACGCCGGCCGGGACAGCGCCTACCATTTCCCGATCACCTTCCGGCTGGCCGGCGCCCTGGACGCCGACGCGCTGGCCGCGGCGCTGCACGACGTCACCGGGCGCCACGAGTCGCTGCGCACCCTGCTCGTCGACGACGGCGACGGCGTCCCGGTCCAGGTGGTCGTCGACGCCGCGACGGCCCGGGTGCCGTTCGTGCGCCGCACCGTCGACGCCGCCGCCACCCCGGCGGAGGTGGCGGCGGAGATCCGGCGCCCGTTCGACCTGGGCTCCGACCTGCCGCTCCGGGTGCTGCTGCTCACCGAGTCCGACACCGGCGAGCACGTGCTGGTGCTCGTGCTGCACCACGTCACCACCGACGAGTGGTCCGACCGGCCGTTCCTGGCCGACCTCGCGACCGCCTACGCGGCCCGGGCCGCGGGCCGCGCGCCCCGCCTCACCCCGCTGCCGGTGCAGTACGCCGACCACACCCTGTGGCAGCGGGAGCTGCTCGGCGACCCGGCCGACCCGTCGTCGGTCGCGGGCCGCCAGCTCGCGTTCTGGACCCGCACCCTGGCCGGGCTGCCCGAACGCCTGGACCTGCCGACCGACCGGCCCGAGCCCGCGTCCCCGACGATGGCGGGCGACGCGGTCGAGGTGCCGATCGACCCCGCGCTCGGCGCCGAGCTGCGCCGCACGGCGCGCGCCGCCGGGGCGAGCACCTTCATGCTCGCCCGGGCCGCCGTCGCGGTCCTGCTGCACCGCCTCGGCGCCGGCGACGACATCCCGCTGGGCGCCCCGGTCGCGGGCCGCTCGGACCAGGCGCTGGAGGACGTCGTCGGGTTCTTCGTCAACACCCTGGTGCTGCGCACCGACCTGTCCGGCGACCCCGGGTTCACCGAGGTCCTGGACCGGGTCCGGGCCGCCGACCTGGAGGCGTTCGCGCACGCCGACGTGCCCTTCGAGTCGGTGGTGCGCGCGGTCAACCCGGACCGCAGCGCCGACACCACCCCGCTGTTCCAGGTGATGGTGGTGCACCGGGCCGGTGGGACCGCCCGCGAGTCCGGCCTGGTCCTGCCCGGGGTCACCGTCGGCGAGCAGCCGCAGCCGCCCGCCCGCGCCCAGTTCGACCTGGTCGTCGAGTTCCGCGACGGCGGGCCGGAGGAGCCGCTGGGGGTGCGGCTGCTGTACCGCACCGAGCTGTTCGACGCCGCGACCGTGCACGCGCTGGGGGAGCGGCTGACCACGGTGCTGCGCGCCGTCGTCGCCGACCCGCGGCGCCCGGTCCGCCGGATCGACGTCGCCGCGGACGGGGAGGCCGGCCGGACCCGCCGTGCCCTCGACGGCGGCCCGGTCCCGGCCGCCCGCACGATGTGGGAGATGGTCGCCGGGTCCGTCGCCGACCGGCCCGGCGCGGTCGCCGTCGCCGACGAGCACCGCGAGCTCGACTACGCCGGGCTCGACGTCGAGACCGCCGCGCTGGCCCGCGAGCTGCGCGCCCGCGGCGTCGGCCCGGAGACCGTCGTCGGGGTCGCGGTGCCGCGGTCGGTGGAGATGATCGTCGCGGTGCTGGCGGTGCTGCGCGCCGGTGGCGCGTTCCTGCCGCTGGACCTCAACCTGCCCCCGGAACGGCTGGAGTACCTGCTCACCGACTCCGGCACCCGGCTGGTCGTGACCACCGGCGACGCCGCGGCCCTGCTGCCCGCCGTCGACGGCGTCACCCACCTCGTCCCGGCGCCGCCGGAGCCGGGCCCGGCCCCGGCCGACCCGCCCACCGACCCGGCGGGCGCCGCCTACGTCATCTACACCTCCGGCTCGACCGGACGCCCGAAGGGCGCGGTCCTGCCGCACGCCGGCATCGGCGAGCTGCTGGAGCTGGCCCGCGACCGGATGCGGCTGACCCCGGACTCCCGGGTCCTGCAGTTCTCCGCGCCCGGCTTCGACGTGCTCGTGTTCGAGCTGTGCATGGCGCTGTGCTCCGGGGCCCGGCTCGTCGTCGCCCCGGAGCGGCTGCGCGGCCGCGACGCCGACCCGGCCGAGCTGACCGGGTTCTTCGCCGAGCAGCGGCTCACGCACCTGATCCTGCCGCCGTCGCTGATCACCGCGCTGCCGCCGGAGGCGTCGCTCCCGGCCGGGTCGACGGTGCTCGCCGGGACCGAGGCCGTCCCGCCGGACCTGATCGACCGCTGGGGCGCGCACCTGGACCTGCACGTCGCCTACGGGCTCACCGAGGCCACCGTGAACTCCACGCTGTGGCACTCGCGGCCGGGCACCGCGTTCCGGTCACCGATCGGGCGCCCCGACCCGGGCGTGCGGACCTACGTCCTCGACGACGCCCTCACCCCCGTCCCGCCCGGCGTCCCCGGCGAGCTGTACGTGGCCGGGGCCGGCCTGGCCCGCGGCTACCTGGGGCGCACCGCGCTCACCGCGGACCGCTTCGTGGCCTGCCCGTTCGGGGAGCCGGGGGAGCGGATGTACCGCACCGGCGACCGCGTCCGGCTGCGCTTCGACGACGGCGCCGAGCACCCCGACCGCGAGCCGGTCCTGGAGTTCCTCGGCCGCTCCGACGACCAGGTCAAGATCCGCGGCCACCGGATCGAGCCCGGCGAGATCGAGGCCGTCCTGGCCGCGCACCCGGACGTCGCGCAGGCCGCGGTCGTCGTACGACGGCGGGGCCCGGTCACCCGGCTCGACGGCTACGTCGTCCCGGCCGGCGGCGGCACGGCGGTGCCCGACGGCCTCGCCGAGCACCTGCGCGGGCGGCTGCCCGAGCACATGGTCCCGGCGCACCTCGTCGCGCTGGACGGGCCGCTGCCGCGCACCCCGAACGGGAAGGTCGACAAGCGGGCGCTGCCCGAGCCCGCCCCGGCGCCCGGCGGCGGCCGGGAGCCCGCCGAGGGACCCGAACGCCTGCTGGCCGGGCTGGTCGCGGAGCTGCTGGCCGTGGACCGGGTCGGCGCCGACGACGACTTCTTCGCCCTCGGCGGCGACTCGATCATCGCGATCCGGCTGGTGTCCGCGGCCCGCGCGGCCGGGCTGGCGCTGACCCCGCGCCAGGTGTTCCGGCACCGCACGGTCGCCGGGCTGGCCGCCGTCGCCGGGGCGGTGGAGCGCGAGCACACCCACGACGACGGCGTCGGTCCGGTCGGGTCCACCCCGATCCTGGACTGGCTCGCCGAGGTCGACCCGCACGCGCCCGGCTACAACCAGTCGGTGCTGGTGCGCACCCCGGCCGGGCTGACCGGGCCGGTGCTGCGCCGCGCACTGGGCGCGCTGCTCGCCACGCACGGCATGCTCCGCGCCCGGCGCACCGCCGACGGCCTGGAGGTCCCGCCCGCGGTGCCCGGCCCGGTGCTGCGGGAGGTGCCGGTCGGCGCGGCGAACACCGCCGACCAGGTGCGCGAGCTGCTGGGGGAGGAGGCGCTCGCCGCGCGCGACCGGCTCGATCCCGGCTCCGGCACGATGCTGTCGGCGGTCTGGTTCGATGCCGGACCGGACGCCCCCGGACGCCTGTTGCTGGTGGTCGCGCACGTCGCCGTGGACTGGGTGTCGTGGCGGATCCTGCTCGACGACCTCGCCGCTGCCGTCGCCGCCCAGGACGCGGGGCGCGAGCCGGCGCCGCCGCCGGTCCCGGTGTCCTACCGCGCCTGGGCGTCGATGCTCGCCGCCGAGGCCGCCCGCCCGCAGCGGGTCGCCGAGACCGGCCGGTGGCGCTCGGTCCTGGCCGGACCGCGGGTGGCACTGCCGCTGGCGACGCCGTTCGACCCGGACCGCGACCGGCACGGCACCAACCGGGTGCACCCGGTGGAGCTGCCCGCGGACCTGTCGGCCGCCGTCCTCGCCGCCGGTGCGGACCGGGCACTGGCCGCCGCGCTCGGGATCGCCGTCGCCGGCCTCGCGCGTCACCACGGCGCCCCCGCCGAGGGGGTCGTGCCGCTCGCGGTGGAGGGACACGGCCGGGAGGAGGAGGCCGTCGCGGCGCGACCGGACCTGTCCCGCACCGTCGGCTGGTTCACCGCGATCCGGCCGGTCGCGGTCGACCCGCGCGGACCCGCCGGGCAGGTGCGCGACCGGCTGGTCGCCGACCTCGACGCCGAGCCCGACCACGGCCTCGGGTTCGGCCTGCTGCGCCACCTGAACCCGGACACCGCCGCGGAGCTCGCGCCGCTCCCGCTGCCCGAGATCGAGTTCAACTACCTGGGCCGGTTCGACCGGCGCGCCCCGCGCGACTGGGGCTTCGCCGAGGAGGACGACGTCCTCGACATCGCCGTCGAGCCGGACATGCGCCAGCGGTTCCCGCTGACCGTCATCGCCCGCACCGTCGACGGCGCGGACGGGCCCCGGGTGCACGCCGACCTGATCCACCCGGCCGCGGTGCTCGACGACGACGTCGTCGCCGACCTCGGACGCCGGTGGACCGCGGCGCTGCGGGAGCTGACCGGGCGGGACTGAGCGAGGACAGGAGACAGGACAGGGGGCCGGTCGCGGTGCGACCGGCCCCCTGTCGTGTGTGCGGGGCGCGCCCCGGGCTCAGCCCTGGGCGGCGGGCAGTGCCTCGAGCTCCGGCACCAGCTTGTCCAGGGCGTAGGGGAGGCTCAGCACGCTGCCGTAGCTCAGCGCGGCGGGCAGCGGCTCGGTGCGCTCGGAGCTGAGCATCCACAGCACCCGGCCCTGCTGGACGGCCGTGAGCCTGCTGAACTCCGGACGTGCCTCGATCTCGGCCTTCGCGGCCTCGGTCGGGGCGAGCACGAGCAGCTTGTCGACGTCGAACTCGCCGGCCTGCTCCGGGCTCAGCTGCGCCTCGCTCGTCCCGGCGGCGGCCCGGGTGATCGCCTCGGGGGCACGGAAGCCGAGCTGGGCCAGCAGGTCGGCCTTGATGTCGCCACCGGCGAACGCGAAGTAGTTCGGGGTGTCGTAGGAGACCGCGACGGCGGTCTGCTGCGCCCAGTCGGGGTGCGCGGCCTTGGCGTCGGCGATCTTCTTCTCGGTCGCGGCGACCAGCTCGTCGCCCTGCTTCTCGCGGCCGACGGCCTTGGTGATCTCCCGGGTCATGACCTGCCAGGACGCGGTGTAGTCCTCGAAGCCCTTGGGCTGGGCGACCGTCGGCGCGATCCGGGAGACCTGGTCGTACTGCTCCTGGGTCATGCCCGAGTACGACGCGATGATCAGGTCCGGCTTCAGCGCCGCGATCTTCTCGAGCTGGTACTCCTCGCGGACGCCGACGACCTCGGGGGTCTGCCCGGCGAAGCCCTGCTCCTGCCACAGCCACTTGTTGCCGGCCGGGGCTGGGTGAACCAGTCGACGATCCCGACCGGCGCGATCCCGACGGCGAGCAGCGCGTCCGGGTCGGTGTAGCCCAGGGTCACGACCCGCTTCGGCTCGGCGGTGATCTCGGTGGACCCGTACTTGTGCTCGACGGTCACCGGGAACGTCCCGGACGCGGCCGGGGTGGCCGGCGTCCCGTCACCGCTGCCGCCCGAGGGCGCCGAGGAGCACCCGGCGAGGACGAGGACACCGAGCAGGGCGACGAGGAGCGGGCGGAACCGTCCCCTGGACGGTGAGGCGTGAGGCATGACGTTCCTGTTCTCTCGACCCGGGACGACGGGTCCGTCGTTGCCCGGTGATCCGCTGTGGCAGTTGAGGCTTACCTAAGTCCCGGGCCAGGTCAAGAGACCCTTACCTCAGGCGCCGGTACGCCGGACGGGCTCGCCGCGCAGGCCCGTCCAGGCCTGCCACAGCTGGGCGAACCGGCCGCCGGAGGCGACCAGCTCGGCGTGCGTGCCGGTCTCCGCGGTCCGCCCGGCCTCGAGCACCAGCACGAGGTCGGCGTCGGCGACCTGACTGAGCCGGTGCGCCACGACGACGGCCGTGCGACCCGCCAGCGCGGCGTCGGCGGCGCGCTCCAGCTCCGCCGCGCCGGCGCTGCCGGCCTCGGCGGTCGCCTCGTCGAGGATCACCACCGGCGGGTCGGCCAGCACCAGCCGGGCCAGCGCGAGCTGCTGGGACTGCACCACGGTCAGGGCGTGCCCGGTGTCCCCGACGACGGTCTCCAGCCCGTCGGGCAGCCGGTCCACCCAGGGCGCCGCGCCGACCGTGGCCAGGGCGGCGCGCAGGTCGTCGTCGGTGGCGTCCGGGCGGGCCAGGCGCAGGTCCTCGGCGAGCGGCCCGGCGAACACGTGCACCTCCTGGGTCACCAGGACGACCGGCGCCCGCCCGCCGCGGTGGTCGATGCGCTCCAGCGGCACGCCGCCGATCTCGACGACCCCGGCGTCCGGGGTGTGCATCCCGGCGACGAGCTTGGCCAGCGTGGACTTGCCCGCACCGCTGGTGCCGACCAGCGCGACCCGGGTGCCGGGGGCGAGGTCGAGGTCCACCCCGGACAGCGCCGGGTGGCCGTCGACGTAGGAGTGGGTCAGGCCGCGCACCCGCACCCGGGCGTCGGCGGGCACGGCCGGGTCCGCCGGCGGGGCGGGCGGGTCGATCTCGGCGACGCGACGATGCGCCGCAGCCCGGCGACCGCGGACGGGCGGCGTCGAGCTGGAACAGC
>NZ_JAHLJA010000151.1:0-44747 GCF_020496245.1 Pseudonocardia sp. ICBG601 | reverse complement strand
CCGCGCGGCCCGGCCCCGCGACCGACCCGCTCGTGATCGACTGGGACGCGGGTCGGGGCCGACCCGGCCGCGCTCACCGACGCCCTGCGCGCCGCGCTCGCCCGTGGTGGGGCGGACGTGGTGCGTGTGGTCGGGGTCCCCGACCTGCGCTCGGCCGCCGACCGCGCCACCCGCGCCCGCATCGACGGCGAACCCGAGCCCCCCGCCGGTGCCGACCCCGAGGAGCTGCTGGCCCTCGGCGAGTCCCTCGGCCACCACGCCGAGGGCACCTGGGGACCCGGCGCGACGGTCGAGCTGCTGTTCTCCCGGCCCGGCGTCGACCCCGGCCGCTGCACCGCGCGACCACGGACGCGATCGGCCCCGCGTTCCACCGCCCGGCCCCCTTCCGGGACGTCGACGCCCTGGTGGGCGCCCTGCGCGAGCACCTGCGCGACCGGCTCCCGGACTGGATGGTGCCCGCCGCCGTCGTCCCGCTGCCGTCGGTGCCGGTACTGGCCAACGGCAAGACCGACCGGGCCGCGCTGCCCGCCCCCGACCTGTCCGCGCAGGTCCGCGGCACCCGCCCCGGCACACCACGCGAGGCGCTGCTCTGCGACCTCGTGTCGGAGGTCCTCGGGGTGCCCGGCTTCGGCGTCGACGACGACTTCTTCGCCCTCGGCGGCGACTCGGTCCTGTCGATCCGGCTGGTCGTGCGGGCCCGCGAGTCCGGCCTGCTGGTCACCCCGCGGCAGGTCTTCACACACCGCACCGTCGCCGAGCTCGCGCCGCTCGTGACCGAGCACCACGCCGTCGCCGCGCCCACCGGGCCCGACACGACCGTCCTCGACGACGCCGCGGCCGCCGTGCTCGGCCCCGTCACCCTCGCCGGGCCGGTGTCCCCGCTGCAGGAGGGCTTCTTCTTCCACGCCGCGCTCGACCCGGCCGACACCTCCTACGTCGTGCAGGAGGTCCTCGACCTGCCCGCCGACGTCGACCCGGGCGCCCTGCGTGCTGCCCTGTCCGACCTGCTCGACCGGCACCCGCAGCTGCGTGCCGGGTTCGCCCAGCGCGCCGACGGCCGCGTCGTCCAGGGCGTCGCCGACCACGTCACGCTGCCGTGGACCGAGCACGACGTACGCGGCACCGACCCGGCCGCCGTGCTCGACGCCGAGCGGACCCGCCCCTTCGACCTCGCCCGCCCGCCGCTGCTGCGCGCCGCGCTCCTGCACGACGACGACCGCGCCCGCCTCGCCCTGACCTTCCAGCACGCCATCCTCGACGGCTGGTCGGTCGCGCTGCTGGTCACCGAGCTGGAGCAGGCCCACGCCGCCCGGGCCGCGGGCACCCCGCAGGACCCCGCTGGGCCGCGTGCCCGGGCCGGGGCGCGGCTGCGCGCCTGGTTCGCCCACCTCACCGCCCTCGACACCGACGACGCCCGGTCCGCCGCCCGCGCGGTGTGGGAAGCGGAGCTGGCAGGCGCCGAACCCGTCCGGCTGCTCGACGCCCTCCCCGCCCCGCGGACCGTCGCCGAGGGCGGGGACCGGCCGCACGCCCAGCGGGGGCTGACCCTCGACGTCGCCGCGACCGCCGCGCTGGACCGCGCCGCCCGCGCCCGCGGGGTCACCCCGTCGACGGTGCTGCACACCGCGTGGGCCCTCACCGTCGGCGCGCTCACCGGCAGCCGCGACGTGCTCGTCGGCAGCACCGTGTCCGGCCGCGACGCCGCCGTCGACGGCATCGGCGAGGCCGTCGGGCTGTTCGTCAACACCGTCCCGGTGCGGATGCGCTGGGCGCCCGGCGAGCCCCTGTCCGCGCCGCTGCGCCGCATGCAGGACGGCCGCACCGCCGTCCTCGACCACCCGCAGGTCCGGCTCGCCGAGCTGCAGCGCGGCCGCGGGGAGCTGTTCGACTCCATCGTGGTGATCGAGAACTACACCGCGGAGCAGACCGCGAACGGCCTGGTCACCGGGGTGGAGGTGCGCGACGCGGTGCACTACCCGCTGGCGCTGGTCGTGCGGCCGGGCCGGGAGACCTCCGTCGTGCTCAAGCACGACACCGCACGCGTCGACGACGCCACCGCGGGCCTGCTGCTCGAGATGTTCGAGCGCACCCTGACCGCGCTGGCCACCGGCCCGCAGCGCACCGTCGCCTCGCTGCCGCTGCGCACCCGTCCCGAGCAGGGCGTGCACGGCCCCGCCCGGGCCGCCGACCCGCGGACCCTGGCCCGCCGGGTCGCCGACGGGCTGGCCGCCGACCCCGGCCGCACCGCCGTCGTCGCACCGGACGGGACGCTCACCGCCGCCGAGCTGGACCGCCGCTCGGCCGCGCTGGCCGGGGCGCTGCGCGAGCGCGGCGCCGGACCGGGCAGCGTCGTCGGGGTCGCCGTGCCGCGCTCGACCGAGCTGATGGTCGCGCTGCTCGGCGTCGTCCGCGCCGGGGCGGCGTACCTGCCGCTGGACCCGGAGCACCCGGCGGAGCGGATCGCGTTCACCGCCGCCGACGCGGGCGTCGACACCGTGCTGGTGCCCGCGGGCACCGACCCGCTGCCCGACCTGCCCGGGGTGCGCCGGCTGGCGGTCGCCGAGCTCGCCGACGGCCCGGTGCCCGCCGCGCTGCCCGACCCGGACCCCGACGACGCCGCCTACCTGATCTACACCTCCGGCTCGACCGGGCGGCCCAAGGGCGTCGTGGTCAGCCACCGCGCCATCGGCAACCGGCTCGACTGGATGCAGGACGCGTACCCGCTCACCGCCGACGACCGGGTGCTGCAGAAGACCCCCGCCGGGTTCGACGTGTCGGTGTGGGAGTTCTTCTGGGGCCCCTCGACCGGCGCGACCGTCGTGCTCGCCGCCCCCGGCGGGCACCGCGACCCCGAGTACCTGGCGCGGCTGGTCCGCGACGAGCGGATCACCACGCTGCACTTCGTGCCCTCGATGCTGGAGGGCTTCCTCGCCGCCGAACAGGTCGTCGCCGACCCGCGGTGGGCGGCCACGCTGCGGCGGGTGTTCTGCTCCGGCGAGGCGCTGCCCGCCGCCGCGGCCCGTCGCTGGCACGCGCTGACCGGGGTGGCGCTGCACAACCTCTACGGGCCCACCGAGGCCGCCGTCGACGTCACCGCGCACACGGTGGCGCCCGACCCGGGGACCGTCGTCCCGATCGGCGTGCCGGTCGCGAACACCCGCACCCACGTCCTCGACGCCTGCCTGCGCCCGGTCCCCGACGGGGTCCCCGGCGAGCTGTACCTCGGCGGCGTGCAGCTGGCGCGGGGCTACCACGCCCGCCCCGGGCTGACCGCGGACCGCTTCGTCGCCGACCCGCTCGGCGCGCCGGGGGAGCGGCTCTACCGCACCGGCGACGTCGTGCGCCGCGTCGACGGCGAGCTGGTCTACCTCGGCCGCTCCGACGGCCAGGTGAAGATCCGCGGGCAGCGCATCGAGCCGGGCGAGGTCGAGGCCGCGCTCGCCGCGACCGACGGGGTCGGCCGCGCGGCGGTCGTCGTCCGCCGGGACGGGCCGTCCCCGGCGCTGGTCGGCTACGTCGTGCCCGCCGCCGGCGCGGCCCCCGACGGCGACGGGCTGCGCGCCGCGCTGGCCCGGGTGCTGCCCGAGGCCATGGTGCCCGCCGCGGTCGTCGTGCTGGAGCAGCTGCCGCTGACCCCCAACGGCAAGCTCGACCAGGCCGCGCTGCCCGCCCCGGGCGTCGCCGCGGGCGGGTCGGACCGGGAGCCCGCCACCGAGGTCGAACGCGTGCTGTGCGCGGCGTTCGCCGAGGTCCTGGGCCGCGACCGGGTCGGCCCCGACGACGACTTCCTCGCCCTCGGCGGGGACTCCATCACCTCGATCGCGGTGTCCTCGCGGGCCCGGCGGGCCGGCCTGGACGTCGGCCCCGGTGACGTCCTGGCCGGGCGCACCCCGGCCGCCGTCGCCGGTCGGGCCGGGGCCGCCGCCGAGCCGGTCCCGCCGCTGCCCGAGCCAGGCCCGGCCGTCCTCGCCCGGGTGCGGGAGATCGCCGGCGACGACGTCGACCGGGTCTGGCCGCTGTCCCCGCTGCAGGAGGGGCTCTACTTCCACGCCACCCTCGACGGCACCGCGGGCACCGTCACCGCCGCCGGTGACGCCTACACCGTGCAGGAGACCGTCGAGCTCGACCACGAGATCGACCTCGACCGGCTGCGCGACGCCGTCACCGCGATGCTGCGCCGCCACCCCACGCTGCGTGCCGGGTTCACCGCCGACGGCCTCGACGGGCCGGTGCAGTTCGTCGCCGCCGACCCGGCCCCGCCGGTCCGGCTGGTGCACACCGGCTCGCAGGCCGAGCGGGACCGGCTCACCGCCGCCGACCGGACCGCGCCGTTCGACCTGAGCGCCCCGCCGCTGTTCCGGATCACCGTGCTGCGCGGCGACGGCCGCGACCGGCTGCTGATCCACCGTCACCTGCTGATCTGGGACGGCTGGTCGGCCTGGCTGTTCCTGGAGGGGCTGTTCGACACCTACGCCGGGTCGCCGCCCCCGCCGCCCGGCGGCGGCTACGACGACCTGCTGGCCTGGATCGCCGCCCGCGACCCGGAGCCCGGACGGGCGGCCTGGCGGGACGCGCTCGCCGGGCTCGACGAGCCCACCCTCACCGCGCCCACCCCCGCCGCGAGCCCGCGGCGGGTCGCCGAGACCCACCTCGACCTCGACGCGGACACCTCGGCGCGGCTGCGCGAGCTGGCCCGCGCCAGCGCGGTCACCCCCAACACCGTGCTGTCCACGGTGTGGGCGCTGGCCCTGGCCGCCGGCACCGGCCGCGACGACGTCGTGTTCGGCACCTCGGTCGCCGGCCGGCCCGCGACCGTCCCCGACGTCGAGAACATCATCGGGCTGTTCCTCAACACCGTGCCCGCCCGGGTCGCCCTGCGCCCCGGCGAGACCGGCACGCAGCTGCTCGCCCGGGTGCAGGCCGAGCGGCTCGCGCTGCTGCCGCACGAGACCGTCGGGCTGGGGGAGATCCAGCAGTCCTCCGGGCACCGGACCCTGTTCGACACGCTGTTCGTCTACCGGCCCGAGGGCGGCGAGCAGCGGGTCGCCGACCTCGGCGCCCGGCACGGCATCACCGACCTGACCAGCACCGACACCACCCACTACGCGCTGACCCTCGCCGTCACCCCCGGCGAGCGGTTCCGGCTGACCCTGTCGCACACCGTCGGCGAGCCGGCCGCGGCCCGCTGGGTGGAGCGCGTGCGGCGGGTGCTGCACGGCCTGCTCGACGCCCCCGACACCCCGGTCGCGCGGATCGACGCCCTCGGCGACGACGAGCGCGCCGAGGTCGTCGCGCACCGCACCGGGCGCCGGGTCGACCTCGGCACCGCGACGATCGCCGACCTGCTCGCCGAGCGGGCGGCCCTCGCCCGCGACGACCTCGCCGTCGTCGCCGGGGACGTCCGGCTCACCTACGCCGAGCTGGACGCCGCGGTGAACCGCACCGCGCGGCTGCTGCGCGCCCGCGGCGCCGGGCCCGAGACCGTCGTCGCGCTGGGGCTGCCGCGCTCGGCCGAGACCGTCGTCGCGCTGTTCGCGGTGCTGCGCACCGGCGCCGCGTACCTGCCGCTGGAGCTGGACCACCCCGCGGCCCGGCTGGTCGAGACCCTGCGCGACGCCCGCCCGGTCGCGGTGCTCACCACGACCGCGGTCGCCCCGACGCTCGCCGGTGCGCAGGTGCCCACGGTCGCGCTGGACGACCCGGCCGTCGCGGCCGAGCGCGCCGCATTGGACCCCGGCCCGATCCCCGACGCCGAGCTGGGCTCCTTCGCCCGCGACAACCCGGCGCGGCTCGACCTGCCCGCCTACGTCATCTACACCTCCGGTTCCACCGGGCGGCCCAAGGGCGTCGTCACCCCGTACCGGGGGCTGACGAACATGCAGCTCAACCACCGCCGCGAGATCTTCGACCCGGTGGTCGCCGACGTCCGCGCCCGCCGCGGCCCCGACGCGCGGCTGCGGGTCGCGCACACCGTGTCCTTCGCGTTCGACATGAGCTGGGAGGAGCTGCTCTGGCTGGTCGAGGGGCACGAGGTGCACGTGGCCGACGAGGAGCTGCGCCGCGACGCCCACCGGCTGGTGTCCTACTGCGACACCCACGACGTCGACGTCGTCAACGTGACCCCGACCTACGCCGCGGCGCTGCTGGAGACCGGGCTGCTCGCCCGGCGCCCGATGCCGCTGGTGCTGCTCGGCGGCGAGGCCGTGTCCGACGCGGTCTGGTCGGCCCTGCGCGACGCCGACGGTGTGCTCGGCTACAACCTCTACGGCCCCACCGAGTACACGATCAACACCCTCGGCACCGGGACCGCGGACTCCGACACCCCCGCCGTCGGGACGCCGATCACCAACACCGTCGCGCACGTGCTGGACCCGTGGCTGCGCCCGGTGCCCGACGGCGTCGCCGGTGAGCTGTACATCGCCGGTGACGGTCTGGCCCGCGGCTACCTGGACCGGTTCGGGCTGACCGCGCAGCGGTTCGTCGCGGACCCGTGGAGCCCGGGCGGGCGGATGTACCGCACCGGTGACCTGGTCCGGCGCCGCCCCGGCACCGGCGGGCTGCTCGACTTCCTGGGCCGCACCGACGACCAGGTCAAGATCCGCGGGCACCGCGTCGAGCCCGGCGAGGTCACCGCCCGCCTGGACCGGCACCCGCTGGTGTCGCGCTCGGCGGTCGTGCCGGTCCCCGCACCGGACGGCGGGTCGCTCCGGCTGGTCGGCTACGTCGTCCCCGCCGCCCCCGACGAGGCCGACCGCGCGGCCACTGCCGCCGGCGCCGTCGACGAGTGGCGCGCGATCTACTCCGAGGAGTACTCCCGGATCCCGGTCGCGGTGTTCACCGAGGACTACGCCGGCTGGGACTCCTCCTATACCGGCGAGCCGATCCCGTTCGCGGAGATGGCGCAGTGGCGGGAGGCCACCGTCGACCTGGTCCGCGCGCTGCGCCCGGAGCGTGTGCTGGAGATCGGGGTCGGGACCGGGCTGCTGCTCGGCCCGCTCGCCCCCGGCTGCGCCGAGTACCGCGGCACCGACCTCGCCGAGCCGGTCATCACCGCGCTGCGCACCGCGCTCGCGACCGACCCGGACCGCTACGGCCACGTCGAGCTCGACACCCGGCCCGCCGACGACCTGTCCGGGCTGCCGCGGGGCCACTTCGACACCGTCGTGATCAACTCGGTGGTGCAGTACTTCCCCGACGCCGGCTACCTGGAGCGGGTCCTCACCGGCGCCGCGGAGCTGCTCGGCCCCGGCGGCCGGATCGTCGTCGGGGACGTGCGCCGCCCGGACACGCTGCGCGCGTTCCACACCGCGATCGCCCGGACCCGGCTCGGCGACGGCGCCGACCCCGCCGCGGTCGACGCCGCGGCGGAGCGGTCCCTGGCCCTGGAGAAGGAGCTGCTCCTCGCCCCGGCGTTCTTCGACCGGGTCGCGGCCGGCCTCGGTGCCGAGGTCGCGGTGCGCGCCAAGCGCGGCGACGCCCACAACGAGCTGACCCGGCACCGCTACGACGTCGAGCTGCACCTGCCCGGCGCCGACGTGCGCCGCGCCGACCCGGCCCGCACGCTGCGCTGGGGCACCGACATGACCTCCCTCGACGAGCTGGACCGGCTCCTCGCCGACGCCGGGGACACCGCGCTGCGCCTCACCGGCGTCCCGGACGTCCGGCTCGCCACCGAGCAGGGGAGCCCCGGCGACGGGCCGGAACCCGACGCGCTGCGTGCGCTCGCCGCCCGGCACGGCCGCGACGCCGAGCCGACCTGGTCCCCGGACGGACCCGGCCTGCTCGACGTCGTGCTGGTCGCGGCCGACCCGGCGGGCCGCCCGCTGGTCGGGCTGCACCGCGCCGGGGACCCGGCCGTCCCGGAGGCGACCGACCCGGCGGCGGCCCGGTTCGCCGCCGAGCTGGTCCCGGTCCTGCGCGAGGACCTGCGGGCGAGCCTGCCCGACCACCTCGTGCCGTCGGCGTTCGTGCTGCTCGACGAGCTGCCGCTGACCGCCAACGGCAAGCTCGACACCCGCGCGCTGCCCGTCCCCGACGCCCGCGCCGCCGCGGCGCCGTCGCGGGCCCCGGAGACCGCGACCGAGCAGGCCCTGTGCACGGTGTTCGCCGAGGTCCTCGGCCTCGACGAGGTCGGCGTGGACGACGACTTCTTCGACCTCGGCGGGCACTCGCTGCTCGCCACCCGGATCGTCGCCCGGCTGCGCACCGCGATCGGGGCGGAGGTGTCGATCCGCGACCTGTTCACCGAGCCGACCCCGGCCCGGCTCGCGGCCCGCCTCGACGCGGGAGACCCCGGCGAGGACCGCGGCGAGGGCACCGCCCGCCCCGTGCTGGCGCCGCGGCCCCGCCCGGAGCCGCTGCCGGCGTCGTCGGCGCAGCACCGGCTGTGGGTCCTCGACCGTCTCGACGCCGACGCCGGCCGGGACAGCGCCTACCATTTCCCGATCACCTTCCGGCTGGCCGGCGCCCTGGACGCCGACGCGCTGGCCGCGGCGCTGCACGACGTCACCGGGCGCCACGAGTCGCTGCGCACCCTGCTCGTCGACGACGGCGACGGCGTCCCGGTCCAGGTGGTCGTCGACGCCGCGACGGCCCGGGTGCCGTTCGTGCGCCGCACCGTCGACGCCGCCGCCACCCCGGCGGAGGTGGCGGCGGAGATCCGGCGCCCGTTCGACCTGGGCTCCGACCTGCCGCTCCGGGTGCTGCTGCTCACCGAGTCCGACACCGGCGAGCACGTGCTGGTGCTCGTGCTGCACCACGTCACCACCGACGAGTGGTCCGACCGGCCGTTCCTGGCCGACCTCGCGACCGCCTACGCGGCCCGGGCCGCGGGCCGCGCGCCCCGCCTCACCCCGCTGCCGGTGCAGTACGCCGACCACACCCTGTGGCAGCGGGAGCTGCTCGGCGACCCGGCCGACCCGTCGTCGGTCGCGGGCCGCCAGCTCGCGTTCTGGACCCGCACCCTGGCCGGGCTGCCCGAACGCCTGGACCTGCCGACCGACCGGCCCGAGCCCGCGTCCCCGACGATGGCGGGCGACGCGGTCGAGGTGCCGATCGACCCCGCGCTCGGCGCCGAGCTGCGCCGCACGGCGCGCGCCGCCGGGGCGAGCACCTTCATGCTCGCCCGGGCCGCCGTCGCGGTCCTGCTGCACCGCCTCGGCGCCGGCGACGACATCCCGCTGGGCGCCCCGGTCGCGGGCCGCTCGGACCAGGCGCTGGAGGACGTCGTCGGGTTCTTCGTCAACACCCTGGTGCTGCGCACCGACCTGTCCGGCGACCCCGGGTTCACCGAGGTCCTGGACCGGGTCCGGGCCGCCGACCTGGAGGCGTTCGCGCACGCCGACGTGCCCTTCGAGTCGGTGGTGCGCGCGGTCAACCCGGACCGCAGCGCCGACACCACCCCGCTGTTCCAGGTGATGGTGGTGCACCGGGCCGGTGGGACCGCCCGCGAGTCCGGCCTGGTCCTGCCCGGGGTCACCGTCGGCGAGCAGCCGCAGCCGCCCGCCCGCGCCCAGTTCGACCTGGTCGTCGAGTTCCGCGACGGCGGGCCGGAGGAGCCGCTGGGGGTGCGGCTGCTGTACCGCACCGAGCTGTTCGACGCCGCGACCGTGCACGCGCTGGGGGAGCGGCTGACCACGGTGCTGCGCGCCGTCGTCGCCGACCCGCGGCGCCCGGTCCGCCGGATCGACGTCGCCGCGGACGGGGAGGCCGGCCGGACCCGCCGTGCCCTCGACGGCGGCCCGGTCCCGGCCGCCCGCACGATGTGGGAGATGGTCGCCGGGTCCGTCGCCGACCGGCCCGGCGCGGTCGCCGTCGCCGACGAGCACCGCGAGCTCGACTACGCCGGGCTCGACGTCGAGACCGCCGCGCTGGCCCGCGAGCTGCGCGCCCGCGGCGTCGGCCCGGAGACCGTCGTCGGGGTCGCGGTGCCGCGGTCGGTGGAGATGATCGTCGCGGTGCTGGCGGTGCTGCGCGCCGGTGGCGCGTTCCTGCCGCTGGACCTCAACCTGCCCCCGGAACGGCTGGAGTACCTGCTCACCGACTCCGGCACCCGGCTGGTCGTGACCACCGGCGACGCCGCGGCCCTGCTGCCCGCCGTCGACGGCGTCACCCACCTCGTCCCGGCGCCGCCGGAGCCGGGCCCGGCCCCGGCCGACCCGCCCACCGACCCGGCGGGCGCCGCCTACGTCATCTACACCTCCGGCTCGACCGGACGCCCGAAGGGCGCGGTCCTGCCGCACGCCGGCATCGGCGAGCTGCTGGAGCTGGCCCGCGACCGGATGCGGCTGACCCCGGACTCCCGGGTCCTGCAGTTCTCCGCGCCCGGCTTCGACGTGCTCGTGTTCGAGCTGTGCATGGCGCTGTGCTCCGGGGCCCGGCTCGTCGTCGCCCCGGAGCGGCTGCGCGGCCGCGACGCCGACCCGGCCGAGCTGACCGGGTTCTTCGCCGAGCAGCGGCTCACGCACCTGATCCTGCCGCCGTCGCTGATCACCGCGCTGCCGCCGGAGGCGTCGCTCCCGGCCGGGTCGACGGTGCTCGCCGGGACCGAGGCCGTCCCGCCGGACCTGATCGACCGCTGGGGCGCGCACCTGGACCTGCACGTCGCCTACGGGCTCACCGAGGCCACCGTGAACTCCACGCTGTGGCACTCGCGGCCGGGCACCGCGTTCCGGTCACCGATCGGGCGCCCCGACCCGGGCGTGCGGACCTACGTCCTCGACGACGCCCTCACCCCCGTCCCGCCCGGCGTCCCCGGCGAGCTGTACGTGGCCGGGGCCGGCCTGGCCCGCGGCTACCTGGGGCGCACCGCGCTCACCGCGGACCGCTTCGTGGCCTGCCCGTTCGGGGAGCCGGGGGAGCGGATGTACCGCACCGGCGACCGCGTCCGGCTGCGCTTCGACGACGGCGCCGAGCACCCCGACCGCGAGCCGGTCCTGGAGTTCCTCGGCCGCTCCGACGACCAGGTCAAGATCCGCGGCCACCGGATCGAGCCCGGCGAGATCGAGGCCGTCCTGGCCGCGCACCCGGACGTCGCGCAGGCCGCGGTCGTCGTACGACGGCGGGGCCCGGTCACCCGGCTCGACGGCTACGTCGTCCCGGCCGGCGGCGGCACGGCGGTGCCCGACGGCCTCGCCGAGCACCTGCGCGGGCGGCTGCCCGAGCACATGGTCCCGGCGCACCTCGTCGCGCTGGACGGGCCGCTGCCGCGCACCCCGAACGGGAAGGTCGACAAGCGGGCGCTGCCCGAGCCCGCCCCGGCGCCCGGCGGCGGCCGGGAGCCCGCCGAGGGACCCGAACGCCTGCTGGCCGGGCTGGTCGCGGAGCTGCTGGCCGTGGACCGGGTCGGCGCCGACGACGACTTCTTCGCCCTCGGCGGCGACTCGATCATCGCGATCCGGCTGGTGTCCGCGGCCCGCGCGGCCGGGCTGGCGCTGACCCCGCGCCAGGTGTTCCGGCACCGCACGGTCGCCGGGCTGGCCGCCGTCGCCGGGGCGGTGGAGCGCGAGCACACCCACGACGACGGCGTCGGTCCGGTCGGGTCCACCCCGATCCTGGACTGGCTCGCCGAGGTCGACCCGCACGCGCCCGGCTACAACCAGTCGGTGCTGGTGCGCACCCCGGCCGGGCTGACCGGGCCGGTGCTGCGCCGCGCACTGGGCGCGCTGCTCGCCACGCACGGCATGCTCCGCGCCCGGCGCACCGCCGACGGCCTGGAGGTCCCGCCCGCGGTGCCCGGCCCGGTGCTGCGGGAGGTGCCGGTCGGCGCGGCGAACACCGCCGACCAGGTGCGCGAGCTGCTGGGGGAGGAGGCGCTCGCCGCGCGCGACCGGCTCGATCCCGGCTCCGGCACGATGCTGTCGGCGGTCTGGTTCGATGCCGGACCGGACGCCCCCGGACGCCTGTTGCTGGTGGTCGCGCACGTCGCCGTGGACTGGGTGTCGTGGCGGATCCTGCTCGACGACCTCGCCGCTGCCGTCGCCGCCCAGGACGCGGGGCGCGAGCCGGCGCCGCCGCCGGTCCCGGTGTCCTACCGCGCCTGGGCGTCGATGCTCGCCGCCGAGGCCGCCCGCCCGCAGCGGGTCGCCGAGACCGGCCGGTGGCGCTCGGTCCTGGCCGGACCGCGGGTGGCACTGCCGCTGGCGACGCCGTTCGACCCGGACCGCGACCGGCACGGCACCAACCGGGTGCACCCGGTGGAGCTGCCCGCGGACCTGTCGGCCGCCGTCCTCGCCGCCGGTGCGGACCGGGCACTGGCCGCCGCGCTCGGGATCGCCGTCGCCGGCCTCGCGCGTCACCACGGCGCCCCCGCCGAGGGGGTCGTGCCGCTCGCGGTGGAGGGACACGGCCGGGAGGAGGAGGCCGTCGCGGCGCGACCGGACCTGTCCCGCACCGTCGGCTGGTTCACCGCGATCCGGCCGGTCGCGGTCGACCCGCGCGGACCCGCCGGGCAGGTGCGCGACCGGCTGGTCGCCGACCTCGACGCCGAGCCCGACCACGGCCTCGGGTTCGGCCTGCTGCGCCACCTGAACCCGGACACCGCCGCGGAGCTCGCGCCGCTCCCGCTGCCCGAGATCGAGTTCAACTACCTGGGCCGGTTCGACCGGCGCGCCCCGCGCGACTGGGGCTTCGCCGAGGAGGACGACGTCCTCGACATCGCCGTCGAGCCGGACATGCGCCAGCGGTTCCCGCTGACCGTCATCGCCCGCACCGTCGACGGCGCGGACGGGCCCCGGGTGCACGCCGACCTGATCCACCCGGCCGCGGTGCTCGACGACGACGTCGTCGCCGACCTCGGACGCCGGTGGACCGCGGCGCTGCGGGAGCTGACCGGGCGGGACTGAGCGAGGACAGGAGACAGGACAGGGGGCCGGTCGCGGTGCGACCGGCCCCCTGTCGTGTGTGCGGGGCGCGCCCCGGGCTCAGCCCTGGGCGGCGGGCAGTGCCTCGAGCTCCGGCACCAGCTTGTCCAGGGCGTAGGGGAGGCTCAGCACGCTGCCGTAGCTCAGCGCGGCGGGCAGCGGCTCGGTGCGCTCGGAGCTGAGCATCCACAGCACCCGGCCCTGCTGGACGGCCGTGAGCCTGCTGAACTCCGGACGTGCCTCGATCTCGGCCTTCGCGGCCTCGGTCGGGGCGAGCACGAGCAGCTTGTCGACGTCGAACTCGCCGGCCTGCTCCGGGCTCAGCTGCGCCTCGCTCGTCCCGGCGGCGGCCCGGGTGATCGCCTCGGGGGCACGGAAGCCGAGCTGGGCCAGCAGGTCGGCCTTGATGTCGCCACCGGCGAACGCGAAGTAGTTCGGGGTGTCGTAGGAGACCGCGACGGCGGTCTGCTGCGCCCAGTCGGGGTGCGCGGCCTTGGCGTCGGCGATCTTCTTCTCGGTCGCGGCGACCAGCTCGTCGCCCTGCTTCTCGCGGCCGACGGCCTTGGTGATCTCCCGGGTCATGACCTGCCAGGACGCGGTGTAGTCCTCGAAGCCCTTGGGCTGGGCGACCGTCGGCGCGATCCGGGAGACCTGGTCGTACTGCTCCTGGGTCATGCCCGAGTACGACGCGATGATCAGGTCCGGCTTCAGCGCCGCGATCTTCTCGAGCTGGTACTCCTCGCGGACGCCGACGACCTCGGGGGTCTGCCCGGCGAAGCCCTGCTCCTGCCACAGCCACTTGTTGCCGGCCGGGGGCTGGGTGAACCAGTCGACGATCCCGACCGGCGCGATCCCGACGGCGAGCAGCGCGTCCGGGTCGGTGTAGCCCAGGGTCACGACCCGCTTCGGCTCGGCGGTGATCTCGGTGGACCCGTACTTGTGCTCGACGGTCACCGGGAACGTCCCGGACGCGGCCGGGGTGGCCGGCGTCCCGTCACCGCTGCCGCCCGAGGGCGCCGAGGAGCACCCGGCGAGGACGAGGACACCGAGCAGGGCGACGAGGAGCGGGCGGAACCGTCCCCTGGACGGTGAGGCGTGAGGCATGACGTTCCTGTTCTCTCGACCCGGGACGACGGGTCCGTCGTTGCCCGGTGATCCGCTGTGGCAGTTGAGGCTTACCTAAGTCCCGGGCCAGGTCAAGAGACCCTTACCTCAGGCGCCGGTACGCCGGACGGGCTCGCCGCGCAGGCCCGTCCAGGCCTGCCACAGCTGGGCGAACCGGCCGCCGGAGGCGACCAGCTCGGCGTGCGTGCCGGTCTCCGCGGTCCGCCCGGCCTCGAGCACCAGCACGAGGTCGGCGTCGGCGACCTGACTGAGCCGGTGCGCCACGACGACGGCCGTGCGACCCGCCAGCGCGGCGTCGGCGGCGCGCTCCAGCTCCGCCGCGCCGGCGCTGCCGGCCTCGGCGGTCGCCTCGTCGAGGATCACCACCGGCGGGTCGGCCAGCACCAGCCGGGCCAGCGCGAGCTGCTGGGACTGCACCACGGTCAGGGCGTGCCCGGTGTCCCCGACGACGGTCTCCAGCCCGTCGGGCAGCCGGTCCACCCAGGGCGCCGCGCCGACCGTGGCCAGGGCGGCGCGCAGGTCGTCGTCGGTGGCGTCCGGGCGGGCCAGGCGCAGGTCCTCGGCGAGCGGCCCGGCGAACACGTGCACCTCCTGGGTCACCAGGACGACCGGCGCCCGCCCGCCGCGGTGGTCGATGCGCTCCAGCGGCACGCCGCCGATCTCGACGACCCCGGCGTCCGGGGTGTGCATCCCGGCGACGAGCTTGGCCAGCGTGGACTTGCCCGCACCGCTGGTGCCGACCAGCGCGACCCGGGTGCCGGGGGCGAGGTCGAGGTCCACCCCGGACAGCGCCGGGTGGCCGTCGACGTAGGAGTGGGTCAGGCCGCGCACCCGCACCCGGGCGTCGGCGGGCACGGCCGGGTCCGCCGGCGGGGCGGGCGGGTCGATCTCGGCGACGCCGACGATGCGCCGCAGCCCGGCGACCGCGGACTGGGCGGCGTCGAGCTGGAACAGCATGATGTTGATCGGCGTGAACAGGTTGATGAAGTACAGCGCCGCCGCGCTCGCCGTACCGATCGTCGTGCTGCCGCTGCCGACCAGCACGAACCCGGCGACCAGCACCCCGCTCAGGCCGAGGACCTCACCGGCGTTGAGCCGGCCGAAGAAGCGGGTCTGCAGCACCACGAGCCGCTGCCCGATCCCGGCGACGGCCTCGGCGCGGGCACGGACCCGGTCCAGGTGGTCGTCGGTGAGGCGGAACGCGCGCACCGTGCTCACCCCGGCCGCGGTGTCGAGCAGCTGCTGCTGCTGGGCCCCGCCCGCGATGCGCTCGTCGTCGTAGAGCGGGCCGGAGTGGCGCAGGAACCAGCGGGCGGTGACCACCTGGATCGGCACCGCCAGCAGCGCGCCGAGCAGGAACCGCCAGTCCAGGGCGGCGAGCGCGACCAGGGTCAGGCCGATGATCAGCGCGGCCCTGGCGAACTCGGGCAGTGCCTCGCGCACCGCCTCGCCGACGACCTTGACGTCGTCGGTGACGCGCGAGGTGAGGTCACCGGACCCGGCCTGCTCCAGGGTCTCCAGCGGCAGGTCCAGCGCGCGGGCGACGAAGCGCTCCCGCAGCCGGGCCAGCATCGTCTCCCCGACCCGGGCGATCAGCGCGATCCCGGCGAAGGCGAGCACACCCTGGACGACCGCGACCCCGGCCAGGGCGGCGACCGGCGCGGTCAGCGCGGACGGCTCCGACCCCCGCGCGGCGAGGTCGACGATCCGGCCCAGCAGCGGTGCCGCGACCAGGCTCACCGCCGCCCCGGCGACCAGGGCGACGAGTGCAGCGACGGCGGTCCCACGGCGCGGGGCCAGCAGCTCGCCGAGGACGGCGCGGGTGCGGCGCCCGTCGGCGACGGGCAGCAGGCGGGGTCCGGACGGCTCGGTCCCGGTGGTCATCCGGTCACCACCCTGCGGTAGTCGGTGTCGTCGGTCATCAGCTCGGTGTGCGTCGCGTCCGCGACGACGCGGCCGTCGCGCAGCACCACCACGCGGTCGGTGACCGCGAGCAGTGCCGGGCTGGTGGTGAGGAGCACGGTCGTGCGGCCGGTGCGGTGCTCGCGCAGCCGGGCCGCGATCTCGGACTCGGTGACGGCGTCGACGGCCGTCGTGGGGTCGTGCAGCACCAGGACCGGGGGGTCGGCGGCCAGCGCCCTGGCCAACGCGACCCGCTGGCGCTGCCCGCCCGACAGCGAGCTGCCGCGCGAGGTCACCGGGGTGTCCGCACCCTGCGGGAGGGCCTCGACGGCCTGGTCGGCGCGGGCCGCGGCCATCGCCGCGACCGTCGCGGACCCCGGGGCGCCGTCGCCGGTCGCGGCGGTGACGTTGTCCAGGACGGTGCCGGTGAACAGGTGCGCGTCGTGCGCCGCGACCAGCAGCGTGGACCGGGTGGCGGCCGGGGCGAGGTCGTCGACGCCGGTGCCGCCGAGCAGGATCCGCCCGGAGTCGGGTGCGACGTCGCGGGCCAGGCAGCGGGCGAGCGCGGTCGCCGCGGACGGGTCGGGGGCGACCACGCCGAGCAGCTGACCGGCGGGCACCTCCAGGTCGATGCCGTCGAGGGGGCCGTGGCGCAGCCCGGTGACCGCCAGCGCGGCGGCGGGGTCGGTGGGGCCGGCGTCCCGGCCGTCGCGGCCGGGGCCGACGGCGGGCGGTGCGGAGAGGATCTCGGCGATCCGCCCGGCCGAGGCCCGCGCCTGGGCGAAGCGCGCCCCGGCGATCCCGAGGGTCTGCAGCGGCCCGACGAGGAACTGGGCGAGCCCGACTGCGGAGACCAGGTTGCCGACGGTGATGGACCCGTCGAGGGCGAGCAGACCGCCGACGAGCGCGATGACCGCGAGGAACAGGCCGTTCGCGAGCTGGACGGTGCCGAGGAACCCGGCCTCGGCGCGGGTCGCCCGCAGCGTGGCGCCCAGCGCGGTACGGCTGCTGGCCGCGTACTGCTCGGCCGCGGCGGGCCCGGCGCCCAGTCCCTTGAGGACGCGGATCCCGGACACGAGGTCGGCGGCGGTGCCGGCGGCGCGCGCGGCCCGCTCCTGCTCGGCGCCGCTGCGCCGCTCCAGCGGCCGCCCGACCCGGCCGATCAGCCACAGCAGCGGCGGGGTGCCGAGCAGGATGAGCAGGCCCAGGGGGAGCGAGATCCGCAGCAGCGCGACGGCGGCGACCACGAGCGCGGCCGCGGCGGCCGCGGCCGTGGGGATCCAGAAGTTCATCACCGCGACTCGCTTGGCGTCGGCCACGGCGATCGAGGTGATCGAGCCGGGCAGCCTGCCGGTCTCGGCGCCGCCGCGGTGGTCCAGCAGCCGGGCCGCCACCCGGGTGCGCAGCCCGGCGTCGGCACGCAGGTCGGCGTGCAGGGCCTGCCGTGCGCCGAACCGGTAGCTGTAGGACAGCATCGCGAAGTCCGCGGCCAGCACGAGCAGCCAGATCACCAGGCTGCCGACGTCGCCGGTCGCGACCGCGCGGTCGATCACGACGCCCACCAGGACCGGCACCAGTGCCTCTCCGACCTGGTGCCCGCACAGCAGGACGGTCGCCGCCGCGACCCGGCCGCGGAACGACCTGATGGTGCTGCGGACCACCTCTCGTGCGGTGACCTGTGTGTCACCGGTGCCCCTGTGCGCGGTCATGAAGGGAGGCTAACCTCACCGACGCGCGGCGATCATGACGGTGGGTGTGTGGTCCGCCGCTTTCCGGGTCGCGCACCGTCCGGCGCCCGTCGTCGCGCCGCATCCCAGGAGGAGGTCGACATCCCGTGCGTGTCGTGTTGTTCGGTTACCAGAAGTGGGGAGCCCGGCTGCTCGCCGACCTGCTGGACTCGCGGCACGAGGTGGTGCTCGTCGTCAGCCACCCGGAGGAGGGCGAGCCGTCCCCGGTGATCTTCCAGGAGTCGCTCGGCGACCTGGCCCGTGAGCACGGGATCCCGGTGCTCTACCGGGAGAAGGCCGTCGACGCCGAGCTGGTCACCGCGATCACCGGCTCCGGCGCCGAGATCGGGGTGGCCTGCAACTGGCGCACCTGGATCTCCCCGGAGGTGTTCTCCGCCCCGCCGCGCGGCACGGTCAACACCCACGACTCGCTGCTCCCGCGCTACGCCGGGTTCTCCCCGCTCAACTGGGCGCTGATCAACGGCGAGAGCCAGGTGGGCGTGACCGCGCACTGGATGGACGCCGAGCTCGACCGCGGCCCGATCATCTGCCAGCGCACCGTGCCGGTCACCCCGACCGACACCACCGAGGACCTGTTCGAGCGCACCGTGCTCCTGTTCGGACCGCTCGCGCTCGAGGCGTTCGACCGGGTCGAGCACGGTCCGCACGAGTGGCTCACCCAGGACCCGGCGCACGCGTCGTTCTTCCACAAGCGGGCCGACGAGGACAACCGCATCCCCTGGGACCGTCCGGCCGCCGACCTGGTCAACCTGGTGCGCGCGCAGACCGGGCCGTACCCGAACGCCTGGTGCCTGCACGAGGGCGCGCGGCTTCGGGTGCTGGAGGCGACGGTGTCGCGGGAGCGCTGCGGCGGGACCAACGGGCGGATCTTCGCCCGCGAGGGGAGCGGGGTGGTCGTCGTCGCCGGGCCGGACGCCTGGCGCGGCGGTCAGTACGGCCTGGTCCTGCAGCGGGTGCGCGACGCCGACGGTGTCGAGCACGTCGCCGGTGACCACTTCCGCCGCATGGGGGGCTACCTGACCTGAGGGTCCCGGCGGGGCACCGGTGGACGTGACGTCCACGTCCACCGGTGCACGGCCGGCGTCAGTTGCCGGGGGCCTGGCCCTTGAGCGCCGCGTCGAGCTGCGGCGCGACGGTGTCGATGGCGTAGGGCAGCGACAGCGGGCTGGAGTAGCCGAGCGCGGCGGCGAACTCGGTCTCGAACGGCCCGAGGTAGGCGACCCGGCCCTGCTGGACCGCCGGGATCGCGCGGAACACCGGGTCGGCCTCGGACTCGGCGCGCGACCGGCCCAGCACCACGAGCACGTCGCTGTCGAGGTCGCCCTGGCGCTCCAGCGAGAGGGTCTGCGAGTCCGGCCGGACGGTGAAGCCGAGGCCGGCGAAGATCTGGGCGCGCAGGTCGTCGGTGCCCATGTCGTAGGGGACGCCCTCGATGAAGAAGTCCATCTTGAGGTTCTTGCCCGCGAAGTCGGGGTGGGCGGCCTTGGCCTCGTCGAACGTCGCGCGGGTCGCGGTGATGACCTGCTCGGCCTGCTCGGTGCGGCCGGTGGCCTGCCCGGTGATGCGGGTCTGCTCCTCCCAGCCCGCGGCGTTCGTGCCGTCGGGGGTGCCCTGGGCGACGGTCGGCGCGATCTGCGACAGCGCGGTGTAGGTCGCCTGGTCCATGAAGGAGTAGACGCCGAGGATCAGGTCGGGCTTGAGCGCGGCGACCTGCTCGACCGGGATCTCGGACCCGGTCAGCAGCTGCGGCTGCGTCCCGCCGAGTGCCTCCTGCGCCCAGGGGCGCTTCGCGTAGTCGTAGTCGCCGATGTTCTCGCGGACCCCGACCGGCTTCACGCCGAGGGCGAGGGCGAAGTCGGCGTCGTTGAAGCCCACGGTCACGACCCGCTGCGGCGCGGCGGGGATCGTCGTCTGCCCGAAGGCGTGGGTGAGGGTGACCGGGAACGCTCCGGTGGGGGCGTCGCCGGCGGGGGCGGGCTGTGCCGCGTCGCCGGAGCCCCCGGAGGAGCAGCCGGCGAGTGCCAGCAGCAGGACCACGCACGCGGCGAGCGCGCGGAGCAGGGGTCGGGGCATGGGGGCGGTCCTTTCGACGGGACCCGTGCGGGCGGGGTGCACCGGGCGCCGGGGGATCAGGTCAGTACACCCTTCCGGGTGGACAGGCGAACCTTACCCATGGCGGTCACGATCGGGCAGACAGGACATCCCACACGATGTCGAGGTGCTCGCGGCCCGTGGTGACCCCGCCGAACGCCACCCGCACCACCGGGTGCCCGTCGACCTCGGTGCCGGTGAGCAGCACCCGTCCGTCGGCGTTGGCCCGCTCCAGCAGCGCGGTGGTCGCGGCGTCGCCGGAGCGCGAGCGCAGGCAGACCAGTGACAGCACCGGTGCGCACGCCAGCTCCAGGTCGTCGTGCCCGCAGACCCGCTCGGCCAGCTCGGCGGCGAGGTCCACGTGCCCGCGCAGGTGCGACCGCAGCCCGGACAGCCCCTGGCCGTGGAGCACCGCCCACAGCTTCAGCGCCCGGAACCGCCGCCCGAGCGGGACCTGCCAGTCCCGGAAGTCCACGACGGCGCCGGAGTCGGAGTGCGCGTCGCGCAGGTAGGCCGGGGTGATCGACAACGCGGCCGGCAGCGCGCGGGCGTCGCGCACCCAGAGCAGCGAGGCGTCGAACGCGGTGAGCAGCCACTTGTGGGCGTCGGTGCAGAAGGAGTCGACGCCGGGCCCCGGGCCCGGGTTCACGCCGTCGAGCACCCAGCGGTGCTCCGGGCAGAGCGCCGCGACGCCCGCCCACGCGGCGTCGACGTGCACCCAGGCCCGGTACGGCCGCGCCGCCGTGACCAGCGCCGCGACCGGGTCGCTCGACCCGGTCGAGGTCGTCCCGACCGTCGCGCACACCAGCACCGGGACCAGCCCGGCGGCGACGTCCGCGGCGAGGGTGTCGGCCAGCGCGGCCGGGTCCATCGCCCGGGAGCCCGGGGTGCACGGGACGGTCCGCAGCCCGTCGGAGCCGAGCCCGGCCACCCGCACCGCCTTGGCCAGCGACGAGTGCGTCTCGGCCGTGACGTAGACGCGCTCCCGGCCGGTCACCCCGCGCACCCGCCAGCCGGAGTCCGGGTCCGGTGCGGCCCGGTGCAGCGCGGCGGTCAGCGCGACCAGCGCCGCCGAGGACGCCGAGTCCTGGATCGAGCCGCCCCCGCCGCCGTCGTGGGTGAACGTCTCGTCCAGCCCGAGCGCCCTGGCCAGCTGGTCGGTGACCGCCTGCTCCACCTCGGTGCACGCGGGCGAGGTCGACCAGAGCATCCCCTGCGCCCCGGCGCCGCCGGAGAGCAGCTCGCCGAGCAGCGAGGTCAGCGAGGCGTTCGCCGGGAAGAACGCGTGGAACCCGGGGTGCTGCCAGCGGGTGTCGGCGTCACCGGTGACGGTCTCGACCAGCGACGGGAACGCCGCGAGCGGCTCGGGGTCCTCGTTCGCCTCGCGGGGGAAGCGGGCCCGCACGGTGCCGGGCTCGACGACGTCGCGGACCGGGTGGCGTTCGATCCCGGCGCGGGCGTCGGCGACGGCGTCGACGAACAGGTGGCCGAGGGCGCGGAACTCGTCCGGGGTGAGGTCGGGCACGTGCCCGGACGCTACCCGGCCGCGGGCGCGTGTTCGTGGATCCCGTGGTCGTGCAGGTCGTCGAGGTCCCAGGCGGGCAGGGGGTCGTCCAGGTCGCGCCAGGAGCAGGGCCCGGCGAGCAGCTCGTCGTCGGTGAGCAGGGCCGGGTCGAGGCGCGCGGTGACGGCGTCGCGGGTCAGGCCGAGCCCGATGAACACGATCTCCTGCCCGCGCGGCCCGTCGAACGACGACCACGGCGCCGCCGGGTCCAGCGCCATGTTCGGGCCGGCCTGCGACCACATCCCGGCGACGTCGGGCCGGGTCGCCAGCCAGCAGAAGCCCTTGCTGCGCAGCAGGCCCGGCCACTCGCCGAGCGCGTCGAGCAGCCGCGCCGGGTGGAACGGGCGCGCCGCCCGCCAGGTGACGCTCGCGATCCCGTACTCCTCGGTCTCGGGGGTGTGCGAGCCGTTCAGCTCCTGGGCCCAGCCCGGCGTCGCCGCGGCCGCCGCCGGGTCGTGACGACGGGTGTCGAGCAGGTCGGTGACCGCCACGTCCCCGCGCACGGCGCGCACGAGGCGGGCGCCCGGGTTCATCCGCGACAGCAGCGCCTCGATCCGGCCCAGCGCGTGCGGCGCGACGAGGTCGGTCTTGTTGAGCACCAGCAGGTCCGCGAACTCGACCTGGTCGGCGAGCAGGTCCGACAGGGTCCGCTCGTCGCCCTGCGCCGCCTGCAGCTCGCGGTCGGCGAGCGAGTCCTCGCTGGTCAGGAGCGTCTCGAAGGTCGAGGCGTCGACGAGGGTGACCATCGTGTCCAGCCGCGCGACGTCGGAGAGCGCGGTGCCGTCGTCGAAGGTCCACTCGAACGTCGCCGCGACCGGCATCGGCTCGGAGATCCCGGTCGACTCGACGACGACGTGGTCGTAGCGCCCCTCCGCGGCCAGCTCGCCGACCGTGGTCAGCAGGTCCTCGCGCAGCGTGCAGCAGATGCAGCCGTTGGTGAGCTCGACCAGCTTCTCCTGGCTGCGGTGCAGGTCGACCAGCGCGCCGTCGATGTTGACCTCGCTCATGTCGTTGACGACGACGGCGATCCGCCTGCCCGCGCGGTTCGCGAGCAGGTGCTCCAGCAGCGTCGTCTTCCCCGCGCCGAGGAAGCCGGACAGGATCGTGACGGGAACGCGACGGTCGGCCATGCCGGTGATGATAACGATTGTCGATTGACCGGGTGTAAGGTGCCCCCGTGCGTTCCTCCCGTCCCGTCTGGTGGCGGCTGCTCCCCGCAGCCGCGTAGACGCACGTCACCGTCACCCCGGGCTGCCCGAGCAGCCCGGCGGCAACCGGTGTGTCTCGTGCAGCTCCCCGTTCCCAGGAGCTGATCATGGATTCCCTCGCCGCCACCGTCGCCCGGATGCCCGCGCTGCGTGCCGCCGTCGCCGCCGACCCGTCGTCGCACCGGGTGCTGACCGGGGAGCGGCCGACCGGCCCGCTGCACCTGGGGCACCTGGTGGGCACGATCTCCGAGCGCGTCCGGCTGCAACGGTCCGGAGTGGACGTGCTGGTGATCCTCGCCGATTACCAGGTGATCACCGACCGCGACGTCGCCGACCGGCTGGCCGAGCACGTCCGCGGCGCGGTGCTCGACCAGCTCGCCGCCGGGCTCGACCCGGACCGCACGACGGTGTTCGCCCACTCCGCGGTGCCCGCGCTGAACCAGCTCATGCTGCCGTTCCTGTCGCTGGTCACCGAGGCCGAGCTGCACCGCAATCCGACGGTGAAGGCCGAGCACGCCGCGTCCGGGCGCGCGTTGTCGGGGCTGCTGCTGACCTACCCGGTGCACCAGGCCGCGGACATCCTGTCCTGCCGCGCCGACCTCGTGCCGGTGGGCAAGGACCAGCTCCCGCACATCGAGCTCACCCGGGTGCTGGCCCGGCGCTTCGCCGAGCGCTACGGCCCGGTGTTCACCCCGCCCGAGCCGATGCTGACCGAGACCCCGGAGCTGCCCGGGCTCGACGGGCACAAGATGTCCAAGTCCCGCGGCAACGCCGTCCCGCTCGGCGCGACCGCCGACGAGACCGCGGCGCTCGTGCGCCGCGCCCGCACCGACCCCGAGCGGCGGATCACCGTCGACCCGGACGGCAGGCCCGGGGTGTACGGGCTGCTCACGACCGCGGCCCTGTGCCTGGGCCGCGACCCGCACGAGCTGGCCGCGACCCTGGACGGGGCCGCCGCGCTGAAGCGGCTCACCACCGACGCGGTCAACGACCACCTCGCCGGACACCGCGCGCGGCGCGCCGAGCTGGCCCGCGACCCCGGGCTCGTCGACGACGTGCTGGCCCGCGGCAACGCCCGCGCCAACGCGCTGGCCGACGAGACGCTCGACGCGGTCCGCACGGCCATGGGGATGCGCTACGGCCGGGTCAGCGCCGGGACGCGGTCCGCTTCGTGACGGTCTCCCGGATCTCCGGCAGCAGGTGCTCACCCGCGGCCAGGAGGTCCGGGAGCCGGGCCGGCTCGGCGAGCAGCGCCCGGAACGCGTCGGCGACGGTGACGCCGTGCCCGGGCCGGTGCTCGACGGTCACGGCGTCGCCGGCGCGGATCTCGCCGGGGGACAGGACCCGCAGGTAGGCGCCGGGGCGGGCGGCCGCGGTGAACCGCTTCACCCAGCCCGCCCGCTCCAGGTGCGCGGCGAAGGTCCGACACGGGATGCGCGGCGCGGTCACCTGCAGCAGCACCCCGCCGACCCGCCAGCGCTCGCCCAGCTCCGCGCCGCACACGTCGACGCCGCGGGTGGTGAGGTTCTCCCCGAACATCCCCGCCCGCAGCGGGCCCAGCTCGGCGGCGAAGGACTCCAGGTCCTCCCGGGCGTAGGCGTAGACGGCCTGGTCCGGGCCGCCGTGGTGGTCGGCGTCGCAGATCGTGTCGCCGGCCAGCCCGCTCGCCGCGGGCGCCGGGACGTCCACCCGGACCGGACCGGGTACCGGCCGCTTGTCGATGCCCGAGGCCCCCGCCTTGGCGAGGATCGGACGGGACACCCCGGTGTTCACGGACTCCACGACGGACACCCCCGCGACGCTAGGCGTCCCACCGCCGCCGACGCGAGCGGGTTCGTCTCACACGGACCCGTGGACCCGGCGCAGCTCGGTCTTGAGCACCTTGCCCGACGGGTTGCGCGGCAACGCCTCCACCAGTGCGAGCCGGCTCGGCTGCTTGTAGCGGGCCAGCCGGTCGGCGCACCACGCGGTGAGCGTGTCCAGGTCCGGCGGGGCCGCGGGGTCGGCGGGCACGACCACGGCGAGCGGGGTCTCGCCCCAGCGCGCGTCGGGCACCCCGACGACCGCGACGTCGGCGACGCCCGGGTGCGCGGCCAGCACCTCCTCGACCTCGGCGCTGTACACGTTCTCCCCGCCGGAAATGATCATGTCCTTCGCGCGGTCGACGACGTAGTAGAAGCCGTCCGGGTCCTCGCGCACCAGGTCACCGGAGTGGAACCAGCCGCCGCGGAACGCCTCGGCCGTCGCCTCCGGGCGGCCCCAGTACTCCCGCATCACGGTCGGACCGCGGTAGACGATCTCGCCGACCTCGCCGCGCGGCACGTCGTTCATCTCCGCGTCGACCACCCGCACCTCGACGCCGACCATCGGCGTCCCCACCGAGCCGATCTTGCGCACCGAGTCCTCGCCGCGCAGCGCGCAGGTGACCGGGCTGCACTCGGTCTGCCCGAACGCGGTGACCACCATGGCCTCCGGGAACGTGTCGATCATGGTGCGGATCAGCGTCGTCGACGCGGGAGCGGCACCCCAGGTGATCCGGCGCAGCGCCGACAGGTCCCGCTGCGCGATGCCGGGCACGGCGCAGATCGCCTGCCACTGCGCCGGGACGAAGAAGCACGACGACACCCGCTCCCGCTCCAGGGTGTCGACCGTCGCGACCGGGTCGAAGCCGCCCGACGGCGGGATGATCACCCGGCCGCCCGCGATCAGGGTCGGGAGCATCCCGGACAGCCCGGCGATGTGGAACAGCGGCGCCCCCGACATCGAGACCCGGTCGTCGCCCGCGGTGCCCAGGTGTGTGATCGACAGGAACGCGTGCAGCATCAGGTTGCGGTGGGTCAGCACCGCGCCCTTCGGGCGGCCGGTCGTGCCCGAGGTGTACATGATGTAGGCGGGCTCGTCGTCGGCGACGTCGTCGCCCCAGTCGCCGGGACCGGTCCCGGCGAGCAGTGCGTCGAACCCGTCGCCGAGAGTGAGCACCGTCCGCACCGACGGGGCCTGCTCCCGCGCCGACTCCACCGTGGCGGCGAAGGCGTCGTCGCACAGCACCGCCACCGGGGTGCAGTCGGTCAGCTGGAACGCGACCTCGCCCGCGGTCAGCCGGAAGTTCAGCGGCACGCAGATCGCGCCGCGACGCAGCACCGCCAGGTAGCTCTCGACGAGCTCGACGGAGTTGAGCCCGAGCACCGCGACCCGGTCCCCGCGGTCGACCCCCCGGTCGGCGAGCACGGTCGCCAGCCGGGACACCCGGTCGTCGAGCTGCGCCCAGGTCCGCGACGTCCGCGGGTCGGCCAGCGCCGGAGCGTCCGGTGCGGTCCGTGCGTGCCGCGCGACGATGTCCGCCGCGGTCATCCCGTGTCCCGTGATCGTGCCCACCGGTGGCCTCCCGAGCCTCGACTGCCCCGCCACTGTGGTCCCGCTCACCCCGGTGGGGCAAGATCACGGCCCGCCGTGCAGGGTGACGCCGGTGAGCACGACCCCCGACGGAGCCGACCCCGACGGAGCCGACCCCGACGGAGCCGACCCCGGCGGTGCCGTCCCCGACGGCACCCGGCGGCTCCGGCTGCTGCAGCTGGCGTCGCTGACGAGCACCGTCGACCGGTTCGCGATCGCGCCGCTGCTGGTGCCGATCGCCGCGTCGTTCTCGGCGCCGCTGGCCGCGGCGGCCGGTGCGGCCGGGGGCTACTTCCTCGCCTACGGCCTCATGCAGGTCGTGTGGGGGGTGCTGTCCGACCGGATCGGCCGGGTCCGGGTGATGCGCCTGGCCCTGGTCGGCGCGGTGCTGGGCGGGGTCGCCTCGGTGCTGGCCCCGACGCTGGCGGTGCTGGTCGTCGCCCGGGTCGTCACCGGCGCGTGCACGGCGGCGCTGATCCCGGCGGCGCTGGTCTACGTCGGTGACACCTGGCCCGCCGCGGTCCGGCAGCGGCCGCTGTCGGACCTGCTCGCCGCGACCGCGCTCGGCACCGCCGTCGCCACGGCCGGGGCGGGACTGCTCGCCGACCTGGCCGGGTGGCGCGTCGTCCTCGGGACGACGGCGGCCGGCTGCGCGGTGCTGTTCGTCGCGCTGCGGGCGCTGCCCGAACCCGACGGCGCCCGCACCACCTCGCGCGGGATCGTCGACGCGGTGCTCCGCCCGCTGGCCGCGGTCGCCGGGAACGGCTGGGCGCGGCTGGTGCTGGCGCTCGCCTTCGTCGAGGGCGCCGTCGTGCTCGGGGTGCTGACCTACCTGGCCCCGTCGCTGCAGGCCGGGGGCAGCTCCGCCGCGCTCGCCGGGCTCGCCGCCGGGGGCTACGGCGTCGGCGCGGTGCTGTTCTCCCGGGTCGTGCGACGCCTGGTCGGGCGCCTGCGCCCGGCCGCGCTGGCCGGCACCGGCGGCGGGTTCCTCGTCGTCGCCTGGGTGTTCCCGCTGGTCGTCGTGCACCCGGTGACGGTCGCCGCGGCCGGGCTCTGCCTGGGTGGGGCGTGGGCGTTCCTGCACTCGACCCTGCAGACCTGGGCGACCGAGGTCGTCCCGCAGGCCCGCGCGACCGCCGTCGCGCTGTTCGCGACGCTGCTGTTCCTGGGCAGCTCGGCCGGGACCACGCTGGGTGCCCCGCTGGCCGACGCCGGGCGCTTCGCCCCGCTGTTCGCCGCCGCCCTGGTGGCCTCGGTGCCGCTGGCGCTGGTCGCCGCCTGGACCCGCGCCCGCTACGCCCGCCGGGCCACCTGACCTCCCCCGCGCCGCGGGCGACGCGGGGGAGTGGCGTAATCACACGTAGCGGTCGCGCAGCTCCCGCTTGACCAGCTTGCCGGTGGGGGTGCGCGGCAGGAAGTCGGTGAAGTCCACCGACGACGGCGCCTTGTAGTGCGCGATCCGCTCCCGCACGAAGTCGATCAGCTCGCGCTCCAGCTCCGGGCCGGCGTCGACGCCCTCCGGGGGCTGGACGACGGCCTTGACCTTCTCGCCCATCTCGTCGTCGGGCACCCCGATGACGGCGACGTCGAGCACCTTCGGGTGCAGCGCGAGGGCGTCCTCGACCTCCTGCGGGTAGATGTTCACCCCGCCCGAGATGATCATGAACGCCTTGCGGTCGGTGAGGAAGAGGTAGCCGTCCTCGTCGAGGTAGCCCAGGTCCCCGGTGGTGGTCCAGTTCTCGTGCTCGGGGTGGGTCGCGGCGAGGGTCTTGCCCGGGTCGTTGTGGTACTCGAACGGCCGGACGTCGCGCTCGAAGTAGACCGTCCCGATCTCGCCCGGGGCCAGGACGGCGCCGGTGTCGTCGGCGATCCAGATGGTGCCGAGCCCGGCGCGCCCGACCGAGCCGGGACGCTCGCTCCACTGCGCCGAGTCGATGAAGGTGATGCCGTTGGACTCGGTCGCGGCGTAGTACTCGTGCAGGACCGGGCCCCACCAGTCGATCATCGCCTGCTTGACGTCCACCGGGCACGGCGCGGCCGCGTGGATCGCGACCCGCATCGAGGACACGTCGTAGGAGGCGCGGACGGACTCCGGGAGCTTGAGCATCCGCACGAACATCGTCGGCACCCACTGCGAGTGGGTGACCGAGTACTTCTGGATCAGCGCCAGCGCCTTCTCGGGGTCGAAGCGCTCCATCACCACGACGGTGCCCCCGAGCGCCTGCACCGTGGCGGTGAACCGCAGCGGCGCGGCGTGGTAGAGCGGGGCCGGGTTCAGGTAGACGGTGTCGGTGTCGAAGCCGTACATCGACCCGAACAGGGCCTGGTAGGTGTCGCCCGGCTCGTCGACCTGCCGGTCGGGCAGCGTCGGCTTGATGCCCTTGGGGCGGCCGGTGGTGCCCGAGGAGTAGAGCATGTCCGCGCCGCGCGGCTGGTCGGCCGGCGGCTCGGCGGACACCGCGGCGAGGGTCTCGTCGTAGTCGGCGTAACGCGACGCACCGGGGATCTCGCCCCCGAAGGCCAGCCGCACCGGGGTGTCGACGTGGTCCTCGATCGCCGCGGCCAGACCGGCGACACCGGCGGAGACGACGAGCGCCTTCGCGCCGCAGTCCCGCACGATGTAGGCCGCCTCGGGCGCGGACAGGTGGTGGTTCACCGCGGTGATGTAGAGCCCCGACCGCTGGGCGGCCCAGTACACCTCGTAGACCCGCGCGGTGTTCTCCGCGACGAGCGCGACGACGTCGCCCCGCTGCAGACCGGCCGCACGCAGGTGGTTCGCGAGCCGGGCGGACCCCTCCTCCAGCTCACGGAAGGTCAGGGTCGCGCCCGAGCCCCCCATGATCACGGCCGGCTTGTCGGGGGTCGTCGCGGCATGCGTGCCTGGGTACATCGGGGCCTCTCCGTCGGGGCGCGCCGCGTATCGCCCGGCGCACGTCTCTCGTCGGCCCGATCCTGCCATCCGGGGCGACCCCGGCGGCGGCAGCGGTCAGGAGTGCGCGTTCTGATAGGCCTCGAGAACCGAGGACGGGATACGCCCGCGCTCGGAGATCTTCATGCCCTGGGCCACCGCCCATTCCCGCACGGCGCGGTTCGCGGCGCGTTCCGAGGCGCTGGAACCGTTCGACGACGAGGCGCCGGAAGCGGGACTGCGCCGACCGGACCCGCGACGGGCGGCCGCGACGTAGGGCGCCAACGATTCCCGCAGCTTCTCGGCATTCTTGGTGGACAGGTCGATCTCGTAGGCGCGGCCGTCGACGGAGAACTCCACCTGCTCGTCGGCCTCGGTGCCGTCGAGGTCGTCGACCAGTGTGATGGTCGTCTGCTGCGCCACGTCGTCATTCCTTCCACGGGGGAATCACCGGATCGGCCGGAGACGGGAATCGCCCGGTCGGAGCCGGAACCGATTCTTCGGGCAGAACGATAAAGGATGCCGAACCGACCTGTCGAACCCCTACCCGGAAATAGTCCGGCGCCGTCGTTTCCGGTCGGGGGATACGGCGTCCGGGCGACGGGAATGGGCGAAAAGGGTCAGCGGTGAACGTGACGCGAATCAGCGCGCGGTCGGCCACCACGGTTCGGTGGGAACCGCGGCGCGGGCGTCGTCGACGGTCGTGACGCCGGTCAGGTCGATCCGCTCGCCCGGGCGCGGCAGGGCCAGGACCACGTCCTGGTCGGCGGCGGCCTTGCGGGCCCGCTCGGCGGGCTCGTCCCACGGGTGGAAGCCCAGGTTGAACGTCGCCCAGTGGATCGGCAGCAGCACCCGGCCGCCCAGCTTGCGGTGCGCGGCGACGGCCTGCTCCGGGTCGGCGTGGATGTCGGGCCACAGGTCGGCGTAGGCGCCGATCGGCAGCACCGTCAGGTCGAACGGGCCGTGCGCGGCCCCGGTGCGCGCGTGCGCCCGGGTGGCGCCGGTGTCCCCGCCCAGGTAGGCGGTGTGCCGCGGCCCGGCGACCTTCCAGGCGGCCCACAGCGTCGTGTTGCGGCGCAGCCCGCGTCCGGAGAAGTGCCGGGTCTCCAGGCAGGTCAGCTCCAGCCCGGCGACGGTCACCACGCCCTCCCAGTCGCGCTCGACGACCCGGTGCCCGGGCACGCCCCAGGCCCGCAGGTGCGCGCCCACCCCGAGCGGGCCGACGAACACCGCGGAGGTGTCGCGGGCCAGCGCGGTGACCGTCAGGCGGTCGAGGTGGTCGTAGTGGTCGTGGCTGATCACGACGACGTCCGGGGACCCCAGCGCGGACAGCGGCCCGACCGGCGGGTGCAGGCGGCGCGGCCCGAAGCGCGGCACGGGGGAGGCGTACTCCGACCAGACCGGGTCGGCCAGTACCCGTCGGCCGTCGATCTCCAGCAGCACCCCGGCGTGGCCCAGCCAGGTCACCGCCAGCCCGGCGGGCGCGTCGGGGGTCCGCAGCGGCGCGAGCGGCACCGTGGCCGGCGCGACGCCCTCGGACAGGCGGCCCACCAGCATGTTCAGGATCATCCGGGCCGAGGCCTTGGCCCGCGGCAGACCCGGCTCGGTGTTGGCGAACACGCCGTCGACGGCGTTCGGCGACCCGGAGGCGATCCGGTGGAGCTCGCCCGCGCGGGCCCCCATGTTGCGGCGCACGTGCACGCCGAGCGCGGCGAGGGCCCCGGTCAGGGCGAGCGGGACGGACAGGACGGCCGCGGTCGGGACGCGCTTGCTGCGGGACACGATCACCACAGTACGAACGCCCGGGCCCGCTCCCCACCTACAGTCACGATCGTGACGGACGGCATGACGGGGACACGGGTGACCACCGAGCGGCACGGACACGTGCTCCTGATCCGGATGACGCGGCCGGACAAGCG
Source organism: Pseudonocardia sp. ICBG601 (assembly GCF_020496245.1). Lineage (NCBI taxonomy): Bacteria > Bacillati > Actinomycetota > Actinomycetes > Pseudonocardiales > Pseudonocardiaceae > Pseudonocardia > Pseudonocardia sp. ICBG601. The sequence goes on along the minus strand of NZ_JAHLJA010000151.1, from coordinate 14,029 downwards.
CAACGCCGTCGACGCGGCGATGACGGCCGGGCTCGACGAGGCGCTCAACACCCTCGACGACGACCCGGACCTGTGGTGCGGCGTGCTCGCCGGGGACGCGACGGCGTTCAGCGCGGGCACCGACCTGGCCGCGGGCTCCGGCGGGCCGACGCCGCGCGGCGGCAACTACGGCGTCGTCCGGCGGGACCGGCGGCGCCCGCTGATCGCGGCCGTCGAGGGCGTCGCCTACGGCGGCGGGTTCGAGATCGTGCTGGCCTGCGACATGGTCGTCGCGTCGACGACGGCGCGGTTCGGGCTGCCCGAGGTCGCCCGTGGCCTGGTCGCGAACTGCGGGGCGCTGTTCCGGGCGCCGCGGCCGCTGCCGCTCAACATCGCCAAGCAGCTGCTGGTCACCGGGCGCCCGCTGGACGCCGAGCGCGCGTACACCCTGGGCCTGGTCTCCGAGCTCGTCGAGCCGGGCGGGGCGGAGGCGGCGGCGCTGGCGCTCGCGGCCGCGGTGTGCGAGAACTCGCCGCTGGCGGTGTCGGTGTCGCTGCGCGCGCTGGAACGTGTGGTGTCCGAGCCGGACGAGCGCGGCTGGAACGCCACCGAGATCGCCTCGGCGGCGATCGACCGGTCCGCGGACAAGACCGAGGGGATCGCGGCGTTCCTGGAGAAGCGCCCGCCGCGCTGGACGGGGCGCTGACCCGGCCCCGGTACGCCGCCGCGCCGGACCCCCGCCCGGTACGCCGCCGCGCCGGCCGGAGCGCTGACCCGCGCCCGGTATGTCGCCGCACGCGACTAGGCTCGTCGGCATGCCTGCCCGGACGCGACGTGAGGACCTGGTCGCGCTGCTGCAGGACTACGCGGGCGAGGCCGAGCTGCTCGGCCAGGAGTTCGCCGGGCGGCACCGGCTGCACCCCACCGACCTGCACGCGCTGCTCGCGGTGATGCGCGCGGACTCCGCGGGCGAACCGCTCACCCCGGGCGTCCTCGGTGCCCGGCTCGGGCTGTCCACCGGTGCGACGACCGCGCTCGTCGACCGCCTGGAGCGCGCCGGCCACGTGCGCCGCAGCCGCGAGTCCACCGACCGGCGGCGGGTGACCCTGCGCCAGGCCGAGAACGCCGCCGAGGTCGGCGGGGCGTTCTTCGGCCCGCTCGGTGCCCGGATGGACGCCGTGCTCGCCGGCTTCGACGACGACGAGCTCGCCGCCGCGGCCCGCTTCCTCACCGCGATGAACGCGCTGGTCGCGGACTACCGCGCCGACCTCGCCTCCGGGCCGGCGCGGAAGTCCACGCCGGCCTGAGGCATCAGGCGTTCGCCGCCGCGGTGTCCAGGTACTCCGCGAACTTGCGGCGCGCGGCCTCGGTGCGGGTCGGGACGTGCTCGGTGGGGACCTCCACCGGGGTGTAGCCGCGCAGGATGCGCCGCGCGACGGACTCCTTGTGCACCTCGTCGGGACCGTCGTAGATGCGCGCGGCCCGGGCCGCTCGGTACATCTGCTCCAGCGGCAGGTCCCCGGAGAAGCCCAGCGAGCCGTGCACCTGGATCGCACGGTCGATCACGTCGTGCAGCACCTTCGCGCCCCAGTACTTGATCATCCCGATCTCGATCCGGGCGTTCGAGGCGCCGACCTGGTCCATCGTCCACGCCGCGTGCAGGGTCAGCAGTCGCGCCGCGGCCATGTCCGCCGCCGACTGCGCGATCATGTCCTGCACCATCTGCTTGTCGGCGAGCCGCGTGCCGCTCGCCGTCCGCGACACCGCGCGCTCGCAGAGCATGTCGAACGCCCGCCGGGACTGGCCCAGCCAGCGCATCGCGTGATGGATGCGCCCCGGGCCGAGCCGCTGCTGGGCGAGCCGGAACCCGTCGCCGGGGTTGCCGACGAGGTTCGTCGCCGGTACCCGGACGTCGCGGTAGAACACCTCGGCGTGGCCGCCGTAGATCTCGCCGCCGACGTCGGGGTGGTCCATCACCGGGATGTCGCGGGCGACGTCGAGGCCCGGGGTGTCGGTCGGGACGACGATCATCGAGGCCCGCTGGTACGGCGGCGCGTCCGGGTCGGTCACCACCATCGCGATCAGGAAGTCCGAGCCGGTGGCGTTCGAGGAGAACCACTTGTGACCGTTGATGACGTAGTCGTCGCCGTCGCGCACGGCCCGGGTGGACAGCATCGTCGGGTCCGCGCCGGCGCCGGGCTCGGTCATCGAGAAGCAGGACCGCAGCTCACCGCGCAGCAGCGGGTGCATCCAGCGTTCCTTCTGCTCCGGCGACCCGCCGATCGCGAGCAGCTCGGCGTTGCCCGAGTCGGGGGCCTGGTTGCCGAACACCCCCGGCGCGTAGCGGCACTGGCCGAGGATCTCGTGCATCAGCCCGAGGGAGACCTGGCCGAACCCGCCGCCGCCGAGCTCCGGGGGCAGGTGCGCCGCCCACAGACCCTGCTCCTTGACCTGCTCCTTGAGCGGGGCGGTGATCCGGGCGAAGGTCTCCCGGTCCAGGTCGAGGGTCTCCAGCGGGATGATCTCGTCGCGGACGAAGCCGCGCATCCACTTCAGCTTCTCCTCGAACTCCGGATCGGTGCTGAAGTCCCACGCCATTGCGTCCGCCTCCCGACGAGCCTCGTTGCCACTGCGAACGTAACCCAGCCCGCCACGACGGGGACAGGGCCGCCGCCGAGCCGGTGGTCGACGGTGCCGGTAGCCGACGGTGCCATGTGTCGGTGGTCGGTGGTGCCGGTGGTCGGTGGTGCCGGTGGTCGGTGGTCGACGGTGCCCGTGGTCGGGCGGTGCTGGCAGCCGACGGTGCCGACAGTCGGTGGTGCCGGTAGCCGACGGTGCGGTGATCGGCGGGGCCGGTGGTCGGTGGTCGGCCGAACCGGTGATCGACAGTGCGCGCGGAGATCCGCGGCCCGCGCGTGTCCGGACGCACGCGCGGAGCGGATCACCGCGCGGACGGTGGATCACCGCGCGGGAAGCGGATCACTGTGTGGGCGCGGATCACCGCGCAGGCTGCACATCGCGCGCGGGCTGCGAGTCACCGCGCCGACGGTCCCCCCCCCGGGCGGACGGTGCCCCCCGGGCCGACGGTGCCCCCCGGGCGGACGGTGGCCCCCCCGGGCAGGCAGTGGCCCCGGGCGGGCGGCGGATCTCCGGGTGGGCGGGGCGATTGCGTGCCCGGGCGCTGCCGGGGAGGCTCGGGGGATGACCGACGAGGCTCCCGTCCCCGTCCACCCGGCGGGTGTCCCGGCCGACCTGGTGGACCTGTCCTACGAGCCGCTGACCCCCACGGCGTTCCTCGACCGGGCCGCGGCGGCGCACGGCGACCGGGTCGCGGTCGTCGACGGCGACCTGCGGTTCACCTACACCGAGTTCCGCGACCGCTGCCGGCGCCTGGCGGGATCGCTCGCCGCGCTGCACGACGGGCGCCCGGTCGCGGTCCTCGTGCCGAACACCCACGTCGGGCTGGAGGCGGCGCACGCGGTCCCGTGGTCGGGGACGGCGCTGGTCGCGGTCAACACCCGGCTGTCGGCGGGCGAGGTCGCCTACATCCTGGAGCACTCCCGCGCCTCGGTGCTGGTGGCCGACCCGGTGTTCGACGACCTCGTCGCGGAGGTCCTCGCCCGCCTCGACACCCCGCCGCACACGGTGCGGGTCGGCCCGGACTACGAGCGCCTCGTCGCCCGGGGGGAGCCCACCGCGGTGCGGCCCGCCGACGAGCGCGGCCTGCTGTCGGTCAACTACACGTCCGGGACCACCGGGAACCCGAAGGGCGTGATGTACCACCACCGGGGCGCCTACCTGCAGGCGCTGGCGATGGTCGGCCACACCGGGCTGACCGCGTCGTCGGTGCACCTGTGGACGCTGCCGATGTTCCACTGCAACGGCTGGTGCTTCCCCTGGGCGGTCACCGCGGCCGCCGCCACCCACGTCTGCCTGCCGAGGGTCGAGCCGTCCCGGATCTGGGAGCTCGTGCGCGACCAGGGCGTCACCCACCTCAACGGCGCCCCCACCGTGCTGTCGATGATCGCCTACGCGCCGGAGGCCGGGCCGGTGGAGACCCCGGTGGCCGTCGCGACCGGGGGAGCACCGCCGAGCCCAGCGATCCTGCGCCGGATGGCCGAGCTCGGGTTCGAGGTGACCCACCTCTACGGGCTCACCGAGACCTTCGGCCCGGCGATGATCTGCGACTGGCGTCCGGAGTGGAACGACCTCGACGCCGACGCCCGGGCCCGGATGAAGGCCCGCCAGGGCGTCGGGAACATGATCGCCTGCGCCGTCCGGGTGATCGACGACGACGGCGCCGACGTCCCCGCCGACGGGGAGACGACCGGCCAGATCGCGTTGCGCGGCAACAACGTCATGCTCGGCTACCTCGACGACGAGCAGGCCACCCGCGACGCCGCGCCGGACGGCTGGTTCCGGACCGGCGACATCGGCGTCATGCACCCCGACGGCTACGTCGAGCTCCGCGACCGCTCCAAGGACGTGATCATCTCCGGTGGGGAGAACATCGCCAGCGTCGAGGTGGAGCAGGCCATCGCCGACCACCCGGCCGTGCTGGAGGTCGCGGTGATCGCCGTCCCCGACGAGCGGTGGGGCGAGGTCCCGGCCGCCTGGGTGACCCTGCGCGAGGGCGAGAGCGCCACCGAGGACGAGATCGTCGAGCACGTGCGCGGGCGGCTGGCGCGGTTCAAGGCGCCCAAGCGGGTCACCTTCGCCGAGCTGCCGAAGACCTCCACCGGGAAGATCCAGAAGTTCGTGCTGCGCGACGAGGCGTGGGCCGGGCAGGAGCGCCGGATCCGGTGACCGGGCGGCGGTGACGGGTCAGGGTGCGCCGGCGCCCTCCGCGCCCGGGCGTACCGGCGTCAGGCCGGGGACCCCGCCGTCGACGACCGGCGCCGGCCGCCGTTCGGCGACGGCGAGTACGAGCGCCAGCAGCGCGGCGACGCCGGCCGACCCGGCCAGGAGCACCCACCCGGCCCGGACCGCGCCGAACTCCGATGGCAGACCGGTGGTGTGTGCGCCGATCACCGAGACGAGCAGGGCGACCCCCAGCACCGACCCGACCTGGCGGGCGGTGTTGATCAGCGACGACCCCGAGCCCCACTGCGAGGCGGGCAGGGCGGAGCCGACGACGGAGGAGAGCGTGGGCAGGATCAGCCCGACCCCGAGCCCGGTCAGCAGCTGTCCGGGGAGCATGCCGACGGCGTAGTCGGGGGTGAGGCCGAGGTGGGCCAGCCACCAGAGGGGCCCGGCCGCGAAGGACAGGGCGCCGAGCCCCGCCGTCGGACCGACCCCGATCCGCGCCGCGAGCCGCCCGGCGAGCCGCGAGACGACCACCACGACCATCGGCCCCGGCGCGAGCGCCAGGCCCGCGGCCTGCGCCGTCCAGCCCCAGGTTCCGGTCAGGTAGAGGACGTTCACGACGAGCATGCCGGCGAAACCACAGGTGAACGCGACCATCGTCAGCGCGGCGAACCCCACGGACGGCACCCGGACGACCGCGAGGTCCAGGGCCGGGACCGCGTGCCGCCGCGACCGCACGACGACGGCGACGAGGCCGAGGACCGCGACCCCGGCGGCGGCGAGCACCTCGGTGGAGAGCCAGCCCCGGTCGGGGACGCGGACGAGGGCCCAGGCGAGCGCGCCGATGCCCATGACCAGTGCCAGGGCGCCGAGCAGGTCGGGCATCCCGGTGCGTTCGAGGTCGGACTCGCGCAGCGCCCGTGCCCCGGCCACCAGCGCCACGACCCCCACCGGGACGTTGACCAGGAACACCCAGTGCCACGACGCCTGCACGAGCAGCCCGCCCAGGGGAGGTCCCAGCGCCGCGGCGACGGCCCCGATCGAGGCCCAGGCTCCGACGGCCCGGCTGCGGCGCTCGGGCGGGTGGGCGGTGAGCAGCAGCGACAGCGAGGTGGGCATGACGAGGGCCGCGCCCACGGCCTGGACCGTCCGTGCGGCGACCAGCGACCACACGCTCGGCGCCATCGCGCAGGCGGCCGACGCGAGCGTGAACACGGCGAGGCCGACCAGGAAGATCCGCTTGTGGCCGACGCGGTCGGCCAGCCGCCCGGCGAGGGCGAGGAACGCCGCGAACACCACCGTGTATCCGTTGAGGATCCACGACATCTGCCCGAGGTCGGTGCCCGGGAACGCGGCACGGATGTCGGGGAAGGCGATGTTGACGATGAACAGGTCGAGGCTGGACAGGAACGCCGCCGCCGACGTGATGAGCAGGACGACACCGGGTCTGGGGGCGGGCATGGTCGTCCTCTCGAAGCGGACCGATCGGTCCGGGGTGACGTGCGGACAGTGCGGGGTGGTACGGCGAGTGGTTCAGCGGATGGTCAGGCGCCGACGAGGCGGCGGGTGAGCGCCACGGCGGCGTCGGCGCCACGCCGGACGTCGGCCGGATCGCGGTGGGCGGCCTGCATGAACAGCCCGTCGGTGATCAGGCAGAGCTCTCCGGTGAGCCGGTCGGGGTCGTCGGCCCCGAGCTCGCCGACGAGCCGCTCGACGATCGACCGGACGTCGGCCAGGTGCCCCCGGGCGACCGCGGCCGGGGTGTCCCCGGCGATGCCGTCGTCGGGGAACTCGACGAGGTAGTTCCGGAAGGCGCAGCCCCGGGAGCCCGTGCGGGTCACCAGGTCCCCGATCTCGGCGACGAGGGCCACCAGCCGTGCGCGCGGGTCGTCGCCCGCGGCGTCGAGGGCCCGGTGGACCGCGTCCGAGCGGCGCTCGCGGACCCGGGTCAGGTAGTCGGCGACCAGGTCGTCCTTGGTGGTGAAGTGCTGATAGAGCAGGTTCTTCCCGGTGCCCGCCTCGGCGATGATCTGGTTCATCCCGATCGCGCGGACCCCGTGTGCGTAGAACAGGCGCGACGCGGTGGTGAGGATGCGCTCCCGGGTGCCCGGGGCGGGGGTGCGAGCCATGGGGCCACGGTACCGGACCGATCGGTCCCGGACCAGACGGTCCGGTTCGGTGCGGAGGCGTCCCCGCGGGCGGACCACCGGGGACGGGGGTGCGGTCAGGACAGCGCGCTGAGCGAGCGCCACTCGTCCCAGGGGATCGTCCAGTCGTACAGGTCGCCGTCGCGGGCGGTCAGCGGCTGCGAGCTGCCGGTCACCTCGACCGGGTCGCCGAACACGGCGCTCGCGAAGAACTCCTTGGCGTCGCGGGTGGACAGGTTGACGCAGCCGTGGCTGACGTTGCGGTTGCCCTGTGCCCACGACGACGCGGGGTTGGCGTGGATGAACTCGCCGTTGTTGGAGATCCGGACCGCCCAGAACTGGGGCTCGTCGACGTAGCCGTAGTCGGGGTTGCTCATCAGCACCTTCTCCGACTTGGCCATGACCACGTGGATGCCGGAGCGGGTCACCCGGCGCGGGTCGGACTCCAGGCCGTAGGAGGCGTCGTAGCGGGCGACCTCCCTGCCGTCGCGGACGACGACGATCGCGTGGCTGCGGGTGTCGGCCTTCACGATCTGGCTGCGCCCCACGGTGAAGGTCCGGTCCAGGTCCTTCGTCATGAAGGTGCCGTCGCCCAGGTCGAGTCCGCGCAGCGCGCCCCGCACGTGGACCTGCGTGTGCGCGGGCCAGTAGGCCTTCGGGCGGTAGTGCACCCGCGAGCCCTCCGCGGTGTCGGGCAGCCACGCCCAGGCGCCCTCGACCTTCCGCGACGCGGTGACGCTCAGCGCCCGCTCGACGGTGGCCTTCGCGGCGTCGGGGAGCTTCTCGCCGAAGGTGAGCACGACCGGGGCGCCGATGCCGACCTCGCCGCCGTCGCGGATGTTCATGGTGGCGTCGACGGTGTCGTCGGGGTCGACGGTGGTGAACGGGGCCGCGGGCACCGGGCGCCGGTCCTTCGGGCCCAGCACCCAGCTGCCCGACCAGTGGTAGGTGGTGGCGAGGTCCAGCGGCTCCGTGGCGGTCCAGCTGCGGCCGTCGGGGGACAGGGTGCCCGCGACGGTGACCGGCCCGTCATCGGAGTCGGCGGTGAGCGCGACCCCGTCGAGGGTCCCGGTGCTGACCTCGGTGCGGACCGGGCTGCGCGGGGCGACCGGGGCACCGCCGGCCGGGACGCTGGTGAGGACCTCGGGGACCGGGGGCGCGGGCGGCACGGCCGGCGCCGGACGGAGGCGGTCGACGGCGCCCGCGAGGTTGCGGGCCAGCGAGCCGACGCCGTCGCCGATCCGGCCGCCCGCCATCGCGGCGGTCCCGCCCGCGAGCAGCGCCACCAGCGCGACCAGCGAGATGGCGAGCACCGCCCAGGTGCGACGGTGCACCGAGCGCCGCCGCCGGCGTGGGGTGTGGCGCCCGCGCGAGTGCTCCCAGGACCTCGACATGCCGAGGATCATGGCCCGCGTGTCACCCACACGGGCGGTACGACACCCCGACGACATGTGATCGTTGCCCGGGCGCGTCCGGGGCGCCGTCGTGACAGGGTTCCGGCCATGAGCTACGACGTCGCCGCCGTCCGCAGCCGTTTCCCCGCCCTGCGCGCCGGGATCGCCCACTTCGACGGGCCCGGCGGCTCCCAGGTCCCCGACGCCGTCGCCGGGGCGGTGGCCGCCGCCATGACCTCCCCGCTGGCCAACCGCGGGACGGTCACCAGCGGCGAGCGCGCCGCCGACGCGATCGTGCTCGGCGCCCGCGCCGCGACGGCCGACCTGCTCGGCGCGGACCCGCGCGGGATCGTGTTCGGGCGCAGCATGACCGCGCTGACCTTCGACCTCGCCCGCACGCTGGCCGCGACCTGGTCCCCGGGCGACGAGATCGTCGTGACCCGCCTCGACCACGACGCGAACATCCGCCCCTGGGTGACCGCGGCGCAGGCGGCCGGCGTGACGGTGCGGTGGCTCGACTTCGACCCCGCCACCACCGAGCTCGACGACGTGACGCCGCTGCTGTCCGACCGCACCCGGCTCGTCGCGGTGACCGGGGCGTCGAACCTGGTCGGGACCCGCCCCGACCTGCCCGCGATCGCCGCCGCCGTGCACGCCGCCGGGGCACTGTTCATGGTCGACGGCGTGCACCTGACCGCGCACGCCCCGATCGACGTCGCCGCGATCGGCGCCGACTTCTACGCCTGCTCGCCCTACAAGTTCCTCGGCCCGCACTGCGGGGTGCTCGCCGCCGACCCGGCGCTGCTGGAGACCCTGCACCCGGCGAAGCTGGCACCGTCGAGCGACGCCGTGCCCGAGCGCTTCGAGCTCGGCACCCTGCCCTACGAGCTGCTCGCCGGGACCACCGCCGCCGTCGAGTTCCTCGCCGCCCTGGACCCGTCGGCGACCGGGGACCGCCGGGCGCGGCTGCAGGCGTCGATGGCCGCGGTGGAGGAGCACGAGCGGCCGCTGCGCGAGCGCATCGAGACCCACCTCGCCGCCCTGCCCGGGGTCACGGTGCGCTCCCGGGCGGCGCGGCGGACCCCGACCCTGCTGGTGACCTTCGACGACCTCGACGCCGCCGACGCCTACCGGCACCTGGCGCAGCGGCGGATCGCGGCGCCCGCCTCGTCGTTCTACGCGCTGGAGTGCTCGCGGCGGCTCGGTCTGGGGGACACCGGATCCCTGCGGATCGGGCTGGCCTGCTACACCGACGACGCCGACGTCGACCGGCTCCTGGACGGGCTCTCCGACTTCGTCGGGGCCTGATCCACATATGTGAGACTGTTCAGGTGACGCGTCCTCGGTGGGTCCTCGCGGCCCTGCTCGCACTGGCCCTCGTCGCCGGGTGCTCGGCACCCGCCGTGGCACCGCCGGCCCCCGGCGGGACCGGCGCGGCGGCGCAGGACTGCGTGCCCGGCGCCGCGTCCGCCCCGGACGACACGGTCGCCTTCACCCACGCCACCAACGTCACGATCACCGGCGGCGACGGCTACCGGGTCCTGACCGTCCGCACGCCCTTCCCGGGTGGGCAGCCGCAGTCGGTCGTGCTCGTCGGCTGCGAGCAGGGCGACCCGGCGCTGCCCGCGGCGCTCGCCGGGGCCCCGGTGGTGCACACCCCGGTGAGCGGGATCTTCGCCGGCTCGACCACCCAGCTGCCGATGATCACCGAGCTGGGCGGGCTCGACCGGATCACCGGCGTCGGCGGGGCCGCGCTGGTCACCGATCCGGCCGTGCGGGCGCGCGTCGACTCCGGTGCCGCCGTCGACTTCGCGCCGAACTCCACGATCGACGCCGAGGCCGTCGTCGCCGCCGCGCCGCCGGTCGTGCTGTCGGCGGGGACCGACGACCCGGCCTTCCCGGCGCTGGCCGCCGCCGGCATCCCGGTGGTCGGCTGGGCGGACTACCTGGAGACCGGTCCGCTCGGCCAGGCCGAGTGGATCAAGGTCGTCGGTGCGCTGACCGGGCAGGACGCCCGCGCCGCGGAGGTCTTCGACGGCATCGCGGGCCGCTACACCGACCTCGCCGGTCGCGTGCGCGGCCTGCCGCCGACCCCGATCGTCGCCGGGCAGCCCTACCAGGGCACCTGGAACGTCCCGGCCGCCGAGTCGACCGCGGGCATCCTGTTCCGCGACGCCGGCGCCACCTGGCTGGGCGCCGGGATGCCCGGCACCGGCACCCAGGCGCAGTCGCTGGAGCGGGTGCTGGCCGACGACGGCGATGCCCGCGTCTGGCTCGCCGACGGCCCGTTCGCCACGACCGCCGACGTCGCGACGCTTGACCCGCGGCTGTCCTCGCTCGCCGCGGCCCGCCCCGGCGGGCAGCTGTGGACCCGCGACCGGGCCACCACCGCCGACGGCGGCAACGCCCTCTACGAGCGCGGCGCGCTCCACCAGGACGAGATCCTCGCCGACCTCGTCGCGATCCTGCACCCGCAGGCCCTGCCCGGGCACGCGTTCACCTACTACCGGCAGGTGCCCGCCGGATGAGGCCGGCCGCACCGGCGTCGCCCGCTCCGGCGACCCGGGCCCCGGACCGGGCCGGGCAGCGCTCGGGACGCCGGGCGCCGCTGGTCCTGGCGCTGCTCGCCGCCGGGGTCGTCGTGCTGTTCGCCCTCGCCGTCTCGACCGGGTCGGTGGTGATCGGGCTCGACCGGACGCTGTCGGCGCTGCTCGGCATCGGCACCCCCGACGCCCGGCTCGACCTGCTCGTCACCGACCTGCGGGTGCCGCGGGCGGTGACCGCGACGGCCGTCGGCGTCGGGCTGGGCACCGCGGGGCTGCTCACCCAGACCCTGTTCCGCAACCCGCTGGCCGAGCCCTACGTGCTCGGGGTCAGCGCCGGGGCCGGGCTGGGCGTCGCGCTGGTGACCACGCTCGGCGCGGCCGCGGGGACCGCCGCGTTCGCCACCGGCGGGCTCGGGGCCGCACCGGTCGTCGGGGGGCGGCTCACGACCGTCGCGGCCGCGGCGGTCGGTGCCGCCGCCGTGCTCGCGCTGGTGCTGGCCCTGTCGCGGTTCGCCCGGTCCGTCACCGCGCTGCTCGTGATCGGCGTGATGCTGGGGTCGGCGGTCACCTCGGTGGTCAGCCTGCTGCTGGTCTGGACCGACCCGCGCACCGCGCAGCAGTACCTGATGTGGGGCCTCGGCTCGGTGTCCGGCGTCGGCCGCGGCGAGCTGCCGGTCCTCGGCGGGATCGTCGCCGCGGGGCTGCTGGCGGTGGTCGTGCTGGCCAAGCCGCTCGACGGGCTGCTGCTCGGCGACGACTACGCCCGCACCGCCGGCGTCGACGTCGCCCGGGTACGGGTGGTCGTGCTGCTCGTCGCCGCCGTGCTCGCCGGGACGGTCACCGCGTTCTGCGGGCCGATCGGGTTCCTCGGCATCGCCGTGCCGCACCTGGCCCGGATGGCGGTCGGCACCTCGCGGCACCGGGTGCTCGTCCCGGCCACCGCCCTGACCGGTGCGCTGGTCGGGCTGGCCTGCGCGGTCGTCGCGAACCCGCCGGGGCTGGGCACGGTCCCGCTGAACGTGGTGACCTCCCTGGTCGGGGCACCGGTCGTGATCGCGGTGCTGCTGCGCTCCCGACGCCTGGGCGCGGCCTGGTGAGCGCCGGGCTGGTGCTGTCCGGGCTCGTCGTCGGGTACGCCGAGGGCGGGGCGCTGCGCCGCGGCCGGGTGCGCCCGGTGCTGTCCGGGGTGGACGCCGTCGCCGCCCGCGGCGAGCTGACCGTGCTGCTCGGGGCGAACGGCGCGGGCAAGTCCACGCTGCTGCGGACCCTCGCCGGGCTGCAGCCCGCGCTCGGCGGGGCGGTGACCCTCGACGGCACCGACCTGCTGGGGCTGCGGCCGCCCGAGCGGGCCCGCCGGGTCGGGGTGGTGCTGACCGACCGGCCGGACCCGGGGCAGCTGACCGGCCGCGACGTCGTCGAGCTGGGGCGGCTGCCGCACACCGGCGCCACCGGCCTGCTCACCGCCGACGACGAGGCCGCCGTCGACGCCGCGATCGACGCGATCCGCGCCGGCCCGCTGGCCGGACGCCCGCTGGCCCGGATGTCCGACGGCGAGCGGCAGCGGATGATGGTCGCCCGCGCACTGGCCCAGCAGCCGTCGCTGCTGCTGCTCGACGAGCCGAGCGCGTTCCTCGACGTCTCCTCCCGGGTCGCGCTGCTCGGGACGCTGCGCCGGCTGGCGGGGGAGCAGGACCTCGCGGTGCTGTTGTCCACCCACGACCTGGAGCCGGCACTGCGTCTGGCGGACCGGGCCTGGCTGCTCGACGGCGCGGGCGCGCTGCACACGGGGACGCCCGGCGAGCTGGCCGCCTCCGGTGCGGTCGGGGCGGCGTTCGACACCGACGAGCTGGCCTTCGACGCGCCCACCGGCACCTTCCGCCTCCGCGCCTGAGACACCCGCGCCGCCCTGCCCCGCTCGCGTTCGGCCGCCCCGCCCGCGTCCGGCGCACCGCCCGCGCCGGGCCGGTTCGACGCCGGGCGGTCGCCGCCCCCACCGGACCCGCGCCGCACAGGTTCCGAGCGCACCGCACACGTCCGGGGGTGTGCGGCGGAACCGGAACCCGTGCGGCGCCGCACGTGGTGGGGTGCACCGCGGGTGCGGGGGCCGAGTGCGGGAGAGGGCGGAGCTGCGGAACGGGCGCCGCACAGTGGCATGGATCACCCGGACGGCGTCGCGATCAGCGTATGCGGGCCGGTCGTGCACGACCGGCCGCGCCGACGGCGCGGCGCCCGGAGCCGGTGCCGCAGCCCGGCCGGAGGTGCCCGTGGCGCCGCCGGGCACGACGCGACCCGGAGTCGCTAGGTTCGCGCTGGACCGCGCCGCCCGTCCGGGCGCGCGCATCGGAACACGAGGAGATGCGATGACGCACGCCGCGAGCGCGGCCGAGCTCGAGTCGCTGCTGCTGACCCGGTCGCTCGACGACCCGGAGCTCGCCGCGGCCACCGAGCGGACCCCCGACACCCGGGTCCTGCCCGACGTGTCCGTGGTCAAGGTCGGCGGGCAGAGCTTCATGGACCGCGGCCGCGAGGCGGTGTTCCCGCTCGTCGAGGAGCTGCTGGAGGCCCGGTCGGAGCACCGGCTGCTGATCGGCACCGGCGGCGGCACCCGGGCCCGGCACGCGTACTCCCTGGCCGCCGAGCTCGGCCTGCCCACCGGCGTGCTCAGCTCGGTCGGCAGCGCCGTCGCCGGGCAGAACGCCACCATGCTCGGCTACCTGATGGCCCGGCACGGGGTGCCGGTCGTCGCCGGGGGCGGGTTCGACGCGCTGCCGCTGTCGCTGTCCGAGGTCCGCGCGGCGATCTTCGCCGGCATGCCGCCGTACGCGATGTGGCAGCCGCTACCCGACGAGGGGCGTCATCCCGCCCTACCGCACCGACGCCGGCTGCTACCTGGTCGCCGAGACCTACGGCTGCAAGAACATGATCTTCGTCAAGGACGAGGACGGTCTCTACACCGCGAACCCGAAGAACGACCCGTCGGCGACCCTGATCCCCGAGATCACCGTCGACGAGCTCATCGAGCGGGACCTGCCCGACCTGATCGTCGAGCGCCCGGTGCTGGAGCTCATGCGGCACGCGACGCACGTCCGCTCGATCCAGATCGTCAACGGTCTCAAGCCCGGCAACCTCACCCGCGCGCTCGCCGGCGAGCACGTGG
>NZ_JAHLJA010000150.1:0-975693 GCF_020496245.1 Pseudonocardia sp. ICBG601 | reverse complement strand
CCGCACCGGGGTGTCGACGTGGTCCTCGATCGGCCGCGGCCAGACCGGCGACACCGGCGGAGACGACGAGCGCCTTCGCGCCGCAGTCCCGCACGACGATGTAGGCCGCCTCGGGCGCGGACAGGTGGTGGTTCACCGCGGTGATGTAGAGCCCCGACCGCTGGCGGCCCAGTACACCTCGTAGACCCGCGCGGTGTTCTCCGCGACGAGCGCGACGACGTCGCCCCGCTGCAGACCGGCCGCACGCAGGTGGTTCGCGAGCCGGGCGGACCCCTCCTCCAGCTCACGGAAGGTCAGGGTCGCGCCCGAGCCCCCCATGATCACGGCCGGCTTGTCGGGGGTCGTCGCGGCATGCGTGCCTGGGTACATCGGGGCCTCTCCGTCGGGGCGCGCCGCGTATCGCCCGGCGCACGTCTCTCGTCGGCCCGATCCTGCCATCCGGGGCGACCCCGGCGGCGGCAGCGGTCAGGAGTGCGCGTTCTGATAGGCCTCGAGAACCGAGGACGGGATACGCCCGCGCTCGGAGATCTTCATGCCCTGGGCCACCGCCCATTCCCGCACGGCGCGGTTCGCGGCGCGTTCCGAGGCGCTGGAACCGTTCGACGACGAGGCGCCGGAAGCGGGACTGCGCCGACCGGACCCGCGACGGGCGGCCGCGACGTAGGGCGCCAACGATTCCCGCAGCTTCTCGGCATTCTTGGTGGACAGGTCGATCTCGTAGGCGCGGCCGTCGACGGAGAACTCCACCTGCTCGTCGGCCTCGGTGCCGTCGAGGTCGTCGACCAGTGTGATGGTCGTCTGCTGCGCCACGTCGTCATTCCTTCCACGGGGGAATCACCGGATCGGCCGGAGACGGGAATCGCCCGGTCGGAGCCGGAACCGATTCTTCGGGCAGAACGATAAAGGATGCCGAACCGACCTGTCGAACCCCTACCCGGAAATAGTCCGGCGCGCCGTCGTTTCCGGTCGGGGGATACGGCGTCCGGGCGACGGGAATGGGCGAAAAGGGTCAGCGGTGAACGTGACGCGAATCAGCGCGCGGTCGGCCACCACGGTTCGGTGGGAACCGCGGCGCGGGCGTCGTCGACGGTCGTGACGCCGGTCAGGTCGATCCGCTCGCCCGGGCGCGGCAGGGCCAGGACCACGTCCTGGTCGGCGGCGGCCTTGCGGGCCCGCTCGGCGGGCTCGTCCCACGGGTGGAAGCCCAGGTTGAACGTCGCCCAGTGGATCGGCAGCAGCACCCGGCCGCCCAGCTTGCGGTGCGCGGCGACGGCCTGCTCCGGGTCGGCGTGGATGTCGGGCCACAGGTCGGCGTAGGCGCCGATCGGCAGCACCGTCAGGTCGAACGGGCCGTGCGCGGCCCCGGTGCGCGCGTGCGCCCGGGTGGCGCCGGTGTCCCCGCCCAGGTAGGCGGTGTGCCGCGGCCCGGCGACCTTCCAGGCGGCCCACAGCGTCGTGTTGCGGCGCAGCCCGCGTCCGGAGAAGTGCCGGGTCTCCAGGCAGGTCAGCTCCAGCCCGGCGACGGTCACCACGCCCTCCCAGTCGCGCTCGACGACCCGGTGCCCGGGCACGCCCCAGGCCCGCAGGTGCGCGCCCACCCCGAGCGGGCCGACGAACACCGCGGAGGTGTCGCGGGCCAGCGCGGTGACCGTCAGGCGGTCGAGGTGGTCGTAGTGGTCGTGGCTGATCACGACGACGTCCGGGGACCCCAGCGCGGACAGCGGCCCGACCGGCGGGTGCAGGCGGCGCGGCCCGAAGCGCGGCACGGGGGAGGCGTACTCCGACCAGACCGGGTCGGCCAGTACCCGTCGGCCGTCGATCTCCAGCAGCACCCCGGCGTGGCCCAGCCAGGTCACCGCCAGCCCGGCGGGCGCGTCGGGGGTCCGCAGCGGCGCGAGCGGCACCGTGGCCGGCGCGACGCCCTCGGACAGGCGGCCCACCAGCATGTTCAGGATCATCCGGGCCGAGGCCTTGGCCCGCGGCAGACCCGGCTCGGTGTTGGCGAACACGCCGTCGACGGCGTTCGGCGACCCGGAGGCGATCCGGTGGAGCTCGCCCGCGCGGGCCCCCATGTTGCGGCGCACGTGCACGCCGAGCGCGGCGAGGGCCCCGGTCAGGGCGAGCGGGACGGACAGGACGGCCGCGGTCGGGACGCGCTTGCTGCGGGACACGATCACCACAGTACGAACGCCCGGGCCCGCTCCCCACCTACAGTCACGATCGTGACGGACGGCATGACGGGGACACGGGTGACCACCGAGCGGCACGGACACGTGCTCCTGATCCGGATGACGCGGCCGGACAAGCGCAACGCCGTCGACGCGGCGATGACGGCCGGGCTCGACGAGGCGCTCAACACCCTCGACGACGACCCGGACCTGTGGTGCGGCGTGCTCGCCGGGGACGCGACGGCGTTCAGCGCGGGCACCGACCTGGCCGCGGGCTCCGGCGGGCCGACGCCGCGCGGCGGCAACTACGGCGTCGTCCGGCGGGACCGGCGGCGCCCGCTGATCGCGGCCGTCGAGGGCGTCGCCTACGGCGGCGGGTTCGAGATCGTGCTGGCCTGCGACATGGTCGTCGCGTCGACGACGGCGCGGTTCGGGCTGCCCGAGGTCGCCCGTGGCCTGGTCGCGAACTGCGGGGCGCTGTTCCGGGCGCCGCGGCCGCTGCCGCTCAACATCGCCAAGCAGCTGCTGGTCACCGGGCGCCCGCTGGACGCCGAGCGCGCGTACACCCTGGGCCTGGTCTCCGAGCTCGTCGAGCCGGGCGGGGCGGAGGCGGCGGCGCTGGCGCTCGCGGCCGCGGTGTGCGAGAACTCGCCGCTGGCGGTGTCGGTGTCGCTGCGCGCGCTGGAACGTGTGGTGTCCGAGCCGGACGAGCGCGGCTGGAACGCCACCGAGATCGCCTCGGCGGCGATCGACCGGTCCGCGGACAAGACCGAGGGGATCGCGGCGTTCCTGGAGAAGCGCCCGCCGCGCTGGACGGGGCGCTGACCCGGCCCCGGTACGCCGCCGCGCCGGACCCCCGCCCGGTACGCCGCCGCGCCGGCCGGAGCGCTGACCCGCGCCCGGTATGTCGCCGCACGCGACTAGGCTCGTCGGCATGCCTGCCCGGACGCGACGTGAGGACCTGGTCGCGCTGCTGCAGGACTACGCGGGCGAGGCCGAGCTGCTCGGCCAGGAGTTCGCCGGGCGGCACCGGCTGCACCCCACCGACCTGCACGCGCTGCTCGCGGTGATGCGCGCGGACTCCGCGGGCGAACCGCTCACCCCGGGCGTCCTCGGTGCCCGGCTCGGGCTGTCCACCGGTGCGACGACCGCGCTCGTCGACCGCCTGGAGCGCGCCGGCCACGTGCGCCGCAGCCGCGAGTCCACCGACCGGCGGCGGGTGACCCTGCGCCAGGCCGAGAACGCCGCCGAGGTCGGCGGGGCGTTCTTCGGCCCGCTCGGTGCCCGGATGGACGCCGTGCTCGCCGGCTTCGACGACGACGAGCTCGCCGCCGCGGCCCGCTTCCTCACCGCGATGAACGCGCTGGTCGCGGACTACCGCGCCGACCTCGCCTCCGGGCCGGCGCGGAAGTCCACGCCGGCCTGAGGCATCAGGCGTTCGCCGCCGCGGTGTCCAGGTACTCCGCGAACTTGCGGCGCGCGGCCTCGGTGCGGGTCGGGACGTGCTCGGTGGGGACCTCCACCGGGGTGTAGCCGCGCAGGATGCGCCGCGCGACGGACTCCTTGTGCACCTCGTCGGGACCGTCGTAGATGCGCGCGGCCCGGGCCGCTCGGTACATCTGCTCCAGCGGCAGGTCCCCGGAGAAGCCCAGCGAGCCGTGCACCTGGATCGCACGGTCGATCACGTCGTGCAGCACCTTCGCGCCCCAGTACTTGATCATCCCGATCTCGATCCGGGCGTTCGAGGCGCCGACCTGGTCCATCGTCCACGCCGCGTGCAGGGTCAGCAGTCGCGCCGCGGCCATGTCCGCCGCCGACTGCGCGATCATGTCCTGCACCATCTGCTTGTCGGCGAGCCGCGTGCCGCTCGCCGTCCGCGACACCGCGCGCTCGCAGAGCATGTCGAACGCCCGCCGGGACTGGCCCAGCCAGCGCATCGCGTGATGGATGCGCCCCGGGCCGAGCCGCTGCTGGGCGAGCCGGAACCCGTCGCCGGGGTTGCCGACGAGGTTCGTCGCCGGTACCCGGACGTCGCGGTAGAACACCTCGGCGTGGCCGCCGTAGATCTCGCCGCCGACGTCGGGGTGGTCCATCACCGGGATGTCGCGGGCGACGTCGAGGCCCGGGGTGTCGGTCGGGACGACGATCATCGAGGCCCGCTGGTACGGCGGCGCGTCCGGGTCGGTCACCACCATCGCGATCAGGAAGTCCGAGCCGGTGGCGTTCGAGGAGAACCACTTGTGACCGTTGATGACGTAGTCGTCGCCGTCGCGCACGGCCCGGGTGGACAGCATCGTCGGGTCCGCGCCGGCGCCGGGCTCGGTCATCGAGAAGCAGGACCGCAGCTCACCGCGCAGCAGCGGGTGCATCCAGCGTTCCTTCTGCTCCGGCGACCCGCCGATCGCGAGCAGCTCGGCGTTGCCCGAGTCGGGGGCCTGGTTGCCGAACACCCCCGGCGCGTAGCGGCACTGGCCGAGGATCTCGTGCATCAGCCCGAGGGAGACCTGGCCGAACCCGCCGCCGCCGAGCTCCGGGGGCAGGTGCGCCGCCCACAGACCCTGCTCCTTGACCTGCTCCTTGAGCGGGGCGGTGATCCGGGCGAAGGTCTCCCGGTCCAGGTCGAGGGTCTCCAGCGGGATGATCTCGTCGCGGACGAAGCCGCGCATCCACTTCAGCTTCTCCTCGAACTCCGGATCGGTGCTGAAGTCCCACGCCATTGCGTCCGCCTCCCGACGAGCCTCGTTGCCACTGCGAACGTAACCCAGCCCGCCACGACGGGGACAGGGCCGCCGCCGAGCCGGTGGTCGACGGTGCCGGTAGCCGACGGTGCCATGTGTCGGTGGTCGGTGGTGCCGGTGGTCGGTGGTGCCGGTGGTCGGTGGTCGACGGTGCCCGTGGTCGGGCGGTGCTGGCAGCCGACGGTGCCGACAGTCGGTGGTGCCGGTAGCCGACGGTGCGGTGATCGGCGGGGCCGGTGGTCGGTGGTCGGCCGAACCGGTGATCGACAGTGCGCGCGGAGATCCGCGGCCCGCGCGTGTCCGGACGCACGCGCGGAGCGGATCACCGCGCGGACGGTGGATCACCGCGCGGGAAGCGGATCACTGTGTGGGCGCGGATCACCGCGCAGGCTGCACATCGCGCGCGGGCTGCGAGTCACCGCGCCGACGGTCCCCCCCCCGGGCGGACGGTGCCCCCCGGGCCGACGGTGCCCCCCGGGCGGACGGTGGCCCCCCCGGGCAGGCAGTGGCCCCGGGCGGGCGGCGGATCTCCGGGTGGGCGGGGCGATTGCGTGCCCGGGCGCTGCCGGGGAGGCTCGGGGGATGACCGACGAGGCTCCCGTCCCCGTCCACCCGGCGGGTGTCCCGGCCGACCTGGTGGACCTGTCCTACGAGCCGCTGACCCCCACGGCGTTCCTCGACCGGGCCGCGGCGGCGCACGGCGACCGGGTCGCGGTCGTCGACGGCGACCTGCGGTTCACCTACACCGAGTTCCGCGACCGCTGCCGGCGCCTGGCGGGATCGCTCGCCGCGCTGCACGACGGGCGCCCGGTCGCGGTCCTCGTGCCGAACACCCACGTCGGGCTGGAGGCGGCGCACGCGGTCCCGTGGTCGGGGACGGCGCTGGTCGCGGTCAACACCCGGCTGTCGGCGGGCGAGGTCGCCTACATCCTGGAGCACTCCCGCGCCTCGGTGCTGGTGGCCGACCCGGTGTTCGACGACCTCGTCGCGGAGGTCCTCGCCCGCCTCGACACCCCGCCGCACACGGTGCGGGTCGGCCCGGACTACGAGCGCCTCGTCGCCCGGGGGGAGCCCACCGCGGTGCGGCCCGCCGACGAGCGCGGCCTGCTGTCGGTCAACTACACGTCCGGGACCACCGGGAACCCGAAGGGCGTGATGTACCACCACCGGGGCGCCTACCTGCAGGCGCTGGCGATGGTCGGCCACACCGGGCTGACCGCGTCGTCGGTGCACCTGTGGACGCTGCCGATGTTCCACTGCAACGGCTGGTGCTTCCCCTGGGCGGTCACCGCGGCCGCCGCCACCCACGTCTGCCTGCCGAGGGTCGAGCCGTCCCGGATCTGGGAGCTCGTGCGCGACCAGGGCGTCACCCACCTCAACGGCGCCCCCACCGTGCTGTCGATGATCGCCTACGCGCCGGAGGCCGGGCCGGTGGAGACCCCGGTGGCCGTCGCGACCGGGGGAGCACCGCCGAGCCCAGCGATCCTGCGCCGGATGGCCGAGCTCGGGTTCGAGGTGACCCACCTCTACGGGCTCACCGAGACCTTCGGCCCGGCGATGATCTGCGACTGGCGTCCGGAGTGGAACGACCTCGACGCCGACGCCCGGGCCCGGATGAAGGCCCGCCAGGGCGTCGGGAACATGATCGCCTGCGCCGTCCGGGTGATCGACGACGACGGCGCCGACGTCCCCGCCGACGGGGAGACGACCGGCCAGATCGCGTTGCGCGGCAACAACGTCATGCTCGGCTACCTCGACGACGAGCAGGCCACCCGCGACGCCGCGCCGGACGGCTGGTTCCGGACCGGCGACATCGGCGTCATGCACCCCGACGGCTACGTCGAGCTCCGCGACCGCTCCAAGGACGTGATCATCTCCGGTGGGGAGAACATCGCCAGCGTCGAGGTGGAGCAGGCCATCGCCGACCACCCGGCCGTGCTGGAGGTCGCGGTGATCGCCGTCCCCGACGAGCGGTGGGGCGAGGTCCCGGCCGCCTGGGTGACCCTGCGCGAGGGCGAGAGCGCCACCGAGGACGAGATCGTCGAGCACGTGCGCGGGCGGCTGGCGCGGTTCAAGGCGCCCAAGCGGGTCACCTTCGCCGAGCTGCCGAAGACCTCCACCGGGAAGATCCAGAAGTTCGTGCTGCGCGACGAGGCGTGGGCCGGGCAGGAGCGCCGGATCCGGTGACCGGGCGGCGGTGACGGGTCAGGGTGCGCCGGCGCCCTCCGCGCCCGGGCGTACCGGCGTCAGGCCGGGGACCCCGCCGTCGACGACCGGCGCCGGCCGCCGTTCGGCGACGGCGAGTACGAGCGCCAGCAGCGCGGCGACGCCGGCCGACCCGGCCAGGAGCACCCACCCGGCCCGGACCGCGCCGAACTCCGATGGCAGACCGGTGGTGTGTGCGCCGATCACCGAGACGAGCAGGGCGACCCCCAGCACCGACCCGACCTGGCGGGCGGTGTTGATCAGCGACGACCCCGAGCCCCACTGCGAGGCGGGCAGGGCGGAGCCGACGACGGAGGAGAGCGTGGGCAGGATCAGCCCGACCCCGAGCCCGGTCAGCAGCTGTCCGGGGAGCATGCCGACGGCGTAGTCGGGGGTGAGGCCGAGGTGGGCCAGCCACCAGAGGGGCCCGGCCGCGAAGGACAGGGCGCCGAGCCCCGCCGTCGGACCGACCCCGATCCGCGCCGCGAGCCGCCCGGCGAGCCGCGAGACGACCACCACGACCATCGGCCCCGGCGCGAGCGCCAGGCCCGCGGCCTGCGCCGTCCAGCCCCAGGTTCCGGTCAGGTAGAGGACGTTCACGACGAGCATGCCGGCGAAACCACAGGTGAACGCGACCATCGTCAGCGCGGCGAACCCCACGGACGGCACCCGGACGACCGCGAGGTCCAGGGCCGGGACCGCGTGCCGCCGCGACCGCACGACGACGGCGACGAGGCCGAGGACCGCGACCCCGGCGGCGGCGAGCACCTCGGTGGAGAGCCAGCCCCGGTCGGGGACGCGGACGAGGGCCCAGGCGAGCGCGCCGATGCCCATGACCAGTGCCAGGGCGCCGAGCAGGTCGGGCATCCCGGTGCGTTCGAGGTCGGACTCGCGCAGCGCCCGTGCCCCGGCCACCAGCGCCACGACCCCCACCGGGACGTTGACCAGGAACACCCAGTGCCACGACGCCTGCACGAGCAGCCCGCCCAGGGGAGGTCCCAGCGCCGCGGCGACGGCCCCGATCGAGGCCCAGGCTCCGACGGCCCGGCTGCGGCGCTCGGGCGGGTGGGCGGTGAGCAGCAGCGACAGCGAGGTGGGCATGACGAGGGCCGCGCCCACGGCCTGGACCGTCCGTGCGGCGACCAGCGACCACACGCTCGGCGCCATCGCGCAGGCGGCCGACGCGAGCGTGAACACGGCGAGGCCGACCAGGAAGATCCGCTTGTGGCCGACGCGGTCGGCCAGCCGCCCGGCGAGGGCGAGGAACGCCGCGAACACCACCGTGTATCCGTTGAGGATCCACGACATCTGCCCGAGGTCGGTGCCCGGGAACGCGGCACGGATGTCGGGGAAGGCGATGTTGACGATGAACAGGTCGAGGCTGGACAGGAACGCCGCCGCCGACGTGATGAGCAGGACGACACCGGGTCTGGGGGCGGGCATGGTCGTCCTCTCGAAGCGGACCGATCGGTCCGGGGTGACGTGCGGACAGTGCGGGGTGGTACGGCGAGTGGTTCAGCGGATGGTCAGGCGCCGACGAGGCGGCGGGTGAGCGCCACGGCGGCGTCGGCGCCACGCCGGACGTCGGCCGGATCGCGGTGGGCGGCCTGCATGAACAGCCCGTCGGTGATCAGGCAGAGCTCTCCGGTGAGCCGGTCGGGGTCGTCGGCCCCGAGCTCGCCGACGAGCCGCTCGACGATCGACCGGACGTCGGCCAGGTGCCCCCGGGCGACCGCGGCCGGGGTGTCCCCGGCGATGCCGTCGTCGGGGAACTCGACGAGGTAGTTCCGGAAGGCGCAGCCCCGGGAGCCCGTGCGGGTCACCAGGTCCCCGATCTCGGCGACGAGGGCCACCAGCCGTGCGCGCGGGTCGTCGCCCGCGGCGTCGAGGGCCCGGTGGACCGCGTCCGAGCGGCGCTCGCGGACCCGGGTCAGGTAGTCGGCGACCAGGTCGTCCTTGGTGGTGAAGTGCTGATAGAGCAGGTTCTTCCCGGTGCCCGCCTCGGCGATGATCTGGTTCATCCCGATCGCGCGGACCCCGTGTGCGTAGAACAGGCGCGACGCGGTGGTGAGGATGCGCTCCCGGGTGCCCGGGGCGGGGGTGCGAGCCATGGGGCCACGGTACCGGACCGATCGGTCCCGGACCAGACGGTCCGGTTCGGTGCGGAGGCGTCCCCGCGGGCGGACCACCGGGGACGGGGGTGCGGTCAGGACAGCGCGCTGAGCGAGCGCCACTCGTCCCAGGGGATCGTCCAGTCGTACAGGTCGCCGTCGCGGGCGGTCAGCGGCTGCGAGCTGCCGGTCACCTCGACCGGGTCGCCGAACACGGCGCTCGCGAAGAACTCCTTGGCGTCGCGGGTGGACAGGTTGACGCAGCCGTGGCTGACGTTGCGGTTGCCCTGTGCCCACGACGACGCGGGGTTGGCGTGGATGAACTCGCCGTTGTTGGAGATCCGGACCGCCCAGAACTGGGGCTCGTCGACGTAGCCGTAGTCGGGGTTGCTCATCAGCACCTTCTCCGACTTGGCCATGACCACGTGGATGCCGGAGCGGGTCACCCGGCGCGGGTCGGACTCCAGGCCGTAGGAGGCGTCGTAGCGGGCGACCTCCCTGCCGTCGCGGACGACGACGATCGCGTGGCTGCGGGTGTCGGCCTTCACGATCTGGCTGCGCCCCACGGTGAAGGTCCGGTCCAGGTCCTTCGTCATGAAGGTGCCGTCGCCCAGGTCGAGTCCGCGCAGCGCGCCCCGCACGTGGACCTGCGTGTGCGCGGGCCAGTAGGCCTTCGGGCGGTAGTGCACCCGCGAGCCCTCCGCGGTGTCGGGCAGCCACGCCCAGGCGCCCTCGACCTTCCGCGACGCGGTGACGCTCAGCGCCCGCTCGACGGTGGCCTTCGCGGCGTCGGGGAGCTTCTCGCCGAAGGTGAGCACGACCGGGGCGCCGATGCCGACCTCGCCGCCGTCGCGGATGTTCATGGTGGCGTCGACGGTGTCGTCGGGGTCGACGGTGGTGAACGGGGCCGCGGGCACCGGGCGCCGGTCCTTCGGGCCCAGCACCCAGCTGCCCGACCAGTGGTAGGTGGTGGCGAGGTCCAGCGGCTCCGTGGCGGTCCAGCTGCGGCCGTCGGGGGACAGGGTGCCCGCGACGGTGACCGGCCCGTCATCGGAGTCGGCGGTGAGCGCGACCCCGTCGAGGGTCCCGGTGCTGACCTCGGTGCGGACCGGGCTGCGCGGGGCGACCGGGGCACCGCCGGCCGGGACGCTGGTGAGGACCTCGGGGACCGGGGGCGCGGGCGGCACGGCCGGCGCCGGACGGAGGCGGTCGACGGCGCCCGCGAGGTTGCGGGCCAGCGAGCCGACGCCGTCGCCGATCCGGCCGCCCGCCATCGCGGCGGTCCCGCCCGCGAGCAGCGCCACCAGCGCGACCAGCGAGATGGCGAGCACCGCCCAGGTGCGACGGTGCACCGAGCGCCGCCGCCGGCGTGGGGTGTGGCGCCCGCGCGAGTGCTCCCAGGACCTCGACATGCCGAGGATCATGGCCCGCGTGTCACCCACACGGGCGGTACGACACCCCGACGACATGTGATCGTTGCCCGGGCGCGTCCGGGGCGCCGTCGTGACAGGGTTCCGGCCATGAGCTACGACGTCGCCGCCGTCCGCAGCCGTTTCCCCGCCCTGCGCGCCGGGATCGCCCACTTCGACGGGCCCGGCGGCTCCCAGGTCCCCGACGCCGTCGCCGGGGCGGTGGCCGCCGCCATGACCTCCCCGCTGGCCAACCGCGGGACGGTCACCAGCGGCGAGCGCGCCGCCGACGCGATCGTGCTCGGCGCCCGCGCCGCGACGGCCGACCTGCTCGGCGCGGACCCGCGCGGGATCGTGTTCGGGCGCAGCATGACCGCGCTGACCTTCGACCTCGCCCGCACGCTGGCCGCGACCTGGTCCCCGGGCGACGAGATCGTCGTGACCCGCCTCGACCACGACGCGAACATCCGCCCCTGGGTGACCGCGGCGCAGGCGGCCGGCGTGACGGTGCGGTGGCTCGACTTCGACCCCGCCACCACCGAGCTCGACGACGTGACGCCGCTGCTGTCCGACCGCACCCGGCTCGTCGCGGTGACCGGGGCGTCGAACCTGGTCGGGACCCGCCCCGACCTGCCCGCGATCGCCGCCGCCGTGCACGCCGCCGGGGCACTGTTCATGGTCGACGGCGTGCACCTGACCGCGCACGCCCCGATCGACGTCGCCGCGATCGGCGCCGACTTCTACGCCTGCTCGCCCTACAAGTTCCTCGGCCCGCACTGCGGGGTGCTCGCCGCCGACCCGGCGCTGCTGGAGACCCTGCACCCGGCGAAGCTGGCACCGTCGAGCGACGCCGTGCCCGAGCGCTTCGAGCTCGGCACCCTGCCCTACGAGCTGCTCGCCGGGACCACCGCCGCCGTCGAGTTCCTCGCCGCCCTGGACCCGTCGGCGACCGGGGACCGCCGGGCGCGGCTGCAGGCGTCGATGGCCGCGGTGGAGGAGCACGAGCGGCCGCTGCGCGAGCGCATCGAGACCCACCTCGCCGCCCTGCCCGGGGTCACGGTGCGCTCCCGGGCGGCGCGGCGGACCCCGACCCTGCTGGTGACCTTCGACGACCTCGACGCCGCCGACGCCTACCGGCACCTGGCGCAGCGGCGGATCGCGGCGCCCGCCTCGTCGTTCTACGCGCTGGAGTGCTCGCGGCGGCTCGGTCTGGGGGACACCGGATCCCTGCGGATCGGGCTGGCCTGCTACACCGACGACGCCGACGTCGACCGGCTCCTGGACGGGCTCTCCGACTTCGTCGGGGCCTGATCCACATATGTGAGACTGTTCAGGTGACGCGTCCTCGGTGGGTCCTCGCGGCCCTGCTCGCACTGGCCCTCGTCGCCGGGTGCTCGGCACCCGCCGTGGCACCGCCGGCCCCCGGCGGGACCGGCGCGGCGGCGCAGGACTGCGTGCCCGGCGCCGCGTCCGCCCCGGACGACACGGTCGCCTTCACCCACGCCACCAACGTCACGATCACCGGCGGCGACGGCTACCGGGTCCTGACCGTCCGCACGCCCTTCCCGGGTGGGCAGCCGCAGTCGGTCGTGCTCGTCGGCTGCGAGCAGGGCGACCCGGCGCTGCCCGCGGCGCTCGCCGGGGCCCCGGTGGTGCACACCCCGGTGAGCGGGATCTTCGCCGGCTCGACCACCCAGCTGCCGATGATCACCGAGCTGGGCGGGCTCGACCGGATCACCGGCGTCGGCGGGGCCGCGCTGGTCACCGATCCGGCCGTGCGGGCGCGCGTCGACTCCGGTGCCGCCGTCGACTTCGCGCCGAACTCCACGATCGACGCCGAGGCCGTCGTCGCCGCCGCGCCGCCGGTCGTGCTGTCGGCGGGGACCGACGACCCGGCCTTCCCGGCGCTGGCCGCCGCCGGCATCCCGGTGGTCGGCTGGGCGGACTACCTGGAGACCGGTCCGCTCGGCCAGGCCGAGTGGATCAAGGTCGTCGGTGCGCTGACCGGGCAGGACGCCCGCGCCGCGGAGGTCTTCGACGGCATCGCGGGCCGCTACACCGACCTCGCCGGTCGCGTGCGCGGCCTGCCGCCGACCCCGATCGTCGCCGGGCAGCCCTACCAGGGCACCTGGAACGTCCCGGCCGCCGAGTCGACCGCGGGCATCCTGTTCCGCGACGCCGGCGCCACCTGGCTGGGCGCCGGGATGCCCGGCACCGGCACCCAGGCGCAGTCGCTGGAGCGGGTGCTGGCCGACGACGGCGATGCCCGCGTCTGGCTCGCCGACGGCCCGTTCGCCACGACCGCCGACGTCGCGACGCTTGACCCGCGGCTGTCCTCGCTCGCCGCGGCCCGCCCCGGCGGGCAGCTGTGGACCCGCGACCGGGCCACCACCGCCGACGGCGGCAACGCCCTCTACGAGCGCGGCGCGCTCCACCAGGACGAGATCCTCGCCGACCTCGTCGCGATCCTGCACCCGCAGGCCCTGCCCGGGCACGCGTTCACCTACTACCGGCAGGTGCCCGCCGGATGAGGCCGGCCGCACCGGCGTCGCCCGCTCCGGCGACCCGGGCCCCGGACCGGGCCGGGCAGCGCTCGGGACGCCGGGCGCCGCTGGTCCTGGCGCTGCTCGCCGCCGGGGTCGTCGTGCTGTTCGCCCTCGCCGTCTCGACCGGGTCGGTGGTGATCGGGCTCGACCGGACGCTGTCGGCGCTGCTCGGCATCGGCACCCCCGACGCCCGGCTCGACCTGCTCGTCACCGACCTGCGGGTGCCGCGGGCGGTGACCGCGACGGCCGTCGGCGTCGGGCTGGGCACCGCGGGGCTGCTCACCCAGACCCTGTTCCGCAACCCGCTGGCCGAGCCCTACGTGCTCGGGGTCAGCGCCGGGGCCGGGCTGGGCGTCGCGCTGGTGACCACGCTCGGCGCGGCCGCGGGGACCGCCGCGTTCGCCACCGGCGGGCTCGGGGCCGCACCGGTCGTCGGGGGGCGGCTCACGACCGTCGCGGCCGCGGCGGTCGGTGCCGCCGCCGTGCTCGCGCTGGTGCTGGCCCTGTCGCGGTTCGCCCGGTCCGTCACCGCGCTGCTCGTGATCGGCGTGATGCTGGGGTCGGCGGTCACCTCGGTGGTCAGCCTGCTGCTGGTCTGGACCGACCCGCGCACCGCGCAGCAGTACCTGATGTGGGGCCTCGGCTCGGTGTCCGGCGTCGGCCGCGGCGAGCTGCCGGTCCTCGGCGGGATCGTCGCCGCGGGGCTGCTGGCGGTGGTCGTGCTGGCCAAGCCGCTCGACGGGCTGCTGCTCGGCGACGACTACGCCCGCACCGCCGGCGTCGACGTCGCCCGGGTACGGGTGGTCGTGCTGCTCGTCGCCGCCGTGCTCGCCGGGACGGTCACCGCGTTCTGCGGGCCGATCGGGTTCCTCGGCATCGCCGTGCCGCACCTGGCCCGGATGGCGGTCGGCACCTCGCGGCACCGGGTGCTCGTCCCGGCCACCGCCCTGACCGGTGCGCTGGTCGGGCTGGCCTGCGCGGTCGTCGCGAACCCGCCGGGGCTGGGCACGGTCCCGCTGAACGTGGTGACCTCCCTGGTCGGGGCACCGGTCGTGATCGCGGTGCTGCTGCGCTCCCGACGCCTGGGCGCGGCCTGGTGAGCGCCGGGCTGGTGCTGTCCGGGCTCGTCGTCGGGTACGCCGAGGGCGGGGCGCTGCGCCGCGGCCGGGTGCGCCCGGTGCTGTCCGGGGTGGACGCCGTCGCCGCCCGCGGCGAGCTGACCGTGCTGCTCGGGGCGAACGGCGCGGGCAAGTCCACGCTGCTGCGGACCCTCGCCGGGCTGCAGCCCGCGCTCGGCGGGGCGGTGACCCTCGACGGCACCGACCTGCTGGGGCTGCGGCCGCCCGAGCGGGCCCGCCGGGTCGGGGTGGTGCTGACCGACCGGCCGGACCCGGGGCAGCTGACCGGCCGCGACGTCGTCGAGCTGGGGCGGCTGCCGCACACCGGCGCCACCGGCCTGCTCACCGCCGACGACGAGGCCGCCGTCGACGCCGCGATCGACGCGATCCGCGCCGGCCCGCTGGCCGGACGCCCGCTGGCCCGGATGTCCGACGGCGAGCGGCAGCGGATGATGGTCGCCCGCGCACTGGCCCAGCAGCCGTCGCTGCTGCTGCTCGACGAGCCGAGCGCGTTCCTCGACGTCTCCTCCCGGGTCGCGCTGCTCGGGACGCTGCGCCGGCTGGCGGGGGAGCAGGACCTCGCGGTGCTGTTGTCCACCCACGACCTGGAGCCGGCACTGCGTCTGGCGGACCGGGCCTGGCTGCTCGACGGCGCGGGCGCGCTGCACACGGGGACGCCCGGCGAGCTGGCCGCCTCCGGTGCGGTCGGGGCGGCGTTCGACACCGACGAGCTGGCCTTCGACGCGCCCACCGGCACCTTCCGCCTCCGCGCCTGAGACACCCGCGCCGCCCTGCCCCGCTCGCGTTCGGCCGCCCCGCCCGCGTCCGGCGCACCGCCCGCGCCGGGCCGGTTCGACGCCGGGCGGTCGCCGCCCCCACCGGACCCGCGCCGCACAGGTTCCGAGCGCACCGCACACGTCCGGGGGTGTGCGGCGGAACCGGAACCCGTGCGGCGCCGCACGTGGTGGGGTGCACCGCGGGTGCGGGGGCCGAGTGCGGGAGAGGGCGGAGCTGCGGAACGGGCGCCGCACAGTGGCATGGATCACCCGGACGGCGTCGCGATCAGCGTATGCGGGCCGGTCGTGCACGACCGGCCGCGCCGACGGCGCGGCGCCCGGAGCCGGTGCCGCAGCCCGGCCGGAGGTGCCCGTGGCGCCGCCGGGCACGACGCGACCCGGAGTCGCTAGGTTCGCGCTGGACCGCGCCGCCCGTCCGGGCGCGCGCATCGGAACACGAGGAGATGCGATGACGCACGCCGCGAGCGCGGCCGAGCTCGAGTCGCTGCTGCTGACCCGGTCGCTCGACGACCCGGAGCTCGCCGCGGCCACCGAGCGGACCCCCGACACCCGGGTCCTGCCCGACGTGTCCGTGGTCAAGGTCGGCGGGCAGAGCTTCATGGACCGCGGCCGCGAGGCGGTGTTCCCGCTCGTCGAGGAGCTGCTGGAGGCCCGGTCGGAGCACCGGCTGCTGATCGGCACCGGCGGCGGCACCCGGGCCCGGCACGCGTACTCCCTGGCCGCCGAGCTCGGCCTGCCCACCGGCGTGCTCAGCTCGGTCGGCAGCGCCGTCGCCGGGCAGAACGCCACCATGCTCGGCTACCTGATGGCCCGGCACGGGGTGCCGGTCGTCGCCGGGGGCGGGTTCGACGCGCTGCCGCTGTCGCTGTCCGAGGTCCGCGCGGCGATCTTCGCCGGCATGCCGCCGTACGCGATGTGGCAGCCGCTACCCGACGAGGGCGTCATCCCGCCCTACCGCACCGACGCCGGCTGCTACCTGGTCGCCGAGACCTACGGCTGCAAGAACATGATCTTCGTCAAGGACGAGGACGGTCTCTACACCGCGAACCCGAAGAACGACCCGTCGGCGACCCTGATCCCCGAGATCACCGTCGACGAGCTCATCGAGCGGGACCTGCCCGACCTGATCGTCGAGCGCCCGGTGCTGGAGCTCATGCGGCACGCGACGCACGTCCGCTCGATCCAGATCGTCAACGGTCTCAAGCCCGGCAACCTCACCCGCGCGCTCGCCGGCGAGCACGTGGGCACGATCATCACCGCGGGAGACGCCCGATGAGCACCACCCACACCAAGGACGTCGAGTCCCCGCTGGCCCGCCAGACCCTGCTCGACCGCGAGCAGGTCCGCCCCGTCGACCAGCAGCAGCCGGTCATCCGGATGCTGCCCCGCCTGCGCGTGGTCGTGCTCGGCGGCCGCTCGATCGTCGACCGCGGCCGCGACGTGCTGCTGCCGCTCGTCGAGGAGCTGCGCGCCGCGATCTCCGGGGACCCGCTGCTGATCGCCACCGGTGCCGGGATCCGCGCCCGGCACGCGCTCGGCGTCGGCCTCGACCTGGGCCTGCCGACCGGTGCGCTCGCCGAGATCGCCGGCCGTGAGGCCGAGCAGAACGGGCACCTGGTCGCCGCGCTGCTCGCCGAGCAGGGCGTCGCCTACCTCGGGCACGACACCGTCGCCCACCAGCTGCCGGTGCACCTGGCCGCGTCGAACGCCGCCGTCACCAACGGCTACCCGCCCTACGGCGTGCACGAGCTGCCGTCGGCGGCCGGGAAGATCCCGGCGCACCGCACCGACACCGGCGCGCTGCTGCTCGCCGACGCGTGGGGCGCGGCGTCGCTGACCTACGTCCGCGACGTCGACGGCGTGCTCGACGGGGACACCGTGCTGCGCGAGGCGTCCGCGGCCGACCTGCTCGCCGACGCCGCCCGGACCCTGCCGGTCGACCGGGAGGCGCTGTGCACGCTGCAGCGCGCCCGCCACGTCCGGTCGGTGCGGATCGTCAACGGGACCGTCGCCGGGAACCTGACGAAGGCCCTCGCCGGGGAGCACGTCGGGACCGTCGTCTCGGCCTGACCTCCGAGGACGGGATCCGTCCGGGTCCGGTGCCACGGTCGTGTCGTGGCACCGAACCCGTTCCCCGTCCCGCAGGCGGAGATCGACCGCCTGCACGCCCGTCTCGACGACACCCGCTGGCCCGACGTGCCGGCCGGTGCCGGGTGGTCCTACGGCGTCCCGCCCGACCACCTGCGCGCGCTCTCCGACCACTGGCGGCACCGCTTCGACTGGCGGGCGGTGGAGGAGCGGCTGGCCGCGGACTCCGTCGTCGTCGACACCCCCGACCACGCCGGGGTGCACGCGCTGGTCCGCCGCTCGACGCGGACCGACGCCGTCCCGCTGCTGCTGGTGCACGGCTGGCCGTCCACCTCGACGACCTCCGGGCGTTCGCCCACTCCCTCGGACCCGGCTCCGGCGATCGATCAGTACCTCAGGGCGGTCGCGTGCCGGGAGGACAGCGCTGAGGTACTGATCGATGTCGGCGCGGCCGGGAGGCGGCGAGCGCAGCCCGGGCGGCGCCGGGGCGGGGTCGGGCAGCCGGGCCTCAGCCCACCGGGACCGGCGGGACCGGCGGGACCGGCGGAGCGGCACCGGGCTCCGTGCGTCGCCGCCGTCGCCGACCCGCGACGAGCGCCGCGGCCGTCAGCAGCACCAGCCCGGCGACGGCGGCGACGAACGGCACCGAGCCCGGGTCCCCGCCGTAGGCGCCGATCGTCACGAACGCCACCGCCGAGGGGGCCACCCCGAGCACCGATCCCGCGAGGTAGTCGCGCAGCCGGATCGCGGTCAGCCCGCAGGCGTAGCTCAGCACCGGGAACGGGATCACCGGCAGCAGCCTGCCCCCGGCGACGGCCCACAGCCCGCCCCGGCGCAGCCGCGCGTCGAGACGGCGGATGCGGGCGCCGCCGATGCCGGCGACGACCTCGCGGCCCAGTGTCCGCGACAGCACGAAGCCGATCAGCGAGCCCACGGCGACGGCGGTCATCGTCGTCGCCAGGCCGACGGGCAGGCCGAACAGGACCCCGGCGGCGATGCCCATCACGGTCGCGGGCGCGGGGACCAGGGTGAACCCGACGAACAGCAGGGTGAACAGGACCGGTGCCGCCCAGCCCGCGGCCGACGTCGTCGCGCGGACGCCCTCGACCGTCGGCCAGCCGGTGACCAGCAGCACCGCGGAGCCCGCGGCCACCAGCGTCACCAGCAGCACGGGCCGCCACCATCGGGCCACCGTCGACCACCTCCACCCGGGTCTACGAGTGCGGGTACCCGCGGGGTTCGGGTGGACACCGGCTCGGACCGGTGAACGGCGACCGGTGTGCGGCGGACGACGGTGTCCGGTATGACACAGTCTCGGCCTGATGAGACGTCCTGCGCGCACCCGCACCCTGCTGGGGTGGATCGCCGTCGCGTTCGTCGGGGCGTGGATCGTCGGGACGGTCACGCTGATCGCGGCGGCGGGGGAGCGCGGCGCCGACGACCGGGCCGCGCTCTACGAACGGGGCGGCGCCGCGCTGCGGACCCCCGACGGCGGCGGCGCCCGGCTGCACGAGCTGCTGCTCGACGCCCCGGACCGCGGTTTCGTCGACGACTACGTCGAGCGCCTGCAGGCGGCCGGGTCGCCTGCCGTGCTGCCCACCGGGCCGGACCGGGTCGAGGTGCGCTCGGGCCCGGTGCTGGTGACGCTGTCGGTCACCGAGGAGGCGGGCCGCTGGTACTTCAGCCTCCTGCCGCCCGGGGAGCGGGAACCGGGCTGACGGCCGGGCGCCGCCACGGCGTCCACGGCCGGGGTGCGGGCCCGGGGCCGGCCGCGACGACGACACCGGGGAACCCGGTCAGCAGCCGCGGCACCGCGCGGCGCAGCCGTCGCACGGCGGCGGGACCGTCGACGTCGTCGAGGCGCGCCTGCAGGAGCAGCTCGCCGTCGTGGTGCGCGGTCCGCACCCGGGACAGCTCGGGCAGCGTCCGCGCCAGCACGCGCAGCTCGTCGGCGGTGAGGGGACAGCCGCCGACGACCACCGTCGCGGTGAAGGGGCGCGTCCCGTCGTGCTCCGAGCTCATGGAGTGCCCTACGAGCGGAGCCCCCGTCCGGATGCGGTCCCGGCCGGGAGATACCCACTTCTCATGACGCCGGGACCTGGGGTTACTCCGTCCGCAGCAGCTCCGTGACGTCCGTCCGGAACTGCATCGCGCGGTAGGGCCAGTTGGTCGTGGTGTTCCACTGGCTGACGACCAGGTGCAGGTCGTCGAGCGTCGAGCCGGGGACGACGTAGCCGCCGTAGAGCTGCGCGACGCGGCCGGTGGCGTGGTCCTCGTCGTCCCAGCCGCAGCCGGTCAGCACGGTGGTCCGCGGGGCGCGGTGCAGGTCGGCGTCCGGGCGGTCGAGCAGCAGCGTGTCGATCCGGTAGTTCCCGGCGTCGAAGACGGTGAGCAGCAGGTGCTCGCGACCGTCCGGGCCGGGCACCCGGCGCAGGTTGAGCTCGCCGAACGCGCCCGGCAGCGTCAGCGTCGGCGGGTTGCCCCAGTCCCAGCGCTCCCCGGCGAAGCCCCACGGCTCCCACGCGTCGCGGTCGGTGATCCGGTCGGCGGGCACCCGGTGCAGCAGCAGACCGTCGCGGCGCTGGAAGCCGGTGGTGTAGGCGTAGACGTACCCGTCGCCGCCGTCGCACCAGGTCAGCTGCTGGAACAGGCCGTCGTGGTGGTCGCCGGGCCAGTCGCAGCCGGTCCGCTGCCAGGTGACGCCGTTGTCGCGGGAGGCGACGATCTCGCTCCACAGCACGTTGCCGAGGCCCTTGTTGGCCATGACGTGCAGGTACATCGTGTCGCCGACGGTGATGACGTCGGCGGGCAGGATCGTGGTGACGCGGCGGTGCAGCCGGAACCAGTTCGTCGCCGGTTTGCTGACGAGCCGGCAGGCGTAGTCGGCCGCGTCGCCGCCGGAGCCGGTCCAGCGCAGGCCGCCCCGGACGTCGTCGGGGTCGGCGAACAGCACGACCGGGGAGCGCCAGCCGGGCCCGCCGACACCGGCCCGGTCGAAGGTGTCGCCGAAGACGGCGACCAGGCGCCCGTCCGGGGCGGTGGCGAGGATGCCGAGGTCGGTGCCGCCGATCCCGAACCGGTCGGTGTACCCGGGCCCGGTCAGGTCTGCGATCTTGGTCGTGACGGCCATGGCGGCGACCCTACGGCCGGTACCGCGCGATCGCGGCGCGGGTCGCGGGCAGCGCGAACACCTCCGCGAAGGTGTCGACGCTCGCGTCCACCGAGCCGGTGATGCCCTGCTCGCGCCAGGTCTCGAGCAGCTCCTTCTGCGCCGCCAGGACCTCGCGGGTCGGGGCGAGCAGCGTCGCGACGAGGTCGTCGACGGCGGCGTCGAGGCCGGCGGGGGAGTCGACGAGGCGGTTCACCAGCGGCGCCGTCCCGGGCTCGTCGACCCGGTGCACGCTGCCGGTCAGGACCATCTCCTGGGCGAGCGCGGCCCCGACGTAGCGGGGCAGCAGCGCCGCGTCGACCACCGACGGGATCCCGAGGCGGACCTCGGGCAGCCCCACCCGCACCCCGGTGTGGGCGACGCGCAGGTCGCAGGCCAGCGCCAGCTCGAACGCCGCACCGAGGCAGGCGCCGTTCAGCCGGGCGATCGTCGGCACCGGTGCGGTGCGCACCGCGCGCAGGCAGGTCGCGAGCCGGGTGATGATCGCGCGACCGTCGCCGGGGGCGGCGTCGCGGAACACGTCGAGGTGCATCCCGGCGCCGAACGCGCGGTCCCCGGCCCCGGTGACCACCACGACCCGCACCCGGTCCGGGAGGTCGGTGACGGCCCGGGTGACCGCGTCGACGTCGTCGAGGTGCAGCGCGTTGGCGGCCTCGGGACGGTCCAGGGTGACGGTCCGGACCGCGCCGTCGTCGTGCACCCGCGGGGTCCCCATCAGTGCACCGTCCACGGCGGCGGGGCGGTGCGCGGGGGTCGTCGCCGCAGCACCAGGACCAGCACCAGCAGCACGATCGCGCCGACGCCGGCCGCGACCGTCGTCAGGATCGCCACGATCAGCGGGGCGATCCCGGCCGCGGCGACGACCAGCGCGACCCCGATCCCGCGTGCCCCCGGCGCGGCGGACAGCGTGAAGGTGCCCGGCTCCTCGACCTCGAACGACCCGATCAGGAAGCCGGAGCGGGCACCGACGGAGTAGGTCTCGTCCATCGTCGCCGGGACCAGCGGCACCGGGCCGGACGGGCCGGTCACCGTCGGCAGCGCGTCGGCGGAGCCGTAGCCGCTGCGGGTCTCCAGGTACACCCAGCGGGTCCCGGGCTCGGTGACCGCGACGGGACCGCCGGTGGTCGCGGGGACGGCGACGTCCGCGGGCAGCCCGGCCCAGCGCACCCAGGACAGCAGCGCCACGAGCGCCAGCACCGCGACCGCCGCCCCGCCGATCCACCGCCATCCCCGGACCACGACGATCATCGGACCACAGCGGCGGCCGCGACGACAGGTCCTACCGGGCGGCCACCGCGGCCACCGCGTCGGCGAACACCTGCGGTGCCTCGACCGGGACGAAGTGCCCGACGCCGTCGACGGGGGTGACGGTCACCTCGGTGAAGAACTCCCCGACCCGGTCGGACCAGTCGCGCGGGAACAGCGGGTCGTGCTCGGGCCACAGGAACGTCGTCGGGACGGTGACGCGGTCGGCCGGGTCGGGTGTGGTCTCGGCGAGCGAGCGGGCCACCGCGCCGCCGCCGGAGCGGTACCAGTTGATCGACGCGACGAACGCGCCCGGCGCCCCGTAGGAGGCGGCGAGGTGGTCGAGGCGTTCGTCGTCGGGGGTGAACCCCGGGCCGGACCAGTGCGACCAGAAGTGGCGCAGGTACGCGCGGGCGGCGCGGGCGTCGCCGTCGACGAGCTCGCGGGCCAGGTCGAGCTGGTGGAAGGACTGGTACCAGAACTCGCGCACGGGCCGCTCCGCGAGGATCCGCTGCCCGACCCCCGGCGCGGGCGGGGTGACCACGAGCGCGCGCAGCAGGTCGGGCCGGTCCTTCGCGACCTGCTGGCCGACGCGGCTGCCGACGTCGTAGCCGGCGACGACCACATCGGACAGGTCCAGCTCGCCCAGCAGCGCGGTCAGCGAGCACGCCTGCGCGGCCGCCGAGTACTGCTCGGCCGGGTCGCGGTCGTGCTTGTCGGACCCGCCGAACCCGCGCAGGTCCGGGACGACGACGTCGTGCGCGGGGGCCAGCCGCTCGGCGACGGCGGTCATGTCAGTCCGGTCGCCCGGCCAGCCGTGCAGCAGCAGGACCGGCGGCGCACCGGGCTCCCCGTGGCGGTCGTAGGCCAGTCGGAAGCCGTCGGTGGCGGTGGACAGTGGCATCGCGGGGATCCTCCGGACTCGTGGGACGGGCGGCTCGGTGTACCGAGAAATGATGATGGGGTGCCCGGGTCGCGACGGCGATACTCGCGCGTGTGAGTGAGCGCCGGAACCCCGACGTCGAGGTCGACTGGGACGACCCGGAGACCCCCACCCCGGGCTGGATGGGGTTCCTGCTGGCGCTGTGGCTGCTGCTCGCGCTCGCGTGCGGGTGGTTCGCCGTCGACGACCTGCGCCTGGCCACCGGCTCGGTCGGCGCGCCCGGGGTCCTGGAGGTCACCGACTGCACCGACCTGGGGGAGGGCCGCTACGACTGCAACGGACTGTTCCGGCCCGACGCCGGCGGTGACCCGATCGCCGTCGACGCCTCGCCGGACTCGTCGGCCGGGGAGGTCGTGGCGGCGCAGCTGACCCCCGCCGGTGACCGTGCGGTGCCCACCGGGACGACCGGGGTGCTCGCCGCGCTGACCCTGCCGTTCCTCGGCGTCGCCCTGCTCGGCTACCTGCCCTGGACGACGGCGGTGGTGCTCGGCACCCGGCGCGGCCGGCGCGGGCTCGCCGTCCTCGGGCACGTGGTGACCCTCGTCTTCGGGACCGCGACGATCGTCGGCCTGGTCCTCTCCTGACCCGTCCGGTCGAATTGTCGGGCTGTAACGGTTACCGTTCGCCGACCGTTCGGCCGACACGTCAGGGGGAACCGTGTCCCAGGCACCCACCACCGGAACGACGGAACGTCACCGTCTCCCGGTTCGGACGCTCGTCGCGGCGTCCATCGGCAACGCGGTCGAGTGGTACGACTGGACGATCTACGCGACGTTCTCGATCTACTTCGCGACGCAGATCTTCCCGCCCGAGAACGCGGCGCTGGCCCTCATCTCGACGCTCGCGACCTACGCGCTCGCCTTCTTCTTCCGGCCGCTGGGCGGTCTGCTGCTGGGCCGCTTCGCCGACCTCAAGGGCCGCCGGACCGCGATGCTGGTGACGATCCTGCTGATGGCGGGCGGGTCGTTCGTCATCGGCCTGCTGCCGACGTTCGCGATGATCGGCTGGTTCGCGCCGGTGCTGCTCCTGCTCGCGCGCATCGCCCAGGGCATGTCGCTGGGCGGGGAGGTCTCCAACGCCTCGGCCTACCTCGCCGAGATCGCCCCGCGC
This sequence comes from Pseudonocardia sp. ICBG601, assembly GCF_020496245.1. Lineage (NCBI taxonomy): Bacteria > Bacillati > Actinomycetota > Actinomycetes > Pseudonocardiales > Pseudonocardiaceae > Pseudonocardia > Pseudonocardia sp. ICBG601. The sequence goes on along the minus strand of NZ_JAHLJA010000150.1, from coordinate 952,046 downwards.
GAGCGGCGCGGGCGCTACTCGTCGTTCTTCTACATCTCCACCGGCACCGCGGTGCTGTTCGCCTCGCTCACCGGCTTCGTGCTGGCCGCGACGCTGACCGAGGACCAGCTGGCCTCCTGGGGCTGGCGGATCCCGTTCCTGCTCGGCGGGGTGCTCGGGATCGTCGGGCTCTGGATGCGGCGCCAGATGAGCGAGACCGAGCAGTTCGAGGAGAACAAGGAGTCCGCGGCCCGGATCCGCAACCCGCTGATGCTGACCCTGCGTGAGCACCCGAGGGCGGTCGCGCAGCTCGTCGGCTTCACGATCCTGCACACGCTCTGCTACTACACGTTCTTCTCCGCGCTGACCCCGTTCGCCACCCGCTCCCGCGGCGCCGACGCGACGGAGGTGTTCCTCGCGCTGTCGATCGCCACGGCGATCTTCGTGCTCCTGCAGTACCCGATGGGGGCCGCCGCCGACCGGTACGGCCGCAAGCCGCAGATGCTGGTCTGGTCCGCGGCCACCGCGGTGCTCGTCGTACCGCTGTCGTTCCTGATCGGGCCCGGCTTCTGGAACATGTTCGTCGTGTTCGTCGTCGGGCTGGGGCTCTACACGGCGATGACCTCGGTCGCGCCGGCGATCATGAGCGAGCTGTTCCCGACGAAGGTCCGCGCCCTGGGCATCGGTGCCTGGTACAACCTGACCGTCGCCGTGTTCGGCGGGACCGCGCCGCTGGTCATCGCCTCGCTGCAGGAGGCGGACCTGGCGATCCTGTTCTTCGTCTACGTCGCCGTCGGGGCGGTGATCTCCTTCGTCGCGGTGCTGACCCTGCCGGAGACGAAGGGCTCCGCCCTGCGCTGAGCGGGTACGCTCCATCGAAACGCCACCGTTTCGATGGAGAGCTCGCGATGACCAGCACCGCACCGGCCGACACGCTGCGCCACCTCGCGCACGGCGCCACGCTCGAGGAGGGCCTCGGGTTCTTCGACGCGCTGCCCGCCGTCCGCGTCGAGGAGATGCTGGGTGACTGGTCCGGTGGCGAGATCCCCACCGGCAACCCGATGGACGGGCTGCTGGGGCGCTTCGGCTGGCACGGCAAGCGGTTCGACGGCGTCGACGACGTCCACCCGCTCGTCATGGACCACCCCCGCGGCGGCCGGTTCTCGCTCAACCCCGCCCTGGTCCCGCTGCCCGCACTGCTGCGTCACCCGGCCGCGCTGCGCAACGCGACCCTCGCGCGGATCGCCCGCACCGCGGGCCCCGCGCTCGCCACCCGGGCCCCGAAGGCGCGGCTGCGCACCACCGAGTACCGCGGGGTCGCCAGCGCCACCATGTGCTACGACGACCTGCCGATCCACGACGTCTTCCGGCGCGTCGACGACGACACCGTCCTCGGTGCCATGGACATGCGCGGCCTGGCCCACCCGTTCCTGTTCTTCCTGCGTCGCGAGTGACCAGCCGCTTCCCCGACGAGCGCCGCCGGGAGGTGCTCGCCGCGACCCGTGACCTCGTCGCGGAACGCGGCTATGAGTCGACCACCGTCGAGGCCGTCGCCGCGGCGACCCGCACCAGCAAGGCCACGCTCTACCGGCAGTGGGGAGACAAGGCCGCGCTGGTGGTGGAGGCCGTCTCGGCGGGCAGCCCGCTCGCGATCGACCGGATCGACACCGGGTCGCTGGCCGGGGACCTCGCGGCGGTGGTCGACCAGCTGGCCGCGCGGGCCCGGGTCGACGTGCCGATCGTGCTGGGGCTGGCCGGGGCCGGGCAGCGCGACCCCGCCCTGCTGGCCGCGCTGTCCTCGCGGCTGCTGCCGCAGGTGGAGGCGCTGCGCGCGGTGGTGGTGCGGGCCGTCGCCCGCGGGGAGCTGCCCGCCGACCCGCCCGCCGCCCGGCACCTGCCCTACCTGCTGGCGGGCGCGGTGGTGGCGCCGACGCTGCTGGACGGGCCGTCGGCCGTCGCCGACGCCGGGTACCTGCGGTCGGTCTGCGACGACGTGCTGCTGCCGGCCCTCGGGGCCCGCCGGTGAGCTCCGCGCGCTCCTAGGCGGGCCCGTCGACGACCTGCACGACACCGTCGGCGGTACCGGTGACGAAGAGCCGCCCGGTGTCCGGGTCCACCGCCACGGTGTTCGGCTGCCGCACGGTGGGGATCCGGGCCACCTCCCGCGGCGTCGGGTCGGTCATGTCGTAGCCGACGAGCAGGTTCGCCCCGGTCGCGGTGACCCACACGCGGTCGCGGACCGGGTCGTAGGCGATCCCGTAGGGCTCGCCGGGCAGGTCCACCCGTCCGACCTCGGCGGGGGTGCCCGCCGGATCGAAGACGATCAGGTGCCCGCCCCGGGTGTCGGTCGCGATCATGCGGCCGTGCCGGTCGGCGACCAGGTGGGTCGGGCCGTCGCCGGCCGGGAGCTCGCGGATGCCGTCGCCGGTCGCGGCGTCGTAGACGGTGAGGGTGTTCTCGCGGACGTCGATCAGCCCGACCCGGTCGCCGACCGGGGCGAGCCCGGCGGGCTGGGTGACGTCGGTCAGCTGGCGCACCACCCGGTCCCCGCGGACCACGGACACGCTGCCACCCGCCTCGTTGGCGACGAACACCGTCCCGGCCGCGGTCTCGGTCGCGTCGTGCGCCATCGGGCCGGTCATCACCTCCGACGACACCTGGCCGCCGGGCAGCGAGACGCGCAGCAGGCCGTTCGCGCTCTCGCTCGGGACCAGCACCGGCCCGCCCGGCCCGGCGAGCTGCAGGTGGCGCAGCACGCCCGGCAGCGGCACCCGCCCGACGACGGCGGCGGTGTCGGCGTCGAGCAGCACGAGCCGGTCGGGCTGTCGCACCCCGACCGCGACGCGGCGCGTCGGCCCGTCGGCGACGATGCCCTCCGGGACCGCGCCGACCGCGACGGTCCGCCCGGGCGGGGTGCCGGTCACCGTCGGCGCGACGCCCGGCTCGGCGGGCGGCGGCAGCGGCTCGGCGAACCGCACCGGGGTACCCGCGCGTCCCGGTGCGGCCGGGCCGTCGGGCGGGGACGTGCAGCCCGCGGCGAGGAGCGCCAGGACGAGCACGGCGGCCGTGCGGAGCATGCGCTTCCCTGTCGCCATGGGCACAGCATCGTCGCCCGGCCGGACGGCCGCGCGCCGGCGGGACGAACGGGACTCCCGGTTGCGCCACGAAACGATAGATGGCTACCGTTCCGGTGTCCGGATCACGACGACGAGGGAGTGTCCCCGTGACGACCGCCGAGGCCCCGCAGCTGCCCTTCGACCGTCCGAACGTCATCGACGTCGCGCCGCTGTACGCGGTGCTCCGCCGCGAGGGACCGATCGTGCCGGTGCGCACCCCGGTCGGTGACCCGGCGTGGCTGGTCACCCGGCACGCCGAGGCGCGCTCCCTGTTCGCCGACCCGCGGCTCGGTCGCTCGCACCCCGCTCCCGAGCAGGCCGCCCGGGTGTCCGAGGCGGCGATCCTGGGCGGCCCCACCGGCACCGTGGAGACCGAGAAGGCCGAGCACGACCGGATGCGCAGGCTGCTCGTCCCCGCGTTCTCGGCCAAGCGGATGCGGCGCCTCGGTGACCACGTCGGCGAGCTCGTCGACGGCTGTCTGGACGACCTCGTCGCCGCGAGGGAGACGTCCCCCGACGGCGTCGCGGACCTGCACGCCCACCTCGCGTTCCCGCTCCCGGTGCTGGTCATCTGCGAGCTGCTCGGCGTGCCCTTCGCCGACCGCGGCTACTTCAGCGGGCTGTCCGAGCGGGTCGCGACCATCCGCTCCGGGGGCGACGCCGAGACCGCGATGACCGAGTTCCGCGGCTACATGGGACGGCTCGCGGCGGCGAAGCGGGAGACCCCGGGGGAGGACGTCGTCACCGACCTCGTGCGGGCCCAGGCCGAGGACCCCGGCTTCGGGGAGGCCGAGCTGACCCGGCTCGCCGCCGGGCTGCTGTTCGCCGGGCACGAGACGACCGTCGGGCGCATCGACCTCGGCGTGCTCCTGCTGCTCACCGACACCGCCCGCCGGGACGCCTTCGTCGCCGACGTCGACGGCCGGCTGCACGGCACCGTCGAGGAGGTCCTGCGCATGTCGGCCCCCGGTGGGCTCGCGCTGCTGCGCTACGCGCACGCCGACATCGAGGTCGGGGGCGTCACGATCCGCCGCGGTGACGCGGTGATGATCTCGACGGCGTCGGCGAACCGGGACACCGAGGTGTTCGACGACGCCGACGCCTTCGACCCGACCCGCCGGCCCAACCCGCACGTGTCCTTCGGCTACGGCGGCCACTTCTGCATCGGTGCGAGCCTGGCCCGCACCGAGCTCGCGACGGTGTTCGCGCGGCTGTTCCGGCGGTTGCCCGGGCTGCGGCTCGCCGTCGCCCCGGAGGACCTGGACGTGCGGGCCGAGCAGGTCACCGGGGGAGTGCGGGCGCTGCCGGTCACCTGGTGAACCAGGCCCGCGGCGCCCCGTGACGTCGCGCGGCGACCCGCGCACGGGGTGCCGCGGACCGGGGAGGGGCGCCGCGGACTGGGCTCACAGCCCGTCGGTCAGGATCCCGTCCATCGCCCGCTCCACGATCGCCGCGATCGTCCACGACGGGTTCGTGCTCCCCGTCGTCCCCGGCACCAGCGCCCCGTCGACGACGTGCAGCCCCGGGTGCCCGGCCACGCGTCCCCGGTCGTCGGTGACCCGGCCCAGCACCGCGCCGCCCAGCGGGTGCCAGGTGACCGGGTCCAGGGTCCCCAGGTCGAGGACCCCGGAGGGTGCGTCCGCGGCGCGCGCGACCAGGCCGGAGAGCCCTGCGGGCAGCCGGGAGGCGACGTCGGAGACGACCCGTCCGAGGCCGGCGCCGACCGGGGCGTCCGGGGCGATCAGCCGCTGGGTGAGGTCGCGGACGGTGCGCTGGGCGTCGGCGTCGCCGTCGGTGGGCCAGTGCAGCACGGCCTCGCCGGTGGCGCCGTCGAAGCGGAACTCGCCGACCGGGTCGCAGGCCCCGAACCCGGGCAGCGACATCGCGCGGACGTCGAACGGCAGCGGCGCGGGGCCGAAGGTGAGCGTGACGGCCTCGGCGCGGTCGTCGGTGGGCGGGCGGATGCCGGCCGCCATCGGTCCGGCCTGCGGTCCGCCCGCCGGCTCGGGGACGCCGACGCGCAGCTGGATGCGGTCGCCGTTGTTGCCCCAGAACCGGCCGGCGTCGGCGGTGAGGTCGGGCAGCGTCCCGGTCTCGCGGGCCCGCACGAGCAGCCGGGAGGTCCCGGTCGACCCGGCGGCGAGGAACACCGCACCGGTGGTCAGCGCGATCCGCTCCTGCACGACTCCGTCGGTGTCGATCCGCTCGACGTCGAGCCGGTAGCGCCCGCCGCCGACCGCGGTCAGGTCGGTGACCCGGTGCAGCGGGGCGACGGTCACCAGGCCCGAGGCCTCGGCGTCGCGCAGGTAGTTCTTGTCCGCCGACAGCCGCGCCCCGGAGTTGACGCCGGTGAAGTACTCGCCGACCGACATCGACGGCGTCGCCCGCCCGGCGAACTCGGCGCGCACGACGTCCCAGTCGGTCGCGTTGGGCAGCAGCTGCGCGGCCAGCCCGGCGCGGCGGGCCTGCTCCAGGAACAGCCGGGTGCCGACGTGCGCGGGGTGGGCCAGGACGTCGTCGGGGATCGGCGAGACCCCGACCCGGGCGGCGGCGCGCGGGTAGTGGACGGCGGCGAGCTCGTCGTGGTCGATGCCGGGGACCGCCGCGGAGAACACCGCCGCGTCCGGCCGGATCCACACCCCGGCGTAGACCAGGGTCGACCCGCCGACCCCGGCCCCGCAGAGCACGCTCATCCCGCGCCCGGACACCTTCTCGAACAGTCCGGTGTAGGGCTTGTACAGCGTCGGCGGCTGGCCGGGGAACACCGGCGCGGGCGTCAGCCACGACGAGCGGCGGTCCGGGCGCAGGAACGGCGGGAACGTGTCGGCGGCCGGGGTGGTCCAGCGGCGGCCGCGTTCGAGGACCAGGGTGCGCACGCCCGCCTCGGCGAGCCGGGCCGCGGCGATCGACCCGCCGAGCCCGCTCCCGACGACGACGGCCGGTGCGGACATCGCGGTGACCTCGCGGCGCAGCAGGGCCGGCGCGGCGGTCGCGGTCCCGGCGGCACCCAGCGCGGCGGCGCCGAGCGCGGCCCCGGTCAGGAAGCCCCGGCGGCTGGTCACCCGCATCCGGCTCAGCCCCCGATCCGGATGTCGGCGACGATCTCGCGGATCAGGCCGTCCTCGTAGCGGAAGGTCTCGTGCACCCGCGCGGTCGTGAGGCCGATCGGACCCGCCCCGACGGACAGGGTGAACTCCGCGACGACGACGCCGTCCCCGCGCACCCGGTAGGTCTCGTCGGAGACGGCGCGGATGATCCGGTACTGCGGGCCGAACCGCAGGTCGGCGCGCAGCTGGTCGCCGGAGAACCCGGTCGGCAGCGCCGCCTCGACCCGGGTCGCGTGCGGGTGGAACGGCACCGCCGACGGGTCGTGGTCGGCGAGCGCGGCGACGTAGGCGCGGGCACCGTCGACCCGGCAGGCGTCGTCACAGGTGGAGGCGGACGCGACACCCGCCCCTGCTCCGGCGACGATCACTCCGACGAGCACGGACGACAGCAGACTGCGCAACCGCATGGGAACCTCCGGGACCTGGGGGAGCGGACGGGGGGACGACGTGACGGGAGCGACGCCCGGGGGCAGGCGCCGGGAGACACGGGACGACGGCGTGGCGCGCACGCGGGCGGCCCTGCTGGCCGCGGCGGCCGACGTGTTCGCCGAGCGCGGCTACGACGGCGCCTCGGTGGACGAGATCGCCCGCGCCGCCGGGGTGTCGGTGGGGTCGATCTACAGCCGCTTCGGCAGCAAGCAGGACCTGTTCCGGGCGCTGATGACCGGCTACCTGGAGGGCGACCTGGACCGGGTGCGGTCCGGTATGGACACGGGCCCCGAGCAGGGGCTGGCCGAGCTGGAGACGGTTCTGCTGGAGACCGCCCGCTCGCGCCCGGCGACCCTGCTCGACGCCGAGAGCTGGGCCGCCGCGATGCGCAGCCCGGCACTGCGCGCGGCCGTGTCCGACCACCACCGCCGGGTCCGTGCCGAGGCCGCCGCGATGGTGGCGCGCGGCCGCGCGGCCAACGGGGTGGACCTCGGCGTGCCGGACGAGGAGGTGGCGACCGCGATGATCGCGCTGTTCCACGGCCTCGTCCGGGAGTACCGCCTCGGTGTGCCCGGCGAGGCGCCGCCCGACCTGTACAGCCGCATGGTGCACGCGCTCGCGACCGGGCTCGCCGCGCTGGCCGCGGACGGCGGCGGGCCGCCCGGCGGGCCATGATCCACAGCGAGCCACGGGCGGCAGTCTGGCACGGGTGAGCGGGCGCTCACCCACCGGGTTCTCCATCGGATGTCGGACACCGGACAGCGGTCGCGGGGACCGCCGTCCGGACGGGCGCGGGCCCGACCCCCCACCCGGCGGTGGCGCCCGCGACACCGTTCGCCACGATGGGGCGGTGACAGGCACGGCACCCCCGGACATCCAGCAGCACCGCTCGATCAACCAGCGCATCGCCGACGAGCTCGGCGCCCGGCCGGACCAGGTCGGGGCCGCGGTGGCCCTGCTGGACGAGGGCTCGACGGTCCCCTTCGTCGCCCGGTACCGCAAGGAGGCGACCGGCGGCCTCGACGACGCCCAGCTCCGCACCCTGGAGGAGCGGCTGCGCTACCTGCGGGAGCTGGAGGAGCGGCGCACCGTCGTCCTCGACTCCATCCGGTCGCAGGGCAAGCTCGACGAGTCCCTCGAGGCCACCATCCTCGCCGCCGAGTCCAAGGCCCGGCTCGAGGACATCTACCTGCCCTACAAGCCCAAGCGCCGCACCAAGGCGATGATCGCCCGCGAGCAGGGCCTGGAGCCGCTGGCCGACGCGCTGCTCGCCGACCCGACGCTCGACCCGCACTCGTCGGCCGCCTCCTACGTGACCGACGAGGTCGCCGACGCCGGCGCCGCGCTGGAGGGCGCCCGCTCGATCCTGGTCGAGCGGATCGGGGAGAACGCCGACCTCGTCGGCGGCCTGCGCGAGCGCATGTGGGCGCACGGGCGGCTGGTCACCACGGTCCGCGAGGGCAAGGAGAACGACCAGGCCGCGGCCAAGTTCTCGGACTACTTCTCCTTCGCCGAGAAGTTCACGACGCTGCCCTCGCACCGGATCCTCGCGGCCTTCCGCGGCGAGTCCGAGGAGGCGCTCGACGTCACCCTCGACGCCGGCGTCGCCGACGACGAGCCGAACCCCTACGAGGCCCTGATCGCCGCCGAGTACGGCGTCGCGGACCGCGGCCGCGCCGGTGACGCGTGGCTGCTCGGCGTCGTCCGGTGGGCGTGGCGGACCCGGCTGCTCACCGCGCTCGGCATCGACATCCGGGTCCGGCTGCGCACCGCCGCCGAGGAGGGCGCGATCGGCGTGTTCGCGGCGAACCTGCGCGACCTGCTGCTCGCCGCCCCCGCGGGCACCCGCGCGACCCTGGGCCTCGACCCGGGCCTGCGCACCGGGGTCAAGGTCGCCGTCGTCGACGCGACCGGCAAGGTCGTCGACACCGCGGTGATCTACCCGCACGAGCCCCGCAAGGACCGCGCCGGGTCGCTGAAGACCCTGGCGGCGCTGTGCACGAAGCACTCCGTCGAGCTGATCGCGATCGGCAACGGCACCGCCTCGCGGGAGACCGACGCGCTGGCCGGTGAGCTCATCGCGGCGAACCCGGGCCTGAAGCTGACCAAGGTGATGGTGTCCGAGGCCGGCGCGTCGGTGTACTCGGCGTCGGCCTACGCCTCGGCCGAGCTGCCCGACATGGACGTCTCGCTGCGCGGCGCGGTCTCCATCGCGCGGCGCCTGCAGGACCCGCTCGCCGAGCTGGTCAAGATCGACCCGAAGTCGATCGGGGTCGGGCAGTACCAGCACGACCTGCCCGAGTCGTCGCTGTCGCGCTCGCTCGACGCGGTCGTCGAGGACTGTGTGAACGCCGTCGGCGTCGACGTGAACTCGGCGTCCGCGCCGCTGCTGCGCCGGGTCTCGGGCATCTCCGAGTCCCTCGCCGGCGCGATCGTCGCCCACCGCGACGAGAACGGCCCGTTCCGGAACCGGACCGCGCTGACCGGCGTCGCGCGGCTGGGGCCCAAGGCGTTCGAGCAGTGCGCGGGCTTCCTGCGCATCCGCGGGGGCGACGAGCCGCTCGACGTGACCGGCGTGCACCCGGAGTCCTATCCGGTCGTCCGGCGGATGGTGGAGCGCACCACGCTCGACGTGTCCGCCCTGATGGGCAACGCCGCACGGCTGCACCAGATCAAGCCCAAGGACTACATCGACGACGGCGTCGGGCTCCCGACCGTCACCGACATCCTGGCCGAGCTGGAGAAGCCCGGCCGGGACCCGCGGCCGGCGTTCCGGACCGCGACCTTCGCCGAGGGCGTCCACAAGATCTCCGACCTGCGGCCGGGGATGCTGCTGGAGGGGGTCGTCACCAACGTGGCGGCCTTCGGCGCGTTCGTCGACGTCGGGGTGCACCAGGACGGCCTCGTGCACGTGAGCGCGATGAGCAAGGACTTCGTGTCCGACCCGCGCGACGTCGCCAAGTCCGGTGACGTGGTCAAGGTGAAGGTCCTGGAGGTCGACGAGGCCCGCAAGCGGATCTCGCTGACCCTGCGTCTGGACGACGAGCCCGGTGCCGGCGAGCGCGGCGGCCGGTCCCGCGGGCCCGGCCAGGGCCAGGGCGGTGGCCAGGGCGGCCGGGGCCGCGACGGCGGCGAGCGCGGCGGGCGCGGTCCGGGCGGTGGCCAGGGCGGCGGACGCGGCCAGGGCGGCGGCGACCGCGGCCGCGGTGGCCGCGACGGTGGCCGCGGCGACGGCGGACGCGGCGGTCAGGGCGGCGGACGCGGCGGCTCCGGCGGCCAGGCCGGCCAGGGCGGTCGCGGCGGCTCCGGCGGCGGCCGGCAGGACCGCGGCCCCGCCAACGACGCGATGGCCGAGGCGCTGCGCAAGGCGGGCTTCGGCAAGTCCTGAGCTCCGGCCCCGTACGACGACCGGGCCCCGCGCACCCCGGGTGCGCGGGGCCCGGTCGCGTCAGTGCGGGAGGACCGGCTCCAGCAGCCGCTCGGCGAGGCGGCGCAGGTCGTCGTCGCCGACGCCCCACTCGCGCAGCCGGCCCGCCGGGCCACCGGGGTGCGCGTCGAGGTCGTCGAGCACGGCCTCCAGGGCGGCGGCGTCCACCCCGAGCAGCGCCTCGTCGTCGGGCTCGGGCTGGCCCCAGGCGCGCAGCCGGTCCCACAGGGTCGGCAGGACGTCGTTGGTGCGCAGGTAGTCCGCGACGATCGTCGCGCGCGGCACGTCCAGCAGTGCCAGCAGCACCCCGACCACGATCCCGGTCCGGTCCTTGCCCGCGGCGCAGTGCACGAGCACCGGGGCGGGCGCGTCGGCGACGGTCCGCACGATCCCGGCGAGCTCGGCGCCGGCCTCGGAGGCCAGCAGCCGGTAGGCCCACCCGAGCCCGTCCTGCCCGGCGGCGGCCGTCGCGACCCGCTCCGGGGTCAGCGACGCGCCGAGCGGGACCGGCCGGACGTCGGCGACGTCGGCGAGCGGGTGCGGCTCGCGCGTCTCCGCCGCCGAGCGCAGGTCGACGACGGTCCGCGGCGGCCACGGCGATCCCTCGGGCAGGTCGAGGGCCCGGGCGTCGCGCGGGTCGCCGGGGCGGAGTGCGTCGGACCGGTAGAGCACCCCGTGCCGTAGCCGGTAGCCGTCCGTCGTGCGGAGACCGCCGAGATCACGCAGGTTCGCCGGGCGCCGGGTCGCGGCGCTGGAGAGGAATGCCGTCACCCGACCAGGGTCGGTGATCTCCCCGCGGTCGCGCCGAGGGTCGTGACCAGGGGCATCGGTGGTGTCGGTCACGCGGGACCCGACGCACGGACCGCGCCGGGACATGGCACACTGGTCGATCGACGGCCGTCGGCGACGACGCACGGCCGCGAGCCCCGGAGGTCTGGGTTCACCGGCACATCATCTGGATCGAGATGCCGCACGCGGGCCTGGCGGGCTGGGAGAGCGGGCGAGAGCCGCCCGACGACACAGCGCACCCCCCTGCGCGCGCCATTTGAGGACCGAGTGAGCATTCTGCTGGACCAGCACCCCGACCTGAACGACTCCGGAGACGAGATCACCACTTCCGCCGCCATGACGGACACCGACGCCGCCGCCGAGCTCGACACCGAGATCGCCGACGCCGCCACCACCCCCGACACGACCGACGCCGGGGAGGGCACCCCCTCCGCCGACGTGGCCGAGGACGCGGACACCGAGGACGCGGACACCGCCGACGAGCCCGTCGACGACACCCCCGCCGGCCCGACCTTCGCCGACCTGGGCCTCGCGCCGCAGCTGCTCGACACCCTCGAGAAGCTGGGCTACGCCTCGCCGAGCCCGATCCAGGCCGCCGCGATCGGCCCGCTGATCGCCGGGCGCGACCTGCTGGGCCAGGCCGCCACCGGTACCGGCAAGACCGCCGCGTTCTCGCTGCCGATGCTGCAGCGCCTGGCTGACGGCCGCACCTCGCGCTCCCGCGGCACCAAGCCCTTCGGCCTGGTGCTCGCCCCGACCCGTGAGCTGGCCATGCAGGTCGGCGACGCGGTCTCCAAGTACGGTGCCGCGCTCGGCGCCTCGGTCGCCTGCGTCTACGGCGGCGCGCCCATCGGCCCGCAGCTGGGCCAGCTCCGTCGCGGCGTCGACATCGTCGTCGCCACCCCCGGACGCGCGATCGACCTGGTCAACCGCGGCGCGCTCGCCCTGGACGCGATCGAGGTCGCCGTCCTGGACGAGGCCGACGAGATGCTCGACATGGGCTTCGTCGAGGACATCGAGACGATCCTCGGCGCGACGCCGCGGGGCCGCCAGACCGTGCTGTTCTCGGCGACCATGCCGGGCCGCATCCAGAGCCTGGCGCGGACCCACCTGAGCGACCCGACCGACATCCGGATCAAGAAGGAGGCCACGCCCGAGGGCGAGGCCCCCAAGGTCCGCCAGACCGCGTACCACGTGCCGCGCAGCCACGTCACCGTCGCGCTGGGCCGGGTGCTCGAGATGGAGCAGCCGACCGCGGCGATCGTGTTCTGCCGCACCCGCGCCGACGTCGACGCCGTCACCGAGACCCTCACCGCGCGCGGCCTGCGCGCCGAGGCGCTGCACGGCGGCATGGACCAGGAGCACCGCACCCGGGTCGTCGAGCGCCTGCGCGCCGGCCGCACCGAGCTGCTGGTCGCCACCGACGTTGCGGCCCGTGGTCTCGACATCGACTCGCTGACCCACGTGGTCAACCACGACGTGCCGTCGTCGCCGGAGTCCTACGTGCACCGCATCGGCCGGGTCGGCCGGGCGGGCCGCGAGGGCGTCGCGATCACCCTGGTCACCCCGGGGTCGGTGCGTCACCTGCGCAACATCGAGCGCCTCATCGGGGCGTCGGTGCCCAGCGCGCCGGTGCCCTCGCCGGAGGACCTGCGCACCGTGCGGCTCGCCCGCACCGCGCTGGCCCTGCGCGAGCAGGCCGGTCAGGACGCCGACACCCCGCCGCAGGACGGCGTGGAGCAGCTCGTCGTCGAGCTGGCCCGCGACCACGACCTCGCCTCGATCGCCGCCGCGGCGATCCGGCTCGCCCGCGCCGGCAACTCGGTGCCGGACGACGAGATCGAGATCCCGCAGGTCCGCTCGCGCGGTGGCCGTGACAGCGGCCCCGGCGACCGTGGCCCGCGCCGCGACCGCGACGGCCGTCCGGGCGGTGCCCGCGGCCAGGGCGCCCGCCCGCCGAAGGCCGGGGCGACCCGCCTGTTCGTCTCGGCGGGCCGTGCCTCCGGTGTGCGCCCGCAGGACATCGTGGGTGCGCTGGCGAACGAGTCCCGGCTGTCCGGCCGCGACATCGGCGCCATCCAGATCCACGAGCGCCACTCGCTGGTCGAGGTGCCCGAGCACGCCGCGGACGACGTGCTGCGCTCGCTGCGCGGTGCGACGACGCTGAAGGGCCGCAAGGCCAACGTGCGGCGCGACCGGGACAACGCCGGCGCCCGCTGACACACGGCACACGACAGGGGCCCCGCGCGGATCGCGCGGGGCCCCTGTCGTCGTCGGTGGGGGAGGGTCAGCGCACCTCGACCCGGTCACCCTGCGCCAGCTTGCCGAAGAACACCGTCGCGTCCTGGTTGCGCATCTTCACGCAGCCCGCGGACCCGGAGCCGCGGTCGCCCTCGTGGAAGGCGATGCCGCCGGGGGCGAAGAAGACCGACCACGGCATCGGGGCGCCGTCGAATTCGGCGGAGTGGTGGTCGCGGTCCTTGTCGTAGACGGCGAAGTCCCCGGTCGGGGTCTCCGTGCCGTGCCCACCGGTGGCGACGTCGACGGGGCCGTAGGTGACCTTCCCGCCCTTCATCAGCCACGCCTGCTGGGACTCCAGGTCCACACAGGCCTTCGCCGTCGCCGAGCACGGGGTGCCGGCGACACCGGAGCCGGTGCCGGCGGCGACCGCGGTGCCCGCGGCGCCCAGCCCGATGACCAGCCCGGTGGCCAGCCCGGTGGCCGCGAGGACCAGTGCGCGGCGGCGACGCACCCGGCGAGTGCTACGGGGAGTGGGTTCGTTCGTGTGCGCCATGAGTGTCGCTCGGGTCCTCTCGGGTGAATGACGGTGCTGCCGGAGAGTCCAACGATCACCCGTAGCAACGGATACGCCCGGACGAGCTATCCGTTGCGGCCGGAAACGGGCCTGCGCCGGTGATGTGCGGGAGGATCGGCCCCGTCCCGACACCGGAGTCCGGCCGAGGAGCGCGCATGGCCACCACCAGTTCCCGCAAGCCCCGCAGTCACCAGGTCACCGACGGCATCGGCGCCACCGCCGCCCGCAGCATGCTGCGCGCGGTCGGCATGCGCGACGACGACTTCGCCAAGCCCCAGATCGGCATCGCCTCGTCCTGGAACGAGATCACCCCGTGCAACCTGTCGCTGCAGCGGCTCGCGACCGCGGCGAAGGAGGGCGTGCACACCGCGGGCGGCTACCCGATGGAGTTCGGCACGATCTCGGTCTCGGACGCCATCTCGATGGGGCACCGGGGCATGCACTACTCGCTGGTCAGCCGGGAGATCATCGCCGACTCGGTGGAGACCGTCGTCGAGGCCGAGCGGCTCGACGGGACGGTGCTCCTGGCCGGCTGCGACAAGTCGCTCCCCGGGATGCTGATGGCCGCGGCCCGGCTCGACCTCGCCGGGGTGTTCGTCTACGCCGGATCGATCATGCCGGGCCGGGTCGGTGACCGGGAGGTCAACATCGGCGACGCGTTCGAGGGCATCGGGGCGTGCGCGCGCGGCCTGATCACCCCCGACGAGCTCGACACCCTGGAACGGGCCATGTGCCCGGGGGAGGGTGCCTGTGGCGGCTTCTACACAGCGAACACGATGGCCGCGGCCGCCGAGGCGCTCGGGATGGCGCTGCCCGGCTCGGCCAGCCCGCCCGCGGTGGACCGTCGCCGCGACGGCGTCGCCCGCGCCTCCGGCGAGGCCGCGGTCGGCATGATCGCGCAGGGACTGACGGCGCGGTCGGTGCTGACCCGCGAGGCCTTCGAGAACGCGATCGCCGTCGTCATGGCCTTCGGCGGGTCCACCAACGCGGTGCTGCACCTGCTCGCCATCGCCCGCGAGGCCGAGGTGCCGCTGACCCTGGACGACTTCAACACCGTCGGCGACCGGATCCCGCACCTGGCCGACGTCAAGCCGTTCGGGCGGCACCTCATGTACGCCGTGGACCAGGTCGGCGGCGTACCGGTGGTGATGAAGGCACTGCTCGACGCGGGCCTCATCCACGGCGACGCCCGCACCGTCACCGGCCGCACGGTCGCGGAGAACCTCGCCGAGCTCGACCCGCCGGGCCTCGACGGCTCGGTCATCCACGACCTCGCCGACCCGATCCACCCCACCGGCGGCCTCACGATCCTGCGCGGCTCGCTCGCGCCCGACGGCGCCGTCGTCAAGTCCGCCGGGTTCGACGCCGCCACCTTCACCGGCACCGCCCGCGTCTTCGACGGCGAGCAGGGCGCGCTCGACGCCGTCGACGCCGGCGAGATCGGGCCCGGCACGATCGTCCTGATCCGCTACGAGGGCCCCCGCGGCGGGCCCGGGATGCGGGAGATGCTCGCCGTCACCGGGCGGATCAAGGGCGCGGGCCTCGGCAAGGACGTCCTGCTGGTCACCGACGGCCGCTTCTCCGGTGCGACGACGGGGCTGTGCGTCGGGCACGTCTCGCCCGAGGCCGCCGACGGCGGACCGATCGCGCTCGTCCACGACGGCGACACGGTCACCCTGGACATGAAGGCCCGCACGATCGACATCGGCGTCGAGCCCGCCGAACTGGAGCGGCGGCGCGCGGAGTGGACGTGCCCGGAGCCGACGAACCGGCGCGGGGTGCTGGGCAAGTACGCGAAGCTCGTGTCGTCGGCGGCCGACGGGGCGGTCTGCGGCTGACCCGCGTGGCCGGCGCGCCCGGCGGACGGGCGCGCCGGCCGCGACGCACCCGACACCGCCCCGACACAGGGCCGCAACATCGGTCCCGCAGGCTGGTGGTGATGAGCACCGATCCCGGGACGACCAACGGCCTCTACCGGGTGCGGGTTCGGCTGCCCGACGAACCCGGTGCCCTGGCCGGGCTGACGGCGGCGCTGGCGCAGGTGCGCTGCAACATCCTCGCCCTGTCGGTGCACGGTCAGGACGCGCACTCCGTCGTCGACGAGCTGCTGGTGTCCGGGCCGTGCAGCGTCGGCGAGCTGTCGGTGGCGGTCTGCGGGGCGGCCCCCGACGGCGGGGTCCTGGTCATGACCGCCGACCCGCACGACCTGGTCGACCCGCCCACCCGGGCACTGGACATCGTCGCCGCCGGTCAGAGCCCCGCCGACGGGGTCGCCGCGCTGCTCGGCGCGTCGGGCGTCCGGACGCCGGGCCCGGACGAGCCGGGTGCGCGCGACGAGCACGACCTGGAGCTGACCGCGCCCGACGGCACCCGGCTGGTCGCCCGGCGGGCGGCGCCGTTCACCGTCACCGAGGTGGCCCGGGCCCAGGCGTTCCTGCGCGCGGTCGCGACGCGCCCGGAGTCCGACCCGCGCGGCTGGGCCGGCGCGTAGCGCACTCGGCGCACCGCAGGCGCCGGTCGGCGTGGCACGGAGGTCACGGAGCCGCCACCGCTGGCATCCTGCGGGCAGGACGATCGAGAACGGGCAGTACCCACACGGCCTCCGGCGGGCGTCCTCACCATCGCGAAACCGCCGCGACCCGTGGCGGCAACGATGGACGGTGATCGTTGCGTCATGGAGGCCGGTATGGGTGAGCTGTCGTCCCCGCGGGATCGGGACCGGGTGGGTGTGGTCGTGCCGTACGACTTCGCCCTCGACCGTGAGATGTGGCGGTGGGTCCCGGAGCGGGTCACCCTGCACGTGACCCGCACGCCGTTCGTCGCGACCCCGGCCGACGCCGCGCAGGCCCGGCTGATCTCCGACCCGGCGATGGTCCGGCGGGCCGCCCGCGACGTGCTGACCCCGGGGCCCGCCGTGGTCGCGTACTCGTGCACCTCGGGCAGCTTCGTCGGTGGCGTGGCGGGGGAGGCCGCGCTGCGCGAGGCGGTGCTGGCCGCGGGCGCGCCGGCGGCGGTCACGACGGCGGGGTCGCTGGTCGCGGCGTGCGCCGAGCTGGGGGTCACCCGGCTCGCCGTCGCCACCCCCTACGTCGACGACCTCACCGGGCTGCTCGCCGACTTCCTCGCCGGGTCCGGGGTCGACACCGTCGCCCGGCACGGCCTGGGCCTGCTCGGCCACATCTGGACGACGACCCCGGAGCAGGTCGCCGCGGCCGTGCGCGCCGCGGACCACCCCGACGCGCAGGCGGTCTTCGTCTCCTGCACCAACCTGCCCACCTACGACGCGATCGCCGGGCTGGAGCGCGAGCTCGGCAAGCCGGTGCTCACCGCGAACCAGGTGACGATGTGGGCCGCGCTGCGGGCGGCCGGGCACGCCGCCGTCGGCCCCGGGCAGACCCTCGTCGACGGCCCGTCCGTCCCGCCGGTGCTGCGGGTCGTGGACGCCGCGGACCCCGGCTCGACGGAGCCCGGCCCGGCGGACCTCGACCCGGCGGTCCTCGGCACCGCGGCCGAGCCGGGACCGGCGCCGCTGCTCAAGGTCCGCGTCCGGCTGCCCGACGAGTCCGGTGCGCTGGCCCGGCTGACCGCGGCCGTCGCCGAGGTCGGCGGCAACATCCTGTCGTTGTCGGTGCACGGCCGCGACGCGGGCACCGTCGTCGACGAGATGCTCGTCGGCGGCGGGGTGACCGCGGACCGGCTGTCGCGGGTGATCCGGCGACGGCTGCGCGGGTCCGGCCCGGACACCGTGCAGGTCACCCCGGCCGACCCGCACGAGCTGGTCGACGGGCCCACCCGGGCGCTCGACCTCGTGGCCGCCGCCCGCGGCCGGGACGGGCTGTTCGACGGTCTCGCCGCGCTCCTGCACGCCGACGAGGTCGGCACCGGCCCGGTCGCGGCCGGCACGCACGTCCTGGAGCTCACCGCCCCGGCCGGCCCGCCGGTGCTGGCCTGCCGGGACTGGGCGCCGTTCACCGTCACCGAGCGGGCCCGCGGGGAGGCGTTCCTGCGCGCGGGCGCGGCGACCCCGCCGCCCCGGGAGACGGTGCTGCTGCCCGGCGGGGCCGAGCTCGTCGCGGAACCCGCGTCGGGGGAGGAGACCGCCGAGCTCGACGTGCTGCTGCGGACCTGCCTGGCCGGGGAACCGGCCGTGGACTGGACGGCCGCCGACCTCGCGGGGCTGCTGGCGCCCGTCGCCGCACCGGCGCTGCTGCTGCGCACCGCCGCCGGTGACCTGGTCGGCGTGGCCGCGCTGCTCGGCACCGACGCCGGCGTGCCCGAGCCCGTCGTGGTGCTCCACCCGTGCCTGCGCGGGGCGGGCGTCGGCCGGTGGCTGCGCGGTCGGCTGGGCTCCGGGGTCGCCGCCTAACCTGCGGGGGTGCCCGACCACGCCCCGCACGACCACGCCCCGCACGACCACAGCGGACCCCGCGCCGACCCCGCGGAGCCGGGCCCCGGCGGGCTCCCCGACGACTGGGAGGTCTGGCGCGGCCGGGTCGACCTCGACGACTACGACCGCAGGTGGGCGGCGATGGCCGCGGCCGGGAAGAACCCGCACGGCGAGGCCGACCTGGTCTGCGCGCTGCGCGGGGACGGCCCCGTCCTCGACGGCGGCTGCGGCACCGGCCGCGTCGCGATCGAGCTGGACCGGCGCGGCGTCGCGGTCGTCGGCGTCGACCCGGACCCGGACATGATCGCCGCGGCGCGGGCCAAGGCGCCCGCGCTGCGCTGGGTCACCACCGGTCTGGAGACCCTGGACCTGCCCGAGCGGTTCGGGCTGGTCGTGCTGGCGGGCAACGTGATCCCCTACGCCGAGGACCGCGCGGGGGTGGTCGCGGGCTGTGCCCGGCACCTGCGTCCGGACGGCCTGCTGCTGGCCGGGTTCGCCACGCAGCCGGGCTGGCCCACCCCCGACGACCACGACGCCTGGTGCGCCGCCGCCGGGCTCGACCCGGTCGCGCGGTGGTCCACCTGGGACCGTGCACCCTGGTCCGGCGGCGACTACGTGGTCGCCCTGCACCGCCGCGCCTGACCCGGGCGGCTCAGGGCCGGTCGGGCACCCGGCAGAGGACCTCGCCGTGCGGGATGACGATCCAGCCGTCGGGGTGCGCCGCCCACTCCCGCCACGCCGCGGAGATCCCGTCCAGCTCGGACTCCCCGGCCAGCCCGCGCTCGACGGCCATCCGCCCGACGCCGGTGTGGATGCGGTCGGCCCACATCCCGCCCCAGGCGGCGCGGGCCTCCGGGGTCGCGTGGCACCAGACCGACGCCGACGGCGTCACCTCGGTGAACCCGGCCGCGTGCGCCCAGCCGAGCAGCCGTCGTCCGGCGTCGGGCTCGGCGTCGTTGCCGCGGGCGACGGCCCGGTACAGCTCCAGCCAGCGGTCCAGCCGCGGGTCGTGCGGCCACCAGTGGAACCCGGCGTAGTCGGCGTCGCGGGCGGCGACCAGGCCGCCCGGCCGGGCGACCCGGCCCATCTCGCGCAGCACCGCGACCGGGTCGGACACGTGCTGGAGCACCTGGTGGGCGTGCACGACGTCCCAGGTGCCGTCCGGGTCGGACAGGGCGTAGCCGTCGTCGACGGCGAACTCCACGTCCAGGCCGCGGGCGGCGGCACCGGCGCGGGCCTGCTCCAGCGGTCCGGGCACCACCTCGACGCCGCGGACCCGGCCGGGCGCGACCCGCTCGGTCAGGTCGGCGGTGATGCTGCCGGGGCCGCAGCCGACGTCGAGCAGGCTGGTGCCGGGCGTGAGCCGGTCCAGCAGGTAGGCGCACGAGTTCTCCGCGGTGCGGGCCGCGTGCGACCGGACGACGACGCCCGGATGGCCGTGGGTGTAGGTGTCGCGGGGCACGGTCTCAGCCTGGCACGACGCTCAGCCGGGCACCCGGCGGATCCGGATCGGGCCCTTCGCCGTCGACGGGTCCACGACCCGGCCGGACTGCACGATCTCGACCCGCCCGGCGTCGACGAGCCGGCGCGCGGCCATCCGCGCCGGCTCCATGAGATCGCGCCAGCCGTCGGGGTCGACGGCGCGGGCCGCGTCGGACGGGCAGATCGTCGCCCCGCCCTTCCTGCGGTCGAGCAGCCCGGTGATCGCCGACTCCAGCTCGGAGTCGACCGGGCGGACCTTGCGCCTGCGGCAGCCCTGGGAGCAGTAACGCACCTGCTCCCAGTCGTCGGCCCACTTCCTCCGCCACTCGATCCGCCGCCCGCAGACCACGCAGCTCTTCTCCTCCACGACCGTCATGGTCGTCCCGCCCGCGGCGCTCCGCTCGCCGAGAATCATCAGGGCCTGAGCAGCGCCACCCGGGCCGTGGCGCCGCCGGGCCGGGGGCTCAGCTGCGGGCGAGCACGGCCGCGTCGAGCGCCTCGCGCATGGCGGCCTCCGGACCGGGACGCCCGGTCATGAGCTCGACCTGCGCGACCGCCTGCTGCAGCAGCATCTCCAGGCCGGACACGATCCGCGCCCCGGCCGCCGCCGCGCCGCCCGCGACCACCGTCGGCCACGGCGCGTAGACGGCGTCGAGCAGCACGGTCCCCGGCCGCCAGCGCGCACCGGCCAGTGCGTCGGCCGCCCCGGCCGGGAGGGTGGAGACGACCGCGTCGGCGCCCTCGAGCAGCCGCGCCGCGGCGGGCGTGTCGGTGAGCACCGCGTGCACCGTCACCTCGGTGCCGAGCCGCTCGGCCGTCCCGCGCAGCGCGGAGGTCCGCCCCGCGTCGCGGACCAGGACGTCGACGGCGTCGACCTCCATGTCGTGCAGCGCGGCGACGGCGGCCTGCGCGGTCCCGCCCGCCCCGAGCACCACGGCGCGCCCGCCGCCCGCGCCCGCGGCGCGCAGCGAGCGCGCGATGCCGGTGACGTCGGTGTTGTGCGCGGTCGCGCCGGTGCCCTCGAAGACCAGGGTGTTGCCGGCGCCGATCGCGGCCGCCCCCGGCGCGACGTGGCCGGCGACGTCGAGCAGCACCCGCTTGAGCGGCATCGTCAGCGACAGTCCCGCCCACTCCGGGCCGAGCCCGGCGACGAACCCGGCCAGGCCCGCCTCGTCGACCTCGTGCCGGTCGTAGTACCAGCCGGTCAGCCCGAGCGCGGTGTAGGCGGCGTTGTGCAGCGCGGGCGAGAGCGAGTGGGCGATCGGGGAACCGAGGACGGCGGCGCGGCGGACGGGGGACGTGCTCATCCGAGCAGTATCCCGTGGGGGCTCAGACCGCCCGCGACGGCTCCCGCTGCGCGGCCCCCACGGTGCGCCGGGCCCGCGCCCAGCTCCACCAGCCGTGCACGACCAGCCCGGCGAACACGACGTAGACCGCGGCGGAGAACCACAGCCCCGAGGCCAGCTGCAGCGGCACGCCGACGGCGTCGACCAGCAGCCAGATCACCCAGAACTCGATGAACCGCAGACCCTGGGCGAGGAACGCGACCGCGGTGCCGACGAAGATCGCGGCGTCCGGCCAGGGCGCCCAGCTGGCGTCGAGCGCCTCGAGGACCAGCGCCATCACCACGGTGCCGCCGACGAGCAGCCCGACCAGCCCGAGCCGCTGCGCGGTGCTCGCCTGGCGGACCGCGAGGCCGTAGACCGGGTCGCGCCTGCGCAGCCACGCGACGAGCCCGAACACCGAGATGGCCAGCACGATGACCTGCCGGAACGCGAGCCCGCCCAGGTGTGCCGAGGCGTAGACGGTGAACAGCAGCACGCAGGCCGCCATCTGCACCGGCCAGGTCGCGAGGCTGCGCCGGCGCGCCAGGAACACCACGGCGATGGCGCCGATCTGCCCGACGAGCTCGGCCCACGACACGAACTGCCCGAACGCGGTCAGCCCGTGGTGCAGCAGGAGGTCCACGACGGTCCCCTTCCCGGACGCGGCGGGCGCGCCCCGTGACAGCAGACAACGACGGCGCCGTCCCCGCCCATCCCCGCCCGGTCCGGTGTGAGCGGACCCACACCGGCCTCAGGCGGGGTGGCCGCCGAGCCGGTCGCGGCGCACCTGGGTGACCGCACGGCCGTCGACCAGCACCAGGACGGCGTCGTGCTGGCCGACGGCGGCGGCGTCGAGCCGCGCGGTCGCGGCCGCGGTGGACCCGCCGTGGCCGACCGTCGCGGGCGGGGGACCGGCGTGCGCCCCGACCCGCTCGTCGGGGCGCAGTCCCACCAGGTCGGCGGGCCGCACGCTGCCGATGACGTCCGGTGCCGACCAGGTCACGGCGTCGGTCTCGCGCGGCAGCACCACCGGGACCGCGCCGCCGGGGCCCGCCCGGTCCAGGGCCGCGAGCAGCGCGGCGACGGTCGTCGTGGCCGGGGCGACGAGCAGCCCCGGCGCGTACGGGCCGACCGTGTCGCGCACCCGCGGCCCGGCGACGGCGTCGAGGAACCCGAGGCGGGTCAGCCAGTCGTCGTCGAAGTACTTCGACAGGTAGATCCGCCCGGAGTCGGGCAGCACCGCGACGACCACCGCGTCCGGCCCGGCCTCGACGGCCACACGCAGCGCCGCGGCCACCGCCGTCCCCGACGAGCCGCCGACCAGCAGACCCTCGGACCGGGCGAGGCTGCGCACCGTGCGCAGCGAGTCGCCGTCGCCGATCCGCTCGACGCGGTCGTGCACCGCCGGGTCGTAGACCCGCGGCCAGGTGTCGGTGCCGGTCAGCGGGTGCAGGTAGTGGCCGACGGCCTCGACGTAGTACGGGCTGCCGTCGCCGCCGCCGTAGCGGGAGGTCCACGGGTCGGCCGCGACGACGGTGACGCCGTGCCGGCGCAGGTACCGGCCGGCGCCGGTGAGGGTGCCGCCGGTCCCCACCCCCGCGACGAGGTGGGTGACCCGGCCGCCGGTCTGCGCCCAGATCTCCGGGCCGGTCGTCCGCTCGTGCACGGCCGGGTTGGCCGGGTTGTCGTACTGGTCGGCGAGCCAGCCGCCGGAGGTCTCGGCGGCGATCCGGCCGGCCAGCCGTCGCACGTGGCGCGGGTCGTCCTGGGGCACCAGTCCCGGCGTGCGGACGACCTCGGCGCCGTAGGCACGCAGCAGCGCCTGCTTCTCGGCGGTGGTCCGGTCCGGCACCACGAACACCGCCCGGTAGCCGCGGGCGGCGGCGACCATCGCCAGGCCGATGCCGGTGTTGCCCGAGGTGCCCTCGACGATCGTGCCGCCCGGGCGCAGCGCCCCGGACTCCTCGGCGTCGAGCACCATCGCCAGCGCGGCGCGGTCCTTCACCGAGCCGCCCGGGTTGGTCCACTCGGTCTTGACCCAGACCTGCGCCGACCCCTCGGGCACGATGCGGCGCAGCCGGACCAGCGGGGTGGCCCCGACCGCGTCGAGCACCGAGTCGTACACCGCACCGGCTTCCCCGTCCGACCCCATGGCGACGATGGTCCGCCACCGGGTGGGAGGCTGCACCGTGTGGGTGGTTCGGAGCGCACGGTCCTGGTCCTGGGTGGTCGCAGCGAGATCGGGCTGGAGGTCGCCGAACGGCTCGCGGCCGGGGACACCGACACGGTCGTGCTGGCCGCGCGCCGCCCGGAGGCGCTGACCGCGGAGGCGGCCCGGGTCCGGGCCGCGGGCGCCGCGGTGGACACCGTCGCCTTCGACGCCGACGACCTCGCCGGCCACCGCCCGCTGCTCGACGACGTGACGGCGCGCCACGGGCGGATCGACGTCGCCGTCGTCGCGTTCGGGATCCTCGGCGACCAGGCCCGCGCCGAGACCGACGCCGCGCACGCCGCCGCGATCGTGCACACCGACTACCTCGCCCAGGTGCACCTGCTCACCGAGCTGGCCCAGGTGCTGCGCGCGCAGGGGAGCGGGACGCTGGTCGTCTACTCCTCGGTGGCCGGCGTGCGGGTGCGGCGCGCCAACTACGTCTACGGCAGCGCCAAGGCCGGGCTCGACGGGTTCGCCTCCGGCCTGGCCGACGCGCTGCACGGGACCGGGGTGCGGCTGGTGCTGATCCGCCCGGGGTTCGTCGTCGGCCGGATGACCGAGGGGATGAGCCCGGCGCCGCTGTCGTCGACGCCCGCGCAGGTCGCCGACGCGACGGTGCGCGCGGTCCGGCGCGGGCGGGGCAACGCCGACGTCTGGGTGCCCGGCACCCTGCGGCTGCTGTTCCTCGGGCTGCGGCTGCTGCCCCGCGCCGTCTGGCGTCGGATGCCCCGTTAGCGACACGGTCTACAGGCGAACGGTGTCCCGCGATCTGCGTGTGGCACTTCCCCTGGAGTGACCGGGCTCATATCGTCGCGTGCGCATCCTGTTGGACGACGACGTCTGAGGTGAACCACCGTGGGACACACCCGTGGAGCAATCGTCCGGAGCGCTCCGGGCAAGTACGAGGTCGTCGACCTCGAACTCGACGAGCCGCGCCCCGGCGAGATCGAGGTCAAGATGGTCGCGTCGGGGCTGTGCCACTCCGACGACCACATCGCCACCGGGGACATCCCGGTCGGCACCTACCCGTTCGCCGGTGGCCACGAGGGCTCCGGCATCGTCACCCGCGCCGGGGCGAACAAGAAGGGCCTCAAGGAGGGCGACCACGTCGTCTTCTCGTTCCTGCCCTCCTGCGGGCACTGTCGCTGGTGCGCCAGCGGCATGCAGAACCTCTGCGACCTCGGCGCGGGTCTGCTCGCCGGCACCCGCTGGGAGGAGCCCACCACCCGCCTGCGGCTCGCCGACGACGGCACCCCGGTCGGCCAGATGTGCGGCATCTCGACCTTCTGCGAGACCACCGTTGTCTCCGAGGACTCCTGCGTGAAGGTCCCCGACGACATCCCGCTCGAGGTCGCCTGCCTGGTCGGCTGCGGCGTCGGCACCGGCTGGGGCTCCGCGGTCAACGCCGGCGGCGTGCAGCCGGGCCACACCACGATCGTCATGGGCATCGGCGGCATCGGCATCAACGCGGTCCAGGGTGCCTCGCACGCGGGCGCCGCGAACATCATCGCCGTCGACCCGGTCGCGCTGAAGCGCGAGAAGGCCCAGGAGCTCGGCGCCACGCACGCGGTGGAGACGATGGAGGAGGCCACCGAGATCGCGAAGCAGTTCACCAACGGTCAGGGCGCCGACCAGACCGTCGTCACCGTCGGCGTCGTGAAGCCCGACCACATCGGACAGGCGATGGCGTCGATCCGCAAGGCGGGCACCGTCGTCGTCACCGCGCTCGGCGACATCAACTCGACCGAGCCGCTGCCGGTGTCGCTGGCCGACGTCACCCTGTTCCAGAAGCGGATCCAGGGCGCGATGTTCGGCATGTCCAACCCGAACTGGGACATCCTGCGCCAGCTGGAGCTCTACCGCGCCGGCGCGCTGAAGCTCGACGAGCTGGTCACCACCACCTACACCCTGGACCAGGTCGCGACGGCCTACGAGGACATGCACGCGGGCAAGAACATCCGGGGCGTCATCCGCTACTGAGCCCTGGCAGGCTCCGGGGCATGGTCTACGTACTCGACGGACACAACGACCTGCCCTGGGCGCTGCGCGAGCTCTCCGGCGGCGACCCGGCCCGCGAGCCGGACGTCGCCGCCGGGGACCCGCGGCTGCACACCGACCTCCCGCGGCTGCGGGCCGGCGGGGTCGGCGCCCAGTTCTGGTCGGTCTACGTGCCCGGCGAGCTGGGCCACGACGAGGCCGTCACCGCGGTGCTCGACCAGGTGGACCGGGTGCGGCGGCTGCTCGCGGCCCACCCGGACGCCCTGGCGTTCGCCGACACCGCCGACGACGTCGACGCCGTCGTCGGCTCCGGGCGGGTCGCCTCCCTGATGGGGGCCGAGGGCGGGCACTGCATCGCCGACTCCCTCGCCGTGCTGCGGGTCCTGCGCGGGCTCGGGGTCCGCTACCTGACCCTGACCCACAACCTGAACAACAACTGGGCCGACTCGGCCACCGACACGCCCCGCCACGACGGGCTGTCGGAGTTCGGCCGCGGGGTCGTCGCCGAGATGAACCGCATCGGCATGATCGTCGACCTCTCGCACGTCGCACCGACGACGATGCGCCAGGCCCTCGCCGTCACCACCCGGCCGGTGCTGTTCACCCACTCCGGCGCCCGCGCCGTCACCGACCACCCGCGCAACGTCCCCGCCGACGTGCTGGAGGCCCTGCCCGGCAACGGCGGCGTGGTCATGGCGACGTTCGTGCCCCGCTTCGTCTCCACCGCCGTGACCGCGTGGGACGGGCGGGTCCGGGAGGCGATGGCCGACGCCGGGGCCGACCACCGCGACCTCGCCGCCCGGAACCGGTTCATCGCGGGCTGGGACGGTCCGGAGCAGCCCCGCGCGACCCTCGCCGAGGTCGTCGCGCACGTCGAGCACCTGCGCGAAGCCGCCGGGATCGACCACGTCGGCATCGGCGGCGACTTCGACGGCACCACCGAGCTGCCCGACGAGCTCTCCGACGTCTCCACCTACCCGCGGCTGCTCGACGCGCTCGCCGACCGCGGGTGGAGCGCGGAGGACCTGGCGAAGCTGGCCCACCGCAACGCGCTGCGGGTGCTGCGCGACGCCGACGCCTGAGCGGCCCGGCGGCGGGTCACGGCGTCCCGGTGGGGCGCGGACCGGCCAGCGCCGTCGCCGCCGACGCCGCGATCCGCAGCGAGCCGACCGCCGTCGGGTGGAACGGGTCGGGGGTGGCGAGCCCCATGATGTCCGGCGGCATCCGGTCGCGGTCCGGGTCGCACAGCGGCGCCAGGGCGGGCGCGGCGGTGCTGAACCCGAAGCGGGCGGCGCCGTCGGCCAGCACGTCGTTGAGCCGGCGGTTCCGCTCGGCGAGCAGGTCCAGCTTGGCCTGGTCCAGCCCCGGGGTGCCGGCCGGGCCGCGCATGTCCGCGCAGGTCGGGTCGAACCGGGCCGGGAACGGGTCGTAGGACAGCGTGACCACCACCCGCGGGCGCCCCGGCAGCGTGTCGAGGTCGGTGAACAGGGCGCCGACGTCGCGGGCGAACCCGGCGAGGCGGGACTCGAACTCGCCGTCGGAGAGCCGGTCGTCGCAGGTGGCGAGGCCGTAGCAGTACAGCAGGAAGTCCGACCAGGCCAGGTCGTTCGGGCCGACCGCGACGACCACCCACTGCAGGTTCCGGACCTGCTTGAGCCGCCCGACCTGCGGGTCGACGGTGACGCCCTCGCGCAGCTGCGGCCCGCGCAGCCCGGTCGCGACGCCCGCCCCGACGCAGGCCAGGTTCAGGACGTCCTCGCCGCGCAGCCGGGCCAGCTCGGCGGCGGTGGAGTCGGTGCTGCGCCCGCAGGCGCGGTCCTCGTCGGTGACCGTGCCGTCGTCCTGCCGCAGCGGCGGGCCGCCGATCCGGGCCGCGCGGGAGTCCCCGATCACCGCGCCCGCGACCCCGGTGACCGCGGGCCCGACCGGCGACGGGGTGACCGTCGCCGCCCCGACCAGGTCGGTCAGCGAGGTGACCCGCCCCAGACCGGTGAGGGTGCCGTGCAGCGCGGCGACCCCGGCGCCCGCCCACAGCAGCACCGACGCGGTCACCGCGACGACGGTCATCCGCCCGATCGGCCCGGCCAGGTCGTCCCAGTGCACCGGCCGGTACCGGCGGGTGCGGGTCCGGCGCAGCGCCAGCAGCAGCCGCGCGGTCGCCATCAGCCCGCTGCCCAGCAGCGCGACCAGCACGATGCCCGCGGCGCCCCACAGGTACCAGGTCACGAACCCCTCACCGAGGTCGCGGACCGCGTCGCCCGCGCCGTCGACGGTGTGCGGGCCTAGCACCGGGCCGTTGTCGGCGGGCCGCTTCAACGGCCCGATCGACAGCCGCGGCCGGATGGGACCCCACACCTGCACGGTCGTGAGGTCGAACTCGGCGTTGCCGAGCTGGGCGATCTGCGCGGGCCCCGACAGCGTCAGCGGCGGCACCCGGGCGCCCACGCCGACGTCCTGACCGAACACCTCGACGTGGTTCTCCGGCGTCAGCAGGATCACCAGCGGGACACCGACGACGGCGATCAGCCCGAGCAGCGCCAGCGTGGGCAGCGACCGGGCCTCACGCAGCAGCGCGCGGGGCCAGGACCGGGAGGTGGGACGGGCGGCCACCGTCAGTGTGCGGGGCGGGACACGAGGTGGAGGGGCACGGCCCCATGGTGGCCCGGGGGACGGGCCGGAGTCACGGACGTCGTGGGGTGGCGTCGGACTCCCCGGCGGGTGGCTCCCGGCGCGCGGCCGCGCGGCGATCAGGCTCCCGGGTTCCCCGGCGCCCGGGTCCCGCGCAGTCGCGGGGCGAGCCGCGCCGCCGTGACGGCGCCGGCACCGTCGCGTTCGACGTCGTCGGCGAGGGCGTCCGTGTGCGCGACCAGCCCGTCGAGGTCCAGCCCGGCCGGGACGGCGACGTCGAGCACCCGCCACAGCCGGACGCCCTCCGCGCCGCGGCGCAGCAGCGCGACGGCGCCGCGGGCGTTGCCGCGCTGGGCGTGGGTCAGCCCGACCGCGAGCTGCGCCAGCGCCCGCCACAGGTCGCGGGTGTCGTCGCCCGCGTCCTTCCAGGCGCCCTCGAGGATCTCGTGGGCGTTGAACGGCAGGCCCGAGTCGAGCAGCCGCTGGGCCTCGGTGACGGCGTCGGCGGGGGAGAGCACCAGGTCCTCGGGCACCCGCTCGACGCCGGGTGCGCCGTGCGGGAGCGGACGCCCGGCGGCGTCGCGGGGGCGGGCGTTGCGGGCACGGCCCCGGTCGTCGCGGTCGCGGGAACGGGTCATGCCTGCGAGGGTGCCAGCTCTCCGGTTAGCGTGCGTCATGATCACCGAACTGTTCGACGTCCGCGGCAGGGTGGCCGTGGTCACCGGCGGCACCAGCGGCATCGGCCGCATGATCGCGGGCGGTCTCGCCGAGGCCGGGGCGCGGGTCTACGTGTCCAGCCGCAAGGCCGACGCCTGCGCCGACACCGCCGCAGAGATCGGCGGCACCGGCATCGCCGCGGACCTGTCGTCGGAGGACGAGTGCGTCCGGCTGGCCGCCGAGGTCGGGGAGCGCGAGGAGCGGGTGCACCTGCTCGTCAACAACGCCGGCGCGACCTGGGGTGCGCCGCTGGAGGAGTTCCCGGCGCACGCCTGGGACAAGGTGCTCGACCTCAACCTGAAGGCGCCGTTCTTCCTGACCCGGGCGTTCCTGCCGCTGCTGGAGGCCGCCGGGTCGGCCGAGGACCCGGCCCGGGTGATCAACATCGGCAGCATCGACGGGCTGCGCGTCCCCGAGCTGCCGAACTACAGCTACTCGGCCAGCAAGGCCGGGGTGCACCAGCTGACCCGGGTGCTGGCCCGCGACCTCGCCGGGCGCGGGATCACCGTGAACGCGATCGCGCCGGGTCCGTTCCCGTCGCGGATGATGCGCGCCACGCTGGAGGCGGCGGGCGACGAGATCGCCGACTCCACCCCGCTCGGACGCCTGGGGAAGCCCTCGGACGTCGTCGGGGCGACGCTGTTCCTGGCCGGGGCCGCCGGGTCCTACGTGACCGGCGCGGTGCTGCCGGTCGACGGGGGGATCTGGACGACGCGCTGACCCGGCGCCGCACCGCGGCGCTCAGCCGGACTGCAGCGGCCCGAGCTCGGTGGTGAACCGGTCGAGGAACCCCGGCCAGTCCGCCACCGGGCCGGTCGGGCGCACCACGAACTTGGTGAGGCCGCCGTCGGCGTGCCGGCGGACCAGCTCGGCGACGCCGTCCCAGCCGTCGCCGACGATGTCGCGCCAGTCCACGTCCGGACGCTGGGCCCCGGCGAGCGCCCGGGCGGGGCCGGGGTCCGCGCCGGGCGGGGCGACCCACAGGTTGGTGCCGTAGTGGTCGTCGTCGATCGTGCGGCCGGCGTCGCGGGCGGCGGTCTCGATGATCCCGCGGGCCCGGGCGGTCTCGGCGGGGGTGAGGAAGCTGGCGAGCCAGCCGTCGGCGAGCCGCCCGGCGCGCCGGAGCCCGGCGTCGGCGCGTCCGCCCAGCCACAGGTCGAGCGGGGCGGCCGGGCGGGGGAGGACGGCGGCGTCGTCGAGGGTGAAGAACTCGCCGTGGTGGGTCACGGAGTCCTCGGTGAGCAGCCGGCGCAGCACCACGAGGGACTCCTCGAACACCGCGGCGCGCCGGCCCGGTACGGGGTGCAGCTGCCGGTCGCAGGGCTGGGCGGCCTGCAGCCCGAACACCGGCAGGATCCGCCGGGGGGCGAGCACCGCCAGCGACGCGAGCTCGGAGGCGAGCAGCATCGGGTTGCGCCCGGGCAGCACCGTGACGCTGGTGCCGACCTTCAGGGTGCGGGTGCGCGCCGCGGTCCAGGTGCTGCCGACCATCGGGTCGACCACCGACTTCGACGCGATGTCGGCCAGCCACAGCGAGTCGACGGCGGCAGCGTCGAGGGCGTGGAGCAGCTCGTCGAACTCGTCGGCGAAGGTGGGCAGGTCGCGGGCCCCGACGAGGCCGAGACCGATGCGGACCTTGCCGTGCGGGGAGTCGGCCACTCACTCACCGTAGGTGATCGGTCACCCGTTCGGGAACATTCAGTCCGACTCGAGCGGCCCCAGCTCGGCGACGAACTCGTCGAGGAACCGGGCCCAGTCCTGCGCCGGGGCGGCGGGGCGCACCACGAACTTGGTCAGCCCGCCCTCGACGTGGCGGCGGATCTGCTCGGCGGCGCCGTCCCAGCCGCGGGCGACCAGCTGCTCGGGGTCCGCGTCGGGCCGCTGCTGGGCGGCCCGGTGCAGCGCGTGGTCGGCGGCGGCACCGGACCCCTCGCCGGGCAGCACGACGGTGACGTTGGTGCCGTAGTGGTCGTCGTCGATCTCCCGGCCGGCGTCGCGGGCGGCGGCCTCGATGACGGTGCGGGCGCGGGCGGACTCGTCGGGGGTGAGGAAGCTGCCCAGCCAGCCGTCGGCGAGCCGGCCGACCCGGCGCAGGCCGACCTCGGCGCGCCCGCCCAGCCACAGGTCGAGCGGGCGGGCCGGGCGCGGTGCGACGGTCGCGTCGTCGAGGGTGAAGAACTCGCCGTGGTGGGTCACCGACTCCTCGGACAGCAGCCGTCGCAGCACCACGAGGGACTCCTCGAACACCGCGGCCCGGGTGCCGGGGACGGGGAACAGCTGGCGCTCCGACGGCGTCGCCGCCCGGATGCCGAACGCGGGCAGGATCCGCTTCGGCGCCAGCACCGCCAGTGACGCGAGCTCGGCCGCGAGCAGCATCGGATTGCGGCCGGGCAGGATCGTGACGCCGGTGCCGACCTTGAGCGTCCGGGTCCGGGCGGCCGCCCAGGTGGTGCCGACCAGCGCGTCGACGCCGGGGGCGGAGACGAGGTCGGGCAGCCACAGCGAGTCGACGCCTGCGCGTTCGAGGGCGTCGACGAACTCGTCGAACTCCGAGCCGGGGTCGGTGGCGCGCAGCCCCACCGAGCCGACGCCGATGCGGACCTTGCCGTGCGGGGACGTCACCACGCCGGTCGACGCTACCCCGCGTCAGCGGCCCCGGCGCGGGTCGCGGCCGCTGTTGCCGAGCGCCCGGTGGAACGCCGGTGCGTCGTCCCCGACGGCGACGACCGGCCCGAACAGGCCCGCCCGGGACGCCTCCTGGCCGGGCTCCGACATCGCGGTGGTGAACTCCAGGACGGCGGCGACGGCGTCGTCGTCGGGGGTGAAGGGGCTGCCGGTCGCGACGGCGAGGTCCCAGCCGTGCAGGACCAGCTCGTCGAGCGCGATGACCCCCGCGACCTCGGCGGGCAGGTCCATCCCGCCCGCGGCGGTGAAGCCCTCCCAGGCGGTCGGCTCGCGCCAGGCCTCGGCCAGCGCGGTGAGCCGGGCCGGGACCGCGGTGCGCCAGTCCGCGACGAGGTGCGCGGCGTCGGCGCTCGGCGCGGTACCCGCGGCCTCGGGGGACTTCTGCGCCGCGACCCGGAACGCCCACGCCAGACCGTGCAGGTGGTCGAGGAGGGCGGCGACGGTCATGTCGTCGCAGGGGGTCGGGTCGTGGAGCTGGTCGTCGCGGACACCGGCGACGACGTCGGCGACGGCGCGGGCGGTCGGGGCGAGATCGAGCACGGATGCCACCTCCGGTCGGGTCGGCGCCCCACGGTCGCGGGGCCCTGCCTGCTCCGACCGGTCGCGGCGCGCCGACTCATCGCACCGCGTGTCTTTCGACACCCGGTAGAAGGTGGTGCCGGGGATACGGCAGAGTGGTCTCCGACGTCCCGTCCGCCTGGAGGAAGCACCGTCATGAACGACCCGTCCCTCGTCGCCAAGGCCTTCCGCGTCGTGGCGATCGCCGAAGCGCTGTCCTGGACCGGCCTGCTGATCGGCATGTTCTTCAAGTGGGTGCTGGCCACCACCGAGGTCGGGGTGCAGGTCATGGGGCCGATCCACGGGGCGCTGTTCGTCGCCTACGTGCTCGTCACGCTGTGGACCGCGCGGCTGTTCCGCTGGGACCTGCGCACCACCGTGATCGGCCTGCTCGCGAGCATCCCGCCGCTGACGACGATCTGGTTCGAGCGCCACGCCGGCGCCACCGGCCGCCTCGACCCGGCCCGCGCCCAGCCCGTCGCCGGCTGAGACCTCCCGGATTCCCGTGCCGCTCTTGACGGTTGAGGTTAGCCTAGGCTAACTTCAGCTCGTCGCTTCGTGGTGGGAGCGGCGCGTCAGTTCGGGAAACACGGCCCGGCCGCATCGACCACAGCGGCCGGGCCGTCCCGCGTCCCGCGTCCCGCGTTCCGGGGTCGGTGTCGGTCTCGACGGTCCCGCGGAACCCGGCGGCGCCGGTTCCCGACTCTCCGGGAGCATCCGCTCCCGCCCACGGCTTGACAGCGTAGGTAAGCCTTGGCTAAGTTTCACGTGTCGCTTCGTGGTGGGAGCGGCGCGTCAGTTCGGGACGAGGGCCCGGTCGCTCGACCACGGCGACCGGGCCCTCACATATTTCCGGCTCCTCACGCGTCCGGGTGGGCCAGCGCCCGGTACACCGGCCGCAACGCGTCGGTCAGTCGCCCGCCGCCGGACCGCAGTGACGGCTCGGGCACCTGGTCCAGCACCGCGCCCGGCTCGGTGTCCGGCGGCCGCGGGGGAGCGGACCCCGCCGCGCCCTCCCAGAAGCTGTCCAGCAGGTCCGCCAGCGGCGCCGGCCCGGCCGGTCCGGACGGGCCGTCGCCACTGTCGCGCTCGGCCCGCAACCGCTCCAGCAGCGTGTCCCGGTCGCGTCCGCGCAGCGTGAGCAGGGTGAACGGGTCGGTGTCGCAGCGCTCGGCCAGCACGTAGAACACCGCGGCCAGGTGCTTGCACGGCACCGTGTGGTCCGGGCACGAGCAGTCCTGCGACAGGTCGGCGCCCGCGGCCGGGAACAACGAGAGCTCCAGGCCGTTGAGCAGCTCCTCGATCTCCGGGGGCACGGTCCCCGACAGCAGGGCCGCGGTGTACCAGGCGTCGGCGGCCAGGGCCTGCTCCACGCGCCGCCACTGCGTCTTGTCCCAGACCCCCAGCCCGATCCGGACCCGGTACGGCTGCGGCCGGGTGCCCTGCACCAGCGCGACCACGGCGCCCGCGTCGACGTCGAGGGACACGATCTGCCCCGACCGGGCGTAGCTGCGGCCACGCGAGAGCCGCCCGCCGACGCCGAGCCGCTCCAGCACCGCCAGGAACCGCGCCGACCACCAGGTCCGGGCGACCGCGCCCCTCGACGCGTGGATCCGGATCCCGCCCTCGACGCGGCGCGGCGGCCCACCGGTGAAGTCCTCCTGCGCCCAGAACGGCCGGTCACTCATCGGCGTCGCCCGTCTCCTCGTCGGGGTCGGCCACCGCGTCCGAGCCGAGCGCGAACACCGCACGCAGCTCGGAGGTCGACAGCGACGTCAGCCAGTCCTCCCCGCCGGTCACCACCATGTCCGACAGCGACCGCTTCGCCGTGACCAGATCCTCGATCCGCTCCTCGACCGTCCCCGGGCACACGAACCGGCGCACCTGCACCGCGCGCCGCTGCCCGATCCGGAACGCCCGGTCGGTGGCCTGGTCCTCCACCGCCGGGTTCCACCACCGGTCCAGGTGGATCACGTGGTTCGCCGCGGTGAGCGTGAGCCCGGTGCCGCCCGCGCGCAGCGAGAGCAGGAACAGCGACGGTCCCTCCCCGGACTGGAACCGGGCGACCATCTCGTCGCGCCGCTTCTTCGGGGTGCCGCCGTGCAGGTAGAGCACCTCGGTGTCGAACCGCGCCGACAGGTGCGGGCGCAGCATCGCGGCGAACTCGGTGTACTGGGTGAACAGCAGCGCCCGGTCCCCGGCGGCGAGCACCGGCTCCAGGATCTCCTCCAGCCGGGCGACCTTGCCCGAGCGGTGCCGCCCGCCGCTGCGGTGGATCGGGGACCCGTCGTGCAGCAGCTGCGCGGGGTGGTTGCAGACCTGCTTTAGCTTGCTCATCGCGGCCAGCACGTTGCCGCGGCGCTCGATGCCGTCGCTGCCCTCGATCTTCTCCATCATGTCGTCGACGACGGTCCGGTACAGCGACGCCTGCTCCCGGGTGAGCCGGTGGTCGGCCACGATCTCGATCTTCTCCGGCAGGTCGTCGATCACCGTGGGGTCGGTCTTCACCCGCCGCAGCAGGTAGGGCCGGGTGATCCGGCGCAGCATGCGGGCCGTCCCGGCGTCGCGGTGGCGCTCGATCGGCACCGCGAACCGCTGCCGGAACACCTCCGGCACCCCGAGCACGCCGGGGTTGAGGAAGTCCATCACCGACCACAGCTCGGCCAGCCGGTTCTCCATCGGGGTGCCGGTCAGCGCGACCCGGTGGCCGGCGTCGAACGACCGCATCGTGCGCGACGCCGCCGCGTGTGCGTTCTTGATCATCTGGGCCTCGTCGAGGACGAGCCGGTGGAACCGCCACGCCCGCAGGTCCTCGGCGTCGCGGGTCGCGGTCGCGTAGGTGGTGACGACGAGGTCGGCCTCGCCGAGCCGGGCGTGCAGGGCATCGCCGCGCGGGCGGGCGGCCCCGTGGTGGGCGTGCACCCGCAGGCCGGGTGCGAACGTCGCGGCCTCCCGCTGCCAGGTGCCGACCATCGACATCGGGCACACGATCAGGGTCGGGGCGCCGGTCGGCCCGCCGGACCGGTCGTGGGCCTCCAGGGCCAGCAGCTGGACGGTCTTGCCCAGCCCCATGTCGTCGGCCAGGCACGCCCCCAGCCCCAGCGACGACAGGAACGCCAGCCACGCCACCCCGCGCTCCTGGTAGGGGCGCAGCGTCGCGGTGAACCCCGGCGGCGACGGCACCGGCGTCAGCGTCGCCTCGGCGGTGCCCTCCAGCAGCCCCCCGAGGTGCCCGCGGGCGGACACGTCGGTCACCGGAAGCGGGGCGCCCGCCTCACCACGGGCCGCGGCCAGCACCTCGCCGACGGTGGGCGGCCGGTCCCGGTGGCGGCGCAGGAAGTCCAGCCCCTGGGCCAGCGCCTGGGCGTCGACGGCGACCCAGCGCCCGCGCAGCCGGACCAGCGGCGCCTTCGCCGCCACCAGCGCGGCGATCTCGGACTCGCCCAGCTCCTCGTCGCCGACGGCGAGCGACCAGCGGAACTCCGCCAGCTCGTCACGGCCCAGCCCGCCGCGGGTGATCACCCCCGGCGCCGGGGCCGACGACGCCGACAGCCGCAGCCCCAGCGGGCGGCGCCCGTCCCAGCCGCGCGGCAGCGCCACCCCGAACCCGGCCGAGAGCAGCGCGGGTGCGTCCCGGGTGAGGAACCGGTGGGCGCCGGTGACGTCGAGCTCGAGCCCGGTCGGGCGGGCCCGGCGCAGTGCGGGCACCAGCCCGGGCAGCACCTGCGCGGCCCGCCCCAGCTCGGCCAGCAGCACGTCCTGCGCGCCGGAGACCAGGGCGTCGGCCTCCCCGGCCCACACGCCGGCCGCGTCGAACACCAGGCTCGGGTCCTCGGTGGAGCGCAGCGCGAACTGGAGCTCCCACCGGGTGCCGTCGCCGGTCTGGTCGTCGAGGTCCGGGCCGGGGTCGGCCGGGTCGTGCAGGGTGGAGACCTCGGCGAGCCGGAACAGCGCGGTGGCGGCGCCGGGCTGCTCACGGCCGACGTCGTCCCAAACGGCCAGTGCCTCGCGCAGCACCCGCAGCCCGGCACCGGTCGCGGGCAGGTCCGCCGACGGGCCGGTCAGCGCGTGCAGCAGCGACGCCGGGGCGTCCGCGCGGGCGGGCAGCGGGACGGGCATCGCGGCGCTGCGCCCCAGCCGCTCGCGGACGGCGGCGTCGGTGAACCGGGCCAGCGCGGCGTCGACCAGGGTGTCCGGGTCCTGCCCGGCGACGTCGCCGGGGCGACGCTGCTCGGCCCGTGCGACCGGGGGCAGCCGCCGCACCAGGTCGGCGCGGGCGACCGCGTCGAGACCCTGGACGACCGGGCGCCAGCGCGCCGCGGGCCGGCCGGACTCGGTGAGCAGCACCGGCAGCACCCGGCCGCGGGCCGCGAGCTCCTCGGCCAGCCGGGCGAGGTCGGCGAGGTGGGCGAACCCGGCGCCGTAGCGGACCTCGTCGGAGGGGTCGGTCAGCTCGGAGGGGTCGACGACGACCGCGGGCAACGTCCACGGCGCCAGCGTCGGCGTGCCCCGGCTCCGGGTGCGCGGCCGGGACCGGACCAGGCCGGGGGAGTCCTGCGGGCCCGACGGGTGCGAGGGCAGCAGCACCGTCACCGACGCCGGCTTGCCCGGATGGATCGCGGCCAGCTCGTCCGACGGCACCGCGAACGGGTGCGGCCGCGCCGTGCGCAGCGACCGGCGGTCGGTGCGGGGGGTGCGCTCGCCGTCCTCCGCCCACAGCAGGACGCCCCGGGTGGGGGAGTGCAGGGCGTGGACGACGAACACACCCCCACGCTAGAGGCGACCCCCGACAGCGACCGCGTGCAGGAGCCCGGCCGCGGCCGCGCACGCCTCGTCGGTGATCACGTGCTCGTCGCCGTCGTCGATCCGCAGGTCCACCCGCGCACCGCCGGCGACCAGCAGCGATGCGGTCTCGGTGACCCGGTGCGCGGGCACCCACGGGTCGTGCGAGATCGACCGCAGCACCGCCGGGGTCGGGGCCAGCGCCCCGGCCGGTGGCGCCGGGACCGGCTCCGGACCGACGAACCCGCCGGTGAACAGCACCAGTCCCGCGCACGGGCGCGGGTCGCGCACCAGCAGGTGGTGCGCGGCCAGGCAGGCGCCCTGGGAGAACCCCCACAGCACCACCCGGTCCCGGCCGACACCGGCGTCGGCGAGCCGGGCCAGCTCGTCGTCGACGATGCCCAGGGCACGCAGCAGCGCGTCGCGGTTCTCGTCGAACGGCTCCAGGAACGGTTTCGGGTACCAGCTGCCGCCCGGCGCCGGCGGCGCGACGAACCGGGCGGGCACGTCCCCGAACCGGGCCGCGGTGGCCCGCATGTCGTCGGGGTCGCGGCCCCGCCCGTGCAGGGCGAGCACGACCAGCGGCGCGTCCGGATCCCCCCAGGTCGCCATCAGTCCTCGATCGGTTCCAGCTTGGCGAAGATCTCCTCGCGCCGGTGCTCGAACTGCTCGGGCAGCTGGAACCGGGTCCCGAGCTCCTGCGGGGACTCGTCGCAGGTCCAGCCGCCCTCGTCGTGGGTGACGGCCAGCTCGAACAGCGCCCCGCTCGGCGTCCGGACGTAGACGCTCTTGAAGTACTTGCGGTCCTTGAGCTCGGAGATGTCGGTGTAGCCGGCGCCCTCGATGTCGAACTTCACCGCGTCCTGGTTCGCCAGGTCGGACACGTTCCACGCGAAGTGGTGGTAGGTGCCCGCGCCGTAGCGCCAGGTGCCCTGGTCATCGCGGCGGTTGACGGTGATCTCCAGGTGGTTGCCGACCTTCGCGTCGCCGATCCGCAGGCCGAACACGTCGCCGTCCTCGACGGGGGCGCCCTGGGCGAAGAACGAGGTGTCGGCGAACTCGACCATCCGGTCCGGGGTGGTCATGTGCACCCCGACGCCGTGGATGCCGTGGATCGCGTGCTCACCGGGCACACCGTTGCCCTCGTAGCCGCGCCGCGGGTCGCCGGTGGTGCCGACGAACTGGTACTCGATGCCCGACGGGTGCCGGAACGCCAGGCGGCGCCGGTCGAAGCGCTCCAGGTCGGTCGCCTCGACGTCGTGCGAGCGCAGCCGCGCCGACCAGTAGTCCAGCGAGTCCTCGGGCACCGACAGCAGCACCTCGCGGGCCTGGTTGGTGCCGCGGGTGCCGAACTGGCCCGCCTGCGCCCACGGGAACGTGGTGACGACGCTGGACGGGTCGCCGTCGGCGTTGGAGTAGTAGAGGTGGTAGATCGGCAGCGAGCCGTCGAACAGGACGGTGCGCTTGATGAAGCGCATGCCGAGGATCTTCGTGTGGAAGTCGACGTCCTCCTGGGCGCCGGCGACGGACAGGGTCACATGGTGCGAGCCTTCGACATGAGCCACGTGCCCGACGCTAGGAACACTGCGGCCGCGGCACATCGCCGACGGGCGCAGACCGCTGTCGCCCGCGTGCACGCCCGCACAGGCCCGGCGGGCGGCTACGGCGTGACTAGGCTGGGTGCGGCCACCAGCACGACCAGGAGCCGCCGATGACGACCGTCGCCGACCGTCCCACCGACTCCGGACCCGGCTCCGTCCCCGGACCGGACGGCGTCTCCTTCACCACCGTCACCGGTGACCTGCCCACTCCCGGCGACGAGCGGCTCGTGCTGGTCGTGGCGCTCGCGGGCAGTGCCCTGCTCGGCGACGGTGAGCCGCTGGTCCCCGGGCGGTGGGCGCTGCTGGACCCGGCCCACCCGGGGACCCCCACCGCGGACCGGGCGTTCCGCGCGCTGTGCGTGCGGTTCCCGCGCGACCGCGTCGAGCCCCGCGGCGAGCCGCTCACCGGGGTGGCGGGCACCGCCTTCGACGCCGGCCCCGGCCTGGCCGGCTACGTCTGCGACACCCTGTGCCACCTCGACGCGCACCGGCTCGCGATGGGTCCGCACGCCGCCGTCGCGGTGCGGCACGCCGTGGACCTGGTCGGGGTGCTGCTGCGGAGCACCGCCGGCGCCGAGCCCGCCCCGCACTGCGACCTGCTGGACCGGATCAAGGCCCACGTCGAGGCGCACCTCGGCGACCCGGACCTCGCGCCCGCCGGGATCGCCGCCGCGCACTTCGTCTCCGCGCGCCACCTGCACAACCTGTTCGCGGGGACCGGCACGAGCGCCGCGGCCTGGATCCGCGCGCGGCGGGTCGAGATGTGCCGGCGCGACCTGGCCGACCCCGCACTGGCCGACGTGCCCGCCGCGGCGATCGGGTCGCGGTGGGGGTTCCGCGGGCCGTCGCACTTCGGGCAGGTGTTCAAACGCGCGACGGGCCTGACCCCGGCGGCCTACCGGGAGGGCGCCCGCTCGGCGAGCAGCTCGTCGAGCTGCTCGTAGCCCTCGTTCACCCCGACGTCCATCCCCGAGGCGAGCATCGCGTCGCGGGCGGCGAACGAGTCGTAGAGCGACTCCGCGACCAGCCGGGTCCGCCCGCCGGGCAGCGGGGTCAGGGTCATCGTCTCCAGGCAGACGCTGTCGCCGAAGCCCTCGAAGGTGAAGGTCTGCACGATCCGCTCGGGGGCTCGGACCTCGTGGAACGAGCCGAAGAAGCGGTACTCGCCGCCCTCGTCGGCGTGGGTGTAGCGGTAGCCGCCGCCGGTCGCGGCGTCCCAGCGGTGCACGGTCATCGTCAGCCCGCGCGGGCCCAGCCAGCGCACGACCTTGTCCTCGTCGACGTGGGCGTCGAAGACCCGCTCCGGCGGGGCGTCGAACTCGCGGGTGATGCGGATGGCGGGCAGGTCGTCGACGGTGTCGATGGCCGTGCCGCGGGTACCGGTGGTGCTCATGCCGTCTCCTCGTGCTCGGTGGGTGCGCCCTCGGCGAGCAGGTCGTCGAGGCGCGCGTAGCGCTCCTCCACCTGCCGCCGGTACCGCTCGATCCAGGCCGTCATCAGGTCGAAGACCTCCGCCTCGAGGTGCACCGGACGGCGCTGGGCCTGCCGGCTGCGCCGGACCAGCCCCGCGTCCTCCAGTACCCGGATGTGCTTGGAGACGGCCTGCACGGAGACGTCGTAGGGCTCGGCCAGCTCGTTCACGGTCGCGTCGGCCGTCGCCAGCCGGGCCACCATGTCGCGCCGGATCGGGTCCGCCAGTGCGGCGAAGACCCGGTTCAGCCGGTCCTCCACGTCTCCTCCTCGTTCAACCTCTCGATTGAATACACCGTAGCGCCGGGAGGGCCCGTACTCAACCCGTCAGTTGAACGAGCCGGGGAGGGAGCCGTGCGGCACGTAGTCCGACGGCACCACGCCGAGGCGGCCGCGCTGGTAGTCCTCGAACGCCTGCTGCACCTCCTCGCGGGTGTTCATCACGAACGGGCCCGCCCACGCGACGGGCTCGCGGATCGGCTGCCCGCCCAGCACCACCACGTCCAGCGACGGGTGACGGGACTCCTGCCCCGTGCCGCCCTCGACGGTGATCAGGTCCCCGGGGCCGAACACGGCGAGCTGGCCGGTGCGGACCGGGCGCCGGTCCGCACCGACGGTGCCGGACCCGTTCAGCACGTAGACCAGCGCGTTGTAGGGCCGCGGCCAGGGCAGCCGCAGCTGCGCGCCGGGGGAGACGGTCGCGTGCACCATCGCCATCGGGGTGTGGGTCGAGCCCGGTCCGGACGCGCCCGCCACGTCGCCGGCGATCACCCGCAGCAGCGCGCCGCCGTCGGGCGTGGTGACCAGGGCGGCCTCACCGCCGCGCAGGTCCTGGTACTTCGGCGGCAGCCACTTGTCCGCGCGCGGGAGGTTCACCCACAGCTGCAGGCCGTGGAACAGCCCGCCGCTGCGCACCAGCGACTCCGGCGGGCGCTCGATGTGCAGCAGGCCCGAGCCGGCGGTCATCCACTGGGTGTCGCCGTCGGTGATCGTCCCGCCGCCGCCGTGGCTGTCACCGTGCTCGAAGGTCCCGTCGATGATGTAGGTGACGGTCTCGAAGCCGCGGTGCGGGTGCCAGGAGGTGCCCTTCGGCTCGCCCGGGGCGTACTCGACCTCGCCCATCTGGTCCATGTGCAGGAACGGGTCGAGATCGCGCAGGTCCACCCCCTGGAAGGCACGGCGGACCGGGAAGCCCTCGCCCTCGTACCCGCGCGGGGCGGTGGTGACGCTGCGGACGCCCCGGTCCAGGTCGGTCGGGCCCGGGACGGGCACGCGAGGCAGGGCGCTGACGTCGGCGACGGAGACGGCGGGCATCGGGACCTCCACGGTCGGTGGTTGTTGCACGGTCAACGACCGCGCTGGCGCCCCGATTCCCGGGAGGCCAGACTGATCGCCATGACGGAGCTGTCGACGGTGTTGTCGGACATGTCGTTCCTCGAGGGGCCACGCTGGCACGACGGGAGGATCTGGGTCAGCGACTTCTACACCCACCGGGTCCTCTCGGCCCGCGCCGACGGGTCGGACCTGCGCACCGAGGCCGAGGTGCCCCAGCAGCCCTCCGGTCTGGGCTGGCTGCCCGACGGCAGGCTGCTGATCGTGTCCATGCGGGACCGGCGGATCCTGCGCCGCGAGACCGACGGCACCCTCGTCACCCACGCCGACCTGTCCGGCCACGCCGAGCACGTGCTCAACGACATGATCGTCGACGACGGCGGCGGCCTCTGGGTGGGCAGCTTCGGCTTCGACCTGATGAACGGCGCCCCGCGCGCCGCCGCGCCGCTGCTGCGCGTCGCGCCGGACGGTTCCGTGTCGGTGGCGAGCGAGCCGCTGCACTTCGCGAACGGACCCGCGCTGTCCGGTGGGGACCTCGTCGTCGCCGAGACCTTCGGCAACCGGATGTCCGCCTTCGCGGTCGGCGACGACGGCACCCTCGGCCCGCGCCGGGACTGGGCGCTGTTCGGTCCGCCGTCGGCCGCCGAGGACCCGTTCGACGCCATCGCCGAGCTCACCGTCGCCCCGGACGGCATCTCCGCCCCCGACGCGGAGGGTGCGATCTGGGTCGCCGACGCCATCGGCAACCGGGCGATCCGGGTCCGCCCCGGCGGGCTGGTCGACGGCGAGGTCTCCACCGGCCAGGTCGGCACCTACGCCTGCGCACTCGGCGGCGACGACGGCCACACCCTGTTCCTCTGCACCGCCCCCGGGTTCGCCGAGCACGAGCGCCGCGACACCCGCCTGGCGCAGCTGCTCGCCGTCCGGGTGGACGTCCCGGCGGCCTGAGCCCGTGCCCTCCCTCGACGAGACCGCCGCCCGCGCGCTGCTGACCGGCGCGCGGGTGGCGCGGCTCGCGACGATCCGCGCCACCGACGGCACCCCGCGCCTGGTGCCGGTCACCTTCGCACTCGTCGACGGGCTGGTGGTGTCGGCCGTCGACGACGTCAAGCCCAAGCGGCACCGCCGCCTCGCGCGGCTGCGCGACATCGAGGCCGACCCGCGGGTGGCCCTGCTCGCCGACCACTACGACGACGACTGGTCGCAGCTGTGGTGGGTCCGCCTGGACGCCACCTGCGCGATCCACGACGACGGCGACCTGCACGCCCGCGCCGTCGCGGCGCTCGCGGAGAGGTACGAGCCGTACGCCGCGCAGCCACCGCAGGGCCCGGTCCTGGCCCTGACCCCCACCCGCTGGACCGCCTGGACCGCCACCCCGCCCCCATGATCACGCGTCCGCGCGCGGATCCGGACCCCGCCTGCGTCCCGTCGCGCGCGCACCACGGTTCCGCGCGCGAACCCGCGATCAGGGCAGGGTGCGCAGGAACGCGGTGATCGCCTCGGCGGTCTCGTCGGGGAGCTCCAGGTGGGGCGCGTGCCCGCACGGCAGCTCGGTGACCGTGACCGGGCCGGACGCCCGCTCGGCCACCGCGCGCACGTGCACAACGGTGCCGTAGGGGTCGTCATCGCCCTGCAGACCCAGCACCGGGGCGGTGATGCCGGCCAGCGCGTCGCGGACGTCCCAGGAGGTGAACTCCTCGGCCAGCCACATGTCGTTCCACCCGCGGAACGCGGCGTCCGGGTCGTCGT
The DNA here is from genome assembly GCF_020496245.1 of Pseudonocardia sp. ICBG601. Classification (NCBI taxonomy): domain Bacteria; kingdom Bacillati; phylum Actinomycetota; class Actinomycetes; order Pseudonocardiales; family Pseudonocardiaceae; genus Pseudonocardia; species Pseudonocardia sp. ICBG601. Next base: position 909,458 of record NZ_JAHLJA010000150.1, on the reverse strand, counting down.
GGTGGCGGGCCATCCGGGTGCGGAGGTCGCCGTCGTCGAACGCGGTGCGGGCCGCCCGGATCGCGGTGAGGGCGAACGGCTCGGTCAGCACGTGCGGGGCGAGGACCACCACCCCGCTCACCGGCATCGCCGCGGCCGCGAGCAGCGCGATCGTGCCGCCGTCGGAGTGTCCGACGAGGACCGGGCGGTCCAGACCGAGCGCGGCGCACAGGGCCGGGACGGTCGTCGCCGCCTCGGTCGCCATGAACGCCGTGGTCCGCGGGTCGCGGGGCCGGTCGGAGCGGCCGTGCCCGAGCCGGGAGTACGCGACGGCCCGGCGCCCGGACGCGGCCGCGACCCGTTCGTGGAAGCCGCGCCACAGACCGACCGAGCCGAGCCCCTCGTGCAGGAACAGCAGGGGCGCACGGCCGTCGCCGGGATCACCGGTGTCGGAGTACTCGTGGCGCAGACCGTCCAGTTCGAGCAGCGACGTCGCAGGCACATCACGATGGTAGTGCTCGCTGTTGCGCCGTCCGGAACAGTCGTGAAGGCTCGTTTGCGTGATTCCCGACCTCCGGCTGACGTCGCGTCTGCACGTCGACCTGTGCCGGATGTGGTCGTCCGCCTGTCGTTGACGCCTGCCCGCGTGTCCTGAAGCCGACCGGGACGCGGAGAGTCGACGACCCCCGAGAGGACGTGCCCCCGTGGCCGATCCGCCCGTTGCCGTACCCCGGACCAGGACGGTCCGCCTGGTCACCACCCTGCTCGCGGTACTGCTGGCCGCATCCGGCTGCGCGTCCGCCGGCGCCGACGGCCCGACCGTCCGGCTCGCCCAGTTCCCGTGGAGCGCGGCGAAGCTGACCAACGCGATCCTCGGTGAGGTCGTCGCGACCCACCCGGAGCTCGGCGTCGGGCGGCTCAAGACCATCCAGGTCGGACCCGCGACCGCCTGGGCCGGCGCCCAGCGCGGCGACGTCGACGCCCTCACCGAGGTCGCGATGCCCAACCAGTCCGAGCTGGCCGCGAAGGCGCAGGACCGGATCGGGCTGGTGCATCCGACCTACCAGGGAGCCGAGCAGGGCTGGTACGTCCCCAGCTACGCGGTCGAGCCGGGTCAGCCGCTGGCCGGGCTGACCAGCGTGACCCAGCTGAACGACTACGCCGACGCCCTCGGCAACCGGCTCGTCGACTCCGACCCCAGCTTCCTCACCACCGAGTACAACGCGAAGCGCCTCGCCGGCTACCGGCTGGACCTGGAGCAGGTGACCTCCAGCGAGGCCGCGCAGATCGCGGAGCTGCGCCGCGCCTACGAGCGCCGCCAGCCGATCCTGGTCTACCTGTACCGCCCGCACTACATCTTCGAGGAGCTCCGGCTGACGAAGCTGACGGAGCCGACCCCGGCACGGGAGGACTGCTACACCACCGGCGACGGCGCCTGCGCCATGCCGGCGTACTCGGCCTGGACCGCGGCGAGCCCGGACCTGGCACGCACCAGCCCCGGATTCGCGGCGATGCTGCGCCGGTTCGAGCTGCCGCTGGCCGATGTCGAGCAGATGCTCCAGCGGGTCGACGTGGACAACGAGGACGTGGAGGTGGTGGCGCGGGACTACGTGGCCGCGCACCCGGACCGCGTCCGCCAGTGGGTGGGAGCCGGAGCATGATCGAGGTACGGAACCTGACCAAGGTCTTCGGCGACGGCAGGGCCGCCGACGAGGCCGTCCGGCTGGCCGGGGAGGGCGAGGGGCGCAGCGGGATCCAGCGCCGCACCGGCGCCACCCTCGCCGTGCACGACGTGTCCTTCGACATCGCCGACGGCGAGCTGTTCGTGATCATGGGCCTGTCCGGATCGGGCAAGTCGACGCTGGTCCGGCTGCTGAACCGGCTCATCGAACCGACCTCGGGCAGCATCACCGTCGACGGCCGCGACCTCGGCTCCCTCGGCGACGCCGACCTGCGCACCCTGCGCAACGAGCGGATCGCGATGGTGTTCCAGCACTTCGCGCTGCTGCCGCACCGCACCGTCCGGCAGAACGCCGAGTACGGGCTGCAGATCCGCGGCGTCGACGCCCGCACCCGCCGGGAGAAGGCGGAGTGGGCGCTGGAGCAGGTCGGCCTCGGCGAGCGCGCCGACGCGCTGCCCGGCCAGCTCTCGGGCGGTATGCAGCAACGCGTCGGGCTCGCCCGGGCGCTGGCCAGCGACACCGACGTGCTCCTGATGGACGAGCCCTACTCCGCGCTGGACCCGCTGATCCGGCGCGACATGCAGCAACTGCTCGTCCGTCTGCAGCGGGACCTGAAGAAGACCATCGTGTTCATCACCCACGACCTCAACGAGGCCATGCTGCTCGGCGACCGCATCCTGCTGCTCAAGGACGGCCGCCTGGTCCAGGTCGGCACCGGACCGCAGATCCTGGAGTCCCCGGCCGACGACTACGTCGCCGAGTTCGTCTCCGACGTCGACCGCAGCCGGGTGCTCACCGCCGCCGACGTGATCCGCGAGGCCCGCATCACCGTGACCCTCGACGAGCGCCCCGCCGACGTGCTGGTCCGGCTCGGCCGGGCCGAGGCGACCGGCGCCTACGTCGTCGACGACGACCACCGCATCCTCGGCGTCGTCCGCGACGACTGGCTCGGCCACGCCGCGGGACGGGGCGCCACCGGCATCGACCGGTCCGCCCTGGTCGAGGAGTACCGCACCACCGAACCGGACCGGCCGCTCATCGACCTGCTGCACCAGGTCGGACGCAACCCGGTCCCGCTCGCGGTCGTCGACGACGGCCGCCTCACCGGCGTCGTCCCGCGGGGTGCCGTGCTCGCCGCCCTGTCGACCCACGACGAGGCCGCCGCCGACGGGAGGAACGCCTGATGCCCAGGTTCGAGTTCGGGAGCTACGTCGAGGCGTTCATCCTCTGGCTGCTGCAGAACGCCGGGGTCGTGTTCGACGCCATCGGGGTCGCGATCACTGCCGTCGTCGAGGCCGTGACCTCGGTCTTCACCGCCCCGGTGTGGTGGGTCTGGCTGGTACTGCTCGTGGCGCTCGCGCTGCTCGTGCGCGGGGTCGGGTTCGCGGTGTTCACCCTGGTCGGCTTCCTCCTCGTGTCCTCGTTCGACCTGTGGACCGAGACGATGGAGACCTTCGGCCTGGTGCTCGTCGCGGCGCTGATCGCGGTGGCGATCGGTGTGCCGCTGGGCATCTGGGCCGCCCGCAGCCGCGCGGCGAGCCGGACGCTGCGCCCGGTCCTCGACCTGGCACAGACGGTCCCGGCGTTCGTCTACCTGATCCCGGTGGTGCTGCTGTTCGGCATCGGCGTGGTGCCGGGCGTCGTCGCGACGATCGTGTTCTCGATCGCGCCGGCGGTCCGGCTCACCGAGCTGGGCATCCGGGGTGTCGACGGTGAGGTCGTGGAGGCCGCGCACGCGTTCGGGGCGCACCCGCGTCAGATCCTGCGCGAGGTGCAGCTGCCGATGGCGCTGCCCTCGATCATGGCCGGCGTCAACCAGGTGATCATGCTGGCGTTGTCGATGGTGGTCGTCGCGGGCCTGGCCGGTGCCGACGGGCTGGGCACGACGGTGGTCAGCGCGGTCACCCAGCTCGACATCGCGACCGGCGTCGAGGGCGGGCTCGCCGTCGTCATCGTGGCGATCTTCCTCGACCGGTTCACCTCGGCACTGGCCGAACGCCCCGAGGGGAGCCTGCTCGCGCGGCTGCGCGCCCGCCGTCCGCAGAAGGCCGCGGCGCCGGCCGCCGAGCACACCTCCCCGGCTCCGGCCGGTTCCGCGGTGAGCGGCGCGAACGCCTGACCGGGCGCCGCCTCGGCCCCGCCGGCGCCGGAAGATCACCGGTTATGGAGCGATCCGTTCGCGACGCGGGCGCCATCCTCCACAACCGGTGATCACCGCCGTGCCTCCCGCGGGGATCCGGACGTGGGAGCGCGTGGTCCCGCGCTACCGGCCGGTGCCGGGGTCCCGGGCGGGCAGCCCCCGGACGAGGACGTCGAGGAAGACCGCGAAGTGCGGCGTCCCCGCGCCGGGGTGCTGGGCGTTCTCGACGGCGGCCAGCCAGCCGACCGTGCACGTGACGAAGATCTGCCAGCTCTGCTCGGCCATCGCCCCGTCGACGCCGTCGCGGACCAGCGCCGTGACGACGGTGTCCCGGATCCGCTCCACCGACGGCCCGTGGTGGCGGTGCGGCCGGGACAGGTGGGTGGCGTAGCCGGGCAGGGCGAGGAACTCGTCGTGCATGGCCCACCCCAGGCGTCGCAGGAGCTCCGGGGCGGTCGGTGGTTCCCCGGCGGCGCCGTCGATCCTGCGCACGACGCGGTCGACCAGGGTCCCGCTGACCAGGTCGACCAGCTCGTCGCGGGTGCGCACCCAGCGGTAGAGCGCCCCGTGGGTGACCTGCAACCGCGCGGCCACCTCGCGCACGGTCATCGTGTCGAGGTTCGCGGTGGCGGCGACCGCCTCGACGATCGCGTCGCGGCTGATCCGCGCCGGGCGGCCCGGCGGTCGCTTCGCTGCGGGCTCCTCCGGCGTCCGGGTCATGCCCCGGACTCTAGGACGTGACCGGTCCCTCGTCCGGCGGCGGCGGTCGGGGCTCGACCCGGTTCCCGCGCCGGTTAGTATCCAATGGTTACTAACTGGCGTCGGCGGGAGAGCGGGGAGCGGTATGACGATCACGGGAACGGCCACGGACGCGGTCCGGGGCACGGTGGCCGACGGGTTCGAGCCCGTGCGGGACGCGTTCGCCGCGCTGCTCGCGGCGGAGGGGGCGCCGCTCGACGCCCAGGTCGCGGCCCGGTACCGGGGGCGCCCGGTGGTGGACCTGTGGGCCGGGCCGGAGACCGGGCCCGACTCGCTGCAGGGCATCTACTCGGCGTCCAAGGGCGTGACCCACCTCCTGGTCGCGCTGCTCGTCCAGCAGGGCGTCCTCGACCTGGACGAGCGGGTCGCGCACTACTGGCCGGAGTTCGCTACCGGTGGGAAGCAGGACCTGCTGCTGCGCGAGCTGCTCGCCCACCAGGCGGGCCTGGTCGGCACACCCGAGGGCTTCTCCGTCGACGAGCTCTCCGACGACCACCTGGTCGCCGAGCGGCTCGGCGCGCAGCGCCCGTTCTGGCGTCCCGGCACGTCGTCGGGCTACCACGCCCTGGTGGAGTCGGCCCTCACCGGCGAGGTCGTCCGCCGCGCCACCTCGGCCGAGGTCGGCGCGCTCGTCCGCGAGCTGCTGACCGGGCCGCTGGGCCTGGACCTGCACCTCGGGCTGCCCGCGGAGGACGAGCGGCGGTTCCTCGCCCCCCAGCCCATGATCGCCACGCCCGAGCGGCTGCGGGAGCTCGCCGCGGGCGCGGGTGCACCGGACGGTCTCCCCGGGATCGCGTTCAACCGCAGGCACCCCGACGGCTGCGAGGTGTGGGAGCTGCCCGCCCACCCGGTCGTCCGTTCCCGCGGGCCGGCCTCGCTCGGCGGGATCGGGACCGCCCGCGCGCTCGCGACGCTCTACGCCGCGGCGACCGGCCCGGTCGACGGCCGCCCCGCGCTGCTCCGCCCGGACACCCTCGCCGCGTTCGCCCAGATCCAGACCGCCGGGTTCGACCTGGTCCTGCGCCGGCACAAGGCGTGGGCGGTCGGGTTCCACGTCTCCTCGGAGGTCTACCCGATGCTCGCGGCCGGGTCGTTCGGCCACAGCGGAGCTGGCGGCCAGCAGGCGCTCGCCGACCCGCGCAACGAGCTGTCCTATGCCTTCCTGCGCCGCCGCTTCCTCGTCCCGAGCCAGGCCGACGCCGACCACGCCCGGCTGCTGACGGCGCTGCTCCGGTCCGTCCGCGAGTCGGGCGCCGCGGCCTGAGTCAGCTGTCGAGCCGGGCGGCCAGCCGGGCCGGGGCCACGCAGCGCCACGCGTCGGTCACGATCTCGGTGATCTCGTCGCGGTCGGCGGCGTCGGGGCCGGTGCCGTCGAGCACCACCCCGAGCCAGCCGCGGTGGCCGACATAGGCGGGCCGGAAGAACCGGGCCGGGTCCTCGGCGACCAGCTCGGCCTGCACGCCCGGCGGCGCGGCGCACCAGAACGCCAGGTGCGGGTGGCCGTGGTGGTGCTCGGCGTAGGAGACGAACATCTTCCGCACGAACCACGACGGCGACCCGTGGCTGACCTTCTCGGTCACCTCGGGCAGGGACAGGCAGATCTCCCGCAGCCACGGCAGCGGGTCGGCGGGGTCCGGGTGGCGTGCGGTCACGGGCGCCCCGGGGACGGCCGGTAGGTCCCCACGCTCCACGTGTTGCCCTCCGGGTCGGCGACGGCGCACTCGCGCGAACCGTAGTCCTGGTCGACCGGCGCCATGGTGATCTCCGCGCCGGCAGCGGCCGCGCGGGCGTGCACCGCGTCCGGGTCGTCGCAGGTCAGGTAGATCACGGCGCGACCGGTGTCGAAGCGGTCGCCCCCGGCGCGGCGCGGTCCGATCAGGACCAGGCCGGTGTCGTCGCCGTCGTCCCAGGCGAGCTCGGCGTGGGCGACCCCGCCGTCGTCGCCGGTGTGGACGGCGACCTCCCGGAAGCCGAGCGCGGTGGTGAGGAACGCGATCGCGGCGCGGGGGTCGTCGTAGCGGAGGGTGGGGTGGATGCTCATGACGCCCGATCCTGACCGGGACGCGGCGGTGCGTCTTGAAGCAATGGGAACTGCTCGGCCCGGAACGCGGCGGGTGTGATCCCCGCGAGCGCCCGGAACTCGCGGGTGAGGTGGGCCTGGTCGGCGTAGCCGCAGCCGGCGGCGACCACGGCGAGCGGTGCCCGCCCGGCCCCGACCAGCTCCGCGGCGCGCGCGAAGCGCAGCACCCGGCGGACGGTCCCGGGCGCGAGACCGACCTGGGTCCGGAACCGGGACTGCAGGTGGCGGCGGCTCCAGCCGGTCTCGGCGGCCAGCTCCGCGACGCCGACCCGGCCCGCGGTCGCACTGAGCCGGTCCCAGGCGTAGCGCACCTCGGGTGCGGGGACGCGGGCCCGGTCGTCCAGGAGCCGGTCCGCGAGCAGCGCGCTGACCAGCGCGAACCGGCCGTCCCAGGTCGGCTCGGCGGCCAGCCGGGCGGGCAGCGCGGCGAGCACGGGGTCGTCGAGCTCGTCGAGGCGGGGCACCGTGCCGCCGGGCAGCGCCCGCCCGCCGAGGAGGGTGTAGGTCGCCGCCGGGGTCAGGTCCACCTGCACCCCGGCCTGCGGGCCGGTGAACTCGGTCAGCACCCAGGTGTCGCTCAGGCCGCCGACGAACGCGGCCGCCGACCCGGTCCCGACGGCCGGCCCGGACAGCGTCAGCGGGTGCAGCCCCAGGATCAGCGCGGTCCCGGCGGACGGCGGCTGGCGACGACGCAGGGGAGCGGCGGCGTGCTCGCGGTAGCCGAGGTAGCGCAGCACGTGCCCGTGCAGCGCGGCGGGCGGTCGCCCCGGCACGTACTCGGCGGACATGGACGATGTTGTACCCCCACTCCTCATCCGGCGGCCAGCGCGACCGCCAGGCCGAGCATCACCGTGGCGACGACGCCGTCGAGCACCCGCCACGCCGTCGGCCGGGCGAACAGCCCCGCGAGCCGCGCCGCGCCGAAGCCGAGCCCGGAGAACCAGGTCAGGCTGGCCACGACCACCCCGGCGCCGAACGCCCACCGGCCGTCGTCGCCGTGCGCGGCGGCCAGCGACCCGAGCACCAGCAGGTCCAGCATCATGTGCGGGTTGAGGAAGGTCAGGGCCGCCGCGCTCCCCAGGACGGGCACGAGGGGCCGGGCCGAGCCGTGGGGGTCGGCGTCGAGCGCACCGGGCCGGAGGGCGCGCCGCAGCGCCAGCAGGCCGTAGCCGGTCAGCCACACGACGCCGCCCCAGCGCACCACCTCGACCAGCCCCGGTACGCGGTCGACGAGCAGCCCGACGCCCGCGACCGCCGCGGTCACCAGCACCAGGTCGGCCAGCACGCAGAACACCACCACCGCCGGCACGTGCTCGCGTCGCAGCCCCTGCCGCAGCACGAACGCGTTCTGCGCCCCGATCGCCGCGATCAGCGACAGTCCCGTCCCGAATCCCGCCAGCACACTCACGCCACCGACGCTAGGCCGATCGCATCAGAAGTGTGTCAGCAACTGAAAGAACGTCATGAACTGTAGATTCGCTTCATGTACGACCGGGAGCGGCTGGCCACCCTGAGCGCCGTGGTGGAGGAGGGCGGTTTCGACGCCGCCGCCGCGCGGCTGTCGATCACGCCGTCCGCGGTGTCCCAGCGGATCAAGGCCCTGGAACGGCAGGCGCGCCGGATCCTGGTGCGCCGCACGCGTCCGTGCGTCGCGACCGAGGAGGGGGCCGCACTGCTGCGGCTGGCCCGGCAGATCGCGGTGCTGGAGGGGGAGGTCGAGGCCGGGTTCGGCAGCGCCGACACCGCGGGCACGCACCTGCCGATCGCGGTGAACGCGGACTCGGTGACCCACTGGTTCCTGTCCGCGGTGGTCCCCCTGGCCGCGCGGCACGGGGTCCGGCTGGACCTGCACGTCGACGATGAGAAGTACACCGCGGCCCTGCTCCGTGAGGGCTCGGTGGTCGGGGCGGTGACGACGTCGTCGGCACCGGTGCAGGGCTGCGCGGTCCGGCCGCTGGGCGCGACCCGCTACCGGCCCGTCGCCGCCCGGCCGGTGTACGACCGGTGGTTCGCCGGGCGGGACCCGGCCGAGGCGTTCCCGCTCGCCCCGCGGGTCGACTTCGGGTCGAAGGACGTGTTGCAGACCCGGTTCGTCCGCGGGCTCACCCACCGGCCGTGCACCGGCCCGGCGCAACGGGTGCCCGCCGCCGACGGGTACCACGAGGCGATCCGTGCGGGTCTGGGCTGGGGGATGTTCACCGACGGCCCGGCGCGGGAGGCCGCGGCCGCCGGGCGGCTCGTGCTGCTCGACACCGAGCGGCACCTCGACGTCCCGCTGTACTGGCAGCACTGGAAGCTCAGCACCACGGTGCTCGACGCGCTCACCGAGTCGGTCTGCGCGGCGGCGGCGACGATCCTGGTGCCGCCGGCCCGCTGACCGGGAGGTCTCAGATCCCGGACCGCCAGGGGCGTCCGAGCCGGATGTCGCAGGTGATGACCCCGCGGTCGACGCCGGTGAGGTCCGCGATCAGGTCGCGGACCGCGTCCTCGGCCACCCGGGGGTCGTCGACGGTGGTCGACGCCTCGATGCCCGGCACGTAGAGGGTGAGCCTGCGGTCCGCCCGCCAGGCCACCACCTCGAAGTGATGGTCACCGGTCACCCGTCCACGGTAGCCCGACCGCGGCGCGAACGGGGCGGATCAGCCGACGGTCGGGTCGGCGGCGCGGCCCGCGTCGGCACCCGGCTGCGTCTCGTCCTGCTGGGCGGGCACCGGGTCGCCGGTGGGCTCCGGAACGCCGGTCGGCTCGACCGGGGCCGGGGGATCGGTGGGGGCGACCGGGTCCGTGCTCGGCTCCGGCGTGGGCTCGGCCGACGGCGTGCTCGTCGGCGTCGGCGGGGCGGTCGGCTCGTTGGGCGCCAGGGTGGAGGGCGACTCGCCGATCGGCCTGAACGCCGGGAACTCGGCCGTGCCGGTGGTGCGCACGGTGTCGGACATGAACGCCTTCCACACCGATCCGGGCAGGTCGGCGCCGTTGATCGGGCGGCCCGCGGAGTCCTGGATCGGGTCGTTGCGGTCGGTGCCGACCCACACGGCCGTCGCGATCCCGGGGGTGAAACCGGCGAACCAGGCGTCGTTGTTCTGGCCCTCGAAGCGGGACTGGACGGTGCCGGTCTTGCCGGCGGCCTCCTGCCCGTCGGGCAGCTGCAGCCCGTCGTTGTCGACGACGTTCATCATCGCCTCGACGACGTTGCGCGCCACCTGCTCGGGGAAGCGCTGCTCGCCCTCGCCCGGCTGGTACTCGTAGAGCACCCGGCCGTCGGAGTCGACGACCTTGGACACCATGTGCGGGGCGTGCCAGACGCCCCCCGCGGCGATGGTGGCGTAGGCCGACGCCAGCTGGACCGGCGTGACCTCCTTGTTGCCCAGCGGGAGCCGCGCGTCGGGGTTCTCCAGCGGCGCGGTGATCCCGGCGAGGCGGGCGGCGTCGGCGACCTTCTGCGGCCCGACCTGCGCGGCGAGCTTGGTGAAGACGACGTTGTTGGAGATCGTCATCGCCTGCTTGAGGTCGCAGCGCGGGCAGTTGGCACCCTCGGCGTTGCGCAGCCCCGGCCGCTCGGAGCCGTCGAAGGTGGTGCCCAGGCCGATCGGCGGGTCGTTCAGGAGCCCGGCGAGCACGGCGAACGGCTTGAACGTCGACCCGGGCTGCTTCATGACCTGGGCGTAGTCCAGGCCGGTGCCGTTCGACCCGCCGTAGTAGCCGAGGATGCCGCCGGTCCGCGGGTCGATCGCGACCGCGCCGGTGCGCAGCAGCTCCGGCTCGCCGCGCAGCTTCTGCTCGACCGAGTCGGTGAGCTGCTGCTGGCGCTGCGGGTCGATCGTCGTCGTCACCTGGAGGCCGCCCTGGGCGAACGCCTGCTCGGAGATGCCCAGCGAGCCCAGCTCGGAGCGGACCGCGTTGAGGATGTGGCCGCGGGCGTCGGTCAGCGACGACGAGCGCGAGGTGTTCTCCGGGGCGATGGTCTGCGGGAACACGGCGGCCTGCCGGTCGGCCTTGGAGATCCAGCCCTGGGCGGCCATGCCGTCGAGGACGAAGTTCCAGCGCTGCTTCGCCCGGTCCGGGGAGTTCGCCGGGTCCCAGTTGGAGGGCGACTGGATGATCCCGGCGAGCAGCGCGCCCTCGCTGGGGGTCAGCTGGGCCGCGGGCTTGCCGTAGTAGGCGAGGCTGGCGGACTCGATGCCGTAGGCGCCGCGACCGAAGTAGATGGCGTTGAGGTAGTCGTTGAGGATCTCGTCCTTGGACTTCTGCCCGGAGACCTTCAGCGAGACGATCAGTTCCTTGTACTTGCGCCAGTACGTCGCGTCGTTGCCGACCAGGGTGTTCTTGACGTACTGCTGGGTGATCGTCGACCCGCCGCCGACGCCGCCGGTCAGCTGGGCGACCATCGCACGCAGGATGCCGGTGAAGTCGAAGCCCGGGTTCGAGTAGAACGACCGGTCCTCGGCCGCCAGCACGGCCTCGCGCACGTGCACCGGGATGGCGTCCATCCCGACCTTGATCCGGTTGCCCTGCTCGGGCACGAGGCGGGCGAGCTGGCCGCCGTCGGCGTAGGAGACGGTGGCGATCTGGTTCTGCACCGCGTCGTCGGTGCTGGGGATCGGGAACAGCAGCCAGCCGAGCCCGAGCAGCAGCAGCGGCAGCAGCACGACCGACGCGGCCGTACCGACCAGCGAGTACACGACCTGCCGGCGACGCCGGGTCCGGCGCTCCTCGGGGGAGAGGGCGGCCTTCTGGTCGGCGTCGAGGATGCCGAGGCGGCGGCGCACGACACCCACGCCGGGCCCGACGAGTGCGATGACCCGGTCGAACGGTCCGTCGGGCTCGGCGCGGCGACGGCGGCGCGGGCCGGGGGCCGCGGCGTCGACGTACTCGGTGCCCGCCTCGTCGCCGGGGGCGGCGACCAGGGCGGTGGGCGCACCGCCGTCGCCGCGCGGGGCGGTGGCGGGCACGAGCCCGGTCGGGGCCTCGGCGGCGGGGGCGAGCGCGGTCGCGGCGTCGCCGGGTCCGGGACGGCGGCGGCGCCCGCCGGTGCGCGCGGGCAGGGCGTCGGTGGTGGACCCGGCGCCCTCGTCCGGCTCGGGACGACGACGGCGGCCGGTGCGGGTGGCCGCGGCGGCGCCGTCCGGGGCCGCCGGGCCCGGGAACGGTGCCGAGGGCGCGGCGACGGCCGTGGTGGCCGCAGCGGTGGCCCCGGTGCTGGCCGAGGTGGCGGCGGAGGCCGGGCCGGGCCGGGTGGCACCGGTCGGGGGCACGGCGGGGCGGGGGACCGGCGGCAGCGACGGGTGCTGCCCGGGGCGCGGCGCGGCGCTCTGCGGACCGGCGCCGGGGGCGCTCGGCGCCGCCGGGGCGGGGCGGGGCCGGGCCTGCGGCCCGGTGTTCCGGTGCCCCGGGGCAGGCGCGGCGCCGTGGGCGTCGCCGGTGCCGGGCCGTGGTGCCCCGGTCCCCGGGTGGTCGACCGGCCCGGCCGGGGCCGGCGCGGTGGGCTGCCCGGCCGGGAACGACGGCGCGGGGCCCGGTCGGCCGGGCCCGCCGGCGCCGGGGCGCCGCTGCGGGCCGGTGGTGTGCCGGGGCTCGGCCGCGGGGGGCGGGCCCGCGGGGGTCGCGCCGGTGGTGCCGGGCCGCGGGGTGCTGCCGGGCTCGCGGGGCACGGTGCCGCCGCGCACGCGCAGCCCGACCTTCGTGGTGCCCCCGGAGCCGTTGACGCCGGAGCCGTTGCCCCCGGATCCGTGGGTGCCGAAGCCGTTGCCGCCCGAGCCGCTGCCCGCGGGGCCGGGGGTGCCGGAGCCGCTGCCCCCGGAGCCGTTGCTCGAGCCGTTCGCAGAGGTGCCGTTCACGGGAGCGCCGTTCACGGGAGCGCCGTTCGCAGGGGCGCTGTGTGCGGGGGCGCCATCCGCCGGGGCCCCGGTACCGGGGGCGGCGGTCGCGGGAGCGGCCTCGCCGGCCCGCCGGGAGCGCCGACGGCCGGTGCCGCCGTCCTCCCCGGTGCCGCGTGCCCCGTCCGGGCCGGAACGTCCGGTCGACCCGGTCGCCCGGACGACGTCGGCGAAGGAACGGGCCTCCGGCTCGGCGGACCGCGCGCGCCGTCCACCGGCGGGGGCGCCGTGCCGGGCCGGGGCGCCGGAGTCGGCGCGGGCGACCTGGTCGCTGCCGTGCCGACCGGTCGGGCGCTCCTCGGTGTCGACCGCACGACCGGAGCCGGACGATCCGTGGGAATCGGACTCGGGGGAGCGGCGCGACCGCGGCGGTGGGGGCGGGCCTGCGGGCAACCGGCTCTCCCTTCTGGTCGACGGCCGGCGGAGCCGGACGGTGGCGTGGTCTCACCCGGTCAACGAGTTCGCTGTGTCAACGAGGGACCGGAGGGCGGCGTTGTGCCCACCCGATCGACGTCACTCGAATGTCGGCACGTCAGCGGGGTGATGGCGCGCTCCGTGACCGGATCGCCCGATCATGGTGCGGCATGCGGACCATCGTGCCCGCGGCCGAAGGGATGCACAGGCGACACGATCACTGCGTCGAGCAACGGCCGGTTGCGTGCGACGACGCGCGGGCGGCCCAGCGCCGGACGGCCGGACGGCCGCACCCGGCGGGACGACCGGCCGTCGTCGATCGACGGGCGGCGGCAACCCCGACGCCGACCTGCGGCGACGGGTCAGGAGAGCAGCGGGCCCATGCGGTCGCGCAGCGCGACCGCGGCCGACAGCGGCCGCACGAGCACGGTGAGCTCGCGGATCCGGCCCTCGTCGTCGGTGCGCAGGACGTCGACGCCCTGCACCTCGCGCTCCCCGACGGTCGCGGCGAACTCGAGGACGTGCCCGTCGTCGCCGGAGTACTCGGCGACGTAGTGGAACCCGCCGAAGACGGTGAACACCGCGCCCAGGATGGGGCGCAACGCGTCCCGGCCCCGGTAGGGGCGGTGCACGACCGGCGAGCGGAACTCGACGTCGTCGCGGCAGAGGGCGACGGCCGCGTCGAGGTCTCCGGCCTCGATCGCGGCCCGGAAGCGGGCGGCGGCGTCGTTCACGCCCGCGATCATGCCCCACACTCCCCGGGTCAGGCGGCCGCGGCCGCCGGGCGCAGGCCGACGGCGCCGGCCAGCAGCTCGTAGGAGTGCAGCCGGTCCTCGCCGCGGAAGGTCGAGGTCGTCACCATCAGCTCGTCCACCCCGGTCCGGGCCACGAGCTCCTCGACGCCGGCCCGCACGGTCTCCGGCGACCCGATGACCTGGTCGGCCTGGCGCTGCTCGACGAACGCCCGGGCCGCGTCGGTCCAGTCGAAGGCCGCGACCTCCTCGGGGCCGGGCAGCGGGCGCGGGTCGCCGAGGCGCAGGTGCAGGAACTGCAGCGCCGAGGGCACCGCCAGCTCGCGGGCGCGCTCGTCGGTGTCGGCGCAGGTCACGGCGGCGGCGATCATCGAGTACGGCTGCTCCAGCATCGCCGAGGGCCGGAAGTGCTCGCGGTAGAGCTCCAGCGCGGGCAGCGTGTTCGCGGCCGAGAAGTGGTGGGCGAAGGCGAACGGCAGCCCGAGCATCCCGGCGACCTTCGCCGAGTAGCCCGACGAGCCGAGCAGCCACATCGTCGGCGCGTTCCCCGCGGCCGGGACGGCGAGCACCCCGGCGTCGCCACGGAAGTAGGCCGCGAGCTCCACGAGCTGGTCGGGGAAGTCGTCCGGGGCGTGCAGCCGGTCCGCCCCGGTCCCGCGCAGCGCGGCGGCGGTCCGGGGGTCGGTGCCCGGGGCGCGCCCGATGCCGAGGTCGATCCGGCCGGGGTGCAGCGCTTCGAGGGTGCCGAACTGCTCCGCGACGACGAGCGGGCGGTGGTTGGGCAGCATCACCCCGCCCGAGCCGACGGTGATCCGCTCGGTCGCCCCGGCCAGGTGCGCGATCAGCACCGGCGGCGACGAGCTGGCGATCCCGGGCATGCCGTGGTGCTCGGCGACCCAGTAGCGGGTGAAGCCCAGCTCCTCGGCCCGTCGCACCAGGCGGGTGCTGTGCGCCAGCGCGTCGGTGGCCGACGAGCCGTCGGCCACGGGGACCAGGTCGAGCACGGAGAGAGGGACCACGACGGCTGCAACACCCGCACCCGCCGGGTGTCTTCCCGGCGGTCGAAACCGGTTCGCGGCCCCCGACTAGCATCGGAGGTCCATCCGTTCGCACCACCCTGGAGGCACCCCCGTGTCCGCACCGTCCGCCCCGCCCGCGTCCGCCCCGATCCGGGTGCCGGCCGGGACGACCGCCGGCGCGCGCGTCCGGGAGGGCGGGCTGCCGACCAGCGGTCCCGAGGCGATCGTCGTCGTGCGCGACGCCGAGGGCGCCCTGCGCGACCTGGCCTGGGCCCCCGAGGCCGACGCCGAGGTCGTGCCGGTCCCGGCGAACACCGAGGAGGGGCGCAGCGTCATCCGGCACTCGGCGGCGCACGTGCTCGCCCAGGCCGTCCAGCAGCTGTTCCCGAAGGCCAAGCTGGGCATCGGCCCGCCGGTCACCGACGGCTTCTACTACGACTTCGACGTCGACACCCCCTTCACCCCCGAGGATCTGAAGAAGATCGAGTCGGCGATGAAGAAGATCGTGAAGGCGGGGCAGCGCTTCGAGCGCCGTCGCTACGCCTCGCAGGACGAGGCCCGCGCGGAGCTGGCCGACCAGCCGTACAAGCTGGAGCTGATCGACCTCAAGGGCGGCGCCGACGACGGCGAGGTCATGGAGGTCGACTCCTCCGGCGAGCTCACCGTCTACGACAACGTGCACGCCCACACCGGCGCCGTCGTCTGGTCGGACCTGTGCCGTGGCCCGCACCTGCCGACCACCAAGTTCATCCCGGCGTTCTCGCTGACCCGCTCGGCCGCCGCGTACTGGCGGGGCGACCAGCGCAACGCCCAGCTCCAGCGGATCTACGGCACCGCGTGGGAGTCGCAGGAGGCGCACGACGCCTACCTGGAGCGCATCGCCGAGGCCGAGCGGCGCGACCACCGCCGCCTGGGCAGCGAGCTGGACCTGTTCAGCTTCCCGGACGAGATCGGGTCGGGCCTGCCGGTCTTCCACCCCAAGGGCGGCGTCGTCCGCAAGGAGCTGGAGGACCTGTCCCGCGAGCGGCACGCCGCGGCCGGGTACGAGTTCGTCTACACCCCGCACGCCACCAAGGGCGCGCTGTTCGAGAAGTCCGGCCACCTGGAGTGGTACGCCGAGGGCATGTACCCGCCCATGCAGCTCGACGCGGAGTACACCGCCGACGGCGAGCTGAAGCGGCCGGCCGTCGACTACTACCTCAAGCCGATGAACTGCCCGATGCACAACCTGATCTTCGCCTCGCGCGGACGGTCCTACCGCGAGCTGCCGCTGCGGCTGTTCGAGTTCGGCACCGTCTACCGCTACGAGAAGTCCGGTGTGGTGCACGGCCTCACCCGGGCCCGCGGGTTCAGCCAGGACGACGCGCACATCTACTGCACCCGCGAGCAGATGCAGGGTGAGATCCGCAGCCTGCTGCAGTTCGTGCTGGACCTGCTGCGCGACTACGGCCTCGACGACTTCTACCTGGAGCTGTCGACCCGCAACCCGGAGAAGTCGATCGGCTCCGACGAGTCGTGGGCCGAGGCCACCCAGGCGCTGCGCGACGCCGCCGAGAGCTTCGGGCTGACCCTGCACGACGACCCGGGCGGCGCCGCGTTCTACGCCCCCAAGATCTCGGTGCAGGCCCGCGACGCGATCGGCCGCTACTGGCAGATGTCGACCATCCAGGTCGACCTGATGCTGCCGGACCGCTTCGAGCTGGAGTACACCTCCTCCGACGGCTCCCGGCAGCGCCCGGTCATGATCCACCGCGCGCTGTTCGGCTCGATCGAGCGCTTCTTCGGCGTGCTCACCGAGCACTACGCCGGCGCCTTCCCGGCGTGGCTGGCCCCCGTCCAGGTGGTGGGGATCCCGGTCACCGAGGCCCAGGACGACTACGTCCGCGACGTCGCCGCCCGGCTGCGCGCCGCGGGCATCCGGATCGACGTCGACTCCGGCGACGACCGGATGCAGAAGAAGATCCGCACCCACACGCTGCAGAAGGTGCCGTTCCTGCTGCTCGTGGGCGGTCGCGACGTCGAGGCGGGTGCGGTCAGCTTCCGCTTCCGTGACGGCTCGCAGACCAACGCGGTGCCGGTCGAGCAGGCGGTCACCTCGATCATCGAGTGGGTGCGTTCGCGCACGAACACCTCGCCGACCGCGGAGAGCTTCGGGCCCGGCGCCTAGGATCGGCTCATGGAGCAGGAGTGGGTCCCGCAGGAGGGGACCGGGACGCCCGACGGCTTCGCCCGGCTGTGGACCCCGCACCGGCTCGCCTACATCCAGGGCGCCGGTGACACCGGCTGCCCGTTCTGCCGGATCGCCCGGGGGGACACCCTGGGCGACTCGACGGACCCGGACGCGGACAACCTCGTCGTCGCGCGCGGCGACGAGGTGTTCGCCCTGCTGAACCTGCACCCGTACAACCCGGGGCACCTGATGGTGCTGCCCTACCGGCACGTCGCGGACCTGGAGGACCTCACCGACTCCGAGGCCGGCGAGCTGATGGCGTTCACCCGGCAGGCCGTCGTGACCATGAAGAAGGTCGCGGCGCCGCACGCGTTCAACGTGGGCCTGAACCTGGGCCACGTCGCGGGCGGGTCGCTGGCCGAGCACCTGCACCAGCACGTCGTCCCGCGCTGGGGCGGGGACGCGAACTTCATCGCCGTCGTCGGGCAGACGAAGGTGATCCCGCAGCTGCTCGCCGAGACCCGCGACCAGCTGGCGCAGGCGTGGGAACCGCCACGCCGCTGACTGCGGCCGCGCCGACGGCGGGCGGACCCGGTGTCGGACTACGCTGGCAGCGTCCCCCACCGCCGCCGTCCTGCACGGGAGCACGCAGCCGCCGATGCTGAACCTGTTCGCCCGCGCGCACGTCAACCGGCTCACCGACCCCGTCGGGCGGGCCCTGATCGACCGCGGTGTCAGCCCGGACACCGTGACCGTGCTCGGCACCGTCGGGGCCGTGGCCTGCTCGCTGGCGTTCCTGCCGACCGGCTGGCTGGCCCTCGGCGCGGTGCTGGTCACGCTGTTCGTGCTGACCGACCTGATCGACGGCGCGATGGCCCGGGCCCGCGGGCACGGCACCCCGTTCGGGGCGGTGCTCGACTCCACCTGCGACCGGATCGTCGACGGCGCCCTGTTCGCCGGGCTCGCCTGGTGGGCGCTGACCGGCGGGGCCGAGCCCCTGGCCGGCGCCGCGGCGCTGGTGGCCCTGGTCGGCGGCCAGATCGTGTCGTACGTCAAGGCCCGCGCCGAGTCCGTCGGGCTCACCGCCGAGGGCGGCCTCGTCGAACGCGCCGAACGGCTCATCCTCGGTCTGGTCGGGGCGTTCCTGTCCGGCATCGGGGTGCCGTGGGCGCTGACCGTCACCCTCGTCGTGCTGGCGATCGGGACGGCGGTGACCCTCGGCCAGCGGATCCTGGCGGTGCGGCTCAGCTCCCGCGAGGCACCGCGTGCCTGACCTGCGGACGCGCACCACCGACGCGCTGAGCGCCGCCGGGTACGCGGCGGGCTGGCGGGTCGCGGGGCGGCTGCCGGCCGGCGTCGTCGGACGGGTGTTCGACGCCGGCGCCGCGCTCGCGGTCCGCCGCGACGGCCCCGGGGTGCGACGGCTGCGCCACAACCTGCACCGGGCCCGCCCCGACGCGACGCCCGCCGAGCTCGACGCCCTGGTCGCCGCCGGGATGCGCAGCTACGCCCGCTACTGGCGCGAGGCGTTCGCGCTGCCCGGCCTCGACCCCGCCGCGGTGCACGCCGCGATGCACCCGCACGCCCACGGCGTCGCCGGCGCGCTGGCGGCCACCCGGTCCGGGCGCGGGGTCGTGTTCGCCCTCCCGCACGCCGGCAACTGGGACCTCGCCGGGCTCTACCTGCTGCGCGAGCTCGACCGGCTCGGGCTCGAACCGGCGCTGACCACCGTCGTGCAGCGGCTGCGCCCCGAGCCGCTGTTCCGCCGGTTCCTCGCCTACCGGCGCGCGCTCGGGTTCGAGGTCGTGACCGCCGACGACCCCCGCGCCGCGCACCGCGCGCTGACCGGGCGGCTGCGCCGCGGCGGCGTCGTCTGCCTGGTCGCCGACCGCGACCTGACCGGCACCGGGACCGACGTGACGTTCCTCGGGGGGCCCGCCCGGCTGCCGTCCGGCCCGGCGCGTCTCGCCCGGCTCACCGGCGCCGCGCTGCACCCGGCCTACCCCTACTTCACCGACGACGCCTGGGGTGTCGAGGTCGGCGCGCCGGTCCCGCCCGGTCCCGGTGCCGTCCAGCACCTCGCCGACGCGTTCGGCGACATGATCGCCCGCCGTCCGTGGGACTGGCACATGCTCCAGCCGGTCGGCACGGGATGAGGATCGGGATCGTCTGCCCGTACTCCCTCGACGTCGCCGGGGGAGTGCAGCGCCACGTCCTGGACCTGGCCGCCGCGCTGCGCACGCTCGGGCACACGGTCGAGGTCCTGGCCCCGACGACCGGCACCGCGCCCGAGTTCGTCACCCCGGCCGGGCGGGCCGTCGGCGTCCCCTACAACGGCTCCGTCGCCCGCGTCGCGTTCGGCCCGCTGACCCGCCACCGCACCCGGCGCTGGCTCGCCGCGCACGACTTCGACGTGCTGCACGTCCACGAGCCCACGACCCCGTCGGTGTCGGCGCTCGCGCTGCTCGACGCCCGGGGGCCGGTCGTCGCGACCTTCCACACCTCCACCGAGCGGTCCCGGGTCCTCGCCGCGTTCGGACCCGTGGCGCGCCCCCTGCTGGAGCGGGTGACGGCGCGGATCGCGGTGTCGGCGACCGCCCGTCGGGTCCAGGTCGAGCACCTGGGCGGTGACGCCACCGAGATCCCCAACGGCGTCGACGTCGCCCGGTTCGCCAACGGTCCGGCGCTGGACCTGCCGCCCGCGGTGCGGGTCGGGTACGTCGGCCGCTTCGACGAGCCCCGCAAGGGCATGCCGGTGCTGCTGGCCGCACTGCGCCGGGTCGTCGCCGACCGCCCGGACGTGCGGCTGCTCGTCGTCGGCCGCGGCGACGGCGACCGGCTGCGGCGCGCCGCGGGGCCGGGGCTGGCGGGCCGGATCGACCTGCTCGGGCCGGTCGACGAGGTGACCAAGGCCGCCGCGCTGCGCTCGGTCGCGGTGTTCTGCGCGCCGCACCGCGGCGGGGAGAGCTTCGGGATGGTACTGACCGAGGCCATGGCCGCGGGCGCCCCGGTGCTGGCCGCGGACCTGGAGTCCTTCCGCGCCGTCCTCGACGACGGCCGTGCCGGTGCCCTGTTCCCACCCGGCGACGACGCCGCCCTGGCCGCGGCGCTGACCCGCCTGCTCGACGACGACACCGCCCGCGCCCGGCTCGCCGCCGCCGGGCGGGACCGGGCGCAGCGCTACGACTGGCCGGTCGTGGCCTCCGACGTGCTGCGCGTGTACCGGGCGGCGATCGCCGGCGCACCGCGGCCGCTGGTGCGCGGGGGCGCGCGGTGAGCACGGTCGTCGTGGCCGGGGGAGTGGTCCTCGCGGCGCTGCTGGTGGCGGCTCTCACCCTGTGGTGCGTGACACGGGTCCGGCGCCTGCACCGGCTGCACGTGCGGGTCGACGCCGCCCGGGCCGGGCTCGCCGCGGCGCTGGACGCCCGGGCCCGGGTGGCGCTCGCCGTCGCCGACGCGCTCGGTCCCGCCGCACCGCCGGACCTGCGCCGGGCCGCCGTCGCCGCGCGGGCACTGCCCGCTCCTGCCCCGGACGGCCGGGACCCGGCCGGGAGCCGCGCCGCCCGCGAGGCCGCGGAGAACGCCCTGACCAGGCAGCTCGCCGTCGTCGGGCGGGGGCCGGGGCAGCCCGGGCCCTGCGGCGACCTCGCCGACGCCGAGGTACTGGTCGTGCTGGCCCGCCGGGTGCACAACGACGCCGTCCGCGACACCCGTGCCCTGCGGTCCCGGCGGCTGGTGCGGATGCTGCGGCTGCACGGCACCGCACCGGAGCCGGTGTACTTCGAGATCGCCGATCCGGAACCGCCGCGTTCACCTGCGCGACCTCACGTAGAATCGCCACGCAGTCCGACCGTCATGTGAGGAGCTCCGATCACCCGTGTCCGCAGCTGAGAACACCCCCGACACCGCCGGTCCGCAGCACGGCACCGCGCGGGTGAAGCGCGGGATGGCCGAGATGCTGAAGGGCGGCGTGATCATGGACGTCGTCACCCCGGATCAGGCCAAGATCGCCGAGGACGCCGGGGCCGTCGCCGTCATGGCCCTCGAGCGCGTCCCGGCCGACATCCGTGCCAACGGCGGCGTGGCCCGCATGTCGGACCCGGACATGATCACCGGCATCGTCGAGGCCGTGTCCATCCCGGTCATGGCGAAGGCCCGCATCGGCCACTTCGTCGAGGCCCAGGTCCTGCAGTCCCTCGGCGTCGACTACATCGACGAGTCCGAGGTGCTGACCCCGGCCGACGAGGCGCACCACATCGACAAGTGGAGCTTCACCGCCCCGTTCGTCTGCGGTGCCACCAACCTCGGTGAGGCCCTGCGCCGCATCTCCGAGGGCGCGGCGATGATCCGCTCGAAGGGCGAGGCCGGCACCGGCAACGTCGTCGAGGCCACCCGGCACATGCGCTCGATCCGCGCCGAGATCGGCCGGCTCGCCTCGCTCGACGCCGCCGAGCTCTACATCGCGGCCAAGGAGCTGCGCGCCCCGGTCGAGCTGGTCGCCGAGGTGGCCCGCACCGGGAAGCTGCCGGTCGTGCTGTTCACCGCCGGTGGCATCGCGACCCCGGCCGACGCCGCGATGATGATGCAGCTCGGCGCCGAGGGCGTGTTCGTCGGCTCCGGCATCTTCAAGTCCGGCGACCCGGCGCAGCGCGCGTCGGCGATCGTGAAGGCCACGACCTTCCACGACGACCCCGAGATGATCGCCAAGGTCTCCCGCGGTCTCGGTGAGGCCATGGTCGGCATCAACATCGCCGACATCCCCGAGGAGCAGCGCTACGCCGCTCGCGGCTGGTAAGCACCCCCGTTCCGCCCCGAGAGCCCCGTCCGGCACACCGCCGGACGGGGCTCTCGTCGTTCCCGCCCGGGTGCGGGCCACGGTCCGGTGACCCGATCGGTCCCTCGGACGCGTGGGGTGTCCGTTCCGGCCACGGTCCGCGGTCGCTCGGTGGAGGGGTTGCCTACTCGATGTGGTGACACAGGTGCTCATGGTGACTCTGTGGCATCTAGCGTTCCGTGGGGATCAGGAGACCACTGTTACGGAGGAGCCTGATGGGACGCTCTGTGAGGGTCGTGGCGATCGCCGCCGCGATGTTGATCAGCTTTCCGGCTGCGGCGTTCGCGGACACCGGGGACGGCCGACCGGGAACGACGACGACCGCGGACTGCCCCACGACGGGTGCCGCCCCGGGTGGGGGAGCCGGTTCGGGTGGTCCGGCCACCGGTGGTGACGGAGGCGCCGGATCGGGGAAGCCCGGCGCCTCCGCCACTCCCGGGGCGGCCGGGCCCGAGGGGGACGGCCCCTCCGCGGGCGGCTCGGGCGACGACCACGGCTCCTCGGACGACCACGGCTCCTCCGGTGGTGACCACGGCTCCTCCGGCGACGGGTCGGGGCACGACGGCGGCTCGGGGAGCGGCGACGACTCCGGCTCCGGCTCCGGGTCCGATGACGGCGACGGCTCCGGCGGCGGCGGGGGACCGTCGGGATCGGGCGGCTCGGGGAACGACGCGGGGTCCGGCTCGGGGGGCGACCGCGGTTCCGGGTCCGGCTCGGACCAGGGCTCGGGTTCCGGTGGGGACTCCGGCAACACGACATCGGGCGCGGGCGACTCCGGCACCGGCGACAAGGGGCAGGACTCCGGCGGCGACCGGAAACCGGGCGGAGACCAGGGCTCCGGCGACGACCAGGGCTCCGGCGACGACATGAGCCCCAGCGGCGACACGAGCCCCGGCACGGGCTCACCCGC
The DNA here is from genome assembly GCF_020496245.1 of Pseudonocardia sp. ICBG601. Classification (NCBI taxonomy): domain Bacteria; kingdom Bacillati; phylum Actinomycetota; class Actinomycetes; order Pseudonocardiales; family Pseudonocardiaceae; genus Pseudonocardia; species Pseudonocardia sp. ICBG601. The sequence continues at coordinate 886,846 of NZ_JAHLJA010000150.1, read as the reverse complement.
CGACACGACCTCGGCGAACGCGACCCCGGGCACGGCACCCGGCGGCGCCGCGGCCACCCCGGCCGGCGAGCCGGCCCCCGGCGCGGCCCCCGCCCCCGCGGACTGCGCCGCCGGCGCGGCCCCGGCTACCCCGGCGGTCCCGTCCTACCCGGGCGCGGCGACCACCGCCGCCGTCGCGCACGACTGGGGCGAGCCCACCAAGGTCGACGACTTCGACGGCGACGCCCTCACGGGCTGGAGCCCCTACGACGGCCCCGGCCACGCCGGCAAGGGGACCCGTTCCCCGTCGGCGATCTCGGTGAAGGACGGTCTGCTCACCATCGACGGCGACGCCGACGGCACCACCGGCGGCATGGCCTGGTCCGACAGCAGCCAGAAGTACGGCCGCTGGGAGGGCCGGGTGCGGGCGCCCGCGTCGGACCCGTCGTACAACGCGTTGCTGCTGCTCTGGCCGACCGCCGAGAACTTCCCGGTCGGCGGCGAGATCGACTTCATGGAGATGACCGACCACACCCGGCAGAAGACCAACCTGTTCCTGCACTACGGCGAGGACAACTCCCAGGTCCAGGGCTCGGTCGACATCGACGCGACCCAGTGGCACAACTGGGCGGTCGAGTGGACGCCGAAGGGCGTGACCGCCTTCGTCGACGGCAAGCAGTGGTGGCACACCGACGACACCTCGGTCCTGCCTCCCGGGCCGATGCACCTGACGATCCAGCTCGACTGGTTCCCCAAGGGCGGCGGCGACGTGAAGCCCTCGGAGATGCAGGTCGACTGGGTCCGCCAGTACGCCCTGCCCGAGTCCGAGAAGGGCGGGGACGACTCCGGCGACGCGGGCGGCAACGACGAGGGGCTCCTCGACGGGCTGCTGCACCGCATCACCGAGGGCGGCCCGGACCGCGAGCCCGGCTCGGCGACCCGCGGCGCCAGCGGAACCTGATCAGCGGTACTCCATCACCAGCACCGCGGTCGCACCCGGCGTGAGCGCCCGGTAGCTGTGCGGCCGGTCGGCGGGGAAGGTGACGTGGTCACCCGGGTCGAGCTCGATCTGCTCGTCGTCCGGTCCGACGCTCCACCGGCCCGTGGACACCACCATGTGCTCGACGGTGCCGGGGGAGTGGGCGTGCGCCGTCCGCGCCGGCCCGGGCTCACAGGTGATGAGGTGCAGGTCGCGGCGGGCGCCCGGCGGGCACGGCGAGAGCAGCGCGCCGGTGTACGCGGCCTCCTCCGACCGGATCGCGGGACGGTCGGCGAAGCGCACCACCCGCACCGGCGACGACGGCGGCTCCACCAGCGCGCTGAACGGCACCCCCGCGACGACGGCGATCGCCCACAGCGTCTCGACGCTCGGGTTCCCGGTCCCCGCCTCCAGCTGCGACAGCGTCGACTTCGCGATCCCGGCCCGGCGGGCCAGCTCGGCCGAGGAGATCCCGAGGCGTTCGCGCTCCCGGCGGATCGCCGCCGCGATCGTCGCGAGCGGCGGCCCAGACGTTCGGTCCATCGGTCTCCTCGTTCGGCTTGACGAACACAGGCATCGTTGTTCACTGTATCGGGCATGCGTTCGATACAGCGAACGACCCGCGGGGACGTCCGCGACGCCGTCACCATCTCGGTGGCCGTCGCCGTCGTCGGGGTGTCGTTCGGCGCGCTCGCGCCGGCCGCCGGGCTGTCCCCGGCCATGACGATGGCGATGTCGCTGCTCGTGTTCGCGGGCGGCGCCCAGCTGCTCGTCACCGGGGTGCTGGCCGCCGGGGGAGGCGTGTGGGCCGCCGTCGCCGCGGGGCTGGTGCTCAACCTGCGGCACCTGCCGTTCGGCCTGGCACTGGCCCGGCACCTGGGCGGGGGCTGGGCGCGGGTGCCCGCGGCACACGTCGTCACCGACGAGTCGACGGCGTTCGTGCTGGCCCGCACGGACGTCCCCGGCCGGGGGTGGCGCGCGTTCCGGATCCTCGGCGTTGTCAAGTACGTGTCCTGGCAGCTCGGCACCGCGGCCGGTCTCGTGCTCGGCGCGAGCGTGCCGGACCCGGCCGCGTTCGGCCTCGACGCCGCCTTCCCGGCCGCGATGCTGGCGATGCTCGTCCCGATGCTGCGCCGGGTCGACGCCCGCCGGGTCGGTGCGGCCGCCGCCGCGGTCTCGCTGGCCTGCGCCCCGTTCCTGCCGGCGGGCCTGTCCGTGCTGGCCGGGCTGCTCGGCGTCACCGCCGCCGGGCGGACGGAGGAGGAGTCGTGACCGTCGCCGCGCTGCTCGTCCTCGCCGGCGGGACCTACCTCATGCGGCTGCTGCCCCTCGTCCTGCACGACCGGGTCACCCTGTCCCCGCGCACCGTGCGCCTGGTCGAGCTGGGCGCGGTCGGGCTGCTCGTCGCGCTCGTCGCCACCGGCACCTGGTTCGAGGGCGCCGGGTTCGCCGGCTGGGCCCGCCCGGCCGGGGTCGCCGTGGCCGCCGGTGCGCTGGTCCTCCGGGTGCCGTTCGTGCTGGTCGTCGTCCTCGCCGCGGCGACGACGGCCGGGCTGCGGCTGGCCGGGATCGCCTGAGCCGGTCGTCACCCCGGCGCGCGCCGGGCGCCGGGGACCGCGAGGATCAGCCCATGCACGTGCTCGTCCTCGGCGCCACCGGCTACGTCGGCTCCCGGCTCGTCCCGCGCCTGCTCGACGCCGGCCACGACGTCCGGGTGCTCGTCCGCACCCCGGGCAAGCTGGCCGCGCACCCGTGGGGCGAGGCGGTCGACGCCGTGCGCGGCGACGCCCAGACCCCGGCCGACGTGCGCCGGGCCTGTGCGGGCGTCGACGCCGTCGTCCACCTGGTGCACGCCATGGACGGCCCCGGCTACGCCGACCGCGACCGCACCGCCGCGCACGCGCTGGCCGACGGCGCCGCCGCGGCCGGCGTGCGCCGCATCGTCTACCTGGGCGGGCTGCAGCCCGAGGCCGGCACCCGGCGGGTGTCGCAGCACCTGTCGTCGCGCCGCGAGGTCGGGGACATCCTGCTCGCCGGTCCGGTCCCGGCCGCCGTGCTGCGGGCCGGGATCGTCGTCGGCACCGGCTCGGCCAGCTTCGAGATGATCCGGCACCTCACCGAGACCGCGATGGGCGGCCCGCTGGTCCTGCCGCTGCCCGACCGGGCCTGGAACCGCATCCAGCCGATCGCCGTCGACGACGTGCTGTACGACCTCGTCGGCTGCCTCGACCTGCCCGCCGGGGTGGACCGGGCGTTCGACGTCGGCGGCCCCGACGTGCACACCTACCGGTCCCTGATGAGCGAGTTCGCCGCCGAGGCGGGGCTGCTGCGGCCGTTCCCGGTGCCCGTCCCCCTGTCGGCGCCGCGGCTCACCGCCCGCGCCGTCGCCGCGCTCACCCCGGTCGGCCGGGGCCTGGCCGAGCCGCTGGTCGAGTCGATGCGCCACGAGCTGGTGGCCGACCCCGACGACCTCGCAGCCCTCGACGCGCTCATCGGCACCCCGCCCGGCGGACGGACCCCGTACCGTACGGCGGTCCGCCGTGCCCTCGACGGCGTCGGCGCGGCCGGACCGGGACCGTCCGACCCGCCCGGCAGCGGTCCGCTCGAGTGGTCGACGACCGACACCCACGACGTGGCCGCCCCCGCCCGCGCCGTCTGGTCGGTGATCGAGACGCTCGGCGGCCCGCACGGCTGGTACACCGTCCCGGGCGTCGCGACGCTGACCGGCCACCTCGACGTCCTCGCCGGCGGGCCCGGTGTCGTCCCGCGCCGGCACGGCGACGGCCCGGCCCGCCTCGTCCCAGGGGAGCCGCTGGACCGCTGGACCGTGGAGACGGTCGAGCCGGGGCGGCGGCTGGTGCTGCGTGCCGCGGACCGACTCCCCGGCGACGCCCGGCTCGAGCTCGCCGTCACCCCGACCGACCGGCTGACCAGCCGGTACACCCAGACCCTGCGGTTCACCCCGCGCGGGATGGCCGGTCGGCTGGGATGGCTGGCGGCCTACCCGTCGCAGCGCTTCGTCTTCGCGGTGATGGCCCGGACGCTGGCCGGGGTCGCCGAGACCCGCTACCGGCGCGACGTCCGCGCCCTCTGACCCGTCCCCGCCGCGACACCGGGGACGGCACCGGGGGCGCCCCCGTGACGTCGTGCGTCACGGAGGCGCCCCCGGGGGTCGGACAGGCTCAGCCCTCGCCGCGGGCCTGCGCCACCTGCTCGGCGCGGTCCTCGGCCGCGATCCGGGTCAGCTCGGCACCGGCCTCGGGGTCGCGGGTGAGGTTCTCGCCCGACTCCGGGTCGAACACGTGGATCTTGCGCGCGTCCAGCCAGAACTCGGCGTCGCGGCCCTCCCGGATCCGGCTCGTGGAGTCGATCGACACGATCGCCTGCGTGCGCAGCTGGTCGGCGTCGAGCTCGCGCGACAGCTCCTTGAGCTTGGTCTCCACCTCGGCCGGGGCCTCGTAGGGGATGTAGGCGTACTGCGAGTCGCCCAGCCACTCGGTCACGTCGACCTTCGCGGTGAAGGTGGACCCGACGTGCTTCTTGGCCTCGTCGACCAGCGACGCGTCCTCGAAGTACTCCGGCCGGATGCCGACCAGCACCAGCTCGCGACCGGCGACCTTCTCGGCGCGCGCGGCGTCGAGCTCGATCGGGCCGAACGGCGTCTCCAGCCGGTTCCCCGACACGGTCGCGGGCAGGAAGTTCATCGGCGGCGACCCGATGAACCCGGCGACGAACAGGTTGACCGGCTGCTCGTAGAGCTCGCGTGGCGAGGCGACCTGCTGGATGACGCCCTTGCGCAGCACGCAGACCCGGTCGCCGAGGGTCATCGCCTCGGTCTGGTCGTGCGTGACGTACACCGTGGTGATGCCCAGCCTGCGCTGCAGGCGGGCGATCTCGGTGCGCATCTGCCCGCGCAGCTTCGCGTCCAGGTTGGACAGCGGCTCGTCGAACAGGAACGCGTCGGCGTCGCGGACGATGGCGCGGCCCATCGCGACCCGCTGGCGCTGACCGCCGGACAGGTTCGCGGGCTTGCGCTGCAGGTGCTCCTGCAGCTCCAGGACCTTCGCCGCGGTGTCGACCTTCTGCTTGACCTCGTCCTCGGGGGCCTTGGCCAGGCGCAGCGGGAACGCGATGTTCTCGTAGACCGACAGGTGCGGGTAGAGCGCGTAGTTCTGGAACACCATCGACAGGTTGCGGTCCCGCGGGGCCTTGTCGTTGACGCGGTTGCCGGCGATGACCATGTCGCCGGAGGTGATGTCCTCCAGGCCGACGATCATCCGCAGCAGCGTCGACTTCCCGCAGCCGGACGGGCCGACGAGGATCATGAACTCGCCGTCGGCGATGTCCATGCTCACGTCGTTCACGGCCGGGTAGCCGTCCCCGTACTTCTTGACGATGTTCTTCATCTCGATCGACGCCATGGCCGGTCGGTTCCTCTCTCTGTGTACGGGGGTGTCAGCCCTTGACGGCGCCGTTGGTGAGCCCGGCGACGATGCGCCGCTGGAACAGCAGGACGAGCACGACGACGGGGATGGTCACGATCACCGCGGCGGCGGCGATCGGGCCGTTGGGCGACTCGAACTGCGAGGCCCCGGAGAACAGGCCCAGCGCGGCCGGGACCGGGCGGGACGCGCCGGTCGAGGTCAGCGAGATGCCGTAGGCGAAGTCGTTCCAGGCGATGAAGAACGCCAGGATCGCGGTGGTGAACACCCCGGGCGTCGCCAGCGGGACGATCACCTTGCGGAACGCCTGCCAGGTGGTGGCGCCGTCGACCTGCGCGGCCTGCTCCATCTCCCACGGGATCTCGCGGAAGAACGCCGACATGGTCCAGATCGACAGCGGCAGGGTCAGCGACAGGTAGGGGATGATCAGGCCGGGCCAGGTGTCGTAGAGCCCGATCTGGCGCCACAGGTTGAACAGCGGCGTCACGATCGAGATGACCGGGAAGATCGCCACCGCCAGCGCGGTCGACAGGATCAGCCGCTTGCCCCGGAAGTCGAGCCGGGCGATCGCGTAGGCGGCGAACATCGACAGCACGCACGCCAGGAACGTCGCGATGATGCAGATGCCGAAGGAGTTGCGCAGCGCGGGCAGGAACAGCCCGGCCGCGTCCCCGACGAGGATCTGCTCGTAGTTGCTCCACGACACCGAGGTCGGCAGGAACTGCTTGTTGGCGATGTCGTCGCTCGACTTCAGCGACAGCGACACGATCCAGCCCACCGGGAACAGGGCGTAGATGACGATCGCGATGCCGGCGACGATCCAGAGGACTCTCTCGCGGGTGGACATCACTTCTCCCCTCGGGCCTGGGACAGGTCGACCTTGAACCCCTTGATGAACCCGATGCAGATGATCACGACGGACAGGAACAGCAGCACCGACACCGCGGAGCCGAGCCCGATCTCGACGCGGGCGATGGTCTGGCGGTAGGCCAGGAACGACACCGTCTCGGTGTTGTTCGCCCCGGCCGTCATCACGAACACCGAGTCGAACACGCGGAACGCGTCCAGGGTCCGGAACAGCAGGGCGACCATGATCGCCGCCTTCATGTTCGGGAGGGTGACCTTCCACATCCGCTGCCACCAGGTCGCGCCGTCGACGCGGGCGGCCTCCTGCAGCACGTCGGGCACCTGGGCCAGACCCGCGAGCAGCAGCAGCGAGATGAACGGGGTGGTCTTCCAGATCTCGGCCAGGCAGATCACGAACAGCGACGAGCCGGTCGAGCCGAACCAGTCGGTGTCGGCCGAGATCCCGGGCAGCCAGCCGAACCAGGAGTTCACGAAGCCCGAGTCGAGGGAGAACGCGTACTGCCAGGCGAACGCCGACACGACCGTGATGACCGCGTAGGGGATCAGGATCGCGGCGCGCAGCACCGGCCGGATCGCCTTGAGCGCGTTCATCATGACCAGCGCGAGCAGGAAGCCCAGCACCAGCTCGACCGCGACGGTGACCACGGTGATGAACACTGTGACGCCGAAGGAGGTCCACCAGATCGAGTCGGTGAGGATGACCGCGTAGTTCTTCAGGCCGACGAAGGAGATGTTGTCCGGGTCGGTCAGCCGGTAGTCGAACAGCGAGTAGTAGACGGCCTGGATGATCGGGTAGGCCGTCACCAGCAGCATCACGGCGAACGCCGGGCCCGCGAGGTACCAGCCGAGCTTCTGCTCGGCCCGGCTGCGGTCGCTGGCACCGCGCGGGGCCGGGGAGGCCCCGGTCCCGGTCCCGGGCCGCTCGGTCGTCGTGGTCACAGCAGCTCCTCCTTGGCGAGGACCGCCTTGATCAGCGCGGCGGTCGCGGGGCCGACGGTCGGCGGGTCGATGCCCGCGGTCGGGTGGTAGGTGCGCTGGATGGACTCGGAGACCTCGCTGTAGTACGCCGTCTGCGGGCGCGGCTTGGCCTGCTGCAGCGACTGCGCGATGACCTTGGCCATCGGGAACTTCTTCACCACGTCCGGGTCGGTGAAGACCGAGATCCGGGCGGCCGGGTTGCCGTTGGTGAGGAAGTACTGCTTCTGGTTCTCGGTCGAGGTGATGCACTCGGTGGCCTGGTAGGCCAGGTCGGTGTGCTTGCTGAAGGCGCCGACGCCGAGGTTGATGCCGCCGTAGGGCGGGGCCGAGGGCTTGCCGGCCTCGGTCTGCGGGTAGAGCGCCCAGCCGAAGTCGTCCGGCGTGGACTGCGGGACGGTCCCCTCCTCGACGGCGCTGTTGACCTTGCCCCAGACGAACGGCCAGTTGACCTGGAACATCGCGTCACCGGACTGGAAGGCGTTGGAGTTCTCGTCCTCGGAGTTGGTCGAGAAGCCGGGACCGCCGACGGCCGAGACGGCCTTCATGATCTCGGCGGCCTTCGTCGCGGCGGGGGAGTCCAGGCCGAGCTGGACGCCCTCCGGGTTCTGCGGCGAGGCGTTGGTGACGATCTGCCCGCCGCCGCCCTCGACCAGCGCGTTCAGCCAGACGGTCAGCGACTCCGCGCGGATGCCCTGCGCGGCGATGATCGAGTTCTTGGCCTGCGCGGTCTGCACGACCTGGTCCCAGGTGACCGGCTTCGACAGGTCCAGCCCGGTGCCGGCGACCTGCGACTTGCGGTACCAGAGCAGCTGGGTGTTGGCCCAGAACGGCACCGTGACCAGCTTGCCGTTCCAGCTCGCGCCCTCCTTCGCGGAGTTCACGATCCCGGCGGTGGTCCGCTGCGCGACCTCCTCGGGCACCGGGGCCAGGAACTTCGCCTCGGCGAACTCGGGGATGTAGGGCGGGTCGATGGACATGATGTCGATCGAGCTGTCGTTGGCCGCGAGCCGGCGGATCAGCTGCTGACGCTGCTCCGCGGACTGGCGCGGCAGCACCGACACCGCGATCTGGTACTGCCCGTTCGACGCCGCCGAGCAGCGCTGGGCGATCTCCGCCTGCCCCCCGTCGTCGGGGTTGATGTACCAGTTGAGGACCGGCGGGCCCGCGGGTGCGCCTCCGCAGCCCGCCAGCAGGGCGAGGGCGACGGTGGCCGCACCGGCGGCCAGCGTCCTCCTCCACCGTGTGCGACGCATGGTCAACTCCGAACTCCCGTGTCCGATACCGCTGCTGTGTCCCGTCGCTCGTCGGCGACGTTGGAAGCGTTTCCAACCGAGACTGTGAGCCTTTCACTCGGGAGTGTCAAGGCTCACAGCAGTCGGGCTGGTCGGCGACGATCCTTACTGATCGACAGGCGATGGTCCAGCGCAGTCGGATAACATCCGCTCTTGCAATCGCTTCCAGCTTTGGGCATACATGTGTCGTGCCCGAACCGGTCAACCTGGCCGACGTGGCCCGGCTGGCCAAGGTCTCACCGGCCACCGCGTCACGCGCGCTCAGCGATCACCCCCACGTCGCCGAGGCCACCCGCGCCCGCGTGTGGGAGGCCGCGCGCGCCCTGGAGTACGTCGTCAGCCCGGACGCCTCCGGGCTCGCGCGGGGCACCACGGGGCGGATCGCCGCCGTCGTCCCGCACCTGTCGCGGTGGTGGTTCGGGGCCGCGCTGGAGGGGCTGTCCGACGTGCTGCGCGAGGCCGGGCGCGACGTGCTGCTCTACCACCTGGGCGACGCCGCGGCCCGGCGCGCGTTCTTCGCCGAGCTGCCCGCCCGCCGGCGTGCCGACGCCGTCGTGCTGCTCGGGTTCGGGGTCGACGACGCCGAGCGCGCCCGGCTGGAGCGGATCGGCGTCGGCATCGTGTCGGCGGGGACCCGGATCGGCAACCACCCCTCGGTGTCGATCGACGAGTGCGTCGCCGGTCGCCAGGCCGTCGACCACCTGCTCCACCTCGGACACCGGAGGATCGGGATGATCGTCACCACCGACCCGGAGCTCGACCCTGGCCAGCCCGAGGGGCGTGCCGCCGCCTACCGGGCGGCGCTCGCCGACGCCGGCGTGGAGTACGACCCCGCCCTGACGGTGAGCGTGCCCTGGAGCCCGGAGGGCGGGGCGCGCGCGATGGGGGAGCTGCTCGGGCTGTCCGACCCGCCGACGGCGGTCTACGCCCACACCGACGAGGTCGCCCTCGGCGCCGTCGGCACGCTGCGCCGGGCCGGGCTCGCAGTGCCCGGCGACGTGTCGGTCATCGGCATCGACGACCACCCGCTGGCCGCGCTGACCGATCTGTCCACCGTGGCCCAGCCGGCGGCCGAGCAGGGTGCCGTCGCGGCCCGGATGGCGCTGGCGACGCTGGCCGGCGAGCCGGTCGAGCCGCTCGCGACCCTGCCGACCCGGCTGGTCATCCGCGGCTCCACCGCCCCACCCGCCCGCGGCGTGCGGGGGGTGTCCTGAATGGACGCCCCGCCGGAGCTGGTGCTGCGGGCCCCCGGCCCCGAGCTGATCGCGCTGCCCTGGAACGAGCCGCTGGAACGGTGGGACGAGACGCGGGTCCCGTTGCGTGACATGGAGGTCGGCCCGAGCCGGCACCTGGTCCGGTTCGTCGAGGCCGACGGTGCACTGTGGGCACTCAAGGACATGCCGGAGCGGATCGCCCGGCGCGAGTACGACGTGCTGCGCCGCCTCGAGCACCAGTGCCTGCCCGCGGTCCGCCCGGCCGGGCTGGTGAACCAGCCCGCGCACGAGACCGCGATCCTGGTGACCCGGTACCTGAGCGGGTCCTGGCAGTACCGCAGGCTGTTCCTGCGGCTGCCCCCGAACCGGCCGCGACACCGCGCGCGGCTGTTCGACGCGATGATCTCGCTGCTGGTCGAGCTGCACCGGCACGGCGTGTTCTGGGGCGACTGCTCGCTCAACAACACCCTGTTCACCCGCGACGGGCAGACCCTGCAGGCCTTCCTCGTCGACGCCGAGACCAGCGAGGTGCACCCGGACGGCCTGTCCGACGGCCAGCGCGAGCACGACGTGACGATCCTGGTCGAGAACATCGCCGCCGGGATGATCGACCTCGCGACCTCGCTGGAACGCCCGCCGGAGATGATCCCGCAGCTCATCGACGAGGCGACCGCCCTGCCCGAGCGCTACCGGGAGCTGTGGGAGGCGCTGCACACCTCGCCGGTCTTCGCCTTCGGCGACCGCTACCGCGTCGAGGGCGCCATCCGCGAGCTCAACGACCTGGGCTTCGCCGTCGACGAGGTGTCCCTGCTCCCGGTCGGCGACGGGCGGTCGCGGCTGCACATCGCCGTCGGCGACCGCAATTACCACTCCGAGACGCTGCGCAGGCTGACCGGCGTCGGCGTGGGGGAGGGCCAGGCCCGGATCCTGCTCGGCGACCTCAACGCCCATCGCGACTGGATGCAGCGCCGCACCGGCCACCCGGTCACCGAACGCGCCGCGGCCCGCAGCTGGATCGACCACTGCCTCGACCCCGGGTCCGCGCGGGCGCACGCCGCGCTCGGCGGCGCGGGCGACGCCGTGCAGGCCTACTGCGACCTGCTGGAGGTGCGCTGGCTGCTGTCCGAGCGGGCCGGGGCCGACGTCGGCAACGACGCCGCGCTCGCCGCGCTCGGCGGGCACGCCCCGACCGACTCGGCGGCGAAGATGGCCGTCGCCGACGCCCCCACCGGGCCGCTGCCGCGGATCCCCGCGGACGACGCCGACGAGCGGTGACGCGCGTCGTCACATCGTTGACCCCACGGTAACCACACTCCCGGCGGTACTGTTCCGGGCCGTGTCCATTCCCGGTCCCGGTTACGCCATCACCGCACGCGTCGACGCCCCCGCCCACCCCACCTCGGCCGGTGACCTCACCGCCGCCGTCGGCCAGGTCGGTGGCGTCGTCACCGCCTTCGACGTCGTCGAGGCACGCACCGAGAGTCTCGTCGTCGACATCTCGGTCAACGCCCGCAACACCGAGCACGTCGAGGAGATCAAGACCGCCATCGAGCAGCTCGAGGGCTTCTCGGTCCGCAAGGTCTCGGACCGGACCTTCCTGCTCCACCTCGGCGGCAAGATCGAGGTGCGGTCCAAGGTGAACCTCCGCACCCGTGACGACCTGTCGCGCGCCTACACCCCGGGCGTCGCGCGGGTGTCGATGGCGATCGCGGAGAACCCGTCCGACGCCCGGCGCCTGACGATCAAGCGCAACACCGTCGCCGTCGTCACCGACGGGTCCGCTGTGCTCGGCCTGGGCAACATCGGCGCCGCCGCGGCGATGCCGGTGATGGAGGGCAAGGCGGCGCTGTTCAAGCAGTTCGCCAACGTCGACGCCTGGCCGGTCTGCCTCGACACCCAGGACACCGAGGAGATCATCCGCACCGTCCAGCTGATCGCCCCCGGCTACGGCGGCATCAACCTGGAGGACATCGCCGCGCCGCGCTGCTTCGAGATCGAGCGCCGGCTGCGCGAGCTGCTCGACATCCCGGTCTTCCACGACGACCAGCACGGCACCGCCGTCGTCGTCCTCGGCGCGCTGCGCAACGCGCTGCGCGTGGTCGGCAAGAAGTTCTCCGACATCCGCGTCGTCGTCTGCGGGGTCGGCGCGGCCGGCTCGGCGATCATCCGGCTGCTCGGCTCGGAGCAGACCGCCGACGTCGTCGCCGTCGACGTGGACGGCATCGTCCACACCGGACGCGAGGGGATGGACGACAACCTCGTCTCGATCGCCGCGCAGACCAACAAGGACGGCAAGCGGGGCACCCTGGCCGACGCGCTCGTCGGGGCCGACGTCTTCATCGGGGTCAGCGCGCCGAACCTGTTCGGCGAGGACGAGCTGCGGTCGATGAACGACGACTCGATCGTGTTCGCGCTGGCCAACCCGGACCCCGAGGTCGACCCGACGCTGGCGATGAAGCACGCCGCCGTCGTCGCGACCGGCCGGTCGGACTACCCGAACCAGATCAACAACGTGCTCGCGTTCCCCGGTGTGTTCCGCGGGCTGCTCGACGCCCAGGCGCACGACATCACCGACGAGATGATGCTCGCCGCGGCCGAGGCGATCGCCGACGTCGTCGCCGAGCCGAACCCGTCGTTCATCGTGCCGAGCGTGTTCGACACGAGCGTGGCCCCGGCCGTCGCCGAGGCGCTGCGCGGGGCCGCCGCGAAGCAGGCGAAGCGCGGCGAGGTCGAGGCGGGCTGACCCGGCTCACCGGGGGACGACCTCCCCGGGCGGCGCGGGCACCGGCCCGGGCACGGGGACGTGCTCGACGGGGGAGGCCGCCGCCGCGGTGAGCACGGCCAGCACCGCCGTCGTCCCGAGCGCGAACCGGCGGGGTCGCGGCACGCGCACCGGGCGCGCCGGGGCGTCCGGCACGGGCACGGCCGTCACGAACGCGGCCGCGGCGTCGTCGAGGCCCCGGCCGTCGGCGGCGGCGGCCCGGACCGCGCCCGCCGTCGCGACCGGGAGCGGTAGCTCGACGGTGGCCGCGACCGGGAGCGGCAGCCGGTGCACCCCGACCCGGTAGGTCCGCGCCAGCCCGCTGCGCTCCGGATCGCCCAGCGCGGGCCCGCAGAACAGCACCAGCGGTGCCGCGGCGCCGGCCCGCCAGCCGTGCTCGCCCTCGACGACGAGACCCCACAGCGCGACGCAGCCCAGCACGGTGCCGGGACCGAACCCGACGCCGCCGACCCGGGCCGGGTCGCGGACCGCGTGCACCCCGCAGGTGCAGGCCGGGTCCGGTGCCTCGTGTCCGCGCAGCTCGCAGTGCGCGGCGACGACCCCGCCGGGCGGCCACTCGGTGGCCACGTGCACCGGGGAGCGCAGCCGCGGCGCGGTGGCCGGGCCCGCGACACGCCAGCACCGCCAGCCGACGACGACGCCCGCGACGTCCGGTGCGGTGCCGTCCGACGGTGTGGTCAGCGCGGGGCACACACCGGTTCACCGGCCCGGCCGGGGACCCTCGGCGGCGTGCCGTCCGGGACCGGCGCGGCCGGGGGCGCCGCCCCGTCGGTCGGCGGGTGCGCCGGCGCCCGGACCGGGTCGCCCGGCGCGGCCAGGGGTTCGGCCCGGAAGACCCGCACCGTCGCTCCGATGTCCATGACGCCCCACCCCCGTGTCCCCGGGCGGACCGTGCCCGGCACCGCGCGGGAACCCAGGATCCGTCCCGCACCCCGGGCCGCGGCACCGCCGTACGGTGCCGCGGCTCACCCCCGGACGGGCGGTTACCGCAGGTCGCACGGGTCTAGGCTGGCGGGCATGGCGGTGAGGATCGGTGTGCTGGCCCTGCAGGGCAACGTCCGCGAGCACGTGGCGGCGCTGACCGCGGCGGGCGCCGAGGCCGTACCGGTCCGCCGTGCGTCCGAGCTGGCCACGGTGGACGGCATCGTCCTGCCCGGCGGCGAGTCGACGACCATGTCCAAGCTGCTCGACACCTTCGAGCTGCTGGAGCCGCTGCGGGCCCGGCTGCGCGACGGGCTGCCCGCCTACGGCTCGTGCGCCGGCATGATCCTGCTGGCCGAGGAGATCCTCGACGGCCGCCCCGACCAGCACCAGCTCGGCGGTCTCGACGTCGTCGTGCGGCGCAACGCCTTCGGCCGCCAGGTCGACTCGTTCGAGACCGACCTGGAGTTCACCGGGCTCACCGGTGGTCCGGTGCACGCGGTGTTCATCCGCGCCCCGTGGGTGGAGAAGACCGGCGGCGACGTCGAGGTGCTCGCCTCCGTCCCGGACGTCACCAGCGCCGGTGCCGACGCCGGTGAGGCGGCCGGGCGCGCGGTCGCGGTCCGGCAGGGCCCGGTGCTCGCCACCTCGTTCCACCCCGAGCTGACCGGGGACCGCCGGGTGCACGGGCTGTTCGTGGACATGGTGCGCGCCGCGGCGGGCTGACCCGCCCGCGGCCGGTCGCGGCCACGCACGGCACCGTTGCACCGGCGTACGGTTGAAGAGTGCTCGTTCTCATCGGTGTGTTGCTCGTCGTCTGGCTGGTGCTCGCCGTCCTCGGCCTGGTGGTCAAGGGGCTGTTCTGGCTGACGGTGATCGGGGTCGTCCTGTTCGTCGGCACCGCCGTCTGGGGCGCGGCGAAGCGCCGGGCGGGCGCCGGACCCCGCTAGTCCCCGCGCGCGGGGAACCGGACCCGGGGTGGGGGATTCCCCAGGGCCACCCGGGGGCGTGCCGTGTGGGCCGGGCCGTCCGCCGCGGGGACAGTGATGGGGTGTCCCTCCTCGTCGACCCGACCGCGCTGCGCCCGGCCCCGCCGCCCGGTGCGGTGGTGGCGAGCGTCGTGCTGTGGCTGGGCGCGCTACTGGCGGGACTGAGCGAGACGCTCGTGCGGCTGGCCGGTCCGCTCCCGCCCAGCGGCGCCGAGGTCGCGTTCCGGAGCGCGGTGTACACCGTGCTGGTGGTGCTGGTGGTCCAGCTGCGGTCCGGGTCGGCGGTGCACCGCTGGACGGTGGTCGGTGTGCTCGGGCTGCTCGGGACGGCGTCCCTGGTGGCGGAGCCGCTGCGCGCGTTGGCGGCCGGCACCACCGTCGCGGGCTTCCTCGCCGACGCGAGCAGCGCCGAGCTCCTCGCGGCGTCCCTGCGTGCCCTGCACGTCGTCGAGGTGGTGGCCGCGATGTCGCTGCTGTTCCACCCGGCCGCCCGGGCCTTCTACCGCGGTGGTCCCGGCGGACGGGCCGCGCGCTGAACCGCCGCCGGTCCGGCTGCGGGGTTCAGGCGGCCGGGGATCCGGCGACGACCTCACCCTCGACGACGGTCGTCGCCACCCCCGCGGGGATCCGGTAGCGGATCAGCCGGGAGCTGTTGGCGACGACCGCGACGCTGGAGGCGTTGTGCAGGATCGCCGCGACCACCGGTGACATCGCCCCGCCGGCGGAGACCAGCAGCCCGGCCGCGTTCACCGCGATCGACATGCCGTAGTTCTGCCGGATCAGGGTGATCGAGCGCCGCCCCAGGTCGCGCAGGTCGAGCAGTGCGTTGAGGTCGTCGGCGGCGAGGGCGACGTCCGCGGTCTCGACCGCGACGTCGGTCCCGGCCACGCCCATCGCGATCCCGATGTCGGCCAGCGCCAGCGCCGGGGCGTCGTTCGTGCCGTCGCCGATCATCGCGACGGTGTGGCCCTGCGCCTGCAGCGCCCGCACCACGTCCTGCTTCTGCTCGGGCATGACCTCGGCCCGGTACTCGGTGATGCCGAGCTCCTCGGCGACGGCCTTCGCGGTCTGCGGGTGGTCGCCGGTGAGCATGACGATCCGGGTGACGCCGTCGGCGCGCAGCCGGTCCAGCACGTCACGGGCCTCGGTCCGCACGGTGTCGCGCAGCGAGACCAGGCCGACCAGTGCCCCGTCGACGGCCAGCAGCAGCGGCGTCTCCGAGGCCTTCTGCAGCCGCCGCACCCAGTCCGCGGCCTTGCGCGGCACCGTGACGCCCTGGGCGCGGAGCAGGTCGCGCGAGCCGATGAGCAGTACCCGGCCGTCGGCCTGGACGCGCATGCCCTGGCCGAGCAGGACCTCGCACTCCTCGTGCGGCGGGATCTCGATCCGCCGCTCCTCGGTGGAGCGGATGACCGCCTGGGCCAGCGGGTGCCGCGAGTGGATCTCCGACGACGCGGCGTAGGCCAGGACCTGCTCGGGCGACCAGTCGTCGTGGAAGGAGATGACGTTGGTGACGACCGGGCGGCCCTGGGTGAGCGTGCCGGTCTTGTCGAACACGACCGCGTCGACCCGGCCTGCCGCCTCGAGGTGCGCGCCGCCCTTGATGAGGATGCCGCGCCGCGCGCCGTTGCCGATCGCCGCGGAGATCGCCGTCGGGGTGGACAGGCCGACCGCGCACGGGCAGGCGATGAGCAGCATCGTCATCGCGCGCCGCACGTCGCGGGTGACGACCAGGGTCAGCGCCGAGAGGAGGAACGAGGCGGGCACGAACCGGCGGGAGAAGTTCTCGCCGACGGTCTGGATCGGGGCCCGGTCGTCCTGGGCCTGCTCGACCCGGTCGATGATCCGGCCGATCGCGGTGTCCTGGCCGACGGCCGTCGCCCGGACCACGATCCGGCCGCGCAGCAGCACCGACCCGGCGTGCAGGGTGTCGCCCGGGGCGACCGAGACCGGCAGCTGCTCGCCGGTGATCGCGGCCTGGTCGGCGACGCCCTCGCCCTCGACGACCTCGCCGTCGACGGGCAGCACGATCCGCTCGTGCACCACGACCTCGTCGCCCACCGACAGGTCGGCGATGTCGACCTCGACCTCGACGGTGCCGCGGTCGGGGGTGACGGTGCGGGTCCAGGTACGGGTGGTGGCGCCGGTGAGCAGCTCCGAGATCGCGCGCCGGGAGCGGCGCAGCGTCAGGTCCTGGAGGTACTCGCCGATGTTGAGCAGCCACAGCACGGTCAGTGCGACGACGTTCTCGCGCAGCACGAGGCTGGCGACGGTCGCCGCCGAGACGAGCGCGTCGGTGCCCGCGCCCCGGCCGCCGGCCAGCGAGCGCAGCGCGCCACGCAGGAACGGGTAGCCGGTGAAGATCGTGACGCCGGTGGCGACGGTGCGGCTGGCCGGGCCGAGCAGCGGCGGGCGGCGCAGCGCGTAGCGGCGGAAGCCGAGCGCGGCCAGCGCGACCCCGCCGACGACCAGCCGGGCCAGCTCGCCGTTGTGCTGGTCGGCCGAGCGCGGCGTGCGGGCCGCGGTGGCCTCCGGCTCGGCACCCAGGCCCTTGCCGATGGCCTCGACGAGCTCGACGCGGTCGCAGCCGGGGCGGTACCAGACGACGACGTTGCCGGTGCGCGGGTAGGCGTGCACCTGCCGCACCCCGCCGACGTGGTCCAGCTCGTCCTCGACGGCCACGGCCAGCGCGGTGCGCCCGCGCAGCGCGGGGACGGCGAAGCGGATGCGGCCCGCGGCGTCGCTGTGGACGGTGGCGTCCGGGCCGGCGGTGTCGGTGCTCACGGTCTCGCTCGTCTCGCTCGTCGTGCCCGGAGGACCGGGATCAGTGCTCGTGGCCGTGCCCGTGGCCGTTGCCCGGGGCGGGGGCCTCCTCGCCGATGCGGCCACGGGCCTCGGCCACGATGTCGGCGGTCGCCAGCCGGGCCTTCTCGGCGCCGGTCTCGGCGGCGCGGGCGCCCTTGAGGCCCCAGGTGGTCACCGAGACGGCGGCCTCGCGGACGGCGCCGGAGCGCGCGACCTTCTTGACGCCGTCGTAGGCGACCGCGCCGGCCAGCCCGCTCACGACGAGCCCGACGGCCTTGCCTGCCACTGCTCCGAACACGTGCGCTCCTCTCGCGACCGGCGCCCGGTGCAGGTGCCGATAACGGTTGTCAGAGTAGTCCTCGCCGGGTTCCCGGCGGGACGCGGTGGCGAAGCATAGTCGATCTTGCATATGTCGGTGACGCGCGGGGTGTGCGCGGGCCCGGCCCGGCACGGAGCCGCGTCGTCGGTAACATTGACGGGTTCCCGCAGGTCGGCCCGACCGCAGCTCGCGCTGCGGGGCGTCGGACCTGCCCCTCACCGCGCGTCTCGTGCGCGGTGCGAGCACGAGAGGTGGGCAGACGAGCCGATGAGCGGTCACTCCAAGTGGGCGACGACCAAGCACAAGAAGGCCGTGATCGACGCCCGCCGCGGCAAGATGTTCGCCAAGCTGATCAAGAACATCGAGGTCGCGGCCCGGACCGGCGGCGGTGACCCCGACGGCAACCCGACGCTCTACGACGCCATCCAGAAGGCGAAGAAGAGCTCGGTCCCGAACGACAACATCGACCGTGCGGTCAAGCGTGGTTCGGGTGCCGACGCCGGTGGCGCCGACTACCAGACGATCACCTACGAGGGCTACGGCCCGAACGGGGTCGCGGTGCTGGTCGAGTGCCTGTCCGACAACCGGAACCGGGCGGCGACCGAGGTCCGGACGGCGATGACCCGCAACGGCGGCACCATGGCCGACCCGGGGTCGGTGGCGTACCTGTTCCAGCGCAAGGGCGTCGTGGTGCTGCCGAAGGCCGAGCTGTCCGAGGACGACGTGCTGATGGCCGTCCTCGACGCCGGCGCCGAGGAGGTGAACGACCTCGGCGAGAGCTGGGAGGTCGTCTCCGAGCCGACCGACGTCGTCGCGGTGCGGACCGCGCTCCAGCAGAACGACATCGACTACGACTCCGCGGAGGCGGTCTTCGTGCCGTCGATGCAGGTCGAGCTGGACGCCGACGGCGCGAAGAAGGTCTTCAAGCTGATCGAGGCGCTCGAGGACTCCGACGAGGTCCAGAACGTCTACGCCAACTTCGACGTCTCCGACGAGGTCATGGCCGAGGTCGGCTGAGCGGCAGGTCCCGTCCCGGTGCGGCCGTCCCCCTGGTGGGGGCGGCCGCATCGTCGTCCTCGGGGTCGGCACACCACTGGGTAAGGTGAGCCTGTCCTGAGTGGGGTGGTGGTCGTGTCGGTGGGGGCGCAGGTCCTCGAGGTGGTCGACCGGGCGGTCGGGCCGCGGATCGAGGTGTACCGGTGGATCATCACCGCGCCCACCGCGTGGGCGGTCCACTCCCACGTCGACCACGAGTTCCTCGTCGTGGTCTCCGGCGGCGTCCGGGTCCGGGCCGGTGACCTCGTGCGGACGGCGGTGCCGGGCAGCGGGGTCTGGATCCCCGCCGGTGTCCGGCACGCGGTGTCGGCCCCGGCCGGGACGACCTTCCTCGTCGGCTACGTCGACCGCGACCGGCGCGCGACGGTGCCGGTCGGGCTGACGGGGTTCCCGACCCCGCCGCTGACGACCGCGCTCGCCGAGCACCTGCTGTCACCGGTCCTCGACGCGCCGGTGCGCGCCCGGGCCGAGGAGGTCCTGTGCGACCAGCTCGTCGGTGGGCCGACGGTGCTCCCGGACCTGCCGATGCCGCGGTCCGCGCCGGTGCGCCTGGTCGCGACCACGCTGCTCGGCACCCCGCAGGACCGGCGCACCCTGGAACAGTG
This sequence comes from Pseudonocardia sp. ICBG601, assembly GCF_020496245.1. Taxonomy (NCBI): domain Bacteria; kingdom Bacillati; phylum Actinomycetota; class Actinomycetes; order Pseudonocardiales; family Pseudonocardiaceae; genus Pseudonocardia; species Pseudonocardia sp. ICBG601. Next base: position 867,618 of record NZ_JAHLJA010000150.1, on the reverse strand, counting down.
GGGGTTCGTGGTCGGGGTGAGCGCCCGCACGCTGACCCGGCGGTTCACCGAGGAGACCGGACTGGGCTTCGAGAGCTGGCGCCGGCGCTGCCGGGTGCTGTCCGCGCTCCCGCTGCTGACCGGTGCGCGGCCGGTGCGGGCGGTCGCCCACCGGGTCGGCTACCGGTCGGAGGCGGCGTTCGTCGCCGCGTTCCGCCGGGAGACCGGGACCACACCGGGACGCTGGTCGACGCCGGTCGCCCGGCTCGACGGGACGGGCTGACCGTCTGCCGACACGTCGTGTCCGTCTGGCACGCCGGGACCGGGTGAGACTCCTGCCCCGGGAGCCGTCCACCCGGGACGGCGCGACCACGACGGAGACCCGCATGCCCGCCCCCGCCACCAGCCGTCGCCGGCTGCTCGCCGGCGGCCTCGGCCTGGCCCTGCTCGCCGCCTGCGGGCGCCCCGCCCCCGGCGACACCGACGGGGCGCCGGCCGCCGGCGGGTTCCCCCGGACCGTGCGCCACGAGGCGGGGGAGACCACGGTGCCCGCGGCCCCGGAGCGGGTGGTGGCGCTGTCGGACTACCTCGACCTGGACCTGGTCCTCGCGCTGGGCGTGCGGCCCGTCCTCTACGGGTTCACCGACGCCTGGGGCTCGGGGAACCTGCCGTGGCAGACCGAGGCGGGGGTGGCCGGGCTGACCCGGATGGACATCCCGACGTCGCAGGCCGAGCCCGAGCGGGTGGTGGCGGCCCGGCCGGACCTGCTGGTCGGGATGCCCCCGGCCGGCGAGCAGTACGACGTGCTCTCCCGGATCGCGCCGACGGTCTGCCTCGGGTGGGAGACCACCTGGCACGACGGCCTCGCGACGGTGGCCGCGGCGCTCGGCCGCGAGGACCGGGTCGAGGGCCTGGCGCAGCGGTACCGGGACACGGTGACGACGGCGGCGGCGCGGCTGCGTGGGCTGGGCGGGCTGCCGGTCGTCGTCGGGTCGACCTACCACGGCCAGGTCTACGTCCAGGGCGACGCGAGCCCGATGGTGGGCCTGCTGCGCGACCTCGGCCTGAGGGTGCACACCACCGGCCCGGACGCGGTCACCGAGTACTCGCCCGAGCAGGTGGACGTCCTGCGGCCGGCGGGTGTCCTGCTCTGCCCGGCGACCGACGCCGCCGGGACCGCCGCGGCGGAGGCCTCGGAGCTGTGGCGACGGCTGCCCGCCGTGGCGGCCGGCCGGTACAGCGTCCTGAGCCCGGTGCTCGCCCGGGGGCTGACCGAGAACCTGTCCCCGCTGAGCGTGGACTGGGCGCTGCGGACGCTGGTGCCGCTGCTGGAGCGGACCGCCGCGGGTGACGGTGTGCCGCTGGGCCGGGCCGGGAGCTGACCGGCGGCCGCGTTCACTGTCGGGGGTCGGTTCTAGACTCGCCGCCGATGAGCACAGCGACGCAGGGCACCCAGAAGTCGGCCTCGGCGAAGAAGAAGGCACCGGCGAAGCCGCGCCTGTTGCTGCTCGACGGCCACTCCCTGGCCTACCGGGCGTTCTTCGCGCTGCCCGCGGAGAACTTCCGCACCGGTACCGGGCAGACCACGAACGCGGTCTACGGCTTCACCTCGATGCTGATCAACCTGCTGCGCGACGAGGAGCCGACCCACCTCGCCGTGGCCTTCGACGTGTCGCGCAAGACCTTCCGCTCGGAGCGGTACGCCGAGTACAAGGCGAACCGTTCGTCGACGCCGGACGACTTCCGCGGCCAGATCGACCTCATCAAGGAGGTCCTGACGGCGCTGAACATCCCGGTGTTCGCCGTCGACGGGTACGAGGCCGACGACCTCATCGCCACCCTCGCCACCCAGGCCGAGGGGCGCGGCTACCAGGTGCTCATCACCACCGGCGACCGTGACGCGTTCCAGCTGGTCACCGACGACGTCACCGTCCTGTACCCCAAGCGCGGCGTGTCCGACCTCGGCCGGATCGACCCGGCCGAGGTCGACAAGCGCTACGGGCTCACCCCGACCCAGTACCCGGACTTCGCGGCGCTGCGCGGCGACCCCTCGGACAACCTGCCCTCCATCCCCGGGGTGGGGGAGAAGACCGCGGCCAAGTGGGTCCGGGAGTTCGGCTCGCTCGCCGAGCTCACCGACCGGGTCGACGAGGTCAAGGGCAAGGCCGGGGACAACCTGCGGGCCAACCTGGCGAACGTGCTGCTCAACCGCCAGCTCACCGAGCTGGTGCGCGACGTCGACCTCGGCGCCGCCCCCGAGGAGCTCGAGCTGCGCCCGTGGGACCGCGACGCGGTGCACCGCCTGTTCGACGAGCTGGAGTTCCGGGTGCTGCGCGAGCGCCTGTTCTCCACCCTGTCCTCCGCCGAGCCCGAGGCCGAGTCCGGCTTCGAGGTCGCCGGCGAGGTCGTCGCACCCGGCGCGGTGCGGGCCTGGCTCGACGCCCACGCCCGCGACGGGCGTCGCGTCGCGGTGAGCTTCGCCGGGGTCACCGGCCCGATCGCCGGGCGCGACCTCGACGGGATCGCGCTCGCCGCGGGGGAGCCGACCGTCGAGCAACGGGCCGCCGGCGCCACCGCCGGTGTCCCGGCCGCCGGCTACCTCGCGCTGACCGGCCTCACCCCGGACGACGAGGCCGCCCTGGGCGACTGGCTCGCCGACGCGTCCGTGCCGAAGGCCGCGCACGACGTGAAGCCGGTGCTGCACGCGTTGCGCGCGCGGGGCTGGACCCTGGGCGGGCTGACCAGCGACACCGCGCTCGCCGCGTACCTCGCCAAGCCCGGGCAGCGGACCTTCGACCTGGCGGACCTCGCGCTGCGCTACCTGCGCCGCGAGCTGCGCACCGAGGAGCCCGCCGACGGGCAGCTGTCGCTGCTCGGCGGCGAGGAGGAGGCCGACGCCCAGGCCGCGGGGCAGGAGATGCTCGCGGCCTCGGCGATCGCCGAGCTCGCCGACGCCCTCGACGCCGACCTGGCCGAGCGGGGCGGCAGCGAGCTGCTGGCCGACCTGGAGCTGCCGCTGGCGTTCGTGCTGGCCGACTGCGAGGCCGCCGGGATCGCCGTCGACGGCGAGACCCTGTCCGACCTGGAGTCCGACTTCGGCGGCCAGGTCCGCGAGGCCGCGCGGCAGGCCTACGAGGTGATCGGCAAGGAGATCAACCTCGGCTCGCCCAAGCAGCTGCAGGTCGTCCTGTTCGACGAGCTGGAGATGCCCAAGACCAAGCGCACCAAGACCGGCTACACCACCGACGCGGACGCCTTGGCGAGCCTCTACGAGCAGACCGAGCACCCGTTCCTGCAGTTCCTGCTGCAGCACCGCGACGCGACCCGGCTCAAGGTGACCGTCGACGGGCTCATGAAGTCCGTCGCCGAGGACGGCCGGATCCACACCACGTACTCGCAGACGATCGCCGCGACCGGCCGGCTGTCCTCGACCGACCCGAACCTGCAGAACGTGCCGATCCGCACCGCCGCCGGGCGCCGAATCCGGGACGCGTTCGTCGTCGGGTCCGGGCCCGACGGCGCGCCGTACGCGGAGCTGCTCACCGCGGACTACAGCCAGATCGAGATGCGGATCATGGCGCACCTGTCCGAGGACGCCGCGCTGATCGAGGCGTTCCGCTCGCAGCACGACTTCCACGCCGAGACCGCGGCCCGGGTCTTCGGCGTCGCGGCGACCGAGGTGTCGGTCGAGCAGCGCGCCAAGATCAAGGCGATGAACTACGGCCTGGCCTACGGGCTGTCGGCCTACGGCCTGTCCGGGCAGCTGCGGATCTCCACCGAGGAGGCCAAGGGGCTGATGGACGACTACTTCGCCGGGTTCGGCGGGGTGCGCGACTACCTCGCGGGTGTCGTCGACCAGGCCCGCAAGGACGGCTACACCGCCACCATCCTGGGGCGGCGCCGCTACCTGCCCGACCTGACCAGCGACAACCGTCAGCGCCGGGAGATGGCCGAGCGGATGGCGCTCAACGCCCCGATCCAGGGCAGCGCGGCGGACATCATCAAGGTCGCGATGCTCGGGGTGTACCGCGCGCTGCAGGCCGAGGGGCTGCGCAGCCGGATGCTGCTGCAGGTGCACGACGAGCTCGTCCTCGAGGTCGCCGACGGCGAGCGCGAGACCCTGGAGGCACTCGTGCGCCGGGAGATGGCGGCCGCGGCCGACCTGTCGGTGCCGCTGGAGGTGTCGGTCGGGTCCGGCCGCAGCTGGGACGCCGCCGCGCACTGACCCGGGCCCCGGCCCCCGGGGCCGGGGTCAGCCGGCGACCGCTCCCGGTGCGGGGGCGGCGCCGGTGCCGTACCCGGCTCCGGAGGGGTGGCGCAGGTGTCCGGGCGCGAGGACCCGGGCGGCACGGCCCAGCTCGGCGACGAGCTGCTCCACCGCGACGTCCTGCCGGCGGGCCGCCGCGTGCAGGATCGCGCAGAGCCGTCCGGCCGGGCCCGTCGCGGCCGTGCCGCCGTTCGTGCCGCCGCTCGGGGCGTCGCCGGGGGTGGCGGTGCGGCGGGTGTCGCGTTCGTGGCGCAGCACCGCGGCCAGGTCACGTCCGGCGGCGGCGAGGACGTCGGCGTCGTCGGTGTGGATCACGACGACCGCGTCGGCGTCGCCCGCCGCGGCGACCGCGCGTTCCGCGGAACGCGACCACGCCCACAGCGCGCGGCGCCCGGCCAGCGACGCGGGCAGCTCCAGTCCGGCGGACTCGGCGTCGGCCAGGGCGACCAGGAGCCCGCCGATCCGGCCGGCCCGGCGCGCCCAGGTCGCCCGGTCCCCGGGCAGACCCCGGTGGACGACGACGCCCGCCTGCGTGGGGACGGCCGGTGGCTCGTCGGGGCGGCGGGGATGCGGGACCAGGGGCATCGGCGTCACCTCCTCCGGGGCCGACGCCGGTAGGGTCGCAAACCTCCCACCTGCTGTTACGTCGTCGCGGCGGACGGTGTGGACACCCCGCCGGACGGTCCGTGCCCGGCGTCCGGCGGTACGGCTGCCGCCGGTTCCAGGATCGTCAGCTCGGCCGGTCCGAGGCGGAGCACGCCGTCGTCGAGGGGCTCGCAGCGGACACCGCCCCGGCCGCGCAGCGCCGCCCACGCGCCGTCGCCGATCTCGGTGTCCATCCAGCGGCACGGCGCGGCGGCGCGGTGCGCGCGGAAGCGGACCGGCCCGTCGCCGGAGTCCAGGGCGAACAGCGCGCCGGTGCCGCCGCGGCCCGGTGCGGCGAGCGCATCGACCGGGGCGCCGCGCAGGACGACGTTGCGCCGCGCCGCCAGCGGGGTCGCGTCGACGGAGTCGCCGAGCACCGCGCGCAGGTGGTCCAGCGACTCCGCGGCCAGCAGGGTCACCGCGGCGCGGGCGTGGGCCGGGCGGCCGGCGTAGCGGTCGCCGACGATCCCGTGGCCGGCACGGACCCGGACCTCGCGGCGCAGCGGCGGCTCCGGGTCGGGCCGGGGCCCGTCCGCGGGCCTGCCCTCGTAGGCGTGCCGGGACGCGGCCAGCAGGGCGGTGACCTCGACCCGCATCAGTTCAGCCCGGTCAGGAACCGGATCACGGCCTCCCGGGTCAGCTGCGCGCCCGGGCTGCCGAAGGGCCGGTCGAAGACGTGGTCGGCGTAGGGGACGGTGACCAACCTGCCGTCGACCCCCGCGGCGCGGAGCTCCCGGTCGTAGGCGGCGACCCGGTCGGGCAGGACGTAGTGGTCCGCGGAGCCGAGCAGCAGCAGGGTCGGCGGGAGCCCCGGGCGGACCTGCTCGGCGGGGGAGAGCAGCCGCAGCAGGCCCGGCGCCTCGTCGGCGGTGCCGCCGAACAGGGTGCGCTGCAGGTCCGGGTCGACCAGCGTCAGGTCGACGGGCGGGTAGTAGGCGACCACGCCGACCGGCGGCGGGCCGGGCGTCGGCGGCGGGGCGTCGGCCGGGCCGGTGCCGCCGTACGCGGCCGGTGCCTCGGAGCACGCCAGCGTCCCGTCGAGCAGCCCGGACGTGGTCGACAGCGCCAGCGTCGCGCCGGCGGACTGCCCGGCCAGCACCAGCCGCGCGGGGTCCAGACCCGCCTCGCGCGCGTGCGCGCGCACCCAGTCGACGGCGCACGCGACGTCGCGCTGCTGGTCGCGGCCGACGGGCTCGGGCGGCGGCAGCCGGTAGTCCACCGCCGCGACCGCCCAGCCGCGCTCGGCGAGCCACCGGTTCAGCGCGGTGCGGTCGCCGCGGTCCCCGCCCGTCCACGACCCGCCGTGCACCCACACCATCGTCGGGTGCGGACCCGCGCCGGTCGGCAGGTAGAGGTCCAGCGTGCGGCCGGGGGCGAACTCCACCGACCGGTCCGGCCTCCCGTCCGGCTGGCCCAGCTCGGTCAGCGCCGCCGTCCAGTCCAGCGGGACGCCCTGCTCGGACGCGGCCCGGCCCTGCGCGGCCAGCACCGTGACCGACCCGACGACCGCCGCCAGGGCGAGCACCGCCGTCGCGACGCCGGTGAACCGGGCACCCGCGGCCCGCGCCGCCAGCCCGAACAGGATCCCCAGCACCGCGGCCAGTGCCACGTGCAGCGGGTACGCGCCGGACAGGAACGACCCCGCGAGCCCGATCGCCGGGGTCTCGGGGCGGAAGGTCCCCACCAGCACGACCAGCAGCAGCGCGGCCCACACCCACGCGAGGACCCGGAGGAACGACGTCACCCGCGCACCCTGTCATCCCGGTCCGCCCGGCCCGGCCCGGACCCGCCGGTCCGGCGTGCCGCACGGGTGGGAGCGCCCCCACCGGTACGGTTCTCGAACGGCCGTGCGGATCCGAGGCGAGGGGGACGCGGTGCGGGTGCTCGGGGTCGACCCCGGACTGACGCGGTGCGGGATCGGCGTCGTCGAGGCCGGTGCGGGCCGGACCGTCGGGTTCGTCGACGTCGGCGTCGCCCGCAGCGAGCCGGACCTGCCGCTGGAACGGCGGCTGCTCACCGTCGCCGACGAGGTGGAGCGCTGGGTGGCCCGGCACCGCCCCGACGTGATCGCCGTCGAGCGGGTGTTCAGCCAGAACAACGTCCGCACAGTGATGGGCACCGCGCAGGTCAGCGGGGTCGTCGCGCTCGTCGCCGCACGGGCCGGGCTGCCGGTCGCCTTCCACACCCCCAGCGAGGTCAAGGCCGCCGTCACCGGGGAGGGCCGCGCGGGCAAGGCGCAGGTCACCGCGATGGTCACCCGGCTGCTCGGCCTCGACGCACCCCCGAAGCCCGCCGACGCCGCCGACGCGCTCGCGCTGGCCATCTGCCACTGCTGGCGCTCCCCGATGATCGACCGGATGGCGCAGGCGCAGGCCCGCGCCGAGGAGCTGGCCGCGGTGCACCGGGCCCGGCTCGCCGAGGCGCAGCGGGAGCAGGGCGGCGCCCGGCCCAGTGCCGCCCAGCAGTGGGCCGCGGCCCGCGCCGCGGCCGACGCCCGCTCGGCGGGCGGATGGCGCGCGCGCTGACCCGTCTCGCCCGGTGGTGGCGTGGTGTCGCGTGCGGTCCCGTCGGTGCGGCCCGGTAGCGTCGGTGCCTCGAACGGTCGTTCGTGGGAGGGGGACCTGTCAGTGATCCACTCGGTGCGCGGTCCGGTGCTGGAGATCGGGCTGGACCACGCCGTCGTCGAGGTCGGCGGGGTCGGGCTCGCGGTGTACGCCACGCCCGCCACGCTGGGCGGGCTGCGTCGCGGCGAGGAGGCCCGGCTGCCGACCACGCTGGTGGTGCGCGAGGACTCCCTGACCCTCTACGGGTTCGCCGACGCCGAGGAACGCGAGCTGTTCCTGCTGCTGCAGACGGTGTCCGGGATCGGGACGCGGCTCGCGCTCGCCACGATCGCGGTGCTGGAGCCGGACACGCTGCGCCGTGCCCTCGCCGACGGCGACCTCGCCGTGCTCACCCGCATCCCCGGCGTCGGGCGCAAGAGCGCCGAGCGCCTGGTCGTGGAGCTGCGCGACAAGGTGACCGCGCCCGTCGCGGTGCCCGCGGGTGCCGTCGCGGCCGCCCCGGCCCCGGTGCTCGGGGTGCGCGAGCAGGTCGTCGAGGCGCTGCTCGGGCTCGGCTTCACCCAGCGCCCGGCCGAGCAGGCCGTGGACGCGGTGCTGGCCCACGCACCCGACACCGACGCCCGGGACCTGCTGCGCACCGCGCTGTCGAGCCTCGGCAGGTCGCGGTGACCGACCCCGACCCCTACGCCGGGATCGACGGACATCTCGACGAGCGGGCCGTCGACGCCGCGGCCCAGCCCGGGGACACCGACGTCGAGGCGTCGCTGCGGCCCCGCTCGCTGGAGGAGTTCGTGGGGCAGCCACGGGTCCGCGAGCAGCTCCAGCTGGTGCTGGAGGGCGCCCGGCGCCGCGGCGACCCGCCGGACCACATCCTGCTGTCCGGCCCGCCCGGCCTCGGCAAGACCAGCCTCGCCATGATCATCGCCCAGGAGATGGGCGCCGCGATCCGGCTCACCTCCGGCCCCGCGCTGGAGCGGGCGGGGGACCTCGCCGCGATGCTGTCCAACCTCGTGCCCGGCGACGTGCTGTTCATCGACGAGATCCACCGCACCGCCCGCCCCGCCGAGGAGATGCTCTACCTCGCGATGGAGGACTTCCGGGTCGACGTGGTGGTCGGCAAGGGCCCGGGCGCCACCTCGATCCCGCTCGACGTCGCACCGTTCACCCTGGTCGGGGCCACGACGCGGGCCGGGTCGCTGACCGGTCCGCTGCGCGACCGGTTCGGGTTCACCGGGCAGATGGAGTTCTACGACGTCCCCGAGCTGGAACGCGTGCTCCGCCGTGCCGCCGGGATCCTCGGCATCGACCTGCGCACGGACGGCGCGGCCGAGATCGCCGGGCGCTGCCGCGGCACCCCGCGGGTGGCGAACCGGCTGCTGCGCCGGGTCCGCGACTACGCCGAGGTCCGCGCGGACGGCGTCGTCACCCGGGAGGTCGCCCGCGACGCGCTGGCTGTCTACGACGTCGACGAGCTCGGCCTCGACCGGCTCGACCGCGCCGTGCTCGGCGCGCTGGTCCGCTCCTTCCACGGCGGCCCGGTCGGCGTCTCGACCCTCGCCGTCGCCGTGGGGGAGGAGCCGGGGACCGTCGAGGAGGTCTGCGAGCCCTACCTGGTGCGGGCCGGGATGATCGCCCGCACCCCGCGCGGGCGGGTCGCGACCCCGCTGGCCTGGACCCACCTCGGGCTGACCCCGCCCGCGGACGCACCGGCCGGACACCGGGTCGACCCGCTGTTCTGACCCGGCGTGCCGTCGGGGCACCGGAGTGCGCGGGCCGTCACACATGGGAGGATCCGGACGGACCGAACGGATCGGGCACCGCCCGGCCGGGACCACGGGCACCCTGGTGTCCGCACACCGCGCGGAGTCCTCCGGACACCGCGTGCCCGGCGGGCGTCCCGATGCGGGCGTACCGGAACGATCCGGGCGTCCGGCTCGTTCCGGGGCATGTCGGGCAGCCGGCGGGCCCCGGATGACGCCGTTCGGCCCGTCGCACTGCGACGAGCGGTCCGCCTCCGGGAGGGGGCCGGCCGTCGGTGTCGGTCCCGGCTGGCACACTCACGATTACGAGACGAGACGGAGACCCCGCACGATGACTTCAATCCTCGCCCAGCAGGCCGGTGGCGGCTCGAGCATCTTCTCCCTGCTGCCGTTCCTCATCATCCTGCTGCTGTTCGTGCCGTTGTTCCTGAACGGCCGCAAGCAGCGCAGGCAGATGGCGGAGACGCAGGCGATGCAGCAGGCGCTGGAGGACGGCGACGTCGTCGTCACCACGTCCGGGCTGCGGGGCACCATCGTCGACGCCTCGTACGAGGACACGATCGACCTCGAGATCGCCGACGGCGTGGTCACCACCTGGCTGCGTGCGGCGATCCGGGAGAAGGTCGCGGCCGAGGAGGCGACGGAGGAGACCGTCGCCGAGCCGGCCGACAAGGACGCGTCGGAGAACAAGCCGACCATCCACTGAGCACGTCGGGAACGGGCCGCGCGGCCCGTTCCGGCGGCCTCGGCGTCCGTACCGGGCCCGGCCGCGGCTCTGCCGCACCGGCCCGGTGGGACGGCGACCGACCGTGAGGCCGGCCGCGGCCGCCGCACGAGTCGGATCAGGAGAACGATCACGTGGCAACGTCGTCGGGGCAGCAGCACGTGCGCCCCTGGCGCTACCTGACGGCCTTCGCAGGCATCGTCGTGGTGCTGTACGCACTGGTGTTCCTCACCGGGGGCGGCAACCTCACGCCGAAGCTGGGCATCGACCTGCAGGGTGGCACCCGCGTCACGCTCACCGCCCGCACCACCGACGGGCAGCCACCGCCGCGTGACCAGCTGATCCAGGCGCAGGACATCATCGAGCAGCGCGTCAACGGGCTCGGTGTCAGCGGCGCCGAGGTCCAGCTGGACGGCAGCAACATCGTCATCACCGTCCCCGGCGACGCCGGCGAGCAGGCCCGTTCCCTGGGCCAGACCGCGCAGCTGCGCTTCCGCGAGGTGCTGCAGGGCCCCGTCCCCGCGAACCAGGCCGCCGGGCAGCAGCCCGCGCCGGGCCAGGACGCGCAGTCCGGCCAGGCCCCCGCGAGCCAGGCCCCCGCGAGCCCCGCCCCGGCGCAGCCGCAGGGCATGGGTGAGCAGAGCCGTCCCGTCGCGCCGGTCGCGCAGGTCTCGCCGCTGCAGGACCCGCCGCCGACACCCGCGCCGTCCCCGACGCCGAGCCCGAGCGGGCTCGCGCCGGACGACCCGCGCGTCGCCGCCGAGGTCACGAAGCTCCGCGAGACCCGACAGAGCACCGACCAGGCCACCCAGCTGCAGGCGCTGCTGTCGCTGAACTGCGGCGCACCGGACCCCCTGCAGGGCTACGACGACCCGACCAAGCCGCTGGTCGCCTGCAGCGAGGACGGGCAGACCAAGTACCTGCTCGGCCCGTCGTTCCTCGAGGGCACCGAGATCGCCTCGGCCCAGGCCCAGCAGAACCAGCAGGGCGTCGGCTGGGTGGTCGGGCTGACCTTCAAGCCGCAGGGCGCCGACACCTGGGGCCGGTACACGACCGAGAACGTCGGCAAGAACGTCGCGTTCGTCCTCGACGGCGACGTCGTCTCGGCCCCGACGATCAACCAGCCGATCTTCGGGCAGACCCAGATCTCGGGGCAGTTCAACCAGGACCGGGCCCAGCAGCTCGCCCAGGTGCTGCGCTACGGCTCGCTGCCGCTGTCGTTCGACTCCGGCAACGCCCAGACCGTCTCCGCCAGCCTCGGGCTCGCCTCGCTGGAGGCCGGGCTCATCGCCGGCGCCGTCGGCCTGGTGCTGGTGTTCGCCTACTGCCTGTTCTACTACCGCCTGCTCGGCATCCTGACGATGCTGTCGCTGGCCCTGTCCGGCCTGGTCGTCTACGCGGTGCTGATCCTGCTCGGGCGCTGGATCGGGTTCACCCTGGACCTGGCGGGCGTCGCCGGGTTCATCATCGCCATCGGCATCACGGCCGACTCGTTCGTCATCTTCTTCGAACGGCTCAAGGACGAGATGCGCGACGGCCGCACCTTCCGCTCGGCCGTACCGCGATCCTGGGAGCGGGCGCGGCGCACGATCCTCACCGCCGACGCGGTCAGCTTCCTCGCCGCCGCGGTGCTCTACATCCTGGCCGTCGGCGAGGTCCGCGGCTTCGCGTTCACCCTGGGCATGTCCACGGTCCTCGACCTCGTCGTCGTGTTCCTCGTGACGTTCCCGCTGGTCGTGCTCATCTCCCGGTCCAAGTCGCTGGGTAGGCCCGGGCTGTCCGGGCTCGCCGCGGTCGACCGGATCGGGTCGCGGCACCGCCGTGAGAAGCCGGCCGTCGGCAGGCGCGCGGCCACCACCGGGAAGGGAGCGGGCGCATGACGAACCCCGAGTCGCTGTCGGGCTGGACCCGGCTCACCACCGGCACCGCGAACGTCGACATCATCGGCCGCCGGAAGACCTGGTACATCGGCTTCGGCGTGCTCATCGCCGTCTGCGTGCTGTCGCTGGTCTTCCGGGGCTTCAACCTCGGGATCGACTTCACCGGCGGCTCGCAGATCCAGCTGCCCGCGAACGGCGCCGCCGGCACGATCAGCACCCAGCAGGTCGACCGGGTCTACGAGGGCGTGATCGGCTTCGCGCCCGAGGTCACCCAGTCCGTCGGGTCCGGCGACGCCGCGTCGATCGTGCTGCAGTCCGAGCCGCTGACCCCCGAGCAGCTCGTGCCGCTGCGCGAGGCGCTGTTCACCCAGCTGCAGCCGCTCGGCGCGGACGGCACCCCCAGCGCCGCCTCGATCAGCGACTCGCAGGTCTCGGGCACCTGGGGCGGTGAGGTCACCACGCAGGCGCTGATCGCGCTGGCGGTGTTCATCGTGCTGGTCACGCTGTTCCTGGCGTTCTACTTCGAGCGGGCGATGGCCGCCGCGGCGCTGATCGCGCTCGTCAACGACATCGTCGTGACCGCCGGGGTGTACTCGATCATCGGGCTGGAGGTCACCCCGGCCACCGTGATCGGCCTGTTGACCATCCTCGGGTTCTCGCTCTACGACACCGTCGTGGTGTTCGACAAGGTCCGGGAGAACTCCCGCGGGCTGCTGAAGCTGACCCGGCGCACCTACGCCGAGGCCGCGAACCTCGCGCTGAACCAGACGCTGATGCGGTCGATGAACACCTCGCTGATCGCGATCCTGCCGGTGCTCGGCCTGCTCGTGATCGGCGTCGGCCTGCTCGGCGTCGGCACCCTGGCCGACCTGGCCCTGGTCCAGCTCGTCGGCATGATCACCGGTGTCGTCTCCTCGCTGCTGCTGGCGACCCCGGCGCTGGTCGACATCAAGCTGCGCGACAAGCGCGTCCGGGACCAGGCCGCCCGGGTCGAGGCCCGTCGTGCCCGCGCGGCCGGCCGGGGCGACACGGACTCGGACGTCGAGGACGATCCGGCCACCGATACCCTCGCCGCCGTGAGCTCCTCCGCACCCGCCGCCCCGCGGCCCGGCGCCCGCCCGACCGGCAAGACCGGACGGCGTCGCGGGTGAGCGGGGCACAGGTCGACGGCATCCGGGTCGGGCCCGGGATCACCGGGGACTCCGCGGAGGACCTGCTCCGGGTCGCCGAGCTGGTCCGCTCGGTACCCGACTACCCGCAGCCCGGGGTGCTGTTCCGTGACATCACCCCGGTGCTGGCGCACGGGGAGTCCTTCGCGACCGTCACCACCGAGCTGGCCGCCAACGCGGGCGAGGCGGACCTGGTGGTCGGGGTGGAGGCGCGCGGGTTCCTGCTCGGCGCCGCCGTCGCGCTCGTCGCCGGGGTCGGGACCGTGCCGGTCCGCAAGGCGGGCAAGCTGCCCGCGGTCGCCGCGTCGCGCAGCTACGACCTGGAGTACGGCAGCGCCACCCTGGAGCTGCCGGCCGGGGTCGTCGAGCCGGGGACGCGGGTCTACGTGGTCGACGACGTGCTCGCCACCGGCGGCACCGCCGCGGCCGCCTGCGCCCTGCTGGCCGACGCCGGGGCGGAGGTCGTCGGGTTCGGCACGCTGCTGGAGCTGGCCGCGCTGAACGGCCGGGCGAAGCTGGGTGACCTGCGGATCGACGCGCTGCTGAACGCCTGACCACGACGGGCCCCGATTCGCGGACTATCCTCGGCCCCGGGACCCTTCCCGCCACCCGAGCACGAGCAGGAGGTGCGGTGACCGAGGTCGACCGGACCGGCGCCCATCCGGCCACGCGCCCGCTGACGCCCGACGACGAACCGCCGCGCCCGTCCGCGACCCGCCGGGTCCGTGCCCGCATCGCCCGGCGGATGACGCCGCAGCGCGTCGCCATCGTGACCCCGGTGCTGGAGCCGCTCGCCGCGGTCCACCGCTCGCTGCACCCCAAGGCCGACCTGGTGCTGCTCCAGCGCGCCTACGACGTCGCCGAGGACAAGCACGACGGGCAGACCCGCAAGTCCGGGGACCCCTACATCACCCACCCGCTCGCCGTCTCCACGATCCTGGCCGAGCTGGGCATGGACACCACGACGCTGGTCGCGGCCCTGCTGCACGACACCGTCGAGGACACCGACTACTCCCTGGAGCGGCTGCGCGCCGACTTCGGCGACGAGGTCGCGCACCTCGTCGACGGGGTCACCAAGCTCGACAAGGTCGAGTTCGGCACCGCCGCGGAGGCCGAGACGATCCGCAAGATGGTCGTCGCGATGGCCCGGGACCCGCGGGTGCTGGTCATCAAGCTGTCCGACCGGCTGCACAACATGCGCACGATGCGCTTCCTGCGCCCGGAGAAGCAGGTCAAGAAGGCGAACGAGACCCTCGAGGTGTTCGCCCCGCTCGCGCACCGCCTCGGCATGGCCACGGTGAAGCTGGAGCTGGAGGACCTGTCCTTCGCGATCCTGCAGCCCAAGAAGTACCAGGAGATCGTGCGGCTGGTCGCCGACCGGGCGCCGTCGCGCGACACCTACCTGCGCCAGGTCATCGACGAGGTGTCCGCGCAGCTGGACTCCGCGCGGATCCCGGCCAAGGTCGAGGGCCGGCCGAAGCACTACTACTCGATCTACCGCAAGATGATCGTCAAGGGCCGCGACTTCGACGACATCCACGACCTCGTCGGGGTCCGGGTGCTCGTCGACGAGGTGCGCGACTGCTACGCCGCGATCGGCATGGTGCACGCGCTGTGGCAGCCGATGCCCGGCCGGTTCAAGGACTACATCGCCCAGCCCCGGTTCGGCGTCTACCAGTCGCTGCACACCACGGTGATCGGACCGGACGGCAAGCCCCTCGAGGTGCAGATCCGCACCCACGCCATGCACCGCACCGCCGAGTACGGCATCGCCGCGCACTGGCGGTACAAGGAGGTCAAGGGCGGCGGCAACAAGGAGGTCGAGGTCGAGGAGATGGCGTGGATGCGCCAGCTGCTCGACTGGCAGCGCGAGGCCGCCGACCCCGGCGAGTTCCTCGATTCGCTGCGCTTCGACCTGGCCGCGCGGGAGATCTTCGTCTTCACCCCGAAGGGCGACGTCGTCACCCTGCCGACCGGCTCCACCCCGATCGACCTGGCCTATGCCGTGCACACCGAGGTCGGGCACCGCTGCATCGGCTCCCGGGTCAACGGCAAGCTCGTCGCACTGGAGCGGCAGCTCTCCTCCGGCGACGTCGTCGAGATCTTCACCTCGAAGGCCGAGGACGGGGGGCCGTCGCGGGACTGGCTGCAGATCGCGAAGTCCCCGCGGGCCAAGGCCAAGATCAAGCAGTGGTTCGCGAAGGAGCGCCGCGAGGAGGCCGTCGAGGAGGGCAAGGAGGCGATCACCCGGGAGGCACGCCGCACCGGGATGCCGCTGCAGCGCCTCATCTCCGGCGACGCGATGTCCGCGCTCGCCCGGGAGATGCACTACTCCGACGTCTCCGCGCTCTACGCCGCCGTCGGCGAGCACCAGGCCAGCGCCCAGCACGTCGTGCAGCGCCTCGTCGCGTGGTTCGGCGGCGAGGAGGAGGCCGAGGAGGAGCTCGCCGAGCGGGCGACGCCGTCGACGGTCCGCCACCGGCGCCCGTCGGGCAACGCCGGCGTCGTCGTCACCGGCGAGGACGGGCAGGCCCTCGGCGACCTGTACATCAAGCTCGCCCGCTGCTGCACCCCGGTGCCGGGCGACGAGATCCTCGGGTTCGTCACCCGCGGCGGCGGGATCAGCGTGCACCGCACCGACTGCACCAACGCCGGGGACCTCACCGCCCGCGAGGAGCGGCTGGTCGACGTGACCTGGTCGGTGTCGCCGGAGTCGGTGTTCCTGGTCGCCATCCAGGTCGAGGCGCTCGACCGGCACCGGCTGCTGTCCGACGTCACGAAGGTGCTGGCCGACGAGAAGGTCAACATCCTCTCGGCGACGACGACCACCTCCCGCGACCGCGTCGCGATCTCCCGGTTCTCCTTCGAGATGGGCGACCCGAAGCACCTCGGGCACCTGCTCCAGGCGGTGCGCAACATCGAGGGCGTCTACGACGTCTACCGGGTCACCAGCGCGGCCTGACCCCGGCCCGCCCCACCAGGGGCGGACCGGGGAGCCGGTCAGCCGAGGGTGGTGCGCTGGATCTCGACCGGGATGCTCGGCACGCCGTCACCGGAGCCGACGGACTCGCCGCCCTTGGCGACCTTGTCCAGCGTCGCGAGGCCCTCGGAGCCGATGGAGCCGAACACGGTGTAGCTCGGCGGCAGCTGGGCGTCGCCGTAGATCATGAAGAACTGGCTGCCGTTGGTGTCCGGGCCGGCGTTGGCCATCGCGAGCAGCCCGCGGCCGTAGGTGAGGCCGGGGAACACCTCGTCGGCGAAGGAGTAGCCGGGGCCGCCGCGCCCGCTGCCGCTCGGGTCACCGCACTGCAGCACCTGCAGGCCGGGGCTGGTGGTCAGCCGGTGGCAGGACGTGCCGTCGAAGTAGCCCTGCCGGGCGAGGCTCACGAAGCTGTTGACCGTGCACGGCGCCAGGCCGCGGTCCAGCGTGAGGTCGATCGGACCCGCGCTGGTCTGCAGGTTCGCCGTCTCCGTGCCCTGCGCCGAGGTCGGGCCCGCGGCCGGCGGGTTCACCGGCTTCGAGGCGGGCTCGGGGGACTTCGGGTAGGTGCAGTCCACCGACGCCGGCAGCGCCGTCGGGCGCGTCGGCAGCGGCACGGTCGGCCGACCGGCGGTGTCCGGGCCGTCCCCGGCGGGCGGCGGCGCGGCGGCGCTCTGCCCGGCGTCGTCGGAGCCGCCCCAGGCCGAGGTCAGCGCGTACACCCCGACCGCGGCCAGCACCACGACCAGCACCGTCACGACGGCCGCGATCGTCGTGTTCCGCTTGCGCTTCTGCTGCCGCTCGGCCCGGTGGGCCTGCTGCGCCTCCAGCTTGCGCTTGGCCGCCTCCCGGCGCTGCTCGTTCGTCGCCACGTCCCGCCCAACTCCCTGACTTGATCACTCGTACGCGCGGTGAGGGTATCGGGGCGACCTGGGGAGAAACCTGAGAGACACCGGTTCTAGGCTGGGACGACCCCGATCTGATCCCCGGAGAGGACGTGCAGCAACCGTGACCGCCACCGAGCCGCAGGTGAGCCGGGCCCGCAGGCCCGAGCCGTTCGCCGCGCCGAAGGGCATCCCCGAGTACCTCCCGCCGTCCTCGGCCGGGTTCGTGCACGTGCGGGACACCCTCGCCGCCGCCGCCGAGCGGGCCGGGTACGGCCACATCGAGCTGCCGGTGTTCGAGGACACCGGCCTCTACGCCCGCGGGGTGGGGGAGTCCACCGACGTCGTCTCCAAGGAGATGTACACCTTCGCCGACCGCGGCGACCGCTCGGTGACGCTGCGCCCCGAGGGCACCGCCGGTGTGGTCCGCTCGGTGATCGAGCACAACCTCGACAAGCAGGGCCTGCCGATCAAGCTCCGCTACGCGGGCCCCTTCTTCCGCTACGAGCGGCCCCAGGCCGGGCGCTACCGGCAGCTCCAGCAGGTCGGCGTCGAGGCGGTCGGGGTGGACGACCCGGCGCTGGACGCCGAGGTCATCGCGATCGCCGACGAGGGCTTCAAGTCCCTCGGCCTGACCGGCTACCGGCTGGAGATCACCTCGCTGGGCGACGCCGAGTGCCGCCCCACCTACCGCACGCTGCTGCAGGACTTCCTCGCCGGGCTCGACCTCGACGAGGCGACCCGGGCCCGGGCGGAGATCAACCCGCTGCGGGTGCTCGACGACAAGCGCCCCGAGGTCCGTGCCGCGATGGCCGACGCGCCGCTGCTGATGGACCACCTGTCCGACGCCGCCGCCGACCACCACGCCCGGGTGCTGGCCCACCTCGACGACCTCGGCGTCGCCTACGCGCCGAACCCGCGCATGGTCCGCGGTCTGGACTACTACACCAAGACCACCTTCGAGTTCGTCCACGACGGTCTCGGCGCGCAGTCCGGCATCGGCGGCGGCGGCCGCTACGACGGCCTGATGGCGACCCTCGGCGGACCGGAGCTGTCCGGCGTCGGGTTCGGCATCGGCGTCGACCGCACGCTGCTCGCCTGCCGGGCCGAGGGTGTGCAGCCCTGGTCGGACGCCCGCGTCGAGGTGTTCGGGGTGTCTCTCGGCGACGCCGCGCAGCGCCGCCTGGTCGTGGTCGCCGCGCAGCTGCGGGCCCGGGGCCTGCGGGTCGACCTGGCCTACGGCGGCCGGGGGCTCAAGGGCGCGATGAAGTCCGCCGACCGGTCCGGCGCGCGGTTCGCGCTGGTCCTGGGGGACCGGGACCTGGAGAACGGCACCGTCGGGCTCAAGGACCTCGTCTCCGGCGAGCAGCAGGACGTCCCGCTGGACGCGGTCACCGACGCCGTCGTGACCGCCCTGGCGGGCTGAGGCCGCGGTGGCGGCCTCGGACCGCGAACGCTGGGACGCCCGGCACACCGCCGCGGGGGCCGGGGCGCCGCTCCCGCCGGACGCGATGCGCGGGCGCACGGACCTGCTCCCGTCCTCGGGCCGGGCGCTGGACGTGGCCTGCGGGCGCGGCGCGGTCGCGGTGTGGCTGGCGATGCGGGGGCTCGACGTCGTCGCCGTCGACGTGTCCCCGGCCGGGCTCGCCGTGGGCGCCGGGCTGGCCGCCGCCCACGACGTCCGGGTGCGCTGGGTGGAGGCCGACCTCGACGCCGGCTTCCCCCGCGACGACGACCGCTACGACGTCGTCGTCTGTCAGCGGTTCCGCGACCCGGTGCTCTACCCGGCGCTGCGTGCGGCGCTCGCCCCGGGCGGGCTGCTGGTGGTCACGGTGCTGTCCGAGGTCGGCGACGCGGGCGGCCCGTTCCGGGCTGTGCCCGGAGAGCTGACCGCCGCGTTCGCCGGCCTCGAGGTCCTCGCCCACGGCGAGGGCAACGGCGAGGCGCACCTGGTGGCCCGCCTCCCCGCCTGATCAGCCGCCGTGCGTGGCCGCGCTGCGGTAGTCGGTGTAGGTGTAGGGGTTGTCGAGGACCTTGGTCTCGGGGATCTCGGGGTTCATCCCGGCCTGCCAGGCCTCCTCGCCCATCGTGGCGCGCAGGTGCTCGACGGTCGCGGTGACCGCGGTCCGCGCCGCGGCGAGGTCGACGTCGACCAGGCGCCCGTCGCGCTTCACCACGCGCCCGTCCACCAGGACGGTGTGCACGTCGCCGCGCTGGGCCTGGAACGCGACGTGACCGTGCGGGTTGAGCAGCGGGAACGACACCGGCGAGTGGTCGTTGCGCAGCAGCACCAGGTCGGCCTTCTTGCCGACCTCGACCGAGCCGAGGTCGGACTCGCGCCCGATCGCGCGGGCCCCGCCGCGGGTCGCCCACTCCACGACCTGCTCGGCCCGCAGCGACGAGTGGGTGACGGTGTCCCCGCGCGCGTGCGCCTCCAGGTGCTCACGGGACCGGTCGGCGCCCAGCGTGGTGCGCATCGCCGAGAACAGGTCCGCGCTCCACCACATCGAGGTGTCCATCGACAGCGACACCGGGATCCCGTGCTCGCGCAGCGCCCAGGTGGGCGGGTAGCCCTGCCCGGCGCTCTGCTCGCTCTCGGTGGACACCGACACCGAGCCGCCGGTGGCGGCGATCCGGTGGTAGGAGTCCGCGGACAGGGTCGCGGCGTGCACGTAGACGGTGTCCCGGCCGGCGAAGCCGTGCTCGTGCATGAGCCGGACGCCGTCGTCGTTGGTCGCGCCCCACACCCCGGCGTGCGTGGTGACGCCGACGCCGAGCTCGCGGGCCACCTCGAACGCGGGGCGCTCGGGGAACGCCGGGTCACCGGTGACGTCGAAGGCGAGCTGGAAGCCGAGCATGTCGTCGCCGGGGGTGATGCGCCGCGACACGAACTCGCGGAACCCGGGGTCGGCGGTCCAGTTCGCGGGGGCGTCGTGGATGTTGCCGTAGGCGAGCACGAACCGGCCCGCGGTGGAGGTCAGAGCGTCGACGGCGGCGTCGGCGTGCTGCGGGGTCTGCAGCCCGTGCGACCAGTCGACGGTGGTGGTGACGCCCGCGTCGAGGGCCTCCAGCGCGGCGAGCAGGTTCCCCGCGTGGATGTCCTCCGGGCGGAAGATCTTGCCCCACTCCAGGTAGTTCCAGACGAAGTACTGGGTGAGCGTCCAGTCGGCGCCGTACCCGCGCAACGAGGTCTGCCACATGTGCCGGTGGGTGTCGACCATGCCCGGCATCACGATCCCGCCGGTCGCGTCGACCTCTTCGGTGCCCTCGGGCACCTCCAGACCGACCCCGACCGCGGCGATCCGGTCACCGGTCACCAGGACGTCGTGGCCGGACAGGACCGTCCGGCCCGCGTCCACGGTCAGGACGGTCCCGTTGCGGAAGACGACGCTCATCGACGCACCCCTCATTCCTGCGGACAAGCGTCCGCTGTGCGGACATCGCACGAACGGCGGCCACTGTCGCGCACCCTTCTTGTGCTGTCAACGGCCGGGTCGCGGGGGTGTCCGGCTACCGTGGGCCCATGGCACGCGACGGGACCGGCCCGGACTTCATCGAGGCGCTCGCCCGCGGTCTCGAGGTGATCACCGCCTTCCGGCCCGGCCGGGCGGAGATGACCCTCGCCGACCTGGCGGGCGCGACCGGGCTCGCCCGCCCGACCGTGCGCCGGGTGCTGCTCACCCTCACCGAGCTCGGCTACGTCCGCTCCGGCGAGCGCGGCTACGCCCTCACCCCGCGGGTGCTGGACCTGGGCGTGGCCTACGTCCGGTCGACCGGGCTGTGGGACGTCGCCCGGCCGCACCTGGAGCGCCTCGTCGCGCGGACCCACGAGTCCTGCTCGATCGCCCAGCTCGACGGCAGCGACATCGTCTATGTCGCGCGGGTCGCGGTGCCCAAGATCGTCGCGCTGTCGGTGCAGATCGGAACGCGGTTCCCGGCCGCGTCGACGTCGCTGGGGAAGGTGCAGCTCGCCGCGCTGGCCCCCGAGGAGCTGGAGCGGGTGCTGGCCGAGCCGTCGCGCTCCGGGCTGACCCCGCGGCACGCCCCGGCGTCCGCCGAGCGCGACGCCGAGCTGCGCGAGGTCCGCGCCCGCGGCTGGGCGCTGACCGACGAGCAGCTCGCCCCGGGCATCCGCTCGGTCGCCGCCCCGCTGCGCGACGGCGAGGGCCGGGTCGTCGCCGGGGTCAACGTCAACTGTCACGCCGCGGAGACCTCGCTGGAGACCCTGCTCGAACACCACCTGCCGCTGCTGCTGCAGACCGCGGGCGACATCAGTGCCGACTTCGCCCGGCTCGCCTCCGCGCCGCACGTGACGGTGTCGGCGACGGCTTGACCGCCGCCCGCGCCCGGGGTCACGATCGTCTGGCGGACACTCGTCCGCACAGCGATCACTTCGGAGGGACACCGATGGCGGAACCCGGAACCGGCGGGCCGCTCGACGGCGTACTCGTCGCCGACTTCTCCCGGATCCTGGCCGGGCCGTACGCGACGATGCTGCTGGCGGACATGGGCGCCGACGTCATCAAGGTCGAGGGACCGGCGGGCGACGACACCCGCACCTGGACCCCGCCCGAGCGCGACGGCGAGGCCACCTACTACCTCGGCATCAACCGGGGGAAGCGGTCGATCGCGCTCGACCTGCGCGACCCCGGCGACCTCGCCGCGGCCCGCGAGCTCGCCCGCCGCGCCGACGTCGTCATCGAGAACCTGCGGCCCGGCGGGATGGCCCGCTTCGGGCTGGACTACGAGGCCGTCGCCGCCGACAACCCCGGTGTGGTCTACGCCTCGATCTCCGGGTTCGGCTCCGGCGCGGGCGCGCACGTCCCCGGCTACGACCTCATGGTGCAGGCGATGTCCGGGCTGATGAGCCTCACCGGCGGCCCGGACGGGCCGCCGTACCGCGCGGGCATCTCGGTGTTCGACGTGATGGCCGGCAACCACGCCGCAATCGGCGTCCTCGCCGCGCTGCGCCACCGCGACCGCACCGGCGCCGGTCAGCACGTCGAGGTCAACCTGCTGTCCTCCGCGCTGACCGGGCTGGTCAACCACAGCTCCGCCTGGGTCGCCGGCGGGACGGTGCCCTACCGGATGGGCAACGCCCACCCCTCGGTGTTCCCCTACGAGCCGATGCCCACCGCCGACGACGACCTGATCGTCGCCGCGGGCAACGACGCCCAGTTCCGCAAGCTCTGCGGCGTGCTCGAGGTCCCCGCCCTCGCCGACGACCCGCGCTTCGCCCGCAACGCCGACCGCACGGTCAACCGGGAGGAGCTGCGCCCGCTGCTGGTCGAGCGGCTCGCGACGAAGGGTGCCGTCGAGTGGTTCGAGCTGCTCACCGCCGCCGGCGTGCCCTCCGGGCCGATCCAGACCATCGACGGCGGGTTCGCGATGGCCGAGCGCTTCGGGCTCGACCCCGTCGTCACCGTCGGGGAGGGCGACCGCGCGGTGCCCACCACCCGGCACCCGGTCCGGTTCTCCGCCACCCCGGCCGTCTACCGGCTCCCCCCGCCGCGGCTCGACGAGCACGGCGCCGACCTGAGGAAGTGGCTCGACTCATGACCTACCCGACCGCCCTGGGTGCCTCGACGAAGGACACCATCACCCTGCTCGGCCACGACCTCGCCGACGACGTCATGGGCTCGGTCGGGTTCGGCGAGCTCGCGTTCTGGCTCGCCACCCAGCGCCGGCCCACCCCCGGCGAGACCCGGGTGTTCGAGGCGGTGCTGGCCGCGCTGGCCGACCACGGGTTCACCCCGACCGCGATCGTCACCCGGCTCACCCACCTGTCCGCGCCGGACTCGGTGCAGGGCGCGCTCGCCGCCGGGCTGCTCGGGGGCGGGTCGCGCTTCCTCGGCGTCACCGAGGACTGCGGCCGCTTCCTGCACGACCACCTGCCCGCCGAGCGCCCGACCACCGACGACGGCTGGGACGCCGTCGCGCTGGAGATCGTCACCGCCCAGCGGGCGGCGAAGCGGTTCGTGCCGGGCCTGGGCCACCACGTCCACAAGGACGGCGACCCCCGCACCCCGCGGCTGTTCGCGATCGCCGCCGAGGAGGGCCTGCTCGGCGACCACCTGAGCCTGTTCGCCGCGATCGGCCGGGTGCATTCGCAGGTTCTCGGCCGCACCCTGCCGCTCAACGGCGCCGGGGTCTGCGGCGCCGCGCTCGCCGACCTCGGGCTGCCGCTGGAGCTGCTGCGCGGCTTCGCCCTGCTCGCCCGCACCGCGGGCCTGATCGGCCAGCTCGCCGAGGAGCTGCGCCACCCCGTCGCGAACGACATCTTCCTGTCGGTGGACCTGCACAACCGGTCCGTCGACCCCGACCCGTACGAGCCCGAGGGAGACCTGCGATGACGCAGCCCGCCACCGTCACCGAGGACACGATCACCGACGCCGCCGTCGCGCGCTGGGCGACCGCGCACGATCCGCGCACCGCCGAGCTGATGACCGCCCTGGTGCGGCACCTGCACGACTTCGCCCGCGAGACCCGCCTCACCGAGGACGAGTGGATGGCCGCTGTGCGCTGGCTGACCGCCACCGGGCAGATCTCCGACGACAAGCGCGAGGAGTTCATCCTGGCCTCCGACGTGCTCGGGCTGTCGATGCTCGTCGTCCAGCAGAACCACCGGCTCGCCCCGGCCGCGACCCCGGCGACGGTGCTCGGCCCGTTCCACATCGACGGCTCCCCGGAGAAGGCCTCCGGCGAGGACATGTCCGACGGGCTGCCCGGCGACCCGCTGTTCGTGCACGGCAGCGTCCGCGCGCTCGACGGCACCCCGGTGACCGGAGCCGTCCTCGACGTCTGGCAGTCCGACGCCGACGGCACCTACGAGGCCCAGCTCGACGTCGACGAGGCCCGGCTGCGCGCGAAGTACACCACCGGCGACGACGGCGGCTACTGCCTGCGCACCATCGCCCCGCTCGGTTACGCGATCCCGATGGACGGCCCCGTCGGCGACCTCGTCTCGCGCACCGACATCAGCCCGATGCGGCCCGCGCACATCCACTTCCTGCTGGCCGTGCCCGGCTACGAGCCGCTGATCACCCACCTGTTCCGGGAGGGCACCGAGTTCCTCGACTCCGACGTCGTGTTCGGGGTCAAGCGCGAGCTCGTCGTCGGCTTCACCCGCCGCGAGCCCGGCCCCACGCCGGACGGCGGGCACAGCGAGGTCCCCTGGTACGAGGCCCGCTACGACTTCGTGCTCCAGCCCGCCGGCTAGGTCGCCGGACCGGACTCAGCGCCGGCCGACGACCAGCGCGGCCAGCCCGGTCGTCACCGGGACGGCGGCGACCAGCCCGATGCTGCCCACCAGGGTCCGCACGATCTCGGTCGCCACGTCCTGGCTGGTGAGCACCTGGGTCACGCCGCCCGCCGCCACCGTGAACAGCAGCAGCAGCGGGAGCGCGGCGCCGGCGTAGGCCAGCACCAGGGTGTTCACCGCGGACGCGACGTGGTCGCGCCCGATCCGCATCCCGGCCGCGAACAGCTCGCGCACTCCCAGCTCGGGGTTCGCCGCGCCCAGTTCCCACACCGCGGAGGCCTGGGTGACGGTGACGTCGTCGAGCGCCCCGAGCGCGCCGATCACCAGCCCGGCCAGCACCAGGCCGCGCGGGTCGATCGGCACGCCGGGGCCGAGCGTGCCGATCAGGGTGGCGGTGGTGTCGTCGAGCCCGGTGAGCCGCGAGGTGACGGTGAACAGGTAGCCGAGCACCCCGATCAGGGCGAGCGAGGCCAGCGTGCCGAGCACCGCGCACGAGGTCCGCGCGGTGAACCCGTGGGTCAGGTACAGCACCACGAACATGATCAGGCAGGCGCCGGTGACGGCGACCGCGAGCGGGGAGCCGCCGGACAGGATCGCCGGCAGCACGAACCACAGCAGGATGACGAAGCTCAGCGCCAGGCTGACCAGCGCCGCGAACCCGCGCAGCCGCCCCAGTACGACGACGGCCAGTGCGAACGCCGCCGCCAGCCACCCCAGCGGGGCGCCGCGCTGGAAGTCCACGAGCTGGTAGGAGCCCGCGTCGTCGGGGTTCGCGCCCGACCAGGACAGCGTGACCGGGTCGTCCACCGCGAACCGCGGCGTCGACGGCTCGTTCGGCACCAGCTGCACCAGGTCCCGTCCGGCGCGCGGTCCGTCGGACAGTGCGACCGTCACCCCGGTGCAGCGACGGTCCCCGGCGCCGGGGGAGCAGTCCGCGACCTGCACCGCGGTGACGGTGCCGTGCACCTGCTGGGTGGGCGGGATCTCCGGGACCGGGGTCGCGCCCGGCCAGAGCAGGGCCACCCCGGCGAGCGTCGCGAGCGCGCACGGCACGAGCAGCGCGACCAGCAGCCTGCGCACCCGTCGCCCGGCGGGGGAGGCGGCGCCGTGTCCGTGTCCGTGTCCGTGGCCGTGTCCCTGTGGGTGCCCCTGCCCGTGTCCCCGGCCGGGGTCGGGCGGGGCCGGCGGGCCGGGTGTCGCGCCGAGGTCGGCCTGGCCGGGGCAGTCGCCCCAGCCGCCCGGGTGCCCGGGGTGGGGGATCGGACCGGTCTCGGTGCCGTCGGCGGGGTCCGCCGCCGCGCCGCCCGCCGGTGCGGGCCCGGGGCGGTTCTCCACGGGGGCCGGACGGCGCGGGGAGGGTGCCTGACGTGCCCGGTGTCGCGCCGGTTCGCCAGCCGGGAGCCGGTGCCCGCCCGAGGCGCCCGGGGGCCGGTCCTCGGCGCGCCGCCGCCCACCCGTCCGCGGGGCGGCGGGCCGCCCGCCGTCGGGGGCGGACGGGTCGCGCGGGACGGGCGGGGGCGGGGGCACGTCCGCATCCTTGCAAACGATCTTCGCCTGGCGGGGTGCCGTTCGCCCGGACGCGACCGCCCGGCGACGACCGGTTGTCCAAGGTTCGAACTTGTGTTCGACTGGAGCGGTGCGATGGGACGGACAGCAGGTCGGGGCGGACGGTGTCGGGAACGCGACGGCGCTGCCGGGGATGCGGGGGTTGCTGCGCTCGGTGCGCACGCCCGGGTTCGCGGACACGGTGTTCCACGAGGTCGAGGCGCGCTCGGTGCTGAACCGGGTGCCGTCGTCGTCGCCGGTGCCGTTCGGCTGGACGGTCAACCCCTACCGCGGCTGCTCGCACGCCTGCACCTACTGCCTCGTCCCGGACACCCCGGTGCTCACCGCCGACGGCCGGTCGCGGCCCATCGGGGAGCTGCGCCCGGGGGACGAGGTGGTCGGCACCGTCACCGACGGCGGCGGGCGGCGCCGCTTCGTCCGGACCCCGGTGCTCGCGCGCTGGTCGACGCGGCGCCGTGCCCAGGAGGTGACCCTCGACGACGGCACGCGGCTCGTCACCTCCGCCGAGCACCGCTTCCTCACCACCTCCGGCTGGGCGCACGTGCGCCCGGGGCGTTGCCGGTCCTCGGCGGACCGGCCGCACCTGAGCCCGGGGACGGCGCTGGTCGGGCCCGGTGCGGCCGCGGTCCCGGGCGGGCCCCGGCCCGACGGGTACGCCGAGGGCTGGCTCTGCGGGCTGGTCCGGGCCGACGCGGTGCGCGGCCGGGTGCGGGCCGAGCCGTTCCCGACCGGCTGGGTCGAGCTGGAGGCGCTCGCCCGCGCCCACCACCTGCTGACCGCACGGCCGGTGCCTGTGGCCGCCGGGATGCTCGCGGCACCCGCGCCGTCGCCGACGGCCTGGCCGCAGCGGCCCGCCCGCGGCTGGTCGGCCGGGTTCGTCGGCGGGATCGTCGACGCCTGCGGTGAGGTCTCCGCCGGGGTGCTGCGGATCGTGCCCGGCGACGAGGAGCTCGCCCGCGCCTGCGTCGACGCGCTGCGCCGGCTCGGGTTCCGGGTGGCCTCGGAGCCGTCGGCCCGGCCCGGGGTGCGGGCGCTGCGGGTGCTGGGCGGGGTCGCCGAGCAGCTGCGGCTGGTCGCGGTGACCGACCCGGCCGTGGCCCGGGTGCGCGACGTCGGCGGTGCCCGCGTCGAGGAGCCGCCCGGGGGAGCGCCGCGGGTGGTGGCGGTCCGCGACACCGGCACCCTCCGCCCGATGGTCGACATCACCACCGGCACGGGGGACTTCGTCGCCGCCGGGGTGGTCAGCCACAACTGCTTCGCCCGCAACACCCACACCTACCTCGACCTCGACGCGGGCGCGGACTTCGACTCCCAGATCGTGGTCAAGGTGAACGTCGCGCGGGTGCTGGAGCGGGAGCTGGCCCGGCCGTCGTGGCGGCGCGAGCACGTCGCGATGGGCACCAACACCGACCCCTACCAGCGGGCGGAGGGCCGCTACCGGCTGATGCCCGGGGTGATCACCGCGCTGGCCCGCTCCGGCACGCCGTTCTCCATCCTCACCAAGGGCACCGTGCTGGGCCGGGACCTTCCGCTGCTCGCGGCCGCGAACGCCGACGTCCGCGTCGGCACCGGGGTGTCGATCGCGCTGCTGGACCGGGAGCTGCAGTCGCACCTGGAGCCGGGCACCCCGAGCCCGCGGGCCCGCCTCGACCTGGTCCGCCGGATCACCGACGCCGGCCTGCCCTGCGGGGTCATGGTGGCCCCGGTGCTGCCGTGGCTGACCGACTCCACCGAGGCGCTCGACGCCCTGCTGGGCGAGATCGCCGCCGCCGGGGCGAGCCGGGCCACGGTGCTCGCGCTGCACCTGCGTCCCGGGACCCGGGAGTGGTTCCTGGCCTGGCTGGGGCGGACCCACCCCGCGCTGTTGCCGCGCTACGAGCGGCTCTACCGCGGCGGGGCCTACGCCACCCGGGACCACCGCGGGGCTCTGGCCCGGCGGGTCGCCCCGCTGCTGGCCCGGCACGGCCTGGACCGGCCCGAACCGAACCCGCGCGACCCGGGGTGGACCCGGCAGCCGGTCGCGGCGCCGCGGGCGGCGGAGCCCGGCGACGGGCAGCTGAGCCTGCTGTGAGAACCCGCCGGAAACCTGGTGGCAGGCGGCCCGGGGGGTGCCGATAGCCTTGACCGCCGTGATGCGAACCCACCCCGTCGGCACGCTGCGTGCCGAGAACGCCGGCCAGACCGTGACCCTCGCCGGATGGGTGGCCCGCCGCCGCGATCACGGTGGCGTGATCTTCATCGACCTGCGGGACCGCTCCGGATCGGCCCAGGTCGTGTTCCGCGAGGGCGAGATGGCCGAGCGGGCCCACCGGCTGCGCTCCGAGTTCTGCATCCAGGTCGTCGG
This sequence comes from Pseudonocardia sp. ICBG601, assembly GCF_020496245.1. NCBI lineage: Bacteria > Bacillati > Actinomycetota > Actinomycetes > Pseudonocardiales > Pseudonocardiaceae > Pseudonocardia > Pseudonocardia sp. ICBG601. Next base: position 839,595 of record NZ_JAHLJA010000150.1, on the reverse strand, counting down.
CGAGGTCGTCCGCCGTCCCGCGGGCAACGAGAACTCCGACCTGCCGACCGGCGACATCGAGGTCACGGTCACCGAGCTGACCGTGCTGTCGGAGTCCGCGCCGCTGCCGTTCCCGATCGACGAGCACACCGGCGTCGGCGAGGAGATCCGGCTCTCCCACCGCTACCTGGACCTGCGCCGTTCCGGGCCCGCCGCGGCGATGAAGCTGCGCAGCGACGTGAACAAGGCCGCCCGCGACGTGCTCGCCGCCGAGGACTTCATCGAGGTCGAGACGCCGACCCTGACCCGGTCCACCCCGGAGGGTGCGCGCGACTTCGTCGTCCCGGCCCGGCTGCGCCCCGGCTCCTGGTACGCGCTGCCGCAGAGCCCGCAGCTGTTCAAGCAGCTGCTGATGGTCGGCGGGCTGGAGCGGTACTACCAGATCGCGCGCTGCTACCGGGACGAGGACTTCCGCGCCGACCGCCAGCCGGAGTTCACCCAGCTCGACATCGAGATGAGCTTCGTCGAGCAGGACGACGTCATCGCACTCGCCGAGAAGGTCCTCACCGCGCTGTGGCGCCTCGTCGGGTATGAGATCGAGGCCCCGATCCGCCGGATGCCCTACGCCGAGGCGATGGCCCGCTACGGCTCGGACAAGCCCGACCTGCGCTTCGACATCGAGCTCACCGAGCTCACGTCGTACTTCGCGGGCACCGGGTTCCGGGTCTTCCAGAACCCCTACGTCGGCGCCGTCGTCATGCCGGGCGGGGCGTCGCAGCCCCGCAAGGTGCTCGACGGCTGGCAGGAGTGGGCCAAGCAGCGCGGCGCCCGCGGCCTGGCCTACGTGCTGATCGGTGAGGACGGCCAGGTCGACGAGCGCGGCCCCGTCGTCAAGAACCTGTCCGAGGCCGAGCGGTCCGGGCTGGCCGAGGCCGTCGGCGCGAACCCCGGCGACTGCATCTTCTTCGCCGCCGGCAAGCCCGCCGAGGCCCGCGCGCTGCTCGGTGCGGCCCGGGGCGAGATCGCGCGGCGGACCGGTGTGATCGACGAGTCGGCCTGGTCGTTCGTCTGGATCGTCGACGCGCCGCTGTTCGAGTCGGCCGCCGACACCGACGACGTCGCCGTCGGCGGCGGTGCGTGGACCGCGCTGCACCACGCGTTCACCTCGCCGACCCCGGAGTGGATCGACACCTTCGAGAAGGACCCGGGCAACGCCCTGGCCTACGCCTACGACATCGTCTGCAACGGCAACGAGATCGGCGGTGGCTCGATCCGTATCCACTCGGCCGACGTGCAGAAGCGCGTCTTCGAGATCATGGGCCTGTCCGCGGAGGAGGCGCAGGAGAAGTTCGGCTTCCTGCTCGACGCCTTCTCGTTCGGCCCGCCGCCGCACGGCGGGATCGCGTTCGGCTGGGACCGGATCACCGCGCTGCTCGCCGGCGTCGACTCGATCCGCGAGGTCATCGCGTTCCCGAAGACCGGTGGCGGGTTCGACCCGCTGACCCAGGCCCCCGCGCCGATCACCGCCGCCCAGCGCAAGGAGGCGGGCGTCGACGCGAAGCCCGAGCGCGCCCCGGAGAAGCCCGGCCCGGCCGCGTAGGTGCTGCACCTGCGGGTGGTCTGCCCACCCGGGCGGACGGTCGAGGTCCGCAGCGTCCTCGACGCCGAACCCGGGGTGGCCCACCTGGTGGTCCACCCCGGGGTGGCGGTGCACCCGGCCGGTGACCTGGTCGAGGCCGACGTCGCCCGGGAGTGCGCCGACGACCTGCTGGGCCGGCTCGCCGACCTCGGCGTCGACCACGACGGCGGCATCACCCTCGAACAGCTCGACACGGTGCTGTCCGACCGGGCCGACGCCGCCGAGGAGGCCGCGCCGGGGGACGGGGCCGACGCCGTCGTCTGGGACGAGCTGATCCAGCGCACCGGTGAGGAGTCGCGGCTGTCCGCGACGTTCCTGACCTTCCTCACCATCGCCTGCCTGCTCGCCGCCGTCGGCGCGGTCACCGACTCACCGGTCACGGTGGTCGGGGCGATGGTGCTGGGCCCGGAGTTCGGCCCGATGGCGGCGATGGCGATCGGGCTGGTGCTGCGCCGCCGCGACCTGGTCTCGCGCGGTGCGCTCGCGCTCGCCGCCGGGTTCCCGCTGGCGATGGCCGTCACCGCCGTCGCGACCCTGGTGTTCGACCTGCTCGGCTGGTTGTCCTCCGCCGGGCTCGACGGTCTCGAGCAGATGGACTTCATCTACGAGGTGGGGCCGTTCTCGCTGGTCGTCGCCGTGCTCGCCGGGGCGGCCGGGATGCTCTCGCTGACCTCGGCGCGCTCGTCGGCGCTGGTCGGGGTGTTCATCTCGGTGACGACCGTCCCGGCCGCCGCCTACGCCTCGGTCGCGGTGATCGAGGGACGCTGGAGCGAGGCGGCACAGTCGGTGCTGCAGCTGGGGGTCAACCTGGTGGGCGCCATCGGTGCGGCGGCCGCGGTGCTGGTGCTGGCCCGTCGCGGATCCCGTCGTCGGGGCGCGGACCGCGCGCTCTCCGAAGGGTAGGGTCCCCTTCGATGACCGATCCGCAGTCGACTCCCGGCGCGGTCGCGGCGGTGGCCGGGGCCGCGCGGTTGCTGTCGCGGCGGGCGGGCTCAGAGGTCGAGCTGTTCGAGCCCGAGGACCTCGGCGGCAGCGGCCGCTCCGTCGTCGCCCGGGCCCGGATGGCGAAGAACCCGTTCTCCGACCGGCGCAGCGTCGTCGTGAAGCACTACGCGCCGCCCGAGGACGGCGCGGACCTGGCGTCGGACCCGTTCCGCTACGAGGTCGCGTCCTGCCAGCTGTTCACCGCGCTGCCCAGCGACGTCCGGCCCAGCCCGGTGATCATCGCGCACGACCCGGTGCAGCGGCTGCTCGTCCTGGAGGACCTCGGCCGCAGCCTGACCCTGGCCGACAAGCTGTTCGGCCCGGACGCCCAGGCCGCCCGGACCTGCCTGCTCGGCTGGGCCCGCGGCCTGGGCCGGATGCAGGCCGCGACCGCCGGGCGGGAGGGTGACTTCGGGGCGCTGCTGCGCCGGCTGGGGGAGAAGGCGCGCCGGGACCCGGTCGCCGACCAGGCCCGTGCCGCGCTGGCCGGTCTGCCGGAGCTGCTGGCCGGGATCCTCGGCGTCGAGGTGCCGGAGATGGCGTTGTTCGAGGCCCAGGGCGGGGTGCGCCTGCTCGGCGGCACCGGGTTCCGCGCGTTCAGCCCGTCCGACACCTGCCCGGACAACAACCTGGTCACCAGCCGCGGGGTGCGGTTCGTCGACTTCGAGTGGGGCTGCTTCCGCGACGTCGTCCTCGACGCCGCCTACGTGCGGGTGCCGTTCCCCGGCTGCTCGTCGAGCTTCGCCCTGCCCGACGCCGTCGCCGACGCCATGCTCGACGCCTGGCGGGCCGAGGTCGCGCCGGTGTGGCCCGAGCTGGACGACCCCGAGCTGCTGGAGTCGCGCCTCGCCGACGCCCAGGTGCTGTGGGTGTGGTGGTCGACCTGGCAGCTGCTGCCGCGGGTGCCCGAGCGCGACGGCCCGATCGGTCCCGACGCCGGCCGGTCCCCGCGGATCTCCACGGCGCTGCGGCACTACTGGCGGGGCCTCGGCGTCACAGCGGAGGCGACCGCCCGGCCCGGCACGGCCGCGCTGGCCGAGGCCGTGGTGACCGCGCTCGACACCCGTTTCCCGGACGCGTCGTCGACGCTGCCGCTGTTCCCCGCCTTCCGCGGCGGCGAGTGGTAGGGGCCCGCCCCGAGAGTTCCCACGGCGGTACGGGACCCGTCACCGGTTGCACACGGAAACGGTGGCTGCGGCGGTGATCGTGTCGGCGTGTCCCCGATGACCGCGCGCCCGTCCGTCGTCGATCCGGTCCTCCGCCCCGTCCGTCCCGTCGCCGTACCGCGCGCGACCGGGCGGCCCGTCCGGCACCTCGTGCTGCTGGGCGACTCCACCGCCGTCGGGCTGGGTGACCCCCTGCCCGGCGGTGGCTGGCGCGGGTTCGGCCCGCTGCTGCGCGACGCCCTCGACGATCCCGCCCACCCCGGCTCGGTCCGGCTGGACAACCACGCCCGGACCGGGGCGTGGATGGCCGACGCCCGGCACGGGCAGGTGCCCGCGGCCGCGGCGTCGGGGCCCGACGTCGTCGTGCTGTGCGCCGGGATGAACGACACCCTGCGCTCGGACTTCGACCCGGCCGCGATCCGGCGGGACTGCGCCGAGTCGCTGGAGCTGCTGCTGCGGGCCGGTGCGACCGTGCTGCTGCTCCGTTTCCACGACCACACCCGCGTCTGGCCGCTGCCGGGGCTGTTGCAGCGGGCGCTCGCCACCCGGATCGCCGCCCTGAACGGGGCCGTCGACGGGGCGGTGGCCGACGCCGTCGCTGCGACGGGGCGGTCCGCCGTCGGGATCCTCGACCTCGACACCGCCGGCAGCTACGACCCGGCGGCGTGGAGCGTGGACCGGTTGCACCCGTCCGAGCTGGGGCACCGGTTGCTCGCGCGTGGTTTCGCCACGCTGCTCGGCGCCGCCGGGTTCGCGGTGCCGGGGGAGATCGGGCTCGACGCCGCCGGTGGGCGGGAGGTGACGGCCTGGCAGCGGGGGGCGTGGCTGGTGGTGCAGGGGGTGCCGTGGCTCGTGCGGCGGTCCCGGGACCTCTGCCCGGTGATGGTGCGGGGGCTCGTGGAGGGGGCGCGGGCACGGAAGGTGCCCGCCTGATCCCGGCGACCCGGTCGCATTCGATCACTCCGGCGCGGCCGCCGTGGTCGGGCCCGACGCGGTCCGGGGGAGCACCTGCCGACATCAGATCCTGAGCACGTCCGCTGGTTTCCGACCGTCCCGAGACATCGCACCACCTCAGGTAGTGCGTCGTTGCAGTTCACAAATTCGCGATAGCGAACGGAAACTAGTGATCGAACACACGTTCGAGTATCGTCGATGGTGTGACCGCCACCCAGGAACCACCCGCCCACGCCACCGGCGTGCCCGGCGACGGGTTCTCGTCCGGTGACCTCACCCTGCTCCGGCTGCATGTCGAACAGGCGCTCGCCGCCGACACCTGCGCGTTGTCCGAGTCGGAGTTGATCGACCAGATCCAGGAGATCGAGACCCTCCAGGCCGCCCTGGCCGCCCTGCAGGCGGACCGGATCCGGGTCTTCGCCCAGGCCCATGTCGAGAACCGGCGCGTCGATGACCGGAGCGACTTCGACAAGCTCCACCGCAGCGTCGTCGCCCAGATCCAGCTGGCCTGCCGGGTCTCCACCGCCGAGGCCCGCACCCGCGTCGCCAACGCCCGCGACCTGCACGCCGGACTCGACGACATCCGGTGTCTCCACGAGACCGGTCAGCTCAGCGCCGCCAAGGTCACCGCGATCGCCGTCGAATGCCGCGACCTCAACACCACCCAGCGCGCGCGGGTCGACTCCCGGCTCGCCGCCGTCCGGGACCTCACCCGGTACGGCATCGGGCGCCTGCGTGCGATGACGCGGCGTCTGGTCGCCGAGATCGCCCCGGAGCGCTTCCGCGCCCGGGTCCACGCGGCCAAGGCCGAGTGCCGGGTCACCTTGCGGCCGGCGCCGGATGCGATGAGCTACCTGACCGCCTACGTGCCGGTCGAGCAGGGCGCCGCCTGCCTGGCTGCGCTGCAGAAGGCGTTCGTCGAGGTCCAGGTCGACCCGCAGCCGCTGACCCGCACCCGCGGACAGGTCATGGCCGACACCCTCGTCGAACGCGTCACCGGACAGGCCACCGCGACGGCGGTGAACCTCGAAGTCCAGGTCACCGTGCCCGTGCAGGCCCTGCTCGACCCGCAGTCCCCGCTGCCCGCGGAGATCCCCGGCTTCGGTCCCGTTCCGGTCGACCTGCTCGCCACCTCCGAGGGGACGAAGTCCCTGCGCCGACTGCTCACCGACCAGGGCATCGTCATCGGCGGCGACTCCCGTAGGCGCACCTTCACCGGACTCCTCGCCACCCTCGTGAGAGCCCGAGCGCAGAACCGCTGCACCGAGCCCTACTGCGACGCACCCGTCCGCCACCTCGACCACATCCGGCGGGATGCCGACGGCGGACGCACCGAACTCGACAACGGACGTCGAGTCTGCGAGTTCCACAACCACGTCCGCGAGCAACCCGGATGGCACATCGCCCGGGCCCCGGACGGGACCGTGGTCACCACCACGCCGACCGGGCACACCTACCGCGGCCCGGACTGATCACCTGCCGTTCGCCGGTCGTCGCGGGGGATGCCTGCCTGCCGGGCGGGTCCGGGCGAGCCCTGATGCGGCCCGGCCGCGGGCGCGGCCCGGCTACAGGCGTCGCAGGAAGTTCCCGATCCGCTCCACGGCCTGCTCCAGCTGCGGCAGCGCCGTCGCGTACGAGCAGCGGATGTGGCCCTCCCCGGACGGCCCGAACACGCTGCCCGGGACGACCGCGACCGACTCCTCCCGCAGCAGCCGCTCGGCGAAGGTCTCCGAGTCCAGCCCGGAGGCGCGGATCGAGGGGAACGCGTAGAACGCGCCCGCAGGCTCCGGGCAGTCCAGCCCGGCCTCGCGCAGGCCCTTCACGAACACCCGGCGGCGACGGTCGTAGTCGGCCACCATCTCCGCGACGTCGCCCTCCGCGCTGGTCAGCGCCTCCACGGCGGCGATCTGCGAGATGTGCGGCGCGCACAGCATCGTGTACTGGTGCACCCGCAGGCACAGCTCCGCGATCGGCTCCGGCGCGGCGAGCCAGCCGACCCGCCACCCCGTCATCGCCTGGGCCTTGGAGAACCCGCCCAGGACCACCGTCCGCTCCCGGGCGCCCGGGACCGCGCCCAGACAGGTGTGGGCGCCGGTGTAGGTGAGGCGGTCGTAGATCTCGTCGGAGAGCAGGTACAGGTCGTGCCGCTCGGCCAGCGCGACGAGCTCGCGCAGCACCTCGGGCGGCTGCACCGCGCCGGTCGGGTTGGCCGGCGAGCCGATCAGGATCGCCTTCGTCCGCGGCGTCACCGCGGCCTCGACCGCGGCGATGTCGATGGCGAACCCGTCCTCGGCGCGGGTCGGCACCCCGACCGGCACACCACCGGCGAACGCCACACACGGCTGGTAGGCGACGTAGCAGGGCTCCGGGACGATGACCTCCTCGCCCGGGTTCAGCAGCACCCGGAACGCCAGGTCGAGCCCCTCGGACACCCCGGTCGTCACCAGGCACTCGGTGGCGGGGTCGTAGTGGGCGTCGTAGCGCGACGCCAGGTCCGCGCACACCAGCTCACGCAGCTTCGGCAGGCCCGCGTTGCCGGTGTAGGTGGTGTAGCCGCGCTCCAGGGCGTAGATCCCGGCCTCGCGGATCCGCCACGGCGTCACGAAGTCGGGTTCACCGACACCGAGGGAGATGACGTCGTCCATCTCGGCGGCGATGTCGAAGAACCGCCGGATCCCCGACGGCGGGATCGCCGAGATCGTCGCGTTGAGCGCTTTCACGGGGTCACCGGCAGCCGGTGGTCGGGCTCCGGCTCGGCGAAGGAGTCGCCGTCACGCTTGTGCGTGGCCAGCACGAAGTGCGTGGCGGTCGAGCGGACCCGGTCGATCGTGGACAGCTTCTGGGACACGAAGTCGCTGACCGCGCGGATGTCCGGGCCGACGACCGTGCAGCGCAGGTCGTGCCCACCGGAGACGAGGTAGCAGTCGCGGACCTCGTCGAAGCGGGAGATGCGGGCGGCGACGTCGTCGAACCCGACCCCGCGGGCCGGGGCCACCGACACGTCGATGAACGCCGTCACCTGCGCCCCGGCGCGGCCCGCGCCGGAGTGGCCGTTGCCGCCGTCCTCGTACCGGGCCCAGTCCACGACGGCCTTGTGCCTGCGGATCACCCCGGAGCGTTCCCACTCCGCGATCCGGGCGTCGACCTCGTCCCGGGGCAGACCCAGCATGGTGGCGACGGTGTCGTGGCTCAACGACGCGTCACGTTCGAGCAACTCGAGGATCTCGCGCACGGCGTGACCCTACGACGACCGCCCGTCGCCGCGCCGCGGGCCGGGCGGGTCGGTGCCTGCCCGCCCCGTCCGACCGGTCAGGCCGCGTGCGGCAGCGGGGCCGCGACGACCGGCGCGACACCGCCGCGGGCCGGGTCGAGCAGCCCGCACTCGAGGTCGACGAGGTGGGCGCGCGTGCACGGACCGCACACGTACACCGTGCCGGTCGGGCCGTGGTGGCTGCTCCAGACGAGTCCGCGGACGTCCGCGGGGGTGCGCGGACGGGAGCAGAGCGGGCAACTCGGGATCGTGTCCATGCCCCGTGAGCGTGCACGGGCTCTGTTGCGGGCCGGTGACACCGCGCGTCCGCGGCGTTGCGTTCCGGCGACGATCCGGGGTCGGTGACGATCACGCTGCGTACGCATCGGTCACGAATCGGGGGCGAGCCGGTGAATTCGGCACCGCCGCACCCCGCCCGCAACTAGGGTCCGCGCGCATGAGCAGCAACGAACCGCCGCGGGGCGAGGACCCGCAGGCCGGTCCCGGGGGAGCCGCGACGCCCGGTGGCGCCCAGGAGCCCGGGCAGGCGGCCGGGAGCGGGGGCCAGCCGGGCACGCCGTATCCCGGCGGGCAGCAGGCCGGGCAGGAGGACGCCGCCACCGGCGCGCAGGAGCCGGGACAGTACGGCGCCGCCGCCCCGTCCCAGCACGGCCAGGACCCCGGGCAGCCGCGGTACGGCCAGGACCCCGGACAGCAGTACGGCCGGCCGTACGCGCAGGACCCCGGCCAGCAGTACGGCCAGCAGTACGGCCCGCAGCACGGTCAGCAGTACGGCCAGGCCCCGTACGGGCAGGACCCGGGGCAGCAGTCCCCCGGCCAGCCCTACGGACAGCAGCAGTACCCCGGCCAGTACCCCGGCGCGGGCCAGTACGGCGGCCAGCAGCAGTACGGGGCCCAGTACCCCGGCCAGTACCCCGGGGCCGGGCAGCAGTACCCCGGCCAGTACCCGACCGGCCAGCAGTACGGCGGCCAGTACCCGCAGGGCGGCTACGGCCAGCCCGCCTACCCCTCCGGCGGCGCCCCGCCCAGCGGCACCTCCCCGGACCCGCTGGTGCCGTTCTCCTTCGGCGACTGGTTCTCGAAGATCGTCGGCGTGCTGCAGCGCAGCTGGAAGCCGCTGCTGATCATCAACCTGATCGTGCTGATCCCGACCGCGGTCCTCAGCGGCATCAGCTACCTCCTCGGGGGGAGCACGACGTCGTCGTTCGACCCCGTCGACCTCGACCTCAGCACCGGGTTCGTGGCGAGCCTCGGCCTGACCACCCTGCTCCTGACCGTGATCGCGATCGTGCTGTCCGCGCTCGGCTACGCGGCGTCGGTGTTCGTCGTCGTGCGCGACGCGGCCCAGCGCCCCTGGAGCCAGGACCAGGTCATCGCGTTCGCGAAGAACCGCGCGCTCCCGGTGATCGGCTGGTCGCTGCTGGCCGGGCTGCTGGTGGTCATCGGCTTCTTCCTGCTGATCATCCCGGCCATCTACCTGGGCGTGGTGTTCACCGGCGCGCTGATCGGGGTCGTCGTGATCGAGCGGGCCGGGATCGGCCGCACGTTCACGCTGGTCAACCCCCGGTTCTTCCCCGTGTTCGGCCGGCTCGTGGTCTTCTTCCTGATCGCGATCGTGTACTCGCTGGTGATCTCGCTGGTCGTCGTCGCGCCGCTGACGTACCTCAGCCCCGTCCTGGGGCAGGTCGTGGGGACCCTGCTGCAGCTGCCGGTGCAGATCGCCGGCGTCGCCGCAATGATCGTCACCTACGCCGAGTGCCGCTTCCACGAGCACAACCCGGTGCACACCCCCGTCCTGGCCGACGAGATCGACCGCGCCTGAGCCGCCCGTCCCCCCGGGGCCGGTGTCCTGGCAGGCTGGAACGGATGAGCACCGACGGCCTGTTCGACATCGACCCCGGGGGCGACGAGCGCGACACCGGTGACGGCGACGCCGTCCGCCCCGACGCGCCGCTCGCCGCGCGGATGCGCCCGCGCACCCTCGACGAGGTCGTCGGCCAGGCCGACCTGCTCACCCCCGGCGCGCCGCTGCGCCGCCTGCTCGACGGCGGCGCCGCGGCGTCGGTGCTGCTCTACGGCCCGCCCGGCACCGGCAAGACCACCCTTGCCCGGCTGATGGCCGGCGCCGGGGGAGCGGAGCGGCACTTCGTCGCCCTGTCCGCGCTCTCGGCCGGGGTGAAGGAGCTGCGGGCGGTCATCGAGGAGGCCCGCCGGCGTCGCGACCGCAGCGGCACCACCACGGTGCTGTTCATCGACGAGGTCCACCGCTTCTCCCGCACCCAGCAGGACGCCCTGCTCGGCGCGGTCGAGGACCGGCTCGTCCTGCTCGTCGCCGCGACCACCGAGAACCCGTCGTTCTCCGTCGTGTCCCCGCTGCTGTCCCGCTCCCTGGTGCTGCAGCTGCAGTCCCTCGGGGAGGACGACGTGCGCACCCTGCTCCGGCGCGCCGTGACCTCCGAGCGGGGCCTGAACGCGACCGTCGAGCTCGCCGAGGACGGCGAACAGGCACTGGTCCGGCTCTCCGCGGGCGACGGGCGTCGCGCGCTCACCGCGCTGGAGGCGGCCGCCGACGGTGTCCTCGGCGCCGGCGGTGACCCGGTGATCGACCTCGCCGCCGTCGAGCGCGCCGTCACCGAGGTCGCCGTGCGCTACGACCGCGCGGGCGACCAGCACTACGACGTCATCAGCGCGTTCATCAAGTCCATCCGCGGCTCCGACCCCGACGCCGCCCTGCACTACCTGGCCCGGATGCTCGTCGCGGGGGAGGACGCCCGGTTCATCGCGCGCCGGCTGATGATCCACGCCTCGGAGGACGTCGGGCTGGCCGACCCGACCGCGCTGCCCGCCGCGACCGCGGCCGCCCAGGTCGTGCAGCTCGTCGGGATGCCGGAGGCACGGATCGCGCTCGCCCAGGTCACCGTGCACCTGGCGACCGCACCCAAGTCGAACGCCGTGATCACCGCGATCGACGCGGCGATGGCCGACGTCCGCTCCGGCAGGGTCGGCGGGGTGCCCCCGCACCTGCGCGACGGCCACTACGCAGGCGCGCAGAAGCTCGGCAACGCCGTCGGCTACCGCTACCCGCACGACGACCCCGACGGCGTCCTGCGCCAGCAGTACCCGCCCGACGACGTCGTCGGCGTCGACTACTACGCGCCGTCCGGGCGCGGGCACGAACGCGTCCTCGCCGAGCGCCTGCCCAAGCTGCGCCGCGTCGTGCGCGGCACCCGGGACTGAGTCCGCGCGCTCAGCCGGTGGTCAGGGTCAGCCCGAGCGCCCCGGTCGCGGTGCGGATCGGGGTGAAGTAGCTGGTGCAGTTGCCCTCGCCGCCCGCGCCGGTGTGCACGCCCTGGGCCTGCCCGGACGAGGTGATGTAGGGGGCGCCGGAGTCGCCCTCCTGGGCGCACGCCGCCACCGAGGTCAGCCCGGACTGGCTCTGGCCCTCGAAGTTCACCGTCATGTCGGTGCGCTGGACCGTGCCGCAGGACCGCCCGCTCGTGGACCCGTACAGGCAGACCGTGGAGCCCACGGGCGCCGGACGGCTCCCGGCCACCCGGATCCCCGACACCGTCGCCGACACGCTGCCCGACTCGACCGCGATCGCGCCGACGTCCACCCCGCGGCCCGCGGTCTCGACCTCGGAGCCGATCGTCGAGCCGTCGGTGGCGTACCAGGACGACGAGCCCCGGGTGCAGTGCCCGGCGGTGATCAGCCAGTCGCTGCTGCCGTCGGAGGCGGCGAACCCGGCCGTGCAGCGGCGGGTCCCGTCGGTGATCGTGTCGCCCCCGCCGACCGCGGCCTGCCGGTGCGCCGGCGCCGCCACCCGCTCCACCCGCACCGCGGACGGGTCGAGACCGCCGGTCAGGCCCGCGGCCAGCGCGTCGGCGCCCGGCCCGTCGACGACGCTCACGACGACCTGCTCGGTGCGGGGGTCGACACCGTAGGAGTCCAGACCGGCGGGCATCCCCGTCGCGGTGCGCCCGGCCAGCGCCGAGAGCACCGCGGCCGGGTCGCGGCGCGGCTCGTCGCGCACCACCGGCGTCGCGCCGAGCGCGGTGACCAGCGGGGCGGCCGCGGCGTCCCAGGTGCCCACCATCAGCCGTCCGTCGGCCAGCCACGTCCCGGCCAGCGCGGGCCCGAGGGCCTCGGTCACCGCGGGCACCAGCGCCGCGGCCGCGTCCTCGCCGACCGCGACCGGGGGGAGCGCCGGGGCCGCGGTCGCCGGCACGGCCACCCCCACACCGATCGCGACGGTGCCGAGAGCGGCGAGCAGGAGGCGGTGCGGGCGACGCAGAGACACGAGCGGTCCTTCGGGCGAGCGGAGCGTGACACCCGGCCCAACGACGCTGCTCCGCCCGGGTCACGGCCCGCAGGCGGAGGACACCCCTCCGAAAGGGGTGGACGTCCGTCCGTGCCCGAGGTTGCCCCCATGAGGACCAAAGCCCGTACTGTCCGTCTACCTATACCGCAAATTGTGCATGTTCATTGACCCCGAAAGGGTGCACCGGAAGGGTTGATCGCAGGCCGGGGCGCGGCCGAGCGGACCTGCCGGCAGCGCCGACCACCACCGGCGGAGGACAGCGCGACAGTCGCACCGCCCGACCTCTCCTGGGTCGGACGGGCGGTGCCGGCGCCTGACGCGGCCCCCGGGTCGCGACTGAGGAGAGCTGGGCAGATGCACGACGGACCCGTGGCCATCGCGACCGCACCCGAGGACGCCGCCGAGGAGGCCGACTCCCGGCAGGCGGCGGACCTCCTCCCGCCGGAGATGCTGGCCGCGGCCGTCGCCGGCGACGAGCGCGCGGTCGCGCTGCTCCTGGCGAAGGTGCACCCGCAGGTGGAGCGCTTCTGCCGGGCCCGGCTGGGCCGGCGCGAGACGATCCTCGGCTCGGCCGACGACGTCGCGCAGGACGTCTGCATGGCGGTGCTGGCCGTGCTCCCGGACTACCGGCCCTCGGGGATGTCGTTCCGGGCGTTCGTGTTCGGCATCGCCCGGCACAAGATCGCCGACGCGTTCCGGGCGATGGCCCGCAACCGCTGCGACGCCGTCGAGGAGCTCCCCGAGCGGCTCAGCCGCGAGGAGGACCCGGAGCAGGTCGTGCTCGACGCCGAGCGCAACGACCGCCTGTCCGAGCTCATGGGCCTGCTCGGCCCGCGCCAGGTCGAGATCCTCACGCTGCGCATCGCGGTCGGGCTGACCGCGGAGGAGACCGCCGACGCGCTCGGCTCCACCCCCGGCGCGGTCCGCGTCGCCCAGCACCGCGCGCTGCAGCGGCTGCGCCGCGAGCTCGAGGACCGCGCGTCCCGCCGGGCCGGTGTCCGGGTCGTCGCCGTCCCCGCTCCGCGGACCCCCGTCCACACCCCCCGGGTCCTCGTCCCCGCGCCGCGGACCCCCCTCGACGCCCCGCTGCCGGTCGCCGTCTGACCGGGGCGTGACGGCGGACCCGCCGGCCCTCCGGTCGACCCCCCGGACCGGGAGCACGGCGGGACCCGCAGACGGCCGGTGCCGGTGCGCTCGGGCGCGCACCGGCACCGGCCGTTCCCTCCTCCGGGTGCCGGTAACCTGGCACGACCGGCCTCCCGCGGCGTCCCCACGCCGCGCGGCCTACGGTGTGGCGCGGGCGCAGGGCGCCCGCCCCGTCGCCGACCCGTCGCCAGCCGTACCCGTCACGAGAGACCCACCGGTGCAGACCCACGAGATCGTCCGTCGTTTCACCGCCCACTTCGAGAGCAACGGGCACACGCCCGTCCCCAGCGCCTCGCTGATCCTCGAGGACCCGCAGCTGCTGTTCGTCAACGCGGGCATGGTGCAGTTCAAGCCGTACTTCCTCGGCGACGTCCCCGCGCCCTACCCGCGCGCGACGTCGATCCAGAAGTGCGTCCGCACCCCGGACATCGACGAGGTCGGCAAGACCACCCGGCACACCACGTTCTTCCAGATGGCCGGGAACTTCTCCTTCGGCGACTACTTCAAGCGCGGCGCCATCGAGTTCGCCTGGTCGCTGATCACCCGCAGCCAGGACGAGGGCGGCTACGGCTTCGACCCCGAGATCATCTGGGTCACCGTCTACCACGACGACGACGAGGCCATCGCGCTCTGGAAGGAGATCGCCGGCCTGCCCGAGGAGCGCATCCAGCGCCGCGGCGGCGACGACAACTACTGGGACATGGGCGTCCCCGGCCCCGGCGGCCCCTGCTCGGAGATCTACGTCGACCGCGGCCCGGAGTTCGGCGCCGAGGGCGGCCCCGAGGCCGACGAGGACCGCTACCTCGAGATCTGGAACCTCGTCTTCATGCAGGACGAGCGCGGCGCGCTGTCCCCGAAGAAGGGGCACCCGCCGATCGGCACCCTGCCGCACAAGAACATCGACACCGGGATGGGTGTCGAGCGGGTCGCGTTCCTGCTCCAGGGCGTCAACAACGTCTACGAGACCGACCTCGTCCGCCCGGTCATCGCCAAGGCCGAGGAGCTGTCCGGGAAGCGCTACGGCGCGGGTGGCCCGGAGGGCGAGATCGACGACGTGCGCTTCCGCGTCATCGCCGACCACGCCCGCTCGTCGCTGATGATCGTCGGCGACGGCGTCACCCCCGGCAACGAGGGCCGCGGCTACGTGCTGCGCCGGCTCCTGCGCCGCATCGTGCGCTCGGCCCGGCTGCTCGGCGTCACCGGGCCGTGCCTGGGCGAGTTCGCCGCCGTCGTCCGCGACACCATGGCGCCGACCTACCCCGAGCTCGCCACCGACTTCGAGCGGATCTCCGCGGTCATCCGGGCCGAGGAGGACACCTTCCGCGCCACGCTGACCGCCGGCGAGCGGATCTTCGAGGGCGCGGTGTCCCGTGCCCGGTCCGCCGGAAGCGACACCCTGCCCGGCGACCAGGCGTTCGCGCTGCACGACACCTACGGCTTCCCGATCGACCTGACGCTGGAGATGGCCGCCGAGGCCGGGCTCACCGTCGACCGGGAGCGCTTCACCGCGCTGATGGACGAGCAGCGCTCGCGGGCCAAGGCCGACGCCGCCGGGCGCAAGGTCGGCTTCGTCGACGCCTCGGTCTACCGCGCCGTCCTCGACACCCACGGCGCCACCGACTTCCTCGGCTACCAGACGCTGCAGTCGGAGTCCCGGGTCGTCGGGCTGTTGCGTGACGGCGCCACCGTGCCCGCCGCCCACGAGGGCGAGCAGGTCGAGGTGCTGCTCGACCGCACCCCGTTCTACGCCGAGGCCGGCGGCCAGCAGGCCGACACCGGCGTGCTGCGCGGCGCGTCCTTCGAGGTCCGGGTGGACGACGTCCAGTCCCCGGTCGCCGGGCTGCGGGTGCACCGCGGCGTCGTCACCGCCGGCACCGTGACCCTCGACGCCGAGGTCGTCGCCGAGGTCGACCGCACCCGTCGGTCCGCGATCTCGCGCGCGCACACCGCCACCCACCTCGTGCACGCCGGGGTTCGCGGCGCGCTCGGCAGCGCCGCCGCCCAGGCCGGGTCGCTCAACGCCCCGGGCCGGCTGCGGTTCGACTTCACCTCCCCGACCGGGGCCGTGCCGCCCGCGGCGCTGGTCGAGATCGAGGAGGAGGTCAACTCGGTCCTGCAGGAGGACCGGGAGATCCAGACCTACGAGACGTCCATCGACGAGGCCCGCACGCTCGGCGCGATGATGCTGTTCGGCGAGAAGTACGGCGACCGCGTGCGCGTGGTCGACATGGGCGACTACTCGCGCGAGCTGTGCGGTGGCACCCACGTCGGGCGCACCGGCGAGCTCGGCCTGGTCCGGGTGCTGTCCGAGGCCTCCATCGGCTCCGGGGTGCGCCGCGTCGAGGCGCTGGTGGGGCTGGACGCCTTCAAGCACGCCACCACCGAGCACCTGCTGGTCAACCAGCTCGCCGACCAGCTCAAGGCCCGTCCGGAGGAGCTGCCGGAGCGGATCAACGGGATCGTCGAGCGGCTGCGGACCGCCGAGCGCGACCTGGAGAAGCACCGCGCCGACGCCGTCCTGGCCTCGGCCGGGGCGCTCGCCCAGCAGGCCGAGGACCTCGACGGGACCGCCCTGGTCGCTGTCACCGCGCCGGACGGTGTCGGTGGCAACGACCTGCGGACCCTCGCCGCCGACGTCCGCGGCAAGCTGGGCGACCGGCCCGGTGTGGTCGTGCTGTTCGGCGTCGACGGGGAGAAGGTGTCCTTCGTCGTCGCCACCACGAAGGCGGCCCGGGACAACGGGATCGCCGCCGGGAAGCTGATCGGGGAGTTCGCCGCGGCCGTCGGCGGGCGCGGCGGCGGCAAGCCCGACCTCGCCCAGGGCGGTGGCACCGACCCGGCCGGGATCGACGCCGCGGTGCAGAAGCTGCGCGCCGCGCTGCGTCCGTGACCCCCACCCGCGGGCGGCGCCTGGGCATCGACGTCGGCGCCGTCCGCGTCGGGGTCGCGATGTGCGACCCGGACGGGATCCTCGCGACCCCGGTCGAGACCGTGCCCCGCGACGCCGAGGGCGGCGCCGACGTGCGCCGGATCGCCGCGCTGGTGGCCGAGCACGACGTCGTCGGCGTCGTGCTCGGGCTGCCCCGGAACCTGCGCGGCGAGGACGGTCCGGCCGCCGTCGCCGCACGGGAGTTCGCCGCCGCACTGGAGGCGGGGCTGGACATCCCGGTCGAGCTGACCGACGAGCGGATGACGACCGTCGTCGCGACCCGGCAGCTGGCCGGGCGCGGCGTGCGCGGCCGCAAGCAGCGTGCGGTCATCGACCAGCAGGCCGCGGTGGCCATCCTGCAGGGCTGGCTGGATACCACCCGCGGAACCTGATCACCGTGACCGGGGGTGACCACGGGCCGGGCCCGCGGCGGATACCCTCGACCGCGTGACCGGCGCCGGCGAGAACGACGTGACGTCCCGGGGCCCGATGTGAGCGTGACCGCGGGGCCCGTACGGCACCGTCCGACCCCGGTGCACTTCCGGCGGCGGCGGCTCGCCCTGCTGGGGTCGGCGCTGCTGGCCGGCGCGGTGCTCGTCGCCGTCGGCCTGTACCTGCGCGGCGCCGACGACTACGCCGGCTCCGGCAGCGGTTCGGTCGTGGTGCGCGTCGAGTCCGGCGACACCACCAGCGCGATCGGGGAGACCCTGGTCGGGCTGGACGTGGTGAAGTCCCGGGCCGCGTTCGTCGAGGCCGCCGCCGAGGAGCCCGACATCCAGCGGGTCCAGCCCGGCTACTACGAGCTCCGCTCGCAGATGTCGGGCGACTCCGCGGTCGAGGGGCTGCTCGACCCGGAGCGGCGCGTCGGGTTCTTCGACGTCAAGGGCGGCGTCCAGCTCGACGACACCCGCGCCCCGGACGGCACCGTCTCCCCGGGCGTGCTGTCCCAGATCTCCCGCGCCACCTGCCTCGGCACCGCGGACGGCGACGCCCGCTGCACCGACGTCGACGCGCTGCGCGCCGCGATGGCCGACGCCGACCCGGCCGCGATCGCCGTCCCCGAGTGGGCCCGCGCGGGCTACCGGGCGGCCGCCCCCGGACGCCGGATGGAGGGCCTGGTCGCCCCCGGGCCGTACGACCTGGACCCGCGCGGCACCCCGGAGCAGGTGCTGCGCCAGGTGCTCACCGCGTCGGCGACCAGGCTGGCGGCCGCCGGGCTGGGCGGGGAGAACGCCTACCGCACCCTCGTCCTCGCCTCCGTCGTGGAGAAGGAGGCGCTCGTCCCCGACATGCCGAAGGTGGCCCGGGTGATCGAGAACCGGCTCGCGGTGAACCAGCGCCTGGAGATGGACTCCACCGTCAACTACCCGCTCGACGTGCAGGCGCTGCGCACCACGGCCGAGGCCCGCGGCACCCCCGGGCCGTACAACACCTACCTCAACACCGGGCTGCCGCCGACGCCCGTCGCCTCGGTGTCCACCGCGGCGCTCTCGGCCGCTGAGAAGCCGGCTGCGGGCCCGTGGCTGTTCTTCGTGCGGTGCACCACCGAAGGCGCCTCCTGCTTCGCCACGACCTACCCCGAGCACCTCGGCAACGTCGACCGCGCCCGCGCCGCCGGAGCGTTCTGACCCATCACCGGGCGCGCATGCAACCTGGGCCCAACCCGTGACGGCGCTCACCCCCCGCCGGTAGACCGGGACCTGACAGCGACGTCAGGCGAGAGGAGCCAGCGATGCGTGCGGTCGTCTACCGGGGACCCGGGGACCTCGACATCACCGACGTGCCCGAGGGCGAGGTGGGTCCCGGCGAGGTCCGGCTCAAGGTCGGGTTCAACGGCATCTGCGGCTCGGACCTGCACGAGTACTACGCGGGCCCGATCTTCATCCCGAACGGGGAGAAGCACCCGCTCACCGGCCGCGAGCTGCCGCTGACCCTCGGCCACGAGTTCTCCGGGACCGTCGTCGAGATCGGGTCCGGGGTCGAGGGCGTCACCGAGGGCGACCGGGTCGCGGTGATGCCGCTCTACACCTGCGGGACCTGCTCACGCTGTTCCGAGGGCCGCTACAACGTGTGCGCGCAGATCGGCTTCCACGGGCTGATGGCCGACGGCGGCATGGCCGAGACGACCGTCGTCCCGGCGCACATGCTGCACCCGCTGCCGGAGAACGTGTCGCTGGAGATGGGCGCGCTCGTCGAGCCCATGGCCGTGGCCTACCACGCGGCGAAGCTCGGCGGGGTGAACCCGGGCGACACCGCGCTGGTGTTCGGCGCCGGGCCGATCGGGATCGGCCTGTGGTTCGCCCTGCGCGGCATGGGCGTGGAGAACGTCCGCGTCGTCGAGCCGTCGGCGACCCGGCGCGGCGCGATCGAGCGGCTCGGCGCGCACACCCTCGACCCGACCGCCCAGGACGTGCCGGCGATCGTGGCGGAGACGACGAACGGCCGCGGCGCCGACGCCTGCTACGACGCCGCGGGCGTGGCCCCGGCCGTCGCGACCGCGCTGGACTCGCTGGGGGCGGGCCGCCCGATGGTCAGCGTCGCGATCTACGAGACGCCGCTGGTGACCCCGCTGCTCAACCTGGTCCTCGGCGAGTCCCGCATCCAGGGCTCGCTCTGCTACACCCACGAGGACTACCGGGCGGTGATCGAGCTGATGGCGAACGGCCACTACGACACCACCGGCTGGATGGAGAAGATCGCCATGCGTGATGTCGTCGAGGAGGGCTTCGAGGCGCTGCACGCGGGCCGGAAGATGAAGGTCCTGGTCGACCCGTCCCTGGCCTGAGCGGGGGTCACTGCCCCCAGAAGCCCTCCGGCGGCCGGGGCGAGGGTGCGGCGCACGCGTCGGTGACGACGCCCGCGCCGCGCCCGAGGGCGCGGGTGTCGGCGTCGTCGAGCACCCGGGCCGGGAACGGGTCCCCGGCCGCCCGGCGGGTCACCCCGGGCACCGGCAGCTCCCGGTCCGACGCGGCCAGCACGAGGTTGCCGAACCGGCGCCCGTGCAGCACGTCCGGGGCGGCGACGAGCGCGAGCTCGGCGAACGCCGCCCCGGCCGTCGCGATCTGGCCGGGCAGGAACGGCCAGGGGGCGCCGTCGCCGAGGTTCGCCACGTGCATCCCGGTCGGCGCGAGCACCCGGCGGACGGCGGTGAGGAACTCCGCCGTCGTGACCTGGGCCGGGGTGCGGGCCCCGGCGAACACGTCGACGACCACGACGTCGAACGAGGCCGGTGCGAACCGGCCCAGGGTGGCGCGTGCCTCCCCGGTGACCACGGCCAGCCCGTCGGCGACCCCCGGGCCCGGCAGCCGGTGCGCGACCAGGGCGGCCAGCTCGCCGTCGAGCTCGACGACGGTCTGGGCCGACCCGGGGCGCGTCGCGGCGACGTAGCGGGCCAGCGTCCACGCCCCGCCGCCCAGGTGCAGCACCCGCAGCGGCACGGCGGGCGGCGCGGCGAGGTCGACGAGGTGGGCGATCCGGCGGACGTACTCGAACTCGAGGTGCTCGGGGTCGTCGAGGTCGACGTGGGACTGGGCGGTCCCGTCGAGCAGCAGCGTCCACGACGACGGCCGCGCCGCGTCCTGCACCAGCTCGGCGACACCGTGGTCGACCTCGGCGCGGACCACCGCCCCGGCCCGGCGGTCACCCTGCGGCGCACTGGAACCCATTCCGGTCATCCTGCCCGCGCCCGGCGGGTTGTCCACAGGCGGGCAACCCGTCGGTCCGGACGGCGTCGCGGCCCCCAGGATCGGGATATGAGCCTCGTCGTCCCCGCCGCCGCCCTGGGTCTCGTCGCCGGGGCGGGCACCCGGTGGCTGCTGGTCCGGCTGCCGCGCGGGGCGCCGGTCCCGGTGGGGTGGTGCGAGGCGGGGCTCGCGGCGTGCTGGGCGGCGGTCGCGCTGGCGGTGCAGGCCGGGCGGCTGGACCCGCGGTGGGCGGCGCTGCTCGCGGCGCTGTCCTGGCTGGCCGTCGCCGGGTCGGCGACCGACCTGCTGGTCCGGCGGCTCCCGAACGCGCTGACGGTGCCCGCACTCGGGCTGGTGCTGGTCGCGCTCGTCCCGGCCGGGAGCGGCGCCGTGCAGCGCGGCCTGGCCGGGGCGGTCCTGCTCGGCGGCGCCTACCTGGTGGTGCACCTGGTCTCGCCGCACGCGATGGGCGGCGGCGACGTGAAGCTGGCCGCCCCGGTGGGGGCCGCGGCCGCCGGTGCGGGGTGGGCGCTGCTCCCGGTGGTCGCGGTGGGCGCCGCGGTCGCCTCGGCGGCGGTGGCGCTCGTCGCGGTCGTGGCCGGCCGGGCCGGGTGGGGGAGCAGGCTCCCGCACGGGCCGGTGCTGCTCGGGGTGGCGCTCGCCGTCGTCGCGGTGGCCGTACCGGGGCCCCGGATCCCCGGGTGAGAGGATGGTCGCCGTGCTGCGATGGATCACCGCCGGGGAGTCCCACGGTCCGGCCCTGGTGGGCGTGCTGGAGGGCATGGTCGCCGGGGTCTCGGTCACCACCAAGGAGCTGCAGGCCGAGCTGGCCCGCCGCAAGCTCGGCTACGGCCGCAGCCCGCGGATGGCGTTCGAGGCCGACGAGCTGGAGGTCATCGGCGGCCTGCGGCACGGCGTCACCCAGGGCGGGCCGGTCGCGGTCCGCATCGCCAACACCGAGTGGCCCAAGTGGGAGACGGTCATGGCCGCCGACCCGGTGGACCCGGAGCTGATCGCGAACCGGGCCCGCAACGCGCCGCTGACCCGGCCCCGCCCCGGCCACGCCGACCTCGCCGGCATGACCAAGTACGGCTTCGACGAGGCCCGCCCGGTCCTGGAGCGCGCCAGCGCCCGCGAGACCGCCGCCCGCGTCGTGCTCGGCACCGTGGCCAAGGCGTTCCTGCAGCAGGCCCTCGGCGTGACGATCGTGTCCCACGTCGTGGGCATCGGCGCCGTCGACGCCCCGGACGACGAGCCGCTGCCCGGCCCCGCCGACCTCGACCGCATCGACGCCAACCCGGTGCGCGCCTTCACCGACGCCACCGGCGCCGCGATGGCCGCCGAGATCGACGCCGCGCACGACGCCGGCGACACCCTCGGCGGGGTCATCGAGGTCATCGCCTACGGGATGCCGGTCGGCGTCGGCACCTACGTGCAGGCCGACCGCCGGCTCGACGCCCGGCTCGCCGCCGCGCTGATGGGCATCCAGGCGATGAAGGGCGTCGAGATCGGCGACGGCTTCCGCACCGCGCACCGCCGCGGCTCCGTCGCCCACGACGAGATGGTCCCCGCCGGCTCGCCCGGGCAGGGCCCGGCGGGCACCGTCCCGGTCACCCGGCTCACCAACCGGGCCGGCGGCATCGAGGGCGGCATGACCAACGGCGAGCCGGTCCGGGTCCGGGTCGCGATGAAGCCCATCTCCACCGTGCCGCGGGCGCTGCGCACGATCGACACCACCACCGGCGAGGAGGCCACCGCCATCCACCAGCGGTCCGACGCCTGCGCCGTGCCGCGTGCCGGGGTCGTCGTCGAGACGATGGTGGCGCTGGTGCTGGCCCAGGCCGCGCTGGAGAAGTTCGGCGGCGACTCGCTCGACGAGACCCGCCGCAACCTCGCCTCCTACCTGGCGGGGCAGCGGTGACCGCGCCGGCCCCCACCCCGGCCCCCGATGCCGAGGGCCGCCCCTGGGTGGTGCTCGTCGGCCCGCCCGGGTCCGGCAAGAGCACGGTCGGCTCGCTGCTCGCGCAGCGGCTCGGCCTGACCTTCGCCGACACCGACGCCGCGATCGTCGCGCGCATCGGCAAGCCGATCGCGGAGATGTTCGTGCAGGAGGGCGAGGCCGCGTTCCGCGCGCTGGAGCGCGAGGTCGTCGCCGAGCAGCTGCGGGCCGGGCACGGCGTCCTCGCCCTCGGTGGCGGCTCGGTGCTGGCCGCCGAGACCCGCGCGCTGCTCGCCGGGCACCGCGTCGTCGCCCTGGAGGTGGACCTCGCCGACGGGATGCGCCGCACCGGGATGTCCACCGCGCGCCCGCTGCTGGCCGGGGTGAACCCGCGCGCGACGTTCCGGGCGCTGCTCGCCGAGCGGGCCCCGCTCTACGCCGAGGTCGCCACCGTGGCCGTCACGACGGTGCGCCGCAGCCCCAACCAGGTCGTCGCCGCCGTGCTGGCCGGGCTCGGGCACGGCCCGGCCGCGCTGCCCGAGGCGTCCCCGGACGCCGCCGACCCGTTCGACCGGCCCACCCCGCGCCAGGACTCGACGTTGCCGGTGCCCGGCTTCGGCTCGCCGCAGGACGGCACCGGCACCGAGCGGGCGGAGGCCCGATGAACGACACGTCCGGCACCACCGAGCCCGACGGCTCGGTCCGCATCGACGTCCGCACCGAGGCGCCCTACCCGGTGTTCGTCGGCGCCGGGGTGGCCGCGCGGCTGGCCGAGGTCGTCGCCGGCACCGGCGCCGGCCGGGTCCTCGTGCTGCACCCGCCGACGCTCGCCGACCGCGCCGGCGCCGCCCGCGCCGAGCTGGCGGCCGCCGGGCTGGCCGCGGCCACCCACGAGGTGCCCGACGCCGAGGACGGCAAGTCCCTGGCCTCGCTGGCCGACTGCTGGGACGCCTGCGCCCGGGCCGGACTGACCCGGGCCGACGTCGTCGTCGGGTTCGGCGGGGGAGCGGTCACCGACCTCGCCGGGTTCGTCGCCGCCACGTGGATGCGCGGGGTGCGGGTCGTGCACGTCCCGACCACGCTGCTCGCCATGGTCGACGCCGCCGTCGGCGGGAAGACCGGCATCAACACCGCCGCCGGGAAGAACCTGGTGGGCGCCTTCCACGAGCCGTCCGCGGTGCTCGTCGACCTCGACACGCTGCGCACGCTGCCACGTCCCGAGCTCGTCGCCGGGTCCGCGGAGGTGTGGAAGGCCGGGTTCATCGCCGACCCGGTCATCCTCGACCGCGTCCGCGCCGACCCGGCCGCCGCGCTGGACCCGGCCGGGCCGGTGCTGGCCGAGCTGGTGCGCCGCGCGATCCGGGTGAAGGCCGACGTCGTCGGGGCGGACCTGCGCGAGTCGCACCTGCGGGAGATCCTCAACTACGGCCACACCCTCGGCCACGCCGTGGAGCGCCGCGAGCGCTACCGGTGGCGGCACGGCAACGCCGTCGCCGTCGGCCTGGTGTTCGCCGCCGAGCTGGCCCGCGCCGCGGGGCGGCTCGACGACGCCACCGCCGACCTGCACCGCGAGGTGCTGGAGCTGGTCGGGCTGCCGACGCGCTACGAGCCCGGCGTGCTCGACGAGCTGACCGAGACCATGCGCGGGGACAAGAAGTCCCGGGCCGGGACGCTGCGGTTCGTCGTCCTCGACGGGCTCGCGGAGCCCGGCCGTCTGGAGGGCCCGGACGCAGGCCTGCTCGCGACCGCGTACGCGGCGATCAGCGGCTGAGGTGGCGGTCCGGGCGGGGGTCGCGCACGCCCGCCGGGCCGCCGACCGCTACCGCCACCAGCGCGGCAACCACCTGTCCGCCGCGGTCGCGTTCTACACCGTGATCGCGGCGGTGCCGCTGCTGCTCGTCCTGTTCTTCGCCCTCGGGCTGCTCGTGTTCTGGCGCACCACCTCCCGCGACGACCTGGTCCTCGCCGTCGAGGCGGCGTTCCCGGCCGGGCTGACCGACGCCGTCGCCCCCGCCGTCGAGGCCGCGGCCGCCCGCAGCGGGTCGCTCGTCGGGATCGGCGCGCTCGGGGTGCTGTGGGCCGGGTCGACGTGGACGTCGTACCTGCGGGAGGCGCTGTCGGCGCAGTTCCGGCTGCCCGCCGAGCGGATCGTCTCGCCGCGCCGGGTCCTGTGGGACCTGGGTGCGCTGGCCGTGCTCGGCGCCGCCGTCCTCGCCTCGGTGGTGGTGACGTTCGCCGTGACCGGGCTGGCCGGGTTCACCCTGGAGCTGGTGGGTGTCCGCGACGCGCTCGGCGGCCGGGTCGCGCTGCGGGTGCTCGGCGCCGTCGTGGTGCTGGTCCTGGACTGGGCCGTGTTCTGCTTCGTGCTGGCCCGGCTGCCGCGCCGACCGGTCCCGCTGCGCCGGGTCGTGCGCCCCGCCGCCGTCGGCGCGGTCGCGCTGGAGCTGCTCAAGCTCGGGGTCGCGCTGGTCGTCGGCGTCGTGTCCGACACCGCGGGCGGTGCCGTGTTCGGCACCGTGCTCGCGACACTGTTCTTCCTGTTCCTGCTGTCGCGGCTGCTGGTGTTCTCCGCGGCGTGGATCGCGACCGACGGGACCGACCCCGCACCCCGGTCAGAGACCGACGTCGTCGAGGACCCGGCGCAGCGGGTCCGGTAGCGCCCGCAGATCCAGCTCGGCGGCGAACAGCGCGCCGTAGCGGACCTTGCGCCCGGAGCGCGCCGAGAGGAACCGGCGCAGGTTCTCGTCGGCGCCGCGGCCGCGGCGGCCGGGCTGACGGGCCAGGGCGTGCAGCGCGGCGAGCTCACCGCAGGCGTCGAGGACGGCGTGCACCCGCGCGGTGCCGAGCGCCCGCAGCAGCTCGTCCTCCAGGTCGGCGTCGCACACCCGGACCGGCACCGCCGCGCCGGCGACCCGGCGGGAGTACGCCGCGGCGCCGGCGTCGCACAGCACGGCGACCCGGTCCGGGGCGGCCGGGGCGAGGGCCGCCAGCGCGGTGCCCAGGTTGGTGTAGCCGTGCAGGACGACGATCGCCACGTCGCCGGGCGGGGTGCCGCGGCGCCGCGCGAGGGTCTCGAGCACCGCGGCGTCGCTGGCCCCCTCGACGAGCACCACCGCGGCCGGGGTCACGACCCGGCCGTCACGATCCGGCCGTCATGACCCGAACGCGGCCACGAACTGCTCGGCCGAGGTCGCCCGGTAGACGGTGTTGGTGGCCCGCACGTCGTCGAGCGGGGCGTTCGACGCCGGCGAGTACCGGTGCCCCGGGTAGACCGTCGGGTTGCCCTTCAGCGCAGCCAGCTGCTGCAGCGAGTGGTACATCTGCGCGGTGTCGCCGCCCGGGAAGTCGGTGCGCCCGCAGCCCTGCAGGAACAGCGTGTCCCCGGCGACGAGCCGGTCGCCGTCCGGGCCGGGCACCAGGAAGCACTGGCTGCCCGGGGTGTGGCCGGGGGTGTGCAGCAGCCGGATCGCGACGTTCCCCACCTCGACGACGTCGTCGTGGTCGTGCGGGGTCAGGTCGGTCGCCGACAGCCCGGTCACCCGCGTCACGTAGTCGGCCTCGGCGCGCTGCACGTGGATCGGCACCGGGTGCGACCCGATCAGCTGCGCGACGCCGACGAGGTCGAAGCCCATCATCGTGCCGCCGACGTGGTCGGGGTGGTGGTGCGTGGCCAGCACCCCGGTCAGGCGCATGCCGTCGGCGTCGAGGGTCGCGAGCAGCTCGTCGGGGGAGTAGGCCGGGTCGACGACGACGGCCTCGCGGGTCTCGTCGTCGCCGATCAGGTACGAGAAGTTGACCATCTGGGTGGCCACCGGGTCACCCACGGCGTAGTCCTGGCCCGACAGCAGCTGGCGGAAGTAGAGACCCATGGCCGCGACCCTAGACATAGGGTTCGGGCCATGTCCCACCCCGCCCGGCGCGACACCCTGCGCGCCCTGCTCCCCGCCGCCGGACTGGACGCGCTGCTGGTCACCGACCTGCTCGACGTCCGGCACCTCACCGGGTTCACCGGCTCCAACGCCGCCGCGGTGATCGCCGCCGACCCGGGCGACGACCTGCTCTGCACCGACGGGCGCTACCGCGTCCAGGCCGCGGAGCAGTGCCCCGACCTGGAGGTCCTCGTCGAACGGCCGAGTGCGCCGGCCGGCGCGGCCCGGGTCCCCGCCGGGCTGACCCTCGGCTACGACTCGGCGACGCTGACCGTCGACGGGCTGGCCGCGGTCCGCGACGCCGTCCCCGGCCGCAGGCTGCGCCGCGCCCCCGGGCTGGCCGGGCGGCTGCGCGCGGTCAAGGACGCCGGCGAGGTCGAGCGGATCGCCGCGGCCTGCGCGCTGGCCGACACCGCGCTGCGCGCCCTGCTCGACGACGGCGGCCTGCGCCCGGGCCGCACCGAGGCCGACGTCGCGCTCGACCTCGACGACCGGATGCGCCGCCTGGGCGCCGACGGCCCCGCCTTCGACACCATCCTCGCCGCGGGCCCGCACTCCGCGGTGCCGCACCACCGCCCCACCGGGACCGAGCTGCGCCGTGGCGACCTCGTCAAGATCGACTTCGGGGCGGCGCTGGACGGCTACCACTCCGACACCACGCGCACGTTCTGCCTGGGCCCGGCCGCGGACTGGCAGCGTGAGCTGCACGCCCTGGTCGACGCCGCCGCCGCGGCCGGGCGGGCCGCGCTCGTCGACGGGGCGTCGGTGACCGCCGTCGACGCGGCCGCCCGGGACGTGATCACCGCCGCCGGGCACGGCGAACGGTTCCCGCACGGCCTCGGGCACGGGGTCGGGCTCGCGGTGCACGAGCCGCCGTGGCTCGGGATCACCGCCACCGGGCGGATCGACGCCGGCAACGTCGTGACCGTCGAGCCGGGCGTCTACCTCGACGGACGGGGCGGGGTGCGGATCGAGGACACCCTGCACGTCGTCGCGGGCGGCCCGGCCGTGCCGCTGACCGGGCTGCCCCGCGAGCTCATCGAGATCTGAGCGCCTCCCGCCACGGCACGGTCGCCCCGATCCGCAGCACCGACCGCTCGTAGACCCGGGCGCCCGCCTTCGCCAGCAGGACCAGCGCCACCAGCATGACCAGGGCCGACCCGGCGACGTGCCAGGCGGTCGCCGACCCTTCGGCGATCATCAGCGGCATCAGCATCGCCGGGAACGGCGGGATCCACGACAGCACGCCGAGCACCGCGGAGTCCGGCGAGCCCAGGAACCAGAACGAGACGCCGTACATCGCGAACAGCAGCATCATCAGCGGCCCGGTGGTGGTGTTGACGTCCTCCTGGCGCGAGACCAGCGACCCGGCGGCGGCGTAGAGCACCGCGAAGAAGGCGTAGCCGAGGACGAACCAGCCCAGTGCGGCGCCGAACACCCCGAGCGCGGTGCCGGTGATCGTCAGCAGGCCGGTGGCGATCCCGGCGCCGATGCCGACGACGCCGTAGAGCAGCAGCTGCACCAGCCCGACCGCGCCGATGCCCAGCACCTTGCCCCACAGCAGGTGCAGCGGGCGGATCGTCGACAGCAGCAGCTCCACCACGCGGCTGGACTTCTCCTCGACCACGCCCATGGCGACGGTGAGGCCGAAGCCCACGATCTGCATGAACATCACGATCAGCACGACGAACGACAGCGCGGTGCGCTGCCCGGCCTCGGGGTCGGCGGGGTCGAGCGCGTCGACGGTGAGCCCGGCGGGCGGGGTCGCGGCGGCCAGCTCGGCCGGGGTGAGGCCCACCGTCGCCAGCGCGGCCGCGGTGGCCCGGTCGGCGAGCGCGGCGTCGAGCACCGCGCGGGTCGCCGACGGCACCTCGGAGTCGACGACGGCGACCGCGCCCGCCGGGCCGTCCGCGGTCAGGGCGACGTCGAGGTCCCCGGCGGCGACGGCGTCGCGCCCGGCGGCCGCGGACGGCACCTCCCGGACCTCGACGGGCAGGCCGAGCCGCTCCCCGGCGGTCGTGACCGCCGCGGCGAGCGAGGCGTCCCCGGCCACCCCGACGGTGGGCCGGTCGTCGCCGCCGGAGCCGAACACCGCGTAGGCGACCATGCCGCCGACGATGACCAGCACCATGATCGCGTTGCTGATCCAGAAGCTGCGCTTGTGCACCTGCACCCGGAACTCGCGACGCGCGACGAGCGCGACCGCGCGGTGCGCGGGCAGGGTGGCGGACCCGGTCATGCGACGACCTCCCGGTACAGATCGGTCAGGGACGGCGTGGTGACGGTGAAGCCGCGCACCGGCCCGGTGGCGAGCGCCGCGGCGAGGACCCGCTGGTCGTCGGCGCCGTCGCCGAGCGCCAGGACGGTGCGGCCGCGGTCGTGGGCGAGCACGGTGACCCCGGGCAGGCCCTGCGCCCAGCCGGGCGCGGCGGCGGGGGCGTGGACCTCCAGCCGGGTGCCGCCACCGCGGCGCACCTCGCCGACGGTGCCGACGGTCCGCATCCGGCCGGCCACGAGGATCCCGACCCGGTCGCACAGTCGCTGCACCAGGTCGAGCTGGTGGCTGGAGAACAGCACCGGCACCCCGGCGCGGGCCTTCTCCCGCAGGACCTCGCTCATCACGTCGACGGCGACCGGGTCCAGCCCGGAGAACGGCTCGTCGAGCACCAGCACCGCCGGGTCGTGCACGAGCGCGGCGGCCAGCTGCACGCGCTGCTGGTTGCCCAGGCTGAGCGCGTCGACGGTGTCACCGAGCCGGTGGTCGACGCCGAGCTGCTCGGCCCAGTGCAGCACCGCCCGGCGCGCCGCGGCCCGGTCGACGCCGTGCAGCTCGGCCAGGTAGGTGAGCTGCTCGCCGACCTTCATCTTCGGGTACAGCCCGCGCTCCTCGGGCATGTAGCCGATCGTGCGGCGCACGTCGAGGTCGACCGGGCGCCCGCCGACGCGGACCTGCCCGGAGTCCGCCGCCAGCACCCCGAGGGCGATCCGCATGGTCGTCGTCTTCCCGGCGCCGTTGGAGCCGACGAAGCCGAAGATCTCGCCCGGGCGGACGTCGAAGCTCACCCCGTCCAGGGCGACGGTGCCGCCGTAGCGCTTGGTCAGCGCGTCGATCTCGAGCGTCGCGCCGGTGCCGGTCACCGGCCCGGCCCGGAGCTGCTGCTGCTGTGCTGTCATCGGTCCCTCCCCGCTCGTGGGGGCCGACGCTACGAGCCGGGGGCCCCTTCACGGATCGGCGCGGAGGACGAGATCGGCGACGCGGCGGGGTCGTCCTCGCGGACGAGCGGGCTGCGGGGCAGCACCGCGCGGACCGTCCACCCCGGACCGTCGCCGGGGCCGGTGTACAGGTCGCCGCCGAGCAGCGCGACCCGTTCCCGCATGCCGAGCAGGCCCAGGCCGGAGCCGGTGCCGTCGGGCCGGTGGCCGGGCACCGGGCCGTCGTCGCCGACCTCCACGACGACGGGCTCGTCGGCGCCGCCCTGGGTGACCCGCACCCGGGTGGGGGTGGGCCCGGCGTGGCGCAGGGTGTTGGTCAGGGCCTCGGTGACGATGCGCCGGGCGAACAGCTCCGCCTCGCCGGGCGTCTCCGCCGGCGGGCCCTCGACCGTCACCGTGACCGGCAGACCCGCCGAGCGGGACGGCGCGACCAGCGCCTGCAGCGCGGCGGGGGACAGGTCCGCGCCGTCCGGGTCCGGACCCAGGTCGGCCAGCGCGGGCAGCGCCTCGGCGACCCGGCGGACCGAGTCGGCGATGTGCCCGAGCGCCTCGGCGCGCGCCGCCGGGTCGGCGGCGAGCCGCGCGGCCCCGGCCTGCACCGCCACCGCGGAGACGTGGTGGGCGACGACGTCGTGCAGGTCGCGGGCCACCCGCAGGCGTTCGCGGGTGAGCGCGTCGCGCACGCCCGCCTCGGTGAGCGCGCGCCGCCGGGCCGCGGTGTCGAGCCGGTGGTGGCGGACCGCGACCCCGGCCGCCCACAGCGGCACCACGGCCAGGAAGTTCAGCACCACCACCGACTCCGGGTAGCCGAGCCGGTCCCACACCCCCGTCAGGACACCCCCGGCGACGACGACGAGCGTCGACACCACCACGGCCACCGCGGACGTCACGACCGGCGCCGCCGTCGCCGCGCCCCAGACCAGCAGGATCCAGGCCGACTCGGCGAACACGTTCGAGCCGTCGAGCAGCCCCGCGGCGAGCGACCCGGCCCCGGCGAGCAGCAGCGCCGGCACCGGCGCGGTCCGCCACCAGGCGACGAGTGCGAACTGCGCCACCACGACGGCCGCCGCGGCCGGGTTCCGCCAGGGCAGCGCCAGCATGCGCAGGAACCCGTCGACGACCGGCTGCCCGGTGTCCAGGCCGGCCACCGGGGCGACCAGCGCCCCCATCAGCAGTGCCGGGACCACGAACGCGACGAGCGCCCACAGCCCGGCCCGGTCGGGTAGCGGCAGCCGGCGCCGCCGCGGGGGTGCGGCGGGCACCGGCACCGCGGCGGCGACGGGCCCCGGCTCGGCGGCGGCGGGCGCGCGGAGCACGCCCAGGACCCGGCGCATCGCGGCCAGCACCGACCGGGCCCGCTCCCGCACGGCCCGCAGGTCGGCCTCGGTCGCGCCGGGGCCCAGCGCCCCGGCCTGGGCGACCAGGCCGCGCAGACCGCTGAGCACCCCGCCGCCGATCTCCTCGGCGATCCGGGACCGCTCGGCGTCCAGCGCGGTGCCGTGCCGCAGCCGGTCGGTCTCGGCCCGTTCCCGGTCGGCGCGCAGCGCGGCGGACCGGCTCCACCGCCCCGCGAGGGCGGCGATGACCAGCAGCGGCGCCACCACCACCGAGCCGCCGACGAGCATCCCCGCCTCGGTCGCCGGATCCGGCGACACCGGGACGCGCAGCAGCCCGGCCAGGCCGAGCGCACCGAGCCAGGGCAGCGTCACCCAGGCCGCCGCGCCGACCGGTCCGCGCTGCGGAGCCCGCGCGACGGAGAAGGCCAGCAGCGGCCACAGCAGCGCGGCGAACCCGCCGAGGAACGCCATCGCCGGGGCGGCGAGCACGGCCAGGACCAGGTAGGCGCGCCGCGGCCGGTGGCGGCGCAGCAGTACGGTGGCGGCCATCGCCAGGCTCAGCACCGCCGCCAGCGCCACGGACAGCGGCGGGGCGAGCCGGTGGGCGTAGCCGGGGATCTCCAGGACCAGGGCGGTGACCAGCTCCTGGGCGACCAGGATCAGCGCCAGCACCGCCAGCGCGACGTCCCCGGCGCGGGTGCCGGGCAGCGGCGTGGGGGCGGCGGGACCGTCCGGGCCGGGCTCAGCCGTCGGCACCGGCCGCTCCCACCAGCCCGTGCTCGTAGGCGAACACCACCAGCTGCACCCGGTCGCGCAGCCCCAGCTTGGTGAGCAGGTTCGAGACGTGGGTCTTGACCGTCGTGCCGCCCAGCACCAGCCGGTCGGCGATCTCGGCGTTGGACAGCCCGGCGGCGACCAGCCCGAGCACCTCCCGCTCCCGCTCGGTCAGCCCGGCCGCGGGCCCGGCCGGGGCGGGCGGGTCGGCCGGGACGAACGAGCCGACGAGCCTGCGGGTGACCGACGGCGCGAACAGCTCGTGCCCGGCGTGCACGGTGCGGACCGCGACCTGGAGGTCCTCCGGCTCGACGTCCTTCAGCACGAAGCCGGACGCGCCGGCCCGCAACGCGTCGTAGACGTGGCGGTCCAGGTCGAAGGTCGTCACCACCAGCACGCGGATGCCGGGGTCGCGCAGCGCGCGGATCCGCCGGGTCCCCTCGATGCCGTCGGTGCCGGGCATCCGGACGTCCATCAGCACGACGTCCGGGCGCAGGGTCTCGGCCAGCTCGGCGGCCTCCGCGCCGTCCCCGGCCTCCCCGACGACGTCGATGTCCGGCGCCGCCGCCAGCACCGTCCGCAGCCCCGCCCGCACCACCGCCTGGTCGTCGGCCACCACCACCCGCACCGTCATGGCGCCCATCCTGGCAGGTCGCCCGCCCCTCGGGCGGGCCGGTGAACCGGGTGGCGGTACCCTGACCGACGCACGAATCCGAGATCCGAGCAGGAGAGCGCGCACGTGGCGACCACGAACGACCTGAAGAACGGCCTGGTCCTGAACATCGAGGGCCAGCTGTGGACCGTGACGGCGTTCCAGCACGTCAAGCCCGGCAAGGGCGGTGCGTTCGTTCGCACCACGCTGAAGAACGTGATGTCCGGGAAGGTCGTGGACCGGACCTTCAACGCGGGCACCAAGGTCGACACCGCGACGGTGGACCGCCGCGACATGACCTACCTGTACCGCGAGGGCACCGACTTCGTCTTCATGGACGGCGACACCTTCGACCAGATCCCGATCCCGGAGAAGGCCGTCGGCGACGCCGCGCGCTACCTGCTGGAGAACGCCTCCGCCCAGGTGTCGCTGCACGAGGGGGAGCCGCTGTTCATCGAGCTCCCGACCTCGGTCGAGCTGGTCATCTCCCACACCGACCCGGGCCTGCAGGGTGACCGCTCCACCGGCGGCACCAAGCCCGCGACCCTGGAGACCGGCGCCGAGATCCAGGTGCCGCTGTTCCTGGAGAGCGGCACCAAGGTCAAGGTCGACACCCGGGACGGCCGTTACCTCGGCCGCGTGAGCTGAGGTGCGCGCACGCACCAAGGCCCGTAAACGGGCACTGGACATCCTCTTCGAGGCCGAGGCACGCGGTGAGGACGCTCTGTCCGTGCTCACCGCGCGCCGCGAGACCGACGACGCGCCGCCCGTGCAGGACTACGCGGCGCGGCTCGTCGAGGGCGTCGCCACCCACCGGGACCGGATCGACCAGCTGATCGCCGAGCACGCCGAGGGCTGGGACGTCGACCGGATGCCCGCGGTCGACCGCGGCCTGCTGCGGCTCGGGATCTACGAGCTGCTGTGGGTCGACGACGTCGACGACCCGGTCGCGATCACCGAGGCCGTCGAGCTGGCCCGGACGCTGTCGACCGACGACTCCCCGCGCTACGTCAACGGAGTGCTCGGGCAGATCTCCGACATCGCCGAGCACCTGCGCGCGACCCTCTGACCAGGGCCTGAACGCACGAAGGGCGATGGCCGGGGGACTGTGCAGACCCCGGCCACCGCCCGACCGGTCGCGTCACCCTTCCCCTGGGACGCGGCCGGTGGAACAGATCATCCCACGTGCTGCCCGGGACGCGCCTCGGGCGGGAGCACTCCCCAGTCGATGAGCTGGTCGGTCAGCTCGCCGGGGGACATGTCGTAGATGATCGCGAGCGAACGCAGGTCCTCGGCGCGGATCGAGAGCACCTTGCCGTTGTAGTCGCCGCGCTGGCTCTGGATGGCCGCGGCGTAGCGGGCCAGCGGCCCGACCTTGTCCGCGGGGAGCTGCTGCAGCCGCTCCAGGTTGATCACGATCTTCGTCGCGGGCTCGCTGCCGGAGGGGATGCGGCCCTCGGGGAGCAGCTCGGCCACCGGGACGCCGTAGAAGTCGGCCAGCTCGGCCAGCTTCTGCACGGTGACCGCACGGTCCCCGCGCTCGTAGGAGCCCACGACGACCGCCTTCCAGCGTCCGCCCGACTTCTGCTCGACGCCGTGCAGGGAGAGCCCCTGTTGCTGCCTGATCGCCCGGAGCTTGCCCCCGAGCGCCTTGGCGTAGTCGCCCATCGATCTCCTCGTTCCTGACGGTCCGTACCGGTGTGGCCGGACCGGCCGGTCACCGGCGGTGCACCGGTCCGTTGTCGCGCCTGCCGCGTCGTCGCCCCTGTGGGTGGTCCCGTTCGGGGCGGCAGCTCCGGCGGGGGCCGGCGTCCCGACCGTCCCGCGCGTTGCGGCGCTGCTGCACGCGTGCTGATTGATACGGAGAGTAATCCTCCGGGTCCGGTCCGGCACCGTCAAGTTCGACCCCCTGCTCGGGGGGTTGACGAGCGGTTTCCCACACGAACGGGGCAGTCCACGTCCCTCGTCAGCGGTAGCGCAGGGTGTGGGTCCGCGATCCCACCACCCGCCCCTGTGGGTGCGCATGGGCAGAATCGGGTATCGCAAGGTGTCGCACCGGTCCGCAGTCGACCATCGCGCATCGTGACGGGAACGTGACCTCGAACGAGTGACGCGGCTGTGGCGCGGCTCGCGGTGTGACGCGCTGCGGCGGGCCCGCGCGGACACCCGCCGGGTTGCTAGGTTGGCGCACAGCTCTTGCACGACCGTCCTTTAAGACCCGTCCGGTGAGGCGGGGAAGGAGACCACCTCGTGGCGCAGAACCGCCGCGGGGACGCCGACGCGCAGCAGCCCGCACGGGAACTGCTGTCCGCCGCCGACGTCACCCGCACCGTCGCGCGCATCGCGCACCAGATCATCGAGAAGACCGCCTTCAGCGCCGAGAACCCCGACGGGCTCGTGCTCCTGGGCGTCCCCACCCGCGGCGTGCACCTGGCCCACCGGCTCGCCGCCGCGATCACCGACTTCGCCGGGGCCGCACCGGCCGTCGGCTCGGTCGACGCCACCCTCTACCGCGACGACCTGCGCCGCGGCCCGGCCCGCGCGCTGGAGTCCACCGCGGTGCCCGAGGGCGGGGTCGACGACCGGCTCGTCGTGCTCGTCGACGACGTCCTCATGTCCGGGCGCACCACCCGCGCCGCGCTCGACGCCCTGCGCGACGAGGGCCGCCCGCGCGCGGTGCAGCTCGCCGTGCTGATCGACCGCGGCCACCGGGAGCTCCCGATCCGCGCCGACTACGTCGGCAAGAACGTCCCGACGTCGCGCTCGGAGCAGATCCTGGTCTCGCTGACCGAGATCGACGGCAGCGACGGCGTCTGGATCACCCAGGGAGAGGGGGACAGGTGAGACACCTGCTCTCGGTCGCCGACCTCGACGCCGCCGAGGCCACCGCGCTGCTCGACACCTCCGACCGGCTGCGCGAGGCGCTGCTCGGCCGCGAGGTGCGCAAGCTGCCGACGCTGCGCGGCCGCACGGTCATCACGATGTTCTACGAGAACTCCACCCGCACCCGGGTGTCGTTCGAGATCGCCGGCAAGTGGATGAGCGCCGACACCGTGAACGTGTCCGCCTCCGGCTCATCGGTCTCCAAGGGGGAGTCGCTGCGCGACACCGCGCTGACCCTGTCCTCGATGGGCGCGGACTGCGTGGTCGTGCGCCACCCCGCCTCGGGGTCGGCGCACCGGCTCGCGCACTGGGTGGACGCCGACCGCGAGGTCACCGGCACCCCCACCGCGATCGTCAACGCCGGCGACGGCACCCACGAGCACCCCACCCAGGCGCTGCTCGACGCCGCGACCCTGCGCGACCGGCTCGGCGGCATCGCCGGGCGCCGGATCGGGATCGTCGGCGACGTCCTGCACTCCCGGGTCGCCCGGTCCAACGTGCTGCTGCTCGCGACCCTCGGCGCCGAGGTCGTGCTCGTCGCGCCGCCGACGCTGCTGCCCACCGGCGTCGAGTCCTGGCCGTGCCGGGTGTCCCACGAGCTGGACGCCGAGCTGCCCGCGCTCGACGCGGTCATGATGCTGCGCGTGCAGTCCGAGCGGATGCACGGCGGCTTCTTCCCCTCCGCGCGCGAGTACGCGGTGCGCTTCGGGCTGTCCGAGGACCGCGCGAGGCTCCTGCCCGACCACGCGGTCGTCCTGCACCCCGGCCCGATGATCCGCGGCATGGAGATCGCCCCCGCGGTCGCCGACGCCCCCAACGCCGCCGTCCTGGCCCAGGTCCGCAACGGCGTGCACGTGCGGATGGCCGTCCTCTACCACCTTCTCGCCGGAGCTCCCGAATGACCGACCTGCTGATCCGCAACACCCGGCCCTACGGCGGGGACCCGGTCGACGTGCTCGTCGCCGACGGCGTCGTCGCCACCATCGGCACCGGCCTGACCGCGCCCGAGGGCGCCGAGACCCTCGACGCCGACGGCGCCGTGCTGCTGCCCGGCTTCGTCGACCTGCACGTGCACCTGCGCGAGCCCGGCGGCGAGGAGTCCGAGACCATCGAGACCGGCAGCCGGGCTGCGGCGCTCGGCGGGTTCACCGCCGTGTTCGCGATGCCGAACACCACCCCGGTCGCCGACTCCGACGTCGTCGTCGAGCACGTGCGCCGGCGCGGCGAGGAGATCGGGCTGGTCGACGTGCACCCGGTCGGTGCGGTCACCGTCGGCCTCGGCGGCGAGAAGCTCGCCGAGCTCGGCACGATGGCCGCCTCCCGCGCCGCGGTGCGGATGTTCTCCGACGACGGCCGCTGCGTGAACGACCCGCTGATCATGCGCCGCGCGCTGGAGTACGCCTCCGCGCTCGACGTCGTCATCGCCCAGCACGCCGAGGACCACCGCCTCACCGGCGGCGCCCAGGCGCACGAGGGCGCCGTCGCCGCGCGCCTCGGGCTCGCCGGGTGGCCCGCCACCGCGGAGGAGACGATCGTCGCCCGCGACTGCGCGCTGGCCCGCGAGGCCGGCGCGCGGCTGCACGTCTGCCACATCTCCACCGCCCGCACGATCGACGTGCTGCGCGCCGCCAAGGCCCAGGGCGTGCGGGTGTCGGCCGAGGTCACCCCGCACCACCTGCTGCTCACCGACTCCCGGCTGACCGGCTACGACCCGGTGAACAAGGTCAACCCGCCGCTGCGCACCGCCGACGACACCCGCGCGATGCGCGAGGCGCTGGCCGAGGGCGTGATCGACGTCGTCGCGACCGACCACGCCCCGCACGCCGCGCAGTACAAGGACACCGAGTGGCAGGCCGCGAAGCCGGGCATGCTGGGCCTGCAGACCGCCCTGTCGGTGCTGGTCGAGACGATGGTGGAGCCGGGCCTGCTGGACTGGCACGGCGTCGCGCGGGTGCTGTCGGAGCGCCCCGCGGAGATCGGGAACCTGCCCGACCAGGGCCGTCCGATCGCGGAGGGGGAGCCGGCGACGTTCGCGCTGGTCGCCCCGGACGGGGTCTGGACGGTCCGCGGTGCGGAGCTGGCGAGCAAGGCGGCGAACACGCCGTACGAGGGAATGCGACTGCCCGGAACGGTGGTCGCGACGGTGCTGCGGGGACGCATCACCGCGCAGGACGGGAAGGTTGTGCAGTGACCGCGCTACTGGTGCTCGAGGACGGGCGGATCTTCCGCGGACAGGCGTACGGCGCCACCGGGGAGACGCTCGGTGAGGCCGTGTTCACCACCGGCATGACCGGCTACCAGGAGACCCTGACCGACCCGTCGTACCACCGGCAGATCGTGCTGCAGACCGCACCGCAGATCGGCAACACGGGCTGGAACGACGAGGACGACGAGTCGCGGGCGATCCAGGTCGCCGGCTACGTCGTGCGCGACCCCGCCCGGCGGGCGTCGAACTGGCGGGCCACCGGCTCGCTGGAGGACGCGCTGCGGGCCCAGGGGGTCGTCGGGATCGCCGGGATCGACACCCGCGCCGCGGTGCGCCACCTGCGCGAGCAGGGCGCCATGCGCGCCGGGATCTTCTCCGGCCCCGCCCTCGCCGCCGACGACGAGCTGGTCGAGCGGGTCAAGCAGTCCCCGCAGATGGAGGGCGCCGACCTCTACGGCGCTGTCACCACCGCCGAGACCTACGTGGTGCCCGCGGTGGGGGAGCGGCGCTTCGTCGTCGCCGCCCTGGACGTCGGCATCAAGTTCAACACCCCGCGGATGATGGCCGCCCGCGGCATCGAGGTGCACGTCCTGCCCGCGTCGAGCACCATCGAGACCGTCGAGTCGCTGCGCCCGGACGGCTTCTTCCTGGCCAACGGCCCGGGTGACCCGGCCACCGCCGACGGCCCGGTCGCGCTCGCCCGGCAGGTCCTGGAGCGGCGCATCCCGCTGTTCGGGATCTGCTTCGGCAACCAGATCCTCGGCCGCGCGCTCGGCCGGTCCACCTACAAGCTGCGCTACGGCCACCGGGGCATCAACATCCCGGTCGTCGAGCACGCCACCGGGCGGATCGCGATCACCTCGCAGAACCACGGCTTCGCGGTGTCCGGCGAGGCGGGCGAGGAGTTCGACACCCCCTACGGCCGCGCGCAGATCACCCACACCTGCCCCAACGACGGCTGCGTCGAGGGCATGGCCGGGCTCGACTTCCCGGCATTCTCCGTGCAGTACCACCCGGAGGCCGCCGCGGGCCCGCACGACGCGTCGGACCTGTTCGACCGCTTCGTGGCGCTCATGACCGAGTACCCGGTCGGCTACGCCGGTGTCGCCGGGCAGCGGCCCGAGGGCACCGCGCCCGCGCCGTACCCGCGGCCCGAGGACGAGGCCCGTTCCGAGGCCCCCGAGCCCGGGTCCGAGGCCCGGCCCGGGTCCGGGACCGGGGCGGCGCCCGCGCCGGCGATGACCGCCCAGCCCGACCCGGCCACGCCGCCGTCGGCGACCGCGGCCCCGTCGGTCGACCTGCGGCCCACCCCGCCCGCGCCCTCGCCGACACCGGCCCCGGCCCCGGCCGCGGGCGGGTTCGAGCCGGGCAGCCCGGAGGGCCCGCACACCGGGGCCGACGCCGGACCGGACGCCGCCGACGAGCACACCACCCGGCTGCCCGTCACCCCGCCGGCCGGGACCCCGGCCACCGGCCGCGACGAGATCGAGCCGCCCACCAGCCGGATGCCCGCCGTGGGCCGCCCCGGCACCCCGGACCCGCTGACGGCGCCGTTCTCCGACATCGAGGACGCGCTGCGCCGCGACGGCGGTACGCCCGCCCACCCGGGCGCCACCGCCGACCCGGACGCCGAGGGCACCCCGG
The DNA here is from genome assembly GCF_020496245.1 of Pseudonocardia sp. ICBG601. NCBI lineage: Bacteria > Bacillati > Actinomycetota > Actinomycetes > Pseudonocardiales > Pseudonocardiaceae > Pseudonocardia > Pseudonocardia sp. ICBG601. The sequence goes on along the minus strand of NZ_JAHLJA010000150.1, from coordinate 800,946 downwards.
CGGAGCCGGCACCGGGCGGCGACCCGGTGTCCGGCCGCGCCCGGCCCGTCGACGACCGCCCGTGGCCGCCACCGCCCACCGGATCCCCATCCACCCCGCAGCACCCGGACCGGCACGACCAGGCCCGGCAGGAGGACCACTGATGCCCCGCCGCGACGACATCGACCACGTCATGGTGATCGGCTCCGGGCCGATCGTCATCGGTCAGGCCTGCGAGTTCGACTACTCCGGCACCCAGGCGTGCCGGGTGCTGCAGGCCGAGGGCATCCGGGTCTCGCTGGTCAACTCCAACCCGGCGACGATCATGACCGACCCGGAGTTCGCCGACGCCACCTACGTCGAGCCGATCACCCCGGAGTTCGTCGAGAAGGTCATCATCGCCGAGCGCGACAACGGCACCCCGGTCACCGCGATGCTCGCGACCCTGGGCGGGCAGACCGCGCTCAACACCGCGATCGCGCTGCACGAGAACGGTGCCCTGGAGCGCCACGGCGTCGAGCTGATCGGCGCCGACGTCGACGCCATCGAGCGCGGCGAGGACCGGCTCAAGTTCAAGGACATCGTGATCGGGGTCGGCGGTGACGTCCCCCGCTCCCGGGTCTGCCACTCCATGGAGGAGGTCCGCTCCGCCGCCGACGAGCTGGGCCTGCCCGTGGTCATCCGGCCGTCGTTCACCATGGGTGGGCTCGGCTCGGGCATGGCGCACTCGGCGCAGGACCTGGAGCGCCTCGCCGGCGCCGGGCTCGCCGCCTCCCCGGTCACCGAGGTCCTCATCGAGGAGTCGGTGCTCGGCTGGAAGGAGTACGAGCTGGAGCTCATGCGCGACCACCACGACAACGTGGTCGTCATCTGCTCCATCGAGAACATCGACCCGATGGGCGTGCACACCGGTGACTCGATCACCGTCGCCCCGGCGATGACCCTGACCGACCGCGAGTACCAGCACATGCGCGACGTCGGCATCGCCGTGCTGCGCGCGGTCGGTGTCGACACCGGCGGCTGCAACATCCAGTTCGCGATCCACCCCGAGACCGGGCGCCTGGTCGTGATCGAGATGAACCCGCGCGTCTCGCGGTCCTCCGCGCTGGCGTCGAAGGCCACCGGCTTCCCGATCGCCAAGATCGCCGCGAAGCTGGCCGTCGGCTACACCCTCGACGAGATCCGCAACGACATCACCGGCGAGACCATCGCCGCGTTCGAGCCGTCGCTGGACTACGTCGCGGTCAAGATCCCGCGGTTCGCGTTCGAGAAGTTCCCGGGCGCCGACCCCGAGCTGACGACGACCATGAAGTCCGTCGGCGAGGCGATGGCGCTGGGCCGTTCGTTCCCGGAGGCGCTGGGCAAGGCGCTGCGCTCGATGGAGCGGGCCCGGGCCGGCTTCTGGACCGCCCCGGACCCCGAGGGCGAGCCGGAGTACACCGTCCCGGTCGACGGCCGCATCTACGAGGTCGAGCGCGCGCTGCGCTGCGGCCAGTCGGTCGACGACGTCGCCAAGACCTCCGGCATCGACCCCTGGTTCGTCGACCAGATCGCGCTGCTGGGGGAGATCCGCGCCGAGCTCGAGGCCGCGCCCGTCCTCGACGCCGACCTGCTGCGCCGGGCCAAGCGCTACGGCCTGTCCGACCGTCAGCTCGCCGCGGTGCGCCCCGAGTTCGCCGGCGAGGACGGCGTGCGCACCCTGCGCCACCGCCTCGGCATCCGGCCGGTCTACAAGACCGTCGACACCTGCGCCGCCGAGTTCGCGGCGAGGACGCCGTACCACTACTCGGCCTACGAGACCGACCCCTCGGCCGAGTCGGAGATCGCCCCGCAGACCGAGAAGCCGAAGGTCCTGATCCTCGGCTCCGGCCCGAACCGCATCGGGCAGGGCATCGAGTTCGACTACTCCTGCGTGCACGCGGTCATGGCGCTGCGCGCCGCCGGGTTCGAGACCGTCATGGTCAACTGCAACCCGGAGACGGTGTCCACCGACTACGACACCGCCGACCGCCTCTACTTCGAGCCGCTGACCTTCGAGGACGTCCTGGAGGTCGTGCACGCCGAGCAGACCTCCGGCACCGTCGCGGGCGTCATCGTGCAGCTCGGCGGGCAGACCCCGCTGGGGCTCGCGCAGCGCCTCACCGACGCCGGGGTGCCCGTCGTCGGGACCTCCGCGGCCGCGATCGACCTGGCCGAGGACCGCGGCGCGTTCGGCGAGGTCCTGCGCAAGGCCGGCCTGCCCGCCCCGGAGTTCGGCATGGCGACCTCCTTCGAGCAGGCCCGGGGGATCGCGACCCGGATCGGCTACCCGGTGCTCGTGCGGCCGTCCTACGTGCTCGGCGGGCGCGGCATGGAGATCGTCTACGACGAGGCGACCCTGGCCGGCTACATCGCCCGCGCCACCACCATCTCCCCGGACCGCCCGGTGCTGGTCGACAAGTTCCTCGACGACGCCATCGAGATCGACGTCGACGCCCTGTGCGACGGCGAGGAGATCTACCTCGGCGGCGTGATGGAGCACATCGAGGAGGCCGGGGTCCACTCCGGGGACTCCTCCTGCACCCTGCCGCCGATCACGCTGGGCTCGTCGGTGCTGGCGAAGGTCCGCGAGGCCACCGCCGCCATCGCGCACGGCGTCGGCGTGCGCGGGCTGCTCAACGTCCAGTACGCCCTGCACGGCGACGTGCTCTACGTGCTGGAGGCCAACCCGCGGGCGTCGCGGACGGTGCCGTTCGTGTCCAAGGCGACGTCGGTGCCGCTGGCCAAGGCCGCCGCCCGGATCATGCTCGGCGCCACCATTGCCGACCTGCGCGGCGAGGGCCTGCTCCCGGCCACCGGCGACGGCGGCGCGTTGCCCGCCGACTCCCCGGTCGCGGTCAAGGAGGCGGTGCTGCCGTTCAACCGGTTCCGCAACACCGCGGGCCAGGGCGTCGACCCGCTGCTCGGCCCGGAGATGAAGTCCACCGGCGAGGTCATGGGCTTCGACTCCGCCTTCGGCCCGGCGTTCGCCAAGTCGCAGGCCGCCGCCTACGGGTCGCTGCCGACCTCGGGCACGGTGTTCGTGTCCATCGCCGACCGCGACAAGCGGGCGATGGTGTTCCCGATCCGCCGCCTGGCCGACATGGGCTTCCAGGTCCTCGCCACCGAGGGCACCGCGGAGATGCTGCGCCGCAACGGGATCGACGTCACCGTGGTGCGCAAGCACAGCGAGGGCTCCGGACCGGAGACCCCGACGATCGTCGACACCATCCTCGCCGGGGACGTCGACCTGATCGTCAACACCCCGGTCGGGAACCCCGGTCCGCGCGTCGACGGCTACGAGATCCGCGCCGCCGCGGTGTCGCGCGGGGTGCCGTGCATCACCACGGTGCAGGGGACCGCGGCCGCGGTGCAGGGCATCGAGGCGCTCGCCTCGGGCGGGCTCGGCGTGCGGTCGCTGCAGCAGGCGCACGCGGCGCTGAAGGCGAAGGCGTGAGCTTCGCCGCCCGGCTCGACGGGGCCGTCGCCGCCCACGGGCCGCTGTGCGTCGGGATCGACCCGCACCCGGCGCTGCTGGCGGCCTGGGACCTCACCGACGACGCCGACGGCCTCGCCGCGTTCGCCGACCGCTGCCACGCGGCGTTCGCCGGGGCGGTATCGGTGGTGAAGCCGCAGGCGGCGTTCTTCGAGCGGCACGGCTCGGCGGGCGTCGCGGTGCTGGAGCGGCTGCTCGCCGGGTTCGCGGGCTCGGGCACGCTGACCCTGCTCGACGCCAAGCGCGGCGACATCGGCTCCACCATGGACGGCTACGCCGACGCCTACCTGCGCGTCGGCGCGCCGCTCGGGGCGGACGCGCTCACGCTGTCGCCCTACCTGGGGTTCGGGTCGCTGGAGCCGGCGCTGACCGCCGCCGACGAGGCCGGGCGCGGGGTGTTCGTGCTGGCCCGCACGTCCAACCCGGACGGTGCCGCGGTGCAGTGCGCCACGACGGCGGACGGGGTGAGCGTCGCCCAGCGGATGGTCGACGACGCCGCCGCCCGCAACGCCGGTGCGCGGCCCCGCGGCGCGGTGGGGGTCGTCGTCGGCGGCACCCACGAGCACGGCCTGGACCTGACCGCGCTGAACGGCCCGGTGCTGGTGCCCGGGCTCGGTGCCCAGGGCGCGAGCCCGGCCGACGTGGTGTCGCGGTTCGCGGGCACCGCGGGCCCGGTCCTGCCGGTGTCGGCGCGCGGTGTGCTGGCGGCCGGCCCCGACGCCGTCGCCCTGCGGGACGCGGCGCACCTGCTCGGGGAGGAGCTGGCCGCCACGGCCGCCGGGTCGCACTGAGCGGCCGCCGGGCCGGGTGATCGTCTCCCGTGAGGGGTCGGTGCCGGATCCGGCACCGGACCCCTCACGCGTCGCGATCATGGAGTCCGGGCGACGCGGGCCCGGTGGCGGCCCGGCTGCGCCGGACGCGCGCCGGGCGGTCCGCTCCACCCGCCGGACGCCCCCGGGCGCACCGGGACGTCGATCGGGCGCGTCCGGCGGCGGGCCGGCTGCCCCGTCCGGCGGGCAGCACTGCGCCGACCCGCCGTACGGGGGAGCCGGATGGCACCCCTGTCGTGGTTCGAACAGGGTGCCGTTGATCACCTCCTGATGGCCGAAACCGGAGGTGGGACCCCCATTGACGCTTCCGTGGAGGTCGTGGGTACGTTCGAATGACGACGCCGGGGACGTCCCCCGGACGGGTCGGTGCGACCCACCACCCGATCGCTGACGCGACACCCCGGCGCGAGCCGGGATCACGGCGGCGAGAACGACGAGAACGACACAGGAAAGTACGGAGGAACCAACCGTGGCCCTTCCCCAGCTGACCGAGGAACAGCGCGCCGCAGCGCTGGAGAAGGCCGCGGCCGCGCGCCGGATTCGGGCCGAGCTGAAGGACCGCCTCAAGCGCGGCGGCACCACCCTCGAGGAGGTGCTGAAGAAGGCCGAGACCGACGAGGTCCTCGGCAAGATGAAGGTCTCGGCGCTGCTCGAGGCCCTGCCGAACGTCGGCAAGGTCCGCGCCCAGCAGATCATGGAGGAGCTGGAGATCGCGACCAGCCGCCGTCTGCGTGGCCTGGGCGACCGTCAGCGCAAGGCGCTGCTCGAGCGCTACCCGAGCTGATCCGGGCGTCCCGTGACCGACACCTCCTCCGTCATGTCCTCCGGCCGGACCGGCCCCGCCCGCGGGCGGCTGCTCGTGCTGGCCGGGCCCTCCGGGGTGGGCAAGAGCAGCGTGGTCGCGGGACTGCGCGAGGCGCTGCCGGAGCTGCTGTTCAGCGTGTCCGCCACGACCCGGCCCGCGCGGCCGGGCGAGGTGGACGGCCGTGACTACCGCTTCGTGTCCCGCGAGGAGTTCGACGCGCTCATCGAGCGCGGCGAGCTCCTCGAGTGGGCCGAGGTGCACGGCGGCCTGCAGCGCTCCGGCACGCCCCGGGTGCCCGTCGAGCAGGCCCTCGACCGGGGCCGTCCGGTCCTGGTCGAGGTCGACCTGCAGGGCGCCCGGTCCGTCAAACGGGTCCTGCCCGAGGCCGTCACCGTCTTCGTCGCGCCGCCGTCGATGGAGGAGCTGGCCCGCCGGCTCACCGACCGCGGCACCGACACCCCCGAGCAGCGCGAGCGCCGGCTGCGGACCGCCATCGAGGAGATGGACGCCCAGGGGGAGTTCGACGAGGTGGTCGTCAACGACGACCTGCAGGCCGTGATCGGCCGGTTGGTAGCATTGGCGGTCGACCGCGGCGCCGTCTGAGCGCCCCAGGTCCCCCTCGTTCTTCAGGAGTCCACCACGTGAGCACGCCCACCGGCACCTCCACCGCCCCCGAGGGCATCACCTACCCGCCGATCGACGACCTGCTCGGCCAGGTCAGCTCGAAGTACGCGCTGGTCATCTACGCGGCCAAGCGCGCCCGGCAGATCAACGACTACTACTCCCAGCTCGGTGAGGGCCTGCTCGAGTACGTCGGCCCGCTCGTTGAGCCGGGCCCGCGCGAGAAGCCGCTGTCGATCGCGATGCGCGAGATCCAGGCGGGGATGCTCGAGCACACCGAGGGCGAGTAAGACCTCTCGATGGCTCCTCCCGAGGTGCTCCTCGGCGTCTCCGGCGGCATCGCCGCCTACAAGAGCGCCGAGGTGCTGCGTCGCCTGACCGAGTCCGGCCATGCGGTGCGGGTGATCCCCACCGAGTCCGCGCTGCGGTTCGTCGGGGCCGCGACGTTCGAGGCCCTGTCCGGCCGGCCCGTCGCCACCGGGGTGTTCCACGACGTCCACGAGGTGCCGCACGTCGCCCTGGGCAAGGGCGCGGACCTCGTCGTCGTCGCCCCGGCGACCGCGGACCTCATGGCCCGCCTCGCGCACGGCCGCTCCGACGACCTGCTGACCGCCGCGCTGCTGACCGCCCGGTGCCCGGTGGTGCTGGCGCCCGCGATGCACACCGAGATGTGGGAGCACCCCGCGACGGTCGACAACGTCGCCCTGCTCCGCGCCCGCGGCACCGTGGTGATCGAGCCCGCCGCGGGCCGGCTGACCGGCGCGGACACCGGCAAGGGCCGGCTGCCCGACCCGGCCGAGATCGTCGACCTGGCCCGGCTGCTGCTGGAGCGCCCGGACGCGCTGCCGCGCGACCTGGAGGGCCGCCACGTGGTCGTCAGCGCCGGCGGGACCCGGGAGAACCTCGACCCGGTCCGGTTCCTCGGCAACCGGTCCTCGGGCCGGCAGGGCTGGGCGCTGGCCCGGGTCGCCGCCCAGCGCGGCGCGCGGGTGACGCTCGTCGCCGGGCACACCGCGGACCTCGGCGCCCCGGCCGGGGTGGACGTGGTCGCCGCGGGGACCGCCGTCGCCATGGAGGCCGCCGTCCGCGGTGCCGCCGCCGACGCGGACGCCGTGGTGATGGCCGCCGCCGTCGCGGACTTCCGCCCGGTCGACACCGCCGCCGACAAGATCAAGCGCGGCGACGCGGAGCCGGCGCCGCTGCGGCTGACCCAGAACCCCGACATCCTCGCCGGGCTCGTGGCCGACCCGCCGCGGCCGGACCAGGTCGTGGTCGGGTTCGCCGCCGAGACCGGCGACGCCGACGGCGACGTGCTCCACCACGGCCGCGCCAAGCTCGCCCGCAAGGGCTGCGACCTGCTGGTGGTGAACGCGGTCGGCGACGGCAAGGCCTTCGAGACCACGGACAACGCCGGCTGGCTGCTCGCCCGCGACGGCGGCGAGGACGAGCTGCCGTTCGGCTCCAAGGCGCTGCTCGCCTCCCGCATCTGGGACGCGGTCACCCCGCGCCTGCGCTGAGCATCCCCGCACACACGACGACGGGCCCGCACCGAAGAGCTCCCGGTGCGGGCCCGTCGTCGTGTGCGACCGGACTCAGTCCTCGTCGAAGAAGGAGCTGCGGGTCGGCGCCGCCTCGTCGGAGGAGGAGTCGGACCCCTCGCCCGACCCCTCACCCGACGTGGACGGCGTGGCCGACGAGGTCGACCGCGGCGAGGACGTGGACGGCGTCGCCGAGGAGGTCGAGCGCGGGCTCGCGGTCGACGGCGTCGCCGACGACGTGGACGGCGACGAGGTCGACGGGGCCGACCGCTCGGTGCTGCTCGGGGTCAGCGAGTCCTCCGAGGACCCGGAGCGCTCGGCGCCGGAGGTCGAGACGTACCGGGTCATCGCCCAGCCGCCGTACTCGGGGAGCTCGACGAACCCGTCCCGGGTCTCCCCGGTCGAGGTGGACTCACCCCGCTCGCACACGCCGACGATCGGCGCGTCGGCCTCGGGCTCGGAGCGGACGTTGACGCTCTGGGTGCAGGTGCCGGTACCGGCGGCCGACGCGGTGCCGGCGATGATCCCGGTGGTGGTGACGCCGGCCACGGCCAGTGCGCCGAGGACGGCTGCGACGCGTCGCGAGTTCGGCTTCATGGTGGAACAACCTCCGTGCCGCCGGGGCCGGGGAGGCCACCGTGCGGATCCGTTCGTGGGCGACCCCGCGGGGCGTGCGAGGTGTTGTCCCGCCCAACGAGCCGACGCCCGTTCGATTCGTGAGCGGAGGGTCAATCACCCCATCCGGCGACACTGGGTAGCGTCATTTCAGCGTGCCGTCACGCTCCGTGTGTGAGTTCCGTCGTGGGTACTCCCGTACGGGCGGCTGGTCTGGACTACTCTGCATGCCGAGGGGCGCTCGCGATCATGGTCGTGCGTCCGAGCGAGCGTGACGGGGTCGTCGCGCCGGAGCGGAGAACGTTTCCAACGGGATGGAGAAACTGCGCGTGTCAACCACGAGCCGTCGCCTGTTCACCAGCGAGTCGGTCACCGAGGGCCACCCCGACAAGATCTGTGACGCGGTCAGCGACACCATCCTCGACGCGATGCTCGCGCAGGACCCGAGCAGCCGGGTGGCCGTCGAGACCCTGGTGACCACCGGCCAGGTGCACGTCGCCGGTGAGGTCACCACCAACGCCTACGTCGAGATCCCGCAGCTGGTCCGGGACAAGATCCTCGAGATCGGCTACGACTCCTCCGCCAAGGGCTTCGACGGCGCCTCCTGCGGCGTCAACGTCGCGATCGGTGCGCAGTCGCCCGACATCGCCCAGGGCGTCGACACCGCCTACGAGAAGCGCGTCGAGTCCGCCGAGGACGAGATCGCCAAGCAGGGCGCCGGCGACCAGGGCCTGATGTTCGGCTACGCCTGCGAGGACACCCCCGAGCTGATGCCGCTGCCGATCGCGCTGGCGCACCGCCTGTCGCGCCGGCTGACCGAGGTCCGCAAGAACGGCACGCTGCCCTACCTGCGCCCGGACGGGAAGACCCAGGTCACCATCGAGTACGACGGCGACAAGCCGGTCCGCCTCGACACCGTGGTCCTGTCCTCGCAGCACGCCGCGGACGTCGACCTCGACGGCATGCTGGCCCCCGACATCCTCAAGCACGTCGTCACCCCCGAGGTGGAGGCGCTGGGCTGGGACCCGTCGCAGCCGCGGCTACTGGTCAACCCGACCGGCCGCTTCGTGCTCGGCGGCCCGATGGGTGACGCGGGCCTCACCGGCCGCAAGATCATCGTCGACACCTACGGCGGCATGGCCCGCCACGGTGGCGGCGCCTTCTCCGGCAAGGACCCGTCGAAGGTCGACCGCTCCGCGGCGTACGCCATGCGGTGGGTCGCCAAGAACGCCGTCGCCGCCGGGCTCGCCGGGCGGATCGAGGTCCAGGTCGCCTACGCGATCGGCAAGGCCGCCCCGGTCGGGCTGTTCGTGGAGACCTTCGGCACGGAGAACGTCGACCCGGCGCGGATCCAGGCCGCCATCGAGGAGGTCTTCGACCTGCGCCCGGCCGCGATCATCCGCGACCTGAAGCTGCTGCGCCCGATCTACGGCCCGACCGCCGCGTACGGCCACTTCGGCCGCACCGACGTCGAGCTGCCGTGGGAGGACACCTCCCGCGCCGACGCCCTGAAGTCGGTCGCCGGCGGCTGAGCGCCGAGCACGTGCCCCGTGGCCGTCGACCACCCCGTGCGGTCGGCGGCCACGGGCGTCTCCGGGGGGCGTCGGTGCCGCGTGGTAGACCCTCGGCGTGAGCTCTCCGCGTACGGCCCCGGCGGCCCGCGCCCGCCGCCCGGGGCGCGACCGGGGGCAGTGGCAGCCCGCTCCGGCCCGTCCGGTCGCGCGGGTGCTGGTCGACGTCGCGCTGCCGCACCTGGACCGGACCTTCGACTACCGCGTCCCGACCCACCTCGACGGCGCCGCCGTCCCCGGCGTGCGGGTGCGGGTGCGCTTCGCCGGCCGGCTGGTCGACGGCTTCCTGCTGGAACGCTCCGACGACACCGCCCACGCCGGGAAGCTCGCCTGGGTCGACAAGGTCGTCTCGCCCGAACCGGTGCTCACCGCCGAGGTGGCCGGGCTGGCCCGGGCCGTCGCCGACCGCTACGCCGGGGTGATGGCCGACGTCCTGCGGCTCGCGGTACCCGCCCGGCACGCCCGCGTCGAGTCCGAGACCCCCCGCGAGCGCGACACGCCCGGCCCGGCCCCGGTGGACCGCGCCGGCTGGGAGGCCTACCCGCGCGGCGGGGCGTTCCTCGACGCGCTGGCGGGCGGGCGCGCCGCACACGCCGTCTGGCAGGCGCTGCCGGGGGAGGAGTGGGCGGCCCGGCTGGCCGAGGCCGCCGTCGCCACCCGGGCTGCGGGCCGCTCGGCGCTGCTCGTCGTGCCCGACCAGCGCGACGTCGCCCGGCTGCACGCGGCCTGTGCGGCGCTGCTCGGCGAGGACGGCGTGGTGGCCCTGACCGCGGAGCTCGGGCCCGCCGAGCGCTACCGGCGCTGGCTGGCGGTGCGGCGGGGGAGCGTGCGGGTCGTCGTCGGCACCCGGTCCGCGGCGTTCGCCCCGCTCGGCGAGCTCGGCCTGCTGGCCGTGTGGGACGACGGCGACGACTCCCACTCCGAGCCCCGCGCCCCCTACCCGCAGGTCCGCGACGTGCTGGTGCTGCGCGCGCACCGCGAGGGCGCCGCGCTGCTGCTCGCGGGGTTCGCCCGGACCGCCGAGGCGCAGGTGCTCGTCGAGACCCGCTGGGCGAGTCCCATCGCGGCCGACCGTGCCGGGGTGCGCGCCCGGATGCCGCGGGTCACCGCGATCGGGGAGACCGACACCCAGCTCGTGCGTGACCCGGCCGCCCGCGCGGCCCGCGTCCCGGGCGTCGCGTTCGAGGCCGCCCGCGCCGCGCTGACCGCCGGGCGCCCGGTGCTGGTGCAGGTGCCGCGGTCGGGATACCTGCCGTTCCTGGCGTGCGCGTCCTGCCGCGACGCCGCCCGCTGCCGGCACTGCGCGGGGCCGCTGGGCCTGCCGCGCTCCGGCGCGGGGTCGGAGGGTGCGCTACCCGCCTGCCGCTGGTGCGGCCGCGCCGAGCCGGCGTTCCGCTGCGGGCACTGCGGGTCGCGACGGCTGCGGGCCGGGGTGGTCGGCGCCGGTCGCACCGCCGAGGAGCTCGGCCGCGCGTTCCCCGGCGTCACCGTGCGGACCTCCGGCGGGGGCGCCGAGGTCCTCGACACCGTCCCGGCCGGGCCCGCGCTGGTCGTCGCCACCCCGGGGGCGGAGCCGGTCGTCGACGGCGGCGGCGGGGCCGGCTACGGCGCCGCGCTGCTGCTCGACGGCTGGGCGATGCTCGCCCGGCCCGACCTGCGCGTCGCCGAGGAGACGCTGCGCCGCTGGTTCGCCGCGGCCGCCGGGGTCGTGCCGCACACCGACGGCGGACGGGTCGTCGTCGTCGCCGAGGCGTCGGTGCCGACGGTGCAGGCGCTGGTGCGGTGGGACCCGGCCGGGCACGCCGAGGCCGAGCTCGCCGAACGCGCCGAGGTGGGGTTCCCGCCCGCGATCCGGATGGCCTCGGTGGAGGGGCCGCCCGCCGCCGTCGCCGAGATCTGCGACGCGGTGCTCGGCACCGGGCGCGTCGACCCGTCCCCGCCCGAGGGGGTGGAGCTGCTCGGACCGGTCGAGATCGACCCGCCGGACCGGCCCGGGGCCGGTCACGGTGCCGCCGAGGAGGTCCGCGAGCGCGCGCTGCTGCGGGTCCCGCGCCGCGCCGGGCGGGACCTGGCCCGCGCCCTGCACGACGCGCAGGCCCTGCGCACCGCCCGCAAGGCCCCCGAGACCGTCCGGGTCCGGCTCGACCCCGACGAGATCGACTGAGCGGTGCGCCGCGTCACCGCCGTGACACCCGACGGGACCGGCGGTGCCGCAGTGGCACAATGGAGCGCTGATCACCGCACTCGTCCGCCGTGAGGGGAAGCCCGTGCCCATCCAGCCCGTCCGGCTGTTCGGCGACCCGGTCCTGCGCACCCGCGCCACCGAGGTCACCGACTTCGACGCGGAGCTGCGCAAGCTCGTCAGCGACCTGACCGACACCATGCACGACGAGGGCGGCGCCGGCCTGGCCGCGCCGCAGATCGGCGTCGGCAAGCGGGTGTTCGTCTACGACTGCGACGGTTTCTCCGGGCACCTGGTCAACCCGACCTGGGAGGCCGTCGGCGAGGACGAGCAGTTCGGCATGGAGGGCTGCCTGTCCATCCCCGGGCTCGGCTGGGACTGCCGGCGCAAGCTGCACGTCGTCGCGCGGGGCTGGGACATGCACGGCGAGCCGCAGGTGGTCGAGGGCTCCGAGCTGCTGGCGCGGGCCATCCAGCACGAGACCGACCACCTCGACGGCGTGCTGTTCGTCGACCGGCTCGACGCCGAGACCCGCAAGCTCGCGATGCGCGAGATCCGGGAGGCCGCCTGGTTCGGCGAGCCCGAGCCGGTGGTCAAGGCGAGCCCGCACCCCATGTTCGGCAAGGCTCGATGAGGCTGCTGTTCGCCGGCACCCCCGACCCGGCGGTGCCGTCGCTGCGGGCGCTGCTGGAGCACCCCGGCCACGAGGTCGTCGCGGTGCTGACCCGCCCGGACGCCCCCGCCGGGCGCGGCCGCAGGCTCACCCGCTCCCCGGTCGGCGAGCTCGCCGACGCTGCGGGGATCCCGGTGCTGACCCCCGCGAAGCCGTCGGACCCGGAGTTCCTCGACACGCTGCGCGCGCTCGCCCCGGACTGCGCACCGGTCGTCGCCTACGGGGCGCTGCTGCCCCGCCCGGTGCTGGACGTGCCCGTCCACGGCTGGGTCAACCTGCACTTCTCGCTGCTGCCCGCCTGGCGGGGCGCGGCGCCGGTGCAGTCCGCGATCCGGCACGGCGACGACGTCACCGGTGCCACCACGTTCCGGCTCGAGGAGGGCATGGACACCGGGCCCACCTACGGCCTGGTCACCGAGACCGTCGGCGCGACCGACACCGCGGGCGACCTGCTGGGCAGGCTCGCCGAGTCCGGTGCCCGGCTGCTCGCCGCGACCCTGGACGGCATCGCCGACGGCACGCTGGCCGCCGTCCCGCAGCCCGCCGAGGGGGCCTCGCTCGCGCCGAAGGTCACGACCGCCGACGCCCGCGCCGACTTCACCACCCCGGCCGCCGCGCTGGACCGGCTGATCCGCTCGGTCACCCCCGAGCCCGGCGCGTGGTGCGGGTTCCGCGACGACCGCCTCGGCCTCGGCCCGGTCCGCCCGCTGCGCACCGGCGAGGTCGAGCTCGCGCCGGGGGAGCTGCGGGTCGAGCGCCGCCGGGTGCTGGCCGGGACCGCGACCGTCCCGGTCGAGCTGGGCGAGGTGAAGCCGAAGGGCAAGCGGTTCATGCCCGCGCCGGACTGGGCCCGCGGCGCCCGGATCGACGGCGTCGAGTACCTGGGCTGACCGCCGCCACCCGCCCCGGTCCGGCGCACCGACCTCCCGACACCACACCGACTTCCGACATCCCGGACCTTCCGACATCCCGGACGACGGCCGGCCCCCGGCCACGGCGGACCACCGCCGAGGAGACCACGTGAGCGAGCAGGACCCCCGCCCCGACCGCGACCGGCCCGACCGGTCCGACCGCCCCGAGCGGCCCACCGGCGACGACCGGCACCGCGGTGGCGACAGGCCGGGCGGTGACCGGTCGGGCGGTGACCGGGCCCGCGGGGACCGGTCGCGCGACGACCGCGGCCCGCGCACCGGGTCCGGCTGGGGCGGCGGCCCGGGGTCCGGCGACCGGCGCGGCGGCTCCGGCTCCGGTGGCTCGGGCGGCTCCGGGGAGCGCCGTGGCGGTGGGTGGCGCGACTCCGACCGGCCCAGCCACTCCCGCTCCGGCGGCGACGTGGCCCGCCCGCGCGACGGCGGGGACCGGTCGCGCGACGACCGTCCCCGCGGCGACCGCCCGTTCCGGGGCCGCGACGACCGGCCGCGGGGCGACGACCGCGCCCGCGGCGGGGACCGCTCCCGGGACGACCGCCCGCGCGGCGGCGACCGGGGACGCGACGACCGTCCCCGTGGGGACCGGCCGTACCGGGACCGTGACGACCGCTCCCGTGACGACCGCCCGCGCGGCGACCGCCCCGGCGGCGACCGTGCCCGTGGCGACCGGCCCCGCCCCGACCGCCGTGACGACCGCCCGCGCGACGACCGCCCCCGCGGTGACCGCCCCGCCGGCGACCGTCCGCGGTACGACCGTGACGACCGCCCGCGTGACGACCGGCCCCGGGGCGACCGACCCCAGGGCGACCGACCCCAGGGCGACCGACCCCAGGGCGACCGCGCCCGCGGCGACCGTCCCCGCAGCGACCGTCCCGGCGGTGACCGCCCGCAGGGCGACCGTCCCCGCCCCGACCGCGGCGACGACCGCCGTGGCGGCCGCGACGACCGTGGGGACCGGGGCGGCGACCGCGGCCCCCGCCGCGAGCGCACCTCCGGCCCCCGCAACTCCGGCCCGCCCCGCGGCCGCAGCGGCCCCGGCAGGCCCCCGGCCGTCGACCCCGCCCGGCAGGCGGCCTACGAGCTGCTGACCGCCGTCCGCGAGCGCGACGCCTACGCCAACCTCGCGCTGCCCGGCATCCTGCGCCGCCACCGGCTGCGCGACCGCGACGCCGGCCTGGCCACCGAGCTCGGCTACGGCACCCTGCGCGCCCAGGGCCTGCTCGACACGATCATCGACGCCTGCACCGACCGCCCGCTGGCCAAGATCGAGCACGCGCTGCTCGACGCGCTGCGCCTGGGCGCCTACCAGCTGCTGCGCACCCGGGTGCCCGACCACGCGGCCGTGACCACCTGCGTCGAGCTGGTCCGGTCCGATCATGGTTCGCAGTCGGCCGGGTTCGTCAACGCGGTGCTGCGCCGCATCGGCGAGCACACCGAGGCCGAGTGGCTCGACCGCCTCGCCCCCGACCCCGCCGAGGACCCGGTCGGCGACGCCGCGCTGCGCCACGCCCACCCGCGCTGGATCGCGCAGGCCTTCGCCGACGCGCTCGGCGGCACCGGCGAGGAGCTGACCGCCGCCCTCGCCGCCGACGACACCCGGCCCCGCGTGCACCTGCTCGCCCGGCCCGGTGAGATCACCGCCGAGGAGCTGGCCCTGGCCACCGGCGGCGAGCAGGCGCCGTACTCGCCCTACGGGGTGCACCTGGAACCGGGCAGCGGCGACGTCGGCGAGCTCGACGCCGTCGCCGAGGGGCTCGCGATCGTCCAGGACGAGGGCAGCCAGCTCGTCGCTGTCGCGCTCGCCCGCGCCGAGCTGCTGGGCGAGGACACCGGCCGCTGGCTCGACCTGTGCGCCGGGCCGGGCGGCAAGGCGTCGCTGCTGGGTGGGCTCGTCGCCGCCCGGGGCGGGACGCTCGACGCGGTCGAGTCCAGCGAGCACCGCGCCGACCTCGTGCGCCGGTCCGTCGCGGAGTTGCCGGTCACCGTGCACGTCGCCGACGGCCGGGAGGCCCCGCTGCCCGACGGCGGCTACGACCGGGTGCTCGTCGACGCGCCCTGCACCGGGCTGGGCGCGCTGCGCCGCCGCCCCGAGGCCCGCTGGCGGCGCCGCCCCGAGGACATCGCGACGCTGACCCGGCTGCAGCGCGAGCTGCTCGTCGCCGCGCTGCGTCACGTCCGCCCCGGCGGCGTCGTCGCCTACGTCACCTGCTCGCCGCACGTGTCGGAGACCGTCGGCGTCGTCGGCCGGATCGTCGGCCGCGAGGGACGCCCCGGTCCGGCCGGTGCCGTCGAACAGCTCGACGCGCGCGCCTCGCTGCCCGGCGAGGTCCCCGGCCTCGGGGACGGGCCGACCGTCCAGCTGTGGCCGCACGTGCACGGCACCGATGCGATGTTCCTGGCGCTGCTGCGCCGCCCGCTCGAGGAGTGACCGCGGTGTGACGGCGGCCTCGCCCACGGGTGCGGGGCCGCCGGCGAGCGGCCAGTAACCTCCTCCGCGTGCACCCGATGATCGCGCCCAGCATCCTCTCGGCCGACTTCGCCCGACTCGGCGAGGAGGCCGCCGCCGTGGGCGGCGACGGGACCGGGAACGGCGCGGACTGGCTGCACGTCGACGTCATGGACGCGCACTTCGTGCCGAACCTGACGCTCGGCCTGCCGGTGGTGCAGAGCCTGCGCGCCGCCACCGACATCCCGCTCGACTGCCACCTGATGATCGAGGACCCGGACCGCTGGGCCCCGGGCTACGCCGAGGCGGGCGCCCGCAACGTCACCGTGCACGCCGAGGCCGCCCACGACCCGGTGATGCTCGCGAAGAACCTGCGCGCCGCCGGGTCCCTCGCCGGGCTGTCGATCAAGCCCGGCACCCCGCTCGACCCGTGGGTCGAGGTGCTCCGCCACTACGACACGCTGCTCGTGATGAGCGTCGAGCCCGGCTTCGGCGGGCAGAGCTTCATCCCCGAGGTCCTCGACAAGGTCCGCACCGTCCGCAACCTGGTCGACACCGGGCACCTCACGGTCCTCGTCGAGATCGACGGCGGCATCAACGCCGACACCATCGACCAGGCGGCCGAGGCCGGCGTCGACTGCTTCGTCGCCGGGTCCGCCGTCTACGGCGCCGACGACCCGGGCCGCGCCGTCGCCGCGCTGCGGGACAGCGTCCGCCGGGCGAACCCGCACCGCTGGGCCGACTGAGCCCGCCGCGGACGACCGAGCGACGGAGCACACCGGAGTGGACCGCCCGACCGGCACCGACGAGCGCACGGCCGCCGCCATGCGCCGCGCCCTCGCCGTGTCCGCGGAGGTCCACGGCACGACCAGCCCCAACCCGGCCGTCGGCTGCGTGGTCCTCGACCGCGACGGCGTCGTCGTCGGCACCGGTGCCACCGCACCGCCCGGCGGTCCGCACGCCGAACGCGCCGCGCTCGCCCAGGCGGGGGACCGCGCCGCGGGCGGGACCGCCGTGGTGACCCTGGAGCCCTGCAACCACACCGGTCGCACCCCGCCGTGCGTGGACGGCCTCCTCGAGGCCGGGATCGCCCGGGTGCACGCCGCCGTCGCCGACCCCAACCCGGTCGCGGCGGGCGGGCTGGACCGGCTCCGTGCCGCCGGTGTGGATGTGACGCTCGGCACGCTCGCCGACGAGGTGGCCCTCGGTCCGCTGCGCGGCTGGCTGCACCGCACGCGCACCGGACGCCCCCACGTGACCTGGAAGGTCGCCACCACGCTCGACGGCCGGGTGGCCGCCGCCGACGGCACCAGCCGCTGGATCACCGGCCCGGCCGCGCGCGGCACGGTGCATGACCTGCGCCGCAGGATGGACGCGATCGTCGCGGGCACGGGTACCGTCCTGACCGACGACCCGGCGCTGACCGCCCGCCGGCCCGACGGCACCCTGTTCGACCACCAGCCCCTGCGGGTGGTGGTGGGACACCGCGACGTCCCGCCCGGCGCCCGGCTGGCCCGGACCGACGAAGCCGGCACCGCCGACGTGCTCCACCTCCGCACCCGCGATCCGGGGGAGGTGCTCGCCGAGCTCAGCCACCGGACCGTGGTGGACGTGCTCCTCGAGGGCGGACCGACCCTCGCCGGTGCGTTCGTCGCCGCAGGGCTCGTCGACCGGGTGCTCGTGCACCTGGCCCCGGCCCTGCTCGGCGCGGGACCGCACGCCCTCGGCGACGCGGGCGTGGTAACGATCGCCGACATCGTGCGGTTGCACGTGGACGAGATCCACCGCGCCGGCGACGACGTGGTCATCGACGCACGACCGGCACCCGGCCCGACCGGGCCGGACGTGCCGCAGTAGGAGGGACGGGCGATGTTCACCGGGATCGTGGAGGAGGTCGGCGAGGTCGTCGACGTCCGCACCGACGACGACGTCGTCGTGCTGACCGTGCGCGCGGCCCTGGCCGCCGAGGTCGGGCACGGGGAGTCGGTCGCGGTGAACGGCTGTTGCCTCACCGCCGTCGTCACCGGGCCGGGAGCGGCCACCCTGACCCTCGAGCTGGTGCCCGAGACGCTGAAGCGGACCTCGCTCGGCGCCGTCGGCGCCGGGTCGGGGGTCAACCTGGAGCGCGCGGTGCCCGCCGGTGGCCGGCTCGACGGCCACATCGTGCAGGGCCACGTCGACGGCGTCGGCACCGTGGTGTCCCGCACCCCCGGCGAGCGCAGCGACGAGGTCCGCTTCTCGCTGCCCGCCGAGCTGGCCCGCTACGTCGTCGAGAAGGGCTCCGTCGCCGTCGACGGGGTCTCGCTGACCGTCGCCACCGTGTACCCGGACGGGTTCGGGGTGGCGCTGATCCCGACGACCCTGGCCGAGACCACCCTGGGGTCGCGCGCCCCGGGTGATCCGGTCAACCTGGAGGTCGACGTGATCGCCAAGTACGTGGAACGCATGACCGCGGGGTACCTGCAGGGGCCCGGGTCCGGACAGGAAGGGGTCGCCCGGTGAGCGAGCCGTGGGAGTCGCCGGTCACGCCGGCAGGCCAGGGGTCGGGCAAGCTGCCGGACGCCCCGCACACCGCGATGTCGCCCTCGGAGCGGGCCGAGCGCTTCGCCCAGATCGAGAAGGCCATCGCCGACATCGCCGAGGGCAAGCCGGTCGTCGTGATGGACGACGAGGACCGCGAGAACGAGGGCGACCTCATCTTCGCGGCGTCGAAGGCGACCGCGGAGCTGCTGGCGTTCACCGTCCGCTACACCTCCGGCTACGTCTGCGTGGCCATCACCGGTGAGGCCTGCGAGCGGCTCGACCTGCCGCCGATGCACCACACCAACCGGGACTCCTTCCGCACCGCGTACACGGTCACCGTGGACGCGAAGGAGGGCGTCACCACCGGCATCTCCGCCCAGGACCGCGCGCACACGATCCGCACGCTGGCCGACCCGGAGACCGACCGGCACGACCTGGTCCGGCCCGGCCACGTCGTGCCGCTGCAGGCCCGCGAGGGCGGCGTGCTGCGTCGCCCCGGGCACACCGAGGCCGCGGTCGACCTCGCCCGGATGGCGGGCCTGCCCGCCGCGGGCGCGCTGTGCGAGATCGTCTCGGAGAAGAACACCGGCGAGATGGCCCGCGGCGAGGAGCTCGGCGTGTTCGCCGCCGACCACGACCTCACCCTGATCACCATCGCCGACCTCATCGCCTACCGGCGCCGCTACGAGAAGCACGTCGAGCGGGTCGCGACCGCGCGGATCCCCACCGGCCACGGTGACTTCCTCGCCCACGGCTACGACTGCACCCTCGACGGCACCGAGCACATCGCCATGGTGATGGGCGACATCGCCACCCCCGCCGACGACGGCGAGAACGTGCTCGTCCGGGTGCACTCCGAGTGCCTCACCGGCGACGTCCTCGGCTCGCTGCGCTGCGACTGCGGCCCCCAGCTCGACGCGGCCCTGGAGGCCGTCGCCAAGGAGGGCCGCGGCGTCGTGCTCTACATGCGCGGTCACGAGGGCCGGGGGATCGGCCTGCTGCACAAGCTGCAGGCCTACCAGCTCCAGGAGGCCGGCGCCGACACCGTCGACGCCAACCTCGCGATGGGGCTGCCCGCCGACGCCCGGGACTACGGCATCGGCGCCCAGATCCTCGCCGACCTCGGCGTGAAGTCGATGCGGCTGCTCACCAACAACCCGGACAAGCGTGCCGGGCTGGAGGGCTACGGGCTGCGCGTCGTCGGCCGCGAGCCGATGCCGGTGCGCGCCACCCCGCAGAACCTGCGCTACCTGCGGACCAAGCGCGACCGGATGGGCCACGACCTGCCCGATCTCGGCGAGGTCGCCGACCCGGCGCTCTGACCCCGGCCGCGCGCCGCGCACCGGGAGACCCCGTGGCGCGGCGCGCGGGCCGAGAGGCGAGAATCGGCCCATGAGCGGTGAGGGCCGGCCCTCCGGGGCCACGCAGCTGGACGCGAGCGGACTGCGGGTCGGGGTGGTGGCGGCCCGCTGGCACGCCGAGATCGTGGACCGGCTGCTGGAACGGGCCGTCGCGACGGCCCGCGAGGCCGGTGCCGAGCCCACCGTCGTGCGGGTGCCCGGCACCGTCGAGCTGCCGGTCGTCGCCCAGGAGCTCGCCCGCGGCCACGACGCCGTCGTCGCGCTCGGTGTCGTCGTCCGCGGCGGCACCCCGCACTTCGAGTACGTCTGCGACGCCGTCACCGCGGGCCTCACCCGCGTGGCGCTCGACGAGTCGACCCCGGTCGGCAACGGCGTGCTCACCACCGACACGGTGGACCAGGCGATCGACCGCTCCGGCGCGCCGGGCGCGGCCGAGGACAAGGGTGCCGAGGCCTGCATCGCCGCACTCGAATCGGCGCTGGCGCTGCGCGACCTGCGCGCCGGTGCCCCGACCCGCCCGTGACCCCGACCCGGGTCAGCACAGGGAGACTCCAGTGACCGAGCAGCCGACCGACTCCACCACCCCCGCCCCCGCCGCCCCGGTGGCCCGGACCCGGACCGGGCCCGGACCGGACGCGGTGACCCTGCGCCCGCGGGTCATCCGCTGGACCGCCTGGCTCAGCGCCGCCGGCGTGATGGTGTTCTTCCTCATCGCGGCCTACTTCATGCCCGCCGAGGACACCGGGGTGATCTTCCAGCCGGCCGACCAGGTCGCGATGATGGTCATCGGGGCGTTCGTCGCCGGCGGGCTGCTGCTCATGGCCCGCCCCCGGGTGCGCGCCGACAGCCACGGCATCGAGGTCCGCAACGTCATCACCGCCCGGTGGTACGACTGGGCCGACGTGCACGGCGTCTCGTTCCCCGACGGCGCCGCCTCGGCCCGCCTGGAGCTGCCCGACGACGAGTACCAGTCGGTGCTCGCCGTGCAGGCCGTCGACCGCGGGCTGGCCGTGCGCCACGTCCGCACCCTGCGCACCCTGCACCGCACCGCCGTCCTGGGGGAGTGACCCCGGCTCAGGCGCCGATGCCCGGCGCCCCGGCCCGGCCGTCCAGGCGCGGGCCGCCCAGGTCGGCCCGGTCGGCCGCGGCGGCCCCGTGCCGGAAGCCGCTGCCCGACACCTGCGGGCGGCGGGCGCGGCGCAGCCGGCCGAACTCGGCGTCGTAGGCGCGGTCGACCTCGGCGCCGCGGTCGGCCAGCACCAGCTCGGTCGAGGCCGCCGCCCGCCCGGTCTCGGCCTCGGTCTCGCCCAGCGCGGAGCGCTCGGCCTCGCACAGCCGCTCGTATACCCGGCCCGCGAAGCCGTAGATCCAGGACCGCCGGTAGGCCGCCACCGACTCGCCCGGGTCCGGCGGGCGGACCGCGGCCAGCGCGGCCGTGGCCTGCAGCAGCAGCGAGGTGTAGAGCAGCTCCACCCGCTCCCGGTCCGAGGCGAACCCGAACACGGTCACCGCGGCGACCGAGCCGCCCCGCTGGTCGTGCATCACCCACCGGCAGCGCAGCGCCGACGCCGTCCACCCCAGCAGCCGGGCCTTCGCCCCGCTGTAGGGGTTGTCGACGGTGATCCGGCTCCGGCCGATCGGGTCGGCCCGCGACGGCCCGGCGCCGGGCGCCGCCGCCAGCAGCGCCTCGTCGATCCCGTGCCGCGCCATCAGCGCGAACGCCTTGTCGGTGTAGATCTCGGCCTCGTCCGGGGTGCCGGCCCGCTCCGCCTTCGCCAGCAGCTTGCGGATCCGGTCCAGCCGGGCCCCGGGCACCTGCTCACCCGGCGCGGTGCCGATGTCGGTGCGGGGGCCGGTCTCCTGCGCGGTGCTCACGGCGGTCTCCTCGGGCTCGGTATGGTCGAACTCGTGTTCGAGGGCGAGGTGTACCGGACCCTACCGACAGTTCAGGCGGCGCCGCGCGAGGTCCCCGGCCGACACGCGTCCCTACACCTCGTCCGGGGCCCGCGCCGAGGCCGGACCGGGACCGTCGGTGCCCGCAACTACCCTGGGAGTCACCATGGCCGACCCCAGCACCTACCGTCCGGCGACCGGGACGATCCCGGAGTCGCCCGGGGTGTACCGCTTCTCCGACCCCCGTGGCCGGGTGATCTACGTCGGCAAGGCCAAGAGCCTGCGGCAGCGGCTGAACTCCTACTTCGCCGACCTGTCCGGCCTCCACCCGCGCACCCGGCAGATGGTCACCACCGCGGCGAAGGTGGAGTGGACGGTCGTCGGGACCGAGGTCGAGGCCCTCCAGCTCGAGTACAACTGGATCAAGGAGTACGACCCGCGGTTCAACGTCCGCTACCGCGACGACAAGAGCTACCCCGTGCTCGCCGTGACGATGCACGAGGAGTACCCGCGGCTGCACGTCTACCGCGGCCCGCGCCGCAAGGGCGTGCGCTACTTCGGCCCGTACGCCCACGCCTGGGCCATCCGCGAGACCCTCGACCTGCTGCTGCGGGTCTTCCCCGCGCGCACCTGCTCGACGGGGGTGTTCAAGCGGCACGGCCAGATCGGGCGGCCCTGCCTGCTCGGCTACATCGACAAGTGCTCCGCCCCCTGCGTGGGCACGGTCAGCGCCGACGAGCACCGCGACATCGTCGAGAACTTCTCCGACTTCCTGTCCGGGCGCACCGACCGGATGGTCCGCCAGCTCGAACGCGACATGGCCGAGGCGTCGGAGAACCTGGAGTTCGAGCGCGCGGCCCGGATGCGCGACGACCTCGGCGCCCTGCGCCGCGCCCTGGAGAAGCAGGCCGTCGTGCTGGGTGACGGCACCGACGCCGACGTCGTCGCCTTCGCCGAGGACGAGCTGGAGGCCGCGGTCCAGGTCTTCCACGTCCGCGGCGGCCGGGTCCGCGGCCAGCGCGGCTGGGTGATCGACAAGGTCGAGCCCACCGACACCGAGCAGCTCGTCGAGCGGTTCGTCTCCCAGTTCTACGGCGAGCAGCACGCCCTCGCCGGCGCCGCCGACGACGCGGCGCAGCCGGTGCCGAAGGAGATCCTGGTCCCGGTGCTGCCCTCCGACACGCCCGCGCTGGAGCGCTGGTTGACCGGGCTGCGCGGCTCCAGGGTCGGGATCCGGGTGCCGCAGCGCGGCGACAAGCGGGACCTCGCCGCGACCGTCGCGCGGAACGCGAAGGAGGCGTTCGCCCAGCACAAGCTGCGCCGCGCCGGGGACCTCACCGCCCGGTCGGCCGCGCTGCAGGAGATCCAGGAGAACCTGGAGCTCGACCAGGCGCCGCTGCGCATCGAGTGCATCGACATCAGCCACGTGCAGGGCACGAACGTGGTCGCGTCGCTGGTGGTCTTCGAGGACGGGCTGCCCCGCAAGTCCGAGTACCGCCGCTTCGAGATCCGCGACGCGGCACAGGAGGGCGACGTCGCCTCGATCGCCGAGGTGGTGCGGCGCAGGTTCCGCCGCTACCTGGCCGAGACGGCCGACGAGCCGGCCCCCACCGAGGGCTCCGGGGAGGTCGCGCCGGGCGACACCGTGCGCACCGGGATCGACCCCGAGACCGGGCGGCCCAAGAAGTTCGCCTACCCCCCGAACCTGCTCGTCGTCGACGGTGCGAAGCCGCAGGTCGACGCGGCGGCCGCGGAGCTGGCCGGGCTGGGGATCACCGACGTCGCGGTGTGCGGGCTCGCCAAGCGCCTCGAGGAGGTCTGGCTGCCCCACGACACCGACCCGGTGATCCTGTCCCGGACCAGCGAGGGGCTCTACCTGCTGCAGCGGATCCGGGACGAGGCGCACCGGTTCGCCATCACCTATCACCGCCAGCGTCGTTCGCAGGGCATGACGGCGTCCGCTCTCGACGGGGTCCCCGGGCTCGGCCCGGCCCGCAAGCAGGCGCTGCTCAAGCACTTCGGGTCGGTGCGCAAGCTGCGCGCCGCCGACGTCGACGAGATCGCCGGTGTGCCCGGCTTCGGTCGCCGGACCGCCGAGTCCGTGGTCGCGGCCCTGCACGCCGGAACCGAGGGGGAGAAGGCATGACCGACGACAACGGCGAGGTGACCGCGGGCCCGGGGATCGAGGTCGCGGTGGTCAGCGGCCTGTCCGGGGCCGGGCGCAGCACCGCAGCGAAGGTCCTGGAGGACCTGGGCTGGTTCGTGGTGGACAACCTGCCGCCCGAGCTCATCGCCACGATGGTCGAGCTGGGGTCGCGGGCCCGGGGCGAGGTGGCCCGGATCGCGGTGGTGATGGACGTGCGCTCCCGCGCGTTCACCGACGACCTCGGTGCCGTCATCAAGGACCTCGACGGCCGCGGCTACCGGCCCAAGCTGCTGTTCCTGGAGGCCTCCGACGCGGTGCTGGTGCGCCGCTTCGAGCAGAACCGCCGCTCGCACCCGCTGCAGGGCTCCGGGCGCATCACCGACGGCCTCAACGCCGAGCGCGAGGTGCTGCGGCCGCTGCGCGAGGACGCCGACCTCGTCGTCGACACCTCGAACCTGTCGGTGCACGACCTGCGCACCCGGATCGAGGGCTCGTTCGCCCAGGAGAGCGCGCACGCCGCGACCCGGGTGACGGTGCTGTCGTTCGGCTACAAGTACGGGCTGCCGCTGGACTCCGACCTCGTCGTCGACGTGCGGTTCCTGCCCAACCCGCACTGGATCCCCGAGCTGCGCCCGTTCACCGGCCGCGACCGGGAGGTCAGCGACTACGTGCTGTCCCAGGAGGGCGCGGAGGAGTTCGTCGACCGCTACCTGGAGCTGCTCGACCTCGTCGGCGCCGGGTACCGGCGCGAGGGCAAGCGGTACCTGACCGTGGCCGTCGGCTGCACCGGCGGCAAGCACCGCTCGGTGGCGATCTCGGAGGAGATCGGGCGCCGGCTCGCCGACCGCGAGGGCATCCAGGTCAACGTCGAGCACCGCGACATGGGGCGCGAGTGAGCCCACGCCCACCCGAGCGCACCGGGGGACTGCGGGTGGTCGCGCTCGGCGGTGGGCACGGCCTGCACGCCACGCTGACCGCACTGCGCCGCTGCCCGCCGGTCACCGACATCACCGCCGTGGTCACCGTCGCCGACGACGGCGGCTCCTCGGGGCGGCTGCGCCGCGAGCTCGGCCTGCTCCCGCCCGGCGACCTGCGGATGGCCCTCGCGGCGCTGGCCGGCGACGACGAGCGGGGCCGCTTCTGGTCCGGGCTGGTCCAGCACCGCTTCGGCGGGACCGGCGCGCTGGCCGGGCACGCGGTGGGCAACCTGCTGCTCGCCGGGCTGCTGGAACGCGACGGCGACCCCGTGCGCGCACTGGCGACCGTCGGCGAGCTGATGGGCTGCGCCGGACGGGTCCTGCCGATGGCCCGGGTGCCGCTGGACATCGAGGCGGAGGTCGCGCTGGACGGCGTCGACGGCGCCCACCTGATCCGCGGCCAGGTCGCCGTCGCCTCCACCCCGGGCCGGGTGCGCCGGGTCTGGCTGCGGCCCGCCGACCCACCCGCCTGCGACGAGGCCGTCCGCGCGGTGCGCGACGCCGACGTCGTGCTCCTCGGACCCGGTTCGTGGTTCACCAGCGTGCTCCCGCACCTGCTCGTGCCCGGGCTGCGCGACGCGCTGCTGGAGACCCCGGCGGCCCGGGTCGTGCTGCTCAACCTGGCCCCCGAGCCGGGGGAGACCGCCGGTTTCTCCCCCGAACAGCACCTTGAAGTACTGTCCGGGCACGCTCCCGGTCTGCGGGTGCACGCCGTCCTGGCCGACGCCGGGTCGGTGAGCCTGCCGGACCGGCTGGACGCGGCCGCCGCCGACCTGCTGGTCCCCGGCGGACGGGTGTGGCCGGCCGCCGTCGCCGACGCCCGGGCGGCGACCCCGCGGCACGACCCGGACGCACTGGCCGGGGCACTCGCCGACGTGTTCGGCGCTCTGACCCCCGGCCGGGTCCCGACGGAGAACGGCACGCACGACAGCCCGCAGCACGACAGCCCGCAGCGCGGAAGGAGCTCCCGATGGCCATGACCGCCACGGTGAAGGACGAGCTGAGCCGGCTCACCGTCACCAAGCAGTCGTCGCGGCGCGCGGAGGTCGCCTCGTTGCTCCGCTTCGCAGGCGGCCTGCACATCGTGGGCGGCCGGGTGGTGATCGAGGCCGAGGTCGACACCGGCTCGGTCGCCCGCAGGCTGCGCCGCGAGATCCACGAGCTCTACGGCCACACCGCCGACGCGCACGTGATCACCGCGGGCGGGCTGCGCCGCAGCGCCCGCTACGTGATCCGGGTGATCCGCGACGGCGAGGGACTCGCCCGCCAGACCGGGCTGCTCGACAACCGCGGCCGCCCGGTGCGCGGGCTGCCGCCGCCCGTCGTCTCCGGTGACCTGTCCGACGCCGAGGCCGCCTGGCGCGGCGCGTTCCTCGCGCACGGGTCGCTCACCGAGCCGGGCCGCAGCTCCGCACTGGAGGTCACCTGCCCCGGCCCCGAGGCCGCGCTGGCCCTGGTCGGCGCGGCACGCAGGCTGGGCGTCGCGGCGAAGGCCCGCGAGGTCCGCGGCGCCGACCGGGTCGTCGTCCGCGACGGCGACGCGATCGGCGCGCTGCTGACCCGGATGGGCGCCCACCAGAGCGTCCTGTCCTGGGAGGAGCGGCGGATGCGCCGCGAGGTCCGGGCGACGGCGAACCGGCTCGCGAACTTCGACGACGCCAACCTGCGCCGCTCGGCGCGGGCCGCGGTCGCCGCGGCGGCCCGGGTCAGCCGCGCCCTGGAGATCCTCGGCGACGAGGTGCCCGAGCACCTGCAGGCCGCCGGGCGGCTGCGGGCCGAGCACACCCAGGCGTCGCTGGAGGAGCTGGGCCAGCTGGCCGACCCGCCGATGACCAAGGACGCGGTGGCCGGCCGGATCCGGCGGCTGCTCCAGACCGCGGACAAGAAGGCCGCCGAGCTCGGCATCCCCGACACCGAGTCCGCCGTCACCGCCGAGATGCTGGAGGAGGAGGGCGGCGGGCGCTGACCGCGGTCACACCCCGTCACGAGGGGGGTGCGGGGCGTCGGGCATGATGCCGCCGTGACGATCCCGGGCTCCACCCTCCTCGCCGTTCATCTCGATCGATCCAGCATGCTGCGGCCGCTCCTGCCCGCACTGCGCTCCGGTCTGGCGGACCTGCTCGCCGAGCAGGACGCCCACGACGGTCACCTGCAGGTCGTCGTCGCCACCGGGGACGACCTCACCCGCTCGCTGCCCGACGGCACGCACCCGCCCGCCGTCCCGGTCGGTGCCGCCGAGGCCCGCACCGCACTGCCCGCGAAGCTGCGCCCGCTGGGCGGCCCGGACCTGCGCGGCGGCGCGGCCCGGCTGCTCGGCGCCGTCGGCGACGAGCTCGCCGCCCGCGACGAGGCCGACCGCCCCGAGCGGGTCGTCGTCCTGCTCGTCGGGGAGGGCGCCGTCGGCGACACCTCCGCGGTCCGCGAGCGCATCGTCCACCAGCAGAGCACCTACGCCTGGGAGTTCGTGCTGGTCGACGTGACCACCGGCACGATCCCGGCCGCCGCGGGTGCCCGGGCGGCCGCGTCCGGGGAGAACCGGGGCGAGGGCGGGGACGCCGCCGTCGCCGTCGCCGAGCGGCCCGCGGGCGACGGGGCCGAGCGCTTCGGCGTGCCGGTCACCGCCACCATCACCGCGGGTCCGGGTGCGACCGGCGTGACCGCCGCGCTGTCCGCGGCCTCGGCGTTCGTGACCCGCGCCCGCGACGGGCGTCCGCACGAGCCGGTCGAGGGCTTCTCCGACGACGAGCGCGCCGCCGCCGACGTCCCCGACACCCGTCCGGGCTGGCGCCGCCTGCTCCGCCTGGCCTGAGCCCGCCCGCGACGGCCCCGTGACCCGCCCGGGCACGGGGCCGTCGCGTGTCCGGATACCGGCCGGTACCGGTCCGTCCCCACACCGGGGACCGTCCGGAGCGGCCCGACCGCGCCCGATCCCCGAGCGCGGCGCAGGTCACGGGCCCTACGGGGGTCGCGACGGCCGATGCGCCGATAGGGTGGCTGCCGAGCACGGCACGCGCCGGCGCCCACCCGGGTGCCGACCCGCGATCGACCTGCCACACCCCACCGCCGGGACCCGGCGGGCCGGGGGAGAAGACGACAGGCACGACGAGCCCTGGAGGCATCTGTGACGGTCCGCGTAGGAGTCAACGGCTTCGGCCGCATCGGCCGGAACTTCTGGCGGGCGGTGGACGCCCAGCGCGCCGCCGGCACCACGGACATCGAGATCGTCGCGGTGAACGACATCACCGACAACGCGACGCTCGCGCACCTGCTGAAGTACGACTCGATCCTCGGGCGCCTGCCCTACGAGGTCTCCACCTCCGGCGACGAGATCGTCGTCGACGGCAAGGGCTTCAAGGGCCTGGCCGTCCGCGACCCCGCCGAGCTGCCCTGGAAGGACCTGGGCGTCGACGTCGTCGTCGAGTCGACCGGCATCTTCACCAAGCGCGAGGCCGCGGCCAAGCACCTCGACGGCGGCGCCAAGAAGGTCGTCATCTCCGCTCCGGCGACCGACGAGGACATCACCATCGTCAAGGGCGTCAACGACGGCGACTACGACGGTTCGCAGACCATCGTCTCGAACGCGTCCTGCACCACCAACTGCCTCGCGCCGATGGCGAAGGTGCTCGACGACCTGGCCGGGATCGAGAAGGGTCTGATGACCACGATCCACGCCTACACCCAGGACCAGAACCTGCAGGACGGCCCGCACAAGGACCTGCGCCGCGCCCGCGCCGCCGCCCTGAACATCGTCCCCACCTCCACCGGTGCGGCGAAGGCGATCTCGCTGGTCATGCCGCACCTCAAGGGCAAGCTCGACGGCTACGCGCTGCGGGTGCCGATCCCCACCGGCTCGGCCACCGACCTGACCGTCGAGGTCCGCAAGGAGGTCACCGCCGCGGAGATCAACGCCGCGATGAAGGCCGCCGCCGAGGGCCCGCTCAAGGGCGTCCTGAAGTACACCGAGGACCCGATCGTCTCCTCCGACATCGTGACCGACCCGCACTCATGCATCTACGACTCGGGCCTGACCAAGGTCATCGGCAACCAGGTCAAGATCGTCGGCTGGTACGACAACGAGTGGGGCTACTCCAACCGCCTCGTCGACATCACCGGTCTGGTGGCGTCGAAGCTGTGAGGACCCTCGACGACCTCGTCGCCGAGGGCGTACAGGGCCGGACCGTGCTGGTCCGCTCCGATCTGAACGTTCCCCTCGACGACGACCGGAACATCACCGACGACGGCCGCATCCGCGCGTCCGTGCCGACGATCAACGCCCTCTACGAGGGGGGCGCCCAGGTCGTCGTCACCGCGCACCTCGGCCGTCCGAAGAACGGGCCCGACGAGAAGCTCTCGCTCGCCCCGGTCGCACAGCGGCTCGGCGAGCTGCTCGGCGCCCCGGTGCGCCTGGTCGAGCTCGGCAAGCCGCTGCCGTCGATGGCCGCCGGTGACGTCGTGATGCTGGACAACATCCGGTTCGACGCCCGCGAGACCAGCAAGGACGACGCCGAGCGCGGCGCGTTCGCCGACGAGCTCGTCGCCCTGGTCGGCGACGACGCGGCGTTCGTCTCCGACGGGTTCGGCGTGGTGCACCGCAAGCAGGCGTCGGTCTACGACGTCGCGCAGCGGCTCGACGCCTACGCCGGCGGGCTCGTCCTGTCCGAGGTCGAGGTGCTCCGCACGCTCACCGGCTCGCCGGAGCGGCCGTACGCGGTCGTGCTCGGCGGCTCCAAGGTCTCGGACAAGCTGGCCGTGATCGAGGCGCTGCTGCCGAAGGTCGACACGCTGCTCGTCGGCGGCGGGATGTGCTTCACGTTCCTCGCCGCGCAGGGCCACGGCGTCGGCTCCTCGCTGCTGGAGTCCGACCAGGTCGACACCTGCCGGACACTCCTGGAGTCCGGCAAGATCGTCCTCCCGACCGACGTCGTCGTCGCCGACGCGTTCTCCGCGGACGCGACCACGAGGACCGTGCCGGTGGACGGGATCGACGACGGCTGGATGGGCCTCGACATCGGGCCCGACTCGGTGCGGGAGTTCGCGGCCCGCATCGCCGACGCGAAGACGATCTTCTGGAACGGCCCGATGGGCGTGTTCGAGCTGGCGCCGTTCGCCGAGGGCACCCGCGGTGTCGCGCAGGCGATCGCCGACGGCGACGCCTTCTCCGTCGTCGGTGGCGGGGACTCCGCCGCCGCGGTCCGGGCGCTCGGCATCGCCGAGGACGCGTTCTCCCACATCTCCACCGGGGGCGGCGCGTCCCTGGAGTTCCTGGAGGGCGCGACCCTGCCGGGCGTCGCCGTGCTGGAGGAGGACGCCTGATGGCCACCCGCAAGCCCCTCATCGCGGGCAACTGGAAGATGAACCTCAACCACCTCGAGGCCATCGCGGTGGTGCAGAAGCTCGCCTTCGCCCTGCCCGACCGGTACCTCGACAAGGTCGAGGTGGCCGTCCTGCCGCCGTTCACCGACATCCGCAGCGTGCAGACGCTGATCGACGGCGACAAGCTGCGCCTCGTGCACGGCGCCCAGGACCTGTCCCCGCACGACTCCGGTGCCTACACCGGTGACGTGTCGGGCGTCATGCTGGCCAAGCTGGGCTGCACCTACGTCGCCGTCGGGCACTCGGAGCGCCGCGAGATCCACGGCGAGGACGACGCGGTCGTCAACGCCAAGGTGCTCGCCGCGCTCAAGCACGGGATCACCCCGATCCTGTGCGTCGGCGAGGGCCTGGACGTCCGCGAGGCGGGCACCCACGTGCAGCACTGCACCGACCAGCTGCGCGGGGCGCTGAAGGGCGTCACCGCCGAGCAGGCGGCCGGTCTCGTGCTCGCCTACGAGCCGGTCTGGGCGATCGGCACCGGCAAGGTGGCGGGCCCGGCCGACGCGCAGGAGGTCTGTGCCGCGCTGCGCGCGACGCTGGCCGAGCTGTACTCCGACGAGGTCGCCGGGACGGTCCGCGTCCTCTACGGCGGCTCGGTGAAGTCGTCGAACGTGGGCGAGATCGTGGCCCAGACCGACGTCGACGGCGCACTCGTCGGCGGCGCCAGCCTGGACGCCGAGGAGTTCGCCAAGCTGTCGGCGATCGCCGCGGGTGGTCCGCTGCCGTAGGCGGCCCGCTCCGTACCGTTCCCGCGGCCCCGGTCCCCTGTCAGAGGGGGCCGGGGCCGCTGGAGTATTCTCGGCCACTCCGGCGAGCGACCACTGATGGGGAAGCGCACGTGATCCTGACCCTCCAGATCATCCTGATCGTGACCAGCCTCCTGCTGATCGCGATGGTCCTGCTGCAGCGCAGCAAGGGTGGTGGTCTGACCAGTCTCTTCGGTGGCGGCGTGCAGTCGAGCCTGTCCGGCTCGGCGGCGGCGGACCGCAACATCGCTCGCTACACGGTCTTCGTCGGCCTCATCTGGCTCATCGCGGTGGTCGGCAACGGCCTGCTGCTGGCCACCGGCTGACGGTCGGACGGACGAGAGGGAGCGGGACATGGCAGGCGGCAACGCGATCCGCGGTACCCGGGTCGGTGCGGGACCGATGGGCGAGAACGAGCGGGGCGAGACCGCCCCGCGCGAGCGCATCCCGTTCTACTGCGCGAACGGGCACGTCAACAACACCTGGTTCGCCGCGGAGGCCGAGGTCCCCGAGACCTGGGACTGCCCGCGCTGCGGGCTGCCGGGCGGACGTGACGCGGAGAACCCGCCCGCCGCGCCCCGCACCGAGCCGTACAAGACGCACCTGGCGTACGTGAAGGAGCGGCGCAGCGACGCCGACGGCGAGGCCATCCTGGAGGAGGCCCTCGGCCGGCTGCGGGCCTCCCGGGAGCTCTGACCCGGTCCCACGGCGCGCCCGGGTCGTGACCGGGCGCACGTCCGGGTTAGATTCGGTGGTCATGAGCCGCTGGACGCTGCCCCCGGACCGGATCCCCTCGGCATGGTTCAACGTCGTGCCGCACCTGCCGACGCCGCCGCAGCCGCCCCTGCACCCCGGGACCCGCGAGCCGGTCGTCCCCGAGGACCTGGCGCCGCTGTTCCCGACCGCCCTGATCGAGCAGGAGGTCAGCGCCGAGCCGTGGATCGACGTCCCCGGTGAGGTCCTCGACATCCTGAGGCTGTGGCGGCCCACGCCGCTGGTCCGCGCGATCCGGCTGGAGAAGGCGCTGGGCACCCCGGCGCGGATCTACTTCAAGGACGAGTCCATCTCGCCCTCGGGCAGCCACAAGACCAACACGGCCGTGGCCCAGGCGTTCTACAACGCCCGCGAGGGCACCACCCGGCTCACCACCGAGACCGGCGCCGGCCAGTGGGGGACCGCGCTGTCGTTCGCCGCGGCCCAGTTCGACCTGGACCTGAAGGTCTACATGGTGCGGGCGTCCTTCGGGCAGAAGCCCTACCGGCGGATCGCGATCGAGACCTGGGGCGGCGAGGTCGTGCCGTCGCCCGTCGACGAGCCCGACCACCCCGGCTCGCTGGGCTCGGCCATCTCCGACGCGGTCCGCGACTGCGTCGGCCGCTCCGACACCCACTACGCGCTCGGCTCGGTGCTCAACCACGTGCTGCTCCACCAGACCATGATCGGTCTGGAGGCGAAGGAACAGCTGGCGCTGGCGGGGGAGCGGCTGCCCGACGTCGTCATCGCGCCGTGCGGTGGCGGCTCCAACCTGGGCGGGATCGCCTTCCCGTTCGTGCCGGACTCCGGCGTGCGGCTGCTCGCCGTCGAGCCGCTGTCGTGCCCGACGCTGACCCAGGGCCGCTACGACTACGACTTCGGCGACACCGCGGGCCTCACCCCGCTGATGCCGATGTACACCCTGGGCCACGACTTCGTGCCGCCGTCGATCCACGCCGGCGGGCTGCGCTACCACGGTGACTCGCCGCTGGTGTCCTCGCTGGTCAAGGACGAGCGGATGGAGGCCGTCGCCTACCCGCAGGGGAAGGTGTTCGAGGCCGCCATCCAGTTCGCGCGCACCGAGGGCAAGATCCCGGCGCCGGAGTGCGGGCACGCCATCGCCGCCACCATCGACGAGGCGCTCGCCGCGAAGGAGACCGGGGAGGAGAAGGTGATCCTGTTCAACTACTGCGGTCACGGCTTCCTCGACCTCGCCGCCTACGACGACTACACGAACGGCCGGCTCGACGAGATGGGCTGACGGGATCGGCTGACGGGATCGGCTGAGCCCCACCCGCACCACGACGGCCCGTCCCCCGGACCAGGGGGACGGGCCGTCGCCGTGCGGGCGGTCAGCGGCGCAGGCCGCGCAGCAGGGCCGCGGTGTCGCGGCGGCGGGCCCACGCGACCACGCAGACCGCCACCAGGGTCAGTGCCGGGAACGCGACCATCGCGGGCATCAGCACCACGGTGACCGCGGTGGCCCCGACCATCAGCGCGACCTGGCAGACGGCGGCGAGCCCGCACAGCCGCGGGACCAGCAGGGCGACCGCGCCGGCCAGCTCCAGCCAGCCGACCACGACCATGCCGACGGTCCCCAGGCCCAGCAGGTCGAACCCGGCGACCGCGACCGGGTCGGCGTTCACCTTCGGCAGCGCCGCCATCACGAAGACCCCCGCCAGCAGCACCTGCAGCACCCACAGGCCGACGGTGGCGGCCCGCGGGCGACGGGTGGCGGAGGTGGTGGACGCGGTCCCGGTACGGGTGGTGGTGGTCATGGCGGGCTCCCTCGGTGCTCGCGGTCCCGGGCCGGGGCCGCCGTTGCAGAGGAGACCGGGGCCGTCGCCGGAACTCATCGGTGCGCCCGGTCCGGGTTCGGACCGTCGGTCCCGGCTGCGTCGTGTGTCGCGTCGGCGGCGTCTGCGCGTGGCGTGCCGGATGCCCGGACCCGACACCCACAGGAAACCGCGCACCGTCTCTCCGTGAAACACCGCCCGCGAAACATCTGTGCCGGGGTCGGGACGAGACCAACGGAGGGCACGCGTGGGCGTGAATGCGGGAGACACCGCGTGGGTGCTGGTCAGCGCCGCGCTGGTGATGTTGATGACGCCGGGACTGGCGTTCTTCTACGGCGGGATGACCCGCAGCAAGTCCGTGCTCAACATGCTGATGATGAGCACCATCTGCCTGGCCGTGGTCAGCGTCCTGTGGGCGCTGTACGGCTACAGCTGGGCCTTCGGCAACGACGTGGGCGGCGGCCTGATCGGCGGCGGGGAGTTCGCCGGGCTGGCGAACACCGTCGGCGCGATGGTCGGCGTCGGCAGCGACTCGGCCCCGTGGCCGGGCCCCGACGCCCTGCCCGCGCTGGCGTTCGTGATGTTCCAGCTCATGTTCGCGGTCATCACCCCGGCGCTGATCTCCGGCGCCGTCGCGGACCGCACGAAGTTCTGGGGCTGGACCGCGTTCGTCGTGCTGTGGGTGAGCATCGTGTACTTCCCGGTCGCGCACTGGGTGTTCGCCTTCGACGGCTTCACCGGCCCGGACAACGTCGGCGGCTGGATCGCCAACACCCTCAAGGCCGAGGACTTCGCCGGTGGCACCGCGGTACACATCAACGCCGGTGCCGCGGCGCTCGCGCTGGCGATCGTGCTCGGCAAGCGGCGCGGCTGGCCGCGCGAGCCGATGCGCCCGCACAACCTGCCCTTCGTGCTGCTGGGCATGGCGCTGCTGTGGTTCGGCTGGTTCGGCTTCAACGCCGGTTCCGCGCTCGCTGCCGGCGACCTCGCCGCCACGGCGTTCACCAACACCATGCTCGCCACCGCCACCGCGCTGATCGGGTGGCTGCTCGTGGAGCAGTTCCGCGACGGCCACCCCACCACCCTCGGTGCGGCCTCGGGTGCCGTCGCCGGGCTGGTCGCGATCACCCCGGCCTGCGGGTTCGTGCAGCCGGTCGGGGCGCTGGCCATCGGGCTCATCGCCGGTGCGGTGTGCGCGCTGGCCGTCGGGCTGAAGTTCCGCTTCGGCCTCGACGACTCCCTCGACGTCGTCGGCGTCCACCTCGTCGGCGGCATCGTGGGCACCCTGCTCATCGGCTTCTTCGGCGACAACAGCGTCAACTCCGCCGCCGTCGGCGACAACGGCCTGTTCTACGGCGGCGGGCTGGTCCAGCTGGGCCGCCAGGCGCTCGCCGCGGGTGCGGTGCTGCTGTACTCCTTCGTCGTCGCGCTGGTCCTCGGCTACCTGATCAAGGTGACCATCGGGTTCCGCATCGACGAGGAGAACGAGGCCACCGGCATCGACGAGACCGAGCACGCCGAGACCGCCTACGACTTCTCGTCGCTGGGCACCCGCGCGCTCGCCGGGGCCTCCCGCCCCGCGACGCCGGCCACCCGCGAGCCCGTGGGGGAGACCCGATGAAGCTCGTCACCGCCATCGTCAAGCCGTTCGCGCTGGAGGACGTCCGCGGGGCGCTCGAACACCTCGCGGTGCTCGGGCTGACCGTCGGGGAGGTCCGCGGGCACGGCAGGCAGAAGGGGCACACCGAGATCTACCGCGGCGCGGAGTACTCGGTGGACTACGTGCCGAAGGTGCGCATCGAGACCGTCGTCGACGACGAGATCGCCGACAAGGTCGTCGACGCCATCGTCGAGGCGTCCCGCACCGGCAAGATCGGCGACGGCAAGATCTGGGTGCAGCCGGTCGAGACCATCGTGCGGGTCCGCACGGGCGAACGCGGCAGCGACGCCGTCTGAGCCCTCAGCGCGTCGCCGGACGGGCCGTCCGGCGACGCGCCGCCCCGCCCTCGGGGGCGACGGCGCCCGCGGCGTGCGCCGCACCCAGCTCCGCCGCCGCGGCGGCGAACACCGGGTCGAAGAACAGGAAGCTGAGCAGCTCCGCGCCGTGAGTGGTGTCGGCGTCCGGCACCGCGCCGCCCACCAGCCGTTCCAGGACCGCCAGCGACGGGTTCCGCAGCGCGCGCAGCCCGCCGTACTCGCGGCGGCGCACCGCGTCGGCCAGCTCCGCCAGCTCGGTGGCCCGGTCGGCCGGCGGCCCGGCGAACCAGGTCGCGATCCGGCGGTGCCGCCGGTCCTCACCGCGGTCGACCAGCGCGTTGACCGCACGCAGGGTCCGCAGGTCCTCGGTCACCCCGGCGCCCAGCACGATGCGCAGCGCCAGCGCGGCGACCGCGTACACGTCGGGCACCCGGTCCGCCGGGGACAGCGCCGCGGCGGACTCGCCGAACGGGACGTCCGGTGTCGTCGCGACGACGCCGACCCGGTCCGCGCCCAGGCGCAGCGCGGGCTTGAGCGGGGTGTTGAGCCGGACCCCGCCGTCGAGGTACCAGCCGGCCGCCTCGCCCTCGATGCGGCGCGGCGCGAACAGCACCGGCACCGCCGCCGAGGCGAGCAGATGGTCCGGGCCCAGCCGGGCGTCGACGTAGCGGATGTCGCGCCCCGGGTCGTACGGCGGCAGCGCCACGTCCGGCCCGCGCTCGACGAACACCGTGGTCCCGCCGGTCCCGGCGGCGGTGCACGCCACCCCGACGGCGTCGACCCGGCCGCGGGCGACGGCGTCGTGCAGCCGGTCCCAGTCGACGACCCGGTCCACCACCGGGCGCAGCCGGTCGGCGTCGAGGAGGCGGGTCACCCGGTCCGGCACCAGCAGCAGCCTGCGCAGCCACGACGGGACACCGGCGAGGTCCCCGAGGTAGGCCGCGGTCGCCTCCACCGCCGACGACGGCAACGCCACGACCTCGTCGGTGCGCACCGAGGACCAGCGGGCGACGAGCTCGGCGGCCGCGGCGTCCGGGGCGACGTCGGACAGCCCGGCCAGCGCCGCCACGTTCAGCGCGCCGGCACTCGTGCCGACCAGTACCGACGGCGCCGACCACCGCCGCGCCATCCGCGGCAGGAGCTCGGTCAGCGCGCCCGCCTCGTAGGCCCCGCGCGCCCCGGCGCCGGCCACGACGAGTCCGGTCCGAGCCACCCGGCCAGGCTACCCGCGGTAGGCCTTCTCCAGGGCGACGGCGTCAAGCTTGCCGTGGGTGGCGTACACGGCCCGCGCGACCCGGGACCGGGCGTCGGCGTCCGGTGAGGTCAGCCACTCCCGCACGCCGGGCGGGATCACCTGCCAGGACACCCCGTAGCGGTCCTTGAGCCACCCGCAGGGCTGCTCGACACCGCCGTCGGCGAGGGCGTCCCAGTAGCGGTCGACCTCCTCGACGGACTCGCAGTGCACCTCCATCGAGATCGCCTCGGAGAGGGTGAACACCGGGCCGCCGTTCAGCGCGGTGTAGGGCTGGCCGTTGATCCGGAACCCCACGGTCAGGACCCGGCCCTCCTGGTCGGGGACCTCCGGGCCGTAGTGCATGACGGTGTCGATGCCGGAGTCCGGGAAGATGCCGGTGTAGAACCGTGCCGCCTCCTCGGCGACGCCGTCGAACCACAGGCACGGCGTGATCGGCTTCATGATGTCGTCCCCTCCCCGCGACGCCGGCTCTCGGCGTCACACGAGGGGAGACCGGCGCGGAGCGCCCCGCTCATCGCTCCCGGGGGACCGGTCGCACCAGCCCGGCGGCGCGGGTCGCGCGCTCCCGGGCCGTGTCGACGTCGTCGGCGTGGGCGACCGCGACGCCCATCCGGCGTCGCTCGGTCGCGGTGGGCTTGCCGAACAGCCGCAGGTCCGCACCCTCGACCGCGAGCGCCTCGGCGACGCCCTCGTAGGCGGGGGCGTCCATCTCCTTGCCGCCGTAGACCACCGCCGACGCACCGGGGGAGCGCAGCGCGGTGTCCACCGGCAGGCCGAGCACGGCGCGGGCGTGCAGCTCGAACTCCGAGAGCCGCTGGGTCGCCAGGGTGACCAGGCCGGTGTCGTGCGGGCGCGGGCTGACCTCGGAGAACAGCACCTCGTCGCCGCGGACGAACAGCTCCACCCCGAACAGGCCCCACCCGCCGAGCGCCTCGGTGATCCGGGCGGAGACGTCGCGGGCGGCGGCCAGCGCGGCGTCGGACATGGGCTGGGGCTGCCAGGACTCGACGTAGTCGCCGTTCTCCTGGCGGTGCCCGATCGGCTCGCAGAACGCGGTGCCGCCGGCGTGCCGGACGGTGAGCTGGGTGATCTCGTAGTCGAACTCGACGAAGCCCTCGACGATCACCCGCGGGTTCGACACCCGGGCGCCGGTGCGGGCGTACTCCCAGGCCGCCTCGGCGTCGTCCACGGTCGTGAGCACCGACTGCCCCTTGCCCGACGACGACATCACCGGCTTGAGGACGCACGGCAGCCCGACCGTCGCGACGGCCTCGCGGACCTCGTCGAGGGTGTCGGCGAAGACGTACGGGGAGGTGGGCAGGCCCAGCTCCTCGGCGGCGAGGCGCCGGATGCCCTCGCGGTCCATGGTCAGCTTCGCGGCCCGCGCGGTGGGCACCACGGTCGTGCCGGCCGCCTCGATCTCCAGCAGGGCGCCGGTGGCGATGGCCTCGATCTCGGGGATGACGAGGTCGGGCGCCTCCTGCTCGATGAGCGTCGCCAGCGTCACCGGGTCGGTCATGTCGATCGCGTGCCAGCGGTGCGCCACCTGGTGGGCGGGGGCGTGCGGGTAGCGGTCGACGGCGACGACCTCCACGCCCAGGCGCTGGAACGCGATCGCGACCTCCTTGCCCAGCTCACCCGAGCCGAGCAGCAGCACGCGGGTGGGGTCCGGGCCGAGCGGGGTGCCGATACGCATGACGGGGACCCTAACCGCAGGTCCACGTGCGACACCCCGCCCGGGCGCGGCATCTCACATCCGGGGGCCGCCCGTCAGGAGACCCGGGCGACGAACCCGTCGGGCAGGTCCGCGGCGGCCTCGGTGTCGAGCAGCCAGCGGGTCGTGACGGTGCCGCGGGCCCCACCGACCGGCAGCTCGGTCTCCGGCGTGCCGGTGAGCGCACCCGCGACGGCCGGTGCCTTGCCCGCCCCGGCGGCCACCACCCACACCTCGCGGGAGCGGCGCGCCGCGGCCAGGGTCAGCGAGATCCGGGTCGGCGGCGGCTTCGGGCAGTCGAACACCGCGACGACCGTCGCCGCCTGCTCGTGCACGGCGGGGGAGTCGGGGAACACCGACAGGGTGTGGCCCTCCTCGCCCATCCCGACCAGGGTCACGTCGAACGCGGGGACGCCGTCCTCGTCGGGGCCGGCCAGGTCGTCGAGCAGCCGGGCGTAGTCGGCGGCCGCGGCGAGGGCGTCGTCGCGGGTGCCGCCGCCCGCCGGGGCCGCGGGCATCGGGTGCACCCGGGCCGGGTCCAGCGGCAGCGCGTCGAGCAGGGCCTCGCGGGCCTGGCGGTCGTTGCGCTCGTCGTCGTCGGCGGGCACGAAGCGCTCGTCGCCCCAGAACAGGTCCACCCGGGCCCAGTCGACGGCGTCGCGCGCCGGGGAGGCGGCGACGTCGCGCAGCAGCTGGATCCCGACCCCGCCGCCGGTGAGCACCAGCCGGGGGACGGTGCCCGCGGCCTGCAGGTCCACCAGTGCGGTGACCAGCCGGGCCGCGGTCGCCGCGGCGAGTGCGTCCTTGTCCGGGTGCACCGCGACCTGGACCTGCGTCGCGGCGCTCACGCGCGCACCTTCACCGGGGTGCGGCCGCGGGTCACCTTCGCCACCCCGGCGAGGGCCTCGGCGTAGACCTCGTCCGGGTCGAGCCTGCGCAGCTCCTCGGCGAGGCAGTCCGACACGTGCCGCCGGGCCAGCGCGATCAGCCGTTCCGGCTGGCCGGGCTGGGTCAGCCGGGCGGTCTTGCCGTCCGGGCGGGCCAGCTCGACGTCACCGGACGGGCGCGTCAGCCGGACCAGCGAGAGCCCGTTGTCCTTCTCCGACGGCGAGCGCTTCACCTTCACCCCCAGGCTCGCGGCGAGCCAGCCCGCGATCAGCTCGGTGGACGGCGACACCGCCTCCCCGGCGACGACCGCGGAGCTGATGTCCTCGTACGGCGGCACGTCCAGCGCGGCCGCCAGCTGGGCCCGCCACTGCGTGAGCCGGGTCCAGGTCAGGTCGGTGTCGCCGGGCGCGTAGTCCTTGCGGCGCGCCTCGAACGCCTTCACCGGGTTCTTCGACGACAGCGCGTCGGTGATGCGGCGCTGCGCGAGGCGGCCCACCGCGTCCTCCGACGGCGAGGCGGGCGCCTCGTTCGGCCACCACGCGACGACCGGGGCGTCCGGCAGCAGCAGCGGCATGACCATGCCCGCCCCCGCCTCCTCGGCCGCCAGCGGCCCGTAGCCGCGCAGCACGATCACCTCGCTGGCGCCGGCGTCGCCGCCGACCCGGATCTGGGCGTCGAGCCGCGGCGAGGCCCGCCGCTGCCCGCGGGCCAGGACGATCACCCGGCACGGGTGCTCGCGGCTGGCCGCGTTGGCGGCGTCGACGGCGCGCTCCAGCTCGGGCCCGTCGTCGGTGACGACGACCAGGGTCAGCACCCGGCCCAGCGCGAACACCCCGCCGGACTCGCGGAGCTCGACGAGCTTGCGGTTGACCGCCGAGGTGGTGCTCGACGGGAGATCGATGATCACGATGGGGTCTCCGTCTTCTCCGCGACTGCCGTCCGTGCGCTCACGGCCGCCTCCAGTGGCGCCCGGTGCGGGCCAGCATCTCCTCGGCCGACACCGGGCCCCAGGACCCGGCGGGGTAGGAGTCCGGGCCGCGCGCGTCGGCGGCCCAGTGCTCCAGGACCGGGTCGAGGATCTCCCAGGACCGCTCGACCTCCTCGTTCACCGGGAACAGCGACGGCTCGCCCAGCAGCACGTCGAGGATGAGGCGCTCGTAGGCCTCGGGGGACGCCTCGGTGAAGGCGTTGCCGTAGCCGAAGTCCATCGTGACGTCGCGGACCTCCATCTGGCTGCCCGGCACCTTGGACCCGAAGCGCATGGTGACGCCCTCGTCCGGCTGCACCCGGATGACCAGGGCGTTCTGCCCCAGCTCCTCGGTCATCGTCGCGTCGAACGGCAGGTGCGGGGCCCGCTTGAACACCACGGCGATCTCGGTGACGCGGCGGCCCAGCCGCTTGCCGGTGCGCAGGTAGAACGGCACCCCGGCCCAGCGGCGGTTCTCGACCTCGCAGGTGATCGCGGCGAAGGTCTCGGTGGTTGACTCCGGGTTGAAGCCCTCCTCCTCCTTGAGACCGGGCACCTCCTCCCCGCCCTGCCAGCCGCCCTCGTACTGGCCGCGGGCGGTGGTGGCGTCGAGCGGGTGCGCGAGCTTGACCGCCTTGAGGACCTTGATCTTCTCGGCGCGCAGCTCGTCGGAGGAGAACGACGTCGGCTCCTCC
Organism: Pseudonocardia sp. ICBG601; assembly: GCF_020496245.1. Lineage (NCBI taxonomy): Bacteria > Bacillati > Actinomycetota > Actinomycetes > Pseudonocardiales > Pseudonocardiaceae > Pseudonocardia > Pseudonocardia sp. ICBG601. Next base: position 760,179 of record NZ_JAHLJA010000150.1, on the reverse strand, counting down.
ATCGCGGTGAACGCGAGCAGCTGCAGCAGGTGGTTCTGGATGACGTCGCGGGCGGCGCCGATGCCGTCGTAGTAGCCGGCACGACCGCCCAGGCCGATGTCCTCGGCCATGGTGATCTGGACGTGGTCGACGTAGTTGGCGTTCCAGATCGGCTCGAACAGCTGGTTGGCGAACCGCAGCGCCAGCACGTTCTGGACGGTCTCCTTGCCGAGGTAGTGGTCGATGCGGAACACCGAGTCCTCGGGGAAGACGTCGTTGACGATCGCGTTCAGCTCGATGGCCGAGGCGAGGTCGTGCCCGAACGGCTTCTCGATGACGACCCGGCGCCACACGTCCGGGTCCTCCTGCGCGGACAGCCCCGAGCGGGCGAGCTGCTTGCAGACCACCGGGAACGCGCCGGGCGGGATCGACAGGTAGAACGCGTGGTTGCCGCCGGTGCCGCGCTTCTCGTCCAGCTCGCGGACGGTGCGCTCCAGCTCGTCGAAGGCGGCGTCGTCGTCGAAGGAGCCCTGGACGAACCGCAGCCCCTCGGCGAGGCGGTCCCACACCTCCTGCCGGAACGGGGTGCGGGCGTGCTCGCGCACGGCCTCGTAGACGACCTGGCCGAAGTCCTCGTGGTCCCAGTCGCGGCGGGCGAAGCCGGTGAGGGCGAAGCCCGGCGGCAGCAGCCCCCGGTTGGCGAGGTCGTAGATCGCGGGCATGAGCTTCTTGCGGGACAGGTCCCCGGTCACTCCGAAGATCACCAGTCCGCAGGGGCCGGCGATCCGGGGGAGCCGCTTGTCACGGGGGTCGCGCAGCGGGTTGGTCCGTCCGCCGTTCGCGGTGGGCATCGCCCCTCCTAGTACTGGTGTTCTCGTGATCGGGGCACCGGGGTCACGGTTCTGTCGGGGGCTCTGTCGACGTCTGTGTCGATGTCACCGCCCTGGCCAGGGTGACCAGCCCGGCGAGCCGGTCGGTCAGGTGCAGCCGGAGCACCGGACGTCCCCGGCGTCGCTGGTCGTCGATGACCGCCCGGGCCTGTGCCGCGTGCAGGCTATCCAGTCCCGGCCCGTGCGGCACGGTGTCCGCGCCGACGGACCCCGGAAGATCACCGCCGGGACCGTTCCCGGTCAGGTGACAGTGCACCGCGACGTCCGGTGCGCCGGTGTCGCCGCTGCGGCAGGCCGGGGCCCAGCCGAACGCGACGGGCAGCCCGAGCCGGGCCACCAGCGGCCCGCGCAGCACCGCGACCGAGGCGTCGGACTCCGGGTCCAGCCAGGCCGAGACCACCGCGGGGGCCCCCTCGGCGACGGCGGCCAGCGCGTCGAGCGCACCGGCGACGGTGCGGGTGCCGGGCGGCAGCCAGTCCCCGGCGTGCACGGCGATCCCGCCGTCGACGAACGACGGCTCGGGGTCGGGACCGTCGGCCGGCGCGGGCGGAGCGGGCGCGAACGGGTCGGTGTCGAGGACCCGCCCGGCCAGCGCCGCGGCGGCCTGCCACAGCACGACCGCGGCTCCCGGGCCCGCGTCGAGGCGCACCGCGCCGTGGCCCGGCCCGGGCCGCGGGCCGGTGCCGTCGGCGTGCACGTCCACGACGCCCGCGGGTGCGCTGGGCTCCTGCGGGGCGGGGCCCGCGCCGACCGGCTCGTCGGGCGGCACCGGCACGACGGTGAGCCCGGCGGCGGTGAGCAGCGGGGCCAGCCAGCCGGTGAGGGCAGGGGAGCGCTCGGCGTCGCGCAGGGCCAGCAGCGAGCCACGGCCCGCGGCCAGGGCGCCGGCCAGCAGCAGCGCCGGGTTGTCCGGGTCGTCGGCGGCCAGCGCGCGCTCGGCGGCGACGGCGTCGCCCAGGACGGCGGGCACGTCCGCCCCGGCGAGCCCCGCGGGGACCAGCCCGAGCGGGCCCAGCACGCCGAAGCGGCCCGGGACGTCGGCGTCGAGGGTGACCACGACCGGGCCGGGGTCGCCGGGGACGTCCAGCGGCGAGCCGGGCTCGGTCAGGTGCACGGTGCGCGCGGCGAGGGCGTCGGCGCCGACCTCCTCGGCGATCGCGGCGGCGACCACCCGGGTCACGGCCGCGACGACGGGGTCGGTGCCCGCCGCGTCGGCGACGACGAGGACGGTCTCGGCGAGCTCCCCGGACAGCGCCTCCGCGACCTGCACCGGGTCCGCGGAGTCCAGCGCGGTCAGCCGCGTCCCGCCCGGGTCGGTGCCGGCGACGACGCGGGCCGCGGCGACCGCGTCGGGCGTGCCGACGAGCAGCACCCGGTGCGCACCGGCGACGGCGAACCGTTCGCGCAGCGCGGCGACCTGCCCGACGAGTGGCCGGCTGCGGGCGGCGAGCCCGGTCCAGCCGGTCCGGGGCGGGGCCCCCGCGGCGCGGGGCCCCCAGACGCTGGGGTCGGCGTCGGCGAGCCGGGAGGCGACGGTCTCGCCGGCCAGCTCGGCGGCGATCCGCCGGGCCGCTCCGGCGAACGGCTCACCGGCGAGCCGCACCCGCACCGGGGACGGTGCGGGTGCGGACGGGCCGCCGGTGGCGGCGGAGCCGAGGTCGGCCCCGTCGCCACCGGGAGTGGCCTCGTTCAACTACTTCGCGGAGTCGAGCTGGCCGCGGACGGTGTCCTGCAGCTCGGTCCAGGACTTCTCGAACTTCTCGACGCCCTCGTTCTCCAGGGTGAGGAACACGTCGTCGAGGTCGATGCCGAGGTCCTCCAGGTCGGTGAACACCGTCTGGGAGGCGCCCGCGGTGTCGCTGACCTTGTCCCCGTCGACCTCACCGTGGTCGGCGAAGGCCGTCAGGGTCTTCTCCGGCATGGTGTTGACGGTGTTGTCCACGACCAGCTCGGACACGTACAGCGTGTCCGGGTAGTCCGGGTTCTTCACCCCGGTGGAGGCCCACAGCGGGCGCTGGGCGTGCGCGCCGTGCTCCGCGAGGGCGTCCCAGCGGGCACCGGAGAACGCGTCGCGGTAGGCGGCGTAGGCCAGCCGCGAGTTCGCGACGGCCGCCTTGCCGCGCAGGCCGAGCGCGGTGTCACCACCGATCTTCTCCAGCCGGCCGTCGATCTCGGAGTCCACCCGGGACACGAAGAACGAGCCGACCGAGTGGATGCGGGACAGGTCCTGCCCGTTCTCCCGCGCCTGCTCCAGGCCGGTCAGGTAGGCGTCCATGACGAGCTTGTAGCGCTCGACGGAGAAGATCAGCGTCACGTTCACGCTGATGCCCTCGGCGGTCGCCCGGGTGATGGCCGGCAGGCCCTCCTCGGTCGCCGGGATCTTCACCAGCAGGTTGGGCCGGTCGACGGCCTTCCACAGGTCCTGGGCCTGCGCGACGGTGCCCTCGGTGTCGTGCGCGAGGCGCGGGTCCACCTCCAGGGAGACCCGGCCGTCGACACCGCCGGTGCGCTCCCAGGTGCCGGAGAACACGTCGCAGGCGTGCTGGACGTCGGCGACGGTGATCTCGCGGATCGCGGTGTCGACGTCGGCGCCGCGGGCGGCCAGCTCGCGGACCTGCTCGTCGTAGGCGGCGCCGTCGGACAGCGCACCGGCGAAGATCGTCGGGTTGGTGGTCACCCCGACGACGTGCTTGTCCTCGATCAGGGCGGCGAGGTTGCCGCTGGCCAGGCGCTCCCGGGACAGGTCGTCGAGCCAGATGGACACCCCGGCCGCGGACAGTGCGGCCAGTCGATCGTTGCTCATGATTCTCTCCTTGCGATCGGGTGCCGTCGGTTCAGGAGGACTTCTCGGTCGCGGCGAGGGTCTCCCGCGCGGCCGTGGCGACGGTGTCGGCGGTGAAGCCGAACTTCTCGAACAGGGTGGCCTGGTCGGCGCTGGCACCGAAGTGCTCGATCGACACCGACCGGCCGAGCTCGCCGACGTAGCGGTACCAGGGCATCGCGATGCCGGCCTCGACCGAGACACGGGCCTTGACCGCGGTCGGCAGGACCGACTCGCGGTACTGCTCGTCCTGGGCCTCGAACCACTCGACGCACGGCATCGAGACGACCCGGGTGCCGACGCCCTCGCCCTCGAGCTGCTCGCGGGCGGCCAGCGCCAGGTGCAGCTCGGAGCCGGTGGCGATGATGATCACCTGCGGGACGCCCGAGGACGCCTCGGAGATCACGTAACCACCGCGGGCGACGCCCTCGGCGGAGGTCCCGGCGACGGTCGGGACGTTCTGGCGGGTCAGCGCGAAGCCGACCGGGCCGCCGTCGGGCCGCTCCAGGGCGGCCTTCCAGGCGTAGGCGGTCTCGTTGGCGTCACCGGGGCGCACCATCGACAGGCCGGGGATGGCCCGCAGCGACGCCAGGTGCTCGATCGGCTGGTGGGTGGGGCCGTCCTCGCCGAGGCCGATCGAGTCGTGCGTCCACACGTAGATCGGGTTCGTCTTCATCAGCGCCGCGAGCCGCACGGCCGGGCGCATGTAGTCGGAGAAGACGAGGAACGTGCCGCCGTAGGCCCGGGTCGGGCCGTGCAGCGAGATGCCGTTCAGCACCGCGCCCATGGCGTGCTCGCGGACACCGAAGTGCAGCGTGCGGCCGTAGGGCGAGGTGGTCCACATGCCGGTCGAGGCCGACTTGGGGCCGAACGAGTCGGCACCCTTCATCGTGGTGTTGTTCGACTCGGCCAGGTCGGCCGAGCCGCCCCACAGCTCGGGCAGCACGTCGGCCAGCGCACCGAGCACGGCGCCGGAGGCCTTCCGGGTGGCCATGCCCTTCTCGTCGATGTCCCAGTGCGGGAGGGAGGCCTCCCAGCCGTCGGGCAGCCGGCCGGCCTTCAGCCGCTCCAGGAGCGCCTTGCGCGCGGGCTCGCGCTGCTCCCACTCGTCGAAGGTGCCCTGCCAGGAGTCGTGCGTGGCGCGGGAGCGCTCGCCGACCGCGCGGGTGTGGGCGAGGACGTCGTCGTCGACCTCGAAGTCCTGGTCCGGGTCGAACCCGAGGACCTTCTTGACCTCGCGGACCTCGTCGTCGCCCAGCGCGGCACCGTGCGCGGCGCCGGTGTTCATCTTGTTCGGCGACGGGTAGCCGATCACCGTCCGCAGGATGATGATCGACGGGCGGTCGGTCTCGGCCTTGGCGGCCTCCAGCGCGGCGAGGATGCCGGTGACGTTCTCGCCGCCCTCGACGACCTGCACGTGCCAGTTGTAGGCCTCGTAGCGCTTCGCCGTGTCCTCGTTGAGGGCGATGTTGGTGTCGTCCTCGATGGAGATCTCGTTCGCGTCGTAGATCACCGTGAGGTTGCCCAGCTCCTGGCGACCGGCCAGCGACGACGCCTCGGAGGTGACGCCCTCCTCGATGTCGCCGTCGGAGGCGATCACGTAGATCTGGTGGTCGAACGGCGAGGAACCCTCGGGGGCGTCCGGGTCGAACAGGCCGCGCTCGCGGCGGGCCGCGATCGCCATGCCGACGGCCGAGGACAGCCCCTGGCCCAGCGGGCCGGTGGTCATCTCGACGCCGCGGGTGTGGCCCCACTCCGGGTGGCCCGGGGTCAGCGAACCCCACTTCCGCAGCTGCTCCAGGTCCTCGCGCTCCAGGCCGTAGCCGGCCAGGAAGAGCTGGATGTAGAGGGTGAGGCTGGAGTGCCCGGCGGACAGGACGAACCGGTCGCGGCCCATCCAGTCGGGGTCGGCCGGGTCGTGCCGCATGACGCGCTGGAACAGCGTGTACGCCAGCGGGGCCAGGCTCATCGCGGTGCCGGGGTGTCCGCTGCCGCACTTCTGGACCGCGTCCGCGGCCAGTACACGAACGGTGTCCACGGCCCTGCGGTCGAGGTCGGTCCAGTCGTCGGGGACGTGCGCGCGGGTGAGCGCGGCGACGGCGCCGTCCCCGGCGTGGGGGGACGTAGCGGTGTCGGACAAGGCGATGGCTCCTGTACTCGCGTCGACGAATGTCGGTCTGCCGGTCGTGGATCCGGATGCCCGCCCGGTGGTCGCGGCCGTTCCGCAGGCGGCGACGTCGGCGGGTGTGTGGTACGACCCGGATCACCTGGCGGCATCGTCGCCGCCCCGACGCGGAACACCCTACTGCTCACGCCCGCGGCCTGCGGCTTTGCGCCTCGTGGCGATCGGCGGTCCGGCCCGCCGGGAACCGCGTACCCGGCGGGCCCGCGACGCATGCCACCGGTTAGCATCGACGCGCTGTAGAACTAGGGAGGTCGCCACCGCGGCGACCACCCCGTGTCCACGGCACCGAGCCGGTGCGGCCCCTCGGGCGGCGCGGCACGGGATCACTACGTCGAACCGAGCGAGGTACGGACAGGTGAGCGCACCCGCGTCAGGGCGGAGCCGGGCCGACGAGGCCGGGGTCCCGGCCGAGCACGTCCCGGCCGGACCGGACGCCGCGCCGGCGGCGACGCCCCCCGCCACGACCGTGGTGGTGCCGGCGGCACCGACCGGGCGTCTCGCGCGCGTCCGCGCCACGGTGGCGGCCTATCTCGGCCTCACCAAGACGCGGATCATCGAGCAGCTGCTCGTCGTCACCGTGCCCGCCATGTTCCTGGCCCAGCGCGGTGTGCCGTCGCTGTTGCTGATCGCGGCCACCCTGGTCGGCGGCGCGATGGCCGCGGCCGCGGCGCACGCGCTGAACTGCGTCGTCGACGCCGACATCGACCAGAAGATGGCGCGCACCGCCCGCCGCCCGCTGGCGAGGGGACAGGTCCCCACGCGCAACGCGCTGGTGTTCGGCCTGGTCCTGGCCGCGCTGAGCTCGGTGTGGCTGGGCCTGACCACGAACTGGCTGGCCGCCGCGCTCTCGCTGGCCGCGATCGCGTTCTACGTGCTCGTCTACACGATGCTGCTCAAGCGGCGGACCTCGCAGAACATCGTGTGGGGCGGTGCCGCGGGCTGCATGCCGGTGGTGATCGGCTGGGCCGCGGTGACCGGCACCGTCGAGTGGCCCGCGCTGGTCATGTTCGGTGTGATCTTCTTCTGGACGCCGCCGCACTTCTGGGCGCTGGCGATGCGCTACCGCGAGGACTACGCCGCCGCCGGGGTGCCGATGCTCCCGGTCGTCGCACCCGCGCCCGCGGTGTCGGTGCGGATCGTCGTCTACAGCTGGGTGATGGTGGCCTGGAGCCTGCTCCTGCTGCCGGCGACGTCGTGGGTGTACCTCGCGGTGGCGCTGCTCGGCGGGGCGTACTTCGTGTTCCGGGCGCACCGGCTGCACCACCAGGTGAAGTCCGGCGGCGAGATCTCCCCGATGCCGCTGTTCCACCTGTCGAACATCTACCTGTGCGTGCTGTTCGCGGCGATCGCCGTCGACGCCGCGCTGGGGCTGCCGGTCCTGTTCTGACCCGGCCCGCCCGCGGTCAGCGGGACCGCCGGCCCGTCGTGCCCAGGGCGCCCGGGGTCCGCCCGGTCGCCTCGCGGAAGGCCCGGACGAACGAGCTCGCCGTGCGGTAGCCGACGGCGTGCGCGGTCTCGGTCACGTTGCGCCCCTCGGCGAGCAGCCGGGCCGCGGCCCGCACCCTGGCCTGCGTCCGCCACTGGGCGAAGGTCATCCCGGTCTCCTCGCGGAACCGGCGCAGCAGCGTCCGCGCGCTCCACCCGACCCGGCGGCTCCACACCTCGGCGGGATGCGCCGCACCCGGCGCGGCGACGATGCCCCGGGCGACGAGTGCCAGCCGGGGGTCGGTCGGCATCGGCAGGTCGGCGACGCCACCGGTGACCGGCTCCACCGAGTCCAGCGCGACGGCCTCCGCGCGCCGCCGTGCCTCCTCGGGCAGGTCCCCGCGGTCCAGGTGCTCGACCAGACCGGCCCAGGCCGGCCCGAACCGGACGACCCCGGGCGGCAGCTCCGGGGCCCACCGGCCCGGCTCGACGAACGTGCACCGGTACCCGGTCCGGCCGGTCACGACGCCCCGGTGCGGTGTCCCGGCGGGGATCCAGATCCCGGCGCCGACCGGCACGATCCAGGACAGGCGGTCGATCTCGACCGTGCGCGGCCCGGACGCCGCCCAGACCAGCTCGTGGCACGGGTGCTGGTGCACCCGCACGTGCACGTCCGCCGGTGGCGGTGAGGTCCACCGGGTCCAGACGCGGTCGCCGCGACGGTCCGGGCGCTCGTCGCGGACGTGCACCCCGACGGTCAGCCGCCGCTGTCGGGAACTCGACATCATGGGACCGTTCATGAACACAGGCTAGGCTGCCCACACTCCTACGGTGTCCCGGTGACGATCACGGACCTGCCGACCGCACCACCGGCGTGCGCGGCGATCTCCCGCGCGCTGCGGGAACCCCTGCGCGGCACGGCCGCCACCGCCGCGGGCTGGCTGCTCGTGGAGCACTCCGGCCCGTGGGGCGACGGCGCCCTCGACCGGGCCGACGAGCGCTGGGGCGCGCTGGTCGAGGAGCGCTTCGCGGAGGCGGGGGCACGGGTCCTGCTGGTCCGCGAGCCGGGCCGGGCCCGGCCCGGTGGCCGGCGCCGGGTGCACCTCGTGCACTCCGGGCGGGGCGGGCCGTGGCACGAGGAGCTGCGGGTCGACGACCTCTCGGCGCTGCTGGACCTCGACCCGGCCGTGGTGGCGTCGGCGTCGGCACCCGGCCTCGGGACTCCGGTGACCCGGCCGTGGTTCCTGGTGTGCACGCACGGCCGCAAGGACGCCTGCTGCGCGGTGCTGGGCCGCCCGGTGGCGCGGGCGCTGGCGTCGACCGGGCGGGTGTGGGAGACCACGCACCTGGGTGGCGACCGGTTCGCGGCGGCGGTGGTCGTCCTGCCGCACGGCTACTACCTCGGCCACGTCGACCCGGCCGACGCCGGGGCGCTGGCCGCCGACACCGACCGGGGGCTGCTGTCGCTGCGGCACCTGCGCGGGCGGTGCTGCGACCCGCCGGAGCTGCAGATCGCCGAGCACGTGGTCCGGGAGCGGCACGGTCTGCGCGGGATCGACGACGTGGTCCCGCTCCCCGGCGGGGACCCCTGCGGGGACGGGGTGGTGGTGGACCGGCCGGGCGGCCGGGACCGGGTCCGGCTGAGCCCGGCGCCGCTGCCCGAACGCCTGACGTCGTGCTCGGCGGGGGAGCGGGGACGCCCCGACCCGCGGTCCGCGACCGTCACCGCGGTGGCCCGGTGAGTGCCCCGGTGCCCGCCCCCGTGCCCGGCCGCGTGGGCGGTCGCGTGTCCCGGCGCGCCGCGCTCGGGCTGCTCGGGGCGGCGGTCCTCGGCGCCTGCGGCACCCCTGCGCCCGGCACCCCGGCGTCCGGAGGCCCGGCGCCCGCCGGCCCGGATCCCGCGGAGGCCGGGGCACGGGTCGTGACGCTGGTGCCCGCGCTGCTCGACGCCGCGCTCGCGGTCGGGGTGCGACCGGTGCTGGCGGCCGTCGTCGGGAGCACCCTGCCCCCGCACCTCACCGGGCTCGCGGACGGCGTCCCGCTGACGAACGCGGGTGTCGGCGTCGACCTCGAGCGGGTGGCCCGCGAACGGCCGGACCTGATCCTCACCCAGACCGGTCCGGACAACCACGCCGACCTGCTGCGCCGGATCGCGCCGACCGCCGAGATCGCGGTCCCGCAGCCGGCCGCGCGGTGGCGGGAGTACGTGGCGGCCGCCGCCGCGGCGATGGACCGGGCTCCGGCGACCGCCGCCGCCGAGCAGGAGCTGGCCCGGCACGTCGCCGGGGCGCGCACCGTGCTCGCCTCCCGGCCGGGCACGGTGTCGGTCCTGCAGGTCGACAGCGACGGCGTCCGCGTCTACGGCCCGGACTCCTTCGCCGGCTCCCTGCTCTGCGAGGCGGGCGCGACGACCGCGCCCACCCCGCCCGGGGTGTCCTGGAAGGCCGACGGCTACCTCGGGGTCAGCCGGGAGCGGCTGGCCGAGGTGGCCGGCGACACGGTCTTCCTGCTGGTGCGGGTCGCCGAGGGCGAGGACGACGCCGAGGTCGCCCGGGACCCGCTGTGGCGGTCCCTGCCCGCGGTCCGGGCCGGGCGCGCCGTCACGGTGGACCGGGGCACGTGGGTGCACCGCGGCTACGCGAGCGCGGCCCGGGTGCTCGACGACGCGGCCCGGTCCCTGCGCGGCTGAGGGCCGCCGGTCACCGCAGCAGGTGCGGCGTCTCCCACTCCGCGCCCAGCACGTGGTAGTCCAGGAACGCCCACACCGTGCGGTACCAGACCTTCGCGTGGTTCGGCGCGAGCACCCAGTGGTTCTCGTCGGGGAAGTACAGGAACCGGTGCGGGTTGGCGTCCGGGTCGGCCTGCCGGGACACCAGGTCCCACCACAGCCGCAGCCCCTCGCCGATCGGGACCCGATGGTCACGGTCGCCGTGGATCACCAGCATCGGGGTGACGATCGCGTCGGCGTGGTGGTGCGGGCTGTTGGCCTGCGCCATCGCCGGGGTCATCTCGGTGAGCCAGTACTCGGCGTGGTCGGTCGTCGGCCCGAACTGGTCGAGGGCCCACAGGCTGGCGTGGGTGACGACCGCGGCGAACCGGTCGGTGTGCCCGGCCACCCAGTTGGCCATGTAGCCGCCGAAGGAGCCGCCCATCGCCGCGGTCCGGGTGCCGTCGATCTCCGGCCGGGCGACGGCGGCGTCGGTGGCGGCCATCAGGTCGGTGAACGGCGCGCCGCCCCAGGCGCCCCAGCCGCGCTGGACGAAGTCCTGGCCGTAGCCGGTCGACAGTGCCGGGTCGGGCAGCAGCACGGCCCAGCCGCGCGCGGCCATCAGCCACGGGTTCCACCGCCACGACCAGGCGTTCCAGCTGGCCAGCGGGCCGCCGTGGATCCACAGCAGCAGCGGCGCCGGGTGCTCGGCGTCGGCGCCGTCGGGCAGGACCAGCCAGGCGCGGACCCGGGTGCCGTCGGCCGCGGTGGTGTCCAGCTCGGTGAGCGTGCCGGGCAGCACGGGCGCGGCGGCGGGGGCGGGCAGGAGCTCGGGGTCGGCGTCGCGGCCGTCGGCGGGGACGCGGACCGGGGCCGGGGGCGCGTCGTAGGCGTGGCGCAGCGCGTAGACCCATCGCCCGTCCGGCGACGGGCACGGGTCGGAGTAGGTGCCGTGGTCACCGGTGAGCCGGGTGACGGTGTCGTCCTGCGGGGTCGCGCCCGGGTCGACCCGGAACAGCGGGCCGCGACCGTTCTCGTCGGCGGTCACGATCAGGGCCGACCCGTCGCGCGTCCAGCGGGCCGCGGTGGGCCAGCGGTCCCAGCCCGGTGCCACCGGGCGCGGCGCGCCACCGGCGAGCGGGACCAGGACCAGGTCGATCCGCGGCGCGACCTCCGGGGTGGAGACGCGTTCGCGCAGCGCGACGACGGTCCGCCCGTCCGGGCTGATCCGGGGCGCGCCGTACTCGTGGCCGTCGTCGTCGGTCAGGTCGCGGTGCTCCCCGGTCGCGGTGTCGACCACGACCAGGCCGGGCCGCCAGGTGCCGTGGCCGTGCGCGCGGTACCAGCCGGTCACCACCGAGCCGCCGTCGGGGGAGACGTCGAAGGCGGTCTCGTCCAGCGCGCGGCCGGGTGCCGGCGTGAGGTCCGTCCACGGGTCGGTGTCCTCGGGGGAGGCCAGGAGCAGCCGTTCCTCGGCCGGGCCGAGGTCGTGGTCCCAGTGCCGCACCGGGTAGCCGGTGTGCAGGATCGCGGTGACCTTGCCCTCGGTGCGCGCGGTGCGGCGCTGCTCGTCGTCGTCGGTCGTCACCGCGCCGGGCAGCGTGGGGGAGGACACGACGACGGTCCCCGCGTCGGCGGCGACGGCGACCGCGGAGATCCCGCCGGGCCGCGACCCGGCGGGCGCGGCCTCACCGCCGGCCGCGGGCAGCCGCCACAGCGCGGTCGGCGGCTCGGTCTCCCCGGTGGCGTCGGGGTCCGGGCGGGCCGACCGGAACAGCAGGTCGCCGTCGGGGGTGAAGACCGGCCCGGACTCGCCGGCCGTGCCCCGGGTCAGCCGCCGCGCCGGGGCCTCGCCCGCGGGGTCGACCTCCCACAGCGCGGTCCGGTAGCGGGTGCCGTCGGCGTCGAGCTCGGCGACCCCGGTGACCAGCCGCGTGCCGTCGGGGGACAGGGCGAGCCCGCCGAGGCGGGGGAGCGCGACGTAGGCGTCGAGGTCGTGGAAGGGGGTGTCGGTCACGCCGTCGGTTCTACCGCACGCCGCGCGGCGGACCGACCCCGTTCCGGACCGGTCAGGGGACGAGCAGCACCTTGCCGGTGGTGCGGCGGCCCTGCAGGTCGTCGTGCGCGGTGCGGGCGTCCGCCAGGTCGTAGCGGTGCCCGATCCGCACGTCGAGGCGGCCCGCGGCGACCTCGCCGTAGACGGCGGCGGCGCGGGTGCGCAGCTCGTCGGTGGTGGCGATGTAGTCGAACAGCTTCGGGCGGGTCAGGTACAGCGACCCGGCCGCGTTGAGCCGCTGCGGGTCGAACGGCTCGACCGGGCCGGACGCGGCGCCGTAGAGCACCAGCGTGCCGCGCGGGCGCACCGAGGCGAGGCTCGCGTCGAAGGTGGTGCGCCCGACCGAGTCGAACGCGGCGTGCACGCCCGCGCCGCCGGTGAGGTCGCGGACGGCGGCGGCCAGGTCATCGACGGCGGTGTAGTCGATCACCTCGTCGGCGCCGGCGCCGCGGGCCAGCTCGGCCTTCTCCGGCGTCGACGTCGTCGCGATCACCCGGGCGCCCTTCGCGACGGCCAGCTGGGTGAGCAGCAGCCCGACGCCACCGGCGGCGGCGTGCAGCAGGATCGTCTCCCCGCCGCGCAGGGCGACACAGTCGTTGACCAGGAAGTGCGCGGTCATGCCCTGCAGTGCCGCGCCGACCGCGACGTCGTCGGCGACGCCCTCGGGCACCGGGACGGCCTTCGCCCAGGGCACGGCGACCTGCTCGGCGTAGCTGCCCAGGGTGTTGGCCCAGGCGATCCGGTCCCCGACCGCGACACCGTCGACGTCCGCGCCCATCGCGGTGACCCGGCCCGCACCCTCCAGCCCGGCGACGTAGGGCGTCTCCATCGGGTAGATGCCCTCGCGCTGGTAGGTGTCGATGAAGTTCACCCCGGCCGCGGCGACCTCCACCAGCACCTCGCCCGGACCCGGCACCGGGGCGTCGGTGTCGACGACCTCCAGCACCTCGGACCCGCCGGGCCTCGTCACCCGTACCGCACGCATGTGTCCTCCTCATCGCTCGCCGCTGCTGACGGGCCCGATCATGCCCTCACGCGTCGCGGCGGAGCATCCGGGAGACGAGCACGACCGCGGCGACGGCGAACCAGCCCGCCGCGAGCCCGGTGCTCGACACGAGCCCGTCGGTCGGCAGCGGGTCGCGCAGCACGTCGACCCCGGCGGCCCAGCCGTCGGTGAGCAGGAACGGGCGGATCGGCTCCAGGGCGGGGATCGCGCCGAGCACCCCGGACAGGATGATCCCGCCGAGCACCGAGGACAGCACCACCAGCGGGTGCTCGGTGAACGACGACACCGCCAGCGCCACCGCGCCGACCGCGGCGAGCTGCCCCAGCGTCCACAGCGCGACCAGGGCGATCCGGCCGGCCGCGGAGGTCAGGTCCAGCACCGAGCCGGACATCGTCAGCAGCGCACCGCCGTCGCCGACGACGGCGGGGGGCCCGATCAGCGCCCATCCCGCCACCAGCCCGACCACGCAGACCACCGCGACCGCGACCGCGGCCACCACCAGCACCCCGAACGCCTTCATCGCGACCAGCCGCAGCCGCCCCACCGGGGCCAGCAGCAGCCCGCGCAGGGTGCCGTGCTGGGCCTCCCCGGCGATCGCGTCCGCCGCCGCGACGGTGACCACCAGCGGCAGCAGCAGCGCCATCAGCAGGGTCAGCGCCGCGACGGGCAGGGTCAGCCCGTTCCCGACGACCTCGGAGAGCAGGCCGCGGCGCGGCCCGTCGGCCAGGACGAGCCCGACCGCCATCAGGACCGGCACCGCGCCGAGCAGCGCGACCATCACCCAGGTCCGGGGCCTGCGCAGCACCCAGCGCAGCTCGGCCCCGAGCAGCCGCCGCCACGACACCGGCCGGGGCGGGGCGGGCGGGGCGCTCACGCGTCGCCCTCGGTGATCCGGGTGAACAGCTCCTCCAGGCCGGCGCGGCGCCGGGCCAGCCCGTGCACCGCCACCCCGGCCCCGACGAGGCCGGCGAACAGCCGCGGCCCGTCGGCGTCGGCGGCCAGGACGACGGCCGCGCCCTCGGCCCGGGCATCGGCGCCCGCGGCCCCGAGCTCCCGCAGCGCCGCCGCCGGGTCGGTGGTCGCGATCTCCCAGTCGCCGTCGGCGGCGCCGAGCAGCCGGTCCAGCGGTCCCGCCGCGAGCAGCGTGCCCTGCTTGAGCACGGCCACGTGCGTGCACACCGCCTCGACCTCCGACAGCAGGTGCGACGACAGCAGCACCGTCGCCCCGCCCGCCCGCAGCTCGGCGACGATCGTCCGGGTCTCCCGCGTCCCGGCCGGGTCGAGACCGTTGGTGGGTTCGTCGAGCACGACGAGCCGGCGCGGGACGAGCAGCGCCGCGGCCAGCCCGAGGCGCTGCTTCATCCCGAGGGAGTAGCCGCGGAACCGGCGCCCGGCGGCCGCGGCCAGCCCGACCCGCTCCAGGGCCGCCTCCACCGCGGGCCGCACCTCACCGGCCGCGAGCCGCGGCTCGGTCGCCGCGACCCGGCGCAGGTTCTCCCGCCCGGACAGGAACGGATGGAACCCCGGCCCCTCGACCAGCGCGCCGACGTCGGGCAGCGTCGTGGCGAGCCCGCCCGGCACCGGGAGCCCGAGCAGCTCGACGCTGCCCGAGGTCGGCGTGGTCAGCCCGAGCAGCATCCGGATGAGCGTCGTCTTGCCCGAGCCGTTGGGGCCGAGCATCCCGAACACCGACCCGGCCGGGACGTCGAGGTCCACCCCGTCGACGGCGGTGACCCGCCCGAACACCTTGCGCAGGTCCCGGACGCGGGCGGCCGGGAGCTGCTCGTCCGCGGCCCCGTCCGCCACGTGGCCGGCGGGGGCGGAGCGGGTGGTCGTCACCGGGCCAGGGCCTCGCCGAGGACGTCCGGGCCGACGGCACCGGCGGCGACGCGGCCGTCGTCGGCCAGGATCACCGAGCCCGCGTTCGTGGTGATCTCGCGGCCGGCGCCCCACGGTCCGGACACCGGGGTGCCGAGCGCGGACAGGTCCGGGCCCTGCCCGTCGCCGGAGCGCTGCGGGACCCGGCCGACGACCACGGTGTCCCAGCCCTCGCCGACGACGGTCGGCGCGGCGGCCCGTGCGGGCGTGCTGCCGGGGCTGCCGGGGCCGGGGTTGGCGGGGCCGGGGCGGATGCCGGGGCCGGGCTGCTTCACCGTCCCGGCGGTGCCGTCGCGGACGGTGGCGCCGGGCGGCGGGGTGAAGGTGAACAGGGCCGGGTCCTGCGGGCCGAACGTGACGTCGTCGAAGCCGATCCGCAGCACCGGGTCGGTCCCGGCGCCGAGGACGGTCAGCTCCAGCGGGGTCCGGGTCTGCGCGTCGACGGCGGCGCGGACCTCGCGCAGCACGGTGCGCTCACCGGGCTTCGGCGCCAGGACCAGGGTGTAGGCGGGGCGGCCGGCGACCTCGGTGGTGCCGTCGACCCGCAGCACGCTGGTGGCGCTCAGCCGCGCGACGACGGTCCGGGCGACCTCGGCCGGGTCCTTCGCGGCGTCGGCGTCCGGGGCGTGCCCCCGGCTCGGGAACCGGGTCGCGGTGCGGTCGGTGGAGTCGTAGGCCCAGGTCGTGGCGCCGTCGCGGACGTAGGTGCGCTCGCCGTCGTCGCTCGGGACGGCGAGGCGACCGTCGCCGTTCCCGTCGGACCAGACCCGCGCGGTGGAGGTGCCGTCGGTCAGCCCGTCGGAGGGCAGGCCCGGCACGGCGGGCAGCCCCAGCCGGTTGTCGACGGCGACGGTGCCGGCCAGCGCGACCGGGTCCGCCGCGACGACCGAGGCGACGAGCTGCTCCGGCGTGACGGGCGGCAGCTCGGGGGCGGCGGAGGCCCGCGTGGTGAGCAGGCCCACCGACAGCGACACGATGAGGGCGACGGCCAGGACGGCCGCGAGGACCACGGCGATCCCGCCGCGTCGCAACCGGGATGCGGAGGTCATGACTCCAGAGTGCCCGAGTGTCACCCGATCGTGCAGCGGCCGGTCGGACCGACTCAGACCGACGCGGCGGCGGGCTCCGGCGCGGCGGCGTCCGCCGGGTCGCCGGTCGGGGTCGCGCGGGGGTCGGCGGCGGCCGGGCGGGTCGCGGTGCCGGCCCACACCCAGGCGGCCGCGGCGGCGGTCAGCCCGGCGCCGAGCACGTGCAGCGACACCAGCAGCTCCGGGACCCCGAGGGCGTACTGGACCCCGCCGAGCGCGCCCTGGGCGAGGACGACCACGACGAGCACCCGGAACCGGCGCAGCAGCGCCCGCGGGGCGGACACCGCGTGCAGCAGGAACCCGAGCCCGACCAGGGTGCCGAGGTAGAGGAACAGCGTGTCGACGTGCAGCTGCGCGAGCGCGGGGATCGGCACGTCGAGGCGCGGGGTCTCCGGGTCGCCGCCGTGCGGACCGGCCGCGGTGACCAGGGTCCCCGCGACGAGCAGGACGCCCAGCACCGCGGTGGAGAACAGCACCAGCCCACGCCCGGCGACGGGCACGGTGCGGGTCACCGGGCCGTCGGCCTCACCGGCGGCGCCGACGAGCAGCACCGCGAACCAGACCAGCACCATCGAGGCCAGGAAGTGCAGCATCACCGTCCACCAGGCCAGCCCGAGCAGCACGGTGATCCCGCCGATGACGGCCTGCGTGACGACGCCGAGCGGCATCGCCAGCGCCAGCCCGGTGAGGCGGCGGCGCCGCGGCCGGGTGTACAGCGCGCCGAGCAGCGCCGCGCCCGCGGTGAGCACCACCAGGATGCCGAGCAACCGGTTGGAGAACTCGATCCACATGTGCAGCGGCGCGATCTCGGCGTGGTCGACCGGGATCATGCTGCCCGGCTCGCACTGCGGCCAGGTCGAGCAGCCGAGGCCGGAGCCGGTGACCCGGACCACCGAGCCGGTCACCCCGATCCCGATCTGGGCGACGAGGTTCGCGATCGCCAGCCGGCGCATCAGCACCGGCGGGGTGGAGGGCACGCGCGACAGCAGCACACTACGCATCGTAGAAGATGGGGCTCAGGTCCAGCGCACCAGCCGCGACGCCGCCACCCCGGCGACGACGGCCCAGCCGGTCAGCACCAGCAGCGGCCCGGCCGCGGGGAACTCGCCCGCGCCGAGCGCCGAGCGCAGCGCCTCGGCCAGCGCCCCGGAGGGCAGCCACGGCGCGAGCGCCGCCAGCGGCCCCGGCAGGTCCGCCACCGGCACGACGATCCCACCGGCCAGCAGCAGCGCGAACCACACCAGGTTGGCGACGGCGAGCACGATCTCCGCGCGCAGCGTCCCGCCCAGCAGGATGCCCAGCGCCCCGAACGCGGCCGCGCCCAGCAGCACCGCCAGCGCGGCGCCGTCGAGCCGGGCACCGGCCGGGGACCAGCCCAGCAGCGCCGCCAGCACGCCGAGCAGCACCACCTGGATCACGACGACGGCGGCGACCGCGGCCAGCCGCCCGCACACCAGCAGCCAGCGGGGCAGCGCCGTCGCGGCCAGCCTGCGCAGCGCGCCGTAGCGGCGGTCGAAGCCGAGCGCGATGGCCTGGCTGGTGAACGCCGAGCTCATCACGGCCAGCGCCAGCATGGAGGCGAACAGCCACGCCACCCGCGGCTCCGGGGCGGGCACCGCGGGCACGAGCGTGAGCCCGGCCAGCAGGGCCGCCGGGATGAGCAGGGTCAGCAGCACCTGCTCGGCGTTGCGCAGCGCGAGCCGGGTCTCCAGGCCGCCCTGGGCCCGCAGCATCGTCAGCACCCGGCCGCGCCCGGGCGCGGGGGTGAACATGCCGTCGGGGAACGGTGGCGTCGTCCGCGGGGTCGTCACGAGCGCAGCTCCCGTCCGGTGAGGTCGAGGAAGACGTCCTCCAGGCTGCGCCGCACGACCTGGACGTCGTCGGCGAGCACGCCCTGGTCGGCGCACCACGAGGTGATGGCGGCGAGCGCGCCCGGGTCGATCCGGCCGCGGACCCGGTAGCGGCCGGGGGAGGTCTCGCAGCTGGCGTAGCCGGCGGGCAGCCGGGCGTCGAGACCGGCGACGTCCATCCCGGGCCGGGCCCGGAAGCGCAGCTCGGTCTGGTCGCCCGCGGTGAGCTGGGCGGGCGAGCCGTGCGCGACGACCCGGCCGTGGTCGATGATCACGACGTCGTCGGCGAGCTGCTCGGCCTCGTCCATCAGGTGGGTGGTCAGCAGCACCCCGACGCCGTCGCGGCGCAGCGCCCGGACCAGGTCCCACACCAGGTGGCGGGCCTGCGGGTCCAGACCGGCGGTCGGCTCGTCGAGGAACACCAGCTCCGGGCGCCCGACGACGGCGCACGCCAGCGCCAGGCGCTGCTGCTCCCCGCCGGACAGCCGCTTGTACGGGGTGCCCGCCCGCGGGCGCAGGCCGAGCACGTCGATGAGCATGTCGACGTCGAGCGGGTGCGCGGCGCAGTCGGCGACCAGGTGCAGCATCTCCCCGGTCCGCACGGCCGGGTAGGCGCCGCCGCCCTGCGGCATGACGCCGACCCGGGGACGGACGGCCTCGTCGGCCGGGTCGTGGCCGAGGACCCGCACCCGTCCGGCCGAGGGCGCCCGGAACCCGGTGCACACCTCGACGGTCGAGGACTTGCCGGCGCCGTTCGGGCCGAGCAGGGCGAGCACCTCGCCGCGGGCGAGGTCGAGGTCGATCCCGTCGACGGCGGTCGTGGCGCCGTAGCGCACGACGAGGCCGCGGATCTCCAGGGCGGCGCTCACCGGGCGGGCTCCTGGTCCGACGGCGCGCGGGTCCCGGCGCCGGTGTCGCCCGGGGTGCCGCTGCCGTCGGTGCCGCTGCCGTCGGTGCCCCCGTCCGGGCGGGCCGGGTCACCGGCGTCGCCGGGGGAGCGGATCAGCCGGGCGACGACGTACAGCGCGAGGGTGTACATGGCCGCGCCCGCGGTGATGGCCAGCGGCAGCTGGAACCCGCGGAAGAAGAAGTCGGCGCCGGTGGGCGGCACGGCCAGCGCGAGCACGACCGACAGCAGCAGCAGGCCGCGGCGGTAGAACGGCATCGCCCGGGTCACGACCAGCGGCAGCAGCGCCCAGAACAGGTACCAGGGGTGCACGACGGGGCCGAGCAGCACGACGGCGCCGAGCCCGAGGCCGGTGCCGGTGACCGGGTCGACCCGCCCGCGCAGGCAGCCGAGCAGCAGCACGACCACGATCACCGCGATCGGCAGCACGAACAGGCTGCGCATCAGGCCCATCGTGGTCTCGGTGTGGTCACCGAGCCCGGCGAGTCTGCCGACCTGCCCGGCGAGCAGCCCCAGGTTGGTGCTGATCGACATGGGCGAGATGAGCACGCTGGGCGCGGACAGCCCGCGCACCCAGTTGAAGCCCAGCCCGGTGGCCAGGCTGAAGAAGGTGAGCACGGCCGCGGCGATCGCGGACAGCCAGGCCGTCATCACGGCCCAGTCGACGAGCCTGCCGCCGCGCCTGCGGACCAGGTACACACCGACGAAGCCCAGCGCGAGCAGCGCCGGGAGCTTCACCGAGGCCGCGGCGACGATCAGCGCGGCACCGCCGGTGATCCGCCACCACGGCTGGACGGTGTCGTCGCGCCCGAGCATCACCCAGAGCCCGAGCAGCAGCAGCGGCAGCATGATCGACTCGTTGTGGATGCCGCTGACCATGTGGAACAGCACCAGCGGGTTCGCCGCGCCGAGCCACAGGACCAGGCCGGCGTCGAGGTCGAACCGGGAGGCCAGCCGGGGCAGCACCCACACCATCAGCGCGACGCCGACCAGCGCGAGCACCCGGTGCTCGAGGATGCCGAGCACCACGTTCTCCCCGGACAGCGCCGTGATCCCGCGACCGAGGCCGAGGAACAGCGGGCCGTAGGGCGCCGGGGTGTCGCGCCAGACCGTGGGGATGCCGCGGACCAGCGGGTCGTCGATGCCGAGCGCCTGCGCCGGGCCGATCGAGTACGGGTCGATCCCGCGGGCGAGCGTCGCGCTCTGGGCGAGGTAGCTGTAGATGTCCTTGGAGAACATCGGCGGCGCCAGCGCCAGCGGCACCCCCCAGAGGATCGCGGTGCGGCCGAGCTCGCGGCGCTCGGGAGCGGGGTGGTGTGCCCCGCGGGTGGTGAGCATCCGGGCGATCCACAGCCAGGCCGTGACCACCATGAGCAGGCCCGCGTAGGTGACGGCGATCGCGAGGGTGACGTTGCGCGACGGCAGCCCGATCACGCGCAGCCCGTTGAGCGGGTTCGGCACCGGGAAGGCCCCGGACCCCAGCGCGCTGATCCCCATCAGGAGCGCGCCGGTCAGGCCGAGGATCCGCGCGATCCGGGCCTGCTCGCGCAGGCCGCGCCGGGCCCGGTGGCCGGTCGACGGCGGTGTGGCGGGGGGATCGGACGGCGCCGCACGCGTCGGGGGGTCGTCGCGCCCGGGCGGGGCGACCTCGGGCGTCACCATGGGAGAAGAGGCTAGTGGTGCGGCCACGGGGGGTCCGGTACCGGCCCTCACCTGCGGGTGGAGTGAGCCCGGTCACCACGGCGGGGGGTCTGTTTTGCCGTGCCGACCGATATACGCAACACTGATGTTGTGAAAACGGACCGGACAGCGCTGCGGCGCCTCGACGACCCTGCCTGCGGGCACGGCGTCGGCGGCGACGCCGTGGTGCCCGCCGCGTCCGGGACGGGTACCCGCGCCCTCGTGGCACGGGTGCTCATGGAGCAGGGTCCGGTCACGGCCGCCGTCGTGGCGGCCGAGCTGGAGCTCACCGAGGCCGCCGTGCGCCGGCACCTCGACGCGCTGATCGCCGACGGCGAGGCGGAGGTCCGGGCCCCGGCCCGGTCCGCCCGTCCGCGCGGCCGGGGCCGTCCGGCCCGGGAGTACCTGCTCACCGACACGGGCCGGGTCCGGTTCGGGCACGGGTACGACGACCTGGCCACCCAGGCGCTGCGCTTCCTCGCCGAGACGGCGGGGGAGGAGGCGGTCGACGCCTTCGCCCGGCACCGGGTGCGCGAGCTGCTCGGGTCCGACCTCGACGCGGTGACCGCCCCGGCGGAACCCGCGGAACGGGTCGAAGCGCTCGCCCGGGTGCTCAGTGCCCGCGGCTACGCTGCGCAGGCCCGCCACGGCGGGTTCGGGGTGCAGCTGTGCCAGCACCACTGCCCGGTGGCCCACGTGGCCACCGAGTTCCCGGAGCTCTGCGAGGCCGAGACGCGTGCCTTCGCCGAGCTCCTGGGCACGCACGTGCAGCGGCTGGCCACCATCGCCCGCGGCGACGCCGCGTGCACCACACACGTCCCGCTCGAGGATCCCGAACTCCTCGCGCGGGCACGAGGTAAGAAGCAAGGCCGTTCCGTCACCGTGAGTGGGAGACCCACTGCGCAGGTGCGGCAGGTGCAAGAAGAAGGGGGCCCCGCCGACGGCGGGACCTTCTCCCACCACGGTCCCCGAAAGGGAGGCAGTCCTTATGACGACCACTCCTGATGTGCGCACCGAGCTCACGCAGGAGGAGACGATCGCGGCGCTCGGCCGGTACGACTTCGGCTGGGCCGACTCCGACGAGGCGGGCTCCATCGCGAAGCGTGGCCTGTCCTCCGAGGTCGTCGCCGACATCTCCCGCCTGAAGAGCGAGCCCGAGTGGATGCTGGAGTTCCGGCAGAAGGCGCTCGACATCTTCGGCAAGAAGCCGATGCCGCGCTGGGGCTCCGACCTGTCCGGGATCGACTTCGACAACATCAAGTACTTCGTGCGCTCCTCGGAGAAGCAGGCCGCCACCTGGGACGACCTGCCCGAGGACATCAAGAACACCTACGACAAGCTGGGGATCCCGGAGGCCGAGAAGGCCCGCCTGGTCTCCGGTGTCGCCGCGCAGTACGAGTCCGAGGTCGTCTACCACTCGATCCGCGAGGACCTCGAGCAGCAGGGCGTCGTCTTCCTGGACACCGACACCGCGCTGAAGGAGCACCCGGAGCTGTTCCGGGAGTACTTCGGCTCGGTCATCCCGTCCGGTGACAACAAGTTCTCCGCCCTGAACTCCGCGGTCTGGTCCGGTGGCTCCTTCATCTACGTCCCGCCGGGCGTGCACGTCGACATCCCGCTGCAGGCCTACTTCCGGATCAACACCGAGAACATGGGCCAGTTCGAGCGGACGCTGATCATCGTCGACGAGGGTGCCTACGTGCACTACGTCGAGGGCTGCACCGCGCCGATCTACAAGACCGACTCGCTGCACTCGGCCGTCGTCGAGATCGTGGTCAAGAAGGGCGGCCGCTGCCGTTACACCACGATCCAGAACTGGTCGAACAACGTCTACAACCTGGTCACCAAGCGCGCCAAGGCAGAGGAGGGCGCGACCATGGAGTGGGTCGACGGCAACCTCGGCTCCAAGGTGACCATGAAGTACCCGGCCGTGTGGCTGATGGGCGAGCACGCCAAGGGCGAGGTCCTCTCGATCGCGTTCGCGGGCGAGGGCCAGCACCAGGACGCCGGCGCCAAGATGGTCCACCTCGCGCCCAACACCTCCTCGACGATCGTGTCGAAGTCGGTGGCGCGCGGCGGCGGGCGTACGTCCTACCGCGGCCTGGTCCAGGTCAACCCGCGCGCGAAGAACTCCCGTTCGACGGTGAAGTGCGACGCGCTGCTGGTCGACACGATCTCGCGCTCGGACACCTACCCCTACGTCGACATTCGCAACGACGACGTGTCGATGGGGCACGAGGCCACCGTCTCCAAGGTCTCCGACGACCAGCTCTTCTACCTGATGAGCCGCGGTCTGACCGAGGACGAGGCCATGGCCATGGTCGTGCGCGGGTTCGTCGAGCCCATCGCGCGCGAGCTGCCGATGGAGTACGCGCTGGAGCTGAACCGGCTGATCGAGCTGCAGATGGAGGGTTCCGTCGGATGACGACGAGTGACGTTGCCGGCCTCGCGCCCGAGCTGAAGGGCGCCAAGGAGGGGCAGGGCGAGGTCCCGATCGCCTCGGCCGGCGAGCGCTTCCAGTCCTTCGACGTGGAGGCGTTCGAGGTCCCCGGTGGCCGCGAGGAGAACTGGCGGTTCACCCCGCTGCGCCGGCTCAAGGGCCTGCACGACGGCAGTGCCGCGTTCGAGGGCACCGCGCCGGTCTCGGTCACCGAGGCCGCCGGGGTGACCGTCGAGAAGGTCGGCCGCGACGACGCCCGGATCGGCGAGGGCGGTGTCCCGTTCGACCGGGTCGCCGCCGCGGCCTGGTCCGGGTTCGGCGAGGCCACCCTGGTCACCCTGGACGGGGAGAAGCTCGACCCGGTGACGATCACCGTGGACGGCCCCGGCGAGGGCGTCACGGCGGCCGGCCACCTGCACATCCGCACCACCCCGCACACGCAGGCGACGGTCGTCGTCGTGCACCGGGGGTCGGGCGTGCTGGCCGACAACACCGAGGTCGTCCTGGGCGACGGCTCGCAGCTCACGCTGGTCGTGACCGAGGAGTGGGCCGACGACGCCGTGCACGTGGGCGCCGAGCACTACTCGATCGGGCGCGACGCCACCCTGCGGGCCACCACGGTCCAGCTGGGCGGCGACCTGGTCCGGGTCTCCTCGACCGTGCGCTACGCCGGCCCCGGCGGCGACGCCGAGCTCATCGGGCTCGGCTTCACCGACGCCGGCCAGCACCTCGAGCAGCGGCTGCTGGTGGACCACGCGATGCCGAACTGCAAGTCCAACGTGCTCTACAAGAACGCGCTGCAGAGCCTCACGAAGGACTCCTCGCACGTGGTGTGGATCGGCGACGTGCTGATCCGGGCCGCCGCCGAGAACACCGAGACCTTCGAGTTCAACCGGAACCTGGTGCTCACCGAGCACTGCCGCGCCGACTCCGTGCCCAACCTGGAGATCGAGACCGGCGAGATCGTGAGCGCGGGCCACGCCAGCGCCACCGGGCGGTTCGACGACGAGCAGCTGTTCTACCTGCGCAGCCGCGGCATCCCCGAGGACCAGGCCCGTCGCCTGGTCGTCCGCGGGTTCTTCGGCGAGGTCCTGAACAAGATCACGCTGCCGGAGCTCAAGGAGCGCCTCGAGGCGGCCGTCGAGGCCGAGCTCGCGCTCACCGGCGTCTGAGCGCAGCTCGGCACCGATTCCGCACACTTTCCCGAATACGGAGCGACCACCACCGATGTCCACTCTGGAGATCAAGGACCTGCACGCCTCGGTCGAGACCGAGGACGGCCCCAAGGAGATCCTGCGCGGTGTGAACCTCACCGTCCGCGCGGGCGAGACGCACGCGATCATGGGGCCGAACGGCTCCGGCAAGTCCACGCTGGCCTACGCCATCGCCGGGCACCCCAAGTACACCGTGACCAGTGGCGAGGTGCTGCTGGACGGCGAGAACGTCCTGGAGATGTCGGTCGACGAGCGGGCGCGGGCCGGGCTGTTCCTGGCCATGCAGTACCCGGTCGAGGTCCCGGGCGTGTCGATGGCGAACTTCCTGCGCTCGGCGGCCACCGCCACCCGCGGCGAGGCGCCGAAGCTGCGGACCTGGGTCAAGGAGGTCAAGGAGGCCATGGCCGGCCTCGACATCTCCCCGGAGTTCGCCGACCGCTCGGTCAACGAGGGCTTCTCCGGCGGTGAGAAGAAGCGCCACGAGGTGCTCCAGCTCGAGCTGCTGAACCCGAAGTTCGCCGTGCTCGACGAGACCGACTCCGGCCTCGACGTCGACGCCCTGCGCGTCGTGTCCGAGGGCGTGAACCGGTACCGGTCGAGCGGCGAGACCGGCGTCCTGCTGATCACGCACTACACGCGGATCCTGAACCACATCAAGCCGGACCGCGTGCACGTGTTCTCCGGCGGCCGCGTCGTCGAGTCCGGCGGCCCCGAGCTGGCCGACGAGCTGGAGAAGAACGGCTACGTCCGGTTCACCCAGGCCGACAAGGCGGCGGCGGACCAGAAGGCACTGGCCTGACCATGACCCTCACCCACGGAACCGGGACCACGGCCGGCCTCGACGCCGACGCCGTGGCCCGGATCCGGGCGGACTTCCCGATCCTCGCGCGCACCGTGCGCGAGGAGAAGCCGCTGGTCTACCTCGACTCCGGTGCGACCTCCCAGCGGCCGCGCCAGGTGCTCGACGCCGAGCGCACGTTCCTGGAGCGGCACAACGCGGCCGTCCACCGGGGCGCGCACCAGCTCGCCGAGGAGGCCACCGACGCCTACGAGTCCGCCCGGGCACGCATCGCGGCGTTCGTCGGTGCGAACGACGACGAGGTCGTGTTCGTCAAGAACGCGACCGAGGGCATCAACCTGGTCGCCTACGGCCTGGGCAACGCCTCGGTCCGGACCGGGCTCGACGCCGCCTCCGAGCGGTTCGAGCTCGGCCCCGGTGACGAGGTCGTCGTCACCGAGCTGGAGCACCACGCGAACCTCATCCCGTGGCAGGAGCTGTGCCGGCGGACCGGCGCGACCCTGCGCTGGTACTCCGTCACCGACGACGGCCGGATCGACCTCGACTCGCTCGAGCTCACCGACCGGACGCGGGTCGTGGCCTTCACCCACCAGTCGAACGTCACCGGCGCCGTCGCGCCGGTCGCGCAGCTGGTGGAGCGGGCCGCCGCGGTCGGCGCGCTGACCGTGCTCGACGCCTGCCAGTCGGTGCCGCACATGCCGGTCGACCTGCACCGGCTCGGGGTGGACTTCGCGGTCTTCTCCGGGCACAAGATGCTCGGGCCCTCCGGGGTCGGCGTCCTCTACGGCCGCCGGGAGCTCCTCGAGGCGCTCCCGCCGTTCCTCACCGGTGGCTCGATGATCGAGACCGTCCGGATGGAGGGCGCGACCTGGGCGCCGCCGCCGCAGAAGTTCGAGGCCGGGGTGCCGATGACGTCGCAGGCCGTCGGCCTCGGCGCCGCGGTCGACTACCTCGGGGCGATCGGGATGGACACCGTCGCCGCGCACGAGGCGTCGCTGACCGCGGCGGCGCTCGAGCAGCTGTCCGCGATCGACGGGCTGCGCATCGTCGGCCCGCCCGGGGCGGAGCTGCGCGGGGGAGCGGTGTCGTTCGTCGTGGACGGCATCCACGCCCACGACCTGTCCCAGGTGCTCGACGACGCCGGCGTCGCCATCCGCGTGGGTCACCACTGCGCGTGGCCGCTGCACCGGCGCTTCGGCATCGTGGCCAGCGCCCGGGCGTCGTTCGCGGTGTACAACACCCTGGACGAGGTCACCGCGCTGGCCGACGGGGTGCGCGCCGCCCAGAAGTTCTTCGGGACGGTGTGACGTGCAGCTGCAGCAGATGTACCAGGAGATCATCCTGGACCACTACCGCGACCCGCACGGCGCCGGTCTGCGCGAGCCGTACGACGCCGAGACCCACCACGTGAACCCCACCTGCGGGGACGAGGTCACGCTGCGGGTCAAGGTCGACGGGGACGTGGTCACCGACGTGTCCTACGAGACGCTGGGCTGCTCGATCAGCCAGGCGTCGGTGTCGGTGCTGCACGACCTCGTCGCCGGGAAGCCGGTCGGCGAGGCGTGGAAGATCATGGCGTCGTTCCAGGAGATGGCACAGGGACGCGGCAGGGTCGAGCCCGACGAGGACGTCATCGGCGACGGCGTGGCCTTCGCCGGCGTCGCCAAGTACCCGGCGCGGGTCAAGTGTGCTCTCCTGGGCTGGATGGCATTCAAGGACGCGGTGAGCCGCACCGACGCCCGCATCGAGAACTCCGAGGGGAGTCCGGCATGAGCGAGACCACCGAACAGAGCACCTCCGAGGACGTGGTGCGCGGCGCGGCGGGCATGCCCGAGCCGCCCGCCCGGGCCGACGCCGGTGACGGCGCGACCCTCGAGGCCCTGGAGGAGGCGATGAAGGACGTCGTCGACCCCGAGCTGGGCATCAACGTCGTCGACCTCGGCCTCGTCTACGGCATCGACCGGGACGGCGGGACCGCGGTCATCGACATGACGCTGACCTCGGCGGCCTGCCCGCTGACCGACGTGATCGAGGAGCAGACCCGCTCCGCGCTCACCGCCGGTCCCGACGGCGGCCTCGTCGACGACGTCCGGATCAACTGGGTCTGGATGCCGCCGTGGGGCCCCGAGAAGATCACCGAGGACGGCCGCGAGCAGCTGCGCGCCCTCGGCTTCCGGGTCTGACGACCCCGCACGGACCCGACGGGCCGGATCCCCACCCGGGGGTCCGGCCCGTCGTCGTCTCACCGCAAGTAGACCTCCCGCAGCCGGTCCTCCAGCCCCGCGACGGCGCCGGTGTCGATGCCGAGGTGCTCCTCCAGCGCGTCCCGGACCCGGGCGGGGGAGGTGAGGTCGTGCCGCTGTGCGTCGCCGTCGGCGGTGCGCACGGTGAGCCGGGTCCCGTCGAGGGTGGTCCGGTGCTCCGGGGTGGTGCGCGCGGCGACGAGCCCGGTCCGGAAGTGCGACGCCGGGTGGTGGGTCAGATGCCAGGAGCCCATCGCGAAGTCGACGTCCGGGGCGGGGACCAGGTCGAAGACGTACTGGTCGGCCCAGTCACCGCTGCCGCGCCGCTGCAGGACCCAGGCGCCGTGGTCGTCGCGGGCGTAGCGGTAGGTCGCCTGCGGGGTGGGCTGCTCCAGTCCGGCGACGAGCCGCAGCGCGGTGGTCGGCACCGTCGAGCCGAACCCGGCGTCGACGGTGAAGCGGCCCTCCGTGGTGTCGACGAGGGTGAGCCGGTGGGTGCGCGACGTCGGCGGGTCCGCCGGGGCCAGGCCGAGGCGGACCCGGCCGACGAGCGGGGTGACCTGGTACCCCACCGCGGCCAGCACGTCGTACAGCAGGCGGTTGTGCTCGAAGCACCAGCCGCCGCGCCGGCCGTGCACCAGCTTCGCCGCGACGCCGTCGGAGGTGGTCGGCGGCTCGACGCCGGTGAACGGGTCGAGGTTCTCGAACGGGATGGTCGCGTTGTGCGCGGTCACGACCCGGTCGAGCAGCGCCCGGTCCGGTGTCGCGCGGTCGACCCCGAGGAGGTCGAGGTACGCGGCGGCTGAGGTGGTCACCGTGCTCGTCATGGTGCCCGAGGCTGTCACCTCGACCCGGGTTCAGGTCAAGGATCAGCGTTCGCGGGCGCCGCGCAGCGCCCACGCCCGCAGGTGGGAGTAGCCGCGGGTGTGCAGGGTCGCGATCCGCCGCAGGTCGAAGCGCGGGTCGTCGCGCAGCGACTCGAACATCTCCTTGTCGACCAGCACCGTGTCCGGGCGGGCCTCGGAGGTGAGCCGGGCCGCGACGTTGACGACCTCGCCGTAGACGTCGCCGTAGCGGGCCAGCACCATGCCGTGGGCGAGGCCGATCCGCAGCTGCGGCAGCGCCGGCTCGGTCCGGACCCGGTCACGCAGGCCGAGCGCGATGGCCGCGGCGTCGGCGGGGTGCTCGGTGACGTAGAGGACCTCGTCGCCGACGGTCTTGATCACCCGGCCCCGGCCGTTCGCGATGACCTCGGTCGTCACCGAGCCGAACCGCTCGATCATCTCGCCGAGCTCGTCCATCGACCGGCGGCGCGTGGTGCGGGTGAAGCCGACCATGTCGGCGAACCCGACCGACAGCGGCCAGGTGTCGGCCGCGATGTCCGCGGCGTCCATCCGCTGCGCCCCCGCGACCCAGCGCGACGCCGTCGCCGCGAGGTGGCGCCGCCACACGTAGGACTGCAGCGACTCCAGCTCGGGCAGCACGTCGGCGGCGAGCCGGGCCGCGTCGCGCGGGGTCAGCTCGCCGATGTGCGCGGCGGCGACCTGGGCGAGCATGCCGATCTGCCACTCGGCGAGCCGCGACAGCGACTGCGCGACCGCGCGGGCGACGGCCTCGCGGGCGTTCTTGTCGGGCAGCCAGTCCCGGGTCAGCCGGGCGACGGTGCTGGCCGCCTCCAGGTCGGCGCGGGTGTAGACCCGGTCCTCCGGATCGGAGTCCGCGAACCCCAGCGCGCGCCAGAGCCGCCCCGACTCCTCCGGGTCGAGCCCCGCGGCCTCCACCAGCTCGTCGCGGGTGAACTCGCGGGGCGCGCCCAGGATGAACTCGTCCAGCGCCCCGTCGTCGATCCCGCTCCAGTCGATCGAGGCGGGCTCGGGCATCGGCCGGGGCGGTCCGGGTTCCGACGTCACGCGATCACGTGGTGTGCACGACGAGCACGTCCACGCCGGCACGGCGGGTCGCGTCGGCGGGCACCGACCCGAGCAGCCGCCCGGAGAAGGTGTTCAGACCGCGGTTGCCGATCACGAGCAGGTCGGCGCTGTGCTCCTTGACGGCCTTGCGGAGCACGTCGACCGGCGCGCCGTCCTCGGCGAAGGTCGAGACGTCCTTCGCGCCGGCGGCGGCGGCCCGGTCGGAGGCCTCGCGCAGCGCCTCCTCGGCGGGGGTCCAGCCGGTGACGAGGAAGGCCTCGTCCTTCAGCGCGTCCTCCGCGGCCGAGGTGTCCTCGCGGCTGGCCGGGGTGTAGGCGGAGACGATGACCAGTTTCGCGCCGCTGTCCGCGGCCACCCCGGCCGCGCGCTCGACGGCCGCGAACGACGTCGACGAGCCGTCGGTGCCGACGACGATGGTCTTGTATGCGGACACAGGTGCCTCCCGGGGGAACGGTCGCGCGTCGCCGGGCCTGCGGCCGGCGTCACCGCGTGCGACGACGTTACTACGTGGTATCCGATCAACTTGTCCCGACTCCCTCCCGTCATCGCCCTTTCGAGTGAAATGCGGCGGCCGATCGCAGCATGTGCGCTCGTACGGGTGGCGGAGCGGCCCGGAACACACCGGCCATCCCGGCGAGGGTGCCGGTCAGGTCGTCGCGGCCGGTGAGGAACGCCCGGCCGCTGCGGCCGGCGAAGAACGCGTCGAAGAAGTCCGGCACCAGCCGCGGCGGCATCTCCAGCACGGTGCGCAGCCCGTGCCGGCGCAGGCGGTGCACCGCGCGGGCCGACCGGGGCCAGAGCAGCCGGCGGGCCGCCGTCGTCGCGGCGGCGGGGTCGTGCGGCAGGTGCCGGGCCAGCTCCGCGGCCAGCTGCGGGGCCAGCCCGAGCGCGGGCGCGACGCTGAACCCGGTCGCGGGGTGCACCAGCGGGGTCGCCGCCCCGAACCCGACGGGGTGCCGTGGGCCGCGCGGGGTGTCGACCGGGAAGCGGACCCGCTCGACGGGGGCGTCGTCGGGCACGGTGACCCCCGCCCCGGCGAGCCGGGCCGCGAGCCGGTCGCGCAGCTCGGGCAGCCCCAGGCCCGGCCGTCGCGCCAGGGAGGTCTCCTCCAGCAGGACGGTGCCGTCGCCGTAGGGGACGGCGTAGAGGAACGTCGGCCAGTCCGTCCACCCCGGGCGGTGCGGGCCGGGGGAGCGCCAGTCCATGAAGACGGCCTCGCCGGGCCGCACCACCGGCGCGGCCACCCGCTCGTCGACGACGACGCCCCACGCGGTCTGCTCGGTCCCGCCCGCCGGGCCGGGGCGCAGCCGCGACGGTGCCCCGGTGGCGTCGACGACCAGGGCCGCGTCGACGACCCGCGCCGCGTCGTCCCGCGGGGCCCCGCCGTCGCCGGTGTCGCCGCTCCCGCCCCGGCCGCCCGGAGGGTGCAGCCGCACCCGGTACCGGTGGCCGTCGGGCCGGACGTCGTCGGCGGCGGCGCGCCCGGCCAGCACCGTGACCCCGGCGAGCCGGGCGTCGAGGTGGGCGCGCAGCCCGGCGGTGTCGAGCACCGCGTACGGGCCCAGCGCGCGGGTGCCACCGCCGGGCAGCACGGCCACCGCCTCCGGCCGGGTCGCGACCATCGCCGCCGGCAGGTGCGGGGGCAGCTCCTCGGGCCACGCGCAGTAGGTCGCCGTCCACGCCCGCTCCGGGGCGGGGTCGGCGAGCGTGGTGCGCAGCCCGGCCTCCGCGCACGCCGCCGCGAGCGCGCGGCCGGCCGGACCGCCGCCGAGGACCAGCACGTCGGCCACCGTCGTGCCGGGGGTGCCCGACCGGCTCGACGACGCCGTCCCGCTCGTCGTCCCGGTCACTGTCGGCCCGGCCGGTGCCGCCCGGCGGACAGGCTGCCGCCGTCGATCCGCAGGGTGGCCCCGGTGACCCAGGACGCGGCGTCGGAGACGAGGAACGCGACCGCCTCGGCGACGTCCGCGGGCTCGCCGAGGCGCCCCAGCGGGTAGCCCGCGACGACGGACGCCTCGTCGTGGGCGTAGAGCGCCTCGGCGAACCTCGTCCGCACCACGGCGGGGGCGACGGCGTTGACCCGGATGCCGGGGCCGAGCTGGCCGGCGAGCTCCTCGGTCAGGGTGAGCAGTGCCGCCTTCGACGCCCCGTAGGCCCCGATGACGCCGGTGGGCCGCAGTGCCGCGACCGAGGCGACGTTGACGACGGCGCCGCCGTGTGCGCCCATCCACACCCGGTGCGCCTGCTGGACGAACCCGAGGGCGGCGACCACGTTGACGTCGAGGATCTTGCGGACGGCGTCGAGGTCGGCCTCGACCAGCGGCCCGTGCTGGGGGTTGATCCCGGCGTTGTTGACCAGCACGTCCAGCGAGCCGAACGCGGCCACCGTCGCCTCCGCCGCGGCGGCCCGGTGCGCCGCGTCCCCGACGTTGCCGGCGACGGCGAGCACCCGGCCGGTGCCGGCCCCCGCGCCGGCCGCGAGCTCCGCCGCCGCCGCGTCGAGCTCCGGGGCGCGCCGACCGGTGATCGCCACCGACGCGCCGCGCGCCAGCAGCGCGGCGGCGACGCCGTACCCGATGCCCCGCGAGGCGCCGGTGACCAGTGCCGCCCGACCGGCCAGGGAGGTGAGATCGGTCATGGGGCCCGACCCTACGTGGGGAATCGGGTGGACCCGGCCGGTAGTCTGGACGCGTGATCCTGATCGAGTAGACCGGCGCCCCGGGCACGACCGTGCCCGCATCCGGTCCTCTCAGCGTCACTCCTCGTCCTCCGTCTGGAGCTCTTCCACGTGATCACCACGACCGACCTCGAACTGCGCGCCGGATCCCGCATCCTGCTCTCCGGTGCCACCCTGCGGGTGCAGCCCGGCGACCGGATCGGTCTGGTCGGGCGCAACGGCGCGGGCAAGACCACCTCGATGCGGGTGCTGGCCGGCGAGGGCGAGCCGTACTCCGGGCAGCGGAGCGCGAACTCCCCGGTCGGCTACCTGCCGCAGGACCCGCGCGAGGGCGACCTGTCGGTCACGGCGAAGGACCGGGTGCTCTCGGCCCGCGGCCTGGACGTGCTGCTGGCGAAGATGGAGAAGGCGCAGACGGCGATGGCCGAGCTGGCCGACCCGGCCGCGAACGACAAGGCGGTCCGCGAGTACGGACGGCTCGAGGAGCGGTTCTCCGCCCTCGGCGGCTACGCCGCGGAGTCCGAGGCCGCGCGGATCTGCACGCACCTGGGGCTGCCCGAGCGGGTGCTGGCCCAGCCGATGCGCACGCTCTCGGGCGGTCAGCGCCGGCGCGTGGAGCTGGCCCGGATCCTGTTCGCCGCCTCCGACGGCGGGTCGCAGTCGGCGACCACGCTGCTGCTCGACGAGCCCACCAACCACCTCGACGCCGACTCGATCACCTGGCTGCGCGGGTTCCTGCAGCAGCACGAGGGCGGTCTGGTCGTCATCAGCCACGACACCGACCTGCTGGCCGCGGTGGTGAACAAGGTCTGGTTCCTCGACGCGACCCGCGGCGAGGCCGACCAGTACAACATGGACTGGAAGCGGTACCTGGAGGCGCGCTCCACCGACGAGAAGCGTCGTCGCCGCGAGCGGGCCAACGCCGAGAAGAAGGCGTCCGCACTGCACGTCCAGGCCGCCAAGATGGGCGCGAAGGCCACCAAGGCCGTCGCCGCCAAGAACATGGCCCGCCGGGCCGACGCACTGCTCGCCGGTCTCGACGACGAGCGTCAGGCCGACCGCGTCGCGCACATCCGGTTCCCGACCCCGGCGCCCTGCGGGCGCACCCCGCTCACGGCGGAGAACCTGTCCAAGGCCTACGGGTCGCTGGAGGTGTTCACCGGGGTGGACCTCGCGGTGGACCGCGGGTCGAAGGTCGTGGTGCTGGGCTTCAACGGTGCCGGCAAGACGACGCTGCTGCGGATCCTGGCCGGCACCGAGGAGTCCGACTCCGGCGGGGTCGTGCCCGGCCACGGGCTGCGACGGGGCTACTTCGCCCAGGAGCACGACACGCTCGACATGGACGCCTCGGTCTGGGACAACATCCGCCACGCCAGCCCGGACGCCGCCGAGCAGCAGCTGCGGACCCTGCTCGGGTCGTTCATGTTCTCCGGGGAGCAGCTCGAGCAGCCCGCCGGGACGCTGTCCGGCGGTGAGCGGACCCGGCTCGCACTGGCCGGTCTGGTGTCCTCGGCGGCGAACGTGCTGCTGCTCGACGAGCCCACGAACAACCTGGACCCGGCCAGCCGCGAGCAGGTGCTCGACGCGCTGCGCCGCTTCGAGGGCGCGGTCGTGCTCGTCACCCACGACCCGGGCGCGGTCGAGGCGCTGGAGCCGGACCGGGTGATCGTCCTGCCCGACGGCACCGAGGACCACTGGTCGGCCGACTACCTGGAACTCGTCCAGCTCGCGTGACCGGTCACCGCACGCCGCGGTGATCACCCGACCGGACCACCAAGATCATCGGACGTGTCCGGGCCGTACCGCGTGCGGCCGTCGGAATCGTGCACGACCCGTTCCGACGGGGTAATGCACTCCGCTGCCCGGCGGATGACGATTCCGAACGGTACCCGCAGTGCTGCGCCGTTCGGGGTAACCGTTCGCCGATCGCGTTTTCCGCGTTCTGGTCATAAATCGTCAACTGGATCATCATGGCCTGATCGTCGCGCCTGATGCGGCGGTCCGCGGGGGCATCCGCGGAGGGGATGAGGAGGGCCGATGGCCGAGCTGAAGAAGGGCGCCCGGATCACCGGGACGCAGCGGGGCAAACTCGCTGCCGACCTGAAGAAGAAGTACGAGAAGGGCGCCAGCATCCGTTCGCTGGCCGAGCAGACCGGGCGGTCGTACGGATTCGTCCACCGGGTCCTGTCCGAGACGGGTGTGACGCTGCGCGGGCGCGGCGGCGCCACCCGTACCAAGAAGAAGTAGTCCTCTCGTCGGCGCCGCCGACCGGGTCGAGAAGCGGGCCCGGGGCGGCGTCGTCGTGTGTCCGGGGTGCGTCGTGGGGCGCCGCGCGCGGGACCACCGCGCCCGCCCGCCGTACGCGCCGTAACGTGAACCCTCGCCGTCCACCACCGGCGAAGGGGAACACCGTTGGATCGCCCGCTCACCCTGATGCGCGGGGTCATCCGGGGGGCGGACTCGACGTCCATCCGCCGTGGCTCCATCGCGCGGGGCACCTGGCCCCGGATCTGGGGCTTCGTCCGGCCCTACCGCCGCTGGCTGCTGTCCTACCTGGCCCTGACCACCGTCACCGCGGTGATCGGGGTCGCGACGCCGGTGCTGGCCGGGCGCGTGGTCAACACGATCGTCGCGGCGAACGAGCTGCCCGACGCCGCCCGCGTCGTGATGGTGATCGCCGGGGCGATCGCCGGGATGGCCGTCCTGGAGGCGGTGGTCGGGCTCGCCGGCCGCTGGTTCTCCGCGCGGCTCGGTGAGGGACTGATCGAGGACCTGCGGGTGGCGGTGTTCCGCCACGTCCAGTCGATGCCGCTGGCGTTCTTCTCCCGCACCCGGACCGGGGCGCTGGTCAGCAGGCTCAACAACGACGTGATCGGCGCCCAGACCGCCATCACCGGCACGCTGTCCACGGTGCTGTCCAACAGCATCCAGCTCGTGCTGGCCATCGCGGTCATGATCGGTCTGGCCTGGCAGGTCACCGTGCTGGCGATGCTGCTGCTGCCGGTGTTCGTGCTGCCGGCCCGGCGGATGGGGACCTGGCTCGCCGAGCTGCGCCGCGAGGCCGCCGAGCTCAACGCCACCATGGGCAACCAGATGACCGAGCGCTTCTCCGCGCCCGGCGCCACCCTGGTGAAGCTGTTCGGCGACCCCGACTCCGAGGCCGCCGTCTTCCGCGGCCAGGTGTCGCGGGTGCGCGACATCGGTGTCCGGTCGGCGATGGTGTCGCGGCTGTTCGTCACCGCGCTGCAGCTGGTGTCGGCGCTGGCCCAGGCCATGATCTACGGCCTCGGCGGCTACCTCGCGGTGACCGGGGCGATCCCGGCGGGCACCGTCGTCGCGCTCGGGCTGCTGCTGACCCGGCTCTACACCCCGATGACGGCGTTGGCCAACGCCCGCGTCGACGTGATGACCGCGCTGGTCGCTTTCGAGCGGGTCTTCGAGGTGCTCGACCTGCGCCCGATGCTGACCGAGCGGCCCGACCCGGCCGCGCTGCCCGACGGCCCCGTCGACGTCGCCCTGCGCGGGGTCCGGTTCACCTACCCCAGCGCCACCGACGTCTCCCTGGCCTCGCTGGAGGAGGTCGCGGTGCTCGACCAGCGGGTCAACGCCGAGGTGCTGCACGGCGTCGACCTGCACGTCCACGGCGGGGGGCTGCTGGCCCTGGTCGGATCGTCCGGGGCCGGGAAGTCCACGCTCGCGTCGCTGGTCCCTCGTCTCTACGACGTCGACGCCGGCTCGGTCGAGCTGTCCGGGGTGGACGTGCGGGACCTGTCGTTCGCCACGCTGCGCGGGGCCGTCGGCATGGTCACCCAGGACGGGCACCTGTTCCACGACACCATCGCCGGGAACCTGCGCTACGCCTCGCCCGCCGCCTCCGACGAGGAGATGGTCGACGCGCTGCGCCGCGCCCGGCTCGGCGACCTGCTCGACACGCTGCCCGACGGCCTCGACACCGTGGTGGGGGAGCGCGGCTACCGCCTGTCCGGCGGCGAGCGCCAGCGCCTGACCATCGCCCGGCTGCTGCTGGCCCGCCCGCGGGTGGTGATCCTCGACGAGGCCACCGCCCACCTCGACTCCGAGTCCGAGGCCGCGGTGCAGGAGGCACTGGCCGAGGCGCTGGTCGGGCGGACCGCGATCGTCATCGCGCACCGGCTGTCCACCGTGCGGGCGGCCGACCGGATCGCGGTGCTGGAGGGCGGGCAGGTCGTCGAGTCCGGCACCCACGACGAGCTGCTGGCCGCCGACGGCCGCTACGCCACGCTCTACCGCACCCAGTTCCTCCCGGCGGCGACGATCGCGGGCTGAGCTACTCCGCGGGCACCTGCTCCACCGCCGCGGCGGCACGGCGCGGCGCCGGGACGGGACGGGCGGCGCGTCGGATCCGGCGCCGTCGCCACCACCAGGTCCACAGGCCCGACCCGACCAGGTAGACCGACACGCTGCCGGCGGCGAACCACAGGGCCCGTGCCCACCACGGGACGAGGTAGCCGAAGTGGACGCCGTAGTTGCCCGACTCCCACAGCCACTCCGGCCACGGCCGGCCGGGGCCGCCGTCGTAGAGGGCGGCGCGGCCGGTGTGCGGGTCGACGGCCACGTCGCTCTCGGAGAAGGTCCGGACACCGCCGTAGCGGGCGGGAGCGACCCCGTCCTGGAAGCCGACCAGGTAGTGGTCCTGGTCGGGCCCCGGTGGTATGACGAACACGAGTTCCTGGCCGGGCAGGACCGTGCGGGCCGCGGCGAGCGCCGCGTCGGGACCGATGTCGGGTGCGCCCTCGGGGGCCGCGTCGGCGGTGAAGGAGTGCTCGGGGGCGACCCCGCCGGTGACGGCGTACCAGGCGTCGCCGACGAACGGCAGCGCGTACCCGGCACCGGTCACCGCCCAGACGACGATCAGCGGCAGCGCCAGCACCGCGCCGACGTCGTGCAGGTCCCGGTGCGCCCGGTAGGCGCCGCGGTCGAGGCGCGGCCGCATCTTCGTCCGCAGCGCCCGCAGGAACCGACCCATCGACGGCCACCACGCGACCGTGCCGCTGAGGGTGAGCAGGAGCAGGGCCAGTCCGAGCACACCCAGCACCAGCCCGCCCCAGGTCAGCTCGTCGGCCCCGGGGACCGTCACGTTCAGGGCGGCGACGTAGCCGGGGTGGGTCTCGCAGCTGAGCCCGCAGTCGTGCAGGTTGAGCAGCACGCCCCAGAAGCCGCCGTCGGGCTCGGCGGTGCCCAGCAGGTTCCCGGTACCGGGGTCGATGTAGGCGGCCCGGTGGTAGTCGGCGTCCCAGATCTGCCACACACCCTCGACGGACGCCGCGTAGGAGGTGCTGAACTGCGGGAGCGCGCGGTGCAGCGCGGCCAGCGCCTCGGCCGGGCCCGCGGCCACCGTGCCCGCGGTGGCGGCGAACAGCTCCGGGTGGGTGAGGGCGAAGATCTCGGGCCGGTAGAGCAGCAGGGTCCCCGAGGCGAGCTGGAAGACCAGCACGGCGGCGACCAGCAGCCCGAGCCAGCGGTGCAGCGCGGCACTCCAGCGGCGCGTCGCGCTCCCGGCGCGTGCCGCGCGCCTGTTCCTGCCCCGTCGTCCCACGGTTCCTCCCGCTCACTCGTCCGGGCGAGAGAGAA
The DNA here is from genome assembly GCF_020496245.1 of Pseudonocardia sp. ICBG601. Taxonomy (NCBI): domain Bacteria; kingdom Bacillati; phylum Actinomycetota; class Actinomycetes; order Pseudonocardiales; family Pseudonocardiaceae; genus Pseudonocardia; species Pseudonocardia sp. ICBG601. The sequence goes on along the minus strand of NZ_JAHLJA010000150.1, from coordinate 722,793 downwards.
GACGACGCAGAGTATGCAGTCAGCCTTACGAGAGGACAGGCTAACCTCAATCAGGACGTCGCGGGTGTCGCGGGACGAACCGCCGCCCGCCGTCCCACCGGATGGGACGGCGCTCAGGCCCGGCCCGCCAGCGGGTCCGCCACCTCGGCGCCGGGCTCGGCCACCGCGGCGACCGCGGCGAACAGCAGCGCGACGCCGACCGCGCCGGGGTCCGGCGCGCCCTTCGCACGCTCGCCGACGTAGGACGCGCGACCGTGCCGGGCCGCGAGCTCCGCGGTCCGCTCGGCGCCGTCGAGGGCCGCGGCCGCCGCGGCGGCGTACCCCGAACGGTCGAGCGCGGTCACGGCCGGGGCCAGCGCGTCGACCATCGTCCGGTCGCCCACCTCGGCCTCGCCGACCCGCTGGATCGCGGTCAGCCCGGCCCGGGCGCCCGCGGCGAACGCGGCGGTGTCGGCCGAGCCGTGGGACAGAGCGCGGGCGATCTCGGAGAACAGCAGGCCCAGCAGCGGGCCACTGGTGCCGCCGACCTCGTCGAGGAAGACCTCGCCGAGCGCGCCGAACCCGCGCTGCGGTCCGCGGTCGGCCAGTGCGACGGCCAACCGGACCCCGGCGCGGAGGTTGTCGCCGTAGTCGCCGTCGCCGGAGTGCTCGTCGAGGTCGGTGAGCACGCCGTGGCCGTCCTCGACGGCCCGGGCGAAGCGGGCCAGCACGGCGTCCTGGTCGAGGGGGTGGCCGGTCATGAGGTCTCCGTCCGGGGGAAGGCGGCCGTCTGCGCCGGCGCGGCCCACAGGCCCGTCCACTCCGGGCGCATCCGGGTCAGGGTGAGCGAGAACCCGGCCATGTCCAGGGCGGGCACGAACGTGCCGACGAGCAGGCCCACCCGCTCCAGCCCGCGCGCCTCCAGCCCGGCGGCGGCCAGCTCGGCGAGCACGTAGAGCTCCAGCGGTGCCGTGCCCCCCATGCCGTTGACGACCAGGACGACCTGGTCGGGGCCGTCGGGCAGGCCCGCGACGACCTCGTCGAGCATCCGGTCGACGAGCTCCTCGGTGGGCGGCCGGTCGACCGAGCGCCGGGCCCGCTCGCCGTGGATGCCGACGCCGTAGTCGAGCTGCCCGTCGAGGGCGAACGCGGGCCCCCCGGTGCGCATCGAGGTCTGCGCGCGGGAGGCGACGGCGAGGCTGCGCGAGGCGGCGGCGACGTCCGCACCGAGCGTCGCGAGCTCGGCCAGCCCGGCGCCGGTGTCCGCGGCGGCGCCGAGGATCTTCTCGACGACGACGGTCGCCCCGGTCCCGCGCCGCCCGGTCGCGGTGTCGAGCCCGTCGGTGGCCAGGTCGTCGTCGACGAGCACCCGGGCGACGTCGACGCCCTCCATCCGCAGCCGCTCGGCGGCGATGCCGAAGTTGATCCGGTCGCCGGTGTAGTTCTTCACGACGTGGACCACCCCGTCCGGGCCCGCGGCGGCCCGGGACGCGTGCAGCACGGCCTTGTTGTGCGGGGAGGTGAACACCGGGCCGGGGGCGACGGCGTCGAGCATCCCGCGGCCGAGGAACCCGGCGTGCAGCGGCTCGTGGCCGGAACCCCCGCCGGAGACCAGCCCCACCCGCCTGCCGGGCGCCCGGTGACGCGCGACCAGGTGGATCGGGTCCTCGTGCAGCGCGACGAGGTCGGCGTGGGCCCGGGCGAACCCGCGGACGGCGGCCGGGACGGGGTCGTCGCCCGCCGGGTGGAAGGGGAACGGCATGGCGCCGATCATGCTGGCCGTGGGCGGTCAGCGCATCAACGGCGCGCGGACGGCGTTCTCCACGAGGTCGAGCACCGGGCCGAGGTCGTCGGCGGGCAGTCCCATCGCCAGGTGCGAGACCAGCCCCTCCAGCACCAGCTCCAGGTACTGGGCGAGCACCGGGACCGGCACGTCGTCGCGCAGCGCGCCGGCCGCGGCCTGGCGTTCCAGCCGGGCCCGGGTCGCGGCGGTCAGCGCGCCGGAGTGCTCCTGCCAGCGGGCCCGGAACTCCGGCTCGGTGCGCAGCCGTCGGGAGACCTCCAGCCGGGTGCCCAGCCAGCTGCGGTCCGAGCCGCCGCGCAGCAGGTCGCGCATGACCTGCACCAGGCCCTGCTCGGCGACGACGTCGGCCATCCGGGTGGCGTCCTGCTCGGCCAGGGCCAGGAACAGCGCCTCCTTGTCCCGGAAGTAGTGGAAGATCGCGCCACGGGACAGCCCGGTGTACTCCTCGAGCCGCCGGACGGTGGCGCCCTCGTAGCCGTGGTCGGCGAAGCAGGTCCGGGCACCGGTGAGGATCTGCTGCCGGCGGGCGGCGAGCTGGTCGGTGCTGACGCGGGGCATGCACCCCAGTATTCCGTACGCTTGTCCTGCATGTGTGGACGGTCGTGTCGCCGGTCACCCGCGGTGCCGACGACCACGATTTCATCGCGTGCGGGTGTCACACGGCGGGGGTAGCGTCGACGTGGTGACCCTGGACGACCAGAGCACCGACGGTGTGCTCCGCAGCGTGGGGGAGGCCGAGGCCTACGTGGCCTCGGTCTGCTTCAAACACGGCCCCCCGACCCTGGCCGGTGTCGAGATCGAATGGATGCTCCACCGACCCGGTCGACCGGCCGACCCGGTCGACCTCGACGCCGTGCGTGCCGCTCTCGGCCCGCACTGCCCGGCCTCCCTGGACCCCGCCTCGCACGCGGCCCCGCTCCCCGCGGGCGGCACCGTGACCGTCGAGCCGGGCGGCCAGATCGAGATCTCCAGCGCTCCCGCGGACTCGCTCGAGGCCCTCCTCGGCGCCCTCGGCGCCGACTCCGCCCACCTCCACGGACTGCTCGCCGAGCACGACCTGCGCCCGCATGCCCGCGCCGCCGACCCGGTCCGGCCCGCCCGGCGGCTGCTGGACCTGCCGCGCTACGCGGCCATGGAGTGCGTGTTCGACGGTGTCGGCCCGCACGGACGCAGCGGCATGTGCTCCACCGCCGCCGTGCAGGTCTGCCTCGACGCCGGCCCGGCCGCCGGGATCGCCGACCGCTGGGCGGCCCTGCACGAGCTGGGCCCGGTGCTCGTCGCGGCGTTCGCGAACTCGCCGGTCCAGCACGGCAGGCGCACCGGCTGGAAGTCCTCCCGCCAGGCGTGCTGGCTCAGCCTCGACCCGGCCCGCACCGCCCCGCCGCCCATCCCGGCGCCGGGGCAGGACGTCGCGGGCGCCTGGGCCCGCCGGGTGCTGCACACCCCGCTGCTGTGCGTGCGCGGCACCGGGACCTGGTCGGTGCCGACCGGGGTCACCTTCGCCGACTGGGTGTCCGGCCGCGCCCGCGGCGGGGTCCTCGACCGGCCGCCGACACTGGCCGACCTCGACTACCACGTCTCGACCCTGTTCCCGCCGGTCCGCCCGCACGGGCACCTCGAGGTGCGCTACGTCGACGGCCAGGCCGGCGACGACTGGGCGCTGCCGACCGCGGTGCTGCTGGCGCTCACCTCCTCCGGCGCGGTCGTCGACCGGGTCCGGGAGCTGTGCGAGCCGGTCCGCGACGAGTGGGTCGCCGCCGCCCGCGACGGGCTGGAGCACCCCGGTCTCGCCGCCGCGGCCGCCGGGCTGTTCCCGCTGGCCTGCGACGTGCTGGCCGCCGCGGACCACCCGCTGACCACCGTGCCGGGGCCGGTGCTGGACCGGCTGCGCGAGGTCACCGGACAGCGGGTGCTGCGCGGCCGCTGCCCCGCCGACGACACCGACCCCGCCGAGCAGGGGGCGGGCCCGACCGCCGACCCGTTCCCGCCGGGGCTCCACCTGGGCTCCGCCGTGCCCGGCGCGCCCGCCGCACGTGAGGGGACCGGTCGAGGACCCGGCCGGTCCGCCGTCGACACCGCCGACCAGGCTGCTCAGGAGGACGTGGCATGACCGCCGATCCCGCCGTTCCCGCCGGACCGCTGACCGGCCCCGCGACCCCGGGGGAGAGCCCGGAGACGATGCGTACCCGCGTCGCCGCCCTGCTGGGCCGCTCCCGCGACCGCAGCACCGCGCTCACCGCCCTCGACGACGGCGAGCTGGCCGCCCAGCACTCGCCGCTGATGTCGCCGCTGGTCTGGGACCTCGCGCACATCGGGTCGATGGAGGAGCTGTGGCTCGTCCGCGACGTGGGCGGCCGCGAGCCGCTGCGCCCGGAGATCGACGGCCTCTACGACGCGTTCCAGCACTCCCGTTCCTCGCGGGTCGAGCTGCCGCTGCTCACCCCGGCCGAGGCCCGCGGCTACGTCGCCGAGGTGCGGGACAAGGCGCTCGACGCGCTGCACCGCAGCCCGCTGCGCGGTCGCCCGCTGGAGGCCGAGGGCTTCGCGTTCGGGATGATCGTGCAGCACGAGCAGCAGCACGACGAGACCATGCTCGCCACCCACCAGCTGCGCTCCGGGGGGCCGGTGCTCGACGCCGCCCCGCCGCCCCGCCCGGCCGGTGCGGTCGACCCGTCCGCGGAGGTGCTCGTCCCGGCGGGCCCGTTCGAGATGGGGACCTCGGCCGAGCCGTGGGCGCTGGACAACGAGCGGCCCGCGCACGTCGTGGACCTGCCCGCGTTCCGGATCGACGTGCACCCGGTGACCAACGGCGCGTTCGCGGCGTTCGTCGACGCGGGCGGCTACGACGACCCGCGGCTGTGGACCGACGCCGGGTGGGTGCACCGCACCGAGGAGGGGCTGGTCGCGCCGCGGTTCTGGTCCCGCGACAGCGACGGCACCTGGTGGCGGCGCCGGTTCGGCGTCGTCGAGCGGGTGCCCGCCGACGAGCCCGTCGTGCACGTGTCCTTCCACGAGGCGCAGGCCTACGCCCGCTGGGCCGGCAAGCGGCTGCCCACCGAGGCGGAGTGGGAGAAGGCCGCCCGCTTCGACCCGGCGACCGGCCGCTCGCGGCGCTTCCCCTGGGGCGACGACGAGCCGCGCGCCGAGCACGCCAACCTCGGGCAGCGGCACCTGCAGCCCGCCCCGATCGGCTCCTACCCGGCGGGGGCGTCCGCGCTGGGGGTGCAGCAGATGGTCGGCGACGTCTGGGAGTGGTGCGACTCCGGCTGGCACCCCTACCCGGGGTTCACCGTGTTCCCCTACCCCGAGTACTCCGAGGTCTTCTTCGGCGGGGACTACGCCGTCCTGCGCGGCGGTTCCTTCGGCACCGACCCGGCCGCGATCCGGGCGACGTTCCGCAACTGGGACCACCCGATCCGACGGCAGATCTTCGCCGGGTTCCGGCTGGTCCGCGACGCCGGTGTGTAGGCACCTCGCGTACCTGGGGGAGCCGGCCACACTGGCGTCGCTGGTCCTGGAGCCGGAGCACGGGCTGCTCGCGCAGTCCTACGCCCCGGCCGACATGCGCGGCGGCGGCTCGATCAACGCCGACGGCCACGGCACCGGCTGGTACCCGCCCGGTGCCACGACGCCGGTGCGGGTCCGCTCGGCGTCGCCGCTGTGGGCCGACACCTCCTACGCCGCGCTGGCCGGGGCGACGACGTCGGGCGCCGTGCTCGCCGCCGTCCGCTCGGCGACGGTCGGGATGCCGGTGACCGCGACCGCCGCCGCCCCCTTCACCGACGGGCGGTGGCTGTTCAGCCACAACGGCGTCGTCCGCGGCTGGCCGGACTCCCTCGCGGCCGCCGCGGCGGCGCTGCCCGTCACCGACCTGATGACCCTCGACGCCCCCACCGACGCCGCGCTGCTGTGGGCGGTGGTCCGGCGCGGTCTCGCCGACGGCGCCGACCCCGCCGACCTCCTGGCCCGGGTCTGCGCCGACACCGAGCGGAGCGCACCCGGCTCGCGGCTGAACCTGCTGCTCACCGACGGCACGACGATCTGGGCCACGGCCTGGCGGCACGCACTCGCCGTCCGGGTCGGGCCGGCGTGCGTCACCGTCGCCTCCGAACCCACCCATGCGTTCCCCGACTGGACACAGGTGCCCGACCGGCACCTGGTGGTGGCCCGACCGGGCCACCACGAGAGTCATGACCTAGGAGCTCCGTGAGCACTCCCGGCGCCATCCAGCTGGACGTCCACCTCTCCGACACCGATGCCGGCACCGCGCTGCGGTCCGACGTGACGCGCGGGCTCGCCGCGTCGCCGAAGGAGCTGCCGCCGAAGTGGTTCTACGACGCCCGGGGGTCCGAGCTGTTCGAGCGGATCACCGAGCTGCCCGAGTACTACCCGTTCCGCACCGAGCGGGCGCTGCTCACCGACTCCGTGGACGACATCGCCCGGTCCTCGGGCGCCGACACCGTCGTCGAGCTGGGGTCCGGGTCCTCGACCAAGACCCGGCTCCTGCTCGACGCGTTCGCCCGGGCCGGGACGCTGCGCCGCTACGTGCCCCAGGACGTCAGCGAGTCCGCCCTGCGCGGCGCCATCGACGAGCTGCACCGCGACTACCCGGAGCTGGAGCTGCACGGCGTGGTCGGCGACTTCACCCGCGACCTGGACCGGCTGCCCGGCGCCGAACCCGGCGGGAAGCGGATGATCGCCTTCCTCGGCGGCACCATCGGCAACCTGATGCCCGGCCCGCGCCACGACTTCCTCCGCCACGTCCGCTCGGTGCTCCGGCCAGGTGAGCAGCTCCTGCTCGGCACCGGCCTGGCCACCGACCCGGCCGTGATGGTCCCCGCCTACGACGACGCCGCCGGGGTCACCGCGGAGTTCAACCGCAACGTGCTGCACGTGCTCAACCGCGAGCTCGACGCGACCTTCGACGTCGACGCGTTCGACCACGTCGCCGTCTGGGACGCGGAGAACTCCTGGATCGAGATGCGGCTGCGCGCCACCCGCGACATGCGGGTCCGGATCGCCGACCTCGACCTCGACGTCGCGTTCGCCGCGGGGGAGGAGCTCGCCACCGAGATCTCGGCGAAGTTCACCCCCGCGACGGTCGACGCGTTCGCCGCCGCCGCCGGGTTCGCCACGACGCGGCGCTGGGTCGACCCCGACGCGCGGTTCGCGTTGACCCTGCTCACCGCCGCCTGAGGTCCGGCGGTGCTGCCCCGGCCGGGCGCAGCACCGCCGACGGCGTGGTCCCGGTCTCCCGGCGGAACGCCGCGACGAACGCCGAGGGCGTCGCGTAGCCGACGTGCCGGGCGACCACGCCGACCGGGCGGCCCGCGGCCAGCTGCTCCAGCGCGACCCGCATCCGCAGCAGCGTCCGCCACCGGCCCGGACCCACCCCGGTCTCGGCGCGGAACAGCCGGGACAGGGTGCGTTCCCCCGCCCCGACGGCCCGGCCCCAGGCGGCGGTGTCGCGGTCGTCGGCGGGGTCGTCGAGCAGGGCCAGGGCGACCCGGCGGGCCCGCGGGTCGGTGGGCAGGACGAGGCGGACCGCCGCGCCGGGCCCGCCGACGTCGCGGGCCGGGCGGAGCCGGTCGAACAGCACCGCCTCGGCCCGGGCCCGCTCGGGCGTCGCGGGTCCCGGCCCGGCCAGGTGTTCCAGCAGGGCGGCGACCAGCGGCTCGACCGCGAGCACGCACGGCGCGGGCCAGTCGATCGGGCAGCGGCCGGGCCACAGGTAGATCCCGCGCATCGCCGCGGTCTCGGTGGCGGCCGTGACGTGCGGGACCCCGGCCGGCAGCCACAGTGCCCGTCCGGGGCCGAGGACCCAGCTGGTGTCGGCGACGGTGACCCGCAGGACCCCGGCCGCAGCCCAGGCCAGCTGGTGGGCCGGGTGGGTGTGCTCGGCGAACGCGTGCCCGCGGTCGAGCGGGATGCGCGAGACCAGCACCGCGGCCCCCGGCACGTCCGGGACGTGCGCGGGCAGGCCGGAACGCGACACGATGCGGCAGCCTAACGGCTCCCGGCCACCGCGGGCGGCGCCTAGCGTCGCGGGCATGGCGATGAACGCGCTGCACCGACGGATCTGCCGCTCCGACTCCTGGGCCGACCGGATGCACGGGACGACGCTGCCCTGGGCCACCCGCGACGTCGACCTCACCGGCGAGGTCCTGGAGATCGGCCCCGGCTACGGCGTCACCACCCGCTGGCTCGCGCCGCGCACCGGGGCGCTGACCGCGCTGGAGGTCGACCCGGTGCTGGCCGCGGACCTGCGCGCGGGCCTCGGGGGCGAGCTCGGCGTCGACGTCCGGCACGGCGACGGCGCCGCCCTGCCCTTCCCGGACGGCAGCTTCGACGCCGTCGTCTGCTTCACGATGCTCCACCACGTCCCGACGCCCGGCGAGCAGGACCGGCTCTTCGCCGAGGCCGCGCGGGTACTGCGTCCCGGCGGGACGTTCGCCGGCATCGACTCCCGGATGACGCTGCGGTTCCGGACGATCCACATCGGGGACACCCTGACCGCGGTCGACCCGGCGACGCTGCCGCGGCGGCTCGGGGCGGCCGGGCTCGCACGGCCGGAGACCGAGCTGGGTGCGCGGTCGTTCCGGTTCCGGGCCGGCCGCGGCTAGGGTCGGTGCATGAGCACCGACTGGCGCCACGACGGCGTCCGGGTCATCCCCGGCGACATGCTCGACGCCAACACCCCACAGACGCCCGGCATGCACCGCGCCGCCGCCGTCACCGGGGACCGGGTCGGCGCGCAGCGGTTGTGGGCGGGGACGGTGACCATCCATCCCGGCGCCCGGACCGGCGCGCACCACCACGGGGAGCTGGAGAGCGTCATCTACGTCGTCCGCGGCCGGGCCCGGATGAAGTGGGGCGAGAACCTCGAGTTCACCGCCGAGGCCGGGCCGGGCGGGTTCATCTTCGTGCCGCCGTTCGTGCCGCACCAGGAGATCAACGCCCTCGACGACGAGCCGCTGGAGTGCGTGCTGACCCGCTCCGGTCAGGAGCCGGTCGTGGTCAACCTCGACATCACCGGGGTGTCCGATCCCGAGCACGTCCCCTGGGTCGACCCCCTGCACCCACGGCACTGAGCAGCGTCACCACGAGGGCGAGGGCCAGCAGCGTCCCCAGCACGACGTCGATCACCGGCCACGCCCGCACCGACGGGTCCAGCCCCAGGGTGAACACGGCCAGCGGGTCCACCAGCCGCCCGCGGTAGGCGAGCAGCGTCGCCGGGCCCAGTGCGAGCAGCAGCCCCACGACCCGGCCCACGGTGCCCGACGTCCCCGGGTGTCGGCGCCCCCACAGCGCCGAGAGCGCGAGCAGCACGAGCCCCGCCAGGATCAGCGGGAGCCAGGCCCGCCACAGCCCCACCGGCAGCACCGGGACCGGCGTCCCCTGCCGGAAGACCAGGCCCGGAACCTGCTGGAGGACCACCAGGACGGCGACCACCGCGGCGACGACCGGCGTCGCCCGGGACGGCCCTCCGGACGGGTTCCCGCCGGGCGGCTCCTCGGACGGCACGGCGCTCACGGTGGCCGACGATACGGGGCCGTCCCGGCCGTCCGGCCGTCACCGCGTCGGGTGGGCGCCCGCGGGGCGGTCCGACCGGTAGCGTCGGTGCCGATGCGGCGGCGGACGGACGAGCAGGCGGCCGCCCCGGCTCCGGCCGGGGCCCGCGACTCCGGGGCAACCCCGGGGTGCACCGGCACGATGCAGCACGGCGTCCCGCGCGCGGGTGGCAGGACAGCGCTGCCGGCGGCGCGCGGCGGACGGAGAACACCGGTCGACCCCCGCCGCCGCATCACCCCGCCGTCCGGGGGCCGCCGCACGGCACGGGACCGCTGATGGCACCGGACCCGGCGGCGATCGCCGCGGCCGCCTGCGCCGGGCGCTGGGGCACGGACCCGCTGACCGAGCGGCTCGCCCGGCTCGGCGGCTGGTCGGGCCCCGACGAGCCGGCCGGCGTCGTGGGCGCCCTCGTCGCCCGGCGGCGTCGCGCCCCGCGTGGCTCCCCGGCCGGTGTCGAGGCCGAGGTCGCGGCGCTGCTGGCGGGGCCGCGCCGGCACCGGCCGGTCGTCCAGCCCGACCCGGTGTGGCGCCTGCCGGTGCCGCGCTGGACGGACCTGCCCGCCCTGGCCGCGGCCCTGCACCTCGACGACGGCGAGCTCGCCTGGTTCGCCGACCCCGGCGGCTGGCTGCGGCGCGCCCCGGACGGCCCGCTGACCCACTACCGGCGGCACTGGACACCGTCGCGTTCCGGGACGCCGCGCCTGGTCGAGGCACCCGCCCCGCGGCTCGCCGAGCTGCAGCGCCGGGTCGTGCGCAGGGTGCTCGACCGGATCCCGGTGCACCCGGCCGCGCACGGCCACGTCCGCGGCCGCAGCCCGCACACCCTCGCCGCGGAGCACCGGGCCCGGCCGATGGTGCTGCGCCTGGACCTGGAGGGCTTCTACTCCCACGTCACCGGCGGCCGGGTCGCCGGACTCCTGCGGGTCGCGGGGTACCCGCCCGCGGTCGCCGCCGCCGTCGCCGGGCTGCTCGTCACCACCACCCCGCCCGGGGTGCTGCGTGCCTGCCCGCACCGGGGCGACCCCGCCCCGCGACGACGGCTGCTCGACCGCCTCGCCGCACCGCACCTGCCGCAGGGGGCGCCGTCGTCGCCGACGGTGGCGAACCTGCTCGCCTACGGGCTGGACCGGCGGCTGAGTGGCCTGGCCGCCGCGGTCGGCGCCGCCTACGGCCGCTACGCCGACGACCTCGTGTTCTCCGGCGACGCGACGCTGCCGGTGCAGGGCCTGGCGCAGCGGGTGGCCGCGATCGCCGCGGAGGAGGGCTTCCGCGTCCGCCCGGACAAGACCCGGATCATGCCCGCGCACCACCGCCAGCGGATCGTCGGGCTCGTCGTGAACGGCAGCGAGCCCGCGGCGTCGCGCCGCGACCACGACGAGCTCCGCGCGATCCTGCACAACGCGGCCCGCACCGGCCCGGACGCCCAGAACCGGGCCGGGCACCCCGCGTTCCGCGAGCATCTGCTGGGACGGATCGCCTGGGTGGGGCACGGGCGCCCGGCCCGGGCGGCGCGCCTGCGGGAGCTGTTCGACCGCATCGTCTGGTGAGCGGCCCGGGAGCGGAAACGGCGGGCGCCGGGGGAGCGCGGCGGCTACGGTGACGGCCGTGAGCAGCCCGGAGTCGAACAGGCGGTAGCCACCGGTCCCCACCGGTGGCGGCGACCTCCCCTGCCCGCTCCCGGTGACGAGGCCGGACCGGCGTCCGTTCCACGACCCCGTCACCCACGGAGTTCCACCGTGCTGCTCGTCGTCCTCGCCTGCGCCGTCTTCGCGCAGGCCACCTCGGAGTTCATGCTCGCCGGGCTCGTCCCGGACATCGCCGCCGACCTCGGCGTCACCCCACTCGCCGCCGGGTCGCTGACCTCGGCGTTCGCCGTCGGGATGGTCGCCGGCGCGCCGCTCGTGGCGCTCACCGCCCGCCGGCTGCCACCGCGGCTCGCGCTGCGGGGGTTCCTCGCCGCGTTCGTCGCCGTGCACGTCGCCGGGGCGCTGGCCCCCGGACTCGGGGTCCTGCTGGTCACCCGGGTGCTCGCGGCGTTGTGCACCGCCGGGTTCCTCGCCGTCGCCCTGTCGGTCGCGGTCGCCGCCGTGCCCCCGAGGCGCACCGCCCGCGCGACCGCGACCCTGCTGTCCGGCACGACCCTCGCCCTGATCGCCGGCGTCCCGGCCGGGGCGCTGGTCGGGCAGGCGTTCGGCTGGCGGGCGACGTTCTGGTCGGTCGCGGCGGTGGCCGCCGTCGCGCTGGTGGGGGTCGTCGCCGGGATCCCGGCCGACGACGGCGGCCGGGCACCCGCGCCCGGCCTGCGGACCGAGCTGACGGTGCTGCGCCGGGGCCCGGTCGTCCGGACACTCGCGCTCGGCGCGCTGGTGAACGGCTCGACGTTCGCCGCGCACACCTACCTGGCCCCGCTGCTGGCGACGGCGGGCGGCCCGCCCGCGGTGCCCGCCGGGCTGCTGCTGTTCGGGGTCGGCGCCGTCGCCGGGGTGGGCGTCGCGGGTCGGTTCGCCGACACCCGCACCCGTCCGCTGCTGCTCGTCGCGGGCGGCGCGCTGCCGCCGGGCTGGGCGGCGCTCGCCGTCGGTGCCGGGCACCCGGTGGCGGTGCTCGCGCTGGTGGGCCTGCTGGGCGCGCTCGGGTTCGCGGTCGGCGCGACGCTGATCGCCCGGGCGCTGACGCTCGCCCGCGAGGCGCCGACCCTCGGCGGCGCGGTCGCCACCGCGTCGCTGAACGCCGGGGCGACGGTGGGCCCGCTGCTGGGCGGTGCGGGACTCGCCGCCGCCGGGCCCACCGGTCCGGTGTGGACGGCGGCGGCGCTGGCGCTGGTGGCCGCTGCGCTGACACCGCGGGTGCTGGGCGTCCCGCAGGGAGACCGCGGATCGGGTGTCACGGCGCCCGACGACGGCCGACCCCGGTGAGCCGGTCGGTCAGGAACTTCCCTGCTCGTAACGGTCCACGGCCGCGACGCCGCGGTCGACCTCCGCGGGGCCGGCGAACGAGGCCAGGAAGCTGGTGCGCGCGAGTGCCGCGATCTCGGCGGACCCGAGGCCGACCGCGTCGGCGAGCGCCGCGTAGTTCTCGTTGACGTAGCCGCCGAAGAACGGCGGGTCGTCGGAGTTGACGGTGGCGAGGACACCCGCGTCGGTGAACTCCCGGACGGGGTAGCCGGCGAGGTCGTCGACGACGCGCAGCCGCAGGTTCGACAGTGGGCACAGGGTGACCGGGACCCGCTCGTCGGCCAGCCGGGCGACGAGGTCGGGGTGGGCCGCGGCCGCGTAGCCGTGGTCGATGCGCTCCACCCCGAGATCGAGGGCGTCCCGGACGTAGTCGCCCGGCCCCTCCTCCCCGGCGTGGCAGGTCAGACGGTAGCCCCGGTCCCGGGCGGCGGCGAAGAACCGGGCGAACTTCGACGGCGGGTTCCCGACCTCGGCGCTGCCGAGCCCGACACCCAGGATCGCGTCCCGGTGGGGATCGACCGCGTCGAGCATCTCGAGGGCGGAGGTCTCGTCGCGATGGCGCTGGGCGATGACCAGGAGCGCGCCGTCGATGCCGCTGTCGGCGCGGGCGTCGTCGATGGCGTCGAGGACGCCGCCGAGCTGGTCGGCGACCGGGATGCCGCGGTCGAGGAAGGTCTCCGGGCTGAAGAACATCTCGGCGCGCCGGACACCCTGCCCGGCAGCTCGGCGCAGGTAGGCGGCGGTGAGGTCGTAGAAGTCCTCGCGGCGGCACAGGACGGTGCCGCCGGCCCAGTAGAGCTGCAGGAAGTGCTGCAGGCCGGTGAAGTCGTAGTCGGCGCGCATCGCGGCGGCGGAGGGCCAGCGCAGCGGGACGCTGTTGCGGGGCCGCGAGGCGGAACACCTCCTCCGGCTCAAGGGTGCCCTCGAGGTGGACGTGCAGCTCCGCCTTGGGCAGGGCGTCGATAAATCCCATGGTCGGTGACTTCCTCTCCCACCTGGTGAGTGGGCCTGTGTCCGGTACTCCATCACGGTTCCCGGCAGGACGTGACATCGACGCCGACGTCGCCGTCGGCCGACCCGGACCGCTCGTCGCGCCGCGACTCCCGCCCAGCTCAACTACCGTGAATCGAACACATGGTCGATTAGAATGAGATGCGTGGACGAGCTCTGGCAGACCGACGACGAGGACCTCCTCGTCGTGGTCGCGGCCGTCCAGGAACGGATCAACCGCGAGTCCGCGTCCCTGGTCGCCCTCGTCGCGGAGGTCGCCACCCGCGGTCTGGCCGAGGCGAAGGGGTTCCGGGACACCGCGGACCTGCTGCGCACGGTGCAGAACGTCGGATCGTCCACCGCCCGCGCCCGGGTCGACGCCGCCCGGAAGCTCTCCCCGCTGTTCCTGATCACCGGCGACCAGGTCGACCCCGAGCTGCCGGTGCTCGCCGAAGCTTTCGAGGACGGTGCGGTCACCGCAGAGCACGTGCGCGTGATCATCCGGGTCCTCGCCTCGCTGCCCCCACATCTCGGGGAGCACCGGCCGGTGCTGGAGGCCGACCTCGTCGCCCACGCCCGCACCCTGGATCCCGACGCGGTGGACAAGCTCGGCAGGCGGGCCCTCGCGCTGCTGGATCCCGACGGGCCGCGTCCGCGGGAACCAAAGCCGACCCGCAACCGGTTCGCGTTGCGTCCGCAGGGGTCGGGGTTCGAGGCGCGGGGCTGGTTGGACACCGAGTCCGCCGCGGTCCTGCGCAGCGCGCTGTCGCCGCTGACCGCCCCGGTCCCGCCCGACGGCGCCGGGCAGGCACGGGACGAACGCTCCACGGCCGAGCGCAACGGGGACGGTCTGGTCGAGCTGGCCCGTCGGTTGCTGGCGGTGGGGGATCTCGGCGTCGAGAACGGGCAGCCGGTGGCGCTGACCGTGACGGTGCCGCTGGAGGCCCTGACCTCGGGTGCCGGGGCCGGGTTGCTCGGGTTCGGCGCGGGTGGTTCGTCCGCGGCGATCGCGGCGGAGGATGCGTTGCGGCTGGCGTGTGATGCGCGGGTGGTGCCGATCGTGCTGGGGGCGGCGGGCGAGCCGCTGTTCGTCGGGCGCGAGCACCGGCTGGCGACGCGGGCGCAGCGTCGGGCGCTGGCCCAGCGCGACGGCGGGTGCGCCTTCCCGGGGTGCGAGGCGCCGCCGCAGTGGTGCGTGGCCCACCACGTCGTGCACTGGGCCCACGGTGGCTGCACCGACCTCACGAACCTGGTGCTGTTGTGTCCGCACCACCATCGCATGATCCACGTCGGGGACTGGGCGGTCGAGATCGACGGCGGGTTCCCGGTGTTCCATCCACCGGCCCGACCTGCCCGCCCCACGAACCCCTCGGCACAGTGCTCCGGTGCTGCTCGACGCCGTCCTGGCCTCGTCGTGAGTGACCTAGGCGCGCGCCGCGGTCACAGCGACTCCCACTCCAGCTCCGGGCCGGGCGGCCACGGCCGCTCCCACCCGCCCAGGCGCAGCACCGCGTCGACGACGTCGCCGGTGAACCCCCACACCACGTCGTCGCCCACCCGGAACCCGGGGCCCCGCCAGGCCCCGCCGCCGGCCCGGAGCCGGAACCGGTGCGCCGGGTCGGCCAGCACCGCCAGCGGCACGTGCAGCACCGCCTCGGTCTCGGCCGGGTCGACCGCGTGCAGCCGGGTCGGCGACCGCCAGTGCCCGAGCACCGCGGTCACGTGGAACCCGGTCAGCAGGATCAGCCGCGGCAGCATCGCGACGACGTCCACACCGGACGGGTCCAGCCCGGTCTCCTCGGTGGCCTCCCGCAGCGCCGTCGCGGCCGGGTCGGCGTCGCCCGGGTCCGCGCGCCCACCGGGGAAGGAGATCTCCCCGGAGTGGTGGCGCAGCCGCCGGGCCCGCCGCTGCAGCACGACCTCCGGGCCGTCCGGGCCCTGGCCGAGCAGTACCAGCACGGCCGACTGCCGGGGCCCGACGTGGTCGGCGGGCAGGTCGTTCGTGCTGATGTCGCGCGGCCCGGCGTGCTCCAGCCCGCGCAGCAGCGGCCCCATCCAGTCCGGGGCCCGGCCGGGGTCGGGCCGGGCGGCGTCGAGCCAGCGCCGGGCCGCGGCGACGTCACACATACGGCCGGGTGATCATCTCCAGATAGTGACCGGCCGGGTCGAGGAAGTACACCCCGCGCCCGCCGTGCCCGTGGTTGATCTCCCCGGGACGGGTGCGCTGCGGGTCGGCCCAGTGCTCCGTCCCGTCCTCGACGAGGCGGGCGTACGCGCGGTCGAACAGTGCGTCGTCGACGAGGAACGCGTAGTGCTGTGGCTGGATCTCGGGCACCACGTGGAGCGGCAGGTCGGCGAACTGGACGAGGACACCGCCGTCGAGGGCGATGTTGGTGAACGGCCCCCAGGACGGCGCCTCGGCCGCCTCCAGGACGTGCCGGTAGAACGCGGCGGAGGCCACCCGGTCGCGGGTGGCGATGATCGTGTGGTTGAACGTGCAGGTCATACGGGTCTCCTGACGACAGCGGGGACCACGCGAACGACCTGCGGAAGGAGCTGCGCCCGCGGGCCCGTGCGGGACTGGCGAGAACTCCTTCCGGCTGGGCCCATCGGGGGCGCACCGCGGAGGTTATCAGCGCAGGGCCGCGTTGCCGATGTCCTGCGCGGCCCGCAGCCCCGGGCCGACCGGGACCCGGCCGGCGAACAGCTCGTCGAGCGCGGGCTCCATCGCCGTCGTCGCCGCGCCCACCTTCGGGCCGGCCGGGGCCGGGGTCGTCGGGCCGTCCGCGACGAACTCCCGGGTGTCGACGCCGCGCCGGGCCCAGTAGTCGAACCAGCCTCGCTGGGCCGCCGTCACCGCGGGCAGCCCGGCGCCGCTGTCGCCGACCGGGGCGGCGCCCTCGGGCGATCCCAGCCAGCGCAGCACCCGCAGGATCTCCGGGCGCTTCGGGCTGTCGGCGTTGCCGGCGGCGACGATGCTCGACACCACGCTGACCCGGCCCCGCGGGCCCTCGACCATGGGGGCGACGCCCCAGTCGAACGTGGCGCCCTCGGCGATGTTGGCCAGGTTGTAGGTGCCGCTCTGGAACAGCGCCATCCGGCCCTGCAGGAACTGGTCGCGGCTGAAGTCCGGGTTCTGGTACGTGTCCGCCGCGGACGGCGCCACCCGCTCGGTGTTGATCATGTTCACCAGGTAGCCGAACGCCTGCTCGCCCGCGGGCGTCGCGACGTCGAAGGTCTCGTCGGGCGCCTGGAGCCGGCCACCGGCCGAGCCGAGGAAGTCGAGGTAGATCGCCTGCAGGTCCCGGGCGGCGTTGAAGCCGTACTGGCGCACGGTGCCCGGGTCGAACCCGGGCGTGCCGGCGCTGCGTCCGGCGGCGTCGCGGGTCAGCTTCCGGGCCGCGGGGAGCAGGGTGTCGCGGGCCGGGTCGGTGGGGTCCCAGCGCAACGCGGCCGGGTCGACGCCCGCCGCGCGGACGAGGTCCTTGTTGTAGAACACGGCGATCCGGCCGTCGGTCACCACCGGGACGCCCCACAGGGTCCCGCCGCGGGTGTACTGCGCGGCGGCGGCGTCCACCCAGCCGGCGCGCTGGTCGGCGAGTGCGGCACCGACGTCGATCAGCTTCCCGGCGTCGGCGAACGCCCCGAAGTTCGACGAGTTGACCCAGTAGATGTCGGTCGCGGTGCCGGACGCGACGTCCAGCGGCAGCGAGGTGAAGTAGTCCTTGAACGGCACCTGCACGAGCTCGACCCGGATGTCCGGGTTGGCCTGCGAAAACGCCGCGAACGAGCGCTCGTAGGCCGCCGCGACCTGGGTGTCCCACAGCCGCAGCGTCACCGTGGTGACGCCGTCGGCGTCGTCGTCGAAACGGGACGCCGGTGAGCACGCCGCCAGCAGCAGCACCCCGACCAGCGCCAGGGCGGCGCCGAGCCGCCGTCTCACCGGAACCCCGTGATCGTGATCGAGCGGACGACGCTGCGCTGGAAGACCAGGAACAGCAGGATCAGCGGGACGATCGCGACCGTCGTCGCCGCCATCACGACCGGCCAGTTCCCGTTGTACTGCGTCTGCAGACCGGCGGTCGCCACCGTCATCACCTGCCAGGTCCGGCCGGAGGTGATGACCAGCGGCCACAGGAAGTTGTTCCAGTGCGTCACCACGGTGATCACCGCCAGCGTCGTGAGGATCGGCCGGCTCACCGGCACGACGACGTGCCGCAGGATCCCGACCGTCCCGGCGCCGTCGAGCCGGGCGGCGTCGATCAGGTCCTGCGGGATGGTCCGGAAGTGCTCACGCAACAGGAAGATCGCGAACGGCGACCCGAGCACGTAGGGCAGCACCAGCGCCCAGAACGTGTTCCGCAGCCCCACCTCGGTCATCATCAGGTACAGCGGGATCACCGTCACCGCCTGCGGCACCATCAGCGTCCCCAGGTACACCCAGAACAGCGCGTCCCGGCCGGGGAACTCCAGGCGGGCGAACGCGTACGCCGCCAGCACCGAGAACAGCAGCTGCCCCACCAGCACGACGACCACCACCTGGGCGGTCACCGCGATCGGGGTCACGAAGTCGTAGTCCCGGCCGAACAGGGTCACGATGTTCTCCACCGTCGGCGGAGCCGGCGGTGACAGCACCGGCGTCGACGCGAACTGCCGGGTCGTCTTCAGCGCCGTCGTCACGCTCAGCACGAACGGCGCCAGCGTCGCCACCGCGCCCACCAGCAGCGCGACCAGCACGGCCGCGTCGACGAGCCTGCCCCGCCTCACGTGTCGAGCTCGTAGGTCGTGCGACGGCTGAACCACCGCTGCTGGGCCACGGTCACCACCACCAGGATCACGAACAACACCACCGCCATCACCGCGGCCTGCCCGACCGCGCGGTTCTCGAACGCCTCGTAGTAGATCCGCCCCGCGACGACGTCGGTGACACCCTGCGGGCCGCCGATCGGCGTGAGCGCGTACACCGAGTCGAACACCTGGAAGCTGGAGATCACCCCGGTGACCAGCACGAAGAACAACGTCGGGCGCAGCAGCGGCAGCCGGATCCGCCACAGCAGCTGCCACGCCGAGGCCCCGTCGAGCCGGGCCGCCTCCACGATCGTGTCCGGGATGGCGCGCAGCCCGGCCAGGAAGAACAGGGCGACGTAGCCGACCTGGGTCCACGCGGTCACCGCGGCGACCGACGGCAGCGCCAGCGCCGGGTCGGCCAGCCACTCGACGCGGATCCCGAGCAGCGCGTTGAGCGCGCCGTCGGTGGGGGACAGGATCCACCGCCACACCACGCCCAGCACCAGCGGCGCGCAGATCCACGGCAGCACGAAGACCACCCGGAACACCGTCGTCCCGGGCAGCCCGCGGTCCAGCAGCAGCGCCGCCGCCAGCCCGAGCACGGTCTGCACCGGGATGACGATGAGTACGAAGAACGCCGTCACCAGCAGGGACCGCGCGAACCGGCCGTCCGCGGCGACCGCGACGACGTTGTCCAGCCCGACGAAGGTCCGCGGCCCGACCAGGTCCCACCGGAACAGCGCCAGACCCAGCACGATCAGCACCGGGACCAGCAGGAACAGCACCACGCCCACCAGGCTGGGGGCCAGCAGCAGGTACGCGGTGCGGGTGTCCCGCCGGGACCGGCTCACGTCCCGTGGGCGAAGCCCGCGGCCTCGCTCCCGCGGACGGGACCGGCCTGGCGGCGCAGCCGCTCCAGCACCCGCGCCAGGTCGTCGAGCAGCAGTGCGGCCAGGTCGTGGCTGAACCCGTTGCGGACCACGATCCGCAGCGCCGCCAGGTCCTCCCGGTTCTCCGGGAACGTGTACGCCGGGACCAGCCATCCCGTCTCGCGCAGACCCGCCGACACGTCGAACACCGAGAACGGCTCGCCGTCGGCGACGGTGAACGCGAACACCGGCAGCTGCGAGCCGTCGGTGAGCAGCCGGAACGCGCCCGTCGCCTCGATCCGCCGGGCCAGTCCGGTCGCGATCTCCCGGCAGGTGCCCTGCACCCGGGCGTAGCCCTCGTGCCCCAGCCGCAGGAAGTTGTAGTACTGCGCGATGACCTGGCCGCCGGGGCGGGAGAAGTTCAGCGCGAACGTCGGCATGTCACCGCCGAGGTAGTTCACCCGGAACACCAGGTCCTCGGGCAGTGCGTCGGTGTCGCGCCACACCGCCCACCCGACGCCCGGGTGCACCAGGCCGTACTTGTGGCCGGAGGTGTTGATCGACGCCACCCGCGGCAGCCGGAAGTCCCACTCCAGGTCCGGGTCGCAGAACGGCGCGACCATCGCCCCGGACGCGCCGTCGACGTGCACCGGCACGTCCAGCCCGGTGCGGGACTGCAGGTCGTCGAGCGCCGCGCACAGCTGCGCGACCGGCTCGTAGCTGCCGTCGAAGGTGGATCCCAGGATCGCGACGACGCCGATGGTGTTCTCGTCGCACAGCGCGACGGCCTCCTCGGCGCCCAGGTGCAGCCGGTCGCCCTCCATCGGGACCAGCCGCGGCTCCACGTCCCAGTAGTTCGCGAACTTGTCCCAGCAGATCTGGACGTTCACGCCCATCACGATGTTCGGCCGGTCCGTCGGGAGACCCGCCGCCTTCCGCCGGTGCTGCCAGCGCCGCTTGAGCGCCAGCCCGCCGAGCATGCACGCCTCCGACGACCCCGTCGTCGAGCAGCCGATGGCCCGCCCCGGGTCGGGGGCGTGCCACAGGTCGGCGAGCATCCGCACGCACCGCTGCTCCAGGTCCGCGGTCCGCGGGTACTCGTCCTTGTCGATCATGTTCTTGTCGAAGGACTCGGCCATCAGCCGCGCGGCCTGGGGCTCCGCCCACGTCGTGACGAACGTGGCGAGGTTCAGCCGGGCGTTCCCGTCGAGCATCAGCTCGTCGTGCACTACCTGGTAGGCGATCTCCGGGTGCATCCCGGTGTCGGGGATGCGGAAGCGGGGGATGTCGACGGGCTCCGCCGCGAAGACAGGGTTGACCGGGACCGCGCGGTCGTCGCCGCGGTCCTCCGAGGGTGAGTGCGCACCGGGCATGATCCGAACCTAGGACCGATCGGCCCGGTCCGCTCAGGTTCCGAGCAGCTTCTTCTGGACCTTCCCCATCGGGTTGCGGGGCAGGGCGTCGAGGAACACGACCTCGCGCGGCCGCTTGTGCCAGGACAGCTGCCCGGCGACGTGGTCGATCAGCGCCTGGGCGTCGCGGCCGTCACCGACGACGTAGGCGACGATCTTCTGGCCGAGGTCGGGGTCGGGGGCGCCGACGACGGCGACCTCGGACACGGCGGGGTGGTCGAGCAGGACGGCCTCGATCTCGCCGGATCCGATGCGGTAGCCGCCGGATTTGATGAGGTCGGTGGACTCGCGGCCGACGATGCGGTGGAACCCGTCGGGGTCGCGGACGGCGAGGTCGCCGGTGCGGAACCAGCCCTCGCCGGCCCAGCACTCGTCGTCGGCGTCGGGGCGGCCCCGGTAGCCGTCGAACAGCATGGGGCCGCGGACCTGCAGGCGGCCGACGGTCTCGCCGTCGTCGGGGACGGTGTCGGCGTCGGTCGCGTCGTCGGTGGCGGGGAGCAGGCGGGTCTCGGCGCCCGGGACGGGCAGGCCGACCCAGCCGGCGCGGCGTTCGCCGGAGGCGTGTGCGGACAGGGTGATCATGGTTTCGGTCATGCCGTAGCGCTCCACCGGTGCCTGCCCGGTGAGGGCGGCGATGCGGTCGAACAGTGATGCGGGCAGGGGTGCGCTGCCGGAGACGAGGAGCCGGGCCCGGCCGAGTGCGCGGGCGGCGTCGGGGTCGTCGACGATCCGGTTCCACACCGTCGGCACGCCGAAGTACATGGTGGCGTCGACCGCGGCGTAGCGGGCGGGTTGCGGCTTGACGGTGTGCACGACGCGGGAGCCGCGGCGCAGTGATCCGAGGACGCCGAGGATCAGGCCGTGGACGTGGAACAGGGGCAGGCCGTGGGCGACGGTGTCCTCGGGGGTCCAGTCCCAGACCTCGTAGAGGGCGTCGAGGCCGGCGGCGATCGCGGCGCCGGAGAGCTGGGCGCCCTTGGGGCGGCCGGTGGTGCCGGAGGTGTAGAGCAGCATCGCGGTGGCGGCGGGGTCGACCGGGCGCGGGCCGATCGGCTGCGCCCCCGGGACGACGACCGGCAGGTCGACCCCTTCGGGCAGCTCCCCGGCCCAGGCCGTCGCACCCGAGTCGGAGAGCACGTGGCCGCGCTCGGCGGGCCCGGAGTCCGGCGGGACCGGCACGACCGGCACCCCGGCGAGGATCGCGGCGGTGATGGCGACGACGGTGTCGATCGAGGCGGTCGCGTGGACGGCGACCGGGCCGTCGCCGGGGATGCCGGCGGCGAACCGGCCGGCCCGGTCGAGGAGCTCGGCGCGGGACAGCACGTCGTCGCCGACGGTGACGGCACGCTCCAGGTCCTGGGTGCCGGTGAGCGAGGTGAGGAACAACGTCGTTCTCCTGGTGGTGACGGGGTCAGACCGCCATGGCGGGCAGCACGAGGGCTCCCACCAGCGCGATCGGGCCGATGACGACCATGGACAGGCCCCAGCGGGTCAGCAGCGCGGTCATGCGGGGACGTTCCTGCTCGTCGACGGTGGTGGCGACCAGCGTCGCACCCACCGTCGAGAAGGGTGACACGTCCACGATGGACGAGCAGACCCCGAGCGCGCAGATCAGCGCCCAGCCCGGGATCCCGCCCTGCTGGACCAGCGGGATCGCCAGCGGCACCAGCGCGGCGAGGATGCCGGTGGTCGACGCGAACGCCGACACCAGCCCGCACACCGCGCAGATCACCAGGGCGGCGAGCAGCGGGACGGTGAGGCTCGCGGCGAGGTCACCCAGCAGGTCGACCGAGCCGATCTCCTGCAGCACACCGACGTAGGTGATGATCCCGCCGACCAGCAGGACGGTGGACCAGTCGATCTCCTTCAGGGCGCCGCGGCCGCTGTCCGGGTCGATCAGGGTGAGCACCGCGCCGAAGGCGAAGGCGAGCACCCCGACGTCGGGCTCGGCGCCGAGCACCGCCAGCACGACGACCGCCGCGACCAGGCCGAGCATCGCGACGACGGTGATCCAGTGCGTCGCGCGGAACGGCTCGCGGGCCGGGGGCTCCTCGTCGCCGGGCACCTCGGGCCCGCCGCCGCCCGCCGTGACCGGGACGCGGCTGCGGACGGAGAACATCAGGTAGGACGCGCCCAGCAGCACCAGGTTCGCGATGATCGCGACCGCGAACAGGGTCAGCGGGTTGAGCGCGATGCCCGCCGCCGACGCCGTCCCCCAGGTGACGATCCCGAACAGCGACGTCGGCGCGAACCCGCCCGCCGACAGCCCGGTCCCGATCGCCAGCGCCATCAGCATCGGGTCGATCCCGCGCCGGTGCGCCACCGTCATCCCGATCGGCGCCATGACCAGCCCGCCCAGCGGCGACCCCATCGCCGACACCACACCGGTGAGCACGAAGAACGTCAGCGGCAGCGCCGCGGTCCGGTCGCCGACGACGACCAGCGCCCGGTCCACCAGCCGGCCGATGGTGCCGTTGGACTTCGCGATCCCGAAGAAGAACGTCACCCCGACCAGCAGGACCAGGATGTCGACGGGGAAGCCCGCGACGATGTCGTCGAGCGGCAGGCCCGCGACGAGCAGCCCCATGCCGGCGGCGGCCGCGAACATGACGATCCCGATGTGGGACCGGCGGACCTCGGCGATCACGAAGACCGCCGCGAACACCACCAGCGTGATGACCTGCACCGCCATGCCTACCCCCGTTGGTACGCGCTTGTCGTATCGGTCCACCTGGTGGCACAGTGGTTCGTGCAGTGGACCGTTTGGTGGCGGACACTAGGTCGCCCGAACGGGGGAGGTCAACACCGGCCATGGCTCCGACCAACAGCGTCGTCTCCGCGGTCCGCGTGCTGGAGGCGGTGGGGGAGCGGCAGCCCGTCGGGCTGTCCGACCTCGCCCGCACCGTCGCGCTGCCGAAGTCCACCGTGCAGCGGATCCTGCGCACCCTGGCCGAGGTCGGCTGGTGCGTCGCCGACGACACCGCGCGCTGGCGGCTCACCTACCGCGCGTTCGCCGTCGGCAACCAGGCCCGCGACGCCGGTGGCCTGCGCGCGGTGGCGGTCCCGGTGCTGCACGAGCTGCAGCTCGCGACGGGGGAGACCGTGCACCTGGCCGCCCCGGACGGCCGCGAGCTGGTGCTGCTCGAACGGCTCGACACCGCGCACCGGCTGCGCGCGTTCCTGCCGCTGGGCCACCGCATCCCGCTGCACGCCTCGGCCACCGGCCAGGCCTACCTCGCCGCCTGCACCCCGGCGGAGGTCGACGCCTACCTCGCCGGCCCGCTGGACCCCGCCACCCGGCACACCGTCGTCGACCCCGACCGGCTGCGGGCCCGGATCGCCGAGGTGCGCGAGCGCGGGTGGTCGGTCAACCCCGAGGGGCTCTCCGACGGCATCGCCGCGGTCGGCGCCCCCGTCCTCGGTCCCGACGGCCGCCCGGTCGGGGCGCTGTCGGTGTCCGGCCCCACGGTGCGCATGACCGAGGAGGTCTTCGACGACCACGGCCGCGCCGCCGCCGACGCCGCCCGGCGCATCTCCCGCGACCTGGGGGCCCGCCCGTAGGAACGACCCCGCAGCAATGACGGAGCCCGCCCCCTCGGTGAGGGGACGGGCTCCGCATGGTGGTGGGTACTGCGCGCGTCAGCTCTTCAGCATGCCCCGCAGGACGTACTGCAGGATGCCGCCGTTGCGGTAGTAGTCCGCCTCACCGGGGGTGTCGATGCGCACCTTCGCGTCGAACTCGACGGTCTCGCCGGAGGGCTTCGTGGCGGTCACGTGCACCGACTTCGGGGTCTTCCCGTCGTTCAGCTCGGTGATGCCGGCGATGTCGAAGGTCTCGGTGCCGTCGAGCCCGAGGCTCTTCGCCGACTCGCCGTCGGGGAACTGCAGCGGGACGACGCCCATGCCGATCAGGTTCGAGCGGTGGATCCGCTCGAAGGACTCGACGATGACGGCGCGCACGCCCAGGAGCGCGGTGCCCTTGGCCGCCCAGTCACGCGAGGAGCCGGAGCCGTACTCCTTGCCGCCCAGCACGACCAGCGGGGTGCCCTGCGCGGCGTAGTTCTGCGCGGCGTCGTAGATGAACGACTGCGGGGCCCCGTCCTGGGTGAAGTCGCGGGTGTAGCCACCCGAGACGTCGTCGAGGAGCTGGTTGCGCAGCCGGATGTTCGCGAACGTGCCGCGGATCATCACCTCGTGGTTGCCGCGCCGCGAGCCGAAGGAGTTGTAGTCCTTCTTCTCGACGCCGTGGGAGTCCAGGTACTCCGCGGCCGGGGTGCCCGGCTTGATCGCACCGGCCGGCGAGATGTGGTCGGTGGTGACCGAGTCGCCGAGCAGCGCGAGCACGCGGGCACCGGAGATGTCGGTGACCGGGTCCGGCTCGCCCTTCATGCCCTCGAAGTACGGGGGCTTGCGGACGTAGGTGGACTTCTGGTCCCACTCGAAGGTCCGGCCCTCCGGGGTGGGCAGCGCGCGCCAGCGGTCGTCGCCGCGGAACACGTCGGAGTAGCTCTTGGTGAACATCTCCGAGGTGATCGAGGAGTCCACGACCGCGTTGATGTCCTCGGTCGAGGGCCAGATGTCGCGCAGGAAGACGTCGGCGCCGTCCGAGTCCTGGCCCAGGGGCTGGTTCTCGAAGTCGAAGTCCATCGTCCCGGCCAGCGCGTAGGCGATGACCAGCGGCGGGGACGCCAGGTAGTTCATCTTGACGTCGGGGTTGATCCGGCCCTCGAAGTTCCGGTTGCCCGAGAGCACCGAGACGACGGTGAGGTCGTTGTCGTTGACCGCGGCCGAGATCTCCTCCGGCAGCGGGCCGGAGTTGCCGATGCAGGTGGTGCAGCCGTAGCCGACCAGGTTGTAGCCGAGCTTGTCGAGGTAGGGCCAGAGACCGGCCTTCTCGTAGTAGTCGGTGACGACCTGGCTGCCCGGGGCCATCGAGGTCTTGACCCACGGCTTGGTGGTCAGGCCCCGGTCGACGGCGTTCTTGGCGAGCAGCGCGGCACCGAGCATGACGCTCGGGTTCGAGGTGTTGGTGCACGAGGTGATCGAGGCGATCACCACGGCGCCGTGGTCAAGCACGAACTCACCGCGCGAGTCCGACTTCACGGTGACCGGCTTGGACGGGCGGCCCTCGCAGCCGTCCGCGGCCGACATGATGACCGGCGCGGCGTCGTCGTCGGCGAAGGAGAGCGCCGGGGCGTCGCTGGCCGGGAAGGACTCGTTCGACGACTCGTCGACGCCGGCGAGCGGGCTCGGGGCCACGCCGTCGTCGGTGTAGTCGTGCACGGTCTTGCGGAACGCCGGCTTGGCGTCGGTCAGCTCGATGCGGTCCTGCGGGCGCTTCGGGCCGGCGATCGACGGGACGACCGTCGACAGGTCCAGCTCCATCGTCTGGGAGTACACCGGCTCGTGGTCCGGGTCGTGCCAGAGGCCCTGCTCCTTGGCGTAGGCCTCGACCAGCGCGATCTGCTCGGCGGAGCGGCCGGTCAGCTTCAGGTAGCGGACGGTCTCGTCGTCGATCGGGAAGATCGCCGCGGTCGAGCCGAACTCCGGGCTCATGTTGCCGATGGTGGCGCGGTTGGCCAGCGGCACCGCGCCGACGCCGGCGCCGTAGAACTCGACGAACTTGCCGACGACGCCCTGGCGACGCAGCATCTCGGTGATCGTGAGCACCACGTCGGTGGCGGTCACGCCGGTCGGGATCTCCCCGGTCAGCTTGAAGCCGAGCACCTGCGGGATGAGCATCGAGACCGGCTGGCCGAGCATCGCGGCCTCGGCCTCGATGCCGCCGACGCCCCAGCCCAGCACGCCCAGGCCGTTGACCATGGTGGTGTGGGAGTCGGTGCCGACCAGGGTGTCGGGGTAGGCCTGGCCGTTGCGCGGCATGACCACGCGCGCCAGGTTCTCGATGTTGACCTGGTGCACGATGCCGGTGCCGGGCGGGACGACCTTGAACTCGTCGAAGGCACCCTGGCCCCAGCGCAGGAACTGGTAGCGCTCCTTGTTGCGGCCGTACTCGAACTCGATGTTCTTCTCGAACGCGTCGGCGGTGCCGAAGAAGTCGATCATAACCGAGTGGTCGATGACCAGCTCGGCGGGCGCGAGCGGGTTGACCTTGGACGGGTCGCCGCCCATCTCGGTCACGGCCTCGCGCATGGTCGCCAGGTCGACGACGCAGGGCACGCCGGTGAAGTCCTGCATGATCACCCGGGCGGGGGTGAACTGGATCTCGGTGTCCGGGTCGGCCTGCGGGTCCCAGTTCGCCAGGGCGTTGATGTGGTCCGCCGTGACGTTCGCACCGTCCTCGGTGCGGAGCAGGTTCTCGAGCAGGACCTTCAGGCTGAACGGCAGGCGCTTCGAGCCCTCCACCGCGGAGAGCCGGAAGATCTCGTAACCGGTGCCCCCGACGTCGAGCTGTCCTCTGGCGCCGAAGCTGTCGGTGCTGGCCACTTGGTGGTCCTCCCGTGGTGGTGGGCGGTCGCTTGTCCGGTGCGGTGAGCCCGCCCCGCCTCGCGGGGGAGGAGGTGCTCACCTGCGTGGTGTCGGAGTCTCGCGCACCGCCGCGTCGGCAGCAGCGCGGACCCTCGTACCGCAAATAGTACGCCTGTCCTATAAGCCTGGCGAGGCGGGTGTGGCCGGGGTCGCGGTGCCGTCGGGCGGGTGGGGTCCCCCGTGCGGTGGACGGGTCCGGTGTGTCGCACGGGGTTCGGGTGACACGAGTGGCACTGTTCCCAGTCGATTCCCCGTCGATCCCGCCCGCCCCCCGGAAGGACCTCCCCGTGACGCGCCAGCCGCCGGCGACCCTCGTCGTGGTGGCCGCGCTCGTCGCGGTCGCGCTGGCCTCGCCCGGGGTGGGCGCGGCCGCGACCGCCGTCGTGCCCGCCGCCGCGGTGCTCCCGGCGCAGCCCCCGCCCCCGCCGCCGCCCAACCCCGGCGACGACGAGCTGGAGCGCAGCCGCCAGTCGGTGCAGGACCGGGCCGCCGAAGTCGGCAGGCTCACCGCCCGCCTCGCCGAGCTCGACACGCAGGCCGAGCAGCTGCAGATGGAGGTCGCGGGGCGCAACGAGGAGGCACTCGCCGCCCGGGACACCGCCGACGCCGCCGGCCGCGAGGCCGAGACCGCCGCGGCCCGGGCCGCCGACGCCCGCGCCGCGACCGAGGCCGCGGGCCGCGCCGTCGACGACGCCCGCACCCGGATCGACGCCTTCGTCGGCGACGTCTACACCCACGGTCTCGACCTGGGCCCGCTCGGCCTGCTCTCGCGGGCGACCGACCCGCAGGACCTGATGGACCGGGCCCGGCTCACCGACGCGCTGAGCGAGGACCAGGCCGCCGTCCTGGAGCAGCTCCAGCAGGCCCGCATCGCCCAGGCCAACGCCGACTCCCTCGCCCGCGCGGCGCAGGAGGAGGCCGACCGGCGCCGCGCCGACGCCGAGCAGGCGTCCGCGGCGGCCGACTCCGCCGTCGACGAGGCCGTCGCGGCCGCCGACGCCCAGCAGACCCGGCTCGACGCGGTGCACACCGAACGCACCGACGTGCAGTCGCGGCTCGACGCCGCCGAGAACGCCGACGCCGGGCTGCGCGCCCAGCGTCAGCGCTACGAGGCGTGGCGGGCCGAGCAGGCCCGGCTCCAGGCCGAGGCCGACCGGCGGGCCCGGGAGGAGGCGGCGTCGCGGGTCGCGCAGGAGTCCGCGCCGTCGGACGGCCCCGCGCCGCGGCGCACCGGGTCGGCGGCGATCGAGACCGTGATCGACCGGGCGATGGCCCAGCTCGGCACCATCTACGCCTGGGGCGGCGGCAACTCGCGCGGACCGACCCGGGGGATCCGCGACGGCGGCGTCGCCGACGCCCACGGCGACTTCCGCAAGGTCGGCTTCGACTGCTCCGGGCTGATGCAGTTCGCCTTCGCCGGGGTCGGCATCAGCCTGCCCCGCTACAGCGGCAACCAGGCCAACGCCGGGCAGCTGGTGCCGATCTCGGACATGCGGCGCGGGGACATGCTGTCCTGGGCCGAGGGCGGTCGCACCCACCACATCGCCATCTACCTCGGCGACGGGAAGATGCTCGAGGCCCCGTACTCGGGCGCGAGCGTGCGGGTCACCCCGGTCCGCTACGACGGCCTGAACAAGGTCACCCGGCTGCTCTGACGGCCGCGGCCTCGCCGGCCAGCTCGTCGAGCACCAGCCGCACCGCGGGCCGGGTCACCGCACCGCGGGTCACGGCCCGCACCAGGCGGGCGGCCCGCACCCCGGCGAGCGGGCGCAGAGCGAGCCGGGCGCCGTCGCGGTGGTCGGTGGAGTAGCGGGGGAGCAGCGCGACGCCGTGCCCGTGTGCGACGAGCTCCTCGGTGACCGAGAAGTCGTTGATCCGCTGCACCACCCGCGGCACGGTGCCGGTGACCAGCGCGAGCGAGTTGAGCACGTCGTCGACCGGCCACCCGACGGCGACCGAGATCCAGTCGGCGTCGACGAGGTCGGACAGGTGCACCTCGGCACGGTGGGCCAGCGGGTGGTCCGGGGGCAGCGCGACGTCGAGGGGCTCGCGCAGGAGCGGGTGCACGGTGAGCCGGCCCGTGCGCAGCGGATCGAACCGTTCGTCGTGGTGGGTGACGACGACGTCGGCGTCGGCCGCGGCGGCCGGTACCTCCTCCGGGCGCAGGTCGAGGTCGCGGCAGGACAGCGCCAGCCCGGGGTGGGCCGACGCCCGGCGCAGCAGCCCGGGCAGCAGCAGCCGGGCCGCCGACGGGAAGAACACCACCCGCACCGTGCCCAGCGGCTGCTCGCGCAGGCCCGCGGCGGTCTCCTCCAGCCGGCCCAGCGCGTCGAGCACCTCCTGCGCCCCGTCGACGACGGCCCGCCCGGCCGCGGTGAGCCGCAGCCCGCGCCCGTCCGGCGCGGTCAGCTCCAGGCCCGCCTCCCGGGACAGCGCCTTGAGCTGCTGGGACACCGCGGACGGGGTGAAGTTCAGCGCCGCGGCGACGGCGGTGACCGAGCCGCGGTCGGCGAGCTCGCGCAGGATCCGGAGCCGCCGCACGTCCATGCAGGAACGCTACAACATCGTTTCAGTTCTAGTCGCTGGTCTGCACGGTCCCGGGACGGCAGCGTGGACGCCGTGACCGTTCGTGACCGCCTGCTCGCCGTCGTCGTCGCCGTGTTGTGGGGCGCCAACTTCATCGCCATCCACGTCGGGCTCGGGCACTTCCAGCCGCTGTTCCTGGCCGGGCTGCGGATGCTCGTGCTCGCGGTCCCGACGGTGCTGCTCGTGCCGCGGCCGCGGGTGCCGCTGCGCTGGCTCGTCGGCTACGGGCTCGGGTTCGGCACGGTGCAGTTCCTCTTCCTGTTCCTGGGGATGTACGCCGGGATGCCGACCGGGCTCGCGTCGCTGGTGCTGCAGGCGTCGGGGCCGTTCACGCTCGTGCTGGGCGCGCTGCTGCTGCGCGAGAGGGTGACGCCACGGCAGTGGGCGGGGATCGGCGTCGCCGTCGTCGGGCTGGGGTGCATCGCCCTCGCCCGCGCCCAGTCCGCGGCGCTGCTGCCGGTCGTGCTGACCCTGCTCGGCGCGCTCGGCTGGGCGGCCGGGAACCTGTGCAGCCGCCTGGCCCAGCGCGACGGCGAGGCGGTCAACCCGCTGCACCTGACGCTGTGGATGACCGTCGTGCCGCCGGTGCCGATGCTGGCCGCCTCGGCCGTGGTGGAGGGTCCGGGCGCCTGGGGCGACGTCGTCGCGATGGTGACCCCCGACGGCGTCGCCGGGCTGGTCGCGCTCGTGTACCTGTCGCTGGTCGCGACGGTGCTCGCCGCGGGGATCTGGACCGGGCTGATGCGCCGCTACCCGGCGGGGCTCGTCGCGCCGCACTCGCTGCTCGTGCCGGTGGTCGGGATGAGCCTGGCGATGGTGCTGCTCGGGGAGCGGCCGTCGGTGACCGAGCTGGTGGCCGGGGCGGTGGTGGTCGGCGGGGTGCTGGTGGCGTCCGCGCCGGCCCGGCGTCGGGTAGAGGTGACGGTATGAGGCTGCGCTACACGACCCTCGTGGTCGACGACTACGACGCCGCGATCACCTTCTTCGTCGACGTGCTCGGCTTCGAGCTGGTCGAGGACTCGCCCGCGACGACCTCGACGACCGGGGCGGCGAAGCGCTGGGTCGTCGTGCGTCCGCCCGGCGCCGACACCGGCCTGCTCCTGGCCCGCGCCGACGGCGACCGGCAGCGGGCCGCCGTCGGTGACCAGTTCGCCGGGCGGGTGGGGCACTTCCTGGAGGTCGACGACGCCGCCGCGGAGTACGAGCGGCTCGTGGCACTCGGGGTGGAGTTCGAGGGACCGCCGCGGGTGGCGGCCTACGGCACGGTCGCGGTGTTCCGCGACGTCGCCGGGAACCGGTGGGACCTGCTGTCCGGGCCGTGAGTCAGGCGCGCCGGCGCCGCCGGCGGTTGCGGCGACGGCGGCTCGGGACGAGGAACGCCGCCGCGGTCCCGACCAGGGCGACGACCCCGAGCGCGACGAGGGCCGTCACGAACGCACCCGTCGACACCGTGGTCGCCGGGGGCTCGGGCGGTGCCGCGGGTACGGCCGCGACCTCGTGGGTGGCGGTGCAGATGTTGTCCTCGTACGGGCTCGCCGGGTTCAACGGGTGGAACTCGTAGCGGGTCCCGGTGGCGTACGACCGGTCGACCGTGGTCGCGGTGTTCGGCAGTGGGTTCGAGGAGCCGACGACCTGGACGTCGCGGCCGTCGTCGGTGCGGACCTGCGCGACGCGGCCGTCGGCGGAGGTCGAGGCGACGGTGCCGGTGAACGCGTGCTCGGAGCGGAGGGGGCCGGGGACGCACGACGTGCGGGCCGACGGTCTCGCGGTCTCCCCGGCCGCATCCGTCGCGCCGGCCGGGCTCGTCGGGGCGAGGAGCGCCAGGGCGACGAGCAACGGGACGGCGAGACGGGGCACGGGGTCATCCTCGCGCGTGCGGGGGTCGCGCGCCTCCGCCGTCCAGCCGAGTGGCCGGGTCCGGGACGCCGTCTTCGGAGCGGAGCTCGAGTCGTGGTGGGACGGCCCGGCCGTCGAGGCACGACCGCCGTGCTCCGGCGGGCGCGTCGGTCGGGGGCTCGGGGAGTGGCCGCGGGGGCGCGAGGCCCAGGCGTGATGAGGCCGAGGAGATGGCGGCGCGAGCTGGTGCGCGGGGATCGTCCGCTGCCGGGCTGCGGCGGACGGCCGGATGCGAGCGCCGAACGACCTGGAGACGCCCAGCCAGGAGACCTATAATCGAACGTATGATCGATCAGGTGGACGTGCTGGACGTGGTGAGCCACACCGATCCCGCCGACGACCCGGCCTGGCTCGAACACCGGCGCCGCCGCGAGGCGGTGGAGGAGGCGACCCGGTGCCCGCACGGTCTCGCGATCGACCTGTGCGGCGAGATGTGCGGTCCCGAGCCCCCGTCCGACCGCTCCGGCGGGATCGACGACGTCGCCTGGGAGGCGCTGCGGTGCCTCGTCGCCGGAGCCCCGACCGACCGGCTCACCGACCTGCAGGTGCTCGACGTCCTGGAGGGCGCCGAGCACTGGGTGCGGCGCTCGACCGCCCTGCGGATGCGGTCGGTCGCGCAGATCGCGGAGCGCCACCCGGCCGGGAGCGGCGCCGCGCCGCCGGGCGCGGACCCGCGCGCGGTGCAGCCCGTCTCGCGGTGGATGCCGGACCAGGTGGCGATCGTGTTGCGGGTCCCGCGCGACCACGCACGGTCGCTGATCGGGCAGGCGCAGCGGTTCGCCCAGGTGCTGCCGGAGACCCTGGCCGCGTGGGAGTCGGGGGCGATCGATCAGGGCGCCGCCGAGGCGATCTCGTCGTCGACCCTCGTCCTCGACGACGAGCGCGCCCGCCGGGTGCAGGCCGCGGTCCTCCCGGGCGCTCCGGAGGCGCACCGCCGGTTGCTGCGGGACCGGCTGCGCCGCCACATCGCCCGGGTCGACCCGGACGGTGCCCGCGAGCGCCATGAACGGGCCCGGTCGGAACGGCGGATGTCGATCTCCCCGGGTGACGACGGCATGGGCTCGCTGTGGCTGGGTGGCACCGCCGCGCAGGTGGAGGCGTCGTGGCAGTGCGTCGACCGGCTGGCGCGCTCCCTGGACGACCCGTGCGACGACCGCACCCTGGACCAGAAGCGCGTCGACCTCGCCCACCAGCTGCTGCAGGGCACGCTGACGCTCACCGACGTCGGCACGGTGCGGGACGGGCTCGGCGCGGACGGGAAGGGCGCCGACGAGGACGGCCTGCTCGCAGCGGTCGCGCGGGTGCTCGCCGCGAAGCCGGACCCGGAGGAGGCGGTGGGGCGCCGTCCGCTGATCCAGGTCGTCGTCCCGCTCAGCACGCTGATGGGTGGTGCGGCACCGGCCGAGCTGGTCGGGCACGGCCCGATCCCCGCCGACCTCGCCCGGGCCCTCGCCGCCGGCGGTGTGTGGCAGCGGCTGGTGACCGACCCGCTGTCGGGCACGGTGCTCGACGTCGGACGCACCCGCTACCGCCCGCCGGTCGCGATGGCCGACCACGTCCGGGCGCGGGACTGCACCTGTCGCGGCCCCGCGTGCAGCCGCCGGGTCCGCGACCTCGACCACCACCGCCCCTGGGCGGCCGGGGACGGGCCGACCAGCGCGGAGAACCTGTTCGGGCTGTGCCGGGCCGACCACGCGCTGAAGGACGCGCCGGGCTGGCAGGTGCTCGCCGGGGCCGACGGCAGCCTGACCTGGGTGGCACCGTGCGGCCGCCGGGCGACGACGCGGCCGTTCGACCACCGGGTCTTCACCGATCCGCTGCCGGACGCGGCCGACCACGACGCCGACGCTGTCGTAGCGCCCTTCTGAGCGCTGCTCAGGCCGCCGGGGCGGCGAGCTGCCAGGACACGCCGAAGCGGTCCTCGACCCAGGCGAAGGGACCGAAGCCGTAGTCGTCGAGCGGCATGAACTCCCGCCCACCGGTCGCGAGGGCCGCCAGCAGCCGCTTCTGCTCGTCGCCGGACTCGCAGTCCACCCACAGCGAGACGGCGGGGGAGAAGTCCCACTGGTGCACCGGCGGGCTGTCGCTGCACCGCAGGCGCTGCCCGGCGACGACGAACTCGGCCAGCGCCACCGCGGTCGGGTCGTCGGGGCGGTGGGTGACCGAGACGATCTCGCCGTCGTCGAACAGGGAGGTCCAGAACTCCATCGCCTCGCTCGCGCTCGGGCCACGCGGCGGCTGGAAGGTCAGGAACGGCAGGGCACGGGCGGGCATCGGTCCTCCGGCGGGACGGGGCGGGTGGGCGTGTCCGAAACCGGGCGACACGGACACCTGCCGATGGATAGGCTCGAACCATGGCACGAGGCATCTGGTCGCAGAAGGTCCGCTCCGCCCGCTGACGGCGGCGCCCCTCCCTTCGTCCTCGCGACGTCGCACGCGCGTCCGCCGTCCCGGTCCCCGCCGGGCGGCGCATCCCGTGCTGCCCGGCTCCGATCTCGGATGCCGCGGAGCTCTCTCGTGCACACCACCCCCGAACCGTCCTCACCCCTGCCCGCCCTCGACGCCGGCGCGGCCGCCCACGTGCGTGCCGAGGACGTCGTCGTCACCCGCGGGTCGCACCGCGTCCTCACCGGCGTGACGCTGACCGTCTCCGCCCGCTCGCGGCTCGCCGTCGTCGGCGAGAACGGGCGCGGCAAGTCCACGCTCCTGCACGTCCTCGCGGGCCTGCTCGTCCCGGACGCCGGGGTCGTGCACCGCGCCGGCACCGTCGCCCTGGCGCGCCAGGAGGTGCCCGCCCGCGACGGCGAGACCGTCGGCACCCTGACCGCGGAGTCCCTCGCCGCCCCGCGGACGGCGCTGCGCGAGCTCGACGCGGCGACCGCGGCGCTCACCGACGGCGCGCCCGGCGCCGACGACCGGTTCGCCGCCGCCCTGGACACCGCGACCCGGCTCGACGCCTGGGACGTCGAACGCCGCGTCGACGTCGCCCTCGGCGCGCTCGGCGCCTGCACCGACCGCACCCGGCCACTGGAGACGTTGTCGGTGGGGCAGCGCCACCGCGTGCGGCTGGCATGCCTGCTCGGTGCCCGCCACGACGTCCTGCTCCTCGACGAGCCCACCAACCACCTCGACGCCGCCGGGCTCGACTTCCTGACCCGCACCCTGCGCGCGCACCCGGGCGGGCTCGCCGTGGTCAGCCACGACCGGGCCCTGCTGCGCGACGTCGCCGAGGAGTTCTGCGACCTCGACCCGAGCCGCGACGGCACGCCCCGGCTCACCGCGGGCGGCTACGACGGCTGGCGGACCGCGCGGGACCGGGCCCGCGCCGCCTGGGAGGCCGAGCACGCCGAACAGCAGGCCGAGCACCGTCGCCTCGCCGACGCCGTCGCCACCGCGCGGGACCGGCTCTCGACCGGCTGGCGCCCGGACAAGGGGACCGGCAAGCACGCCCGCCAGTCCCGGGCCCCGGGGGTGGTGCAGGCACTGCACCGGCGCCGCGCCGAGCTCGATGCGCACCGGGTCGACGTACCGGTGCCGCCGTCGTCGCCGCGGTGGCCCGACCTCGACGTGCGCCCCGGCGCGCCCCAGCTGCGTGCGCACGGGGTCGGCGTGCGGGGCCGGCTCGCCGGTCCGGTCGACCTGGTCCTCGACGCGGGCGACCGGCTGCTCGTGACCGGGCCGAACGGGGCCGGGAAGTCGACGCTGCTGGCCGTGCTGGCCGGGGTGCTCGCTCCGGACGCCGGGGCGGTGCGCACCGCGCGCGGCGCCCGGGTCGTCCGGCTGGGGCAGGAGACCGCGGTGCTCGACCCGCGGCGGCCCGCGCGTGCCGTGCTGGAGCACACCGGTGGTGGCGCCCACGGCCTGCTCGACGCGGCGGCGCTGCGGACCCCGGTGGGCCGGCTGTCGGAGGGCCAGCGACGCCGGCTCGACCTGGCCCGCGCGCTGGCGGAGCGCCCGACGACGCTGCTGCTCGACGAGCCGACCAACCACCTGTCCGCGCGGCTCGTGGACGAGCTCACCGGGATGGTCCGGGACACCCCGGCGGCCGTCGTCGTCGCCACCCACGACCGGCAGCTGCTGCGCGACCTGGCCGACTGGCCGCGGCTGGAGCTCGGCCCGGCCGGGTGATCAGGGCCGGAGCCCGGCCTCGACGGCGTCGAGGGTGCGGCGCAGCCCGGAGTCGAACAGCGGCTCGCCGCCGCCGGGCCCGCGCACGACGGCGCCGCCGAGCAGCCGGGACAGCACCGGCAGCCCCTCCGCCCGGCCGGAGCGGCGGACGTCGTCGAGGGTGGGCAGGCGGTCCCCGGCCAGGGCCGCCGCGCCCCGGACGTAGCCGTGCAGCAGGTGCAGCACCTCGACGGCCGCGTGCAGCGGGTGCCCCGCCCCGACGACGTGTGCCAGCAGCGCCTCCGACCACGCGCACTCGGCGGGCCCGGTGGCGCGGGGACCGGCGAGCAGCCCGACGGTCCACGGGTGCTCGTCGAGCACGTCGCGCAGGGCGGTCGCCCAGATCTCGCAGCCCAGCCGCAGCCCGCAGCCCGACAGGTCCGGCGGCTCGCCCAGCGCGACGTCCAGGACGAGGTCGACCAGCGCGTCCTTGCCGGGCACGTGCCGGTACAGCGACATCGGCGCCGAGCCCAGCTCGCGGGCCAGTCGCGGCATCGACACCGCGGCCAGCCCGTCGGCGTCGGCGAGGTGCAGCGCCGTGGCGACGATCGACCCGCGGTCCAGCGTCCGGCGCACCGGGGCCGGGGGAGCGGCCCAGCGGGGGTCGTCGGCGGCGGTCACGGCGTCGATCATGCCACGCACCTCGTAGACAGCCCTACGCACGCTGCGTAAGCCCTACGCGTACCGCGCCGGGAGGAGCGGCGGTCTGCGGTTCGTAGGGTGTCCCGATGGAGTTGTGGGAGGTCGGGGTCATCGCGCTGGCCGGGCTCTGGGCGGGGTTGATCAACACCGTCGTCGGGTCCGGGACGCTGGTGACCTTCCCGGTACTCGTGGCGCTGGGCTTCCCCCCGGTGACGGCGACGACGTCGAACGCCATCGGCCTGATCACCGGCTCGATCACCGGCGCCGTCGGCTACCGCAAGGAGTGGGCCGGGCACGGCCGCCGCCTCGCGAAGTACGGCGTCGCGTCGTTCCTGGGGGCCGTGGTCGGTGCGGCGCTGCTGCTGTCGCTGCCGCCGGACGCGTTCGAGACGATCGTGCCGGTCCTGGTCGGCACCTCGGTGCTGCTGGTCGCCGTGCAGCCCCTGCTGGCCCGCCGGCTGCGCGACCGCCCGCGTCCGGACCGGACCGGCTCGCCGGTGCTCTACGTGCTGGTGTTCCTGGTGGGCGTCTACGGCGGCTACTTCACCGCCGCCCAGGGGATCATGCTGGTCGGGGTGATGGGGCTGCTCGTCGCGGACCCGCTCCAGCGGCTCAACGCCTTCAAGAACACCCTCGCCTCGGTCGTGAACATCGTCGCCGGGGCGATCTACGCCGTCGTCGCACCGGTCGACTGGACGGTCGTCGGGATCATCGCGGTCAGCTCGATCGTCGGCGGGCTGCTCGGGGCGAAGGTCGGCCGCAGGCTGCCGCCCGCGGTGCTGCGGACCGTGATCGTCGTGATCGGGGTCGCGGCGATCGTGTTCCTGCTGGTGGAGTGAGCGCCCGGAACTGTCGGGGGTGTCTGCTCTCCTGGGGTCGTGGACGACGACCGCGCCGCCGAGCTGGCCGTGGCCCTCGCCGCGCTGGCCGGTCGTGAGATCGGTCCGGCCGAGGCGCGGGCCGTGGTCGCGCACGCCCACGACCTGACCCCGGCCCGGGCGAACACGGTCTGGACCCGGCACCGGGCGGCGCCGCGGACCGTGTCGCTGCGCGACTACCTGGCGATGACGATCCGGTTCGCCGCGCAGGACCCCGCCGCGGGTGGGCCCGGCGGCCCGGAGCCGCACGCCTCACCGGATCCACACGGCCGACACGGTGGGATGGGACCGTGAGCACGACTGCCTCGACCGGTCCGGACCCGATCACCCCCGCCCGCGACGCAGAGCGGCTCGAGCGTGCGGTGCTCGAGGTGAAGCGGGTGATCGTCGGCCAGGACCGCCTCGTCGAGCGGATGCTGGTGGGGCTCCTCGCGAAGGGGCACCTGCTGCTGGAGGGCGTCCCCGGCGTCGCGAAGACCCTCGCCGTGGAGACCTTCGCGACGGTCGTGGGCGGCAGCTTCTCCCGCCTGCAGTTCACCCCCGACCTGGTGCCCGCCGACATCCTCGGCACCCGCATCTACCGGCAGGGCCGCGAGGAGTTCGACGTCGAGCTCGGTCCGGTCGTCGCGAACTTCGTGCTCGCCGACGAGATCAACCGCGCCCCGGCCAAGGTGCAGTCGGCGATGCTCGAGGTGATGGCCGAGCGCAAGCTCTCCCTCGCCGGTCGCGACCACCCGATGCCCGACCCGTTCCTCGTGCTCGCCACCCAGAACCCGATCGAGAACGAGGGCGTCTACCCGCTGCCCGAGGCGCAGCGCGACCGCTTCCTGTTCAAGCTGATCATCGAGTACCCGGGCGTCGAGGAGGAACGGGAGATCATCTACCGGATGGGGTCCACCCCGCCGGTGCCCTCCCAGATCCTCACCCCCGAGGAGCTGGTCCGGCTGCAGCGCACCGCGGCGGACGTGTTCGTGCACCACGCCCTGGTCGACTACGTCGTGCGGCTGGTCGTCGCGACCCGGCTGCCGTCCGAGCACGGCCTGTCCGACGTCGCGTCCTGGATCGCCTACGGCGCCTCGCCGCGCGCGTCGCTGGGCATCGTGTCCGCCGCCCGCGCGCTGGCCCTGGTCCGCGGCCGGGACTACGTGCTCCCGCAGGACGTGCTCGAGGTCGCCCCGGACGTGCTGCGCCACCGCCTGGTGCTGTCCTACGACGCGATCGCCGACCAGGTGCCGGTCGACCACATCGTCACCCGGGTCCTGCAGACCGTGCCGTTGCCGCAGGTCAGCGCCCGTCCCGGGGGAGGTCCCGAGGGAGCGTCGACGGCGTGGCCGCCCGCACCGGGTGCCGGCCAGGGCCCGGCGTGACGGCGGGGTCCGCCGACCTCGTCCGGCTCGAGGCATCCCTGCGGACCCTGGAGCTCACCGTCCGGCGCCGGCTGGACGGGCTGCTCCAGGGCAACCACATCGGCCTGCTGCCCGGGCCCGGCACCGAGCCCGGTGACGCGCGGCCCTACCAGCCCGGCGACGACGTCCGCCGGATGGACTGGTCGGTCACCGCCCGCACCACCGCGCCGCACGTGCGCGAGACCGTCGCCGACCGCGAGCTGGAGACCTGGGCGGTGGTGGACCTGTCGCGCAGCATCGACTACGGCACCGCCCGCACCGACAAGCGGCACCTGGCGCTGGCCGGGCTCACCGCGGTCGCCCAGCTGACGACCGGCGGCGGGAACCGTCTCGGCGCCGTCGTCGCGAACGGGGAGTCGACGCTGCGGCTGCCCGCCCGCGGCGGACTGGCGCACGCCCGCGGCCTGGTCCGCCGGGTCGCGACGATGCCGCCGGCGCCCGAGGGCACCCGCGGCGACCTGTCCGGTGCGCTCGACGAGCTGCGCCGCCCGCCGCGCCGGCGCGGGCTGGTCGTCGTGGTGTCGGACTTCCTCGGCGAGCCCACCTGGGAGCGGTCGCTGCGGGCGCTCTCGGCCCGCCACGAGCTGCTCGCGATCGAGGTCGTCGACCCGCGGGAGCTGGAGCTGCCCGACGTCGGGACCGTCGTGCTCGCCGACCCCGAGACCGGGCGCCAGCGCGAGGTCGACACCACGCCGCTGCTGCGCCGCGAGTTCGCCGCCGCCGCCTCCGAGCACCGCGACCGGGTGGCCACCGCGCTGCGCCGCTGCGGGGCCGGGCACCTGACCCTGCGCACCGACACCGACTGGGTGGCCGACATCGTGCGGTTCGCCGTCGCCCGCAAGCACGCCGCCGCTCCGCGGAGGCTCGCGTGACGTTCACCGCCCCCTGGTGGCTGCTCGGGCTGCTCGTCGTCGCCGCGCTCGCGGTGGCCTACGTGTGGCTGCTGCGGCGGCGCCGTCGCGACGTCGTGCGGTTCACCAACCTGGAGCTGTTGGAGTCGGTCGCCCCCAAGCGGCCGGGCCGGTGGCGGCACCTCCCGGCGATCGCGCTGATCGCGGCGCTGGCGGTGCTCACCGTGGCGCTCGCCGGGCCGCAGGCGATGGCGAAGGTGCCGCGCAACCGGGCCACGGTGATGCTGGTGATCGACGTGTCGCTGTCGATGAAGGCCACCGACGTCGCCCCGACCCGGCTGGCCGCCGCGCAGGCCGCGGCCAAGCAGTTCGCCGACCAGCTGACCCCCGGCGTCAACCTGGGGCTGGTGTCCTTCGCCGGGACGGCGGCGGTGCTCGTCTCGCCCACGACCGACCGCAGCGCGGTCAAGAACGGCGTCGACAACCTGCAGCTCGCCGAGTCCACCGCGACCGGCGAGGCGATCTTCACGGCGATGCAGTCGATCGACACCTTCTCCCGCTCGCTGCAGGGCGGCCCGGACGCGGCGGGTGTGCCGCCACCGGCGCGGATCGTGCTGCTCTCCGACGGCACCCAGACCGTGCCGGGGCCGGACGGGGAGACGGAACCGCGCGGCTCGTTCACCGCGGCCGCCGAGGCGAAGAACCGCGGCATCCCGGTGTCCACGATCTCCTTCGGCACCAGCTACGGCACGATCGAGCTCGACGGCGGGCGCACCCCCGTCGCCGTCGACGACGCCTCGATGGAGCGCATCGCGCAGCTGTCGGGCGGCCGGTTCTTCACCGCCGCCACCGAGTCCGAGCTGCGCGCGGTCTACTCCGACCTGTCCGAGGAGCTCGGCTACGAGGAACGCGAGGTCGACGCGAGCAGGCCCTGGATGATCGGCGGGTTCGTGCTCCTGATCGGCGGGCTCGGCGCGGGCATCCTGCTCGGCAGGCGACTGCCGTGAGGGTGATCTCCGCTCGCGGGTACCGGCCGGTAGTGCGTTAGGTTCACCCCCCGTGGGACGTAGCGTGCTCGTGACCGGAGGAAACCGCGGCATCGGCCTGGCGATCGCACAGGCGTTCGCGGCCGAGGACGACCAGGTGGCGGTGACGTACCGCTCCGGGAAGGACGACATCCCCGACGGGCTGTTGCCGGTGCACTGCGACGTCACCGACGCCGAGTCCGTCGACGCCGCGTTCACCGAGGTCGAGGCCGCGCACGGCCCGGTCGAGGTGCTGGTGTCCAACGCCGGCATCACCGACGACGGCCTGCTCATGCGGATGGCCGAGGAGTCCTTCACCAAGGTCGTCGACGCCAACCTCACCGCGGCCTACCGGGTCGCGAAGCGGGCCTCGCGCGGGATGCTGAAGGCCAAGAAGGGCCGGATGATCTTCGTCTCGTCGGTCGTGGGCCTCTCCGGCTCGGCCGGGCAGGTCAACTACGCCGCCTCGAAGTCCGGGCTCGTCGGCCTGGCCCGCTCGGTCGCCCGCGAGCTGGGCAGCCGCGGCATCACCGCGAACGTCGTCGCCCCCGGGTTCGTCGACACCGACATGACCCGCGCGCTGCCCGAGAAGCGGCGCGAGGAGATCCTCGGGACCATCCCGCTCTCCCGCTACGCCGACACCGGCGAGATCGCCTCGGTCGTCGCCTTCCTCGCCTCGCCCGGCGCCGGCTACGTCACCGGGGCGGTCGTCCCGGTCGACGGCGGCCTGGGCATGGGTCACTGAGCGACGTCCGCGGAGCGGACATCGACACCGTGGCCACCGGCCCGGCCACGCAGAACTCTCGAAAGGACGTCATGGGACTGCTCGACGGCAAGCGGCTGCTGATCACCGGTGTGATCACCGACGCCTCGCTGGCCTTCCACTCCGCCAAGATCGCCCAGGAGCAGGGCGCGGAGGTCGTGCTCACCGGTTTCGGCCGGATGCGGCTGGTCGAGCGGATCGCGATGCGGCTGCCGAAGCCCGCACCGGTCGTCGAGCTGGACGTCTCGGACCAGGAGCAGCTGGACTCGCTCGTCGAGCGGATCACCCCGCACCTGGGTGACGAGCCCCGCCTCGACGGCGTGCTGCACTCGATCGGGTTCGCCCCGGCCGGTGCGCTCGGCGAGGGCGCGTTCCTCAACGCGCAGTGGGAGGACGTCGCCACCACGATCCAGGTGTCGGCGTACTCGCTGAAGTCCCTGGCGATGGCGTGCAAGCCGCTGCTCGGCCCGGGCAGCTCGATCGTCGGCATGGACTTCGACAACCGGCAGGCGTG
Organism: Pseudonocardia sp. ICBG601; assembly: GCF_020496245.1. NCBI lineage: Bacteria > Bacillati > Actinomycetota > Actinomycetes > Pseudonocardiales > Pseudonocardiaceae > Pseudonocardia > Pseudonocardia sp. ICBG601. Next base: position 681,208 of record NZ_JAHLJA010000150.1, on the reverse strand, counting down.
GCCCGCCTACGACTGGATGGGCGTCGCGAAGTCCGCGCTGGAGTCGGTCACCCGCTACCTGGCCCGCGACCTGGGCCGCGACGGCATCCGGGTCAACCTGGTCGCCGCCGGCCCGGTGAAGACGATGGCCGCCAAGTCGATCCCGGGCTTCTCCGCGTTCGAGGACGTGTGGGACAAGCGCGCCCCGCTCGGCTGGGACATGAACGACCCGGTGCCGGTCGCCAAGACCGTGTGCGCCGCGCTGTCGGACTGGATGCCGACCACCACCGGTTCGATGATCATGGCCGACGGCGGGGTGCACGCCGTCGGCGTGTGAGGCCGAGGAGCGCGCGCACCGGGTGGCGTCGATAATCGGGACCGTGCCCGAACAGCCCTGCTCCGACCCCGATGCCATCCTGGTGCTCAGCTTCGGCGGCCCCGAGGCCCCCGACGAGGTCCGCCCGTTCCTGGAGAACGTGACCCGGGGGCGCGGGGTCCCGCCGGAGCGCCTCGACGCCGTCGAGGAGCACTACCAGCACTTCGGCGGGGTCTCGCCGATCAACGCCCGCAACCGCGAGCTGATCGCGGCGATCGCCGCGCGCACCGAGCTGCCGGTGTACTTCGGCAACCGCAACTGGCGGCCCTTCGCCGAGGACACCGTGCGCGAGATGACCGAGGCCGGAGTCGAGCGGGCGCTGGTCTTCGCGACCAGCGCCTACGGCGGCTACTCCGCCTGCCGCCAGTACCACGAGGACATCTCCCGGGCCCGGGACGCGGTCGGTGACGCGGCCCCCGAGCTGGTCAAGCTGCGCCACTTCTACGACCACCCGGACTTCGTGCGCGCCAACGCCGACGCCGTGCGGACCGCGTGGGTGCAGCTGCCCGAGGACCGTCGCGAGGCGGCGCGGCTGGTGTTCACCGCGCACTCCATCCCGACCTCGGCCGACGCGGCCGCCGGGACCCCGGCCGACGGCGGGCACCGCTACTCCCGCCAGGTCGCCGAGGCCGCGGCGCTGGTCGCCGCCGAGGTGGGCGTCGACGAGTTCGACGTCGTCTGGCAGTCCCGCTCCGGTCCGCCGCAGGTGCCGTGGCTGGAGCCCGACATCGTCGACCACATCGACGACCTGCACGCGAAGGGCGTGCCCGCGGTCGTCGTCGCGCCGGTCGGGTTCGTGTCCGACCACGTCGAGGTCGTGTGGGACCTCGACAACGAGGCGGCCGAGCGTGCCGCCGAGCACGGCATGGGCTTCGCCCGCGCTGCCACCGCCGGACCCGACCCACGCTTCGCCGACATGGTGGTCGAGCTCGTGCGGGAGCACTCCGACGGCGTGCCCGCCCGGCGGCTGGGCACCGGCCCGTCCGCCGGGTGCACCCGCAACGGGGCGCCCTGCGCGGTCGACTGCTGCGTGCCGCAGCGGCGGCCCGCCCTGCCGAGCTGATCAGCGGCGCCGCACCCGGGCCAGATGGGCGGGGGCCTCGACCCGGGTCCCGGCCGGCTCGCCGTAGGACCCGGCCAGGCCGGCGGTCACGACCCCCCGGTAGGACGCCGGTCCGACGGTCTCCACCGTCCAGTCCGGCCCGGTGAACGCGGCCCGGATGTCGGCCGCGTCGATCACCGGGCCGAACTCGGCGGCGGCGCCGGTCCGGGCCAGGGCGAGCACGTGCACCACGCCGCCGGGACGCACCACCCCGGCCAGTGCGCGGGCGTAGCGGGCCTGGTCACCGGGGTCGAACAGGTGGAACAGGGCACTGTCCACCACCGTGTCGAACGGGCCGAGGCCGTCCGGGGCGAGCGCGTCGGCGACGACGAACCGGGCGTCCACCCCCGCGGCCGCGGCCCGCCCCCGGGCCCGCCGGACCGCGGTCGGGGCGGCGTCGGCGCCGAGCACGTCGTACCCCAGCCCGGCGAGCAGGATCGTGTGCTCGCCGCTGCCGCAACCGGGGTCGAGGACGGTCCCGGTGACGGCGCCGTCGCGGGCCAGCGCGGCGACGACCGGCTGCGGCTCGTCGATGACCCAGGGCGGGTCGCCGTCGCGGTAGGCCTGCTCGAAGCGGGCCACGGGTGGTGTGGTGTCCATGAGTGCTCCCCCGCCGGTGGTGACACGGGGGAGCGTCGGGGATGAACCCGGGTTCAGGTCAATCGGGCCGCGGTCAGATCCGCGCCCACGCCCGCGCGAGCAGCTCGTAGGACCGCAGGCGGTCCTCCAGGGTGGGGGCGACGGTCTCGACGACGAGCTCGTCGGCCTCCGCGGCCTCGACGATCGCGGCGAGCCGGCGCGCGACGGCGTCCGCCCGGCCGACGACGCGGGTCCGCAGGCGGTCGTCGAGCGCGACCTGCTCGTCCGGGTCCAGCGGGGGGAGACCGGCCCGCTCGTCGGCGGTGGGGTAGTGGTGCGCGCCGGCGTCGAGGGCCAGCCCGCGCAGCCAGACGTCGTAGCCGGAGCCCAGCGCGGCGGCCTCGTCCTCGGTGTCCGCGGCCAGCGCCGACACCGCGATCGCGACGTGCGGGCGGTCCCGGTAGGGGCCCGGTACGAACCGCTCGCGGTACAGGTCGATCGCCTCGAGCACGGTGGTCGGCCGGGAGAAGTAGGCGACGCCCATCGGCAGCCCGTTGCGCGCGGCGTACTCGGCGCTCTCGCCCGCGCCCGCCGCGTGCACCCAGACCTGCGGGGTCACGGCGTCGAGCAGGTCGACCGGCGTGCCCTGCAGCCCCGGCTCCTTGCCGGCGAGCAGACGCAGGAGCTGGTCGCAGCGCCCGGTGAAGGTGCCCAGGCCGCGTTCGAGCAGCCGGGCCTCGACGTGCGGGCGGTCGTGGTCGAGCCCGACGGTGCGCGGCGTGCGGGCGGCGACCGACCGGCCCAGCCCGAGGTCGGTGCGGCCACCGGACAGCGCGGACAGCAGCGTCGCGTCCTCGGCCATGCGCAGCGGCGGGTGGTAGGCGACCAGGGTCGCGGCGACGCCCAGCCGGATGCGGTCGGTCCGGGCCGCGAGGTGCGAGAGCAGCAGCATCGGGCTGGTCGACCCGAGTGCCGGGTTGAGGTGGTGTTCGCCGACCCAGTAGCGCAGCATGCCGAGCGACTCGACGTGGCGTGCGAGCACGACCGCGTCGGAGACGACGTCGGTGGCGGTTCCGCCGGGCCGGACCGGGTTCAGGTCCAGGCACGACAGCGGGATCGTGGACAGGGTGCACTCCAGCGACAGGCGGGGTGCACGGAGTCGGCACCGGGATCGTTCGAATCTAGAGCCGCCGCGGGCAGGGGGTCAACGCGCCGGGGGCCGTGGCGTCGGGACTCACCTTGTCAAGGAATCATTGACGCCTACGCGCGGTCAACCGAGCGGCGACACCCGCCGGCCGCGGAGCCGGGGGAGGGGAGGCCGGCTCGCGCGGTCGGGCCGGGACGGCCGTCACCGGGCGCGGGGTGCCGGTGGGGTCCCGCCGGTGCGGATCATCGGACGGTTCCGCGGTCCGGTCGGGCCGGTGCGACGACGGGGCGCCGGCCGCGCCTCGGCTCCCGGGCCCGGTCCGGTGTCGACGGCGCACGTCGGTGGTGTCGGGACACGGTCGCGTGCCGCCGGGGGTCGACGGGTTCCCGCGCCGATCGGGTCCAGGCCGGGAGGTCCGGGGCGACCGCACCGGCAGGAGCTGCACCGGCCGACGAGCGGCCCGCCGGTGCGATCGACGGCGCCAGCCACCCCGGCTCGTCGACGCGTCGTGGTCCTTCGTTGTCAATGAAGCATTGACGCCATCGAATCGTCGACGAAACGACGACGACCGAACTGCCTGGACCCTGAGGGGCCAGCGCCGGCCGGGGAGGTCCGGTGACGCCGGCCGGGGGACCGGTGTGCGGGGCGGTGCCCGCCCCGGGTCAGCGGGGTCGCTCGGCGGCCCGGTCCAGTGCGTCGACGAGGGCGTCGGTGAACGCCCCGGCGCCGCCGTGCCCGGCGTCGTCGATGATCTGCAGCTCGCTGCCCGGCCAGCGCCGGTGCAGGTCCCAGGCGATGTCCGGGGGTCCGCTGACGTCGTACCGGCCGTGGACCAGGGTCCCGGGGATCCCGGCGAGCCGGGTCATGCCGCGGAGCAGGGCGCCGTCGGGGAGGAACGCGGCGTGCCGCCAGTAGTGCGTGACCAGCCGGGCGAAGACGAGCCGGAACGCCGGGTCCTCGTAGCGTCGGCTCGGCAGGTGGCCCGGTGCGAGGGAGACGTGGGTGTCCTCCCAGCGGCACCACTCGCGGGCGGCGTCCTCGCGGACGGCCGGGTCGGGGTCGGCGAGCAGGGTCGCGTAGGCGTCGACGAGACGGGTGCCGCGCAGGTGGGCGGGCACGGCGTCGGCGAAGCGGTCCCACGCGGCGGGGAAGATCCGGCGCATGTCCTCGGTGACCCAGCGGATCTCCCGCTCGGTCGTCGTCACGACCGCGGCGAGGACGAGCGCGTCGACGCGCTCCGGGTGGGCCTGGGCGTAGGCGAGGGCGAGAGTGCTGCCCCAGGAGCCGCCCTGCACGACCCAGGAGGGGACGGCCAGCAGCTCGCGGAGCCGCTCGATGTCGTCGAGGAGCAGCTGTGTGGTCTGGGTGCGCCCCAGGTCGACGGCGGGGTCGGAGGCGAGCGGCCTGCTGCGGCCGCAGCCGCGCTGGTCGAGCAGCACGATCCGGTACCGCTCGGGGTCGAAGTACCGGCGGGCCCCGGCCGAGGCGCCCGATCCGGGTCCGCCGTGCAGGTGCAGGGCGGGTCGCCCGTCGGGGTTGCCGCAGGTCTCCCAGTACAGGGCCTGGCCGTCGTCGGTGGTGAGGGTGCCGGCGTCGTAGGGCTCGATCGGCGGGTGGAGGGGCACGGCTACAAACCTGCCAGCAGGGCGGCGGAGTTGTCCTCCCAGGCGTTGTCGATGCGGATGTAGGCGCCCACGGTGGCCAGGGAGCGGTGCCGGGTCTGGTGGGCGATGGCCCGGTCGGAGGCGCCGCGCTGGTGGGCGTAGGTGACGTGGCCCGCGCGCAGGGAGTGCGCCGACCAGGGGCCGGGGCCGATGTCGGCACGGGCGACCGCGCGCTGGACGATCTCGTTGACCGACTCCGGGTGCAGCGGCCGGTCGGTGACCCGGTTGCCGCGGGTGACCTTGCGCAGCACCGGGCCCTCGGTGATCCCGGCGGCGTCGAGCCAGGTCCGCAGCGCGGTGACCGGGCAGCGCGCGGCCCGGTGCGCGTGCGGGAGGACGACGAGCTCGGGCTCGGTGCCGTAGGGGTTGGTCTTGGACCGGGGGATCGACAGGACGCGGCCGCGCGGGTGGTCGGCGACGTCGGCGACGGTGAGCGCGGCCAGCTCGGAGCGGCGCAGCGCGGAGAAGAACCCGACCAGCAGCAGGGCCCGGTCGCGCAGGCCGGCGAGGTCGTCCTCGCCCGCGCGGGTCGCGTAGCTGCGGGTGGTGGGGCAGGCGTCGACGACGTCGTCGAGGTCGGGGGGCATCAGCGGACGGGCCTGGACCGGCGGGGCGCCGTGGGTGCGGCGGATGCCCTCCCAGACGGCGGTGACGCGACGGGCGTCGGTGGGGTCGGGCAGGTCGCGCATAACGTGCACGAACCGGATCGAGGACAGTCGGCGGCTGATGGTCCCGACCTTCGCCCCGGCCCCGGCGAGCTCGGTGATGTAGCCGGACAGCGCCTCGGGGGCGGCGGGCAGCGCCGCGTGCCCGTGCCGGTCGCACCAGCCGCTGAACTCCCGCCAGTCCGAGGCGTAGCCGCGACGGGTGTTGGCCGACCGGGCGGCCGCGACGTAGGCGGCCTCCTGCTCGGTCAGCGGGAGGTCCACCTGCGGCGCGAGCAGCTCGGCGCCGGGCACGCCGGTGCGGGCGGGGTCGGTCACGGGGTCATCCTGCCGGTCCCGGTGCCCGCGCCACGATCACCACTCCCGGGCCGGTCCGCTCGTCGGGGTGCAGGAGGAGCTCGGCCTCGGGGTGCAGCCCGGCCCGCCCGAGGAGGTCGCGCAGCTGCTCGGGCCGCCACAGGTGGGTGGTCCAGCGGACGGGCACGCCGCCGTAGCACTCGGTGCGTTCGACCTCGCCGTCGCCGACGTGGGTCGCCAGGATCAGCCGCCCACCGGGGGCGAGGGCACGGGTGAAGGAGGCCAGGACGTGCGGCAGGACGTCGCGGGGCAGGTGGAACAGCGACCACCAGCCCAGGACCCCGGCGAGCGAGCCGTCGGGGACCGCGAGCTCGGTGGCCGAGCCGACCGAGAACCGGCAGTGCGGGTACAGCCGCCGGGCGTGGGCGACCATGGCGGGGGAGAGGTCCACCCCGGACGCGTCGACGCCGCGCTCCACGAGGTGGGCGGTGACCTGCCCCGGCCCGCAGCCGATGTCGAGAACCGGCCCGCGGCCCGCGACGGCGTCGGCGAAGGTGTCCATGGCGGCCCGGAGCCAGGGGTGGGTGCGGACGTCACCGAGGCCGGTGGTGACGACCATGTCGACGTAGTTGTCGGCGACGCGGTCGTAGGAGTCGCGGACGGCGTCGAGGTCGGCGGGGCGCGGGACCGGGGGCACGGTCAGTGCACGACCGCGGCGACGACGAGCAGTGCCGCGGCGAACGCCGCGGTCACCACCCAGCCCTGCCAGGTCTGCGGGCGCAGTCCCCACCCGACCCGCTTCGGCCCGAACCACGGTGTCCTGTCCATCGCTGCTCCTCCCGCCCGGTTCCCGGCCAGGCTAGCGCCGGTCAGGCCCCGCGCCGCCGCCGCCGGGCGCGCGCGGTGTGGCGGAGCTCGTGCTGGTGGTGCACGGCGCGCCGGACGATGTCGACGACCTCGTCGTCGTCGACGAGGTAGATCTGCCGCCTGCCCTCGCGCCGGGCACGGACCCAGCCGGCCAGCTTGAGCTTGCCCAGGTGGTGGCTGACCGTCGCGACCGAGTGCCCCAGCTCCTCGGCGAGGGTCCCGACGTCGCGTTCGCCCGAGGCCAGCAGCCACATGATGTGCAGGCGGACGGTGGCCGAGAGCATGCCGAAGGCGGCGGCGGTCTCGTGCAGCAGCTCCTCGGGCGGTGGGTCCGCCGGGCCCGGCGGGGGAGGGTCGGCGGGCAACCGGGCTCCTTCCGTGCGGTGTCGTCGCACGTGACGACGGTCAAACATTCTCACAACCGTTTGATCGTTGCAGCTCGATACGGTCTACTGGTCGTGCAGCCGGTCCGCGGGACGCAGCGGGTCCGGAACGTCCACAGGGGAGGTGAGCCGGGTGTCCGACGAGGGGAACAGTACGTACGACCACGTGGGTCCCCGGCCCTACCGGGAGACACCGGGCTGAGCCCGGCGGTCCACGTGGTGTCCGAGGCCTCGACCACGCCTCCGCCGACGGGACCGCCCCACACCGTGGTGCCCGCGCACCGGCCCTGACGGCCGGCGCCCTCCCGTGCGCGCGCCCGCTCCACCGCCGTCCGGCGGCCGGTGCCCGCCGCGCGGCGGCCGGTGCCCGCCGCGCGGCGGCGGAGGTGGTCCGGGCCGTCCACCTCCGCACGAACGAGAGCGAGTACGACGATGACGACCGTCGAGATGCTGCTGCGTCTGGGAGCCGGTGTCGGCCTGGGCACGGTGATCGGGTTCGAACGGCAGTACCGGGCACGGATGGCCGGGCTGCGCACCAACGCACTGTTCGCCGTGGGCGCCACGCTGTTCGTGCTGCTGTCGGCGCACGGGTTCGGCGGACTGTCCGACGCCGGCAGCGCCGACCCCACCCGGGTGGCGGCCCAGATCGTGTCCGGGATCGGGTTCCTCGGCGCCGGGGTGATCCTGCGCGACGGCCTGACCGTGCGCGGCCTCAACACCGCGGCGACCCTGTGGTGCTCGGCCGCGGTCGGTGCACTGTCCGGGGCCGGGCTCTACCAGGTCGCCGCCGCGGGAACCGCCGTCGTGGTGGTGGTCAACCTGGCGCTGCGCCCGCTCGGGAGGGCGATCGACCGCCGTCCCGAGGCCGGTGACGAGACCCCGACCGTCTACAGCTTCCACGCGGTGACCCGCGACGACGCCGAGGCCCACGTGCGGGCCCTGCTCGTCCAGGCGCTGGGGCGCACCGACTTCCGGCTCGCGTCGGTGCGGTCGAGCAACACCCCGACCGAGGGCTATGTCGAGGTCCGCGCCGACCTGTCCGCCGACCACCGCGACGACACCCAGATGGAGTCCGCGGTCAGCAGGCTCTCGCTCGAGCCCTCGGTGACCAGCGTGCGCTGGGACGTGCGGACCCCGGCCCGCGACACCGGCGCGGCGAGCTGAGCCCCGCGAGGCAGAGAGGACATCGTCGTGGTGCTGCGTGTGTTCCCCTCCCGCGAGGCCCTGTCCCGGCCGCGGCAGGGTGCCGTCGACGTCGCCGTACTGGTGGGTGCGGCCGCGCTCCTGTGGGCGCTGGTGCAGCTCTCGCACGGGCTGGACGTGCCGTTCGACGAGGCCACCGCCCCGTCGCGGATCTCGACCGACCCGGCCGAGCTCCCCTACTACGCCGCGCGCTCGCTGCTGCGGATGTTCGTCGCACTGGCGCTGTCGGTCCTGTTCACCTTCGTCTACGCGACCGCGGCCGCCCGGTTGCGGCGGGCGGAGAAGGTGCTGCTGCCGGTGCTGGACATCCTGCAGTCGGTGCCGATCCTCGGGTTCCTGTCGGTGACCGTCACCGGGTTCCTGGCGTTGTTCCCGGGGTCCGAGCTCGGGCTGGAGTGCGCGTCGATCTTCGCGATCTTCACCTCCCAGGCCTGGAACATGACCTTCGCCTTCCACCGGTCGCTGGTCTCCCAGCCCCGGGAGCTGGACGAGGCGGCCCGGCTGCTGCGGCTGTCGAAGTGGCAGCGCTTCTGGCGGGTGGACGTGCCCAGCGGGATGATCCCGCTCGTCTGGAACGGCATGATGAGCTTCGGCGGCGGCTGGTTCTTCCTGGTCGCCTCGGAGGCCCTCACCGTCGGCGGGCGCTCCTACGCCCTGCCCGGCATCGGCGCCTACGTCGCCACCGCGACCGAGGACGCCGATCTCGGCCGGGTGCTGCCGGCCATCGGGGTGATGGTCGTGATGGTCGTCGGGGTCAACGTGCTGTTCTGGCGTCCGCTGACCGCCTGGGCCGAGCGGTTCCGGGTCGAGGACTCCGGTGGCGCCGACGCCCCGCGCAGCGTGGTGCTCGACCTGCTGCGCCGCTCGCGGGTCCCGCGGGCACTCGGCGTCGTCGCGGGCCGGTTGGTCGGGCCCACGGACCGGGTCATGGCCGTGTTCGGCCGTGCTGAGCACCCGCTGCGCGGGTCGGTGGCGCGCCGCCGGGCCGGGGACGTCGTCCTGACCGCCGCGGTGGTGGCGCTGCCGGCCTACGGGCTGGTCCGGACGGCCGGCTACATCGCGGCGACGACCGGCTTCGGCGAGGTCGGGCACGCCCTGCTGCTGGGGCTGGTCACCTTCGGCCGGGTGGTCGTGCCGGTGGTCGTCGCGACCGTGGTGTGGGTGCCGGTCGGGGTGTGGATCGGGATGAACCCCCGGGTGTCCCGGCTCGCCCAGCCGGTGGTGCAGATCCTGGCCTCGTTCCCGGCGAACTTCCTGTTCCCGCTGGTCACCGGCGTACTCGTGGCCACGGGGATCAGCCTGGACTGGGGCGGGATCCTGCTGATGAGCCTGGGCGCGCAGTGGTACATCCTGTTCAACGTCGTCGCCGGGGCCTCGGCGGTCCCGCACGACCTGCGCGAGGCCGCGACGAACCTGCGCCTCCCGCGGGCGCTGTGGTGGCGCCGGCTCGCCCTGCCCGCGGTCTTCCCGAGCTACGTCACCGGCGGGATCACCGCCGCGGGCGGCGCCTGGAACGCCTCGATCGTCGCCGAGATCGTGTCCTACGGCCCCGTCACCCTCACCGCCACCGGGCTCGGTGCCTACATCGCGCAGGCCACCGCCGCCGGTGACGGCCCCCGGATCCTGATCGGCGTGCTCGTCATGAGCGTCTACGTCGTCGGGCTCAACCGCCTGTTCTGGCGTCCCCTGCAGACGCTCGCCGAGCGCCGCTTCGCCCTGTGACCGTCCCGCTGCCAGGAGGAACCATGTCGACCCTCACCCCCACCCGGTCCGACGTCCTGATCTCCGTCGACGCGGTCAGCACCAGCTTCCCCGGCGCGGAGGGCGGTGAGCTGCGGGTCCTGCAGGACATCCGGCTCGACCTGCACGCCGGCGAGGTCGTCGCGCTGCTCGGCCGGTCCGGCTCGGGCAAGTCGACGCTGCTGCGCACCGTCGCCGGGCTCATCGCCCCCACCTCCGGCTCGGTCCGCTACCGCGGGCGGGAGCTGAACGGCGCGAACCCCGGCGTCGCGATGGTGTTCCAGTCCTTCGCCCTGATGCCGTGGCTGACCGTCCAGGACAACGTCGAGCTGGGTCTGGCCGCCCGCGGTGTCCCGGCCGCCGAGCGCCGGGAGCGCGCGCTCGCCGCGATCGACCTGATCGGGCTGGACGGGTTCGAGTCCGCCTACCCGAAGGAGCTCTCCGGCGGGATGCGGCAGCGCGTCGGGTTCGCCAGGGCACTGGTCCTGGAGCCCGACCTGCTGCTGATGGACGAGCCGTTCTCCGCGCTCGACGTGCTCACCGCGGAGAACCTGCGCAGCGAGCTGATGGGCCTGTGGACCGGCGGGCGGTTCCCGACCACGGGCATCTGCATCGTCACGCACAACATCGAGGAGGCGGTGCTGCTCGCCGACCGGGTGGTCGTGCTGGAGGCGGGCCCGGGTCGGGTCCGCGCCGAGGTCGAGGTGGACCTGCCGCGGCCGCGGGACCGCACCGCACCGGCGTTCACCGCGCTGGTCGACCGGCTCTACGACCTGCTGACCGGACGGGAGCCCGACGACCTCCCGTCCGGGGCGGGCGACCTCACCCCGACGGCCCGCCCGCTGCCCGCCGCCTTGGTGGGCGGTCTGGCCGGGCTCGCCGAGATCGTGCACGCCCGGGGCGGTCGGGCGGACCTGCCCGACCTCGCCGGCGAGCTGAGCTTCGAGGTCGACGACCTGCTGCCGCTCGTCGACGCCGCGGCGATGCTCGACCTGGTCGCGGTCTCCGGGGCGGACCTGCACCTCACCCCGACCGGTACGGCGTTCACCACGGCCGACATCCAGGAGAGCAAGCGGATCTTCGCCGGGCAGGCCCGGGAGCGGGCGCCGCTGGTGCGCACCATCCACCGGGCCCTCTCGGCGAGCAGCGACGGGTCGCTGCGGGCCACGTTCTTCCTCGACCTGCTGCGGCGCGGGTTCTCGGCGGAGGACGCCCAGCAGCAGCTCGACACCGCGATCGACTGGGGCCGCTACGGCGAGCTGTTCGACTTCGACACCGACACCGGGAGGATCAGCCTCGACCCGGGCCGGTGATCGGGGCCGGCGTGCCGCGCGGCGACGGCTACGCTCGGGCTGCTCCGCCGCCGGGAGGGGACCGCTGATGCAGGGACGGGAACCGTTCGCGCTGTCGACCTTCGGCAGCTTCACGGTCGCCGGGCGCCGGGCCGAGGTCACCGGCCTCCCGCTGCGGCACGTCCAGCTCTCCCGGGACCTGCCGGCCTACCCGGTCGACCCGAACGGCACGTACGCCGTCGACCACGCCTACGTGCAGCACTTCGTCCCCGAACCGGTCGGGCACCCGCCGCTGGTGTTCGTCCACGGCGGCGGCATGGCGGGGACGACCTGGGAGGGCACCCCGGACGGGCGCGAGGGCTGGCTCCAGTACTTCCTCCGGCGGGGCCACCCCTGCTACGTCGTCGACAACGTCGAGCGCGGCCGGGCCGGCTGGTTCCCGGATCCCGCGGGCCCCACCGACGGCGCGCTGCTGCGCACCGAGCAGGAGGTCTGGGACGCGTTCCGCATCGGGCCGCCGGAGGGTTACCCGGCGCGCGCGTGCCATCCCGGCTGCCTGTTCCCGGTCGAGGCGCTGGAGGCTCTGGCCCGCCAGCAGGTCCCGCGGTGGACGACCACGACCCCGCTCGCGGTCGGGGCGGTCACGGCGCTGGTCGAGCGGGTCGGGCGGTGCCGGGTCGTGGCGCACAGCCAGGGTGGCGGCATCGCCGTCGCGGCCGCGGCGGCCACGCCCGCGCTCGTCGAGTCGCTCGTGCTCGTCGAGCCGCACGGCCTGCCCGACGACGGGGGACCGGCCGGGGTCCGGCAGCTGCTCGTGTCCGGGGACTTCCTCGACCGGACCCCGTTGTACCGGCAGCTCCGGGCCCAGTGGTCGGCCTACGTCGGGGGAGCGGCCGGGCCCGTCGAGCACCTGGACCTGCCCGCCGCCGGCCGGGCGGGGAACAGCCACATGCCGATGATGGACACCAACAGCGACGCGGTCGCGGCGATGATCGCGGAGTGGCTCGGCGCCTCCGTGCCGGCCTGACCGCACACCCTCCACCGCCCCGGCGGTCCCTCTCCACCACAGCGTCCCTGTGTGCCCCCGCGCGCCCCGGCGCGCCCCCGGCTTCGGTCGGTGCACCCGTGGCCCGGACAACCCGGGATTCTCTGCATTATCCCGTGTTACCTATGTTCTAGCAGAACGAACCTAGAACCGGTTACTGGTTCAACGAACATGAACCGCTAGCATGATCAGCGTGACGGACACGGTGGTGCGGTGCGGATACAGCCGGTGCCGGGCGGAGCTGCCCCCGCCCGGGCCGCAGGGCGGCCGTCCGCGGTCGTTCTGCCGGGACACCCGGTGGGAGCAGGGGCGGACGTGCGCGCAGATGGCCCGCGCCGAGCGGGAGGCCCTCGGTGCGCTCGGCCTCGACACCGGGACCGGGGCGTTCGCGCTCGACGCGGACCGGCTCCGTGAGCACGTCGGCGCCCTCGCCGGGCCGGTGGCCGAGCTGTCCGGGGCGCTGACCTCCGTGCTGGACCGGCTCGACGAGATCGAGCGCGACGCCCTGGCCGCCACCGAGGCCGCCCGCGCGGGCGCCGCCGAGTCCGACGCCGCCCGGCAGCAGGCCGACACCGCCCGGGAGACGGCCGAGCGCCGGGCCCGTGAGGCGGACCTGGCCGCGACCGAGGCCCGGCAGGAGCGGGCCGAGGCGGTGACCCGGGCCGAGGAGGCCGCCGCCACCGCGCTCGCGGCGACCGAGGCCCTCGGTGCGGCGCGGCAGCAGGCCGCCGACGCCGTCGCCGCCCGGGACGCCGCCGTCGCCGACGCCCGCGAGGCCCGGGACACCGCCGCGGCCGCCACCCGGGACCGGGAGGCCGCGGTGCTCGCCGCCCGGACCGCCGAGCACGAGCGCGACGCCGCCCTCGCCCGCGCCGATGCCGCCACCCACGACCGGGACCGCCTGGACGCCGACCTGACGGCGCTGCGGACCGACCACGCCGCGGTGGTCGACGACCGGGCAGGTCTGGTCGAGACCGTCGTCGAACAGCGCAGCCGGCTCGCCGCGCAGCGCGACCTGCTGACCGAGGCCCGCGCCGTCGCCGAGGGGCTGCGCGCGCAGCACGAGACCGCCCGCACCGCGGCCGAGGAGCTGACCCGCCGGCTCGACGACACCCGCCGGGAGCGGGACGGGCTCGCCGCGGAACGGGACCGGCTGCGCGCCGCGGCACCGGAGCCGGGCCCGGCCCGGATGCACCCCGACGACCTCGCGGCCCTCGCGGCCGCGGTGCGCGGGTGAGGCCCGGCGGTCAGCGACCGGGCCGGCCGGGCTCCCGCTCGGACATCGTCCAGCTGGTCAGGACGTCCAACGCCTCCCGGGAGGGTGACCCGGCCGCCGTCGTGTAGAGGAACAGGGTGGTGTCCGGATCACCGGGCGGGGTGAAGGTCTCGTACTCCACGGTGAGGGCCCCGACGATCGGATGGCGCAACCGCTTCGAACCGTGGGTGCGCTGGTGGACGCGGTGTTCCTGCCACCAGCGGCCGAACTCGGGGCTCTCCTCGCGCAGCTCGGCGACGAGCGCGACCGTCGCCCGGTCCCCGGGGTCGCGGCCCGCCTCCAGCCGCAGGGCCTCCACCGCGGCGCGGGCCTGGACCTCCCAGTCCTCGAACAGCGCGCGGGCGTCGGCGTCGAGCAGGATCCAGCGGGCGTAGTTGCGGTGGGGGCCGGGGAACCGTTCGAAGTCGACGAACAGCGACGTGGCCATCCGGTTGGCCGCGAGCACGTCCATCCGGCGTCCCAGCAGCAGCGCCGGTTCGCCGTCGAGGGCGTCGAGGAGCTGGCGCAGGCCGGGCCGCACCCGTTGCAGCTCCCGGGTCCGCGGCTGCGGTGACGCCGCGCCCAGCCCGATGAGGTCGGCAAGGTGCTCCCGGCCCGCCGCGTCGAGCTCGAGGGCGCGGCCGATCGCCTCGACCACCGCGGGCGACGGCACGATCCGGCGTCCCTGCTCCAGCCGGGCGTAGTAGTCCGAGGAGACCCCGGCGAGCCGGGCCACCTCCTCCCGGCGCAGTCCCGGCACCCGTCGGACCCGGCCGTCGGCCGGCAGCCCCGCGCGAGCCGGGTCGCACTGGCTGCGGGCGCGGCGCAGGAAGTCGGCGAGCTCGCGGTTGTTCCCGGCCATACCGGCCAGTATCGCCCATTCCGGCCGGGCGGACCCGGCCCTCCGCGTCCTGGGTTTGCGGGTCCTGGTCGGCCCGGTCCTGGTCGGCGGCGTCCGCGGTCGGGCAGGGCCCGGTATCGGCGCCCGGGGCGCCTGCGCCGTCACCAGGCTGGGTGCACGCCCCGGTCACCCGCGGCGCACCGTGATCGACCACCGGAGGAGAACCACCGTGAGCCGGATCCTGATCGTCATGTCCGCCGCCGACACCTGGGAGCGCACGGACGGCACCGCCTACCCGACGGGCTACTGGGCAGAGGAGCTGGCGGCGCCGTTCGAGACGTTCGTCGCCGCCGGGCACACCGTCGAGTTCGCGTCCCCGGGCGGCGTCCTGCAGCCGCTGGACCGGCACAGCGCCGACCCGGCGGTCGCCGGTCCGGACTGCGAGCGCTTCGTCCGCGTCGCGGAGACCGCACTGCGTGAGTTCGGGGCGCCGCTGCGGCTGGCCGACGTCGACCCGGACCGCTACGACGCGATCGTGCTCCCCGGTGGTCACGGGCCGGTCGTCGACCTGTTCGAGGACCCCGACCTGGGCGCGCTGCTGACGCGGGCCGACGCGGACGGCCGGATCGTCGGTGCGGTGTGCCACGGCCCCGCCGGGCTGCTGAGCGCCACCGGCCCGGACGGTGGCTGGCTGTTCGCCGGGCGTCGGATGGCCGCCTTCACCGACGAGGAGGAGCAGCTGTTCGGCACCGCGGAGGGTGCTCCGTGGCTGCTGGCGAGCCGGCTGCGCGAGCGCGGTGCCGCGCACGAGAGCGGACCGGCGTACCAGGCGTTCACCGTCGTCGACGGCAACCTGGTGACGGGGCAGAACCCGGCGTCGAGCGCACCGATGGCCGAGCAGGTCGTCGCCGCCCTGCGGGCCCGCAGCTAGGCCGTTCGGACCTACCGACGGTCACGCGTGACTGTAAGTTGGCCGGATGCAGGAGGTGTCACCGTCGATGCCGACCACGGTCACGGGGTCCACATGAGATGGATGCTGGGCAGGCTCCGCCGCGGGCGGCACCGCGCCCGCGGCCGGTGGCGTCGCCGGGGCTGCACCTGGCCGTGGTGACCCGCCGTCGTTGCGGCCTGGCACGCTCGGCGCCATGACCTCCCGTGTCCCCTCGCGTCGTCGCCCCGACGGCGAGGCTCCCGCCCCGGTCGTGGTGACGGTGCTGCGGGAGCGGCTCTACGGCACCCTGTCCTGCCTGTCGACCCTGCTGGTCCTGCTCGGCCACGGCGGCGAGGGCTCCTCGGCCGGGTCCGCGATCGTCGACGTCGTGGTGGCCGCGGGCGCCCTGTGGGCGGCGAGCCTGCTCTCCGACGTCGTCGCCCACCTGGCCGTGCACGGACAGGGGCCCCGCGGCCACGAGCTCGTCGCCGCGCTGCGCAGCTCGGGGCAGATCCTCCAGGCCTCCGCCGCGCCGGTGGTGCTGCTCGCCGCCGCCGCGGCCGGGCTGCTGGAGCTGACCACCGCGCTGGAGCTCGCGACCGGGGTGACGGTGCTGGTGCTGGCCCTGTTCGCCGTGCTCGCGGCCCGGCGGACTCCGCTGTCGTGGTGGCGACGGGTGCTGCTGGTCGTCGCGCTCGTCGGGCTCGGCGCTCTCGTCATCGTGGTCAAGCTGCTCGCGCACGGCTGACCTCAGCCGCCCGGGACCGCCCCGGGACGGGTGGTGGCCGGCGGCGGTGTGCACACGGTGCCCGCCGCCGGCAGCGTGGTGTCGAGCAGCGTGGCCTCCACCGCGGCGTCGACGCAGGGGTCGGTGCCGTACGAGCCGTGCCCGACACCCTCGCGGGTCAGCAGGACCGCCTGCTCCAGGGTGTCGGCCGTGCGCTTCGCCCAGGTGTGGGGGGTGACCGGGTCGAGGCGGCCGCCGACCACCAGCGTCGGCGGGGCGCCCGCGCCGGTCAGCGGCGCGGTGACCCGGTCGGTGTTCGGCGCGGGCCACACCGCGCAGGCCAGCGCGCTGTAGGCGGCGCGGGTGCCGATCCGCGGTGCGTGCCCGCCCGCCCGCTCGGCGGCCGCGGTGTGCGCGGCGACGTCGGCCGGGGTGGTCCAGTCCGCGCAGCGCACCGCGGTGTGCTGCTCCTGCGTCGCGGTCGGGACACCGAACGGCGAGACCGTCAGGTTGCGGTACAGCAGGTGAGCGAGGGTGCCGTCGCCCCGCTGCGCGGTCGCCAGCGCCGTCGTCAGCACCGGCCACAGGGTCCGGTCGCCCGCCGCGCCGCGGGCGGTCTCCAGCAGCATCGCGCCGTCGACGACGCCGGCCGGGGCGAGACCCTCCACCGCCCGGGCCGGGGCGGGGCGCCGTTCCAGACCGGCGACGAGCGCGTCGAACGCGGCGGCCGGGTCGCCGTCGCCGACCGGGCAGACCGCGGTGCCCTCCGTACGGCAGGCGTCGAACCAGGCGTCGAGGGTCCGCTCGCTCGCGACGGCGACCTCGTCGAGGAACTCCAGGGGGTCCCCGGTCCACAGCGTGGTGTCGACGGGTGCGTCGAGGACCATCTGCCGGACCCGGTCCGGGAACAGGGTGGCGTACATCGGGCCGACGACGGTGCCGTAGGAGATGCCGTAGTAGGTGATCGTCTCCTCGCCGAGCGCGGCGCGGAGCCGGTCGAGGTCGCGGGCGACGTTGTCGGTGGACAGGCTCGCCAGGAACGCCGGGTCCCGGTGCGCCGCGCAGCCCTCGGCCAGCGCCCTCGCCTCGGCGAGCAGCGTCGGCAGCGGGGCACCGCCCGGGACGGCGGGGTCGGCGGCGGTGCTCGCGGCGGCCGTGGCGCGCTCGGCGTCGGTGCGGCAGCGCACCCCCGACGAGGCGCCGACGCCGCGCGGGTCCATCGCGACGACGTCGAAGCGCGCCAGCACCTCCGGCCCGAACGTGCCCGGCGACCCCGGGGTGGCGGGCATCGCGCGCAGCGTGTCGGTCGCGGCGACCCCGGGGCCGCCCGGGTTGAAGAACAGGGTGCCGATCCGGCGCTGCGGGTCGGTGGCACGGTGCCGCATCACCGCGAGGGTGATCCGGGGGCCGCCGGGGTCGGTGTACTCCTGGGGGACCTCGAGGGTGCCGCACTCCAGGCCGGGACCGCACCCGGTCCAGGTGACCGGGTCGGGCGGCGGGCCGGCGGGCGCGGCGGGTACGGCCGCGGCGCAGCCGGTGGCGGCCAGTGCGACGGCGGCGGCGAGTACGGCGAGCGGTCGGAGGCGGCGGTGCGGGGCGGGCATGGGGCCGATGCTGCGGCGGCCACCCGGCCGTCCGGATCGGTCCGGGGGAGTGTCCTGCCCGTGCGGGGTCCGTCCGAAGGATGAGTGCGTCCGGGTCCCGGGACGGAGGTGCCCAGGCCGGTACGGGCCCTAGCCTCGGCGTCATGACCGATGTCGCGGCGTACCGGCGGTGGGTCGTCGACGGCCTGGTGGTCGTGGTGACGGCCCTGATCGGGCTGCTCATGGCCCGGTTGCGGGTGGTGGCGTCGCCGGGTGGGCCCGAGGTGCTGCTGGGTGTCGACGTCGTGGCGGGGATGCTCGCCTGCGTCGCGCTCTGGTGGCGGCGCCGGTACCCGCTGCCGGTGGCCGTGGGCATCGTCGTGCTGTGCACGTTCTCCGAGGTCGCGTCGGTCCCGGGGCTGGTCGCGCTGTTCGCGGTCGCCGCCCGCTGCCCGGCCCGGGTCTCGGCCGCGGTGTTCCTGGGCAGCTTCGCCTCGTTCGCGGTGTACTACTCCTGGCGCCCCGCGCCGGAGGCCCCGCTGTGGCTGCTGGTCGGGGCGGTCGTGGCCGTGCACGCGGCGGTGTTCGGCTGGGGGCTGCTCGTGCGCAGCCGCCGGCTGCTGGTCGCGTCGCTGCGGGAGCGGGCCGCGATGGCCGAGTCCGCGGCGGCGCTGCGGGCCGAGCACACCGCGCACGAGGCGCGGGAGGCGCTGGCCCGGGAGATGCACGACGTGCTCGGGCACCGGCTGTCGCTGCTCAGCGTGCACGCGGGGGCGCTGGCGTTCCACCGCGACGCGCCGGCGGAGGAGACCGCGCGGGCCGCCGAGGTCGTGCGGGAGAACGCCCACCGCGCGCTGCAGGACCTGCGCGAGGTCATCGGGGTGCTCCGGGCGCCGGTGGGGGAGCTGCCGCTGCCCGGGATCACCGACGTCGGGGAGCTGCTCGAGGAGACCCGCCGGACCGGGACCGCGGTCGTCCTGCACGACGGGCCCGGCGTGACCACAGGGGAGCACCCGGTGCCCGAGACCGCGGGGCGCACCGCCTACCGGCTGGTGCAGGAGGCCCTCACCAACGCGCGCACCTACGCGCCGGGTGCCCCGGTCACGGTGACGGTGACCGGCGGGGCCGGGGACGGGCTCGTCGTCGAGGTGGCGAACCCGGCACCGGTCCGGCCCGCCCGCGCCGACCGGCCGGGGGCCGGGCAGGGGCTGCGGGGGCTGGCCGAGCGGGCGACGCTCGTCGGGGGCCGGCTGGACCACGGCCCGACCCCGGACGGCGGGTGGCGGACCGGGATGCGGCTACCGTGGCCGTCGTGACCGCCTCCGACCCCGTCGCGGTGCTCATCGTCGACGACGACCCGGTCGTCCGCTTCGGACTGTCGATGATGCTGCGCGGCGCCGACGGCCTGACCGTCGTCGCCGAGGCCGGGGACGGCGCCGAGGGTGTCGCGCTGGCCGAGCGGCACCGGCCCGACGTCGTGCTGATGGACATCCGGATGCCGGGCACCGACGGGCTCACCGCCACCGAGACGCTGCGCCGCCGCCCCGGCGCTCCCCAGGTCGTCGTGCTCACCACCTTCGACGCCGACGCCCACGTGCTGCGCGCGCTGCGGGCCGGCGCCGCCGGGTTCCTGCTGAAGGACACCCCGCCCGACGAGCTCGTCCTCGCCGTCCGGCACGCCGCCGCGGGCCGCCCGGTGCTCTCGCCGGAGGTGACCCGCCGGCTCATCGACCGGGTCGCCGAGACCGACCGGGACAGCACCCGGGCCGCGGCCCGGCGACGGCTGGAGCGCCTCGCCGAACGGGAGCGCACCATCGCGCTCGACCTCGGCGCGGGCCGGTCCAACGCCGAGATCGCCGCCCGGAACCACATCAGCGTGGCGACGGTGAAGACCCACGTCTCGGCGATCCTGACCAAGCTCGACCTGAACAACCGGGTCCAGGTGGCGCTGCTGGTGCACGACGCCGGGCTGTCCCCGCCGGTCTGACCCGGGCGGGGCACGGGCTCAGCCGGCGTCCGGGCGGGGCGGCCCGAACCGGAACGCCGGGTGCGACCGCTCGCGGGTCGCGCGCGGGGCGAACCCGGCCAGGACGTGGTCGACCTCCCGCCAGGCGACCGGCGCGGGGACGGCGTCGTCGCCGAACGGGGCCAGGACGTTCACGCAGTGGGCGGCGTCGCGGCCGCGGACGGTGTCGGCGACGGCCGGGGCCCGCCCGGCCGCGCCGCCGAGGTGCCGGATCCCGGTGACGACCATCGGCCCGGTGCGGGCGACGACCCGGTCGAGGCCGTCGCGGTCGAGCCCGTCGACGAGCAGGTCGTCGCCGAGGTAGGCGTGCGGGAACTCCGGCTCGGCGTACACCCGGGCCGACGCACGCGGGTCCAGCGGGGCGACGGTGTCGTCGTCCCAGGCGACGGCGGCGCGCAGCGGTGCGAGCAGCGCGTCGGTGCGGCCGGGCCCGCCGGTGCCGACGACCCCGACCCGCAGGACGCGGCGTCCGCGCAGGTGGGCGGGCAGGAACGGCAGGTCGGGGTAGGGGACCACGGACACCCCGGAGGTGACGTCGTCGGGCAGGGTCGCGGTCCAGTCCGCCCAGGCGTGCAGCGCGGACGGGTCGCCGGGGGCGTCGGCGGCGCCGAGGACGCGGACGAGGCCGCCGCCGACCAGGCCGTCGGAGCCGAGCAGCCCGACGACGACCGCGGTGACGACGTCGCCGTCGTCGGGGCCGGTGCCGCGCAGCCGGGCGAAGTAGCGCGGGTCCGACGCCGCGGACACCCGGACGGTGCCGCCGGCGCGGGCGAGCTCGACGGCGTGGACGTGGTCGGCGGCCCAGCCGTCGGCGCGGACGGTGAGGCCGAGCCCGCCGCCGGACAGGTACCCGACGACGCCGACCGACGGTGCGCTGCCGTGTGGCGGGCGCAGGCCGTGCGGCGCGGCCGCGGCGACGACGTCGCCCCAGGTCGCGCCGGCCCCGGCGCGGGCGGTGCGGGTGCCCGGGTCGACCGTGACCCCGGCCATCGCCGCGGTGTCGATCAGCAGGCCGCCGTCGCAGGGGCGGCGCAGGCCGTGCCCGGTGGAGTGCACGGTGACGGCGAGGCCGTCGCGGCCGGCCCGCGCCAGCGCGGCGACGACGTCGTGCGCGCCGGTGGCGGCCA
Organism: Pseudonocardia sp. ICBG601; assembly: GCF_020496245.1. Taxonomy (NCBI): domain Bacteria; kingdom Bacillati; phylum Actinomycetota; class Actinomycetes; order Pseudonocardiales; family Pseudonocardiaceae; genus Pseudonocardia; species Pseudonocardia sp. ICBG601. The sequence continues at coordinate 660,379 of NZ_JAHLJA010000150.1, read as the reverse complement.
CGACGGCCGACGGACGGTGGGTGATCCCGGTCTGGAAGCTGCGTGTGCTGGTCATGGCACCGAGCCTGGGCCCGGCCGCGGCAGAAGTCGAAGAGATGGATCGTCTACCGGCTAGCATCATCGGTTATGGAACTGCGGCACCTGCGCTACCTGGTCGCGGTCGTCGACTGCGGGACCGTCACCGCGGCCGCCGCGGCGCTGCACGTCGCGCAGCCCGGGGTGAGCGCGCAGCTGCGGCAGCTGGAACGCGAGCTCGGCGCACCGCTGGTCGAACGCGGCCCGCGCGCGGTCACCCCGACCGAGGCCGGGCGGGCGGTCCTGCCGCACGCCCGCGCCGCGCTCGCCGCCGTGGAGGACGCGCGCGACGCCGTCGCCGCGCTGCACGGGCTGCTGCGCGGCCGGGTCGCGGTCGGCATGGCCACGTCGCTGCCCGACACCGTGCTCGCCGACCCGGTCGGGGACTTCGCCGCCGCGCACCCGCAGCTGGAGGTGACCCTGCGGGAGGGGACGACCGACGAGCTGGTCGACGAACTGCGGGCCGGGCGGCTCGACGTCGCCGTGCTGGGGTTCCCGCACGCCCCGCCCGACGGTCTCGACGGACGGGTGCTGGTCGAGTCCCCGCTGGTCGCGGCGGTCGCGGCGGACGACCCGTTCGCCGGGCGGGCCGCGGTGACCCTGGACGAGCTCGCGGCCCGGCCGCTGATCTGCCTGCCCCGCGGGCACGGCCTGCGCGCCGCGCTGGACGCGGCGCTGGCGGCCCGGTCGCTCACCGCGCGGGTCGGGTTCGAGTCCGGCGCGATGACGCTGCTGCTGCGCCTGGCCGCGCGCGGGGCGGGGGTGGCGGTGGTCCCGGAACCCGCGCTCGGCGCGGCCGGGGTGGCGGCCCTGGCCTGGCCGCCCGTCGCGGTGCCGATCACCCCGGAGATCCGGACCCGGCTGCACCTGGTGTGGCGCTCGGGCGGGCCCGGGGGACCGGCGGCGCGGGCGCTGCTGGAGTCCCTGCTCCGGTAGCGCCCGGCGCGGGGATCAGCGGGGGACCGACACCAGGACCCGGACGGCCTCGGCGACGGCGGCGCGCCGCGCGACCCGCACCGCGGTGGCGATGGGGCGCAGCGCGTCGGAGCGGGCGACGGCCGCCGACGCCGACAGCGCGCCGCCGGGCTCGTCGCCGGAGGCGGCGGACAGGATCGCGTCGACCTCGTCGGCCTGCTGCAGCACCCGCAGCGCCTGCGGGGGCATCCCGCCGGGCCACAGCGCCTGCGGGCGGCGGCGCAGCCAGGCCGCGATCTCCTCGCGCACGCCGGGCCGGTGCCGGGCCACACCCAGGTCGGTCAGCGCCGCGGCGGCGGCCCGCACCTGGCCGCGCAGCTCCCGTTCGGCCTCGTTCAGTGCCACGTACTCGGGGACCGGGCCGGGGTCGGCGACGGCGTGCGCGGTCCAGCGGACCACCCCGTCGGCGATCGGTGACGGCACGACGCCGAACCCGGCGTCGGCGAACAGCACGCCCTCGCCCGCGGTGATCGCGGCGTCGGAGAACGGGCCCGGGCCGGGCAGGCCGCGCACGTCCCCGGGGGCCGGCAGCACCAGCCGGGCCTGCCCGCGCGGGGCGCCGCGGCGGACGGCGGCGAGCAGCATCGCCGTCGAGGTCGGCGCCGACCCGGGGCCGGGCAGTCCGGTCGTGGCGGCGGTGACGTCGTCGGCGGCGAGCACGTCGTGCGCCTCCGACCACGGCGCGAGCGCGTCGAGGACGTCGTCGGGTGCGGCGGACCCGGCCAGCCAGGCCGAGGCCCACACGGCGAAGGTCGTGGAGGCACAGGACACGGCGGTCAGGCTAACGGCCCGTCCGGCGTCGCACACCCGGCACGTGGGTGACGCAGCGCTACGAGGTTCACGCTGAGCGTGACCACCGGAGTGTGGGCGTGTCGCGCCGCGGTCACCGACCGGCGTCGACCGATACTGGCTCACCATGAGCCGGACCCACGATTACCGGGGCATGTTCGACACCGCGGGGACCCGTGCGCCACGGGAGAGCCGGGTGACCGAGGTCGCCGCCGAGCCGGGACTGGTCGTCGAGGACCCGGCCAGCGGGTTCTGCGGTGCCGTGGTGACCGTCACCGGCTCGGAGGTGACGCTGGAGGACCGCTTCGGCGGCCGGCGGATCTTCCCGCTGCGCCCCGCCGGGTTCCTGTACGAGGGCCGCCCCGCGACGCTGGTCCGGCCCCGGGCCGCCCCCGCGGGCCGCACGCTGTCCGCGTCCGGCTCGGTGCACGTCGCGAACCTGAAGGCCCGCACCGCGCGCGCCGCCCGGATCTGGGTCGAGGGCCTGCACGACGCCGCGCTCGTCGAACGGGTGTGGGGCCACGACCTGCGGGTCGAGGGCGTCGTCGTGGAGCCGCTGCACGGCGTCGACGACCTGGCCGCGGCCGTCCGCGACTTCGACCCGGGACCGCACCGGCGCCTCGGCATCCTCGTCGACCACCTGGTCGAGGGCACCAAGGAGACCCGGCAGGCCCGCGAGGCCTACCGCGCCACCCGCGACGCCCAGCAGAACGTGCTGGTCACCGGCCACCCCTACGTCGACGTCTGGCAGGCCGTGAAGCCCTCGGTCGTCGGGATCCGCGAGTGGCCGGTGATCCCGCGCGGCACCGACTGGAAGACCGGGGTCTGCGCGGCGCTGCGGTGGGGCGAGCCCGCCGACGGTGCCCGCCGGGTGCTCGGGGCCGTCCGCAGCTACCGCGACCTGGAGACCCCGATGATCGGCGCGGTCGAGCGTCTCATCGACTTCGTCACGGCCGAGGGGGCCTGACCCCGACACCGCGGGCGAACTCCGGCACCGACCGGTAACGATCTGGTCGACCGGTGCGGAGCATCCCGACGAAACGCCGACAGGGAATCGGACATTCTGGCACCCTGGAGCCATGGATCCGGCACTGATCTGGCTGCTCATCGGTCTCGTACTGATCGGCAGCGAGGTCGTGTCCGGAGAGCTGTTCCTCGTCATGCTCGGCGGCGGCGCACTCGCCGCGGCGGCCGGGGCCGCACTCGGGTTGACGCTCCTCCCGGCCGCCGGGGTGGGCGGCGCCGTCGCGGTACTGCTGCTGCTGGCCGTGCGACCGGTGGCGAAACGCAGGCTGCAGGAGCACATGGGCACGCTCGAACGCCACCAGGACCGCTTCGTCGGCGCCTCCGCCGAGGTCGTGCAGCGCGTCGACGGCGAGCGCGGGCAGGTGCGGATCGGGCGCGAGGTGTGGTCGGCGCGGTCGATGGACGGGGTGGAGGTCCTCGAGGCCGGCGCCACCGTCACGATCCTGCAGGTGACCGGGGCGGCCGTGCTCGTCACCGGTCGGGGGGAGCTACCGCCGTCCTGACCCGCCACCGCGGTGGGACGGCACGACGCCCCGGGGACTCCGGGGCGACACGGGCGCCGGTTCTCCGGCGCGCAGGAGGGGAGAGCACATGGGCGCCGAGTTCATCATCGGCATCATCCTGCTCGTGCTGGTCGTGACGATCGTCGTCAAGTCGGTCGTCATCGTCCCGCAGGAGTGGGCCTACATCATCGAACGGCTGGGCCGCTACCACAGCATCCGGGAGGGCGGCCCCGCCATCCTGGTGCCGTTCGTCGACCGCACCCGCGAGCGGGTCGACCTGCGTGAGCAGGTCGTGTCGTTCCCGCCGCAGCCGGTCATCACGCAGGACAACCTGACCGTCAACATCGACACGGTCGTGTACTTCAAGGTCAACGACGCGAAGGCGGCGGTCTACGAGATCGCCAACTACATCGCCGGTGTCGAGCAGATCACCACCACGACGCTGCGCAACGTGGTCGGTGGCATGACGCTGGAGCAGACGCTGACCTCGCGGGACCGGATCAACACGGCGCTGCGCGGTGAGCTGGACGAGGCCACCGAGCGTTGGGGCATCCGGGTCGCCCGGGTCGAGATCAAGGCGATCGACCCGCCGCCCTCGATCCAGAACTCGATGGAACAGCAGATGAAGGCCGACCGCGAGAAGCGGGCCATGATCCTCACCGCGGAGGGCCAGCGGGAGTCGGCCATCCGCAGCGCCGAGGGCAACAAGCAGTCCCAGATCCTCACCGCGGAGGGCGCCAAGCAGGCGGCCATCCTCGCCGCGGAGGCCGAGCGGCAGTCGGAGATCCTGCGGGCGCAGGGCCGCCGGGCCGCGCTGTACCTCGAGGCGCAGGGTGAGTCGAAGGCGATCGAGAAGAAGTTCGCCGCGATCAAGGCCGGCAAGCCCACCCCGGAGCTGCTGGCCTACGAGTACCTGCAGACGCTGCCGCAGATGGCCGAGGGCGAGGCCAGCAAGCTGTGGGTCGTCCCGTCCGACTTCGGGAAGGCCCTGGAGGGCTTCACCCGGATGCTGGGTGCGCCCGGCGAGGACGGCGTCTTCCGCTACGAGCCCAGCCCCGACGACGGCACCGTCTCCCGGCCCGCCGAGGACGACGGCGTCGAGGACTGGTTCGACACCTCGTCCGACCCGGAGATCGCCAAGCAGGTCGCGGCGGCCACCGCGGCGGCCCAGCAGGAGGTCCCGCCGGTCGGCTCGGACGTCCCGCCGGTCCCCGGCGCCGAGGCCGGCAACGGCGGCAGCGGTGCGGCCCCGGCCCAGCTGGAGGCCTCCCGCGAGGTCCCCGGCATCGGCGCCCCGGGCGCGGTGCAGGGCCACCCGAACGGCCAGGAGCAGCGCGGCTGAGCCACCTCGGCCGCACGTCACCCGAACGGTGACGACACCGCCCCATCCGGTTCGCCGGGTGGGGCGGTGTCGTGTACAACGGCTCCCGATCAGCCGACGAGAAGGAGATCGACAGTGGTCACGGCCTCGACACCCGGGCACGCGGGTGCGGCTCCGGGCAGCGACCGCCCGGAGGACGCCGGCTCCCGGGGGCCGCGGCTGCAGGTGTGGCAGTTCCTGGTCCTGGTCGTCGGATACCTGGTCCTGGTCCAGGGCGCGGTGCTCCTGCTGGCCGCGGAGCCGGGCGCCGACGCGCACGGCCTGACCTCCACGGACGCGATCCTCCGGCAGGTCGTCGTCCCGGTCGGGATCGGTGCCGCGTTCGTCCTCGGGATCGTGACCTACCTGCGCGCCTGGCAGACGGTCTTCGTCGAACCCCGCCGGCTGCGCGCCTGGGTCCTGGCGATCCCGGTCGTGCTGCTGGTGACCGGCCTGGTCGTGACCGACTACAGCGGCCTCGCCGGCAAGGGCCTCACCTTCACCGGGGCGCTGCTGGTCGCCACCCTCATGGTCGGGTTCTCCGAGGAGCTCCTGTTCCGCGGCGTCGGGGTGCAGGTCTTCCGCCGGAGCGGGTGCAGCGAGTTCCGGGTCGGTCTGTGGACCAGCGTCGTCTTCGGTGTGGCGCACGGCTCGAACGGGCTCGTCACCGGTGAGTACGGCAACGCACTCCTGCAGGTCGTGCTGACCACGGGAACCGGGTTCGTGTTCTACCTCGTGTTCCGCAGCACCGGGGCGCTGACGGCGGCGATGCTCGCGCACGGCTGGTGGGACTTCAGCGTGCTGAGCACGCAGGTCGACCCGGCACGACCGACGTCGATGGAGTTCGTCGCCTTCGGCGCGCTGGTCGTGATCCTGCTGGCGGTGCTCGTCCTGCGCCGCCGGGTGGGCCGGGATCAGGCGAGCACGAAGCCGTAGGGCAGCTCCAGGCGGTGCCGGGCGAGCAGCTCGGCGTCGGCCAGCAGCTCGCGGGTCGGCCCGTCGGCGACGACGGTGCCCCCGTCCAGCACGACGCTGCGCGGGCACAGCTGCAGCGCGTACGGCAGGTCGTGGGTGACCATGAGCATGGTCCGGCCCAGCCCCAGCAGCACCTCGGCCAGCTCGCGGCGGGCCACCGGGTCCAGGTTCGACGACGGCTCGTCGAGCACCAGGATCTCCGGGTCGCACGCCAGCACCGTGGCCAGCGCGACCCGGCGGCGCTGCCCGCCGGACAGGTGCAGCGGGGAGCGGTCGGCGGCGTCGGCCATCCCCACCGCGGCCAGGGCCTCGTCGACCCGCTCGCGCAGCGCGGGCCCGCGCAGCCCGAAGTTCGCCGGGCCGAACGCCACGTCCTCGGCGACGGTGGGCATGAACAGCTGGTCGTCGGGGTCCTGGAAGACGATCCCGACCCGGCGGCGGATCTCGCGCAGGTGCCGCTTCTCCACCCGGAGCCCGCCGACCTCGACGGTGCCCGCGGCGCCGTCCCCGCCGCCGCCGAGGATCCCGTTGAGGTGCAGCACCAGGGTGGTCTTCCCGGCGCCGTTCGGGCCGAGCAGCGCGACCCGCTCGCCGGGGGCGATCGTCAGGTCGACGCCGAACAGCGCCTGGTGGCCGTCGGGGTAGGCGAAGGCGAGGTCGGCCAGCCGCAGCGACGGCGCGCTCATGCGGCCACCCAGCCGGACCCGGCCAGCAGCACCGCGACCCCGGCGACGGTCAGCCCGGCCAGCCACTGCCGCGACGTGGTCGGGGCGTCGCCCGACGGCGGCATGGTGCCGGTCCAGCCGCGCGACAGCATCGCCAGGTGCACCCGCTCGCCGCGCTCGTAGGACCGCACGAACAGCGAGCCGATCCCGCGGGCGGTCGCCCCGGCCTGCCACAGGAACCGCGGGTCGTGGCCGCGGGAGATCCGGGACAGCCGCATCCGGCGGGCCTCGCCGGTGATCACGTCGGTGTAGCGCAGCATCAGGGTGGCGATCGTGGTGACGATCGCCGGGGCGTGCAGGCGCTGCAGGCCGACGAGCAGGTCGCGCATCGGCGTCGTCGCCGCGAGGGTCAGCGAGGTCAGGACGCCCAGGGTGCCCTTGACCAGGATGTTCCACGCCCCGAGCAGCCCCGGCTGGGACAGCGTGAGGCCGAGCCAGTCCAGCGTCGGGGCCGGGCCGGTGAACGGCAGCAGCACCGCGAGCACCACGAACGGCAGCTCGATCACCGAGCGCCGCAGGATCCAGCCGGGGCGCACCCCGGCCATCGCCCACACCGAAGCCAGCAGCAGCGCGAACCCGCCGAACACCGCGAACGCCTCGCGCGGGGTCGCGACCACGCAGACCACCACCAGCAGCGCCGAGACGATCTTCACCTCGGGTGGGAGCCGGTGGACGGGGGAGTCGCGGTGCAGGTACAGCGGGTGCGCGTGCCCGGCGCCCATCAGCCGTCCCGGCGGCGCAGCAGCAGGAACACCCCGCCCGCGACGACGACCGTCACCAGCACCCCGGCCACCCCGGCGACGCCGGTGGTGCCCTCGCCGCCCACGACCGAGTACCCGGCGAGCGGGCTCGACGCCATGGCGTGGTCGCTCTCGTGGGCCGCGATGCAGGTGCCCTCCAGCCGCTCCCCGCCGTCCGGGGTCGCGACCGCGGTGCAGCCGTCCCGGGCGACGGTGTCCAGGCCGTCGGGGTCGGGGGAGGCGAAGGAGGAGACCAGCCCGGCCACGACCAGGGACAGGATCAGGAACCCGGCGAAGAACAGCAGCGGGCGACGGCGGGCGGTGGCGCTCATCGCGCACCCTCCTCGGAGGTCGAGCGGCGGACCAGCGGGCGCCCGGTGCCGCGCAGCAGGTACACCAGGTCCGGCCGGGCGACGGCCACCGCGCCCACGGTGGCCGCGGTGATCACGCCCTCACCGATGCCGATCAGCACGTGCAGCCCGCCCATCAGCGCGAACACCGTGCCGAGGGTGGCGCCGCCGGCGCCGCCGATCGCGTACTCCAGGACGAAGCCCATCGCGGCGACGACGGTGTTGAGCAGGGCCGCGACGAAGGCGACGGCGACCAGCCCGCCGCGGGAACGCACCGCGAACCGGCGCAGCGAGCGCGCCACCAGCCAGCCGACGACCACCCCGATCACGGCCATGTTCGTGATGTTGAGGCCCAGCGCGGTGATGCCGCCGTCGGCGAACAGCAGCGCCTGCACGACGAGCACGATCGAGATCGCGATCATGCCCACCCACGGGCCGACCAGGATCGCGACGAGCGCACCGCCCAGCAGGTGCCCGCTGGCCCCGGGCAGGATCGGGAAGTTGATCATCTGGACGGCGAAGACGAACGCCGTGACCAGCCCGGCCATCGGCGCGGTGCGGTCGTCGAGATCCGCGCGGGCGCGCAGGACGGCGACCGTCAGCGCGATGACCGCGACGACGGCGAACAGCAGCGCCGTCGGGCCGTTCACCAGCCCGTCGCTCATGTGCATGGCGACCGCGTGCGTCTGCATCGCGCCCCCTCACCGGTCGGACCGGCCGCCACCCGGCCGGGTGAGGGGATTCAACGCGACGGCAGTGCTGCCGCAAAGACCTGGCAGTAGATAGGCGACTGCATGTCCCGGATGTCCGGTATCGGCCCCGCCGATCGGAGAGTCCGGGATGCCGTCCGTCCGGGCGGCGCGCGGTCGGGCGCCCGCGGTCAGCGGGCGTCGGCCGCCGCGGCCTCGTCGCGCTCGGCGATCAGCTTGTCGTCCTTGCGGGCGGCGATGCGCGAGACCTTGAACAGCGCCTTGCGCCGGGCCCGGCCCAGCGGCAGGGCGAGCCGGCCGATCCGCACGTCGATCGGGCGGACGTCGAACACCCCGGAGTCGCCCAGCTCGTCGAACAGCAGCTGCTGCTCCTCGGAGATCTGCTGCTCGAACTCCGAGGAGACCGAGCCGCGGGCGATCCGGAACGCGGCCAGGGTCTCCGGGACGCCGAGGAAGTCGCCGTACTGGAGCAGGCGCATCCAGAGGTCGAGGTCCATGATGAAGCGCCGCTCCGGGCGCCACCCGCCCGCGGTGACGAACTGCTCGCGACGGAACAGGACGTTGCCCGGCTCGCCGATCGGGTTCGCGCCGTTGCGGATGACCCGCCGTGCGACCTCGCTGCCCGAGTGCAGCCCGACCAGGCCGCCGCCGAGGCCGCGGCGCGGGACGATGACCCGGCTCTGCTCGTCGATCATGTGCCGGCGCGAGGCCACCACCGACAGCGACGGGTCGTCGCGCATCGGCGGCACCTGCAGCTCCAGGCAGCGCGGGTGCAGCAGGTCGTCGGCGCAGACCAGCTTTACCAGCGGTGCGCGGCACAGCTCGACGGCGCGGTTCCAGTTGTCGCCCTGCGGCAGGGTCTGCCGGTTGCGCTCGACCCGGATCCGCGGGTCGCGGAACGAGGTCGCTATCTCCCAGCTCGCGTCGGTGCTGCCGTTCTCCAGCACGACGAGCTCGAAGTCCCGCCAGGTCTGCTCCAGCACGCTGCGGATGGTCTCGGCGAGATAGGCCTCGCCGTTGTAGACCGGGATGCAGACGGACACGCTGGGCACAAAGCCGCCGGGCCTCATCGGGTACCTCGCAGGGGTGGAACGGATCGGACGAGCAGGCGGCGACCCACGCTACCCGCCCCGGTCGGCGGGCCGGACGGCGGCGCGGACGAGTGACGTCCGACCGGGACCATCGGGACGGAACGGATACGCACCGTGATCACCGGCCGGACGTCCCGCCGCTCGCCGCCCGACGATCACCGCTCGTCGGCCGGGGCCCCGGAGGGCCGGTCCCGCGCCGCGGCGGCCCGGGCGACGTCCGTAGTATCCGTCGTCGTGTTCGCGTGGTCGGTCCACGCCGCGGCGACGGAGTCCGGAGGCCTTGCGCCGTCCGGGCGACACCCGATGCGGTGCGGGTCACGTAACGCGACCGACGGCGCCGGAGATATGCCGGATGACCCCCGTTGTGGGGTAACGGATCCGGTCGAGGTCGGCATCGTCGTCACGACCGGACACGCACTGCTCGCCAACCGCGCGCCAGGACCGATCGATTCGGGGGAGAGACCGGTGAACAAGCGCCCTGACCACGGACCACGTCGTCCGAACCAACCGAGGGTGTCGGTGATCGTGCCGACCCGCAACGAGGCACGGAACCTCGAGGTGGTCCTGCCGGCCGTCGCGGCCGTGCGTCCCGCCGTGTACGAGGTGATCGTCGTCGACGGCGACTCCAAGGACGGCACCGTCGAGACCGCACGCCGTGTCCTGCCCGGCGTCCGGATCGTCCGCCAGACCCGCAAGGGCAAGGGCAACGCGATGGCCTGCGGTTTCGCCGCGGCCACCGGCGACGCCATCGTCATGTTCGACGCGGACGGCTCGGCCGACCCGCAGGAGATCCCGCGCTTCGTCGCCGCGCTCGTCGAGGGCGCCGACTTCGCGAAGGGCAGCCGGTTCACCAAGGGGGGCGGCAGCGACGACATCACGTTGCTCCGCAAGGGTGGCAACGCCGGTCTGAACCTGATCGCGAACACTCTGTTCGGGACCCGCTACAGCGACCTCTGCTACGGCTACAACGCCTTCTGGGCCGACATCCTGCCGCTGCTGGAGCTGCCTGCGGTCGACATGCCGCCGCACCCGGACGGCGGGATGTACTGGGGCGACGGGTTCGAGATCGAGACGGTCCTGAACTGCCGCGTCGCCGCCGCCGGTCTGTCGATCACCGAGGTCCCCTCGGTGGAGAAGGAGCGGATGTTCGGCGAGACGAACCTGCGCACCTTCGCCGACGGCACCCGCGTCCTGCGGACCCTCGCCGCCGAGCGGCGCCGTGCCGGTCGCGACGACCGGCCCGCCGCACCCGGCACGGCCGTCCCCGGCCCCGCCGCGGTGGTCCCGCCCGCCGGACACCCGGCGGTGCCCGCCACCCCGGCCACGGCGCCGGTGCCGCCCGCGGTGCCGGACCGTGCCGTCCCGGCGGCGCAGCCGCAGCGCCCGGCCCCGCGGCCGCACGCCGACGCTCCGGCCCCGCAGCGCCCGCAGCAGCAGCCGTCGCGTCCGGCCCCGCAGCCGCAGCCCGGTGCGGGCCAGGCCGCCCCGCAGCAGCCGGCCCCGTCGCCGGTCGCCCGCGAGCAGCGCCCCGTCGGCGCCGAGCGCGACGGGTCCGCCCGTCCCGAGCGGACCGGTGTGCGGTACGCATGGGGGGAAGAGGCGTCCTGAGCGCCCCGGGACCGGATCGGGCCGGTCCGTGCCCCACCGGCCCACGCCCCACGAGGGGCGTGGCGCCGGGAGAACCACCAGTGAAGAGGAGTGAGCCGCGGTGAGCGTGCAGTCCGCAGCAGAGCTGACCCGCGCGAGGACCGCGCGGCGGTACGTGGCGATCCTGCTCGTCGCCGCCGGCGTCATCGCCTGCGGCCTGAGCATCGCCGGGATCAGCGGGGGCGCGCTGGGCGAGTTCCGGCTGCTGGTCACCATCGGCTTCCTGCTGCTGGGTCCCGGCTGGGCCGCCGCGGGCTTCCTGCGCCGCGCGCCCGCCGCGCACGTCTGGCTGCTGACCCTCGGGGTCGGTACCGCCGTCACCCTGATCGGCGGCCAGCTCATGGTCAGCCTGGGGCTCTGGTACCCGAGCGTCGCCCTGTTCGTCGTCACGCTCCTGTCGGTCCCGTTCCTGCTGCGCCACGCCGTGGTGGCCCAGTGAGCGGGACCTCCCGGTGAGGCCGGTCGGGCCGGCGCGTCCCCGCCCCGCCGCGGGTACGTCCGGTCCCGGCCCCGTCCCCGGACCGCAGGCGGCGGGCGTCGACCCGGACGCCCCGACCCAGCGTCTCGCCACCGCCCACGCGCGGGCGCACTCGCGCCGCAACGCCGAGCAGCACACCGAGTACCTCCCGCCGCTGGTCGGGCTTCGCGGTCCCGGCGAGAACCCGCCGACCCCGCCGCCCACCCCACCGCCCGGACCGGGCGGCGGAGACGGCGGCGGTGAGGACGGCGAGCAGGTCCCGGACCGCAACGGCGGCATCGGCGACGGCATCGCCCTGACCCTGTGCTCCGGCTTCGGCTCGGTCGCCGGGCTGCTCGGCGTGCTGATCGCGACCCGGATCATGCCGCAGGCCGAGGTCGGCCGGGCCTCGGAGTTCGTGTCGGCCTTCCAGCTGATCGGCGGCGTCGCCCAGCTCAACCTGGGGCTGGCGCTGCTGCGCTGGCTTCCCGGCGCCGGCCGCAGGTCGGTCCGGCTCACCTTCGGCTCGCTGCTGCTGATCATGCCGCTGTCCGGGCTGATCGGCCTGATCTACGGCACGCTCGTGCCCCGGGTCGCGGAGGCCGCGGGCGGCGGATCGTTCGGCTGGGGCCTGGTCGTCCTGGTCCTGACCTGCGCCGGCTGGTGCGTGTTCGTCGTCCACGACTTCGTCATGGTCGCCATCGGGCGGCCGTGGGTGGCGGTGTGGCGCAACGGCACCTTCGCCGTGACCCGGATCGTGCTGCTGCTGGCACTGGGCACCACGCTCGCCTCCGAGGCGCTGGTGCTGTCCTGGGCGATCCCGGTCGTGCTGTGGATCGCCGCGGGCACCGTGCTGCTCTGGTTCATGGTGCGGCGCTTCGCCCGCTCCGGTGGGCCGGGCACGCTGCCGTCGCGCCCGGAGATGATCGCGTTCCTGGCGCCGACCGCGCTGGCGCAGTGCGGCAACGCGCTGCTCTACAACCAGGTCCCGCTGTTCGCGAACTTCCGGATGGGCAACGAGATCGGCGCGGTCTTCTTCATCTGCTGGCAGGCGGTGACCGTCATCGACCTGGCCGCGACGTTCTTCACCAACTCCCTGACCGTGCAGACCGCCCGGGAGCCGCACCGCGCCGAGGAGTTCGCCCGCGTCGCCCGGCGCCGGATGCTCCTGTTGTTCGTCCCGGCGCTCGGGCTCGGCGCGGCACTGGGCTACCCGGTGCTGTCGCTGCTCGGTGAGGGCTACGCGCCCGGCGCCCCGGCGCTGGCCGTGCTCATGGGCGGCCTGTTCTTCCGGCTGATCGTCGTGTTCGAGCTCGCCCGCCGCCAGGCCGACGGCGACGGGATGGGCTACGCGAAGATCCAGCTGCTCAACACCGGCCTGGTCGTGGTCTTCGCCGGTCTGGTCCCGCTGCCGGACCCCGGAACCGCATCGGTCAGCATGACCATGCTGCCGGTCGTCCTCGGCTACGTCGGCGCGCAGATCCTCTGCGCACTGGCACTCAGATTCGTCCCGGCGTGGAACCGCCGGAGCACACCGGAGGTGAAGTCGTGACGTCGGAGACCCGCCGGACGGGCGGCCCCGACCCGTCCACCCGCGGCCACCGCGGCGAGGAGCCCGCCGTCGCGCGGACCCGCGTCGCGGAGGAGAGCGCGAGCGAGCGGACCCAGTTCGTCACGCCGCCCGGCCCGGACTCGCCGACCATGGCCGTCCGCGGCCCGGTCCCGCGCCCGCCCGGTGACGGCCCGCCGCCGCCCCCGCCGCCCGCACCCGAGACCGCCGAGCCGCTGTCCCCGCTGTGGGTCTGGGGCGCGCCGGTCCTGGCCGTGCTCGCGGTGCTGCTGCTGCCCGTCGCCGCCGCGACGACCGACCTGTCCGACCTGGGCGGCTGGGGCCTGGCCCCGGCGCTGAGCCCGTTCGCGTGGGTCGCGCTGCTGCTCGCCATCGGCGCCTGCCTGCTCGAGCTCTGGTCGCGCCGCCCGCGCATCCCGATGCTGGGTGCCGCGACGGGTGTGCTGCTGCTGTGCTCCACCGGCCTGCCCTCGGTCGTGCAGCCGCAGGCCCGGTTCACCACCGCCTGGCTGATCTCCGGGTTCGTCGACGCGGTCGCCCGCAACAACGGCGTCCCGCCCACCGGCGTGGACGCGCGGTTCTACTGGCCCGCGTTCTTCGCCCAGTGGGCCTGGATCCGCGACGCCGCCGGCGCCGACCAGCTCGACACGATCCTGCGCTGGTACCCGCCCGCGGTCACCGCGGTGTGGGCGATCGGTGTCTACGCCCTGGCCCGCTCGATGCTCGGGGGCACCCGCGCGCCGTGGGTCGCGGCCTGGCTGTTCATCGGCCTGAACTGGATCGAGCAGGACTACTTCTCGCCGCAGGCGACCGCGATCGTGCTGCTGCTGACGGTGCTGACCTTCGCGCTCGGCCCGCTGGCGACCCGCCGCGTCGACAACGCCGGGGTCCCGGGCTGGCCACGGGCCCACCGCGGGGCGCCACCGCTGCCCCGGTGGCGGCGCTGGCTGGTGTCGGCGCTGACCCCGCCGAACACACCGACGCTGCCCGCCCGGCAGCTGCTGCTGATCTACTTCTGCGCGGCGCTGTGCGTCATCGCCGTCGCCCCGGCCCACCAGCTGACCCCGTTCGCCATCATCGGCCAGCTGGCCGTGCTGGCGGTCGTCGGCCGGTTCCGCGGCCGCGGGCTGGTGATCGTCGCGATCGCCGCGGTGACGGTGTTCGTGCTGATCGGCGCCCGCGACTTCTGGATGAACCAGATCAGCATGATCATCGGTAGCGGCGACGACGGCAGCGCGCTGCAGGCCGGCGTCGCGGACCGCTTCCAGGGCGACACGGGCCAGCTCGTCGGCAAGGGGTTCCGGGTCGCGATGACCGGCCTGACCTACGTCCTCGGCTTCGCCGGTGCCTGGGTCTACTGGCGCCGCCGCCGCGACCTCGTGCCGATCCTGCTGGCGATCATCCCGATGGGGATGGCGGTCGTGCAGAGCTACGGCGGCGAGCTGCTCCTGCGCGTGCTGCTCTACGGCCTGCCGATCCTGTCGATCCTGGCCGTCGACGCGCTGCGGGCCTTCGCCCGCGTCGACCGCAAGCGCGAACGGCTGCTCGCGGTGGGCATGGTGGTCGTCTTCGGGCTGCTGATCTTCATCCGCGGCGGTAACGAGGCCTACACCGACGTCACCACCGAGGACGTCCAGATGACCCGCAAGGCCTACGCCGAGGCGCCGCCCGGGGCGACGGTGCAGCCGTTGTCGACGGTCGGGCCCTACGCCCTGGAGGGCGTCGGCGAGAACAACAACATGGCCTCGGGCGGTCAGGGCTGCGCGGTCCTCGCCGCGGACCCGTTCCGCTGCATCGACCAGGTCCAGCCGCAGACGATCCTGTTCTACCCGGCGATCGAGAAGCAGGGCGTCGTCCTGAACGACCGCCAGCCGGGCTGGACGATCGAGATCCGCAACCAGCTCATCGCGTCGGGCCAGTACCGCGCGACCTACGAGAGCGGCTTCGACGCCATCCTGGTGCGCAACGAGCCGCTCCCGGCGCCGGGCGTCCCGGCACCGGCGACGGCCCCGGCCCCGGCGGCCGGCGGGGAGGTGCCGAACCCGTGAACGGATTCCTCCTGACCTGGCTCGCCTTCGGCCTGATGCTGGCGGTGTTCGCCGCCCGCGCCTGGGTGGTGGAGACCAGCCGTGGCCGGCTGGTCACCAGCGGGTCCGCGCAGCGCGGGCTCACCGCGGCCGCCGTCGCCTCGGTGGCGCTGGTGGTCGTGATGCTGACCCTCAACGGCGGCGTCGAGCTGGTTGAGCTCGTCTCGGGGGGCCGGGCCGACGTGACCCAGCCCGCCGAGCCGCTGCCCGGGCAGGACCCGGCGGTGCCGATCCAGCCGCAGGCCCCGGCCCCGGCGGCACCCGCGGCCCCGGCCAACTGACCGACCCGCGACACACGAGGGCCCCGGTGCCGTACGGCACCGGGGCCCTCGGTCGTGCGTGGGGTCAGCCGCTGTAGCCGATGGCCACGTACTTGGTCTCCAGGAACTCGTCGATTCCGACGTTGCCGCCCTCGCGGCCCAGCCCGGACTCCTTGACGCCGCCGAACGGGGCGGCCGGGTTCGACACCAGACCGGTGTTGAGCCCGATCATGCCGCTGTCGAGGTTCTCGGCGATGTGCAGCGCCCGGTTCAGGTCGCGCGTGTACACGTAGTTGACCAGGCCGAACTCGGTCGCGTTGGCCGCGGCCAGCGCGTCGTCGGCGCTGTCGACGACGGTGATCGGCGCGACCGGGCCGAAGATCTCCTCGTGGTTGAGCCGGGAGTTCACCGGCACGTCGGTGAGCACGGTCGGCGGGTAGAAGTAGCCCGGCCCGTCCTGGGCCTTCCCGCCGATCGCGACCGAGGCGCCGGCGGCGACGGCGTCGGCGACCAGGTCGGTCACCTTGTCCAGGCCCTTGGCGTCGATCAGCGGGCCGACGTTCACGCCCTCCTCGGTGCCGCGGCCGACCTTGAGCGCGCCCATCCGCTCGGCGAGCTTCGCGGTGAACTCCTCGGCGACGCCGCGCTGGACGTAGAACCGGTTCGCGGCGGTGCAGGCCTCGCCCATGTTCCGCATCTTGGCGATCATGGCGCCCTCGACGGCGGCGTCGACGTCGGCGTCGTCGAGCACGATGAACGAGGCGTTGCCGCCCAGCTCCAGCGACGAGCGCATGACCTTGTCCGAGGCCTGGGACAGCAGCAGCTTCCCGACCGGGGTGGACCCGGTGAACGACATCTTGCGGGCGCGGCCGTCGCGCAGGATCGGCTCCATCACCGCGCCGGCGTCGGTGGCGTTGATGACGTTCAGGGCGCCGTCGGGCAGACCGGCGTCGGCCAGCACCTGCGCGAACGCGAGCATGGTCAGCGGCGTCTGCGGCGCGGGCTTGATCACCGACGCACAGCCGGCGGCGACCGCCGGGGCGATCTTGCGGGTGCCCATGGCCAGCGGGAAGTTCCACGGGGTCACGAACACGCAGACCCCGACGGGCTGGCGGATGGTGAGGAAGCGGGTCTGGCCGTTCGGGGCGACCTGGTAGCCGCCGTCGATGCGCACGGCCTCCTCGGAGAACCAGCGCAGGAACTCCGAGGCGTAGACGACCTCGCCCTTGGCCTCGGCGAAGGGCTTGCCCATCTCCAGGGTCATGAGCAGGGCCAGGTCGTCGATCCGCTCGTGGAGCAGGTCGTAGGCGCGGCGCAGGATCTCGCTGCGCTCCCGCGGCGCCATCGCGGCGATCGTGGGCTGCGCGGCGTGCGCGGCGGCGAGGGCGTCCATGCCGTCGGCGGGGGAGGCGTCGGCGACCTCGGTCAGCACCTCTCCGGTGGCCGGGTCCTCCACCTTCGCGGTCGCGCCGTTCTCCGCCTGCCGCCACTGGCCGCCGATGAACAGGCCGGTGGGGACGGCATCCAGCACCCTGCGCTCGTCAGCATTGGTGGTCATGCCCGGAACGTACCCCGGTGAGTCGGCCCATAGACACCGGCGGCGCCGGCGGGGCTGGGTCATGATGAGGCCTGTGGCAGCGACATCGACACCGGCAGCGGCCCTGCCCGAGCTCGTGCCCGACCCGGTCGAGCTCCCCGCCGGGCTGGCGGACCTGCGGGCCGAGGTCCGGTCCTTCCTCGACGACGAGCGCGGCGCCGCCCGCTGGACCCCGCGCGCGGACGTGTGGCTGTCCGGCTGGGACGAGTCGTTCTCCCGCAGGCTGGGGGAGCGCGGCTGGCTCGGGATGACCATCCCCACCGAGTACGGCGGGCACGGCCGGACCGCGCTGGAGCGCTACGTCATCACCGAGGAGCTGCTCGCCGCGGGCGCCCCGGTGGCCGCGCACTGGATCGCCGACCGCCAGATCGGGCCGTCGCTGCTGCGCCACGGCACCGAGGAGCAGCGTCGCGCGTTCCTGCCCGGGATCGCCCGTGGCGAGGTGTACTTCGGCATCGGCATGTCCGAGCCGGACTCCGGCTCCGACCTGGCGTCGGTGCGGACCCGGGCGACCCGCGTCGACGGCGGGTGGCGGCTGTCGGGCACCAAGGTGTGGACCTCCGGAGCGCACCACGCGCACGCGTTTTTCGCGCTGGTGCGCACCGAGCCGCGCGACGACGCGCACCGGCACGCGGGGCTGTCCCAGTTCCTGGTGGAGCTGGACTCGCCCGGGGTGGAGATCCGCCCGATCCCGCTGCTCACCGGGGCGCACCACTTCAACGAGGTCCGCTTCGACGACGTGTTCATCCCCGACGCGCGGGTCTTCGGCGAGCTGGGTAACGGCTGGGCCCAGGTCACCGGCGAGCTCGCGTTCGAGCGCTCCGGACCGGAGCGGTTCCTGTCGACCTATCCGCTGCTGGCGTCGCTGGTCGGCGAGCTCGCCGGTGCCGGCCGTGCCGACGCCGGCACCCGTCGTCGCGTGGGGTCGCTGGTGTCGCGGCTGTGGACGCTGCGGGCCATGTCGCTGGCCGTCGCCGGGGCCCTGGAGTCCGGCCGGGCCCCCGAGCTGGCCGCGGCCCTGGTCAAGGACCTCGGCACCCGCTACGAGAACGAGATCGTCGACGCCGCCCGGCTGCTGGTCGACATCCCGCCGGACCCCGGCGCGGAGTCCGGGTTCGCCCGGCTGCTCGCCGACGCCGTGCTGCACGCGCCCGGGTTCACCCTGCGCGGCGGCACCAACGAGGTCCTGCGCGGCATCGTCGCGCGGGGGATGGGACTGCGCTGATGGCCCGCAACAGCGACCTGGCCGACCTGGCCGCCTCGATCCTCGCCGCCGGGTCCGACGACCGCGACGGGACCGGCCTGGACACCGCGGCCTGGAAGGCGTGCGCCGGGGCCGGGCTGACCTCGCTGACCGACCCGGACACCGGCGGCACCCTCGACGACGCCGCCGTGCTGCTGGAGGTCGCCGGTGCCGACGCGGCCCGCCTGCCGCTGGCCGAGACCGACCTGCTCGCCGGGTGGCTGGCCCGCGCCGCCGGGCTCGCCGTGCCGGACGGGCCGCTGGCCGCCGTCGTCACCGACGCGACCGGCGGGGACCGCCCGGCCGGGACCGCCGGGGGCACGGTGACCGGCAGCGGCGGCACGGCCGGCACGGTGTCGGCGACGCTGACCCGGGTGTCGTGGGGGCGTTCGCTGGCCGCGGTCGTCGTCCTCGACGGCGACCGGGTGCTCGTGCTCGACACGGGCGCGGCGGCGGTCACCGAGGGTGCCAACCTCGCCGAGGAGCCCCGCGACGGCCTCACCCTCGACGGCGTCACGCCCCTGGCCACCGGCACCGCCCCCGCCGGGGCGGCCGCGGAGCTGACCCTGCGGGCGGCGCTGGCGCGGTCGCTGCTGCTCGCCGGCGCGGCCCGCGGCGCACTGGCCCGCTCGGTCGCCTACGCCGGGGAGCGCACCCAGTTCGGTCGTCCCATCGGCCGCTTCCAGGCCGTGCAGCAGATGCTCGCCGAGGCGGGCGCCGAGGTCGCGGCCGCCTCCGCCGCCTCCGCCGCCGCGACCTCGACCGCGCGGCGCGCGGGGTTCGCCGCCCCGGAGACCGCGTTCGCCGTCGCCGCGGCGAAGGCCCGCTGCTCGGAGGCGGCGACGGCCGTCGCGCGGATCGCCCACCAGGTGCACGGGGCGATCGGGTTCACCCGCGAGCACGCGTTGCGGCTGGTCACGACCCGGCTGTGGGCCTGGCGCGACGAGGACGGCGACGAGGCGTTCTGGAACGACCGGGTCGGGGCGGCGGCGCTGGACGCGGGCGCCGACGGGCTCTGGCCGCTGGTGACCGGGCGGCCCTGAACCCGGCCCGAACCCGGTGATCGCCACGGGTGAGGGGATCGGTGCCACATCCGGCACCGGGCCCTCACGCCCGGCGATCACATCTTCCGGAAGTCCCAGCTGGTGATCTTCTCCGGGCGCAGCCGCAGCCACGCGTGCCGTCCGTCGATCACGACCTGGTCGCCGGTGTAGCGCGCGGCGAAGGCCTGCTCGACCCGCTCCAGCTCCGGGTTCGGCTCGCCGGTGCGGGGCACCTCGCCGACGACCTCGACCGAGCCGCGCAGCTCGACCCCGCGCAGCTCGGTGTAGTCGTGCCCGGCGTCGACGACGACGGCGATCCGCGGGTCGCGCTGCAGGTCCGCCCAGCGCTGCGAGCGCGAGAGCGAGGTCAGCCAGAGCGCCTCGCCGTCCCAGAGGTACCAGAGCGGGGTGGCGTGCGGGCCGTTCACGCCGTTGGTGGCGACCCGGCAGGTGCGCTCGGCGTCGAGGAAGGCGGTGACCTCCTCCGGGGTCATCGCGATCTTCCGGGCGCGGCGCTGCGGCTTCGGTGCGGTCATGGTCCGAACCTAGATCAGACCCCGGCCGGTGCGGGTGGTGCGGCCGGGGAGAGCATCACCACGTGCACGACCTGAGCCCCGGCCTGGAGCAGCTTCTCGCCATCGACCGTCCCACGCCGTACCTGGCGCTGGACCCCGCCGTCGCCGGGGAGCGCTACCGCGCGCTGGCCGCCGCGTTCGGTGACGCCCGCATCCTCTACGCCGTCAAGGCCTGCCCGGAGCCCGCCGTGCTGCGCGCCCTCGTCGCGGCCGGGGCCGGGTTCGACGTCGCCTCCCAGGCCGAGATCGACCTGTGCCTGGCCGCCGGTGCGGACCCGGCGACGCTGCAGCACGGGAACCCGGTGCGCGGCCCCGGTGCCGCCGCCCGGGCCGCCCGCGACGGCGTCACCCGGTTCGTCACCGACAGCGCCGAGGACGTCGACGCCCTCGCCGCCGAGGTCCCCGGCGCCCGGGTGCAGGTCCGGCTCTCGGTCGACGACACCGGCTCGGCGACGCCGTTCCACGGCAAGTTCGGGGCGCCGCCCGACGCCGCCGTCGCGCTGCTGCGCCGGGTCGCCGACCGTGGCCTGGTCGCGGCCGGGGTCACCTTCCACGCGGGCTCCCAGCAGACCCGCCCCGCCACCTACGCCGGGGCCGTCGCGCTCGCGCTGGCGGCCGCCGGGCGGGCCGGGCTGCGCCGTCCCGAGCTCGACCTGGGCGGCGGCTGGCCGGTGGCCTACCGCGCCGCCGTCGCCCCCGCGCGGGACTACGCCGCGGCCGTGCGCGCCGCGGTGGCCACGGCCGTCGACGCCGGGCACGTGGACGGCGCGACGCTGCTGCTGGAGCCGGGCCGCGCGCTGGTCGCCCCGGCCGGGGTGCTGCGCGCCCGGGTCCTGCGCGTGTCCCGCCGCCCGGGCGTCGACCACCGCCGCTGGGTCTACCTCGACGTCGGCCGCTACCAGGGCCTCGCCGAGACCGAGGGCGAGGCGATCGCCTACCCGCTGCGCGTGCCCGGGCGCACCGGGCCGTGCGGACCGGTCGTCGTCGCGGGCCCCACCTGCGACGGCGACGACGTGATCTACCGCCGCACCCCGGTCGCGCTGCCGCTGGACCTGGCCGCGGGCGACGTCGTCGACCTGATCGGGGCCGGCGCCTACACCTCGAGCTACGCCTCGGTGGGGTTCAACGGGTTCGGACCGCTCGAGGTGATCGTCGCGGGGGAGGGGGCGTCGCTCCCACATCCCGGTTAACGTGTCCGGACGTGTCATCCTCCACCTCGCCGATCATGTCCGTGCCCGCCGCCGCGGCCGGAGAACTGCATCCGGCCGTCGGGCTCGGGACGGGCGCACCCGCGCTGCCCAGCACGTCGTCACCGGTCGGCAGACACGTCCTGGCCGAGCTCGGCGGCATCGCCCCCGAGATCCTCGACGACTGCGAACGCCTGCGCAGCGACCTGACCGCCGCGCTGACCGAGGCCGGGGCCCAGGTCCGCCAGGTGGTCGTCGAGCGGTTCGAGCCGCAGGGGGCGACCGTCGTCGCGGTCCTGGCCGAGTCGCACGCCTCGATCCACACCTGGCCCGAGCACGGCGGCATGCACGTCGACGTGTTCACCTGCGGCGAGAGCGCCGACCCGGTCGACGCCGTGCGCCGCCTCGCCGACCGCGTCGGTGCGACCGACACCGCGCTGCAGGTCGTCGCCCGCGGCGGCGCCCCGCGCACGGTCACCGAGCCCATCTCGCCCGGCCTGACCCGGCGCTGGGACCTCGGCCGGGTCCACCACGTCGCGCACACCGGGTTCCAGCACGTCGTCGTCGCCGACACCGCGCACGGCGTCACCCTGTTCTGCGACGACGAGCGCCAGTCCACCGAGCACACCCAGCTCACCTACCACGAGGCGCTGGTGTGGCCGGGTGCGCTGCTGGCCCGCGAGCTGGACCGGGTGCTGATCGTCGGCTCCTCGGAGGGCGTCGCGTCGGAGATGGCGGTCGCGGCCGGTGCGAGCCGGGTCGACCACGTCGACATCGACGCCGAGGCCGTCCGGATCTGCGCCGAGCACCTGCCCTACGGCTACACCCCCGAGTCCCTCGCCGCGGCCGAGCGCGGCGACGGCCCGGTGCACCTGACCTACGGCGACGGCCGGCAGTTCGTCCTGGACTCCGACGAGCACTGGGACCTGGTGGTCGTCGACCTGCCCGACGAGCGCCCCGACGAGCCCGACGCCCAGATCAACCGGCTCTACGAGGAGGACTTCGTCCGCGCCTGCGCGCAGCGGCTCACCCCCGGCGGGGTCCTGGTGTTCCAGGCCGGCAGCCCGGCGGTGTGGCGGGACGCGACGCTGCGCTCGGCCTGGCAGCGCTTCGCCGCGGTGTTCGGCGAGACCGGCGGGCGCGGGGTCTACATCGGCTGCGAGGAGCACGAGTGGGCCTTCCTCGCCGGTGTCCGCGAGCCGATGGACGACCCCGGCGCGGTCGCCGCCGGGCGGCTCGCGTCGATGCCGTCGCAGCCGGAGCTCTGGGACGCGACCGCGCTGCGGCACCGCCTGGTGGCGCCGCTGTCGCTGCGCAGGCTCACCGACTGAGCGAGCCCCGCCCACGGTGCGTGACGGGCCGGGTCCTACCCGGCCCGTCACGTGCGCCGAACGGGGCGTAACCGGTCGGCGACGATGATCGTTGATCGGACAGGACCGGCGTGCCCACGCCGGCGACGTCCGACCGGAGGTCCGAGAGCCCGTGCGCCGTCCCCGTCCGTCCCGGTGGCTCGCCGTGGCGACCATGACCCTGCTGAGCTCGGCGGGGATGAGCGCCCTCGCGCCCGCGCAGGCGGAGGCGCCGACCACGTTCGCCGAGACCACGCTGTCCGCGCGCAACCTCGACACCGCCCCGGTCGGGCGCTTCGTCGCCCTGGGCGACTCCTACGCCGCGGGCCCGCTGGTCCCGGTGCAGCAGGGCACGCCGTCCGGGTGCCTGCGCTCCAACCAGAACTACCCGTCGGTGCTCGCCCGCTCGGCCGGCATCGGCCGCTTCACCGACGTGTCCTGCAGCGGCGCGACGACCGAGGACATGACGGCTCCCCAGCAGGTCCAGGCCGGCCCGAACCCGCCGCAGCTCGACGCCCTCGACGGCTCCGAGTCGCTGGTCACCCTGACCATCGGCGGCAACGACATCGGCTTCTCCGGGATCATCACCGAGTGCGTGCGCCGCTCCTCGGCGAACCTGTTCGGCGCGGCCTGCAAGGATTTCTACACCGCGGGCGGCACCGACCAGCTCGCCGAGCGGATCGACGGCACCGAGTCCAAGGTGTCCGACGTGCTGGCGAAGATCCGCGACCGGTCGCCGGCCGCGCGGGTCGCCGTCGTCGGGTACCCGTCGATCCTCCCGGACACCGGTCCCGGCTGCTACCCGGTCATCCCGTTCAGCCCGGGCGACACCGCCTACCTGCGCGAGACCGAGAAGAAGCTCAACGCGATGCTGGCCGACGCCGCCCGCGACGCCGGTGTCGACTACGTCGACACCTACACCCCGACCATCGGCCACGACGCCTGCACGCTGCCCGGCGTGAAGTGGGTCGAGGGCCTGGTCCCGACCTCGCCCGCCGCCCCGGTGCACCCCAACGCCCAGGGCATGCGCGCGATGGCCGCGGCCGCCGGTGACGTGCTCGGCATCCGGGTCGCCCGGCCCACCTCGCAGCCGGTCCCGGGGGCGACCAACCCGGTGCCGACCGCGTCGCTGCCGCCGCAGGCCCGCACCGCGAACTGAGGCGGGGACCTCCGGGCCGCGGTGCGTGTCAGACTCGCACCGTGACGGGGACGGTCGAGCGGGGACGACGCCTGCCGGTGCCGGCCCGGTGGGGCGAGCTGCGGACGTGGGCGGCCGCGGTCGACCCGGGCCACACCCGGCTGCACCTGGCCTCGGTCGCGACCGCGGCGATGCTGCTGGCCGCGGTCGCCGCGAGCGTGCTGCGCGCCCTGACCGGGCAGCCGATCACGATCGTGCTGTTCTCCGTGGTGCTGGCGATGATCAGCAACCTGGCGGTGAACGAGAACGACCTGCGACGGCGGCGCGTCACCACCGCCCTGATGGTCCTGCCCGCCGCGGCGTCGGCGACGGTGTCCGCGCTGCTGGCGACGAACCGGGTCGCGGCCGACGTCGTGTTCGTCCTGGTCATGATGGTGGCCGTCGCGGTCCGGCGGTACGGGCCGCGCGGGGTCGCGCTCGGCATGGCGGCGTTCATGCCGTTCTTCTTCGTGCAGTTCCTGCACGCCGGTCCCGGCGAGCTGCCGTTCCTGCTGGCCGGGGCGGTGATCGGCATCGGCAGCACCTTCCTGCTGCGCTGCCTGGTGTTCACCCGCCGCTCCGAGGCCGTGCTGGACGCGCTGTTCCGCGCGTTCGAGGCACGGCTGCACGCGCTGCTGCTCACCGCCGTCGAGGCGGTGGAGACCACCGCCGGTGAGCCCGACCTCGACCCGCTGGTGCGCGCTCAGGCCCGGCTCAACGAGACCGCGCTGCTGGTGACCGACCGGCTCGACGACACCGACGACGGCCCCGACGCCGCGGCCGGGCCCGTCGCGGGCCTGCGGCAGTGGATCATCGACTCCGAGCTCGCCGCCGAACGGGTCGCCATGTCGGTCCGCCGGTCGGTCGAGCACCACGACCCGATCACCGACGACGACCGCGCCGAGCTGGCCGAGGGGCTGCGGGCCCTCGCCGCGGCCACGGCTGTCGGGACGCCCGGCGCGATCGCCGCCCGCCTCTACGACGGCGCACGGTCCGCCGTCGCCGGCATCGTGGACCGGCCGGCCGGGGTCGGGCCCGCCGCGCGCGAGCAGCGCATCGGGTTCGCCGTGGTCCGGCTCGCCGACGCGATGCAGACCACTGTCGAGCAGGCCCGCCTGCGGATCGCCGAGCACCACGACAGCGACCGGGAGACCGCGGGCGGCGACCCGGCACCCGAGCCCGTCCCCGAGCAGGTGGAGCCGCCGGCGGGCCGGGACCGGTTCGGCGGGCTCGCGCTGCACACCCGCCAGGCCGTGCAGGTCGGCGTCGCCACCAGCCTCGCGATCGTCGTCGGCGAGCTGATCTCCCCGGCCCGCTGGTACTGGGCGGTGATCGCCGCGTTCGTGGTGTTCGCCGGCACCGCCAGCCGCGGCGACGTGCTGAGCCGCGGCTGGGCCCGCGCGGTGGGCACCGCGGGTGGGGTCGTGGCCGGGATGCTCCTGGCGCTGCTGGTGGGTGGCAACGTCGTCGCCAGCCTCGCGCTGCTGTTCGTCTGCGTGTTCCTCGCCCTGTACCTGGTGCGGATCTCGCAGGCGATGATGGCGTTCTGGATCACCGCGGTGCTGGCCCTGCTCTACGGCGTGATCGGCCAGTTCAGCGTGCAGACCCTGGTGCTGCGGGTCGAGGAGACCGTCGTCGGCGGCGCGCTGGGCATGCTCGCCGCCTACCTGATCCTGCCCACCCGCTCGCGCACGGCCTTCGCCGAGGCCCTCGACGACGCCCTCACCGCCGTCGACGTCTCCCTGCGCACCTCGGTCGACGCGGCGCTGGGCCGCCCCGGCGCCGGTGACCCGCTGGAGAAGGCCCGCGCCGTCGACACCGCGGTGGCCACCGTGCGGACCCGCGCGGTGCCGCTGCAGCACCCCGTCGCCCGCAGGCCGCTGCGTCGCGGGGTGCACCACACGGTGCGGGTCGTCGGGGCCGTCGACCACTACACCCGCCAGCTCGCCGCCCAGGCCGCGACCGCGTCGGTGCCCGGCTGGGCCGCGACCCTGGAGCCCGCGGCGGAGCGGGTCCGCGCCGACCTCGACGGCCTGCGCCGCATCCTCGACGACGGCTGGGGCCCCGCCGACCGGCGCGAGCACCCGAGTGGCGCGGGTCCCGCCGACTACGGCGTCGGCTCCGCGGAGGAGCTGCTCGACGCCGCCGAGGCGGACGCGGCGTCGCGGACCGCCGCCGGTGCCGGGACCGAGCGGACGCGCCGGCTGGCCGCGGCGCGGCTGCTGCGCCGGATCGACCAGCTCGCCGTCGGGCTGGCCCGGGAGCTGTGCGGACAGACCTGGAGCGAGCCCGCCCCCGCCGGGCGCGGCGCCGGTCACGCGGACGGGTCCGGGGCCGCGGCCGCGGGTTAGGGTCCGGCCCGTGATCTCCGTGAGTACCCACGACGACGTCGGTCTGATCGAGCTGAACCGCCCTGAGCGTCGCAACGCCCTGGACATCGCGACCTGCCGCCAGCTGGTCGACGCCGCGGCCGAGGTCCGCGCGGCCGGCGCACGGGCGGTGGTCGTCGCCGGGAACGGGCCGGCGTTCTGCTCCGGCGCCGACTTCGGCGAGGTCTACACCGACGAGTTCCTCGACGCGCTCTACACCGGGCTGCACGCGGTCGCCGACCTGCCGATGCCGACCGTCGCCGCGGTGACCGGGCCCGCGATCGGCGGCGGGCTGCAGCTGGCCCTGGCCTGCGACCTGCGGGTCGCCGCCCCGGAGGCGGTGTTCGGGCTGCCGACCGCGCGGCTCGGGCTGGCCGTGGACCCGTGGACGATCGAGCGCCTGGTGCAGATCGCCGGCGGCGGCACGGCCCGCAGCCTGCTGCTGGCCTGCGCCACCGTCGACGCCACCACCGCGCACGCCCGCGGCCTCGCCGACACCCTCGGCGACCGCGACGCCGCGCTCGCCCTGGCCCGCGACATCGCCTCCATGGCCCCGCTGACCCTGGCCTACAACAAGCGCTCGGTGGACGCGTTCGGCCGCGGCGGGCAGACCGACCCGGCCGTCGTCGACGGGCTGACCGCGGACTTCCGCGGCTGCTGGGCCGCCGAGGACATCGCCGAGGGCCGCGCCGCCCGCACCGAGAAGCGCACCCCGGTCTTCCGGGGCCGCTGACCGGAGGTGCTGGACGCCGCAACGACCGTCCGGCGCACCCCGGCAACCGTCGATCGGCGGTATGCGATACACCCGTTCAGCCCAAGATCATGTTGGGCTACCGTCCGGAACCGACCGGCTGCGCAGCGCGTCCGGTCGGTCCGGGCGGGCCGAGGACGTCGAGCCCGCCGGGCCCGGCGGAGGAGCGGACGGATGCGGGCACGGGGACGGAGCCGGACCGCCGGGCTCCTCGCGGTGGGTGTCGCACTGACCGGCGCCCTGACCGCCGGGCTCGTGGCGGGTCCCGCCCTGGCCGAGCCGTCGGAGCAGCCCGACCCCACCGACCGGCAGGTCGCCACCGGCGAGCTCGTCCCGGGCACACCGTGCACGTCCTCGGCGCGGGCCTGCGTGGACCTGGAGAGCCGCTCCACCTGGCTCGTCGACGCCGGTCAGGTCGTCGCCGGACCGGTCGCGATGCGACCCGGCGACCCGGAGGCCCCGACGCCGACCGGCACCTTCGCCGTGCAGTGGAAGGCCGAGCAGTGGACCAGCCGGGAACGGCTGACCCAGATGCCGTGGTCGGTGTTCTTCGCCCAGGGCGGGATCGCCTTCCACCAGGGCGACCTCTCGACCCCCTCGGCCGGCTGCGTCAAGCTCGCCGAGGCCGACGCCCGCCGGTGGTTCGGCTACCTCCAGGTCGGCGACCAGGTGCAGATCCACTGACGACACGCCCGGTGTGAGCCATCTCCCGCAGGGGTTCTACGCGAGGTAGAAAGGATCGCGTAGGATGACCTTCGTGACGAGTCTGGGCGAGTTGGAGCGGGCGGTCATGAACGTCCTCTGGGAGACCGACCGGGACATGACCGCCCGTGAGGTGCAGGACCAGCTCGCCGACCGCGACCTGGCCACGACGACCGTGCTCACCGTCCTCGGGCGGCTCGAGCGCAAGCAGCTGGTCCGGCGCATCCGCGACGGCCGCGCCCACCACTACCGCCCGGTGGCGAGCCGGGAGGACCACGTGGCCGAGCTGATGACCGACGCGCTCGACGACGCGTCCGACCGGGGTGCCGCCCTCGCGCGGTTCCTCGGGTCGATGTCGGAGGAGGAGCGGTCGCGGTTGCGTGACCTGCTCGGCTGAGCGCCGGACGGTCGAGAACCCTGTCCGGTCGCGGGGGTGATGCGGCGCCGCGCCGCGCGCTCCGCGACGATGTGACGCGATGCAGCTGACCGCGCTCGGACTCGGACTGCTCGGCGTACTGCTCGCCGAGCCGGCCAGCCGTGCCCTGGCCCGGGCGAGCTGGCCCGGCCGCGACCCCGTCGGTGCCCTGTTGCTGTGGCAGGCCGTCGGGCTCGGCGGCGGGATCTCGCTGTTCGGCGCGGGGCTGGCCTACGGGCTCTCCCCGATGGGGCACAGCCTGCCCTCGGCCGCCGCGGCGCTGTCGGCGTCGCTGTCGGCGGGCCGGTGGCCGGACCGGATGGACCCGCTGCACGTCGGGGCGCTGCTGATCGCGGTCGGTGTGCTGCTGCGGCTGCTGTCGGTCCTGGTGATCACCACCGTGCGGACGCTGCGTGCCCGCCGCCGCCACCGCGACCTGCTCGACGTGCTCGCCACGCCCTGGCCCTACGCCTCCGGTACCCGCGTCCTGGACCACCCCGTCCCCGTCGCGTACTGCCTGCCCGGGCGCAGCTCCCGGCTGGTGGTGTCGGCGGGGGTGCTGGACGCGCTCGACATCCCCGGGGTCGTCGCCGTCCTCGCGCACGAGCGGGCGCACCTGCGCGAACGTCACGACCTGGTCGTGCTGCCCTTCGTGGCGTGGGGTGCGACGGCGCCGTTCGTGCGCGGCATGGTGCACGCCCAGCTCGCGGTCGCCCGGCTGATCGAGATGCGGGCCGACGACGTCGCCCGCAGGCTGTGCGACCCGACCGAGCTGGCGACCGCGCTCAAGGCCGTCGGCGGGTCCGCGCCGGCGGCGGCGCTGTCGTCGTTCACCGACGCGCTGGAGGCCAGGATCGACCGGATCACCTCCCCGCCCGCACCGCTGCCGGTGCTGGTGCGCTGGCTGGTCCGTCTGGTCGCCGTCGCGCTGGTCGCGGTTCCGGTGTGGCTGCTGGTGGCCCCGTGAGCACCCCGGCGCCCGGTCCGGTCCGTGCGTTCCCCGGGGCGGAGGCGCTGCTGCGGGTGCACGCGGCGTCGCTGCCCCAGCCCGACCAGCTGGCCGGGCCGTTCGTCGCCCGGCTGCTCGTGGCCGCGCTCTCGTCGCTGCCGGCACCGACCGTGGCCGCCTTCGCGCACGCGGCGGGCACCCGGGTGCGGGCGGGCGACGACGCGTCGTCGCGGCCGCCCGGGGCGCCGGCCGACGCCGACTACCTGCGGGGCCTGCCGGTCGCCGCGGACGACGGGCGGGCGGGCACCCCGGTGGCCGGTCTCGGTCGTGCGGTCGAGGAGTTCTCCGGGGAGTCGCTCGCCGCGGTCCCGGCCGCGGGGGACTGGACCGCCTCGCGCCTGACCGCGCTGCTCGACGCCGTCATCGCCGACGGCCCGGTCGGCGTGCTGGCCGCGCTGTGGACCGGGGAGCTGGTCGCCGCGGCCACCCCGGTCGCCGACCTCGACGCCGGGGCCCGGCCGGGGCCGGACTGGTCGGTCGCGCACGTCGTCGCGCCGTGGGGGCGCCGGGACGGGCCGGGCGGGCCGCTGCTCGCCGTCGCCGACACCTACCCGCAGCTCGGCTCGCCGGACCTCGGGCCGGGGCTGCACCTGCAGCCCGCCGACCGGGTCGCGGCCGCGCTGGGCCACGGCGGCCTGGTCCTGGTCGGGCCGGACCGGCGCCGCGACGCGCTGACCGCGGCCGTCGGGGCCGCCGGGCTGTCCGAGCGCTGGTGGGACGACCCGGCCTGACCTCAGGCGCCGTGCGTCTCGAACAGGGAGGGGCCGCCGCGGTCGTCGGCGAGCAGCGCCCGGGTGGCGGCGACGTTGCGGACCCGCGCGGCCTCCAGCGACGCCGGGCTGCGCCGGACCCACCGGCGCTGCACCGCGATCACCCGCCCCAGGACGGCGACGGCCACCTCCCAGCCGGGGCTGCGCCGCAGACCCAGCCCGGTGGTCACCGCGGCGCCGTGGAAGCGCCGGGCCAGCGCCTGCAGCAGGCGGCGCCCCTGCGGCACGGGCAGCCGCAGCGGCTGGACGAGCAGCGCGGCGACGGCCCCGATCAGCGCCCCGGCCAGCGCGCGTGACTCGGGGGCGGGCGGTCCGGTGACGGCGGTGACCAGCGCGTCGAGCTCCTCGGCGTCGGCGTGCGAGGTGACGTCGCGGACCAGCTCGGGGTCGATGCCGAGCTGGTGGGCCAGCAGCTGCCAGCAGGCGTAGACCTCGGTGGTCTCGGCGGGGGTGAGCCCGAACCCGATGGTCGCCTCGGCCCGCATCGAGACGAGGGTGAAGTCCAGCCAGGTCCGGACCAGGTCGACCTGGTTGACCGGGACGCCGTGCACGGCTTCGTCGAGGCCGCGCTCGCGGGCGAGCACGCGCATGTGGGCGTGCAGCACGCGGACCTGCAGGGTGCCGACGTAGCCGGGGCTGCCGGGGCGCATGCCGCCGGGCAGGGTGGCGGCGAGCAGCCAGGTGCCGGTCTCGGTGAGGCGGCGCTCGGCGGACTCCACCAGCCGTCCGGTGGTGCCGAGCAGCACTGCGATCGACGGGGAGCCGTAGGTGCGCAGCAGCGCCCCGGCCGACAGCGACAGGGTGTGCACCGCGGGGGGCGCGGTGAACATGGGCCGGACCCCGGTGTCGAGCATCGCGGGGTCGGTGCCCGCGGGCAGCGACTCGGCCGAGGTGAGCAGGGCCGCGAGGGCGGGGGAGGGATCGGTCAGCGAGGCGAGCCCGTCGCGGATGCCGCGCTGCAGCGCCGCGGTGAGCGCGCGGCCGCCCTCGCGGCCCGCGGCACGGATCTCGGCGACGACGGCGTCGGCGAGCGGGTCGCCCGCGGTCCGAGCGCGCAGCGCGAGGTCGGCCCGCCGGGGGCCGAAGCGAGCGGCGAGGGCGTCGCGGTCGGGCGCGCCGGGGGGTCGGGTGGCGGTCACGGGAACCGGTCCTCCTGGGTCTCGTGCGGGGTCTCGTGCGGGGTGGCGCGGTCGTCGTGGGTGGCGAGCCCGGCTCCGGCGAGCAGCCGGGCCATCCGGGCCCGCAGCTCGGGCTCGCCCGGCGGGACGGGGGCGAACGCGGCCAGCGCGGACAGCCCGAAGACCCCGGCGAACAGCTCGCGGGCCCGTTCCCGGTTCCCGACGTGGTCCTGGATGAGGTCGACCAGCGCCGCGTCGGGCTCCGCGGCGGCCGGGCCGGTGGCGGTGCCGCCGTGGCCCCGGGCGACGCGGACGCGCAGCTCCAGCATGGTCAGGAACACCGGCCGGCGGGGGCCGAGCAGGTCGACCAGGTAGGCGGTGCAGGCGTCGAGCAGGGTCAGGTCACCGGAGCGGGCCCGCCGGGTCAGCTCGCCCAGCCGTGCGACGGCGTCGTGCTCCAGCTCGGCGGCGACCGCCTCCAGCAGCGCGTCGACGGTGCCGAAGTGGTAGGTCGCCGACGCGGCCGAGGCGCCGGCGCGGTCGGCGACCTGGCGCAGGGTGAGCCGGTCGAAGCCGTGCGCGGTGACGACGTCGACGGCGGCCCGCACCAGCGCGCGACGGGTGTCGGCGCCGCGTCGTCGTCGCCCGTCGGGGGTGGGGTCGGCCATACCCGACAAACTATCTGTACAACCAGACAGATTCCAGTCCGGTGCGCGGAACGCGGTTCCGCGACGACGCGCTGCACCCCGGAACCGGGCGTAGCGTGGAGATCGTGCCCGTCACACCTGACCTTCCCCGTACCGTCGGTGCGCTGCGTGCGTCCGGTCACGTACAGCGCCCCGTGAAGCACGAGATCCGCGACAACCTCCTGGCGGCCCTGCGCGAGGGCCGCGACCCCTGGCCCGGCATCGTCGGCTTCGACGACACCGTCGTCCCGCAGCTCGAGCGGGCGCTGCTCGCCGGTCACGACCTCGTCCTGCTCGGTGAGCGGGGCCAGGGCAAGACCCGCCTGCTGCGCTCGCTGGCCGGCCTGCTCGACGAGTGGACCCCCGTCATCGAGGGCTCCGAGATCGGCGAGCACCCCTACGAGCCGATCGTGCCCGCCTCGATCCGGCGCGCCGACGAGCTCGGCGACGACCTGCCGGTCGCCTGGGTGCACCGCGACCACCGCTACACCGAGAAGCTCGCCACGCCCGACACCTCGGTCGCCGACCTGATCGGCGACGTCGACCCGGTCAAGGTCGCCGAGGGCCGCTCGCTGGGCGACCCCGAGACCATCCACTTCGGGCTCGTCCCGCGGTCGCACCGCGGCATCGTCGCCATCAACGAGCTGCCCGACCTGGCCGAACGCATCCAGGTCGCGCTGCTCAACGTGATGGAGGAGCGCGACATCCAGGTCCGCGGCTACACGCTGCGGCTGCCGCTGGACGTGCTGCTCGTGGCCAGCGCGAACCCCGAGGACTACACCAACCGCGGGCGGATCATCACCCCGCTCAAGGACCGGTTCGGCGCCGAGGTCCGCACCCACTACCCGCTGGAGCTGGCCCCCGAGGTCGAGCTCGTCGCGCAGGAGGCCGAGCTCGTCGCCGAGGTGCCGCGGCACCTGCTCGAGGTCGTCGCCCGGTTCACCCGGCACCTGCGCGACTCCTCCGCGGTCGACCAGGGCTCGGGGGTGTCGGCCCGGTTCGCCGTGGCCGCGGCCGAGACCGTCGCCGCCGCGGCGCTGCGCCGTGCCGCGCTGACCGGCGAGGAGCTCCCCTACGCCCGGCCCGTCGACCTGGAGTCGGTCCCCGCGGTGCTCCGCGGCAAGATCGAGTTCGCGTCGGGGGAGGAGGGCCGCGAGGACGAGGTGCTCGAGCACCTGCTGCGCCGCGCGACCGCCGACACCGCGCGGTTCGCGCTGCGCGGGGTCGACCTCGACGAGCTGGCCGTCGCGGTCTCGACCCGCCCGGTCCGGACCGGCGAGCGGATCCCGGCGAAGGACGTCGTCGCCGCGCTGCCGCAGGTCGACGCCCTCACCGAGATCGCCGCCAAGCTCGGCGCCGCGGGCACCGAGGACCCGGGCCCGATGGCCTCGGCCGCGGAGCTGGCGCTGGAGTACCTGTTCCTGACCCGCAAGCTCGCCAAGGACGAGTCCGACGACGGTGACACGGTGTCGTATGGCTGATCCCAGGCGTCGTCGCCGCCGGTACGCCTACGGCCCCTACGCCGGCGGGCCCGACCCGCTGGCGCCGCCGTACGACATCCGCGCGGCGATGGACCAGATCGGCCGCGACGTCATGGAGGGCTCCTCGCCGCGCCAGGCGCTGCAGGAGCTGCTCCGTCGCGGCCTCGACGGGCGGCGCGGGCTCGACGACCTCACCCGCCGGGTGTGGGAGCGGCGCCGGGACCTGCAGCGCGACAACCGCATCGACGGGACCCTGCAGGAGGTCCGCGAGCTGCTGCAACGGGCCCTCGACGCCGAGCGCGAGGCGCTGGGCAACGAGGACTCCGACGACGCGCGGTTCCGCGAGATGCAGCTCGACGCCCTGCCGCCCGACACCGGCGGCTCGGTGCGGGAGCTGAACTCCTACGACTGGCGGTCCTCCGACGCCCGTGAGGCCTACCAGGAGATCCGCGACCTGCTCGGCCGGGAGATGCTCGACCAGCGCTTCGAGGGCATGAAGCAGGCGATGCAGAACGCCACCCCCGAGGATGTCGAGCGGATCAACGCCATGCTCGACGACCTCAACGACCTGCTCGACCGCCACGCCCGCGGCGAGGACACCACCGAGCAGTTCGCCGAGTTCATGGGCGAGCACGGCGAGCACTTCCCGGAGAACCCGCAGAACACCGAGGAGCTGGTCGACGCCCTCGCCGCCCGGGCCGCCGCGGCCCAGCGGATGATGAACTCGATGTCGGCCGAGCAGCGCGCCGAGCTGGCCGAGCTGGCCCAGCAGGCGTTCGGCGACCCGCGTCTGTCGCAGTCGCTGGCCCGGCTCGACGCCCAGCTGCAGGGCCTGCGCCCGGGCGAGGACTGGTCGGGGGAGGGCAACTTCCGCGGCGAGAACCCGATGGGCATGGGCGAGGCGACCCGCGCGATGGAGGAGCTGGGGCAGCTCGACGCCCTGGCCGAACAGCTCGCGCAGAGCTACCCCGGCGCGCGGATGGAGGACATCGACCTCGACGCGCTCACCGAGATGCTCGGCCCGGAGGCCGCCGCCGACGCCCGCACCCTGGCCGAGCTGGAACGCGAGCTGCAGCGCCAGGACCTGTTCCGCCGCGCCCCCGACGGCTCGCTGATGCTCTCGCCCAAGGCGCTGCGGACGCTCGGGCAGTCGGTGCTGCGCGACGTCGCCGACCGGATCTCCGGGCGCCAGGGGCAGCGCGACACCCGGCATGCCGGGGCGGCGGGCGACGCGACCGGGGCGACCCGGTCGTGGGCCTTCGGTGACACCCAGGCCTGGTCGGTGCCGCGGACCCTGCTCAACGCCCAGCTGCGCCGCGCCGGCGGCGACGACCGGGCGCTCGACGTGTCCGACGTCGAGATCGTCGAGACCGAGCAGCGCACCCGGGCCGCGGTGACGCTGCTGGTCGACACGTCGTGGTCGATGGTGGCCGAGGGGCGGTGGGTGCCGATGAAGCGCACCGCGCTGGCGCTGCACCAGCTCATCTCCACCCGGTTCCGCGGCGACGACCTGTCGCTGATCACCTTCGGGCGGCACGCGCAGACCGTGGACCTGGCCGAGCTGATCGGGCTGGAGGGCGTGTACATGCAGGGCACCAACCTGCACCACGCCCTGCTCCTGGCCCGGGAACGGCTGGCCCGCCAGCCCGACGCGACGCCGGTGGTCCTGGTGGTGACCGACGGCGAGCCGACCGCGCACCTGGAACGCGACGGCGAGGCGTTCTTCGACTACCCGCCCAGCCCGCACACGCTGCGGGCGACCGTCGACGGGCTGGACCGGCTGATCGGGATGGACGCGGCGTTCACGTTCTTCGTGCTCGGCGACGACCCGGGGCTGCTGTCGTTCGTGAACCGGCTCGCCCGCCGCGCCGGGGGGCGGGTGGTGCAGCCCGACCTCGACGGCCTCGGCGCCGAGGTGGTCTCGGACTACCTGCGCCGCCGCACCGGCTGACCGCGCGGCCGGGTCCCGACAGCCACACCCGTTCACCGGCAGCCACACCCGTCGCACCGGGTGTGGCTGCCCGGCAGGGGGTGTGGACTCAGCCGAGCCAGGGGCGGGCGAGGCGGTCCCAGGTGCCGTCGGTGCGGGCGGTGCGCAGCCAGTCGTTGACGCGCCCGGTGAACGCCGGGTCCCCGGCGGGGGTCAGGTAGGCCTTCTCCGAGTCGGTGAACGGGGCGTCGGGGTGCACCGCGCAGAGCACCCCGGGGTGCTGTGCGGCCTGCCAGCGGGTCTCGATCGCGTCGGTGACCATCAGATCCGCGCGGCCGGCCACGATCTCGTCGAAGATCGTGGAGTTGTCCGGGTGGTCGACGATCGTCGCGCGGGTGAAGGTCTCCCGGGCGAAGCGCTCGTTGGTCCCGCCCGGGTTCACCACGACCCGGACGCCGGGCCGGTCGATGTCGGCGACCGTGCCGTAGCGGGCGACGTCGGGGCAGCGCGCGATCGGTGTCTTGCCGTCGCGCAGGTAGGGCTCGGTGAACACGGCCCGCTCCGCGCGGTCCGGGGTGACCGAGACGCCGCCGACGGCGATGTCGCAGCGCCCGGCGACGACGTCGTCGAGCAGCGTCGCCCAGGTCGTGCGGACCAGCTCGGCGCGGGCGCCGAGCTCGGCGGCGAGGTCGCGGGCCATGTCGACGTCGATCCCGGACCAGGTGCCGTCCGCGGCCAGCGCGGTCAGCGGCCGGTAGTCCCCGGTGGAGCAGACCCGCAGCACGTGCGACGACGCGACCCGGTCCAGCGTCGGGGACCCCGGTGCGGCGGGCGCACCGCATCCGGCGACCAGCATCGCGAGCAGCAGGACGATCGGCAGGCGGCGCACGGCCCGGGACCCTAGCCGCCGTTCGGGGGTGTCCACGACTCCGGACGGAGGTCCGCGGTGCGGATGCTGCGGACCAGCGCCTCGGCCGGGTCGCTGCGCCGCCGCCCGTGGGCGAGCACCAGATCCACCGGGCCCAGCGCGGGCAGCCCGGCACGGTCCCCGACGACCTCCAGCCCGTCGGGGACCAGCGTCGCGGCGTGCGCGAGCACGCCCAGCCCGGCGAGCGCGGCAGCCCGCAGGCCGGACAGGCTGCCGCTGGTGCAGGCCATCCGCCACGGCCGCCCGGCCGTCTCCAGGGCCCCGACGGCGGCCGTGCGCGACAGGCTCGGCGGGGGATAGGCGACGACCGGCACCGGGTCGCCGGGGCCGAGCGGCAGCCCGGGCGCCCCGACCCAGACGAAGCGGTCGCGGCGGACGACCAGCCGGCCGTCGTCGGGGCCGGGGAGGCGCTTGGCGAACATCAGGTCCAGCTCCCCGGCGTCGAGGCGGTGTTCGAGCCCGCCCGCCAGGCCGACGGTCAGCTCCAGGTCGACCTCGGGGTGGCGGCGGCGGAAGTCCGCGAGCACCGCGGGCAGCCGGGTCAGGACCAGGTCCTCCGACACCCCGAACCGCACCCGGCCGTGCACCCGCGACGCCCGGAAGTGCGCCATCGCCCGGTCGCCCGCGTCGAGGATGGTGGCGGCGAACTCCAGCATCGCCTCGCCGTCGACGGTGAGCGACACCGAATGGGTGTCGCGGTCGAGCAGCGGGCGGCCGACCGTCGCCTCCAGACGCCGCACGTGCTGGCTCACGGTGGACTGGCCGACGCCGAGCGTGGCGGCGGCCCGGGTGAAGCTGCGGGCACGCGCGACGGCGGCGAAGGACCGCAGCTGGACGGGGTCGAGCACCCGGTCATCATAGATCGCGGACACAGTCATGGTGATCAGTCGGTTTCCCGATGGGCGGACGGCTTGCAGGATGGAACCCATGCGAGTCCGTCCCGATCCGTTCCTGGTGCTGCTCCTCGTGACCGTCGGCGTCGCGTCGCTGTTCCCCGCGCGCGGCGCGGCGGTCGGGGTCGTCGACGTCGCCGTCACCGCCGCGATCGCCCTGCTGTTCTTCCTCTACGGCGCCCGCCTCTCCGCCACCGAGGCGCTGGGCGGGCTGCGGAACTGGCGGCTGCACGGCACCGTCCTGGCGGCGACGTTCGTGCTGTTCCCGCTGCTCGGCCTGTCGGTGCTGCTGCTGCCGGAGTGGCTGCTGCCCGCGCCGCTCGCCGCCGGCGTCGTGTTCCTGTGCTGTCTGCCGTCGACCGTGCAGTCCTCGATCGCCTTCACCGGCATCGCCCGCGGCAACGTGCCCGCCGCGATCGTCGCGGCGTCGGTGTCGAACGTGCTCGGGGTGGTCCTCACCCCGGTGCTGGCCGCGCTGCTGCTGGCCACCAGCGGCGGGTTCGACGCGTCGAGCTTCGGTGACATCGCGCTGCGCCTGCTGGTGCCCTTCCTCGCCGGGCAGGCCGCACGGCCGTTGATCGGCCGGTTCGTGGCCCGGCACAAGAAGCGGCTCTCGCTGGTGGACCGCGGGTCGATCCTGCTCGTCGTCTACGCCGCGTTCAGCGAGGGCGTCGTCGCCGGTATCTGGGGACGGCTCACCCCGGTCTCGCTGCTCGTGCTGCTCGGGATCTGCCTGGTGCTGCTCGCGCTGGTGCTCGTGGCGACCTCGTTCGGGGCCCGCGCGCTCGGTTTCGACGACGCCGACCGCATCGCGATCGTGTTCTGCGGGTCGAAGAAGTCGCTGGCCAGCGGGCTGCCGATCGCCGGTGTGCTGTTCGGCGGCCCCGCCGGGGCGCTGGTGGTGCTGCCGCTCATGCTGTTCCACCAGATCCAGCTGATGGCCTGCGCAATGATCGCCGACCGGGTCGGCAGGCGACGTGCGGCGCTCGACACCGACCGGGCCGCCGGAGCACCATCGCGGGCGTGACGCCGCCCGTCTGCCGCCTCTGCGGCGCCCCCGGTCCCGACGACGCCGGGGTCGCCGCCGTCGCGGGCTGGGTGTCCGACCGCGACGAGCGCGGCCGCGACGGCCGGCTGTGCCCGGCCTGCGCCCGCCGGCACGTCCGCGACATCGAGTCCAAGCTCGACGTCGAGTGGTGGTGACCGGCACCCCGTCCCGCACCGGAATCTGCGACGGACGCCGCGCGTTCGCATGCGTGACCGCTTCCGAGAGCTAGGTAGGTTTGACCGCATGGAGACCTGGGCCCCGACCGACGTCCCGGCACTGGAGGGCAGCGGCCCGCCGCTGCGCCTGCACGACACCGCCACCGGCCGGGTCCGGCCCACGGCGCCGGGCCCGGTCGCGACGATGTACGTCTGCGGGATCACCCCCTACGACGCGACCCACCTCGGCCACGCCGCCACCTACCTGACGTTCGACCTGGTCAACCGCTACTGGCGCGACCTCGGCCACGACGTGCACTACGTCCAGAACGTCACCGACATCGACGAGCCGCTGCTGGAGCGCGCCGAGCGCGACCAGGACGACTGGGTCGTGCTGGGCCTGCGCGAGACCGCCCTGTTCCGCGAGGACATGGAGGCGCTGCGGGTGCTGCCGCCCCGCCAGTTCGTCGGCGCGGTCGAGGCGATCCCCGAGATCGCCGAGCTGGTCGAGAAGCTCGTCGCCGCCGGTGCGGCCTACCGGATCGACGACCCGGAGTACCCCGACGTCTACCACGACGTGACCGCCACCGGGCACTTCGGCTACGAGTCGAACTACGACCTCGACACCATGCTGAGGTTCTCCGCCGAGCGCGGCGGCGACCCGGACCGGCCGGGCAAGCGCAACCGGCTCGACCCGCTGCTGTGGCGCACCGCGCGCCCCGGCGAGCCCGCCTGGGACTCCGGCCTCGGCCGCGGCCGCCCCGGCTGGCACGTGGAGTGCGCCGCGATCGGCCTGAACCGGCTCGGCCCGCAGATCGACCTCAACGGCGGCGGCTCGGACCTGATCTTCCCGCACCACGAGTGCGGCGCCCTGCACACCGAGTCCCTCACCGGTGAGCACCCGTTCGCCCGGCACTACGTGCACACCGGCATGATCGGCCTCGACGGCGAGAAGATGTCGAAGTCCAAGGGCAACCTGGTCTTCGTCTCGAAGCTGCGCAACGCCCGCGTCGACCCGAACGTCATCCGGGTCGCCCTGCTCGACGGGCACTACCGCACCGACCGGTCCTGGACCGACGAGGTGCACGCGAAGGGCGACCGGCGGGTGACCCGCTGGCGCGAGGCCGTCGGTCTCGATGCCGGGCCGGACGCGGCCGAGCTGGTCGCGAAGCTGCGGACCCACCTCGCCGACGACCTCGACACCCCCGGTGCGCTCGCCGCCGTCGACGCCTGGGCGGAGGAGGCGCTCACCCGCCGCGGCACCGACACCACGGCCCCGCAGCAGGTGCGCACCGCGCTGGACGCCCTGCTCGGCGTGCGCCTGTAGCCGGTCCGGTACCCACCCGGCCGGCACGACGGGCGCCCGGCCGGGAGACTCCACGGATGGCCCTCAACGTGCTGGGCGGTGAGCAGGAGACCTGCGGGACGGATCCGCTCACCGGCTTCTACCGCAACGGATGCTGCGACACCGGTGGCGAGGACGCGGGCGTGCACACCGTCTGCGCCCGCGTCACCGCCGAGTTCCTCGACTTCTCCCGCGAGCAGGGCAACGACCTGACGACCCCGAACCCGGGGTTCGGGTTCCCCGGCCTGGTGCCGGGGGACCGGTGGTGCCTGTGCGCGAGCCGCTGGGCCGAGGCGCTGCGCGAGGGTGTCGCACCGCCGGTGGTGCTCGAGGCGACGCACGCCCGCACCCTCGAGTGGGTCGACCTCGGCGACCTGCGGGCGCACGCCGCCGGGTGAGGGCTCAGGCGCGGCGCGGCCGGTCGGCCGCGAGCACGGCGGGCGCGCCCGCCGCCAGCAGCGCGGCGGGCGCGAGGAACGCGAGCACCGGGTCCGCGTGGTAGACCGGCGTCAGCGCCACCGGCGACGCGGCCGTCCCGGCGAAGCGGACCGCCTGCACGACCGACACCGCGCCGCCGCCCCCGTTCGCGCCCAGGACCAGGGTGTTCACCCCGACCAGGATCAGCTGGCCGCACACCCCGCCCAGCGCCCACAGCGCGACGACGACGCCCAGCACCGGCACCACCCCGATCAGCGAGACGAGCACCCCGCCGACGACGGTCCCGGCGACCACGCAGCGCCGGGCGCCGAACCGGTCCACCGCGCCCCCGATCAGCCGGGCGGTGAGGATGCCGGCCACGCCCAGCGCGGTCAGCACCAGCCCGCGCCCGCCCGCCCCGAGGCCGAAGGTCTCCTCCAGGCGCAGCGCCAGCAGGAAGTTCAGGCCCGCCAGGCAGCCCCAGCCGATCCCGGCGACCAGCCCGAGCCGCAGCACCGGACCGGTCCAGGCCGCCCGCAGCCGCGGGGGAGCGCCGGCGGGCGCGGTGCCCGCGCCCCCGGGGGTGCCGATCACCGCCAGCTCGAGCGCGACCACGGCGGCCCCGCCGAAGGCCAGCCGCCAGTCCAGCTCCGCGGCCAGCCCGCCCACCAGCGGTGCCGAGGTCTGCCCGGCCGCCTGCAGCGACCCGAACCAGCCCAGCGCCCGGCCCAGCCGGTCCGGCTCCACCGCGGCGGCCAGCGCCGCCAGCAGCACCGGAGTGGTGAACGCGTTCGCGACGCCCTGCAGTGCCCGCCCGGCCAGGAAGACCGGCCAGGCCACCGCCAGGACGCAGGCCAGCGAGGCGACGACGTAGAGCGCGTACCCGGCGACGACGGTGCGGCCCCGGCCCCACCGGTCGCCGAGGGTGCCTGAGACGAGCATGACCCCGGCGAACGGCAGCAGGTAGGCGGTGATCGAGACCGACGCCGTCGCCGTCGGGACGCCGAAGTCGGCGCCCAGCTCCGGCAGCATCGCCGCGGTCAGGCCACCGCCGAAGGGCCCGAGGAAGGCGCCCAGGAACAGCGCCGCTCGGCGCAGCGCCACCACGAGCCGCGGCCGGTCAGGAGTTGGGGCCGCGGCGGCGCAGGTAGCGCTCGAAGTCCGCCGCGATGGAGTCCCCGGAGGTCTCGCGCAGCTCGGTGCGGGCCTCCTCGTCGTCGGACTCCGAGGCCTGCTCCTCCAGCTGGCGCACGTACTCGCGGACCTCGTCGTCGGCGTCGGCCATCTCCGAGACGGTCCGCTCCCACTCCTCGGCCTTCTCGGGCAGCACCCCGAGCGGCACCTCGACGTCGAGGGACTCCTCGATCCGGTGCAGCAGCGCGACCGCGGCCTTCGGGACCTGGGCCTGCGAGACGTAGTGCGGCACCTCGGCCCAGTAGGAGACGGCCGGGATGCCGGCCTGAACGCAGGCCTGCTGGAAGACCGCGACGATCCCGGTCGGGCCCTCGTAGTTCGACGGCTCGGTGCCCATCGCCTTCTGCGACTCCGCGTCCCAGGAGGTGCCGTTCACCGGTGTCGGACGGGTGTGCGGGACCTCGGTGAGCAGGGCTCCCAATGTGATGACCTTCGTCACGCCGAGACGCTCCGCGTGGCCCACCAGCTCCGCGCAGAACGTCTTCCAGCGCAGGTTCGGCTCGATCCCGTTCACCAGGACGACATGCCGGTCGGTGCCCGGCAGCGTCGCCCACGACAGCCGCGTGGTCTGCCACTCGATCCGCCGGGTGACGCCGTCGGAGAGCTTGACGTGCGGGCGCGTGACCTGGAAGTCGTAGTACTCCTCGGGATCGATCGAGGTCAGAGGCTTCGCGTCCCAGCTGAGCTCGAGGTGCTCCAGCGCGGTGCTCGCGGCCTCACCGGCGTCGTTCCATCCCTCGAACGCGGCGATGAGGACCGGATCGACCAGCTGCGGAGTGCTGTCGCCACCCGTGATGCTCGGCTCTCGGTCGGTCATCACCCCAGCCTACGACCCCGCGGGCGCGGGGCCGGGTTCCTCCCCCTCTACCAGGTACCGTGGCTGATCGTGTCATCTACGACGGGAGCGGATCACTCGGTGGGCACCTCTGCGCACGACAGCACCCTCCGTCCGGTCGACCCCGAACGGGTCCGGCGGGCGGCGCAGCGTACCGAGCAGCTGACGGAGCTCCTCGGTCGTCGCATCGGTGTGATCGACGGCGCCTGGGGCACCGTCATCCAGGGCCTCGGCCTGACCCCGGAGGACTACTCCGCGGACTGGCTGCACGGCCACCCCAAGGACACCAACGGCGACCCGGACCTGCTCAACCTCACCCGTCCGGACCTGATCCTCCAGGCGCACCGCAACTACTTCGACGCGGGCGCCGACCTGACGACGACCAACACCTTCACCGCGACCACGATCGGCCAGGCGGACTACGGCCTGGAGTCGAAGGTCGACGAGATGAACGTGGCCGCGGCGCGGCTGGCCCGCGAGGCCGCCGACGAGGCCGAGAAGGCCACCGGCGAGCCCAGGTGGGTGGCCGGCTCCATCGGTCCGCTGAACGTCACGCTGTCGCTGTCGCCGAAGGTCGACGACCCCGCCTACCGCGCGGTGACCTACGAGCAGGTCTACGACTCCTACGCCCAGCAGATCGCCGCGCTGGACTCCGGCGGCGTCGACGTCCTGCTGATCGAGACCATCTTCGACACGCTGAACTCGAAGGCCGCGCTGCAGGCCGCGCACGACGTCGCCCCGCACCTTCCGGTGTGGATCTCGGTGACCATCGTCGACCGCTCCGGGCGCACCCTGTCGGGGCAGACCGTCGACGCGTTCTGGACCTCGGTGCGCCACGCCGCGCCGCTCGTCGTCGGGCTGAACTGCGCGCTGGGCGCCGACGAGATGCGCCCGCACGCCGTCGCGCTCGCCGAGATCAGCGACGCGTTCGTCGCCACCTACCCCAACGCGGGCCTGCCGAACGCCTTCGGTGGCTACGACGAGACCCCCGAGCAGACCGCGGACTTCCTCAAGGAGTTCGCCGAGTCCGGGCTGGTCAACATCGTCGGCGGCTGCTGCGGCACCGGCCCGGAGCACATCCGCCACATCGCCGACCGGGTCAAGGGGCTGCCGCCGCGGGTGCCGACCGAGGCCCCGCGGCGCACCCGCTTCTCCGGCCTGGAGCGCTTCGAGATCGGCCCCGACACCGGTTTCGTGATGATCGGTGAGCGGACCAACGTCACCGGCTCCAAGCGGTTCCGCAGGCTCATCGAGTCCCAGGACTACAACGGCGCGCTCGACGTCGCGCTGGACATGGTCCGCGGCGGCGCGAACATGCTCGACGTCAACATGGACGCCGACCTGCTCGAGTCCGCCGACGAGATGCGCACCTTCCTCAACCTGCTGGCCACCGAGCCCGAGGTCGCCCGGCTGCCGATCATGATCGACAGCTCGCGGTGGTCGGTGATCGAGGCGGGCCTGCAGTGCGTGCAGGGCAAGGGCGTCGTCAACTCGATCAGCCTCAAGGAGGGCGAGGAGCCCTTCCTGGAGCAGGCCCGCAAGGTCAAGGCCTACGGCGCGGGCGTCGTGGTCATGGCCTTCGACGAGACCGGCCAGGCCGACACCGCCGACCGCAAGGTCGAGATCTGCGGCCGCGCCTACGACCTGCTCGTCGAGAAGGCCGGGCTCGACCCGCACGACATCATCTTCGACCCGAACATCCTCGCCATCGCCACCGGCATGGAGGAGCACAACGACTACGCGAAGGACTTCATCGAGGCCTGCCCCCGGATCAAGGAGCGCTGCCCCGGCGCCCACATCTCCGGTGGTGTCTCGAACCTGTCCTTCGCCTTCCGCGGCAACAACGTCGTCCGCGAGGCCATGGACTCGGCCTTCCTGTTCCACGCCATCAAGGCCGGCCTGGACATGGGCATCGTCAACGCCGGCCAGCTCGCGGTCTACCAGGACATCCCGGCCGACCTGCTCGAGATGGTCGAGGACGTCCTGTTCAACCGCCGCCCCGACGCCACCGACCGGCTCGTGGAGAACGCCGACCGGTTCAAGGGCGAGGGCACCCAGCGCAAGGTCGACCTGTCCTGGC
This sequence comes from Pseudonocardia sp. ICBG601, assembly GCF_020496245.1. Taxonomy (NCBI): domain Bacteria; kingdom Bacillati; phylum Actinomycetota; class Actinomycetes; order Pseudonocardiales; family Pseudonocardiaceae; genus Pseudonocardia; species Pseudonocardia sp. ICBG601. The sequence continues at coordinate 616,742 of NZ_JAHLJA010000150.1, read as the reverse complement.
GGGAGGCCGACGTCCGCGCCCGCCTGTCGCACGCGCTCGTGCACGGCATCGTCGACTTCGTCGAGGCCGACACCGAGGAGGCCCGCGCGCAGGCCGCGCGGCCGCTCGACGTCATCGAGGGCCCGCTGATGGACGGCATGAAGGTCGTCGGCGACCTGTTCGGCGACGGCAAGATGTTCCTGCCCCAGGTCGTGAAGTCCGCCCGCGTGATGAAGCGCGCCGTCGCCTACCTCGAGCCCTTCATGGAGAAGGAGAAGGAGGAGGCCAAGGCCCGCGGCGAGATCGACGCCCGCGGCCACGGCAAGGTCGTCATGGCCACGGTCAAGGGCGACGTGCACGACATCGGCAAGAACATCGTCGGGGTCGTGCTGGGCTGCAACAGCTACGAGGTCATCGACCTCGGCGTGATGGTGCCCGCGCAGACCATCCTCGACACCGCCGTCGCCGAGGGCGCCGACGTCGTCGGGCTGTCCGGCCTCATCACCCCCTCGCTCGACGAGATGGTGAACGTGGCCACCGAGATGGAGCGGCGCGGCCTGAAGCTGCCGCTGCTCATCGGCGGCGCCACGACCTCCCGCCAGCACACCGCGGTGAAGATCGCCCAGCAGTACCAGGGCGACGTCCTGCACGTCATCGACGCCTCCCGGGTCGTCGGGGTCGTGTCCGACCTGCTCGACGACGACCGCGCCGAGGCCCTGTCCCAGCGCAACGAGGCCGACCAGCAGCGGCTGCGCGAGCAGCACGAGGGACGGCAGGCCAAGCCGCTGCTGCCCTTCGCCGACGCCGTCGCCAACCGCGAGAGCATCGACTTCGGCGAGCTGCCCGTCCCGGAGTTCACCGGGGTCCGGCCGTGCGAGCCGACGATCGCCGAGCTCCGCGAGCTGATCGACTGGCAGTTCCTGTTCCTGGCCTGGGAGCTGAAGGGCAAGTTCCCGCAGATCCTGAACTCGCCGGTCGCCAAGGAGCTCTACGACGACGCCAACGCGATGCTCGACCAGATCATCGCCGAGGACCGGTTCACCGCCCGCGGCGTCTACGGCTTCTGGCCGGCCCGCGCCGAGGGCGAGGACATCGTGATCTCACCCGACGGCGGTGACGTGCGGCTGCCGATGCTGCGCCAGCAGACGGTCAAGCCGCAGGGGCGGGCCAACCGCAGCCTCGCCGACTACGTGGCGCCCGCCGGGGACCACCTCGGCGCGTTCGCGGTGTCCATCCACGGCGCCGAGGACATGGCGAAGGAGTTCGAGACCGCGCTCGACGACTACAAGGCGATCATGGTGAAGGCGCTGGCCGACCGGCTCGCCGAGGCCTTCGCCGAGTACGCCCACCGGCAGGCCCGCCGCGAGTGGTTCGAGCCCGACGCGAACCAGGCCGTCGAGGACCTGCACGCCGAGCGGTTCCGGGGCATCCGGCCCGCGTTCGGCTACCCGGCCTGCCCGGACCACACGCTCAAGCGGCCGCTGTTCGACCTGCTGGGCGCCGAGGAGACCGGCGTGGGGCTCACCGAGTCCTTCGCCATGACCCCGGCGGCCGCGGTCAGCGGCATGATGTTCGCCCACCCGGAGTCGCGGTACTTCACCGTCGGCCGGATCGGGCCCGACCAGGTCGCCGACTACGCCGGCCGGCTCGGCGTGGACGTCGCCGTCGTCGAGAAGTGGCTGCGCCCGAACCTGGGGTACACCCCCGATGCCTGAGCCGACGACGACCCGGCCCGCGGGCGTGCTGCTGGACATGGACGGCACCCTGATCGACTCGGAGAAGGTGTGGGAGGTCGCCCTCAACGACCTCATGAAGCACCTCGGCGCCCCGGAGCTGAGCCTCGAGGCCCGGCTGGAGTCCGTCGGCGGCTCGCTCGACTCGTCGCTGCGGATCTGCTTCCGGGAGGCCGGGCGCGACCCCGACACGATCCCCGCCGACGAGTACCGGGAGACCGGCGAGTGGCTCTACGACCGCGCCGGGGAGCTGTTCTCCCACGGCGTGCCGTGGCGGCCCGGCGCCCGGGAGCTGCTCGGCGCCCTGCGCGAGGCGGGCATCCCGGCCGTGCTCGTCACCAACACCATCCGGGTGCTGGTGGAGCGGGCGCTGGAGACCCTGGGCCGGGAGCACTTCACCGCCGTCGTGCCCGGCGACGAGGTGCGCGAGCCCAAGCCGCAGCCCGAGCCCTACCGGCGCGGCGCCGAGCTGCTCGGGGTCGACCCGGGCGACTGCGTCGCGGTGGAGGACTCGCCGACGGGTGCGCTGTCGGCCGAGCGGGCCGGCTGCGCGGTGCTGGTGGTGCCCTGCGAGCTCGACGTGCCCGCCGGTCCGCGCCGGGTGCTGCGCGAGACCCTCGCCGGGATCGGGCCGGCCGAGCTCGGGGCGGTCCTCGCGGAGGTCCGGGCCCGCTGAACGGCCCAACGGCCGGTGTGAGCGGGCCGTTCGCGGCGACGAGCGGCACCTCGACCTGGTCTTGCTCACTCCGGGTGAACCATCCGGCGCGGTCCGTTGCCCACACGGCTTACCGCCCCGGATGCGCCCGGCGTGCGGCGTGGGTCACCGTTCACACTGGTACCCGTGAAGACATTCGACGACTTGTTCGCCGAGCTGCAGGCCAAGGCCCAGGAGCGGCCGGCCGGTTCGGGAACCGTCGCCGCGCTGGACGCCGGGGTGCACGCCCAGGGCAAGAAGGTGCTCGAGGAGGCCGGTGAGGTCTGGATCGCCGCCGAGTACCAGGGCGACGACGAGCTGGCGGAGGAGATCTCGCAGCTGCTGTACCGGCTGCAGGTGATCATGCTCCAGCGGGGGCTCACCCTCGAGGACGTGTACAAGCATCTGTAGGTCGACCCGACCCACCGACACCACCACCGACGACGACCGTCAGGAGAGCGGAAATGCTCCGCGTGGCACTGCCGAACAAGGGCACCCTGGCCGAGCCCGCCGCGACGATGATGCGCGAGGCGGGGTACCGCCAGCGGACCGACTCACGCGACCTCAGCGTGGTCGACGACGAGAACGAGATCGAGTTCTTCTACCTGCGGCCCAAGGACATCGCGACCTACGTCGGCAAGGGTGACCTGCATCTGGGCGTCACCGGCTTCGACCTCATGGAGGAGTCGGGCAGCCAGACCCAGGAGATCATCCCGCTCGGCTTCGGCAAGTCGCGGTTCCACTTCGCGGCCCCGGCCGACGCCGACTGGAAGATCGAGGACCTCGACGGCCGCAAGATCGCGACGTCCTACCCCCGCCTGGTCCGCTCGTACCTGTCCGGCAAGCGGATCGGCGCGGAGATCGTGAAGCTCGACGGCGCGGTGGAGATCTCCATCCAGCTGGGTCTGGCCGACGCGATCGCCGACGTCGTGTCCTCCGGGCGCACGCTGCGCCAGCACGGTCTGCAGATCATCGGCGAGGCCATCGCCACCTCGCAGGCCACGCTCATCGAGCGGGAGAAGCGGCACGACCGCGCCGAGGACGCCGAGACCACCCGCCTGAAGAAGGTCTTCGCCGACCGGCTGCAGGGCGTCGTCGTGGCCCGCGAGTACCTGATGATGGACTTCGACTGCCCGGAGGGGCTGCTGGAGGCCGTGGAGAAGGTCGCGCCGGGCCTGCAGGCGCCGACGGTCTCGCCGCTGTCGAAGAAGGGCTGGGTCGCGGTCCGCACGATGGTGCGCACCAAGGACACGAACCGCGTGATGGACAAGCTCGCCGACATCGGCGCCACCGCGATCCTCACCTCGGAGATCCGGTCCTGCCGCGCGATGACGGTCAACGGCCACGGCCACTGAGCCCACCCCGTCCGACGTCCGTTCCCCCCACGGCGGCCCGCCCCCGGTGACTCCGGTGGCGGGCCGCCGTCGCGTCGCCCGGGCGGTGCCGCCGTACGGCTAGCGGGCCCGGACGGTCAGGGACTGGGCGATCCGGCCGGTGTGCCCGTCGTCGTCGAACAGGGTGGCCGAGCAGGTGCCCAGCCCGTCCGGCCCGACGACGGTCGCGGCGTCCACGCCGATCCACTCGCCGGCCGGGGCCCGGTGCAGGTGCACCGTCAGCTCGGTGTTGACGAACAGCCAGCGCGTCACGTCCAGCGGTGCGGCGAGCCCGTTCGCACAGTCCGCGGCGACCATCAGCCGCTGCGCCGGGCTCGGCTCCTCGCCCTCGACGAGCGGGACCCGCATGCGGATCCAGCCGCGCCCCGGGCCTTCGTCGCCGAGGCGGCCCCCGTCGAGCCAGGCCCACTCGATCGCGTCGAGGAACCCGGGCAGCCAGCCGTCCGGCCGCTCGGTGCGCACGACGGCGGCGTCCCGCCCGGGCAGCGCGGCCGCCTGCCCCTGCGCGACGACGGCGGTGTCGGACGCGGCGAGCCGCCAGGCCCGGGCCCGGAGCACGTCCCGGTCACCGGCGCGCATCGTCGCCGACAGCAGCTCGATCGTCCGCCCGGGCCGCTCGACGCCCGCGGTGACCGTGACCGGCCCGGCGGGCACCGCCCCGAGCACCTCGACGGTGACGCGGGCGATCCGCCACCCGGCCTCGGCGCCGCCGGGGCGGGACTCGGGCAGCCGTTCGAGGGCGCGGACCAGCAGCGCCGAGGGCGGGCCCATGTGCTGGGCGTCGGCGAACCAGGGGCCGGTCGTCGACGGCGTCGCCTCGAACGCGGCGTGGGTGACGCCGTCGGCGGTCTGCTCGCCGCGGGGCAGGTAGAACGGGCCGGGCGGGATCGGGGGCGGTGCGCTCACCCGTCGATCATGCCGCGCCGCCCGGCCAGCCGGGGTAGGGCGGGGGAGTGCCGCCCCAGGCGGGGCAGTGGGCCTTGTGGTCGCAGGTGCGGCAGGCCGGGCCGGTGCGGGGCCGGAAGTCCCCGGTGGGGGCGGCGAGCCGGATGGCGGTCCACACCGCCTCGAGCAGGCGCCCGAAGCGGGTGAGCTCCTCGGCGTCGGGCCGGTAGGTCAGGGCGGTGCCGTCGGCCAGGTAGAGCAGGCGCAGCTCGTCGGGGACGCGGCCGTGGGTCAGCAGGACGGCCAGCGCGTAGAACTTGAGCTGGAACAGCACGCCGGACTCGTAGCCCTCGCCGGGCGTCGCGCCGGTCTTGTAGTCGACCACCCGCAGCCCGTCGGGGCCGTCGTCGAGCCGGTCCAGGATGCCGCGCAGCGGCACCGGCGCCGCGCCGCCGGCACCGGGCAGGGTCGCCTCGATGCGGGCCTCCACCGCCGTCGCGGTGACGCCGGCCGGGTCCTCCAGCGCGAAGTAGCGGTCGAGCAGCGCCGAGGCCGAGTCCAGCCAGAGCGCGAGCTGCGGGTCCTCCGGGCAGGTGAACAGCGCTGCCGCGGCGGGCTCGGCGGCGGCGAGGTCGTCCCAGCAGGGGCCGAGCAGCTCCCGGGCGGCCTGTGGGGTCCGGTCGGCCGGGTCCCGCGCGAACAGCTGCTCCAGCACGGCGTGCACCAGGGTGCCGCGGACCTGCGCCCGCGACGGCGGCTCCGGCAGCCGGTCGACCGCGCGGAACCGGTAGAGCAGCGGGCAGCGGCGGAAGTCCGCCGCCCGCGACGGTGACAGCGCGGGCGGCCGCGGCGGAGCCGCGACCGGTGCGGGGACGACCGCGGGGCCCGGTGCGGCCGGGTCCGGGCCGGGCTCGTCGGCGGGGGCTGCGGTCATGGCGGCAGGCTAGCCGCGACCCCCGACGGTTCCGGGCGCCGCGGGGGAGCCCACGTGCCCCGGCGTCGGGGCCGGGGGTGCGCGCGGATAGCGTCTTCGCCCGTGCACGACGCCCCGACGCCCGACGCGCCGACCGAGTCCGCGCCCCTCGACACCCCGCAGGCCGAGGAGCCCGTCGACGCGGCGCCCGTCGACGCGGCGATCATCGACGCGGAGATCATCGACACCGTCCCCTCCGCCGACGAGCCGGCCGAGCCCGAGCCGGCCACCTGGGTGCCCCCGCGCCGCGGCGGGCCGTTCCGCGAGGGCGACCGGGTGCAGCTCACCGACCCCAAGGGCCGCCGCTACACCGTCGTCCTGCAGGCCGGCGGGGCGTACCACACCCACCGCGGCCAGATCGACCACGACGACATCATCGGCTCGCCCGAGGGCGGGCTCGTGCACTCGGCGGCGAACACGCCGTACCTGACCATGCGCCCCCGCCTGGCCGACTACGTGCTGTCGATGCCCCGCGGCGCCCAGGTGATCTACCCCAAGGACTCCGCGCAGATCCTCATGTGGGGCGACGTGTTCCCCGGCGCGCGGGTGCTGGAGGCCGGCGCCGGGTCCGGTGCGCTGACCTGCTCGCTGCTGCAGGCCGTCGGGCCGACCGGCAAGGTGATCTCCTACGAGGTCCGCGACGACCACGCCCCGCACGCGGTCACCAACGTCGAGACCTTCTTCGGCCACCGGCCCCCGCACTGGGAGCTGACCGTCGGTGACGTCAGGCAGCACCGCGGCGAGGTCGACCGGGTCGTGCTGGACATGCTCTCGCCGTGGGACGTGCTCGACACCGTCCGCGACTGCCTGGTGCCGGGCGGGATCCTCGTCGGCTACGTCGCGACCACCACCCAGCTGTCGGTGCTCACCGAGGCGCTGCGCGAGATGCAGTGCTGGACCGAGCCCGAGTCCTGGGAGGCGATGGTCCGCCCCTGGCACGTGGTGGGTCTGGCCGTCCGTCCGGAGCATCGGATGATCGCCCATACGGCCTTCCTCCTGACCACCCGGCGGCTCGCCGACGGCGTCACGCCGCCCCGGCAGCAGCGCCGGCCGACCGGCCGCTGAACTCGGGCGTTCTGTCCGGTTTCGACCGGATCACGACCGCGACGCGCCCGAGCGCGGAACGAGAACGTTACGAACTACCCTCCGTGTGGACGTGGCGGTGACGCCCGTGAAGCCGCAGAGTGACCACATGGTGCCGACCGGCTGAGGCCCGGATCACCGGTTCGACGCACCGTCGCGGTCACCCGTCACGGGTACCGTGGTGAGACGGAACACGGAGGGAGGCTGCCGTGAACCACCCCTACGACGACGGTCCCGGCAACCAGGGTTTCCAGTCTGACCGCGACCTCAGCCCCGCTGAGGCCGCCGAGCACATCCGTCACCTCGAGCACGAGATCTCCACGCTGCGTCAACGGCTGACCGAGACGCCCCGGCACGCCCGAGTGCTGGAACAGCGTCTCGCCGAGACCACGAGCCGGCTCTCCGCGCTCAACGCTCGGAACGAGAAGCTGACCGAGACCCTCAAGGAGGCCCGCGGCCAGCTGGTCGCGCTCCGCGAGGAGGTCGACCGGCTCGCGCAGCCGCCGTCCGGCTACGGGGTCTTCCTCGGCCGGTACGACGACGACACGGTCGACGTCTTCACCTCCGGCCGCCGGATGCGGGTCCCCGTGTCCCCGGCGGTCGAGGGCGAGACGCTGCGCAGCGGCCAGTCCGTCCGGCTCAACGAGGCGCTCACCGTGGTCGAGGCCATGGGCTTCGAGCAGGTCGGTGACCTCTACTCGCTGCGGGAGATCATCTCCCGTCCGGGTGAGGACGGCTCGGCCGGTCGCGGCCTGGTCGTCGGCCACTCCGACGAGGAGCGGGTCGTCTGGCTGGCGGCGCCGCTGTTCGAGCTCGGACAGGAGGAGGGCACCAGCCCGCTCAAGTCCGGCGACTCGGTCATGGTCGACTCGCGGGCGGGCTACGCCTACGAACGGGTCGCCAAGGCCGAGGTCGAGGACCTCGTGCTCGAGGAGGTCCCGGACATCGCCTACTCCGACATCGGCGGCCTGTCCCGGCAGATCGAGCAGATCCAGGACGCGGTCGAGCTGCCGTTCCTGCACACCGAGCTGTTCACCCAGTACGAGCTGCGCCCGCCCAAGGGCGTGCTGCTCTACGGGCCGCCCGGCTGCGGGAAGACGCTCATCGCGAAGGCCGTCGCGAACTCGCTGGCGAAGAAGATCGCCAAGCAGCGGGGCGACGACCCGGACGAGGGGCGCGCGTTCTTCCTCAACATCAAGGGCCCCGAGCTGCTCAACAAGTTCGTCGGCGAGACCGAGCGGCACATCCGGCTGATCTTCCAGCGCGCGCGGGAGAAGGCGAGCGCCGGCACCCCGGTGATCGTGTTCTTCGACGAGATGGACTCGATCTTCCGGACCCGTGGCTCGGGTGTGTCCTCCGACGTGGAGACGACGATCGTCCCCCAGCTCCTCGCCGAGATCGACGGCGTCGAGGGCCTGGAGAACGTCATCGTCATCGGTGCCTCGAACCGTGAGGACATGATCGACCCGGCGATCCTGCGGCCGGGCCGGCTCGACGTGAAGATCAAGATCGAGCGTCCGGACGCCGAGGGCGCGAAGGACATCTTCTCGAAGTACCTGACCGAGACGCTGCCCATCCACGCCGACGACGTCGCCGAGTTCGGCGGCAGCCGCAAGGCCTGCGTGGACGGGATGATCCAGCGGATCACCGAGCGGATGTACGACGAGTCCGAGGAGAACCGGTTCCTGGAGGTCACCTACGCCAACGGCGACAAGGAGACGCTCTACTTCAAGGACTTCAACTCCGGCGCGATGATCCAGAACATCGTCGACCGCGGGAAGAAGTCCGCGATCAAGGCGGTGCTCGAGTCCGGCCAGCCTGGCCTGCGGGTCCAGCACCTGCTGGACGCGATCGTCGACGAGTTCGCCGAGAACGAGGACCTCCCGAACACGACCAACCCCGACGACTGGGCGCGGATCTCGGGCAAGAAGGGGGAGCGGATCGTCTACATCCGCACCCTGGTCACCGGCAAGAACGACGCCACCGGCCGCGCGATCGACACCGCGTCGAACACCGGCCAGTACCTGTAGACACGCTCCGCACGCACGGGCCCCGCCGCATCCCGCGGCGGGGCCCGTCGTGTGTCCGGGGATCGTCACCCGGTGGAATGATGTCCGGACGAAACGGGCATCCTGTGCACGGAGCCGTGCACGTCCGTGTCGCGGCCCGCCACCACGGAGGTCGTCATGGCCGGCATCATCGGGCGCATCAGCGCATTCCTGAAGAGCCCGCAGGGGCGTCGCTACAGCGACCAGGCCAAGCGCATGGCGAGCGACCCGCGCAACCGGCAGCGGGCGCAGGACATGCTGCGGCGCTTCCGCGGCAAGCGCTGACCGGTGTCCGATCCGTTCACGACGGCGCCCGCACCGGGCCCCTAGCGTCGCCGCCATGGACACCTCGATCGGCGCCGAGCTCGACATGATCGGCATCGTGGTCACCGACATGACCCGCTCGCTGGCCTTCTACCGCCTGCTGGGGCTGGAGTTCCCCGAGGGCTCCGAGACCGAGGCGCACGTGGAGACCACGCTGCGCGGCGGCCTGCGCCTGGCCCTGGACCTGCAGTCGATGGTGGAGGGCTTCCACCCGGGCGTCGCCCCGGACGGCCACGGCCGGGTCGGGCTGGCGTTCCGGCTGCCCACCGCCGCGGCCGTCGACGACGCCTGGCGCCGGGTCACCGCGGCCGGCCACACCTCGGTGCTGGACCCGTTCGACGCGCCGTGGGGGCAGCGCTACGCCACCGTCGCCGACCCCGACGGCTCGTCGCTGGACCTGTTCGCCTGGACCTGACCCCGCACACGTTCCCCCGACCTCGCAGCCCCCGCAGTGGCTGCGAGGCCGGGGGACTCCGTGCGAGGTGCGAGCGACGCAGGCGACACACCGGCGAGGGCGCGGACCTCGCGGGACAGGTGGGGCTGGTCGGCGTAGCCGGTGCGGGCGGCGACCGCGGCCGGGGCGACGCCGTCGTACAGCAGCGCGGCCGCGGCCCGGAAGCGCAGCACCCGCCGTGCGACGGCCGGTCCGTACCCGAGGGTGGCGACGCAGCGCCGGTGCAGGGTGCGACCGGTGACGCCGAGCCGGTCGGCCAGCTCCGCGGCGGGCATGCCCCCGGCCAGGGCGCGCAGCGCGGGCTGGGGGAGCGAGGCGGGAGTCCGGTCGTCCCCGGCCGCCGCGTGCAGGGCGAGGGCGAGTCGGGCGAGCCACGCGGCGTCGCCGGTGTCTCCGCTGTCGTCGCCGTCGGCCGGGGCGGGCCGGAGGAGCCGGCGCCGGCCGGGGTCGAGCACGTCGGCGAGCGGGACGCGGCGGTCGCGCAGCGCGTCGGCGGGGACGCCCAGCAGGGCCGGGAGGGCACCGGGGCGGAAGCGCAGGCCGGTGGTCACGCCGCCCGCGGGCGAGCCGGCGAGGTGCGCCGTGGTGTCGGGGCCCGCGACGACCGCCTCGCCGCCGGACAGGAGCAGGTCCATGCAGCCGTCGGGGAGCACCCGCTGGGTGTGCGGCGCGGTCCCGGTGTGCGCCCGCCAGGCCACCTCGACGACCGCGCGCAGCGGCCCGGCGGGGGGCGTCTCGGCGTAGCTGCGCACCGCGCCAGCCTACGGACGCGGGACGGCCCCGGTGCCGGCGTCGCCGGTCCGGGGCCGTGGCCGCGTGCGCAGGGTCAGGAGGCGCGCAGGACCGCCTCGATCTCCAGCTGCACGTTCACCTTCTCGCTGACGACGACGCCGCCGCCGTCCATCGGCAGCTCGATGTCGACACCGAACTCCGAGCGCTTGATGGTGGTCGTGGCGGTGAAGCCGGAGCGGGTGCCGCCGTAGGGGTCCGGGCCGAAGCCGTTGAGCTCGAGGTCGAACTCGACCGGCCTGGTGACGCCCTTGATCGTGAGGTCACCGGTGAGGACGTGGTCGTCACCCTTCGCGGCGATGCCGGTGGACCGGAAGGTCCACTCCGGGTACTTCTCGACATCGAAGAAGTCGGCGGAGCGGATGTGGCCGTCGCGCTGGTCCTGGCCGGTGGTGAGGGAGGTGGCGTCGACGGTCGCGGTGACGGTGGAGTCCTCGAACTTCTCCGCGGTGACGAGCTCGCCCGAGACGCCGGTGAAGCGCCCGCGCACCTTGCTGACCATCATGTGACGGACGGAGAACGAGACGTCGGAGTGCGCGGCGTCGATGTCCCAGGTGCCGACGACGTAGCCGGGGATCGTGGTGGCTGTGGTCATGATGTCTCCTCGGGAGATAGTTGAACTTTCACTTGTTGAGAGCGATACTAGGGACAACCAGGGTAACGCTCAAATGTTTCGGAGGGTGCTGTGGGTCACACACGCTGGCTCGACGACGAGGAGCAGCGGACGTGGCGGGCGTTCCTCGCCGCGCAGCGGCTGGTGTCGGACAAGGTCGAGCGACGACTGCAGTCCGGGGCCGGGATGCCCCAGGCGTACTACGAGATCCTGGTCCGGCTCTCCGAGGCGCCGGAGCGCACGCTGCGGATGAGCGCGCTGGCCGACTGCGCGCTGTCCTCGCGCAGCCGGGTCTCGCACGCGGTGGCCCGGATGGAGGAGGCCGGCTGGGTCGAGCGGCGGTCGTGCCCCACCGACCGGCGGGGCCAGCTCGCCCGGCTCACCGACCGAGGGTTCGAGGTGCTGGCCGCGGCGGCGCCGGACCACGTCGAGAGCGTGCGCGAGGCGGTGTTCGACGGCCTGACCCCGGCCCAGCAGGCGGGGCTGCGCGAGGCGTGCGAGGCGGTCGTGGCGCACCTGTCCGACAGCGGGCAGTGGCCGGTGACCGGGGACTCGGGACCGGACGGCCCGGACCCGGCCCAGGCGTCCTAGGCTGGGCACATGCCTCATTTCGACGTCGTCGTACTCGGAGCCGGACCCGGTGGATACGTGGCGGCCATCCGTGCTGCCCAGCTCGGCCGCAGTGTGGCGGTGATCGAGGAGAAGTACTGGGGCGGTGTCTGCCTCAACGTGGGCTGCATCCCCTCCAAGGCGCTGCTGCGCAACGCCGAGATCGCCCACATCGTCACCAAGGAGCAGAAGACCTTCGGTCTGTCCGGTGAGGTGTCGCTCGACTTCGGCGCCGCCTTCGACCGCAGCCGTTCGGTCGCGGACGGGCGCGTCAAGGGCGTGCACTTCCTGATGAAGAAGAACAAGATCACCGAGCTCGACGGGTTCGGCCGGTTCACCAAGCCGGGCGAGATCGAGGTCGAGCTGTCGAAGGGCGGCAACGAGACCGTCACCTACGACGACGTGATCATCGCCGCGGGATCCACGGTCAAGCTGCTGCCGGGCACCGAGCTGTCCGACCGCGTCGTGACCTACGAGGAGCAGATCCTCACCCGCGAGCTGCCGGAGAGCGTGATCATCGCCGGCGCCGGTGCGATCGGTGTCGAGTTCGCGTTCGTGCTGGCCAACTACGGCGTCGACGTCACCATCGTCGAGTACCTGGACCGCCTGCTCCCGCTCGAGGACGCGGACGTGTCCAAGGAGCTGGCGAAGGCCTACAAGAAGCTCGGCGTCACGGTGCGGACCTCGACCAAGGTCGAGTCCATCACCGACGACGGCAAGGGCGTCACCGTCTCGGTCTCGTCGTCCAAGGGCAGCGAGGAGCTGCGCGCGGACAAGGTCGTGCAGGCCATCGGCTTCGCGCCGCGGGTGGACGGCTACGGCCTGGACAAGCTCGGGGTGAACCTCACCGAGCGCGGCGCCATCGAGATCGACGACTACATGCGCACCAGCGTGGAGCACGTCTACGCGATCGGTGACGTCACCGCGAAGCTCATGCTCGCCCACGTCGCCGAGGCGCAGGGCATCGTCGCCGCCGAGACCCTGGCGGGCGCCGAGACCCAGGAGCTGAACTACAAGATGATGCCGCGCGCGACCTTCTGCAACCCGCAGGTCGCGTCGTTCGGCTACACCGAGGCCGAGGCCCGCGAGCTGGCCGACGAGAAGGGCTGGAAGGTCAACACCGCGACCTTCCCGTTCACCGCGAACGGCAAGGCGCACGGCATGGCCGAGCCCGCCGGCTTCGTCAAGCTGATCGCCGACGACACCTACGGCGAGCTGCTGGGCGGGCACATCATCGGCGCCGAGGCGACCGAGCTGCTGCCCGAGCTGACCCTGGCCCAGAAGTGGGACCTGACCGTCCACGAGATGGCGCGCAACGTGCACGCGCACCCGACCCTGTCGGAGTGCCTGCAGGAGGCGATCCACGGCCTGGCCGGCCACATGATCAACTTCTGATCACGGCCGCGACGGGCCCGCATCCCACCCGGGGTGCGGGCCCGTCGTCGTGGCGGGGTCAGGAGCTCCGGGAGTCCGGCTCGCGGCGGGCGGTGTGCTCGCGACGCGTGGTGGAGCCCGCGGCGGCGCGCTGCTCGTGGCGCTCGGCGGCCAGTGCCGCCTCCACCGCGGCCTGCACGGCGGCGGTGTTGACGTCGGGATCGATCAGCCTGGCGGCGGCGAGGGAACGGGCCGAGACCGAGATGCTGACCATGGGTGACTCCTGGAACTGTCGCGTGGTGGGCGTGGTGGTCCGTCGGGGAGGCCCCACGCTGGGCCCTTCCCGGGGTGGCGTCGCGCGACCCGCCCGGTGTTGACCGATTCAGGTACCGATGTGGGTGACGTATGTTACCCACTGGTAAACGCGCTGGCCCGAGGACCTTAACGGACGAGGTCGGCCAGCAGCAGGCGGGTGACGTACAGGCCGTCGGGGACCCAGGGCCGGTCCGGCGCGCCGATCCGGGCCGTCAGCTCGTCGAGGGTCCACCAGCCGCCCTCGGCCACCTCCGAGGGCTGGTGGGTCACCGGGCCGTCGGAGAAGGCGCGGTAGACGTGCACGTGGGCCCGCAGCCCGTCCGGGCCGGTGCCGGGCCCGGTGTCGACACCCAGCGCGGCGGCGTCGAAGGGGACCACGGCCAGCTTCTCCAGCGGCACGCCGGTGACCCCGAGCTCCTCGCCCAGCTCGCGGGCGGCGCACGCGTCGGGGGTCTCGCCCTCGTCGAGGACCCCGCCGGCGAGGCAGTCCCACATCCCGGCCATGACCAGCTTGGTGTCGGTGCGCCGGTGCACGTAGGCCCGCGTCCCGTCGGCGGAGCGGAGCAGGATCGCCGTCGTGGCGTGCCACAGCGAGCGCGCGTAGACCTCGCCGCGCTCGGCGACGCCGGTGGGCGTGCCCCCGGCGTCGAAGACGGTCAGGCGCTCACATGCGGGATCGGTCACGCCACGATGATCCCGCCGGGCCGCAGTGCGCCCCGGGTGGGGGCGCGGACGGTTAGTCTCGTGCAATGCACTCTCGCGCAGGGGGCCGGTCGTGACGGCCCGCCGGATCATGGGCACCGAGGTGGAGTACGGCATCGCCGTGCCGGGTGACCCCACCGCGAACCCCGTCGTCACCTCGACGCAGGTGGTGCTGGCCTACGCCGCCGCGGCGGACGTGCCCCGCAACCGCCGGGCGCGCTGGGACTACGAGGTGGAGTCGCCGCTGCGCGACGCCCGGGGGTTCGACCTGTCGGCACCGTCGCTGGCGCCGCAGCTCGACACCGACCTCGACGACCTCGGCGCGGCGAACGTCATCCTCACCAACGGCGCCCGGTTCTACGTCGACCACGCCCACCCGGAGTACTCCACGCCCGAGGTCCTGTCCCCGCGCGACATCGTGACCTGGGACAAGGCCGGCGAGCGGATCATGCTGGAGGCGGCGAACCGCGCGGCCACCGTGCCGGGCGCGCCGCGGATGCAGCTCTACAAGAACAACGTCGACGGCAAGGGCGCCAGCTACGGCTCCCACGAGAACTACCTGATGGCCCGCACGACGACGTTCCCGTCGATCGTCACCGGCCTCACCCCGTTCTTCGTGACCCGCCAGGTCGTCTGCGGCGCCGGCCGGGTCGGCCTCGGCCAGCAGGGCGACGAGGCCGGCTACCAGATCGCCCAACGCTCGGACTACGTCGAGGTCGAGGTCGGCCTGGAGACCACGCTCAAGCGCGGCATCATCAACACCCGCGACGAGCCGCACGCCGACGCCGACAAGTACCGCCGCCTGCACGTCATCATCGGCGACGCGAACCTGTCCGAGATCTCGACGCTGCTCAAGGTCGGCACCACGGCGCTGGTCCTCGACATGATCGAGAAGGGGCGCTCGTTCGAGGACCTGCGCCTGGCCGAGCCGGTGAAGTCGGTCTCGCGGATCAGCCACGACCCGACGCTGCAGCGGACCGTCCCGCTGGCCGACGGCCGTCACCTCACCGCGGTGCAGATCCAGCAGGAGTACCTGGCCCGCGCGGTCGAGCACATGGAGCAGACCGTCTCCCCGCGCCGCGAGGAGTGGGACCCCGACACCCGCGAGGTCGTCGAGGAGTGGGAGTCGGTGCTGGTCGACCTGGAGCGCGACCCGATGCTGACCGCCGACCGGCTCGACTGGACGGCCAAGCTCAAGCTGCTCGAGGCCTACCGCGAGCGCGACGGCCTGACCTGGGCGTCGGGCCGGCTCGGGATGGTCGACCTGCAGTACTCCGACGTGCGGCTGGCCAAGGGCCTCTACAACCGGCTCGTCACCCGCGGGTCGATGCGCAGGCTGGTCACCGAGGAGCAGGTCGCCGCGGCGATGACCGAGCCGCCCGAGGACACCCGCGCCTACTTCCGTGGCACCTGCATGGGCCGGTTCCCGGTCGAGGTCGCCGCCGCGTCGTGGGACTCGGTGATCTTCGACCTGGGCCGTGAGTCGCTGGTCCGGATCCCGACGCTGGAGCCGCTGCGCGGTACCCGCAAGCACGTGGGGGAGCTGTTCGAGGCGGTGTCGACGGCCGAGGAGCTGGTCGACAAGCTCACCGCCTCCTGAGCCCGCCCGCCGGGGGAGCGGATCACACGCCGCTGCGCAACAGGCGATTTTGTCGCCCCCGGTGGGTAGGGTGAACCTGCAGGCAACTCTGCGAGGAGGAGGCGTCATGTCCCAGGAGCAGACCAAGCGCCAGGGTGGCGGCGACGGAGACGACGAGTCCGGGGAGAACGCGTCCGGATCCGGTCAGGAGCGCCGCGAGAAGCTCGGTGAGGACGTCGACACCATCCTCGACGAGATCGACGACGTGCTGGAGGAGAACGCGGAGGACTTCGTGCGGTCCTACGTGCAGAAGGGCGGTGAGTGAGCCCCACGGGGCCACCCACCCTGCCGCACCCCGGCACCAGCAGTACCGTCCCGGCCGGGTCCGCACCTGCGGGCCCGGCCGTGCCGGAAGGGCCGCAGACCCCGCCGACGTGGGGGAGCGGGACCACCGGCGCACGAAGCTCGAACGAAAGGCACGTCCGAGAGATGGAGTTCCGGCCGTCGGTCACCTCCGGGCTGGTGCCCGGGCACCACACGGGTCAGCTCGGCACCTTCCTGACCGGGTCGCAGTCGTTCTCCGACTTCGTCGGCGGCGCGGCCCCGCACCTGCTCCCCGGCGCGGGCCTGGACCGGACAGCCGGTCCCGGCACCTCCGCCGACGCCCTGGGCGTCCCGCACGGCACCACGATCGTCGCGCTGCTGTTCTCCGGCGGCGTCGTGATCGCCGGTGACCGGCGCGCGACCGCGGGCAACGTGATCGCCCAGCGCGACATCGAGAAGGTGTTCGTCACCGACACCCACTCCGCCGTCGGCATCGCCGGCTCCGCGGGGATCGCGCTGGAGATGGTCCGGCTGTTCTCGGTCGACCTCGAGCACTACGAGAAGCTCGAGGGCGTCCCGCTCTCGCTCGACGGCAAGGCCAACAAGCTCGCCGGCATGGTCCGCCAGAACCTGGGCGCGGCGATGCAGGGCTTCGTCGTCGTCCCGCTGTTCGCGGGCTACGACACCGACGCCGCCGACCCGGCGCAGGCCGGCCGGATCGTCACCTTCGACCCCACCGGCGGCCGGTACGACGAGAACCTCGGCTTCCACGCCGTCGGTTCCGGCTCGGTGTTCGCGAAGTCGTCGCTGAAGAAGCTGCACGACCCGGCCGCGGACCTCGACGGCGCGGTGCGCACCGCGGTCGAGGCGCTCTACGACGCCGCGGACGACGACACCGCCACCGGTGGGCCGGACACGGTGCGGCGCATCTACCCGGTGGTCGTCGGCATCACCGCCGAGGGCGCCGCGCGCCGCGACGACGCCGAGATCGCCGCCGTCGTCGACCAGGTGATCGCCGGGCGCCGGGAGCGCCCTGGCGGTCCGTCCCGCTGACCCCCTCCCCGCACGAAGCACGAGCCTGGAGCGCCTCCCCATGACGATGCCGTTCTACTCCTCCGTCGACCAGCTGCTGCGCGACCGTTCCGAGCTGGCCCGCAAGGGCATCTCGCGCGGCCGCAGCGTGGTCGTGCTGACCTACGCCGGTGGCGTGCTGTTCGTCGCGGAGAACCGGTCGACGGCGCTGCACAAGGTCTCCGAGATCTACGACAAGATCGGCTTCGCCGCGGTCGGCCGGTACAACGAGTTCGAGAACCTGCGTACCGGCGGGATCCGGATGGCCGACTTCCGCGGGTTCACCTACGACCGGCGCGACGTGACCGGCCGGATGCTGGCCAACGCCTACGCCCAGGCGCTGGGCACCGCGTTCGTCGAGCAGCAGAAGCCCTTCGAGGTGGAGCTGTGCGTCGCCGAGGTGGGCGTCGAGGCCACCGGGGACCAGCTGTACCGGATCACCTACGACGGGTCGATCACCGACGAGCCGCGGTTCGTCGTCATGGGTGGTCAGACCGAGCCGATCTCGCAGAAGCTGTCCGAGACCTACGAGCACGGCCTGGAGCTGGGCGCGGCGATCGAGGTCGCGCTGGGCGGGCTGCAGGTGCCGGGTGCGGACCCGGCGTCGCCCGGCAACGGCGCGAACGCGCAGCCGCGGGTCCTGGGCGCCGAGGCGCTCGAGGTCGCGGTGCTCGACCGGACCCGGCCGCGGCGGACCTTCCGCCGTCTCGAGGGTGCGGCGCTGGCCGACCTGCTGCCCGCCGCGAACCGCGGCACCGAGGAGCCCGAGCCCGACGTGGCGGGCGGGGACGACACCCCGGCCGCCGGTGGGGCACTGGGCGGGGACGGGGCGTCCTGACCCGCTTCTCCGCGACCACCGCGTCCGAGGCCGTCGTGACGGCCTCGCGCGACGACGTCTGGCGCGTCCTGACCGATCCCGATGTGCTGCCGACGCTGACACCGCTGCTCAACCGGATCGACGCCGACTCCGCGCGGGACGCGGCCGTCGACGGCTACGAGCTGTGGCGCTGGCACATGGTGCGGATCGCGGTGCTCGGGGTGGGCATCAAACCGGTGTTCACCGAGCGGATGACCTTCGTTGAGGGCAAGCGGATCGAGTTCACCCACGCACCGCCCACCGGGGTCACCGAGTGGGCGGGCGCGGAGGGCTACTACGCACTGAGCGACGCCGACCCGGAGCCGGACGGCTCCCCGGCGACGCATCTGGAGATCTCGCTGACCGTCGACGTCGACATGCCGCTGTCGCGGCTCGCGGCGCCGGTGGTGACCCGCACGATGAAGGCGACGATGGACGCGACCGGGGACCGGTTCGCGGCCAACCTGCTGCGTCGCCTCGGGGCGCGCGAGCGCTGAGTGCTGCGGGTCCCGGCCGGGGCCCGGCGGTCGGCCGCGGGTACGGCGGCGGTGTCAGCGTCCGGGGGCCGCCGTCGCCCGGGGGGCCGGTGCGGCGAGGGCGCGCAGGTCGTCGAAGGCCCGGGTCAGGTGCACGTCCAGGCCGGTCGCGGGGTCGTCGTCCCAGGCCCGGACCGCCTCGCGGTAGGTGGCCCATCCGGTCTGCGCCGCCAGTCCGGCCTGCCGGTCGGGGACCCCACGCCGGCGCAGTGCCCCGGCCACGGTGTCGGCGAGTGCCGCGTGCTTCGCCAGCTCGCGTTCGCGCAGCGCCGGCGTCGCGGCGATGACCGTGCGGCGGGGCTCCGCGGACGGGCCGCCGGCGAGCGGGCCTGCCTGGGCTTCGCGGACCAGGGGTGCGCGCGGGCGTCGTGCGGCTCGCGCCGACCGTGCACGGCCCGGCCGACCACGGGTTCGTCCCGGCGCTCGTCGCCGCCGCCCGCCGGGCCGGTGTCTCGGCCTACATCGGGGACGGCACCAACCGGTGGCCCGCGGTCCACCGCTGCGACGCCGCCGCCCTCTTCCGCATGGCGCTGGAGCGGGCTCCCGCGGGGAGTGCGCTGCACGCCGCGGGCGAGGGTGCCGTGACGATCCGGAGCGTCGCCGAGCAGATCGCGGCGATCCTCGGTCTGTCCACCGTCTCTCTGACCCTCGAGCAGGCCGCCGAGCACCTCGGGAACCCGTTCCTGGCCCGGTTCTTCTCCCTCGACGTCACCGTCTCCAGTGAGTACACCCGGACCCTGCTCGGCTGGGCGCCGCGGCACGCGACGCTGTTGGAGGACCTCCGGACCGGTGACTACTTCACCCCGGAGGCCGGCGTCCGCGCCGAGGAGACCTGGCGACCCCGCCGGGGTGGCCCCGTCGGCGCGCCGCCCGGGACGGTGGCATGATGGTTGAAGAGTCAACCAACTGGGGGAGCGGATGAGCGACATCGTGTTCGGCATGGACACCTTCGGCGACGTGCCGGTGGGCGACGACGGCACGCCGTTGTCGCACCCGCAGGCCATCCGCCAGGTCGTCGACGAGGTGGTGCTGGCCGACGGGGCCGGCGTCGACGTCGTCGCACTGGGGGAGCACCACCGCCCCGAGTACGCCATCACCACCCCGGAGACGGTGCTCGCCGGGATCGCGACCCGCACCTCCCGGATCCGGCTGTCCTCCGGCGTCACCGTGCTCAGCTCGGACGACCCGGTGCGGGTGTACCAGCGCTTCGCCACCCTCGACGCGCTGTCCGACGGCCGCGCCGAGGTCATCGTGGGCCGCGGCTCGTTCACCGAGTCCTTCCCGCTGTTCGGCTACTCCATGAACGACTACGAGCAGCTGTTCGAGGAGAAGCTGGAGCTGTTCGTGCAGCTCCTCGACGAGAAGCCGGTGACATGGCGGGGCGCCACCCGCGCCGCGCTCGACGGCGTCGAGGTCTTCCCGACGACCGGCCGCCGGCTGCCCGTGTGGGTCGGTGTCGGCGGCTCGCCGGAGTCGGTGGTGCGCACCGCCCGCCACGACCTGGGCCTGATGCTCGCCATCATCGGCGGCCCGGCCGGACGGTTCGCGCCCTACGTCGACCTCTACCACCGCGCCGTCGAGCAGTTCGGGCACGCGGAGAAGCCGGTGGGCATGCACTCGCCGGGCTTCGTCGCCGACACCGACGAGGAGGCGAAGGAGATCTTCTTCGCCCCGTACAAGGCGCAGATGGACCGGATCGGCGCCCAGCGCGGCTGGCCGCCGCTGGACCGCGCCCGGTTCGAGGCCGAGGTCTCCGGTGGCGCGCTGCACGTCGGGTCCCCCGAGAAGGTGGCCCGCCGCATCGCCGACTCGGTCCGCTCGCTGGGCGCCCAGCGCTTCGACCTGATCTACACCGTCGGGCCCCAGCCGGTGTCGGCCCGGCTGCGCGCGGTCGAGCTGTACGGCACCCGGGTCATCCCGATGGTGCGCGACATGCTCGCCTGACCGGCTGCGCCCGGGGTCAGGCGGGGATGATGCGGGCCGCCGCGGCACGCAGGCCGTCGACCAGGGCGCGCAGGGCGGGGAGATCGGCGTCGGACCCGCGGGTGGCCAGGACCAGTGAGCGGCCCGCCGCGGGCCGGCAGGGCAGCAGGCGCACGCCGTCGTCGGCGGTGACCGGGACCGGGCCGGTGCCGCCCGGAACCGCGGACCCCGCCACCGCCATGCCCGGGACCAGCGCGATCGCGAGCCGCGCGCGGACCAGTGCCAGCTGGGTGGCGAAGTCGCCGACCCGGTAGCGGATGTCCGGCTCGGTCCCGACGCCGCGCAGCAGCTGCAGCAGTGCCTCGTAGGGTTCGGTGCCGACCGGGCCGGAGGTCCACACCCGCCCGGCCAGGGTGCGCAGCGGCACCGGGTCGGGCCCGGTGAGCGGGTCGTCGGCGGGGACGGCGAGCATCGCGGGCTCGGTGGCCAGTGCGGTCACCCGGATCCCGGCGGGCAGCCGGGCCGGGCGCTGCGTCCAGCTCTCCAGGAGCACCGCGTCCAGGTCGCGCGACTGCAGGGCGGGCAGCAGGTCGACGACCTCGCCGTCGTCGACGGTGGGGACCAGCCGGGGGTGCGCGGCGGCCAGCCCGTCGATGACCTCGGGCAGCAGCGTCCGCAGCGCGCTCGCGACCGAGCCGATCCGCAGCGGCCCGGCGGCGTCGTCGTGCAGGGCGGCGAGGTCGCGCTCGGCGCCGGCGACGGTCGCCGCCGCGGTGGCCGCGTGCCCGGCCAGCACGTGCCCGGCGGCGGTGAGCCGGATGCCCCGCCCGTCCGGTTCGACGAGCCGGGTGCCGGTCTCGCGTTCGAGCTTGCGCAGCTGCTGGGTCACCGCGGGTCCGGTGATGTGCAGCGCGGCCGCGGCGGCGCCGACCGAGCCGTGCTCGGCGACGGCGTCGAACACACGCAGCCGGTCCCAGGAGATCACACAGCAGAGCTTAGCGGTACCGGGTAGGAACAATCATTAGAGCTTCGCGGTGCAGGTGGGGATGGTGGATCACGTGAACGCACGCACCGCCCCCGACCCGCACTCCGCCCTCCTCCTGCTCGCCGGCGCCTCGGTCCTGGCCTGGACCGGCATCCTCGTCGCGCTCGCGGGCGCCGACCCGGCGACGGCGTCGTTCTGGCGGTGCGTGCTCGCGCTGGTCGTGCTGGGGCCGTGGGCGCTGGCCGAGTACCGCCGCGCCGGCGGCCTCCCGCTCGCGACGGTGGGCTGGTCACTGCTGTCGGGGGTGTTCCTGGGGGCGGACTTCCTGCTGTGGACCCGCGCGGTGCTCGACGCGGGCGCCGGGATCGCGAACGTCGTGCTCAACATCCAGGTGCTGGCGCTGCCGCTGATCGCCTGGGTCGTCGCGGGCGAGCGGGTCCCGCGCCGGCTGGTGTACGCGGCGCCGCTGCTGCTGGGCGGCATCGCGCTGGCCGGTGGGGTGCTCGGCGCCGGGGTCGGCGGCCCGGAGCCGGTGCGCGGCGCGGTGCTCGGCACCCTCGCCGGGATCGCCTACGCCGGGTTCCTGCACCTCAACCGCTCGGTGTCGCGGGGCCGTCCGCGTCACCTGGTGACCCCGGTCGCGCTGGCCACCGTCGGAGCCGGGGTGACCTGCGGGATCATCGGCGTCGCCGGGGGCGGGATCGCGGTCTCGCTGCCCGCGACGACCTGGGCCTGGCTGATCGTGCTGGCCCTGGCCGGTCAGGTGGTGTCCTGGGTGCTGATCGGGCGCGGCTCGGCCGGGCTGGCGCCGGGCACCGCGGGTGCGCTGCTGCTGGTGCACCCGGTGTTGTCGGTGGTGCTCGGCATGCTGGTGCTCGGGGAGACACTGACCGGGTGGCAGGTCGCGGGCTGCGCGCTGGTCGTCGCTACCGTCGCCGCGCTGGTCGGTCCGGCCGGGACCGCG
The DNA here is from genome assembly GCF_020496245.1 of Pseudonocardia sp. ICBG601. NCBI lineage: Bacteria > Bacillati > Actinomycetota > Actinomycetes > Pseudonocardiales > Pseudonocardiaceae > Pseudonocardia > Pseudonocardia sp. ICBG601. The sequence goes on along the minus strand of NZ_JAHLJA010000150.1, from coordinate 594,535 downwards.
GGGCGGCTGCGCCGGGTGGTGGACCGGCACGAGCGGGCCTGGGCCACGCTCACCCCGCGGGCCTGACCGCGGTCAGCCCAGCACGCTGTGCGTGGCGTCGGCGTTCACCGGCCTGCGCCGGGAGAACGCGGACAGGTCGACGGTCACCCCGGTGTGCTCGCCGACGTGGCGCACCGGGTGGTCGTCGTGGTCGAGCCCGCCCTCGACCTGCTCGATGATCGCCCGCAGGAAGCGACCGACGAGCGGCGCGTTCTTGAACTGGTTGCCGCTGGTGCCGATGGCGACGTAGTAGCCGGGGAGCTCGGTCCGGTCGTAGATGGGGGTCCAGTCGTCGGCGACGTCGTAGACCCCGGCCACCCCCCGCGGCCGGTTCGGCACGGCGAGGTCGGGCAGGCGGCGCGCGGCCCGGGTGACCTGGGCGTCGAACACCGCCGCGGTCGGCACGGGGTCGGCGTCGTCGGGGTCGTCGATCCACGGCAGCGGGTCGCACGCCGGCTCGGTGCCGCCCACCAGCAGCCCGCCCCCGGTGTCGCCGCGCAGGTAGACGCCGAGGTCCATGTCGGCGACGGCGACGATCCGCCCGGAGGGGGAGGCGAGGGCGGGGGGAGCGGTGACCGCGTGGACCTCCTGACGCATCGGGCGTGTGCCGACCGTGAACCCGGCGCCGACCCCGGCCAGATCGTTGAGCCGCCCCGACCACGGCCCGGCCGCGTTGACCACCACCGCGGAGGACAGGGTGCTGCCGTCGTCGAGCCGCACACCCCGACCCGGTCCCCGGTCACGGTCACGGCGGTGACGGCGTGGCCCAGCCGGAACACGGCACCGTGCACGGCGGCGGCCGCGGCGAGGTTCCCGGCGGCGAGGCGGGGGTCGCTGACGTACCCGGCGTCGGGGGTGAACACCGCGCCGAGGGTCCCGTCGGCGTCGCGCCAGAAGCGGTCGTCGTCGAGCCGGCGCGGCGGCCAGTACCGTCCGACGTCGATGCCGGGGACGCGCCGGGCCAGGGTCGCGGCGTCCCAGGTCTCGTAGGGCACGCCGACGGCGTCGAACAGCGGCAGGTAGCTGCTGCGCGGGGCCACGTCGACGTCGAGCATCGCCAGCCCGGTGCGGACGTAGCGGGCGAGACCGTGCGACTCCGGGAGCCCGAGGTGCTCGGACCAGGACTCCCAGCAGGCCCGGGACTCCCAGGCGGCGGCCACCCCGGCCGGGGTGGTGAAGTTGAACCGGACGACCGCGCTCGACGCGCTGGTGGAACCGTCGCCGACCCCGCGCGCCCGGTCGACGACGGTCACCTAGTGACCGACCCTGGCCAGCTCGAACGCCACCGAGCAGCCGATCACGCCGGCACCGACGACGATCACGTCCGCGGTCATCCCTGGGTCTCCCTGCTGCCGGTGTCCTCGGTCGGGCCCCAGTGTCGGTGCGCGCTCCGCGGGATCGCATCCGTCAGCTGACAAGCGTGCGGCGCCGAGGTTGCGACAGGCGTCGCAGACCGGTGTCGGTGCGTCAGCCGCCGGTCCCCGCCTGCACCGCGGCGAGCCGGCGCAGCTTCACCGCGAGGTGCAGCGCGAGCCGGTCGTGGCCCGAGGCCAGGCTGCACCCGGTGCGCTGCTCGATCCGCCGGAGCCGGTAGTAGAGCGTCGCCCGGTGCACGCACATCGCCTCGGCGGCTCCGCGCACGTCGCCGGCGTGGTCCAGGAACGACTCCAGGGTGTCGACCAGGACACCGGTGGTGTCGGCGTCGGCCAGCAGGCGCAGCGCAGCGGCGTCGGAGGCCCGCCGGACCTCCTCGGCGGGCAGCCGCAGCAGCAGGTCGTAGGGCCCCAGGTCGCCCCAGTGCACGAGGTCGCCCAGCCGGGGCACGAGCAGCGCGGCCCGGGTGGCGAGGAACGCCTCGTGGTAGGACTCGACGACCCGGTGCAGGTCCTCGACCGTCCGCCCGAGCCCGGCCACGAGGCGGGTGCCGCCGTCTCCCGGTCCGGACCCCCGGTCGACCATGCGGCGGGCCAGGAGGTCGCCCTGCTCCGACGGGTGGGCGCGCGTCGCGGCGAGCAGGACCCAGCCCCGCGACCGGCCCGCGGCCGCCAGGGCCCGGTCCGGGACCGCCCGCAGTGCCTCCTCGACCGCGGTCTCCACCGCCATGTCCTCCGGGGCCGGTGTCCCCGCCCCCGGCCGGGAGCGGCTGCCCGGGGTCGCCGTCACCTGCTCCCACGACGTCGCCGCCGAGTGGCACGAGTTCGAGCGGACCTCCTCGGCGGTGCTCAACGCCTACGTCCAGCCGCTGTTCGGCGGCTACCTCCGTGAGCTGAGCTCCCACCTCGCCGCCGACGGGTTCGACGACCACATCGGGATCATGCAGTCCAATGGTGGCGTGCTGTCCGCCGACCGCGCCGCGGGGCTGCCGGTGCGCACGCTGATGTCCGGGCCCGCCGGCGGCGTCGTCGCCTGCCGTGAGCTCGCGTCGGCGGTGGGGGTGAAGCGCGCCGTCTGCGCCGACGTCGGCGGGACGACCTTCGACGTCGCCCTGGTCGTCGACGGGCAGCTCGTCGAGCGCACCGCGACGACCGTCGACGGCCGCCCGGTGCTCGGCGCCACGGTGGACATCACCTCGATCGGGGCCGGCGGGGGGTCCGTCGCCTGGCTGGACGAGCGCGGTGCCCTCAAGGTGGGGCCGCGCAGCGCCGGCGCGGTCCCGGGGCCGGTGTGCTTCGGCCAGGGCGGCACCGAGCCCACCGTCACCGACGCCCAGCTGCTGCTCGGGTACCTGGACCCGGAGACCTTCCTGGGCGGGCGGATGCGGCTCGACCGCGACGCCGCCGAGCGGGCGCTGCGCAGCCGGGTGGCCGAGCCGCTGGGCCTGGACGTGGCCGAGGCCGCCGCCGGCATCCTGCGCATCGCCGAGACCAACATGGCCAACGCCATCCGGGCGGTCACGGTGGCCCGCGGGCTCGATCCGCGGGAGTTCACGCTGGTCGGCTACGGCGGGGGCGGGGGCCTGTTCGCCGCCGCGGTCGCGGGGGAGCTCGGGATCGGGCACGTCGTCGTCCCGCGGGCGGCGGCCACCTTCTCCGCCTGGGGGATCCTGTGCAGCGACTACCACGAGGACGCCTCCCGGACCCCGCTCGACGCCGCGACCGTGCCCACGGTCGTCGCGACCCTGGACGAGCTCGCGGCGGAGGTCGTGACGCACCTGCGCGGGTACGGCTTCCCCGCCGACGCGGTCGCGGTGGGCCACACGGCCGACGTCCGCTTCCGGGGCCAGCACCACACCGTGGCCGTCCCCGTCGACCCCGCCTGGACCGCCGACACCGGTCTGCTGGTCGCGGGCATCGAGGCCGGCTTCCGCGCCGCCCACGAACGGCTCTACGGGCCGCGGACCCACGAGAGCGTCCTGGAGATCGTGACGCTGCGGGCCCGGGGCACCGTCGTGACCGACAGCCCGCGGCTCCCCGCGCCCGCCCCCGCCGCCGACGGTCCCGCCACCGGGACCCGCCGGGTCCGGTTCGGTGCCGCGGAGACCGACGCCGCGGTGCTCGACCGCGACGGCCTCGCGGCCGGGACCCGGGTCGACGGCGCGGCGGTCGTCTGCGAGTGGGCCAACACCACCGTCGTACCGCCCGGCTGGTCGGCCACGACCGACGAGCACGGCCACCTGCACCTCACCCGTGACGACCCGCGACCCACCGGAACGACCGGAGGCCACTCATGACCGACCACGACGCGACCGCACCGGTGACCGCCGACCCCGTCGTCACCGAGATCATCGCGAACTCGATGGTGGCGACCGCCCACGAGATGAACAACATCGTCGTGCGCACGGCGTTCAACCCGCTGCTCTACGACACCAAGGACTTCGCGGTCGCGGTGCTGTCCCCGGACGGCGAGCTGTGGGCCGAGGACCCCGGGCTCGCCGTGTTCATCGGGTGCATGCCGGCCACGGTGCCCTCCGGGCTCGCGAAGCTCGGCGCGGACGGCTACGGCGACGGGGACGTCCTGATCGTCAACGACCCCTACCTGACCGGCACCCACATCTCCGACACGACCGTCTACGCCCCGGTGCTGCACGAGGGACGGCTGGTCGCCTTCGTCGCGGTCACCGCGCACTGGGCGGACGTGGGCGGACGCACCCCCGGCGGCTGGGACATGACCTCCACGGAGCTGTTCCAGGAGGGGCTGTGCTTCACCCACCAGCGCCTGGTCCGCGGGCACGAGCCGGTCGCGGACATGCTCGACCTGATCGCGTCGAACGTGCGGTTCCCCGACATCGTCCGGGGTGACCTGGACGCCCAGATGTCGGCCTGCCGGGCGGGCGCCACCCGCATCGTCGCGCTGTGCGAGCGCTACGGCGCCGCGGTCGTCCGGGGTGCGATGGACCGCACCGTCGACGCCACCGCACGCGCGGTCGCCCGGCGGGTCGAGGCCCTGCCCGACGGCACCGTGACCCGGTCGGTCGAGATGGACTACGACGGCGTCGACCCGGACGTGCGGCCGCGGGTCTCGGTGTCGGTCACGGTCCGCGGGGACCGGATGCACGTCGGGTTCGACGGCACCAGCGGCGTCGCGCAGAGCTCGATGAACATCACCGCCGCGGGGACCGGGTCCTACCAGCTGTTCGGCGTGTACCTGCTGCGCACCGACCCGACCCACGGGGACCCGTTCATCATGATCGACCCGATCGACGGCGGGCACGGCGGGCACAGCAGCGGCCACGGCGAGACGCTGGTCTTCAGCCTGGACGGCGACACCTTGAACCTGCCCGTCGAGGTGATGGAGAACCGCTACCCGCTGCGGTGCCTGCGCTACAGCTTCGCCGAGGGGTCGGAGGGCGCCGGGGAGCACGCGGGCGGCCGGGGCATCGTCCGGGACTACCAGGTGCTGGAGGACGGCACCGTGCTCAAGTACGCCAACGAGAACACCCGGGACGTGCTGTCCCGCGGGTCGGGCGGGGGCGGCGACGGCGAGGCCAGCCACGTCGTCCTGCGCCCGGGCACCGACACGGAGGAGACCCTGTGGCGTCGCGGCAACGACGCGGGCGAGCTGCGCCCGGGTGACGTGGTCCGCGCCGTGTCCGGCGGCGGGGGAGGGTGGGGCCCGCCGCCGGCGTGACCCGGCCTCAGCCGAGGTCGATGCGCTCGGCCCCGGTGTAGACGTTGCCGGTCCGCCCGCGCAGGAACCCGACCAGGGTCATCCCGGACTCCTCGGCCAGCTCCACCGCCAGCGACGACGGCGCCGACACCGCCGCGAGCATCGGCACCCCGGCCATCACGGCCTTCTGCACGAGCTCGAACGACGCCCGCCCCGACACCATCAGCACGGTGCCGGCGGCGGGCACGCGGCCGTCCATCACCATCCGGCCCAGCACCTTGTCCACCGCGTTGTGCCGGCCCACGTCCTCGCGGGCGGCGAGCAGGCCGCCGTCGGCGTCGAACAGGGCGGCGGCGTGCAGCCCGCCGGTGGAGCCGAACACCTTCTGGTGCTCGCGCAGCCGGTCGGGCAGCTCCAGCAGCAGCTCCCGGCCGATCCGCAGCGGGTCCGCCGCCGGGGAGTGGCGGGTCTTGAGCTTCACCGCGTCCAGCGAGGCCTTCCCGCACACCCCGCACGACGAGGTGGTGTAGAAGTTCCGCTCCACCGACGCGTCCGGCGGGGCGACGCCCTCGGCCAGGTCGACGTCTAACACGTTGTAGGTGTTGCGGCCCTGCTCGTCGACGGAGTTGCAGTAGCGGGCCCCGGCCAGGTCCAGCCCGGAGCCGATCACACCCTCGGTCAGCAGGAACCCGTGCGCGAGCTCCACGTCGTGGCCGGGGGTGCGCATCGTCACCGACAGCGCCTTCCCCCCGACCCGCAGCTCCAGCGGCTCCTCGGCGACGAGGGTGTCCGGCCGCGACCGGGTGCTGCCGTCCCCGTTCAGGTGCAGCACCGGGCGCCGCACGGTGAGCCGTCCCATTCCGATCCCCTCCCGCTGTCGACCCCCCAGGGTAGGAGGAGGATCGGCCGCGTGCGCGGGTACGGGGGTCGGCGGCCGGGGGCGGGGATCGTGCCGGCGGGCGGGGCGTCGTCGCGGATGGGGACGGCGAAGGCGTCGCTGGACTGGCACGGGGCGGCGCTGCTGACCCGCACCGTCGCCGTACTGGGCCGGGCGGTGGACGGGCCGCTGGTCGTGGTGCGTGCCGCCGGGCAGGAGCTGCCGGAACTGCCGCCGGGCACCGAGGTCGTCGACGACCCGGTGCCCGGCCTCGGCCCGCTGCCCGCGATCGGCGCCGGGCTGGCCGCCGTCGCCGGCCGGGCGCGGGCGGCGTTCGTCGCCTCCACCGACCTGCCGCTGCTGCACCCCGCGTTCGTCGCCCGCGTGCTGGACCTGCGCGGGGACCACGACGTCGCGCTGCCCGAGGCGTTCGGGCACCACCAGCCGCTCGCCGCCGCCTACGCCACCGCGCTCGCCCCGGTGATCGACGGGCTGACCGCGGCCGGGCAGGGCCGCCCGCCGTCGCTGTTCGACCGGGTCGCGGTCTGCCGGATCGGCGAGCAGACCCTGCGCAGCGACCCGGTGCTGGCCCGCCTCGACCCGGACCTGGCGTCGCTGACCAACGTCAACACCCCCGCCGAGCTGGCCGCGGCCCGGGCCCGCCCGCTGCCCGCGGTGCGGCTGCACGACGGGGGCCGGGTCCGCACCGTCCGCGCCCGCACGGCGGGGGAGCTGGGGCGCCCGGTGGTCGTCGCGGGCGGGACGGCGCCGCTGCCGCCGTGGTTCCCGCTGGTGACCGGGGACGAGCTCGAAGGGGTGTGACGCGGGTCTCGACCTTGCTACGGTGCGGGAGCCGAGGGAACCACCACGCCGGAGGCCGACGATGACCGCCACCCGCCCGCAGGGATCGCGCCGGGGCTTCCGGCCCCGCCACGTCCGCCTCACCGAGCCGCTGGTCCGCGAGAACGGGGTGCTGCGCCCGGCGTCCTGGGACGAGGCCCTCGACCGCGCCGCGGCCGGGTTCGCCGGTGTCCCGGGGGACCGCTTCGGCATGTTCAGCTGCTCCAAGGCGACCAACGAGATGAACTACGTCGCCCAGAAGTTCGCCCGGGCGGTGATGGGCAGCAACAACGTCGACAGCTGCAACCGCACTTGACACGCTCCCAGCGTCGTCGGTCTGACGGCAGTGTTCGGTGCCGGCGGCGGCACCTCCGCCTACGTCGAGGCGGAGAACGCCGACCTCCTCGTCCTGTGGGGCAGCAACGCCCGCGAGACGCACCCGATCTTCTTCCACCACGTGCTGCAGGGGATCCGCAAGGGCGCCCGGATGTTCTCGGTCGACCCGCGCCACACCTCCACCGCGCACTGGGCGGACTCCTGGCTCGGGCTCGACGTGGGCACCGACATCGCGCTGGCCAACGCGGTCGGCCGCGAGATCATCCACGCCGGGCTGGTCAACCACGCGTTCGTCGAGCGCTCCACCACCGGGTTCGAGGACTACCGGGCCGCGGTGGAGCCGTACACCCTCGAACGTGCCGAGGGGATCACCGGGGTCCCGGCGTCGTCGATCCGGGAGCTGGCGCACGCCTACGGCCGCGCCGACCGCGCCCAGATCTGCTGGACGCTGGGCATCACCGAGCACCACAACGCCGCCGACTACGTCTTCGCCCTGATCAACCTCGCGCTGCTGACCGGGCACGTCGGCCGCTACGGCTCCGGCCTGGTGCCGCTGCGCGGGCAGAACAACGTGCAGGGCGGCGGCGACATGGGCGCGATCCCGGCCAAGCTGCCCGGCGGCTACGACGTGTCCGACGCCGACGCACACGCCCGCTTCCACGCCGTCTACGGCGGCGTCGAGTTCCCCGACCGTCCGGGCAGGCACCTGTCGCAGATGTTCGAGGCGATGGAGGCCGGGGAGATGAGCGCGCTGTACTGCATCGGGGAGAACCCGGCCGAGTCCGAGGCCGACGCCACCCACGCCCGGCACCTGCTGTCCTCGCTCGACCACCTCGTCGTGCAGGACATCTTCCGCACCGCCACCGCCGAGCTCGCCGACGTCGTGCTGCCCGCCGCCGCGGACTGGTGCGAGTACGAGGGCACCGTCACCAACTCCGAACGCCGCGTCCAGCGGGTCCGCAAGGCCCTCGACCCGCCGGGCCTGGCCCGCCCCGACACCCACATCATCTGCGGCGTCGCGCAGCGCCTCGGGCACGACTGGGGCGAGCCGACCGCCGAGCAGGTGTGGGACGAGCTGCGCTCGGTGTCGCTGAACTGGCACCACGGCATGAGCTACGACCGCCTCGACACCCTCGGCGGCATCCAGTGGCCCTGCCCCGCCGAGGACCACCCGGGCACCCCGCTGATGCACACCCGGCTGTGGGCCGACGACCCGGACGAGCGCGGGACGCCGGCGCCGTTCACCCCGGTCGAGCACGTCCCGCCGGCCGACGAGCTCACCGAGGAGTACCCGATCCGGCTCACCACGGTGCGGTTGCTCGACGCCTACAACTCCGGGGTGCAGACCGGCGGCTACGCCTCGCCGCTGCGCCGCCGCGAGTCGCTGCGCATCGACGCGGCCGACGCCGCCGCGCTCGGCGTCACCGACGGCGACCGGGTGCGGGTCACCAGCCGTCGCGGCAGTGTCGAGGCGCCGGTATGGGTCGACCGGTCGCTGCGGCCGGGGCTGGCGTCGTTCACCCCGCACTTCACCGAACAGGTCGACGTCAACGTGCTCACCAACGACGCCTGGGACCCCAAGTCGGGGACCTCGGAGTTCAAGGCGACCGCGGTGCGGATCGAGAGGCTGTGAATGGATCTCCACATCTCCACCGCCGCACCGACCGCGGCCGAACGGGACACGATCGACGCCGCGTTCGCGCTGCTCGCCCCCACCGCCGCGGACGCCACCGCCGGGGACCGGCCGACCCGGTCGGCGCACGCCGGGCACGCCGCCCGCTCGCGGCGCCACCTGCTGCTGCCGCTGCTGCACGCGGTGCACGACGCGGCGGGATGGCTGTCGGAGGGGTCGCTGAACCACGTCGCGCGGACGCTGCAGGTCCCGCCGGCCGAGGTGTACGGCGTCGCCACCTTCTACGCGATGTTCTCCGTCGAGCCGCGTGCCCCGCGGGTGGTGCACGTCTGCGACGACGTGGCGTGCGGCCCGTCCGGCGGCGAGGAGATCGTCGCGGCGCTGGAGCGCGACCTCGACGGCGGGCGCGCCTGCGTGGTGCGCAGCCCCTGCCTGGGACTGTGCGAGCGGGCACCCGCGGTGCTGCACCAGCGCGCGGGCGAGCCCGACCTGTCCCAGGCCCCCGCGACCCCGCAGGCCGTCCTCGCCGCGGCGCACGCGCCCGCCGACCCGGACGGGGAGCAGGCGTCGGAGGCCGACCGGGCCTTCGCCGACACCACCGTCTCGGCCCCGCAGACCCGGACCGGGGAGCACCTGCGGCTGCTGCGCCGGGTCGGCGTCGTCGACCCCACCTCGCTCGACGACTACCGCGCCCGCGGCGGCTACGCGGCCCTGCGCCGCGCGGTGCGCCTCGGCGCCACCCGGGTGATCGCCGAGCTGAAGGACGCCTCGCTCACCGGGCGCGGCGGCGCCGCGTTCCCCACCGGCGTCAAGTGGGAGGGCGTCGCGCAGTCCCCGGAGCGCCCGCACCACCTCGTCTGCAACGCCGACGAGTCCGAGCCGGGCACCTTCAAGGACCGGGTGCTCATGGAGGGCGACCCGTTCGGCCTGGTCGAGGCCATGACGATCGCCGGCTACGTCACCGGCGCCACCGTCGGGCACCTCTACATCCGCGGCGAGTACCCGCTGGCCACCCGCCGGCTGCAGGACGCGATCGCCGCGGCCCGGGCGCGCGGCCACCTCGGTGACGACGTCATGGGGGAGGGCTTCGCCTTCGACATCGACCTGCGCCGCGGGGCGGGCGCCTACATCTGCGGTGAGGAGACCGCGCTGCTGGAGTCGATCGAGGGCTACCGGGGCGAGCCGCGGAACAAGCCGCCCTTCCCGGCGACCTCGGGGCTGTTCGGCAAGCCGACCGCGATCAACAACGTCGAGACCCTCTACAACGTGTTGGAGGTGCTGAACATCGGCGGCGGCGCGTTCGCCGCGGTCGGCGGGGGCCGGTCCACCGGGTCGAAGCTGTTCTGCGTGTCCGGTGCCGTCGGCGTCCCCGGGGTGTACGAGGTCGACTTCGGCACCACCCTGCGCGAGCTGCTCGACCTCGCCGGCGGCACCCGCGGCACGCTGCGCACCGTGCTGCTGGGCGGCGCCGCGGGCGGGTTCGTGCTCCCGCAGGACCTCGACGTGGCCCTCACCCTGGAGGGGGCCCGCGACATCGGCGCCACCCTCGGGTCCGGCGTCGTGCTCGTGTTCGACGACCGCGCCGACCTCACCGCCACCCTCCGCCGGATCGCGGCCTTCTTCCGCGACGAGTCCTGCGGGCAGTGCGTGCCGTGCCGGGTCGGGACGGTGCGCCAGGAGGAGGCACTGGCCCGGCTGGAACGCGGTGCCCCGCTCGGGTCGCGGGAGACCGAGCTGGCCCTGCTCGACGACCTCGCCCGCGTCATGCGCGACGCGTCGATCTGCGGGCTCGGGCAGACCGCGCCGTCGGCCGTCGCCTCCGCACTCGACCTGGGACTGATCGCGGCGCCGTCGCACTCGTCGAACGGACACGGGGGGCGTCGATGACCACGACCAGCGGCAAGGGCCCGATGGGGCCGGGCGGCGGCTCGCGGGCGCCCCGGGCCGGGGAGGTCGACGGCGCGCCCGAGGCGGACGCATCGTCGGGCAACGGCACCCCCGGCGACGGCCCCGGCGCGGGCGAGGGCGTCGCCGCCCTGCACCGCACGAACGGGGCCGGCGCGGTCGGCGTGACCGTGGCCGACCCGGCGGGCTCCGGCCCCGGACCGGCCGAACGGCTCGCCGGCGGCCCGGTGATGCTCGGCGCGATCCGGCGCACCGTCACCGTCTCGCTGGACGGCACCGAGGTCCGGGTCCCGGAGGACGCGACGATCCTCGACGCCCTGCACCGCGAGGGCTCGCCCGCCCAGGCCGACACCCCCACCCTGTGCTGGGCGCCGAACATGGACCCGGTCAACGCCTGCCGGGTCTGCGTTGTCGAGGTCGAGGGCTCCCGCGCGCTGGTGCCCTCCTGCGCGCGGCGCTGCGAGGACGGCATGGAGGTGCGGACCGACACCGACAAGGTCCGGCACAGCCGCCGGATGGTGCTGGAGCTGCTGGCGTCCTCGGTGGACATGACCCAGGCGAGCGCCGACGTGGCGCGCTGGATGACCGACTACGGCGTCGACCCCGAGCGCTACGGACCGCCCGCGCCGCCGGCCGCGGCGGGGGAGCGCGACCGCCGCCACGCCGGGCACCACCCGGCCCCCGACGGCGCGACCCGGGCGACCGTCGCCCAGCCCGTGAAGATCGACAACGAGCTCTACGTGCGGGACTACTCGCGCTGCATCATGTGCTACAAGTGCGTCAACGCCTGCGGGACCGACGCCCAGTTCACCTTCGCGATCGCCGCCGCGGGCCGCGGCTTCGACGCCCGCATCGCCACCGAGCACGACGTCGAGCTGCCCGGCTCGGCGTGCGTCTACTGCGGCAACTGCATCGGGGTCTGCCCGACCGGGGCGCTGAAGTCGGTCGCCGAGCACGACCGTCGCGAGGCCGGCGACTGGCACCCCGACGAGGAGACCGTCACGACGACGATCTGCTCGTTCTGCGGGGTCGGCTGCAACCTGGAGCTGCACGTGCAGCGGGGCGAGATCGTCAACGTCACCAGCCCGGCGGACCACTCGGTCACCCACGGGCACCTGTGCATCAAGGGCCGGTTCGGGTTCCGGCACGTGCAGAACCTGCCGGAGGCGTGAGCACCGCGGCCACGAACCGGGTCAGCTCCCGCTCCACGTGCTCGGCGACCGGCACCCGGGGGTCGAAGCTCCACCACAGCAGGGCGCCCTGCCAGTGGGTCGCCAGGAGCGCGCCGGCGCCGTCCGGGGCGCCCGGGGTGCCGGCCAGGCACGCGTCGAGGACGTCGGTGAGTGCCTGCTGCCAGGCGGCGCCCCGTCGTCGTACGTCGGGGTCGAGGAGGTCCTCGCGCAGGACCAGCAGCGCGTCGGCGTAGCTGTCGATCCCGCCGTACTGCCCCGAGAGCCCGACCAGGAACGCGACGGCGCCCTCCGGCGTGCGCTCCGCCCGGGCCCCGTCCCCGGCGGTCTGGCGGTCGAGCCGGTCCCACGCGTGCAGCAGGGTCCGGCGCAGCAGGTCGGACTTGCCGCCGAAGCGCTGCACGAGGGTCGCCGGGGCCAGCCCGCTCGCCTCGGCCAGCGCGGCGAAGGTGAGCGCCTGCGGGCCGCGGGCGTGCAGCACGTCGAGGGCGGCGTCGAGGACGTCCGCGTCGGGGACCTGCTTGCGACGGGGCACGGCTCACCCTCTCAGGCGGGCGGCGCCACGGACGCCGCGGACCCGGCGAGGCCGGCCGGGTCGGGGCTGTAGGCGACCATCCAGGTGGGCTCGATCCGGTAGAAGACCACCTCGTCCCAGACGAACCCGTCCGGTCCGTAGCAGTCCTTCAGGTAGCCGAGGGTCTCGGGCCACCGCGGGTGCTCCGGGCCGCCGGCCGGGTTCAGAGGGTGCGCCGTCCCGTGTGTGAAGATCCCGAGGTCGTCGCCGCGCAGGTGGGAGGCGCTGACCGCGGGGCGGACCGCGAGGTGGCGGGCCTTGACCGCGCGTGGGTCGGTGCCCACGACCCACGCACCGTGCAGGAGGTGCCCGTCCACGCCGCTGACGCGGGGCTCGCCGCCCCGCGTGGTGGTGGCCAGCGCCAGGGTGCAGATGCCGGTGGCGACCCGGACGAGCTGCTCGGCGGTGAGCGTCCGCTCCCCGGGGGTGACGATGCTGCGCAGGTGGTCCCCGGCTCCGGAGACGGAGGCGTCCAGCAGTCGCTGGAGGTCAATGATCTCGGTGGTCGTCTCGAACATGCTGCGGGTTGGTCCCCTCGTCGGCTCGGCTCGGCTCGGCTCCGGCGAACATAACCGAATGCTCGTTTACAAACAATCCGGTCCCTGACACGCTGCCCGGTATGACGGACCTGAGGGACAGGGTGGCGCTGGTGGCGGGCGCGACGCGCGGCGCCGGACGGGGGATCGCGGTCGAGCTGGGCGCGGCCGGCGCGGTCGTGTACTGCACCGGCCGCAGCACCCGCGCGGCCCGCTCGGAGTACGACCGGCCGGAGACGATCGAGGACACCGCCGATCTCGTCACCGCCGCGGGCGGCACCGGCATCGCCGTGCCCACCGACCACCTCGACCCCGGAGCGGTCGCGGCGCTGGTGGCGCGGGTCGAGCGCGACCACGGCCGGCTCGACGTGCTGGTCAACGACATCTGGGGCGGCGAGATGATGGTCGAGTGGGACGTCCCGGTCTGGGAACTCGACCTGGACAACGGGCTGCGCACGCTGCGCCTGGCGGTCGAGACCCACCTCGTCACCGCCCACCACGCCCTGGGGCTGCTCTCCCGCACACCCGGCGGCCTCGTCGTCGAGGTCACCGACGGCACCGACACCTACAACGCCGAGAACTACCGGCTCAACGTCTTCTACGACCTGGCCAAGATCGCGCCCGTCCGGCTGGCCCGATCCTGGGCGCACGAGCTGCGCGGGCACGGCGGGACCGCGGTCGCGGTCACCCCGGGCTGGCTGCGCTCGGAGATCATGCTGGAGCAGTTCGGGGTCACCGCCGACACCTGGCGCGACGCGTGCGCGGCCGAGCCGCACTTCGCGATCTCGGAGAGCCCGCGGTTCGTCGGCCGCGGGATCGCCGCGCTGGCCGCCGACCCCGACCGGCACCGCTGGAACGGCCGCTCCACCTCCTCGGGCGATCTCGGGCGGGTCTACGGGGTCGACGACGTCGACGGGTCCCGGCCCGACGCCTGGCGCTACGTCACCGAGGTCCAGGACGCGGGACTGCCCGCCGACACGACGGGCTACCGGTGACGGCTCACACGGCCGCGCGCGCGTCGCGCCGCTGGATGACCAGCAGCGCCGCCAGCGCCAGCAGCGCGAGCACCGCGGCCGCGACGCAGAACACGATCCCCGCGGTCCGCAGCCCCCACGCCTGGCTCGCCGCGCCCAGGCCGACGACCGGCAGCGAGATCGCCACGTAGACCACCACGAAGTACGACGACGTCGTCCCCGCCCGCTGGTGGGCCTCCACCCGCGCGTTCACCGCGGCCAGGCCCTTGGAGAACGTCATGCCCTGACCGGCCCCGGCGACCACCGCGCCGGCCACCAGCTCGGCCATCGAGCCCTGCGCCACCGACAGCGCGACGAGCGCGAGACCGGCCGCCAGCAGCACACAGCCCAGGGCGAGGATCCGCTCGGTGGGCGCGGTGCGGACCGCGAGCTGCGCGAGCACCGAGGCGCCCAGCAGCAGCAGCGACATCGCCCCGGCGACGGCGTGGTTCGCGATCCCGATCAGATCCGACACGATCCGCGGGGACAGCGCGGTGAACAGGCCCAGCACCGCGAACCCGGCGAACCCGGCCGTCGCCGCCGGCACGAACACCGCGCGCACCGCGGGCGGCACCTCGGGGACCTGCGGCCGCAGCTCCGGGTGCGCGGACCGGTCGGTGACCGTCTCCGGGGCGCCCAGCACGAGCAGCCCGCACAGCGCGACGGCGACCGCGTGCACTGCGAAGGACAGGTGCAGCGGCGCCGGCAGGTACTCGACCGCGACCCCGGCGAGCGCCGCGCCCAGCCCCAGCCCGCCGATGTTGGCGACGGTCGCGACCGCGGCCCCGCGTTCGCGCCAGGACTCCGGTGCGGCCTCGATGACCGCGGCGGTCGCCGCCCCCGCGAAGATCCCGGCGGAGAACCCGGACAGCAGCCGCCCCACCAGCAGCACCCACACCGGACCCGCGACCAGGAACACCAGGCTCGACGCCAGCGACAGCGCCACCCCGGCCAGCAGCACCGGTCGCCGCCCCAGCTGGTCCGACCACCGGCCGGTGACCAGCAGCGCGGCGAGCACACCGACCGCGTAGAGCGCGAAGATCACGGTCTGGACGGTGGGGGAGAACCCGAGCTCGCGCTGGTAGAGCGCGTACATCGGGGTCGGCATCGTCGCCCCGAGCATCACCACGGCGAACGTCACGGCCAGGCCGGCGAAGGCGGCGGCCCGAGGCAGGCGGAGGATGGCGGAACCCCTTCCGGAGGACGTTGCGCGGTGCACCGGCCATGATCGCAGCCGGTCGGTGCGACGGCATCCGCAGTGCCGGCGCCCCCGACCGCACGGTCAGGGGCGGCGCAGGACGTGCAGGTCCACCCCGCCCGGCAGCCGGCGGGTCGTGACCGTCCAGGTCTCCCGGGCCGCGTCGAGCCAGCGCGGCGCCTCCGGGCGCCCCGGGTCGGCCAGCCACACCTGCCCGTCCGGGCCGGTCACCCGCGGCAGCAGCGCGGTGAGCGCGTCCGCGGCGGCCGCGCCGTAGAGCACGTCGGCGGCCAGGACCAGGTCCCAGCCGCGGCCGCCGAGGGCGTCGCCGGTGCCGTCGAACGCGGCGACCGCGGTCGCGACCCGCAGCCCTGCGCGGCGCGCGGTCGCCGCCACCCACCCCGGAGCGGCGGGGGAGCGGTCGGTCGCGAGCACCGGGTGCGCCCCGGCCCGGGCGGCGACCAGCGACGGCAGACCCAGCCCGCAGCCCAGCTCCAGCACCGAGCGTCCGGTCAGCAGGGCGGGGCCGGCGTCGTCCAGCGCCGTCGCCAGCGCCCGCCCGGACGGCCACAGCCGCGCCCAGTGCGGCGGGTGCAGCTCCTCCACCCCCTCGTCGACGGCGACCGGGTCGAACGCGACGGCGTCCGGGTCGGCGGGACGCAGCAGGTCCAGCGGCCCGCCCGGGAGCCCGACCCGCTCGTGCACCCCCGGGTCAGACACCGGCGCGGTGGGTGAACCGGCCGCCGACGAGCGTCGCCGCGACCGGCATGGCCCGCAGCGTCGCCGGGTCGCAGGAGGTCGGGTCGGCGTCGGTCAGCACGAGGTCGGCGGGCGCGCCCACGACGACCGCGGCGGCCGAGCCGTCGACCACCCCGAACGACGCACCGAGCGCGGTCGCCCGGTCGATCTCCTGCTCGGGGTGCCAGCGGTCCCGGTCGTCGGCGGTGCGGTGCACGGCCGCGGCGAGCGCGATCCACGGGTCCAGCGGCGCCACCGGGGCGTCGGAGCCGAGCGCGAGGCGGGCCCCGGCGCGGTGCAGCGACGCGAACGCGAACGCCCGGTCGGTGCGGCCCGCCCAGAGCCGGTCGGCGACGTCGCGGTCGTCGAGGGCGTGCTCGGGCTGCACGCTCGCGACCAGGCCGAGCCCGGCGAAGCGGGGCACGTCGTCGCCGGTGAGCAGCTGGGCGTGCTCGACCCGCCCGCGGGCCCCGGTCCCGGCGAACGCGTCGAGGACCAGGGTGTTGGCGTGGTCGCCGATGGCGTGCAGGGCCGCGGTGAGCCCACCCGCGTGCGCCCGGGCCAGCAGCGGCCGCAGCTGTGCCGGCGGGACCAGCAGCAACCCGCACGGGTGCTCCAGGGGGTTCTCCGGCGGCGCGGGGTAGGGGTCGTAGCAGTAGGCGGTGCGGGTGTTGAGCGACCCGTCGGTGATCACCTTCAGCGGGCCCGCGGTGAGCAGGCCCCCGGTGCCCTCGACGACGTCGCCGCTGCGCAGCCCGGTGGCCAGGGCGTCGTCGAGGCGGTCGGGCCACACCGACGCCTCGACCCGCAGCCCGGTCGTGCCGCCGGCGATCCGGCGCCGCCAGTCCGGCAGCGACCACGGCGCCTCGAAGTCGACGACGCCGACCACCCCGCGCGCCGAGGCCGCGGTGACGGCGTCGGCGACGAACCCGTCGAGGGCCTCGGTCGGTGCGTCCTGCAGCGCGGGGGAGACGACGGCGAAGAACTCCGACTCCCGGATCCGGCCGGTCGGGTGCCCGCCGTGCCCGAAGCGGGCCAGCGCGGCGCCGTTGAGCCACCCCTGGTGCAGGTCCCCGGACACGAGCACGACCGGGGTGTCACCGGTGACCGGGTCGAGCAGCGAGCGGTGCGCCTCGTCGGGCCACAGCGCGTCGCGGAACCCGAACCCGACCAGCACCTCACCGGGGGCGGGCGGCGCGGTCGCCATCCGGGCCGCGACGAGTGCCGCGGCGCCGGCGGCCGAGCGGGCGCCGGACACGTCGAGCCTGCGGCGGGCCAGCGCCCACTGCGCCATGTGCACGTGGTGGTCCCACAGCCCCGGGAGCAGCGCCCGCCCGTCGCACCCGACGACCTCGGCGCCGCCCGGGTCGAGCCCGGCGCCCACGGCGCGCACCCGGCCCCCGTCCAGGAGCACGTCGACGGGGTCGCCCAGGCCGTCGCAGCCGGGCCGCAGCGGCCGCACCGAGCGCAGAAGCACGCCGCTCATCCCTGGAACGGGCGGTCCCGCCCGGTCCAGCGGTCCTCGTCGCGGCGGTAGACCGGGATCGGCTTCACGGCGACCCGGAAGGTGTAGCGCCCGGCCTCCTCGACGACCTCGCCGTCGGTGGCCAGCATGCTCGGCTCCAGCAGCTCGACGTCGAGGCTGGGCACCTCCCGCTGGTGGTAGACCCGGCTGTGCCCCAGGGCCCCCAGGATCAGCGCGAGGACGACCCGCAGCCGGGAGAACCGCACGTCGGCGCGCAGCCAGCGGACGTCGAGCAGGCCCGAGTCCAGCGTCGGCCGCCAGGCGGGCACCGCGCCGCGCGGGTGGTACGGGCCGTTGCCGACGAACAGGAACCAGACCTTGTACCAGCGGTCCCCGATCCGGACCGAGATCTTCTCCGAGCGCTGCAGCACCGTGATCAGCGCCGCGGCGAACGCCGGCCACTTGCCGTAGCGCGGCTGCCACTGCTCACGCAGCCGCACCAGCTCCGGGTAGGAGCCGATCGACGCGGTGTTGATGAAGTAGCGGGTGCGGGTGACCGAGACGTCCTCGGGGTCGTCGAGGCGGCCCGGGTGGGCCTCGACCAGTGCCAGGTCGACCGCGACGGCCTCGCCGGCCTGGGTGGCGTCGACGGCCTCCTGGGTGTCGTAGACACCGACGTCGCGGGCGAAGTGGTTCAGCGTCCCGCCCGGCACGACGACCAGCGGCAGGCCGTGCCGGTCCGCGACCGCGGCGGCGGTGGCGACGGTGCCGTCCCCGCCCGCGACGCCCACGGCGCGCACCCACTGCCCGCGCTGTGCGATCGCGTCGGTCAGCATGTCCTCGACCTTGACCCCGTCCCCGACGACGAGGTGGTGCGCCGCGGGCAGCCGCTCACGGACCTCGTCGGACACGTCGTGGTCGGGCGGCCCGGAGAACGGGTTCGACACGATGACCAGGCCCTCGCCCTGCGGCAGGACCGGGACGGTGTCGATCGGGCGGGCGCGGGCCTCGTCGCTGGGACGCACCGGCCACCAGCGGTTCGTCAGCTTCGCCACGCCGGTGCCGATCGCCGCGCCGACGATCACGTCGGAGGTCCAGTGCACGCCCACGTGCACCCGAGACCAGCCGACCAGTGCCGCCAGCGGCACCACGACCGGCGCGGCCCGGCGGTTCTCCATCACCACCGCGGTCGCGAACGCCGCGGCCGAGGCGGCGTGCCCCGACGGGAACGACGACGACGACGGCGGGTCGGCCACCGTCCGGTAGGCGGGCAGCTCCGCCGCGGCCGGCCGCCGGCGCGGCAGCAACGGCTTGAGCAGCGCGTTCGCGGTGAAGCTGGTCAGCGCGATGGACGCGATCCCGCGCATCGCCGCCTTGCGCCCGGCCCCCCGGCGCACCGACAGCGCCGCGGCGATCGCGAACCACAGCACGCTGTGGTCGGCGGTGCGGGTGAGCCGGCGCACCGAGGTGTCCACCCGGCTCGGTGGACGGCTCGCGATGAACTCGGTGACCGCCCGGTCGGCCCGGGACACCGAGTCCACCCCGCGGTCCAGACGACGGGACCTGCGGGCGACGCGTTCGAACCATCCACTCACAGTCGTGACAGTAGAGGGGGTCGGGCGCCTACCCTGAACGGCATGCAGCGTCGGATCTTCGGGGTCGAGACGGAGTTCGGTGTCACGTGCACCTTCCACGGACAGCGCCGACTGTCCCCGGACGAGGTGGCGCGCTACCTCTTCCGCCGGGTGGTGTCGTGGGGCCGGTCCTCCAACGTCTTCCTCCGCAACGGTGCCCGTCTCTACCTCGACGTCGGGTCGCACCCCGAGTACGCCACGGCGGAGTGCGACTCGCTGACCCAGCTCGTGTCGCACGACAAGGCCGGTGAACGGATCCTCGAGGACCTCCTCGTCGACGCCGAGCGGCGCCTGGTCGACGAGGGCATCGGCGGGGACATCTACCTGTTCAAGAACAACACCGACTCCGCGGGGAACTCCTACGGCTGCCACGAGAACTACCTCGTCGCGCGGCAGGGCGAGTTCTCCCGGATCGCCGACGTGCTCCTGCCGTTCCTGGTCACCCGCCAGCTCATCTGCGGTGCCGGGAAGGTCCTGCAGACCCCGCGCGGCGCCGTGTACTGCCTGTCCCAGCGGGCCGAGCACATCTGGGAGGGCGTCTCCTCGGCGACGACCCGGTCCCGGCCGATCATCAACACCCGCGACGAGCCGCACGCCGACGCCGAGCGCTACCGGCGGCTGCACGTGATCGTCGGCGACTCGAACATGTCCGAGGTGACGACCCTGCTCAAGGTCGGGTCGGCCACCCTGGTGCTGGAGATGATCGAGGCCGGCGTCCAGTTCCGGGACTTCACCCTGGACAACCCGATCCGCGCGATCCGCGAGATCAGCCACGACCTCACCGGGCGCCGCCCGGTGCGGATGGCCGGCGGCCGGGAGGCCTCGGCGCTGGACATCCAGCGCGAGTACCACGCCCGCGCCGTGGAGTACCTGGAGGCGACCGGGCACCCGGACCCGGCGATGGCGCGCGTCGTCGAGCTGTGGGGCCGCACCCTCGACGCCGTCGAGTCCCAGGACCTGTCGAAGATCGACCGCGAGATCGACTGGGCGATCAAGCACCGGCTGGTGGAGCGCTACCGGGCCCGGCACGACCTGGACCTGTCCAGCGCCCGGGTCGCCCAGCTCGACCTGGCCTACCACGACGTCCGCCGCGGCCGCGGCCTGTTCGACATGCTGCAGCGCAAGGCGCTGGTCGACCGGGTCACCGACGACGGCGAGATCGAGGCGGCCAAGGACACCCCGCCGCAGTCGACCCGGGCGAAGCTGCGCGGGGACTTCATCGCCGCCGCGCAGGCCGCCGGGCGGGACTTCACCGTCGACTGGGTGCACCTGAAGCTGAACGACCAGGCCCAGCGCACCGTGCTGTGCAAGGACCCGTTCCGCGCCGTCGACGAGCGGGTGGACCGCCTGATCGCCTCGCTCTGACCGCGGCCCCGGGGTGGGCGGCCGCCCACCCCGGGGTACGGCTCAGTCGGGCTGGGCGATCCGGCCGAACCGCGACTCCTGCGGGTCGGCGAACACGTGCAGCCCGAACCGCGACGACAGCTCCCGGCAGACCGCGACGCCGCGCACCGAGTTGCCGTGCCGGTCCAGGCCGGGGGAGTACACGCCGAGCCCGAACCAGCGCGGCAGCACACCCATGATCCCGCCGGACACCCCGCTCTTGGCCGGGATGCCGACGTCGTGCGCCCACTCGCCCGCGGCGTCGTACATCCCGCACATGCTCATCACGCTGATCACCGTGCGCAGGTGCTCGCGTGGCAGCGCCCGTTCACCGGTCAGCGGGTTGACCCCGCCGTGGGCCAGCGTCGCGCCCATCGCCGACAGCTCCGGCGCGGTCACCGTGATCGAGCAGGCGGCGAGGTAGACGTAGAGGGTGTCGTCGATGTCGCCGTGCAGCATCCCCAGGCTCCGCATGAGGTAGCTGAGCCCGAGGTTGCGGTCGTTGGAGACCAGCTGCTCGTCGAGGACGGCGCGGTCGATCTCCAGCGACGGGTTGCCGGTGTAGACCCGGTTGCGCTCCAGGAGCCGCTCGGCGCGCTCCTCCCTGGTGGCCCCCTTGACCATGTTCGCCGCGACCAGCGCCCCCGCGTTGATCATCGGGTTGAACGGGCGGTTGTGCGTCTCGTCGAAGGTGATGGAGTTGAACGGGTCGCCCGACGGCTCGACCCCGACCCGGCGCAGCGTCTCGGCCAGGCCGTTGTCCTCCAGCGCGAGCCCGTAGGTGAAGACCTTCGAGATCGAGTGCAGCGGGAAGCGGACGTCGCAGTCGCCGACCTGCCACTGCGTGCCGTCGACGTTCGTGCCGGCCAGGCCGAACTCCTCGGCCCGGGCCTCCATCGACGCCGGGTAGTAGCTGACGACCTCCTCACCGGGCAGCAGGATGCCGCTGCCGGCGGTGCAGGTGCTGCGGAGGTCCTCGAACTGCTGCTGGACCAGTTCGCGTTCGGCCTGCGCGACCATCGGTGTCCCTTTCGTCGGGGGTGTCCGGTCGCAGAACCTACTGCCCGGGCCGCCGCTGGGCCGGGATCCGGGCCACGGGTCGCCACAGCCGCTCCCAGCCCATGTCCGCGAAGCAGGGCCCCTGGACGGCCTCGGAGAACTTGATGTCGTTGTGCCCGGCGTTCCACTCCAGTACGACGGGCCGCCCGTCGGCGTCGACGGCCAGGTCCCACCCGACGCAGCGCGCGAACGGCATCCCCCGGTGCAGCTCCAGCACCGCCGCGACGCACCCGTCGAAGCCCGGCACGGTGGTCCCCGTGAACCCCGCACCGGAGTCGGGGTGGGCGTCGACGCGCGTCCAGCGCGGGGTCAGGCCGTGGTCGGCGAGCCGGCCGGTCATGGTGTCCACGGCGACGCGCACGTGGCTGTCGGAGCGCACGTGGGTGTCGGCGGCGCGCCCGAACCGCAGGTAGGCGGCCCGGACCGAGGCGACGCCGTCGTCGGTCACGACGGTGGTGACCCGCATCGTCGCCACCGAGCCCGGGGTGAACCCCGCCAGCAGCGGGTGCTGGTCGACCCAGCTCTGGAACACCCCCGACCGCAGCCCGTCGAGCTCGGCGGGGTCGAACCCCGACCGGTGCAGCACCCGCACCCCGGCGCCCTGGATCGAGTCGTCGGACTTGAACACCGCCCGGTCGGAGCCGGCGAACAGCACCGACGCGAGCCCGGCGCGGTCGAGGTGGCGCAGGTCGCGGTCGTAGAGGCCGCCGTTGACCCAGTAGGCGACGTCGGCGATCAGGTCGGACCGCAGCAGCCGCCGCGACAGCGGCTTGAGCTTCGAGACCTCGCCGTAGGGCCCCTGCACGGCGGGGAGCACGACCCGGCCGTAGTAGTTGTCGGGGATCCAGCCCTCCCGGAACTCCCCGGCCACCGCGGCGTAGACCCGCAGCCAGGGGGCGTAGCCGCGCCAGCCCAGCACGTCGCCGGCCCAGGCGTCGCACGCCCGGGCCAGCGCCGGGTCGGACGGACCGCGCTCGGCCTCGATCGTGGCGAGGAGCGCCGCCGCCTCTCCGCGGTGGCGGCGGTGGAACCGGATGGCCCCGGCCCGGCGCAGCGCCCGGTCCGCGACGACGTCCAACGTGGCCATGCGTGCCCTGCTCCCGGTGTCGACGACGATGTCCCCGGAGGACTCGTCCGCCGCGCCGGATCGTTAGAGCCCGTCGGGCAGCCAGCCGTCGCCGGAGGGGTACATCTCGGTCGCCTCCTCCCGCCGGCCCGGGCGCACGATCCGGCCCAGCCGCGACTCCGACGGGTCGGCGAACACGTGCAGCCCGAACCGGTCCGACAGCTCCCGGCACACCGCGATCCCGCGCACCGAGTTGCCGTGCCGGTCCAGCCCGGGGGAGTAGACGCCGACCCCGATCGCGTCCGGGATCGCCGCCAGGATCGCCCCGGACACGCTCGACTTGGCCGGGATGCCGACCTCGTAGGCCCACTGCCCCGCCGCGTCGTACATGCCGCACATGCTCATCACGCTGAGCACGTCACGGGTGTAGGTCCGCGGCAGCGCAGGCACCCCGGTGAACGGGTTCGCCCCGCCCCGGGCCAGGGTCGCCGCCATCGTCGACAGCTCCGCGGCGGTGACGGTCACCGAGCAGGCCGCCAGGTAGACGTACAGGTTGTCCTCGATGTTGCCGTGCAGCATCCCCAGGCTGCGCATCAGGTAGGACAGCGCGACGTTGCGGTCGTTGGAGACCAGCTGCTCGGCGAGGACGTCCTCGTCGACGGCCAGGTCGGGGTTGCCCGCGTAGATCCGCAGCCGGGTCAGCAGCCGCTCGACCTTCTCCTCCTTGGTGGCGCCGTGCACCAGGTTCACCGCGACCAGCGCCCCCGCGTTGATCATCGGGTTGAACGGGCGGTGGTTGACCTCGTCGAAGCTGATCGAGTTGAACGGGTCGCCGGAGGGCTCGACCCCGACCCGCAGCAGGACCTCCTCGCGGCCGTTGTCCTCCAGCGCCAGGCCGTAGGTGAACACCTTGGAGATCGAGTGCAGCGGGAAGCGGACCCCGGCGTCGCCGACCTCCCACTGGGTGCCCTCGATGTCGGTGGCGGCCAGCCCGAACAGCTGCGCCTGACCGGCCATCGACGGCGGGTAGTACGCGACGACCCGCCCGTCGGGCACCCCGCCGGGGCTCCCGACCGCCCCGTGCAGCTCCTCGAGCTGCCGCTGCACGATCGCGCGCTCGGTCTGCTGCTCCATCGGCGCCCCTCTCGCGGACCGGTCCGTCCGGTGCGGAGCGCAAACTAGATCACCGGTGCCGGGTCACTCGATCCCGGGCATGATCCGGCGGCGCAGCTCGGCCAGCTCGTCCTGCACCTCCGGGTCGGCCGGACCCGCCTTCTCCGGCGCCGGGGCGATCCCCATCGACCGCAGCAGCCCGGTCGCGGCCGCGGCCGGGTCCCCGGTCTCCCCGAGCACCGGGTGCAGACCCTGGTCGGCCAGGTGGTGGAACACCAGGTTCACCACGGTCCACGGGTTGAACGTCTCCTGCTCACCGGACATGCGCCACCTCCACGTGCCGGTACGGCCGCGGCGCCGCACCCGGGGTCGAGCCTTTGCCGTCCGCGCGCCACCGTCAACGACCCTGTCGCAGGATGAGACACCCCGGCGCGGTCCCGGGTGCCCGCGGCCCGGGGCGCCCGATCCGTCCCGTCCGGCCTGGCTACGATGCCCGTCGTGTCCTCCGCCCGCGCCGAGCGACTGGTCAACCTGGTGCTCTGCCTGATGTCGACGCGCCAGTACCTGTCCGCGGAGCGGATCCGGTCCATCGTCCCCGGCTACGCCGACGGCACCGGCGACGAGGCGTTCTTCCGGATGTTCGAGCGGGACAAGGCCGAGCTGCGCGAGCTGGGCGTGCCCCTGGAGACCGGCCCCAACTCGGTGTTCGACACCGTCGAGGGCTACCGGATCGCCCGGGCCGACTACGAGCTCGGCGAGATCCACCTCGACCCGGACGAGGCGACCGTCGTCGCGCTGGCCGGGAACCTGTGGGACTCCCCGGAGTTGGCCGGCGCCGCGCACGGGGCGCTGGTGAAGCTGCGCGCCGCGGGCGTCGAGGTCGCCGAGACCCCGGCCGCGGCGATCCGCCCCGGTGCCGCCGCGGGCGAGCCCGCCCTCGCACCGCTGCTGGGCGCGGTGCGCACCGGCCGCGTCGTCACCTTCGACCACCGCCGCGGCGGCCCCACCGGGGAGCTGGTGCGGCGCACCGTCGAGCCGTGGGGCGTGGTGTCGTTCCGGGGCCGCTGGTACCTGGTGGGCCACGACCGCGACCGCGACGACGTGCGCTGCTTCCGGCTCTCCCGCGTCGAGGGCCCGGTCCGCGCCGTCGGACCGGAGGGCGCGGTCACCGTGCCCGAGGGCGTCGACCTGCGGGCGCTGGTGCGTGCCTCGGCGGGCCCGCAGCCGGTGTCGGGCACCGCACGGGTCTGGGTCGCGGCGGGCCGTGCGGCCGGGCTGCGCCGCACCGGCCGCGAGCGCGGGCCGCGCGAGCACGCCGGACGGCCGGGCGTGGAGATCGAGCTGGACCTGCGCGACCGGGGCACCGTCGCGCGCTGGCTGGCCGGGCACGGCCCGGACGTCGCCGTCCTCGACCCGCCGGAGCTGGCCCGCGCGGTCCGCGAGCTGTGGGAGGCCGCGCTGGGCGCCGGTGCCCTCGGGACCCGCACGTGAGCCGCCAGGGCGTCGCCCAGCGCCTGCCCCGGCTGCTGTCGCTGGTGCCCTACCTGCGGGCGCACCCCGGGGTGCCGGTCGCCGAGGCCGCCGCGGACTTCGGCGTCGACGAGCGGCAGCTGCGCAAGGACCTGGAGCTGCTCTGGATGTGCGGGCTGCCCGGCTACGGGCCGGGTGACCTGGTCGACCTGTCCTTCGCCGGGGACACCGTCGACGTCGTCTTCGACGCCGGGCTGACCCGGCCGCTGCGCCTGACCACCACCGAGGCGACCGCACTGCTCGTGGCGCTGCGGATGCTGCACCAGACCGCCGGGGTGGTCGACTCCGACGCCGTCGGGCGGGCCATCGCGAAGGTCGAGGCCGCGGTGGGGGAGGCGGCCGGCCCGGGCGGTCTGGTCACCGTCGAGTCCGGGATCGGCGAGCGCGACACCACCGCCGTCGTGCGCCGGGCGCTGGACCGCGGGCGCGCGCTGCGCATCGTGTACTTCACCGCGGGCCGTGACGCGGTGTCCCGCCGCGACGTCGACCCGATGCGGCTGGTCGTCAGCGGCGGGCGCGGCTACCTGGAGGCGTGGTGCCGCCGCGCCGAGGACGTGCGGATGTTCCGCCTGGACCGGGTGGAGCAGGCCGAGGAGCTCGACGAACCGGCCCGCGCCCACCCCGAGGCCCGGCCCGTCGACGTCTCGCACGGGCTGTTCAGCCCGCGCGCCGAGCACCGGTACGCGGTCCTGGAGCTCGACCCGGACGCGCACTGGGTCGCCGAGTACTACCCGGTCGACGAGGTGCGCACCGGTACCGGTGAGCTGCTGGAGGGCGACCCGCCGCCCGGCGCGCCGGACCCGGTGCCCGCCGCGTCGGGCGGCGACGACCGGCTGCGGGTGCTGCTCCGCTTCGCCGACGACGACTGGCTGGTCCGCCTCGTGCTGGGGCTCGGTGGCGCGGCCCGCATCGTCGAGCCCCCGGAGCTGGCGACGGCGGTGCGCGAACGGGCCCGGGAGGCCCTGCGGATCGCCGACGCGTCACCCTGAGTCATCTCGACTGCCCCGAAGGGGGAATGCGACAGGATGACGACGGCGGGATGAACACCGGGTGACCGGAGCCACGTCCCAGGACGGGGGGACCGGGCGACCGATTCGCCCGTGTCTACACTCGGTGTCGACCCGGCCCGATCGACGCGAGGTGGACCCCATGCCCGGTGGCTACGAGTGGCTGATCATCATCGCCGTTCTGCTCCTGCTGTTCGGCGCGAAGAAGCTGCCCGAGATGGCGCGGTCGGTCGGCCAGTCCGCCCGCGTGTTCAAGGGCGAGATGAAGGGCCTCAAGGACGACGACGCCCGCACCCGGCAGGCCGAGGAGCCCAAGTCGGCCCAGGAGCTGCCCGCGGCCGCCCCGGCGCCGCAGCAGACCGCCCCGGCCCCGCAGCAGTCCGCCCCGGCCCCGCAGCAGGCCTCGCAGCAGCCGCCGGCGCAGGCCACCGACCGGCCCGCCGGTCCGACCGCCTGAGGCATCTCCTCCCGTGAAGGCACCGTTCCGTCGGAAGCGGAGGCTCAACCCCGACGGGACCATGACCCTGATCGAGCACCTCTACGAGCTGCGCAACCGGCTCGGCATCTCGCTCGCCGCGATCGTGGTGACGACGGTGTTCGGCTACATCTGGTTCGAGGTCTCGTTCTTCGGTTTCCCGAGCCTGGGTGAGCTGCTCAAGGAGCCGTACTGCTCGCTGCCGCCCTCGGCGCGCGCGTCGCTGACGGCCGACCCGAACGCCTGCACCCTGCTCGGCACCACCCCGTTCGACCAGTTCATGCTGCGCCTGAAGGTCGGGGCGACGGCCGGGGTGATCCTGGCCTGCCCGATCTGGCTCTACCAGCTGTGGGGCTTCATCACCCCGGGCCTGCTGAAGAAGGAGCGCCGCTACGCGCTGGGCTTCGTCTCGGTGGCCGCGGTGCTGTTCGTCGCCGGCGCGGTGCTCGCCTACCTGATCATCCCGCAGGCGCTCGGCTTCCTGCTGACCATCGGTAGCGAGATCCAGACGACGGCGCTGACCGGCACGTCGTACTTCTCGCTGGTCGTGAACCTGATCATCATCTTCGGGGTCAGCTTCCTGATCCCGCTGCTGGTCGTCGCGCTCAACGCGGCCGGGGTCGTGTCCTACGACGTGCTCCGCCGCTCCCGGCGCGGGCTGATCTTCGGGCTGTTCTGCTTCGCCGCGATCGCCACGCCCGGCCAGGACCCGATCTCGATGCTGGCGCTGGCGTTCGCGCTGACCCTGCTGTTCGAGGCGGCCATCCAGGTCTGCCGGATCACCGACCGCCGCCGGGCCCGCCGGCGCGCCGCCGAGGGCTGGGACTCCCTGGACCCGGACGAGCCCTCGCCGCTGGACACGACGCCGTCGCCGATCGAGGGGCCGTCGCGGATCGAGCCGTCCCGGATCGAGGCCCCCGCGCCGGTGTCGACCACCCGGACCCCCGTCGTCGCCCCGGACGGCGGCACCACGGGTGCGGCGAACGGCCGCACCGGGGGTGCCGGGACCAACGGGACCGCCCCCGAGCCGCCCCGCTACGACGACATCACCTGACCGGGGCGGTGTCGCGGATCCCCCCGCGGCCCCGTCCGGCACGGCTCCGTAGGCTTGCCCCCCGGATCGGGTCGGGCGGCACTGAGGAGCGGGTCGGGACAGATGAAGTACAACCGGGTGGTCATCAAGCTCAGCGGACAGGCGATGGCCGGTGCCGACGGCTTCGGGTTCTCCGCGCAGGCCCTGTCCCACCTCGCCGACCAGATTCGGCAGATGCGCGCGCTGGGGGTGCAGGTCGCGGTCGTCGTCGGCGGCGGGAACGTGTTCCGCGGCAACCGCTCCGAGACCTGGGGGATCGACCGCGTCGAGGCCGACAACATCGGCATGCTCGGCACCGTGATCAACGGTCTCCTGCTGCGCGGCAAGCTCTCCGCGGGCGGTGAGGAGAACGTCCGCGTGATGACCGCGATCCCGATCAACGCCGTCGCCGAGCCGTTCCTGCGGCTGCGCGCCAAGCGGCACCTGGAGAAGGACGCCATCCTGATCTTCTCCGGCGGCAACGGGCAGCCGTTCATCACCACCGACTACCCGAGCGTGCAGCGCGCCCTGGAGATCGGCGCGGACGCGCTGCTGGTGGCCAAGCACGGCACCGACGGCGTCTACGACACCGACCCGCGCACCAACCCCGACGCCCGCCGCTACGAGCGCCTGCCCTACGACGAGGTGCTGTCGCGCCGGCTGGCCGTGATGGACCAGACCGCGTTCATCCTGGCCCGCGACCACGGCCTGCCGCTGCACGTGTTCGACATCGAGAAGGACGGTCTGATGGCCGCCATCTGCCGCGGTGAGCACCACGGCACGGAGATCAACCCCGACATCGTCGAGGCGGAGTTCGCCCACCCGGAGTAGCCCGGCGGTGCCACGTGGCCCGGCTCACGCCGTGACGGAGCAGGGTGTCGGTGCCGTGTGACAGCCTGGGGCCGTGAATGGTTCCGCCGCCGACCCGGCCGCCGCGTACGCGGCGGCGAAGGCCCGCGCCGCCTACCCGCGGCTGGCCGAGTTCACCGGTCTGATGCCCTTCGACCTGGACCCGTTCCAGCGCGAGGCGTGCGAGGCCCTGGAGGACGGCCACGGCGTCCTGCTCTGTGCGCCCACCGGCGCCGGCAAGACCGTCGCGGGAGAGTTCGCCGTGCACCTGGCCCTGTCCGAGGGCCGCAAGTGCTTCTACACCACGCCGATCAAGGCGCTGTCCAACCAGAAGTACGCCGACCTGGTCGCCCGCTACGGCGCGGACGCGGTCGGCCTGCTCACCGGCGACACCGCGGTGAACGGCGACGCCCAGGTGGTCGTGATGACCACCGAGGTGCTCCGCAACATGATCTACGCGGACTCCGACAAGGCGGCGAACCGGCGGCTGGACCACCTCGGCTACGTGGTGATGGACGAGATCCACTACCTGGCCGACCGGTTCCGCGGCGCGGTCTGGGAGGAGGTCATCCTCCAGTTGCCCGAGCACGTCGCGGTCGTCGGGCTCTCGGCCACGGTCAGCAACGCCGAGGAGTTCGGCGACTGGCTGGTCGAGGTCCGCGGCGACACCCGCGTGGTGGTCGACGAGCACCGCCCGGTGCCGCTGTGGCAGCACATGATGGTCGGCAACCGGCTGTTCGACATGTTCGGCGAGCGGAGCACCCCCGGCGGGCCCGGTGAGGTCGTCGTCGACCCGGAGCTGGTCCGCTACACCCGCGAGATGGCGCGGCGGGACTTCACCACCTCCCGCGCCTCGGACCGGGCGGGCGACCGCGGGCCGCGCGGCCGGGGCGGTCCGCAGCGCGGCCGCACCTGGGGCGGGAAGACCGACTCCACGGCCGTCGTCGGGCGGGGGCCGCGCGGGGGCGGGCCGTCGCGCGGTGGGTTCCGGCCGCCGTCGCGGGTGCAGGTGATCGACCGGCTCGACCGCGAGGGGCTGCTGCCCGCGATCACGTTCGTCTTCTCCCGCGCCGGCTGCGACGCCGCGGTCGGCCAGTGCGTGCGGGCCGGGGTGCGCCTGACCGTGCCCGAGGAGGTCGACGAGATCCGCCGGATCGTCGAGAAGCACACCGGCGACCTGCCGCAGGCCGACCTCGGCGTGCTCGGGTACTGGGAGTGGCGCGAGGCCCTCGAACGCGGCGTCGCCGCCCACCACGCCGGGCTGCTGCCGGCGTTCAAGGAGACCGTCGAGGAGCTGTTCGTCGCCGGCCTGGTGCGGTGCGTGTTCGCCACCGAGACCCTGGCGCTGGGCATCAACATGCCCGCCCGCACCGTCGTGCTGGAGCGGCTGGTCAAGTACAACGGCGAGGCCCACGTCGACCTCACCCCCGGCGAGTACACCCAGCTCACCGGGCGCGCCGGGCGGCGCGGGATCGACGTCGAGGGCCACGCCGTCGTGCTGTGGGCACCCGGCATGGACCCGGAGCAGGTCGGCGGGCTGGCCTCCACCCGCACCTACCCGCTGCGCAGCTCGTTCCGGCCGGTCTACAACATGTCGGTCAACCTGGTCGGGCGCCTGGGCACCGACGCCGCCCGCGAGCTGCTGGAACGGTCCTTCGGGCAGTTCCAGGCCGACCGCTCGGTGGTCGGGCTGGCCCGGCGGATCGACCGCAACGCCGAGGCCCTGGACGGCTACCGGGAGGCGATGAGCTGCCACCTCGGCGACTTCGCCGAGTACGCCGACCTGCGCAGGCGCATCTCCGACCGGGAGAAGTCGCTGCGCCGCCAGAACACCGTCGCCGCCCGCGACGAGGCCTCGGAGTCGCTGCGCGAGCTGCGCCCCGGCGACGTGATCGCGGTGCCCTCGGGCAAGCGCGCCGGGATCGCCGTGGTGCTCGACCCGGGGATCGGGGCGGTGTCGGCCGCGGGCCGCGACGCCGAGGTCCGGCCGCTGGTGTGCACCGAGGACCGCTGGGCGGGACGGCTGTCGGCGGCGGACTTCCCGGACGCGGTGGAGGTGCTGGGCCGGATCAAGCTGCCGAAGCGGGTCGAGCACCGCTCCCCGCAGGTCCGCCGGGACCTGGCCTCCTCGCTGCGTGCCTCCCGGCTGGGGGAGGGGCGCGCCCTCGGGCGTCGTCGCCGGCCCGGGGTGCAGGACGACCCGGAGCTGTCGACCCTGCGCCGGGCCCTGCGCGCGCACCCCTGCCACGGGTGCGACGACCGCGAGGCGCACGCCCGCTGGGCGGAGCGGCACGCGAGGCTGGAGCGGGAGACCGAGACGCTGCGGCAGAAGGTGCGGGCCACGACGCACTCGCTGGCCCGGGCCTTCGACCGGATCCGCGCGCTGCTCGCCGAGCGCGGCTACCTCGTCCCGGCCGGGGAGACCGAGCCCGGCGAGGAGGAGATCACCGCGCACGGACGGGTCCTGGCCCGGCTGTGGGGCGAGTCGGACCTGCTGGCCGCCGAGTGCCTGCGGCACGGCGCCTGGGACGGCCTGGAGCCCGACGAGCTGGCCGCGGTCGTCTCGGCGCTGGTCTACGAGTCCCGCCGCGACGACGCACCGATGCCGCGGCTGCCCACCGGCCCGGTGTCCGACGCCCTGGAGCGCACCGTGCGGCTGTGGGAGGAGCTCGACGCCGACCAGCGCCGGCACAAGGCCGAACGCACCCGCGCACCCGACCTGGCCTTCGCGTGGCCGATGCACCGGTGGGCGCGCGGCGAGTCCCTGGCACAGGTCCTGGAGGCCGCCGAACGGAACGGGCACGAGCTGTCCGCGGGCGACTTCGTACGCTGGACCCGGCAGGTCCTCGACCTGCTCGACCAGATCGCCGGGGTCGCCGGGCGGTCGAGCGCGGTCGGGAAGGCGGCCCACCGGGCCTCCGGTGCGGTCCGGCGCGGCGTGGTCGCGGCCGGTATGCAGTAGCAGTCACGAGCAGCACCAGCAGTCACGACGGCACGACGAGAGAGACGGGCGGACGAGTAGGCGATGAACAACCCGCAGGGACCGGACCGGCATCCCGAGGATGCCGCGGAGCGGACCGGGGAGATCCCCGCCTGGGGCACGCCGCCGCCCGGCGGGTGGGGCGCCGACCCCGAGACCACCGGAGCCTGGTCCCCCGACCACGACGACCGTGACGGCTGGGCCGCCCACGACGCCGGCGGCGCACCCGCGCAGGGCACCGGCGGCTGGGACGCCGTCCCGCCCGCGGGCGGACGCCACAGCGGCGACACCGGCGGCTGGGCCGCCCACGACGGGTCCGCCGGGGACCCGGCCCGCGGTGAGTCGCTGTGGGGCGACGAGGCAGGCGCCGACACCGGCACCGACGGCGGATGGGCCGTCCCGACCGGGCGCCGCGCCCGTCGCCGGGCCGCCGAGGCCGGAGCCCCCACCGACGCCGTCCCCGCGTCGTCGCCCGGGTCGCCCTGGGCCGACGCGCAGACCACCGCGGCCGTCCCGGCCGACGGCGGGTCCGGGCCGGGCGGGTGGCAGCAGAACCCCGGCCCCGGTGAGGACGAGCCCTGGGTCTCCCGGGACGCGGTCCGCTCCCCGTCGCGGACGCGGCTGTACGTCCTGGCCGGGGTCGGCGCCGTGGTGGTGGCCGCACTCGTGGTCGGTGCGCTGTTCTGGGCGGGCGTGCTCGGCAGCGACCGGCTCGACCGCACCGCGCTGCAGGCCGGGGTCAACCAGGTCCTCACCCAGGATTACGGGCTGCAGGTCGGTGCGATCGCCTGCCCGGAGGACGTCGAGGTGTCGGCCGGCACACAGTTCACCTGCCAGGCCGTCGTCGACGGCGAGCAGGTCGAGGTCCCCGTGGTCGTGACCAGCGACCAGGGCGACTACCAGGTCGGGCGGGTCTGACCGGGCCGCGGTGACGGGCCGGGTAATCGGCTGGCGCGCGGGGCGCGCGGACGCGAGGCTCGTCGGATGTGAGCCCCGATGACCCCTTCGCCCCGCACCCCGCCCCGCCGACCGTCGCCCCCCACACGGTCCGCACCCTGACCGACCCCGCCGACCGGCGCCGCGCGTTCGACCTGTTCCTGGGCACCCTGCACCACGGCCCGATCACCGACGACGCGTGGGAGGCCCACGGGCAGGCCCCCGACGAGCACTGGCTCGGCGTCGCCGACCCCTCCGGTGCGCTCGTCGGGTCGGCGTACTCCTTCCCGACCCGGCTGACCCTGCCCGGCGGGGCCCGGGTCCCCGCCGCCGCGGTCAGCGGCGTCGGGGTGCGACCCGACCGGACCCGCGCCGGGCGCCTGACCGCGCTCATGCGCGCCCAGCTGACCGCGGCCCGCGACCGCGGCGACGTCGCCGCCGTGCTCCGCGCGTCGGAGGCCGGCATCTACGGCCGCTTCGGCTACGGCGTCGCCTCCCGCGCCGACCAGGTCCGCGTCACGGCGGGAGCCGTGTGGCGCCCGGAGGCCCCGGCCGGGGGCACGGTGCGGATGCTCGACCCCGACGAGGCGACCGCGCTGCTGCCCGGCCTGCAGGAACGCCTCGCCGCGGACCGCCCGGGCGGGATGACCCGTTCCGCGCGCTGGTGGCGGCGGGCGCTGCGCCCCGCGGGCCCGCCCGCCGGCGAGTACAAGGGCGTGGCGGTGCACACCGGCACCGACGGCGTCGACGACGGGTTCGTGGTGTGGGGCGTCGCGGAGGGCGACCTGGCCACCGGCGGCACGGACGAGGTCCGGCTGCAGCAGCTCTGGGCCGCCGGGCCGGCCGCGACGGCCGGGCTGTGGCGGTTCCTGACCGGCCTCGACCTGGCCGGCGCGGTGACGAGCTGGGCACGCCCCCTCGACGAGGACCTCGACCTGGTGCTGGCCGACTCCCGGGCCCACCGGGTCACCGGCCGCGGCGACGACCTGTGGCTGCGCCTGCTCGACCCGGACGCGGCGCTGCGGGCCCGCGCCTGGGGTCCGGGCGGGCCGGTCGTGCTGCGGGTGCACGACGCGTTCCTGGGCGACACCGGCACCTGGCGTCTCGCCGCCGGCGCCGCCGAGCCCGCCGCCGGCGCCGACCCGGACCTGGAGTGCGCCGTCGACGCGCTGGCGGCGGCGTTCCTCGGGGACCGGTCGCCGTCGTCGCTGGTGGCGGCGGGCCGCTGGCGCGAGCACACCCCCGGCGCCCGGGTCCGGGCGGACGCGCTGTTCGCGGTGCCCGGACCGGCGCCGTGGTGTGGCACGTTCTTCTGAGCGTCCCCGGCCGCGACGCGGACGCTCAGGCCCGGCGGCGGGCCCGGACGACCGCGTCGTGGCCGGTCACCGTGCTGCCGTCGGGCAGCGTCACCGGCCGCGGCCGCGCGTCGGCGACCAGCACCTCCCACCGGTCCGGGTCGAGCGCCCCGGCGAGCTCGTGCTCGTCGGGGAACAGCTCCGGTTCCGGCGGGCGCGGGATCCCGGCGGCCAGGTCGCGCGGGTGGTGCAGCACCAGTAGCAGCGTCCCACCGGGTGCGACGGCGTCGGCGAGCGCGGTGTACAGCGAGCGGCGCACGTCCGGGGGCAGGTGCAGGAACTGGGTGTTGACCAGGTCGTAGACGCCCGCGGCGGGCGGGCCGGAGCGCAGGTCGGTCGCGGTGAGGGTGACCGCGTCGGCCCACCCGGCCCGCTGCACGGCGGCCCGGGCCCGCTCCACCGCGACGGGGGAGACGTCGACGGCGTCCACCCGCCAGCCCCGCGCGGCTAGCCAGACCGCGTCGCCGCCCTCCCCGCAGCCGACGTCGAGGGCCCGCCCGGGCGGCAGGTCCGCGGCCTCGGCGACGAGGGCGGCGTTGGCGTCGCCGCTCCAGATCTGCGGGCGGGTGTCGTAGTGGGCGTCCCAGAACGCCGCGGACCAGCGGTCCTCGGTCACGGTGGCTCCTCCGGTGGGTCGGGTGGGCGGGGTGGGCGCAGCGGCTGTGCTGGTGCCGGTGGTGAGTCCGTGCACCCGGTCGCCCGCGACGAGCGCGGCGACCCGGCGCTCGGACGCGGCACCGAACGGGTCTGCGGGAGAGGAGGTCATGGGACCACCCTGCGCGCCACGGCGCGACACTGGCAAACATCGTTGCCGGGATGGCAAACTGCCCGGTGTGAACGAGGCGATCGCGGACACCCTGGCCGGCGTCGGCCCCCGGCTGGCCGGGCTGCGCACCGCGCACGGCATGACCCTGGCCGACCTGTCCGAGGCCACCGGCATCTCGGTGAGCACGCTGTCGCGCCTCGAGTCCGGCGGGCGCCGCCCGACCCTGGAGCTGCTGCTCCCGATCGCGGCCGCCCACCAGGTGCCGCTCGACGAGCTCGTCGCGGCCCCACCGGTCGGCGACCCACGGGTGCGGCTGCGGCCGCGCCGGGCCAACGGGATGACCGTCGTCCCGCTGACCGAGCGCCCCGGCGGGCTGCAGGCGTTCAAGATGCTCATCCCGTTCCGCGGCGACGAGCCCGACCCGCGGGTGCACGAGGGCTACGAGTGGCTCTACGTCCTCGACGGCAGGCTGCGCCTGGTCCTCGGCGGGCACGACGTCGTGCTCGGCGCCGGGGAGGCCGCCGAGTTCGACACCCACGTCCCGCACTGGTTCGGCTCCGCCGACCGCGACCGCGCCGTCGAGCTGCTCAGCCTGTTCGGCCCGCAGGGCGAGAAGATCCACACCCGCGCCGCGCCGCGTGAGCGCCGCACCGGCGGCCACGGCGGCTGAGCCTCAGTCGAAGAACGCGGGCACGTCCACCGGGCCGCCCGCCTCGGCGAACTCCGCCGCGACCGCCCCGCGCAGCGCCGCGTCGTGCAGCAGGTCGGCCACCACCGTCGCCAGCCCGGCGGCGCCGTCGAGCACCGCGCGGTCCCCGGCCGCACCCGCCGCGGCCTCGGCGAACCCGGTGGTGTGCAGCGCGGTGCCCGGCTCCGCGATCGCGATCATCGGATGGATCGACGGCACCCGCAGCGAGACGTTGCCCAGGTCGGTCGACCCGGTCTCGGACTCCGGCACCACCCCGCGCGGGTACACCGTGCGCCCCCGCCCGGCCTGGTGCACCGCCCAGCGCGCGGCGAGGGTCCGGTTGTGGCGGATCGGCAGGTACGGCGGGCGCGGGTCCCACTCCAGGGTGTGGCCGCAGCCGGTCATCGCCGCCGCCGCGACGGCGATCGCCTCCACCCGCGTGGTCAGGTCCCGCAACGTCTCCGGGTGCTGCGAGCGCAGGTAGTAGCGCGCCGACGCCCGCTCCGGCACGACGTTGGGCGCCTGCCCGCCGTCGACGACGATGCCGTGCACCCGGTCCCCGTCGGGGATGTGCTGGCGCAGCATCGCGATCCCCTGGTAGCCCAGGACGACCGCGTCCAGGGCGTTGCGGCCGCGGTGCGGTTGGGCCGAGGCGTGCGCGGCGACCCCGTGGTAGGTCACCTCCAGCTGGCGGCGCCCCAGGAACGGGTGGTCGGCGATGTCGTGGGCGAACGGGTGCAGCATCACCGCGGCGTCGACGCCGTCGAAGGCACCGTCGCGGGCCATCGTCTCCTTCCCGCCCCCGCCCTCCTCCGCGGGCGTGCCGAGCAGCACCACGGTGCCGCCGACCGGGTGCGCGGCGAGCACCCGCGCCAGCGCCAGGAACGCGCCCACCGCCGCCGAGCAGATCACGTTGTGCCCGCAGGCGTGCCCGATGCCGGGCAGCGCGTCGTACTCGGCGAGCACCGCGACCGTCGGGCCGTCCCCGGAGCCGAGCGTCGCCCGCAGCGCCGTGTCGAGCCCGTGCACGCCGACGGCGGCGTCGATCCCGTGCCCGGCCAGCAGCGCGGCCACCGCGGCGACCGAGCGGTGCTCGGAGAACGCGGTCTCCGGGTGGGCGTGCAGGTCGTGCGACAACGCCAGCAGCTCGTCCCGCAGCTCCTCGACCGCGTCCGCCACCGCCTCCCGCACCGCGGCGGGGGCGCCGTCGTGGGGGGAGGTGATCGGCTCGGCCGCCGCCGCGCGCACCGCGGTCTCCCGGGCCACGGCCTCGTCGTACGCCGACGACGGCGGGATCGGCAGCCCGTGGTCCGGGCAGGTCACGACGACGCCGCCGCGTCCAGGGCCTTCCGCAGTCGCCCCACCGAGGACTCCAGACCCCACCGCCGTGCCAGCTCGTCGAGCCGGTCCGGGTCGGCGAACGCCGCCGGGAGCACGTCGTCGCGGCTCAGGTCGACCTCGGCGTCGGTCCGCACCCGCACCACCGGCTCGACGACGTCGAGGTAGTCCCGCGCCGCCGCCAGCTTCGCCCGCGGCCCCGCCCCGATCCGGGTGTCGCCGTCGCCGACCGCGGCCAGCAGCTCCGCCCACGAGCCGAACCGGCCCACCAACGTCGCCGCGGTCTTCGCACCGACCCCGGGCACGCCGGGCAGCCCGTCGGAGGGGTCCCCGCGCAGCATCGCCATCTCCGCGTACGCCGCGCCCGCCCGCTCCCGGGGCACCCCGAACTTCTCCGCGACGTCGTCCGGGCCCAGGTTCTCGGCCTTGTTCAGCCCGCGGCCGATGTAGAGCAGCCGCACCGGCGGGGCGTCGCGCACGATCTGCATGAGGTCCCGGTCCCCGGACACCCCCAGCACCGGGTCGACGGCCTCGCGGTGGGCCAGGGTCCCGATCACGTCGTCGGCCTCGCAGCCCACGGCCCCACCGGTGGCGATCCCCGCCGCCGCCAGCACCTCCATGATCAGCGGCACCTGCGGGGCGAGGGTGTCCGGCACCTCCTCGGGCACCCCGGCCGGCACCTCGTCGCCGGCCCGGCCCGCCTCCACCCGGTGCGCCTTGTACGACGGCAGCGCGTCCACCCGGAACGCCGGCCGCCAGTCCAGGTCCAGGCAGGCCACCAGCCGCACCGGGCGGTGCTCGGTGACCAGCCGCGCGATCATGTCGGTGAACCCGCGCACCGCGTTCACCGGCGTCCCGTCCGGGGCGGTGACGCTCTCCGGCACGCCGAAGTAGGCACGGAAGTACATGCTCGCGGAGTCCAGCAGCATCAGCGGGCGCTCACTCATGCCGCGAGTCTGGCACCGCCGCCGTACCCGGGTGGGCGCCGCACCCGCGCGGACCGTGCAGAATGCCCGGTGTGGAGAACAGCGGAACCACCACGAACAGCGGACCTGCTGCGGTCACCGGGCGCGACGACTGGACCGCCGAGCGGGACCTGTTCGTCGTCACCGAGCAGCGCGGCGGCCCCGCCGAGGACGCCCTGGCCGACACCGGCCCGCTCGCCCGCGAGTTCGCCGCGCTCACCGGCGCACTGCTCGCCTCCGGCTCGGTCGCCGACGTCCTCGCCCGGGTCGTCGCCGCGGTCCGCCGGGTCGTGCCCGGCGCGGACATGGTCAGCGTCACCCTCCGCGACGACGACGGCCGCTTCCACACCCCCGTCGAGACCGACCCCGCCGCCTCCTCGATCGACGAGGCCCAGTACGCCAGCGGCCGCGGCCCCTGCGTCGAGGCCGCCCGCGCCGACGGCCCCGCGCTGGCCTCCTCCGACGACCTCGCCGCCGAGAGCCGCTGGAGCGACTTCGCCCACGCCGCCGTCGGGCACGGGTTCCACTCGGTGCTGGCGGTCTCGCTGATCCCCAACGCCGAGCCGCCGCGGCTGCCCGGCGCGCTCAACGTCTACGCCACCGACCGCCGGGCGTTCACCTCCGCCGACCGCGACCGGCTGATGCTGCTCGCCACGCACGCGTCGCTGGCCCTGGCCACCTGCGTCGCCGTGTCCAACTCCGGGCTTCAGGAGACCCAGCTGCGTCAGGCGATCGCCTCGCGCGACGTGATCGGCCAGGCCAAGGGCATCCTGATGGCGCGCCGCGGGCTCACCGCCGAGGAGGCCTTCGACGTGCTCCGCCGCACCTCTCAGGACCTCAACGTCAAGCTCGTCGAGCTCGCCGGGACCGTCACCGCGCACCCCACCGCGCTCGACACCGACTGACCCGCCCGCCGGTTCCGCAGGCGTCCGGTCACGCAGCGCGTCCGGACGCCCACCGGCCTCCGCCCGGCCCACGCCGCGGTGCTCCGGGTGGCGGTCGTGTACCCCCCGTGCCCGCCTACGCTCACGGTCATGACCGATGCCGTCCCCACCGAGCTGCTCGCCGACCGGCTGCGCCGTGCCGGTGAGCACGCCGCCGAGCAGGGCACCGACGTGCTGTTCCTGACCCCGGGAACCGACCTGCGCTACCTGACCGGGTTCGACGGGTCCTCGCACGAGCGCCTGACCTGTCTGATCGTCCCGGCCGCCGGGCACCGGGCGCCGCCCGCGCTCGTCGTCCCGTCGCTGGAGGCGCCCGGGTTCGCCGGTGTGCCGCTGGAGGCCCTCGGCATCGACCTGGTCACCTGGACCGACGGCGAGGACCCGTACCTGCTGGTCAGCGACCTCGCCGGCGGCCCCACCCGGATGTCGGTCGACGACGACATGCCCGCCCGCCACGTCCTCGGCCTGCGCCACGCCTTCCCCGACGTCCCGCAGTACCTCGGCGGCACCGTGCTGCGCGAGCTCCGCATGCGCAAGGACCCCGCCGAGATCGACCGCCTGCGCGAGGCCGGCGCCGCCATCGACCGGGTGCACCGGCGGATGGGCGAGTTCCTGCGCCCCGGCCGCACCGAGGCCGAGGTCGGCGCCGACATCACCGCCGCGATCGTCGCCGAGGGCCACACCGAGGCCGCGTTCGTCATCGTCGGCTCCGGCCCCAACGGCGCCAGCCCGCACCACGACGTCTCCGACCGCGTGATCGAGGCCGGCGACGTCGTCGTCATCGACATCGGCGGGCCGCTGCCCGGCGGCTACAACTCCGACTGCACCCGCACCTACGCCGTCGGCGGCGAGCCCGGCCCGGAGGTCAAGGAGACCTACGCGGTGCTGCAGGAGGCCCAGGAGCGCGCCGTCGCCGCCGTCCGGCCCGGTGCGACCGCCGCCGACATCGACCGCGCCGCCCGCGAGCACATCGCCGCCGCCGGGCACGGTGAGCACTTCATCCACCGCACCGGGCACGGCATCGGCCTCGACGTGCACGAGGAGCCCTACATCGTCGGCGGCAACGACCTCGTGCTCACCGAGGGCATGACCTTCTCCGTCGAGCCCGGCATCTACCAGGCCGGCAAGTGGGGCGCCCGGATCGAGGACATCGTCGTCGTCACCGCCGACGGCGTGGAGCGGCTCAACACCACCGCCCGCGACCTCGTCGTCCTGTAGCGACCCCCGAGGCGCGTTCGGGGTCACCCTCCGGGTGTTCCCCGAGCGCGCCGGACGCCGGTGGTGCCAGGGTGGGGGAGGTCGAGTCCGCAGTACGAAGGAGAACGCAGTGAGCATGCCCCAGTCCCAGCGCCTGGTCCGGCCCCGCAGCGGGAAGGTGATCGCGGGGGTGTGCGCCGGGCTCGCGGACCGCTTCGGGCTCGGCCGCAACACCGTGCGGTTCCTGTTCGTGCTGTCCTGCCTGCTGCCCGGCCCGCAGTTCGTCATCTACCTCGCCCTCTGGCTGATCATGCCGAGGAGCACGGTCTGACCGAGCGGTGTGAGCGCCGTCGCGGGGCCCCGGTGTGGACCCGCGACGGCGCCCCTGCCATCATCTCCCGCGTGATCGAGCCGACGACCGCCGCCGCCGCGCGCCCCGTGCGCGCCGCCGCGTGTCGCTGTCGTCGGGGTCCGTCCCCGCGCGGCTGACACCGCCGTCCCGGCTCACCGTCCGTGGACCGCTCGCGCCGCCCGGGTACCGACCCGCTCCGGACCCGTGTCCGTACCGGCCGCCCCGGCCCCGCACGCGAAGCGATCACCAGGTGCACACCCTCTCCGGCCAGACCGTCCTGGCCCTGCACGCCCACCCCGACGACGAGTCGATCTTCACCGGCCTGACCCTGCGCCGCCTCGCCGACGCGGGCGCCCGCGTCGTGCTCGTCATGGCCACCGGCGGTGACCTCGGGGAGTCCCGCCTCCCCCTGGAGCCCGGCGAGACCGTCCCCGACCGCCGCCGCCGCGAGCTCACCGACGCCGCCGCCCTGCTCGGCGTGCACCGCCTGGTGCTGCTCGGGCACCGCGACTCCGGCCTGCCCGGCGGCCCCGGCCTGCGCCACCCGCGCGCCCTCGCCGGCGCCGACCCCGTCGCGCTCGGCCGCGCGGTCGCCGAGATCGTCGACGCCGAGGGCGCGGGCACCGTCCTGCACGACGACGACGCCGGCATCTACGGCCACCCCGACCACCGCGCCGCGCACGCCGCGGGCGCCATCGCCTGCTCGCTCACCGGCGCCCACGGCTACCGGATGACCGTCGACCGCGAGCACCTCGCGCTGGCCGCGCGCGACCGGCACCTCGTCCACGGCGCCGCGCACGCCGCGGGTGTCGGCTACGGCCGGGTCACCGCCGAGATCGCCGTCGCCGTCGGGGGCGGACCGGCCGAGCTCGCCGTCAAGCGGGCCGCGATGCTCGCCCACGCCAGCCAGATCGCCCCGGACGCGGTCGACGAGGCGGGCTTCGCCGCCGCCTACGGCTACGAGTGGTTCCTCCCCGGTGAGAACACCGGCGGCCGGGCCCGCGGCGGTGTCCTGGAGGCGCTGGGCAACGCCCATCTGCTCGCCGGGACCCGCTGACCGCCGTCCCCGTCCCACACCCGCTCCGGCCCCGGATCGGGCCCCGCGTCCGATGCCGCCGCGTCGGACGGTCGCAGCGCTCCACTACGCTGTCCGCACGACCGCGCTCCGCCGCACTACGACGAGCGGTGACCGAGCAGGTGCGGTCGGTACGGGTAGGGTCGTCCGGTCGACACCGATCGGGCGGGGGAGAGGACGAGAATGGTCGAACCGCCGGGCCCGGTCCTGGTCGTGGTTCCCACCTACGACGAGCGGGAGAACCTCGGTCCCGCCGTCGCGCGGCTGCACGCCGCGCTGCCCGACGCCGACGTCCTCGTCGTCGACGACGCCAGCCCCGACGGCACCGGAGAGCTCGCCGACGCCCTCGCCGCCGCCGACGAGCGGGTCCGCGTCCTGCACCGCTCCGGCAAGGACGGCCTCGGCGCCGCCTACCTCGACGGCTTCCGGCACGCGCTGACCGGCGAGCACCAGGTCGTCGTCGAGATGGACGCCGACGGCTCGCACGCCCCCGAGGACCTCCCCGCGCTGCTCGCCGCCCTGTCCGACGCCGACGTCGTCCTCGGCTCCCGCTACGTGCCCGGCGGGCGCGTCGTGAACTGGCCCTGGCACCGCGAGGTCCTCTCCCGCGGCGGCAACCTCTACTCCCGCCTCGCGCTCGGCGTGCCGCTGCGCGACATCACCGGCGGCTACCGCGTCTATCGGCGCACCGTGCTCGAGCAGCTGCAGCTGGACTCGGTCGCCTCCCAGGGCTACTGCTTCCAGGTGGACATGGCCTGGCGGGCCCTGCAGGCCGGGTTCCGGGTCAGCGAGGTCCCGATCACCTTCACCGAGCGGGAGCGCGGCGCCTCCAAGATGAGCGGCGGCATCGTCGCCGAGGCGCTGTGGCGGGTCACCTGCTGGGGCCTGTCGCACCGGCTCGGCCGCGACACCCCCCA
The DNA here is from genome assembly GCF_020496245.1 of Pseudonocardia sp. ICBG601. NCBI lineage: Bacteria > Bacillati > Actinomycetota > Actinomycetes > Pseudonocardiales > Pseudonocardiaceae > Pseudonocardia > Pseudonocardia sp. ICBG601. The sequence continues at coordinate 552,444 of NZ_JAHLJA010000150.1, read as the reverse complement.
GCGCCCCGCGGGCCCGGTCACCGAGGGCGCCGCACACGGCTGAGCCGCGCGGCGCCCCCGGGTGCGCTCAGGCGCGCGCCGGCAGGGCCGCCAGCTCCGGCACCAGGTCGTCGAGACCCAGCGTGCCCTGCGCGAGCGCGGCGGCGTGCCACGCGGCGAGGTCGAACTCCTCCCCGCGGGCGGCGTGCGCGGCCCGGGCCCGCTCCCGCCCGGTCAGCCAGGCCCGCTCGCCCAGCTTGTAGCCGATCGCCTGGGCCGGTCCGCCGAGATAGCGCAGCAGCTCCGAGTCGGCCATCGCGTCCCCGCCGCCGACGTGCCGGCCGAAGAACTCCCGCCCCAGCTCCGGGGTCCAGCGCTCCCCGGGCCCGACCGGGGAGTCGTCGGGGACCGGCAGCGACAGGTGCATTCCCAGGTCGATCACCACGCGCACCGCGCGCAGCATCTGGGCGTTGAGGTAGCCCAGCCTAGAGCCCGGGTCGGAGTGGTGGCCCAGCTCGTCCATCAGCCGTTCCGCGTAGAGCGCCCAGCCCTCCACGTCCGCGCTCACCGCACCCACCAGCGACGTCTGGAACGTCGACAGCTCCCGGCTGCGCACCGCCCACGACGCCAGCTGCAGGTGATGGCCCGGGACGCCCTCGTGGTACCAGGTGCTGATCAGGTCCCACAGCGGGTAGCGGTCGTCCTCGCTCGCGGGCAGCCAGGTCCGGCCCGGCCGCGAGAAGTCCAGCGCCGGCGGTGTGTAGTACGGCGCCGCCGCGCTGCCCGCCGGCGCCAGCCGGGACTCGACCTCCCGCAGCCGGCCGGACAGGTCGAAGTGGACACCGTCGAGCTCGGCGATCGTGTCGTCCATGATCTTCTGCAGGTGCGCCCGGGCGGCCTCCCCGCCGACGACGACCCCGGTCGAGCCCCCGTCGGTCTCCAGGAACTCCATCGCCTCGCGCACGCTGCCGCCGGGCACGATCCGCGCGGCCTCGACGGCCATCTCCTCGCGGATCCGGCGGAACTCCGACCAGCCCCACTCGTAGACCTCGACGGTGTCGATGTCGGCGCCGTTCCAGAACCGGTTCGCGATCCGGTACCGGTCGGGGCCCACGCCGTCCGGGGTCCCCTCCGCGGCCGGCAGGTACTCCGCGGCCAGCCAGTCCCGCAGCTCGCCGAGCGCCGCCGTCGCCTCCCGCGCACCGCGGTCCAGGTCGGCGCGCACGGCGTCACCGACGGAGGCGTCCGCGGCGAACCCGGCGAACCAGCCGCGGCCGCCGGCGTCGCCGTTCCAGGCGTCGATCTGCTCGGTCACCCGCACCACCTGGCGCGGCGCGGCGAACAGCCCGCGACGGCGTCCCTCGGCCAGCGACGCCCGGTACCCGGCAAGGGCCTCGGGGACCCGCGCCATCCGCGCGGCGACGGTGGCCCAGTCGTCGTCGCCGTCGACCGGCATGAGGGTGAACGCGGTCCGTAGGGTCGCCAGCGGCCCGAACAGCTCCTGCACCGCGCGCAGCGGCTCCCCGGAGCCCAGGTGGTCGAGCTGGGCGCCAAGACGCTCGCGCAGCAGCCGCGCGCAGCGACGCTCGTCGGGGTCGGCGGGCTCGCGGGCGCCCGTGGTGGTGTCCAGCCGCTCCAGGGTCTCCCGGCAGGCGGCGACGAGCGCGGCGGTGCCGTCGGGGGAGAGGTCGGGCAGCTCGTCCTGCCGCTCGGTCCAGCCGAGGTCACCGGCGAGGACCGGGTCGAGCTCGGCGAGACGCCGGACGTGGTCGTCGGCGAGGTCGCGGACCGCCCGGGCGGGGCGTGCGGTGCTGGCAGTGCTGTCGGTGCTGTCGGTGCCGGTCTGCTGATCGTTCATCACCGGTCATCATGCCCGGACGCGACGGAGCCCGGACCCCCTGCGGGATCCGGGCTCCGTGGTCACCGGGTGGTGGTCCGGTGTGTGCCTGCGGTGCGGCCGGGATCAGGCGATCTCGGCGCGCCGCTCGCGCAGCAGCTCCAGGCGCTCGTCGAGCAGCTCCTCGAGCTCGGCGATCGACCGGCGCTCGAGCAGCATGTCCCAGTGCGTACGCGGCGGCTTCTGCTTCTTCTGCTCCGGCTCGGTCCCGTCCACCCGGCGACCGACGCCGCCCTGCGGGGACTCCCACGTCGCGGGAGCCTCGGCGTCGTTCGCGAACGGCACCTGGAACTCGTAGCCGGACTCGGACACATAACGGACCATCTGCCGCGGCGCCAGGTCGTGGTTGCGGTCCGTCTCGTAGCTGACAGCCCCGAGCCGGCTGCCACGCAGAACGCGGTCGGCCATGCGTCACCCTCCTGTAGCGCGATGTCGAGGGAGCACCTCGACGGTTACGTCTCCGCCACCGGGTGTAACGTGCGTGGAGCTACGGTATTCCGGCGGCAGGGCAGAACGGACCCGCTCGAGTTACCTCGCGGTAACCCGCTCTGCGCCCGATTGACCAGTGTTCCCTATCGCCGCCCGTTACACACTCCGATGTGACGTGTCAGCCATGTGTGACGGTGCTCACCCGGGCGTCGACGAGTGTTCACACAGCCGACCGGACCGGTGCACGGCCGGGGGAGCGCACCGGCAGCAGCGCGACCAGTCCCGCCGCCAGGACCAGCACGATCCCGATCGTCCCGGCCCGGTCCGAGCCGAACACGTAGGTGAACAGGCCGATGAGCGCCGGCGCCAGGAACGACACCGCGCGCCCGGTCGTCGCGTACAGACCGAACAGCTGGCCCTCCTGCTGCGGCGGGCACACCCGCAGCAGGTACGACCGCGACGACGCCTGCGCCGGCCCCACGAACAGCCCCAGCACCAGACCGAAGATCCAGAACATGGTCGGCCCGGACACCAGCAGCAGCACCACCCCGACCACGACCAGCCCGGCCAGCGAGCCGACCACGACGGCCTTCGGGCCGAACCGGTCGTCGAGCCTGCCCCCGAGCAGCGCCCCGGCCGCGGACACCACGTTGATCGCCACGCCGAAGATCAGCACCTGGCCCGGCTCCAGCCCGTACACCGTCACCGCCAGGACCCCGCCGAAGGCGAAGATCGCGTTGAGGCCGTCCCGGTACAGCGCGCTCGCCCCGAGGAAGTACACCGTGTGCGGGCTGGCCCGGTAGAGCGCGCGCAGGTCGGTCACCAGCCTGCGGTAGGAACCGGCCACACCCAGCTTCGGGGCGTCCGGCGCCACCGGCGGCGTCTCGGGCAGCAGGAAGAACATCGGCGCGGCGAACACCGCGAACCACACGGCCGCCACCAGCACCGCGATCCGCACGTCCAGCCCGTCGGCGGTCGGGACACCGAGCAGCCCGCCGTCGCCGGACAGCAGGAACACGTACACCCCGAGCAGCAGCACGATCCCGCCGATGTAGCCCAGCGCCCAGCCGAAGCCCGACACCCGCCCCACCGTCGCCGGCGTCGACACCTGCGCCATCAGCGCGTAGTACGACACCGCCGCCAGCTCGGCGAAGATCGACGCCAGCGCCAGCAGCAGCAGGCCCAGCCACAGGTAGGACCAGTCGTCGCGGACGAAGAACATCCCGGCCATGCAGACCACGACCAGCGCCGTCCACACCCCGGTCGCCCGCAGCCGCCGCCCCGTGCGGTCCGCGCTCTGCCCGACCACCGGCGCCATCAGCGCGATCAGCACCCCGGCGGCCGCGGTCGACCACGCCAGCCAGCTGTTCGCACTGACCGAGCCCGGCAGGTCCGCCCCGACGGCGTCGGTCAGGTACACCGAGAACACGAAGGTCAGCGCGATGTGCTGGAACCCCGAGGAGCCCCAGTCCCACAGGCCCCAGGCCCACAGCCGGGATCGGCGGGGCGGGGCCGGCTCTGCGGTCGGAGCGGTCGAGGCGGTCACGGCGCGAGCGTATCGACGCCCGCGGGACCCGGCCTCCGATCATCTACGCAGGCGCCCACCCGGTCAGCTCCCGACGACGTCGAGCAGCCGGTCCGGCCGGTCGGACAGCAGCCCGTCCACCCCGAGGGCCAGCAGCCGTCGCATCTGCTCGGGCTCGTCCACAGTCCACACGTGCACCTCGTGCCCGGCCCGGTGCGCCGCGGAGACGAACCGGCGGTCCGACGCCACCGGGATCGGCCCGAACATCGGCGGGACCTGCGCGAACACCCCCGCCGACGCCGGCAGGAGCCGGCCCGGGACGCCCCACGCGCGGGCCCGCAGCGCCACCACCTCGGTCTGCCCCATCGACGTGCACAGCCTCGGCCCGGCCAGCGTCCGGGCGACGCCCAGCCAGCGTGCGGAGAACGAGCCCAGACACACCCGGTCCCAGGCGTCGGCGGCGTCGAGCACCGCCAGCGTCGGCGCGACGACCTCGGCCGACTTCAGCTCGATCGTCACCCGCACCCCGGGGACCGCGGCGAGCACCTCGGCCAGCCGCGGCAGCGGCTCGGCGCGCTGTGCCCCGGTGACCCGCACGGTGTCGAGCTCCGCGGCGGGGCGCGCGTCGATCCGGCCGGTGCCGTCGGTGGTGCGGTCCAGCGTCGGGTCGTGGTGCACGAACGGCACTCCGTCGGCGCTGGCGTGCACGTCCATCTCGACGTAGCGCAGACCGTGGTCGGCGGCGGCGGTGAACGCGGCGACGGTGTTCTCACAGCCGGCCAGCTCCCCGATGTGCCAGCCACGGTGGGCGTAGGCGCGGGGGTGCGGACCGTCGAGGTACGGGTGGTGCACGGCGGTCAGCCTGGCACCTGCCCGATCACGCCACCACGGGGGAGCCGGAAACCCTCGGTGTCGATCAGGGGACGCATCAGGTCCCCGTGCGCGTCCAGCCGGGCCGGCAGGTCGTCGAGTGTGAACACCAGGTCCGCGGGCTCGCGGCAGCCCTCGACCTCATCCCAGGTCACCGGGGTCGCCACCGTGGGGCGCTCGCGGCCGCGCAGCGAGTAGGAGGCGATGGTGGTCTTCGCGGTGTTGTTCTGGCTCCAGTCGACGAAGATCTTCCCGCGCCGACGGGCCCGGGTCATCACCGCGATCACCTCGCGCCGGTGCTTCTCGGCGAGCCGCTCGGCCACCTCACGGGCGAACCCGCTGGTCCGGTCCGGGTCGGTGACCCGCGCCGGCAGGTAGAGCTGCATCCCCTTCCCGCCCGACGTCGACGGGTACACCGCCAGCCCGTGCCCGTCGAGCAGGTCCCGCAGCCACAGCGCCACCCGGGCGCAGTCCACGATCGTCGTGCCCTCGCCCGGGTCCAGGTCGAACACCACACGGTCCGGCGGGTGGCGCCCGTCGCGCGGGCCCAGGCGCCACTGCGGCACGTGCAGCTCCAGCGCCGCCAGGTTCGCCGCCCAGGCCAGCCCCTCGGCGTCGGAGAGCACCGCGAAGTCCGCGGACTCCGACCGGCCGCCGGGCGTCCCGACGCGGGCGGTGCGCAGCCAGCCCGGCGCGTGCCGCGCCACGTTCTTCTCGAAGAACGACTGCCCCTCCACCCCGTCCGGCCAGCGCTTGAGCGTCGCCGGCCGGGCGTCGAGGTGCGGCACCATCACCTCGGCGACGGCCAGGTAGTGCCCCAGCACGTCGGCCTTCGTCGTGCCGGTGGCCGGGTAGAGCACCTTGTCCGGGTTGGACAGCGACGCCCGCCCGTACCCCTCGCGCTGTGCAGCCCCGCGCTGTGCAGTCCCACGCCGTGCCGACCCGCGCTGCGCCGCCTTCCGGCTCGCACCGTCCACCCGGACCTCCCGCCAGTCGTCGCCCGCGCCCTCGGGGTACCCGGAACCGGCCCGGACGGCGACCACCCCGGGCAGGCCCTGGTCGCGCACCGCGTCGAGCAGCCGGGCACCCGCGTTCGGGTACGACGGCGCCGCCCGCCGGTGCGGCCCGTCCAGCGGCAGCTCCTCCAGCAGCGCGCGACGCTGTTCGGCGGGCAGCGCCCGGACGTCGCGGCCGCCGGTGTGCAGGACGTCGGCCACCCACAGCTCGCCGCGCCCGGTCAGCTCGGCGTCGAGCAGGTGCCCACCGGCGCCCAGGGCGGGCCCCAGGCCCCGCAGCGCACCCGGCGGGTCGAACGGCTCCCCGGCCCGGCCATCGTCGTCCACGGGGCGCAGGGAGAGCCGCCCGCCGTCCACCCGCACCAGCACCCGGCGGCCACCGAAGACCGGGCGGACCGTCCAGCCGTCCCCGGTGGGCAGCCGGTCGGCGGGGCGGGGGACGGCCAGGACGACGTCGTGGGGGAGCGGGTCACCCCCGGCGTCCATGCCGTCGGGCTGGTCCCGGGTGCGGCGCAGCAGCCAGTTGTCCTTCCGCCCGCCGGAGCTGCGGTGCAGCAGCACGAACCGGCCGCGGACGCGCCCGCCGTGCAGGACGAACGCGATCTCGCGGTCGTTCCACTTCTCGGTGTCGTAGCGGCCGTGGTCCCAGATCGCCATCCCGCCGCCGCCGTACTCGCCGCGCGGGATCTCCCCGGAGAACTCCAGGTACTCCAGCGGGTGGTCCTCGGTGCGCACGGCCATCCGGACGGTCTCGGAGTCCTCGGGCAGTCCCTTGGGGACCGCCCACGACGCCAGGACGCCGTCGCGTTCGAGCCGCAGGTCCCAGTGCAGCGCCGTCGCGTGGTGCTCCTGGACGACGAACCGGTCGCCGACGGCGCCCGGCGGCCCGGCGTCGTGCTCGGGCACCGGCTCGGGCGTGCGCCGCGCGTCGCGCCGGCGGCGGTACTCGTCCAGGGGCACAGCGGCAGCGTAGTGACCGGCACCGACACCGACCGGGTCGTCGTTATGACAGTTGCGGTGGAGCCGGGACGGCTCGACGTGCGGGGAGTGCCGGTCGAAGATACGTTCGACCCATGACCAACGACCACAGCACCGACGCCGTCGACCCCGGGACGGCCGAGAAGGACCCCGCGGACTGGACGACCGGCGACGAGCCGATGACCGGCCCGCAGCGGTCGTACCTGGAGACGCTGCTGCAGCAGGCCGGGCAGGACGCCCCGGAGGACCTGGACAAGCTCACCAAGGCCGAGGCCTCGAAGCGGATCGACGAGCTGCAGGACGCCACCGGCCGCGGCAACTGAGCCGGTCCGGTCAGGGCGCGACGAGCTCCACCTCGAAGCCCTCGGCGTTCTCCACGAACAACGCGGTGTGGTCCGGTCCGCCGGCGTGCGGGTAGGTCCCGGCGAACAGCTCGGACCACCCGTGTGCGGCGCAGTCCGCCCGCAGCGCGTCGAGCCGGGCTCGACCGGACACGGCCAGGGCCAGATGGTTCAGGCCCGGACGCGTCCGGTCGTGCACGCCGTGGACGGCCGGCGACTGTTCCAGGACGACGTACACACCCGACGGGTGGCTCCAGATCCGGCCGCGGTCCCAGCCGTCGTCCCGCAGGGTCCAGCCGAGCTCGGTGAACAGCCAGTGGAACGACGGCGCCGTCCCGGCGAGGTCTCGGGTCCACAGCTCGACATGATGGATAGCGGCGGTCACCGACCCACCGTAGCGTTAAGCCGATAATGCACGTTATGACAGTTCGAGCGTTGCGGGCCCGCTCACCGGGGTGACCGTCCTACCCCCCGTACGGCGTCATGCCGCAAGGATCACCCGGCCCCGGTGCCTCCGGGACCTCCCGGCGTCCTAGGTTGGACGCGTGAAGGTCCTGTTGCTGGAAAACATCCACCCCGGCGCGGCCGAGGCGTTCCGACGCGACGGCTTCGAGGTCGAGACCCGACCCGGGTCGCTCAGCGGCGACGAGCTGCACGACGCGCTCGCCGGTGTGCAGCTGCTCGGCATCCGCTCCAACACCACGATCACCGCCGAGGTGCTCGACGCCGCCAAGGACCTGCTGGCCGTCGGCTGCTTCTGCATCGGCACCAACCAGGTCGACCTCACCGCGGCCGCCGAGCGCGGCATCGCCGTGTTCAACGCGCCGTACTCCAACACGCGCAGCGTCGTCGAGCTGGTCATCGGTGAGATCGTCGTCCTGGCGCGGCGGCTGACCGAGAAGACCCAGCGGATGCACGAGGGCGTCTGGGACAAGTCCGCCAAGGGCGCCCACGAGTTCCGCGGCCGCACCCTGGGCATCGTCGGCTACGGCAACATCGGCACCCAGCTGTCCAACATGGCCGAGGCCATCGGACTGCAGGTCGTGTTCTACGACACCGCCGACCGGCTCGCCCACGGCAACGCCCGGCGGATGCCCAGCCTGGACGCACTGCTGGCCGAGTCCGACGTCGTCTCCATCCACGTCGACGGCCGCCCGGGCAACGCCGGCCTCTTCGGCGCCGAGCAGTTCGCCCGGATGAAGCCCCGCTCGATGTTCATCAACGCCTCGCGCGGCATGGTCACCGACGAGCACGCCCTGCGGGAGAACATCCTGTCCGGGCACCTCGCGGGCGCCGCCGTCGACGTGTTCCCGGTCGAGCCCAAGGCCCAGGGCGACGAGTTCGACTCACCGCTGCGCGGCCTGGACAACGTCATCCTGACCCCGCACATCGGCGGGTCGACCCAGGAGGCGCAGGAGGGCATCGGCACCTTCGTCTCGCGCAAGCTGCTCGACTTCGTGCAGCTCGGCGCCACTCCCCTGTCGGTGAACCTGCCCAACGTGGGCGCCCCGAACCCGCCCGGGGTGTTCCGCACCGCCTACCTGCACACCAGCACCCCCGGCGTGCTCGCCGACATCAACCGGCTGCTGGCCGACGCCGGCGTCAACGTCGTCGGGCAGTCGCTGTCCACCGGCGGCGACCTCGGCTACGTGCTGACCGACACCGACCAGGTCCTGCCCGAGGACGTGCTCTCGGCGCTCCGCCGGGCCGCCCAGACCGTCTGGCTGCGGTCCTACCGGCTCTGAGCGCTCAGGCGCAGGCGTTCGCGCCGTACTCCTCGACGTCGGAGGGGTGCATCGGGCCGTGCACCCCGTGGAAGACGACGAACTCGACGCCGGTCGGGCGGTGGAACAACCCGCCCGTCCGGCGCCGGTACACCAGCGGCGCGCAGCGGTACCCGAACAGCGCCCGCGCCCACCCCTCGGCCTCGCCGCGCGCCAGCGGCTCCGACCCGGTGACGGCGAGCTCCCAGATCCCCACGCCGGTCGCCGGGGAGCTCCGGTCCGGTGCGGTCGAGGCCACCAGGGTCAGTTCGCCGGTCCCCCGCATCGCCGGGACGACGGTCCGCGCGCGGTGCCAGTCGGCCACCGGGTGCGGGTAGGGGTAGGTCAGCAGCCCCTCGCGCAGCGCGGTCACGGGTCCCCCGTGCTGCTCGTGGATCAGCTGCGCCAGGTCCACCGACCGCTTGCGGCGCAGGTCGGCGTTGACCAGACCGGCTTCGACCGTCATCCCCGTGGCCTCATTTCCGTCCCCGCGTCCCGGGACGGACCTCCGGCGCTGAGGCGGCGCGGTGGGGCCCGACGCCCGGGTGGGAGGACCCTCGAACGGTCCGGCGTCGGCACCGTGTTCTACGGCTCGTAGAGCATTCTAGATCACGTCCGGCATCCGGGCGAGAGCGGGATCACATGATCGGCGGATCACACGACGGCCCGGCGGTGCACGCTCGGCATACCCACCCCGGCCCCTCCCCCGGCGCGCACGGCTCAAGAATTGCTCAAATACCGCGCCGACCCATTCGGCACGCTCCTATCGTCGGTACATCGCACTTTCACCGGCGGCGGGTGGCCGCGTACCGACCGGCGAGGAGAACACCGTGAGCGCAGTCGTCGCAGTACTGCTGGTCATTGTCCTGATCGGCCTCGCCGTCCTGATCGGAACGCTCCGGGAGGTGCGTCCGACCAGGCCGAGTGTGATCCGGGCGCGGGAGTTCCGCCGTTCCGCCCGGCCGGGCGCCCACGATTAGGAGGGCCTCCGTCGTTATGCTTCCGGCGACCCCGGGTGAATCCGGGACGGCGAACCGGGAGGAACTGCAGTGGCGAAGGTCGAGACGATCCGGCTGGTCGACGACATCACCGGCGGCGACGCCGACGAGACCGTCGATTTCGGGCTCGACGGCCGCCGGTTCGAGATCGACCTGACCGCGGACAACGCCGCGGCGCTGCGGGACGCGCTCGCCCCGTTCGTCGGGGTCGCGCGTGCCGCGGGGTCCCCGCGCACCGGACGCAACGCGGGCGTGTCCGCGCCGTCGGGCGGGCGCAGCGGTGCGGACGGCTCGGACGCCGCGACCCGCGAGCACAACCGCGCGGTGCGGGCCTGGGCCCGGGAGAACGGCTGGACGCTGTCCGAGCGGGGCCGCATCCCGTCCGAGGTCGTCGAGGCCCACCGCCGCGCCCAGGACGGCGACACGGCGGGCACCGCGCCGCAGACACCGGCCACCGACGAGCCCGCCGCCGAGGCCGTCCCGGCCGCACGGGCCGTGCCGGACAGCGAGACCGGGGACGAGGCGCCCGCGGAGCGCAGGCAGCCCTCCGCGGCACCCGCGGTCGAGTTCAGCGGCTGACCCCGCACCCCGGGCCGGTCCGGCCCGGGGCCGCCGTCACCGGCTCGGCGACGGGATGCCCGGCGGCGGCGCCGGCAGCGGACCGGAGCTGTAGAGCCCGGAACGGTCGACGTCGCGACGCTCCAGGGTCGGCGCGACCGCGTTCGGCCGGTACGGCTGGATCGCCTGCACCTTGCCCCAGTCCCGGCCCGGGTCGCCCTCGAGGTAGGTGGGCAGCTCCGTCTGCTTGCCGATCACGGTGATCCAGCCCAGCGGGCCGCCGGCCTGCGGGGAGGACCAGCCCTCGCCGTCGCCGCGCATCTGGCTGCCGTCGGCCTGCAGCCGGTAGGCCGGGACCTCGGCGATCCCGCCCGAGGTGCGGAACGGGTGCAGGCACGGGCTGGCCAGCGACACCGGGTACTCCAGGAACATCGGCTGGTCGCCCACGACCTGCGACAGCGGCGCCAGCTGCGGCGCGCGCAGCGGTGCGACGGCGAGCCACCCGTCGGCACCGAGCGAGTTGTCCTGCACCACCATCCGGACCTCGGTCGCCGCGCGGGCGGTGTCGGGCAGGTCGAACCGCAGCTCGCGCCACGGCATCTCCTCCACCCGGCCGTCGTCGAGGGTGGTCTGCTCCACCACGCGGACCCGCCCGTCGGACAGCCGCGTCGCGTACTGGACGGTGAGCCGGTTCCCGTTGCCCAGGCGCCCGGCCGCGGTGACGACCAGCGGCGTGGTGCCCGCGCGCTGGTCGGCGGTCAGCATCACCCAGGGGGTGCGCAGGGTGCCGGTGTTGCGGTCGCCGCGGGGCAGGTAGCTGCCGAACGCGGGCGCCGCGTCGCTCCCCAGACCGCCGGACAGAACGTACTCGAACCCGGACGCCCCGGTCCCGCCGCCGGTCGGCGGGATGCCGTTGCGGACGAAGCCGCTGCCCCCGCTGTTGGGGTCGAGCAGCTGGGCGTCGGGACTGTTCGCGGGGACGACGCCCGGCGGCAGCGGTGCCGGGGTCGAGGTCGGCTCCCCCGGCGGGGGCGGCGGGGCGACCGTCGGGAGCAGCCCGGAGCGGGCCGGAGCGGCCATCCCGGTCGGTTCCGGGGCGGGGGGCAGCACGCCGTCGACGGGGCGGCGCTCGGCGAACACCTGGCTGGCGAGCCCGCAGGACCCGCCGAACGGGTGCGACAGCGCGTCGGCGCCCATCGTCCAGGTCCCGGAGCGGTCCTGGATGGCCGAGACCATCGACCACACGTTGAACGTGACCAGCAGCCCGCACAGCACCGCCAGCGGCGCCGAGGTCAGCCGCAGCCGCCGCGTCGCCCGCAGCGCCGACGACGCGTCGCGGCGCCAGTCCCGGGCCCGGACCCAGCGGCCCAGCAGCGGGATCCGGCCCAGCGCCCGCTCGACGCCCGCCAGCTGGTCGGGGTGGCGTTCCTCGCGGATGCCGCGCAGGTGCTCGACCCCGGCGCCCGCGGCGAGCAGCAGCGCGACGAGCAGCAGGATCGTGGAGAGCTCGTAGCCGGCGACGGTGACCTGCTCACCGGCCCACGGCACGCCCCAGTTGTTCGTGTACCACCACAGGTTCGGCCCGGCCGCGGACAGCGCCGCCACCAGGAACACCGCGGACAGGAACGCGAGCCGGTTGCGCAGCGAGCGCAGGACGTCCGAGCCGGTGGCGATCGCGGCGAGCGCGACCATGCCCGAGCCGAGGCCGACCAGGTCGCCGAAGTGGTGGGTCCACTTCGTCGGGGTCAGCGCGAAGATCAGCAGCGCGATCACGGTGCTGCCGATGAGGCGCTGGGCCGGCCCGAGCGCGGCGCCCGGGATCCGGTTGCGCCGGATCAGCACGACCACGCACGCCAGCAGGCAGAGGATGACCAGCAGGATCGGGAACCGGCGCGCGATGGAGCCGTCCGCGAGCCCCTCGAACAACGGCGCGTAGCGCTGGGCGATCTCGGTGTACCAGGGCCAGTCCGGTCCGATGTCGGACCGCAGCCGGGTGGAGTCGATCACCGCGGCCCAGCTCTGGTCGGCCCAGGCGATCATCAGGATCGCGGTGCCCGAGGCCAGCAGCGGCGCGAGCACCGGGACCGTGCCGACGGCCCGGATGCGGGCCGCGAGCAGGTGCCACAGCGGCCGCACACCGGCGATGAACGGCGCGATCGCGATCAGCCCGGCCGGGTTCGCCCCGACCGCCATCGACGCCGCGAACAGGCCGAGCGCGACCGGGAGCAGCCGCTGCAGGGCCAGCGCCCGCTCGACGCAGACCAGCGCCAGCAGCGAGCACACGACGACGACCGGCTCGGGCCGCAGCCCGGAGTTGTAGGCCATCCAGAACGCCAGGAACACCATGCCCGCGGCCCAGGTGGCCGCGCGGGAGCGGCGGGCCTGACGGCCCAGGCGCGGGAGCAGGCCGCGGGAGACCAGCCACCAGGCCATGATCCCCATCAGCACCGAGGGCAGCCGCAGCCACAGCAGCGAGTCCGAGACCCGCACCCACAGCGCGTAGAGGTCGTAGAACCAGCCGAACGGCGCCTCCGCGGCGTCGTACCAGCGGTAGTAGTTGCCGACGTAGCCCGAGGTGGGGACGTCGCGGACGATGCCGAGGGTGAACCCGTCGTCGGAGGTCTGGCCCCCGATCGCGGCCCACCCGACGAGCACCACGGTGACGATCAGGTCGATCGGCCGGGGCCGGGCGCGCGACCACCAGCGGCGCAGCCGCGGTGGCCACCGGCCGGCGAGACCGCCGATGGCGTCGCGGCCCGCCCGGTGCGGGCTGCGGCCCAGGTGCCGGTCGACACCGGCCAGCGCGAGCAGCGAGCCCAGCAGCGCCACCGCGGCGACGACGGTGGCCGCGGTCTTCCACACCGACGGGCTGGTGTCGAAGCGGGTGTCCGGGGTGATCCGGACCGCGGTGCCCGCCGTCGGGTCGAGCGCGGTGTCCAGGTCGGAGTAGATCCCCACGACCTGCGGCCGCAGGTCCCCCTCGAAGGTCTGTGCCCCCGAGCCCAGGTCGATCGTGGTGGACGTGCCGTCGGAGGTGATCCGGACCTCCGACGGGCCGGCCCGCAGCGGCGCCGTGGCGAGCTGCTGGCCGCGGTCGACCAGCGCCAGCTGGCCGTCGGCGACGGTCAGGACCATCCCGGAGCGGGCACCCTCCGGCGACTCCGGCGGGACGGTCGACAGCACCGTGGCGGAGCCGTCGGCGCGGTCGTCGAGGCTGCGGATCGCGTCGGCGGGGACGACCACCGACATCGTCTCCGGGCGCAGCGCGACCAGCGGCGAGTTGACGTCGGCGGTGCCGTCGGTCACCGACGGCCAGACGATCGTGGTCGTGTGCTGCACCACGGGCAGGAAGGGCACCGCGACGGCGAGCACGAACGCCAGGAGGCCGAGCCGGCCCGCCCAGCGCAGGCGTCGACGGTCGCGGAGCGTGTCGACCGGAGCCGGCGCGGCGACCGTCGCTTCGGAGGTGAGCACCGAACGACGGTAGCGGCCTCGCTCCGCGTGATCCGGGGAGCCCCCGGGGGTGATCAGCCCACCGGGACGTGGTGCCGGTCGCGGAACCGGCGGCCCTGCAGCCACCACCCCAGCACGCGGGTGATCCAGGGCAGCATCACGTACACCATGACCGGGGTCAGGACGACCGTCGTGACCGCCAGCCGCGGCACGACGTGCCAGTCCGCGAGCAGCGCGCCGAGGGTCACCGTGGCCAGCAGGTTCATCGGGAAGAAGACGAGCCAGATCGTCGTCGCCTGCTTCCAGCGGGGCGGGGTGACCTGGGGCGGGCCCGCCGTCTCCACCGCGGTCGGCTGGTCGAACCAGCCCTCGATCCCGGTGCGGCGCTCGGCGCGGGTCATCTCGGCCAGGCCCTGGGCGGACCCGAGCCACCAGCGGCGCTCCGGGCTGGCCTCCCAGCGCCCGAGCGACTCCGGGGAGTCGAAGCGGGCCAGCATGTGCCACTCGTCGGAGCCGTCCCGGCTGCGGACCCAGCCGCCGCCGAGGAAGCCGGGGAACCCCTCGGCCATGAGCAGGCCGGAGCGGATCCAGGCGGTCATCTCCGCGGCGTGGCCGGGGTCGGCGCGACGGGTGAACGAGACCGTGACGGGGTCGCCGCCGGTCGGTGCGGGAGCGGAGCCGGCGGCGGGGGTGGTGCCGTCGGCCCGGTCGCGGGTGTCGAGGGACATGCCCGCCATGGTGACCGCTGACCCCGGCGGACTCCCAGCCCGGCCGCACGACATCACTCCGGGACACTCGGGGAGCCCGCTCCCCCGCCGTCCCGCGTCGAGAGGTCCCGCCGTGCCCGAACCCGTCCTGCGCCGGGCCACGGCCCGTGACGTGCCCGCCGTCGTCGCGCTGCTGGCCGACGACCCGCTCGGCGCCACCCGGGAGACCCCGGACGACCTGGCGCCCTACCTCGCCGCGTTCGCCGAGCTCGACGCCGACCCGCGGCACCTGCTCCTGGTCGCCGACGACGACGGCACGGTCGTCGGGACCCTGCAGCTCACCCTGTTGCCGGGCCTGGCCCGGCGCGGCGCCCTGCGGGCCCGGATCGAGGCCGTCCGGGTGGCCGCGGGCCGGCGCGGCGGCGGGCTCGGGGCGACCATGGTCCGGTACGCCGTCGACGAGGCCCGCCGACGTGGGGCGGTGCTCGTCCAGCTCACCTCCGACCGGTCCCGTACCGACGCCCACCGGTTCTACGAGCGCCTCGGGTTCCTCCGGACCCACGACGGCTTCAGCCTCCCCCTGACCTGACGGCCGCTCCCCCGGGCTGGCCTCGCCGCGTCTTGGCGGGTTCGTCGTCGCCGTTTCGGTGACTACGAGAACGCGTCAATGAAACATTGACCAGAGAAGGACAGGGCGCACTTCCGTCAGGGACCCGGGACCCTCACCACGAACAGGTCTCGAAGCCCGGGCGTGCGCCTCGCGTCGCCCCGCCCCTGGCCCACCGGACCGGCGTGGGGTCGGCACCGTCCGCCGCATCCGGGAGGTTCAGCGGGCACAGGACCGGCTCGGTCGTGCGTGGCCGCCGCATGGTCCGCCCCCGCCGCGGCGGCCCGCAGAGGGCCGTACAGAGCGCTCCCAGCGCCTCCTGGGCAGCCTGCGGCGACGACCGGCCCCCGGAGCACCCGTGGTGTCGCCGGCGCGTACCCCGTTCGCCGGCACCGCGGCCGTCGTCGTGGCCCGCTCCCCCGCGACACGCCGGTGTCGCGGAACGGTTGACCGCGCGTACGCGTCAATGAATCATTGACATCATGAGGTACGAGGAAGCGCAGCGCTGGCTGGAACGGGCCGACCCCTCGATCGCGAAGAAGCGGGAGTCCATCACCGAACAGCTGGACGGGATGAAGGAGCGGGCGGCCGACGGCGTCCTCACCCACGACGGGGCCGCCGCCTGGTACGCCCTGGTGCAGGAGATGCGCCGGCTGGCCGACTACTACGAGCGCGACCTGATCCGCACCCTGCGGGCCGGCGGGATGACCTGGAAGGAGGTGGCCGACGCCGTCCAGGCCCAGCTGTCGAGCCGTCAGGCGGCCCAGGCCAAGTGGAAACGCCTGGTCGACCCGACCCGGCGGACCACCAACGGGAACATGCGCCGCGGCGGACGTCCCCGCCAGGACCAGGTCCCCCGGCACGACGGGTCCACCGAGCCGGACGGCAGCACCGGACAGGATCGGACGGAGTAGTCACTCCTCCCCCGGACGGCCCTGTCCGGTGACGGTGCGCAACCTCCGGTGACCGTCGTCGTTGATCCTCGTGACGACGGCATCCGAGGAGGCGGCAGGTGGCTGGACAGGGCAACGACCGGCGCAGGTGGGCGGCGGTCGTCTCGATCGCGGTCGCGGTGTGCACGGTCGGCCTCGCGCTGGTCCCGCCCGCCCAGGCGGCGGCACCGGAGCCCGAGCAGGTCGCGTCGGTGCAGGACCTGCTGGACCCCTCCCCGCCCGGGTCGAACGACTGGGGCTGCCGGCCGTCGGAGGCGCACCCGGAGCCGGTCGTCCTCGTCCACGGCCTCTCGGCCAACCAGGGGAACAACTGGGCCTACATGGCCCCGCAGCTGGCCCAGCGCGGTTACTGCGTGTTCTCCCTGACCTACGGCCGCAACCCCCTGGCCCCGCCGCCGCTGACCCAGGTCGGCGGGCTCGCCCCGATGGAGGACAGCGCCGCCGAGCTCGCCGCGTTCGTCGACCGGGTGCGCGGGGCCACCGGTGCCGCGAAGGTCGACATCGTCGGCCACTCCGAGGGTTCGCTGATGCCGAACCACTACGTCCGGTTCCTCGGCGGCGCCGACAAGGTCCGGCGCTACGTCGGCCTCACCCCGCTCTGGGACGGCACGAACACCGCCGGGCTGGCGTTCCTCAACCGCACCGGCGAGCAGCTCGGCCTCGGCCCGGCCGTCGGCACCGTCCTCGACCCGCTGTGCGCGTCCTGCCGTCAGTTCCTGCACGGCTCGGACTTCCTGCAGCGCATGAACTCCGACGGCGGCCCCCGCGCCGAGGGCGTCGACTATACGATGATCCTCACCCGCTACGACGAGCTGGTCGTCCCCTACACCTCGGGCCTGCTCGACGGCGCGCACAACATCGTCCTGCAGGACGGCTGCCCCACCGACCTCGCCGAGCACGTCGCCGTCGCGTTCGACCCGGTCACGCTGCAGCACGTGCTCAACGCGCTCGACCCGGCCCACGCGAAGCCGGTGCGCTGCCTGCCGGTGGGCCCGGACGCACCCGCCGCGTCCTGACCGTGCCACGCTGTCGCCCGTGACGGCGGTGACGACGGCGGAGGACCTGCTCGCGGCGGCCCGGGACGGCGTGGAGGTCGGCTCGGCCGTCCTCGACGAGACCGACCTGCGGGAGACCGACCTCGCCGGGCTGGTCCTGCGGGGCGGCTCGCTCGCCGGGGCCGACCTGCGCGGTGTGCGGCTGGACCGGGCACGGATCACCGGGACGTCGCTGGCCGGGGCCGACCTGCGCGAGGCGGACCTGACCGACGCCGTGCTCAGCGGGGTCGACCTGTCCGGGGCCCGGCTGGCCGGGGCGACCCTCGGCGACACCCGGTTCACCGGCTGCCGCATGATCGGCACCGTCCTGCGCGGTCTGCGCGGGCTGACGGCGTCGTTCGTCCTGGACGACTGCTCGCTGCAGCTGGCGGACCTGCGCGACGTCGCGATGCGCGGTCTGCGGATCGCCGACTGCGACCTGTCCGAGGCCGACCTGTCCGGCGCCGACCTGCGCGACATCCGGTTCGAGCGGTGCCGGCTGCGGAGCACGGTGCTGCGGTCCACCCGGCTCGAGGGCGCCGACCTGCGGGGCTGCGACCTCGGCGAGGTCACCCCGGACACCCCGCGCGAGCTGCGCGGGGCCGATCGTCTCCCCCACCCAGGCGGGCGCGATCTGCGCGGCGCTGGGGCTGACGGTGCTCGAGCCGTAGGCCGGGTCAGCCGACGGGGCGGTCGAGGCCGCCGCGGCGCATCGCGTCCTCGACCTGGCCGGCGATCCACGGGTCGTCGTCGCACTGCGGCCCGGTCGCGGTGAGCGGGCCGAGCCGGACGACGTCCGCGGCGCGGCAGAGCGGCGAGGTGCCGGTGAGGTCGTCGTCGCCGGTCGGCTCGTCGGGGACGACGGGACGCGAGGCGTCCGCGACCCGGTCCTGCCGGGCCGCCTCGTCGCGGTGGTAGGCGGCGAGCTCGGCGTCCCCGGCGGCGCGGGCTGCGTCGGCACGGGACCGTGCCTGGTCGCGCAGCTCGGCGGCCACGGTGCTGACCCGGCCCGCGGTCTGCGCGTCGCCCGCCCGGGTGGCGGCGTCGCGGGCCCCGCCGACGGCGTCCAGCACGATCTCGCCGCGTCCGGGGACCGCGACGGGTTCGGTCGCGTCCGCGGACGTGCCGTCGGCGGCCGCGGCGGTGGGGGTGATGTCCCGGGCCGGGTCCGTGCCGTCGGCGCCACCGGCGAGGGCGGCCGCCAGACCGGCACCGCCGACCAGCGGGACGGTGCCGAGCAGGGCCAGGCGGCCGGGCGTGGTGCGTGGACGTCGGTGCCGTCCGCTCATCGTGATCGCCTCCTCCACTGTCGGTAGCCGGAGCCGGAGGGGCTCAAACCTGCATCGCCCGGCCGGGCGTCAGCAGGGGACGATCACGAAGCGGACGACACGGCAGACGACGCCCTCGGTGCGCGGGGTGTCCCCGGTCGGGGTGGGGGACGCGGTCCGGGCGTCGTCGGGCGCGGTGCCGGTCGGCGGGGCCGGGGTGGTGGTCGGGGCGGGCGGGGTCGTGGGTGCCTCGGTCGGGGGGATGGCGGCGCGTCGGCGCGCGTCGGCCTGCTCCCGGGCCCGCTGCGCGGCGCGGTCCTGCTCCGCGCGCTGCTCGGCGGCCCGCCGCTCCCGGGCGGCGGCCTCGGCGGCCCGGCGTTCCTCGGCGATCCGGCGGTCCTCGGCGATGCGGGCCGTGGCCGCCCGTACCGCCCCGTCGGCGACGGCGGCGGCGCGCGTCTCGCGGGCCGCGACCGGTGCCGTGGTGGGCGCGACCCCGGTGCCCGAGCCGTACCAGCGCGACGGCATCGGGATCGACGAGGCGTCGTCGACGGTCGGGCCGGAGGCGAAGGTCGGTACCGGGACGTGGTCGTCGACCCGCTGGTCCGCCGGAGCGACCCCGCCGAGCACCCCGGTCCCGAGCAGACCGGCGACGGTGACCGCGGCGACCAGCACCACCGGGACGACCCCGGCCAGGGTGACCCGGAGCCGCCGGCGGCCCCGCGACGGCCGGGCCCGCCCCTCGACCGGTCGTGGCGCGTCCCACGGGCCGGCGGGCGCCGTCGCGGTCGCGCCCCGGGAGCGGGCCGCGGAGCCCGGCCACGCCTCGGTCCCGACCGCCGCCGGGTCCGGGCCGGGTTCGCCCGGCATCCGGTGCCGGCCGATCACGTGGTGGAGCCGCTCGCCGTGCGCATGGGGTGATCGTCACCGGCGGACGGCGGTACGGCCATGCACCGAACGGGTGTGTCGCCATCGCGGGCCGTCCCGGTGGGGTGAACTGCGCGCCGCCCGGACGGGCGGCCGGGCTCAGCCCCCGAGCAGCGACAGCGCGGGTCCGGGCACCCGGACGTCGACGGGCGGGGTCTCGGCGATCCGCAGGCGCAGCCGGAGCAGCGCCCCGTCCGCGGCGCCGGTGTCCGGGTCGGCCGGTGTGACGGTGCCCGGGGAGACACCGGAGGAACCGCTGCCGGCCGGGTCCTCGTCCTGCGGCGCGGCGGACCGGGGGGCGGCCTGTGGCGGGATGGCCACGCGCGGGGCGGGTACCACCGGCCGCGGGACCGTCGGCCGGGACGGGGCGGACCACCCGGTGTCCCAGCTCCGCCCGGTGTCCCGGTCCGGGCCGGTGGCGTCGCCGGGTGCGGTGGCGTCGCCCGGCGCGGTGTCGTCGGCAGGGGCGGTGTCGTCCGGAGCGGTGACCTGGCCGGGTGCCGGCGCGGTCCCCGTGCTGGGCGCGACAGTGAGGGGGCCGGGCGCGGTGCGGTCACCGGCCGTGCCGCCGGCCGGGCCCGCCGGAGCGGGGACGTCCGCGCCGCCGGTCGTCGACGGCCCTGCGGCGGAGCGCGGCGCGGCGCCCCCGCCGGACCGGACCGAGCCGGTCCCGGCGGTGGCCGCACCCGGCTCCCGGGGCGATCCCGCAGTGGGGTTCCGGGGCGCGGCGGCCGCGGCGTCGGCGGCCGCCCGCACCGGTGCCTGCGCGAGCGGTGCCGGGTCGGCCATCCGCGCCGGGGAGCCCCCGCCGGGCACCGCGGGACCGGCGGCGAGCGGCGCGGCCGGGCCGGGGTCGGTCTGCTCCCCCTGCCCCGCGACGGGCTGCTCCCCCGGCGTCACGGTGACGACGACCGCCGCGGCGAGTGCGATCGCCCCGACCACGGGGACCGTCACGGCCAGGACCCGCCTGACCAGCCCGGCCCCCGCCGTCCTCCGGTGCCTGCCGCTCATCGCTCGGTCCTCCCCCACGTCCGGTACCGCCTCGCGTCACCGAGCGTCGAGTCTGGACCAGACGGCGCTGCGGGGCCAGCCCGAACGGGTGAGCGGGAGCGGCGTCACCGCTCCAGTGCGCTGTGCATCCGCGCGAGCCGGTCCTTCCGCTCGGCCCGCAGCGACAGCGCCGTCTCCAGGTCGACCGCCACGAACCGGGTCCGGGTGCGCGGCGCCGACTGGGCGACGACGTCGAGGTCACCGGAGATCACCGTCGCCACCATCATGTAGCCGCCGCCGGACACCGCGTCCCGGTGCAGCACGATCGGCTCCACACCGCCCGGGACCTGGATGGAGCCGATCGGGTAGGGCGAGTCGACGATGTTCGACGGGTCCTGGCCCGCCCCGAACGGCGGCTCCCGGTCGACGGTCTCCAGCTCGCCACCGGTGTAGCGGAACCCGATCCGGTCCGCGACCGGGGTCAGCGTCCACGTGGTGTCGAGGAAGGTGGCGCGGCCGCGGTCGGTGAGCCGGTGGTCGTAGAGCCCCATCACGACCCGGACCTCGACGTCCTTCGCGAGCGACGGCCGCAGGTCCTCGGGCACGACGAGCCCGGCCCGGCCGGTGCCGGACCCGACGGGCAGGACGTCGCCCTCGGCCAGCGGCCGGCCGTCGAGCCCGCCCAGGGCGCCGAGCGCGTAGGTGGCGCGGCTGCCGAGCTTCTCCGGCACGTCGATCCCGCCGGACACCGCGAGGTAGGCCCGTGCGCCGGCCTTGAGGTAGTCGAAGGCCAGCACGTCGCCCTCGGCGACGTCGAAGGACTCCCACACCGGGCGGGGCTCGCCGTTGACCGTCGGCGTGATCGTCGCGCCGGCCACCGCGACCGTCGCCGGGCCGGTGAACAGCAGCTCCGGGCCCATGTAGACGATCTCCAGTGCGGCGGCGCCGTCCGGGTTCCCGACCAGCGCGTTCGCGCAGGTCAGCGAGTACTGGTCCAGCGCGCCCGACGGCGGGATGCCCAGGTGGTAGTAGCCGGAGCGGCCACCGTCCTGCACGGTGGTGGACAGCCCGGGCTTGCGGACCTCGATGCGTGTCACGCGAGCACCTCCAGCAGGCGCTTGTTGTAGCCGTCGGGGTCGTCGAGGAACGGTTGCAGGTCGAACGCCACCGGCCGGGCGGTGATCCGGTACTCCCCCGCCTCGGCGGCGGCCTGGAGCTGGTCGTACTCGTCGCGGTCGATGCCGCGGAACTTGACCATGTCCCCGGGCCGCATGAACACCATGTGCTCGGTGAAGTCGGGCTTGGTCTGGGTCGGGTCGTAGATCGGCGCCGGGGTGATGCCGAACATCTGGTAGCCCCCGGCGCCGCGCACCGAGTAGATGCAGGAGAAGCAGCCGCCGTAGCCGACGGTCTGCTTGGGGGTGTCGGTGCGCGGGCGCAGGTACTTCGGCACCACGATCTGCCGGTCGCGGGGCACCATCTGGTACTTGAACGGCAGCCCGGCGACGAAGCCGACCATCGAGGTGAACCAGGGCGAGCCGGAGTGCGCGGCGATGAACTCGTCCACGCCGCCGTAGCCGTTGATGCGGGCCGCGTACTCGATGTCGGTGGCCTCGGGGTCCTGGTGGCGGTCGCGGAACCGCATCAGGGTCTCGGTGGTCCACGGGTCCTGGTAGAGCACCGGGATCTCGACGACCCGGCAGTCCAGGGTGACCCCGAGCGCGTCGCCGACCCGGGTCTCCAGCTCCTTCAGCTGCGCCATCAGGGCGTGCGGGTCGAGCACGTCGGGGTCGTAGCGCACCTGGTAGGACGCGTTCGCCGGGCAGATCTCCAGGATGCCGTCCGGTCGTTCGGAGCGGACCAGGTTGGTGATCGCGACGGCCTTGAAGTTGGCCTGCAGGCTCATCTCCTCGGCCAGCTCGACGAACACGAACTCGTCGCCGCCCCAGCTGTAGCGGGCGCTCATGCGGTCCCCTTCCCTTCGGCCAGCCAGTGTTCGAGGGTCCCGGTGTGGAAGTCGGCGTCGGCGACCCACGGTTCCCCGGCCAGGGTGCGGAGCAGCCCGGCGGTGGTCGGGATCCCGGCGACGGAGAACTCGTCGAGCGCGCGCCGGGACCGGGCCAGCGCCTCGGTCCGGTCGGCACCCCACACCACGACCTTCGCCAGCAGCGAGTCGTAGTACGGCGGGACCGTCCCGTCGGGCTCCAGCCAGGTGTCGCAGCGCACCCACGGCCCGGACGGCAGCGTGACCCGCCCGACGCCACCGGGCTGGGGCAGGAAGTCCCGCTCCGGGTCCTCCGCGCAGACCCGGAACTCGATCGCGTGCCCGCGCCGGGAGATCCGGTCCTGGGTAAACCGCAGCGGCTCCCCCGCGGCGACGCGCAGCTGCTCGGCGACCAGGTCGATGCCGGTGACGAGCTCGGTGGTGGGGTGCTCGACCTGGATGCGGGTGTTCATCTCGATGAAGAAGAACTCGCCCGTCTCGTCGTCGACGAGGAACTCCACGGTGCCGGCCGAGGTGTAGCCGACCTCGCGGCACAGCGCGACGGCCGCGGTCGTCATCGCCTCGCGGGTCGCCCCGGTGATCCCCGGCGACACCGCCTCCTCGACGACCTTCTGCCTGCGGCGCTGCAGCGAGCACTCCCGCTCGAACAGGTGGACGGCGTCGCGGCCGTCGCCGAGGACCTGCACCTCGACGTGCCGGGCGCGCTCGACGAACCGCTCCAGGTACATGGTGCCGTCGCCGAACGCCTTCTCCGCCTCGGTCGAGGCCTGCCCGAACGCGGTGCGCAGCGCGTCGGCGTCGGCGACGACCCGGATGCCCCGGCCCCCGCCGCCCGCGGCGGCCTTGAGCATCACCGGGTAGCCGACCTCCTCCGCGGCGGCGACCGCGGCGTCGGCGTCGGCGACCCCGCCGGGGGTGCCGGGCACGGTCGGGACCCCGGCGGCGCGGGCGACCTCCCGGGCGGCGACCTTGTCGCCCATCCGCTCGATCGTCGCGGCGTCCGGGCCGACGAAGGTCAGGCCCGCGCCGGCGACGGCGGCGGCGAACGACGCCCGCTCGGACAGGAACCCGTAGCCGGGGTGGACGGCGTCGGCGCCGGTCTCCTTCGCCGCGGCCAGGATCGCGTCGGCGACCAGGTAGGACTTCGACGCGGGCGAGGGCCCGATCGCCACCGCGGTGTCGGCCAGGCGCACGTGCAGGGCGTCGGCGTCGGCCTTCGAGTGCACTGCGACGGTGCCGATGCCCAGGTCCCGTGCGGCCCGGATGATCCGGACGGCGATCTCGCCGCGGTTCGCGACGAGCAGCCTCATGCCGTCTCCACCACCGCCACGGGCTGGCCGGCGTCCACCTCGTCCTCGTCGCCGACCAGGAACTCGACGACGGTGCCGGTGGCGCCAGCCGGGATCTGGTGGAAGGACTTCATGACCTCGACCAGGCCGATCGCCTGGTCGTCGGTGACGGCGGCGCCGTCCTCGGCGAACGGCGGGCTGCCGGGGTCGGGACGGCGGTAGAACACGCCGGGGATCGGGGAGACGACCTCGTGTCGGGGCACTGCGGGTACTCCTTCTCAGTTGCTCAGGTGGGGCTTCAGCGCGTCGTGCACGGCACGGGCGAGCTCGACGGCGTTCGGGGTGTCGGAGTGCACGCAGACCGAGTCGGCGCGCACGGTGAGCTCCTTGCCGTTCTCCGAGGTCGCCTTCCCCTCGGTGACCGCGCGCAGGGCGCGTTCCGCGGAACGCACCGGGTCGAACGCCTCGTGCTCACGGGTGATGATCAGCGAGCCGTCGTCGCGGTAGTCGAGGTCGGCGTAGTACTCGGCGACGAACCCCGCGGGCCGGTCACCCCAGACCTGCTCGTGCACGGTGCCGACCATGCCGACCAGCGGGGCGCCGAAGACGTCCGCGGCGTCGGCGATCGCGGCGGCCACCTCCGGGTCCCGGGCCGACATGCCGTAGAGCGAGCCGTGCACCTTGACGTGATTGAGCTCCATGTCGTGCGCTTGCAGGAACCCCGCCAGCGCGCCGATCTGGTAGACGACGCCCGCGGTCAGCTCCTCGCGGTCCAGCGTCATCTCGCGGCGGCCGAAGCCCTCCCGGTCGGGCAGCGACGGGTGCGCCCCGACCTTCACCCCGTGCCGCTTCGCCAGCGCCACGGTCCGGGTCATGACCCGGGGGTCGGAGGCGTGGAAGCCGCACGCCACGTTGGCGACGGTCACGAACGGCATGAGGCCCTCGTCGTCGCCGCAGTGGTAGATCGAGTACGACTCGCCCATGTCGCAGTTGATGTCCACCATGTCCCGGTCTCCCTCCCGGTGGGTTCAGGCAGTCTGGCCGGACGCGGCGGTGATCGCCCGCCAGACCGCCTGCGGCGTCGCGGGCATGTCCACGTGGGTCACCCCGAGGTGGGCGACGGCGTCGATCACCGCGTTCACCACGGCGGGCGAGGATCCGATCGCGCCGGACTCGCCGATCCCCTTGACCCCCATCGGGTTCGTCGGCGACGGCGTGACCAGCTGCTCCAGCTCGAAGTGCGGCAGGTCGGTCGCGGCGGGCACGGCGTAGGACGCCAGGTTGCCCGCCGTCGGGTTGCCGGCCTCGTCGAAGGTGGCGTGCTCGTAGAGGGCCTGCCCGATGCCCTGGGCGATGCCGCCGTGCAGCTGCCCCTCGACGATCGTCGGGTTCACCACGACCCCGCAGTCGTCGACGGCGACGTAGCGGCGGATCCGGGTGAACCCGGTCTCGGTGTCGACCTCGGTGACGCACACGTGCGTCCCGAACGGCCAGGTGAAGTTCGGCGGGTCGAACGCCGAGTCCGCGGTCAGGTTGGGCTCCATGCCCTCGGGAAGGTCGTTCGCCAGCGACGCCGCGCCCGCCACCTCCTGGATGGTGATCGACGGCCCGGCCGTGCCCGCCACCGAGAACCGGCCCCCGGTGAACTCCAGGTCCTTCTCGTCGGCCTCCAGCAGGTGCGCGGCGATCTGCATCGCCTTGTCCAGCACCTTGCCCGCGGCAAGGTGCACCGCGGTGCCGCCGACCGCGAGGCTGCGCGAGCCGTAGGTGTCGCGCCCGAACGGCGCGACCAGGGTGTCGCCGTGCAGGACCTCGACGTCGTCGGGGTGCACACCGAGGCGGTCGGCGACGATCTGCGACCAGGCGGTCTCGTGGCCCTGCCCGTGCGGGGAGGTGCCGGTGACGACCTCGACCTTGCCACTGGTCGTCATGCGCACGGTGGCCTGCTCCCAGCCGCCGGACTGCAGCCGGACCCCGGCCGCGACCTTTGACGGCGACAGCCCGCCGGACTCGGTGAAGTTGCCGAACCCGATCCCGATCTGCACCGGGTCCGAGGAGGAACGGCGGCGGGCCTGCTCGGCGCGCAGCTCGTCGTAGCCGACCAGCTCCATCGCCCGGCGCATGCAGGTCTCGTAGTCCCCGGAGTCGTACTGCACCCCGGACGGGACCGTGCGCGGCTCGAGGAACTTGGGGTGCAGGTTGCGCAGCCGCACCTCGGCGGCGTCCATGCCGAGCTCGCGGGCCAGGTCGTCCATGATCCGCTCGTGGCCGTAGGCGGCCTCCGAGCGGCCGGCGCCGCGGTAGGCGTCGGTCGGGGTGAGGTTGGTGAACACGCCCTTCGCGGTGAACGAGTAGTGCCCGAAGTCGTAGAGCCCGCAGAAGGTGAACGCGCCGAACACGGCGATGCCCGGGGTGAGCAGCTGCAGGTAGGCGCCCATGTCGGCGAGCAGCTCCACCTTCATCCCGAGGATCTTCCCGTCGCGGGTGGCGGCGACGGAGACGTCCTGGATCTGGCCGCGGCCGTGTGTGGTGGCCTGGTGGTGCTCCGAGCGGGTCTCGGTCCACTTCACCGGGGTCCTCAGCCGGCGGGCGAGGACGAGGGCGAGGAACTCCTCGGCGTAGACGTTGAGCTTCGCGCCGAACCCGCCGCCGACGTCCGGGGCGACGACCCGGATCCGGGTGTCCGGGATGCCGGTGACCGCGGCGAGGATGTCGCGCACGAAGTGCGGCACCTGGGTGGCGGTGTAGACGGTGAACCCGGCGCCGACCGGGTCCGGCACGCACACCACCGCGCGCGGCTCCATCGGCGAGGGGACGACCCGCTGCTGCAGGTAGCGCCCGGAGACGACGACGTCGGCGTCGGCGAAGGCGGTGTCGACGTCGCCGGTGGCCAGCGGCCAGGTGTAGCAGTGGTTGGTGCCCATCTCGGCGTGCACGACGGGGGCGCCGTCGGCGAGGGCGTCGGCCATGTCGACCACGGCGGGCAGCTCGGCGTACTCGACGTCGACGAGGTCGGCGCCGTCGCGGGCGGCCGCGGCGCTGGTAGCCAGGACGACCGCGACGCCGTCGCCGACGTGGTTGACCTCGTCGCGGGCGAGCGGGCGGTGGTCGGGGATGCGGATGTCCTCGGTGACCGGCCAGCCGCACGGGATGCCGGCGAGGAACTCGTCGTCGACGTCGGCGGCGGTGAGCACCGCGCGGACCCCCGGGACGGCGGCCGCGGCGGCGGTGTCGATCGCGACGATCCGGGCGTGCGGCAGTGGGCTGCGCACGAGGACCATGTGCAGGGTGCCGGGCGGGGCGATGTCGTCGGTCCAGGTGGCCCGGCCGGTGAGCAGCGCCTGATCCTCCTTGCGCTGCATGCGGGTTCCCACCCACGGTGCCGCAGCGGTACCGGTCTCCTGCGTGGCGGTCAAAGCTGTCCTTCCGACGACGACTGCGGTCCGTGCCGGACAGCGTGATCCGGAACACGCCGGGGCGGTAGTGTCCGGACTGTCCAGTTCGATGTCCGGTACACGCCGATCCGGCAGGGGGTTCGATGGCGCTGACGCTGCGCACGCTGTGTGCGAGCCGCAGTCTCGGACTGCGTCTCGCGTGTCCGTCCGCGGATCAGGATCGACCGCTCACGTGGGTGCATTCGAGCGAACTGTCCGATCCGACGCCCTACCTCGACGGCGACGAGCTGCTGCTGACCACCGGCCTCGGACCGGCGCCCGACCCGGCCGGCTACGTGGACCGGCTCGTCGCGCACGGCCTCGCCGGGCTCGGGTTCGGCTGCGGTCTGGGGCACGACGACCTGCTCCCCGCGCTGCGCGAGGCCTGCGCGCGGGCCGGGCTGGCGCTGCTGGAGATCCCCGAGCGCACCCCGTTCCTGGCGCTGACCAAGGCCGTCGCCGAGGCCCGCGCCGCCGACCGCTACGCCGAGGTCGTCCGCACCGACGAGGCGCAGCGGGCGCTCACCGCCGCCGCCCTGGGCGAGGACGACCCCGACACCGGCACCGCCCGGGTGCTCGACCGGCTCACCGAGCGTCTCGACGCCTGGGCGCTGATCTCCGGGACCGACGGCCGGGTCCGCCGCTCCGCGCCCGCCGGGGCGGCCCGGCGCGCGGTCCTGCTCCGCGCCGAGATCGACCGGGTGCGGGACCACCCCGGACCGTCCAGCGTGACCGTCGCCGTCGGGGACGGGCAGGTCGTGCTCCAGCCGGTGCGTCTGATCGGGCCCGCGGTGCTCGTCGTCGGGCGGGACCGGCGCTTCACCCCGGTCGACCGGCAGCTCATCGGGTCCGCGGTGTCGGTGCTGACCCTGGCCCACGCGCGCAGCGCCGCGGCCGGGCGGGCCGAGCGCCGGGTGCGGACCGCGGTGCTGCGGGCGCTGGCCGCGCTGCCGGGCTGCGGCGCCGAGGACGTGCTCGCCGAGACCTGGGGCCCGCTGCCCGGCGGGGACCTGGTCGCGGTCGCGCTCGGCGGGCGGGCCACCGGTGCGCCGCCGGACGTCCTGCTCGACGCCCTGGAACGGGGCCCCGGGGTCGCCTTCCACGCCGAGCTCGACGGGCAGGTGGCCGCGCTCGTCGGTGCCGGGTCGGTGCCCGCGGTGCTGGAGGTCGCCGGACGGGTGCGCGGGGTGCGGGCCGGGGTGTCGACGCCGGCCCCGGTCGGTGAGCTGGGCCGCGCGCTGCGCGAGGCGGGCCGGGCGCTCGACGCCGCCGAACGCCGCGACCGGGCGGTGCTGCGCTTCGCCGACCTCGCGGGCAGCGGGCTCGCCTCGCTGGTGCGCCCCGAGGACGCCACCGCCTTCGCCGACGCCGTGCTGGCCCCGCTGGTCCGCCACGACACCGAGCGCCGCGGCGACCTGGTCGCCTCACTGCGGGAGTGGCTGGCCCACCACGGGCAGTGGGACCCGGCCGCGTCCCGGCTCGGGGTGCACCGCCACACCCTGCGGGCCCGCATCACCCGGGCCGCCGCACTGCTGGAGCGCGACCTCGACTCCCCCGGCGTCCGCGCCGAGCTGTGGTTCGCCCTGCACACCGCCGACCCCGCCTGAGGAGGCGCTACCGGGCGGCGACCGACCCCACCGTGGCCTGCGGCGGCTCGGTGGTCGCGGAGCACACCGGGCCGGGGCGCGGCACGAACGTCCCGCCGCTGCCCCCGGGCGGGGCGACCCGCAGCCCGCGCGCCTGCTCCGGGACGCAGTCCGCCTCCGGGTACGACGTGGTCGCCCGTACCCGCAGCGGCGCCGTGGCCACGGCCCCCGGGGCCAGCCGCACCCGCGCCCGGGGCCCGTCGATCGCGGCCCGCGGCCCGACGCGGGTCCCCTCGTTGCCCGCCACGAACGCGACCCCGGGATAGCCGTCGAGCACGCAGGGGGCGCCGCCGGTGTTGCGGAACACCAGGTCGGCGACGGCGGCCGGGCCGTCGGTGCGGGGTGCGGTGGCGGACACGTCGAGGGTGTCGCCGGTGCACGGACCGGCCGGGCCGCCGTCGTCGGCCGGGGCGGACGCGGTGCTCGACGGGGGCGGGATCGCGACGACGGGTGCCGGGGCCGCGGGGGCCGGGACGGGCGGGCGCGGGGCGGGGACGTCGGGGCCCGCGGTGCCGCAGCCCGCGAGCAGGAGCAGCAGGGCGGCACCCACCCCGGCCTCGCGCGGACCCACCACCGTGACCCCCGTTCCGACGCAGGTCGCTGCGCCGATCGGCGTCATTGTGACGTGGTCGTGCCCCCCACCGGGCGGCGGGTAGGGTCCTGTGCATCGCCAACGACATGCTCCGCCCGTGACCCCGTGGCAGCTGCTCACGCTGTTCGGTGCCGGCGTCGCGGCCGGCCTGGTCGGCGCCGTCGCCGGGCTCGCGTCGCTGTTCTCCTACCCCGCGCTGCTGGCCGTCGGGCTCCCCGCGACGACGGCGAACATCACCAACACCGTCTGCATGCTGTTCCAGGGGGCGGGCGCGGTCGCCGGGTCCCGCCCGGAGCTGCGCGGCGCCGGGCCGCAGCTGCGCTGCTGGATCGGCCCGGCGCTGCTCGGCGGCGCGGCCGGGGCCGGGCTGCTGCTGCTCACCCCGGCCGGTGGCTTCGAGCGGATCGTGCCGTTCCTGGTCGCGGTCGCGGCACTGCTGCTCCTGCGCCCGCCCCGGCCCGCGGCCGAACCGCGGCCGCCCGGGCCGGGCGTCGCGGTGGCCGTGTTCGGTGTCGCCGTCTACGCCGGGTACTTCGGCGCGGCGGCCGGGGTGATGATGCTGGCGCTCACGCTGTCGCTGCCGGGCGCGACCCTGCTGCGGGCCAACGCGCTGAAGAACGTGCTGACCTGGGCGGCGAACGCGGTCGCCGCGGTCGGCTTCGCGGTCTTCGGCGACGTCGCGTGGGCCGCGGTGCCCGCGCTGGCCCTGGGTCTGCTCATCGGCGGGCGGCTCGGCCCGGTCGTGGCCCGGCGGCTCCCGGCCCGCCTGGTCCGGATCGGCATCGCGGTCGCGGGCCTCGGCCTGGCCGTGCGGCTGTTCGTCCAGGCCTGGCTCTGAGCGGTCCCGCGCGGCCCGGCGGTGCGCCGTGGGTGGACCGGACCCTCAGCCCCGGCGGTACTCCAGCATCGCGGTGACCGGGCCGTCGGTGCGGTGCCCGTGGCGGCGCAGCCAGCCGTCGAGCTTGCCCTGCACCGTGGGCAGGTCCGGGCGCCGGTGCGGCTCGGTGCGCATCGCCTGCTTGAGCAGCGCCAGGTGCGCGGTGCGGCTCGGCAGGTGGGTGAGCTTCGCCCCCGCCGCGGCCGCCCGCAGCCCGGCGACGGCGTCGG
The DNA here is from genome assembly GCF_020496245.1 of Pseudonocardia sp. ICBG601. Lineage (NCBI taxonomy): Bacteria > Bacillati > Actinomycetota > Actinomycetes > Pseudonocardiales > Pseudonocardiaceae > Pseudonocardia > Pseudonocardia sp. ICBG601. Next base: position 522,078 of record NZ_JAHLJA010000150.1, on the reverse strand, counting down.
CGGACTCCCCGCGCGGCGGGTGCCCGCTCAGCGCGAACGACACCGCCGCCGCGAGCTGCCAGGCGTCGGAGGCGGGCGAGGCGGGCTTCCCGGCCGCGGCCTCCGGCGCCAGGTAGTCGGGCGTGCCCAGGACGTAGCCGGTCTGGGTCAGCGTGGAGTCGCCCTGCTTGCGCGCGATCCCGAAGTCGATCAGGTGCGGGTGCCCCTGCGGGTCGACGACGATGTTGCCCGGCTTGATGTCGCGGTGCAGCACCCCGGCGCGGTGCGCGGTGTGCAGGGCGCCGGCGATGCCGGTCCAGATGCGGGCCGCGGAGATGTCGTCCACCGGGCCCTGCTCGCCGACGAGCTGGCCCAGGGACATGCCGTCGACGTACTGCATGACGATGACCAGCCCGTCCATGCCCTGCAGGCCCGGGTCGGACGAGGCGTGCAGCAGGTCGTAGATCTGCACGCAGCAGGGGTGGCGCATCGCGCCGAGCGCGGCGGCCTCCCGGCGGATGCGCTCCTCGGTCTCCGGGTCCGCGGCGTGCGCGGACTTGACCGCGACGGTGTGGCCGAGCTTCGCGTCGTGGGCCAGCCAGACCCCGCCGAAACCACCGGCACCGAGGCGGCGCATCAGCCGGAACCGGGGCGCCCGCGGCGGACCGCCCGTTACGGGCGCGACGAGCGTGGGCCGGCGCGGCGGCCCCGCCGGGGGACGTCCCGCACCGGAGACCGGGCCGCGGGCCGCTCCCGACACCGGGCCGCGCAGCGGACCCGCGGCGGGGTGTGCGGCCGGGCCGGTGAACGGCGGCGGCCCGGCGGGCGGGCGGGCGGCCGGGCCGGGGGCGTACCCGGCGGGCGGCAGCGCGCCGTACCCGGACGGCGGGCGGGGCGCGGCGGCGAACCCGGCGTAGGGCGCGGACTGCTCGACCGAGGACGGCCCGCGGGTCCCGTTCGTCCCGGCGGTGCCCGGTGTCTCGCGGGCGGAGAAGCGCTGGGCGAGACGCTCGGCGACGCTGGGCGTCGCGGCCGCGCCGGACTGCGGGGCGAGCCCGTCGCCGCCACCGCGCCCGGCCCGCGACGACCCGGTGCCGGTGCGTCCCGCGACGGACGGCTCGGCACGGCGCGGTGGCGCGTCGCGCCCGGCGCGGATCCGCTCGACCGTCGCCCGCGACGGCGCGGGGAACAGCGGGACGACCAGCACCCCGACCAGGCCCGCGGCGAGGATGCCGACCCACAGGTGCTCGGCGGTGCCCGCGGGGACCGCGCCGGTCAGCACGATCAGCGCGAACAGCGGCAGCCAGAAGAACTTGGCCGGCCAGCGGGGCCCGCGACGCAGCGCGGTGCGCGCCTGGACCGCGACGAGCACGGTCGCGAGCAGCGGCACGACGCCGAGCAGGGCGACGGAGGTGACCGAGGTAACGACGTCCCCGCCGATGGACCCGGCCACGGTGCCGCGGCCCAGGTAGCTGCTCTGGGTCCCGACGACGCTGCAGGTCTCGACCCGGATCGACGACGTGGCCGACGAACTCAGGCCGGGGACGGCCGGCACACCGGCGGTGGCACGGCTGAACACCCCGCCCGCCCCGACGAACACCGCCAGCGGGAGCAGGCCCGCCGACAGCACACCGATCCCGGCCAGCAGCACGGACTCGGCCGAGCCGTAGCCCGAGGAGGACCCGGAGCCGATCCCACGGCGCAGCAGCGCGACCAGCGCAGCACCGGCGGTGGGCAGCAGCCCCGTCAGCACGCCGAGCGCGGTGACCGACCAGGCCCAGTCCCCCGGGCACACGTCCGGCACACCGAGCCCGCGGATGCCCTCCAGCACTCCGGCGACGAGCGCCACCAGCGCGTCCACGCCCGTCCTCACCCCCGAACTCGCTCCGAGTGCGGGCCACCCGGACTGCCCACTATCGCATCACCCGGGTGGGGCCCGGCGGAGCAGCGGGTGCACGGGGGCGCGCGCGGGCGGGTGGAGCGGGGTCAGCGCACGAAGAGGTCCAGGTCGGTGTTGAACCGGTCGAGCAGCTCGGCCAGGGAGTCGCGGTCGTGGGTCGGCCAGTGCGCGATGACCTCGCGCAGCGGCGCCAGGCGGGCCTCGCGGACCTGCTCACGGGCGGCGAGCCCGGCCGGGGTGAGGGTGACGCTGACCGAGCGGGGGTCGCGCTCGTGCGGGGACACGTCGACCAGGCCGGCCCGCGACAGGCGCGAGACCTGACGGCTGGCGGTGGGCTTGGAGACCCCCAGCTTGCCGGTCAGCGCGGTGAGCGAGAGGGCGCCCTCGTCGTCGAGCAGCATGAGGACCGGGTAGGTGTAGCGGTCCACGGCGTCGTTCGCGCCGTAGCCGTGCGACCACACCGACTCCATGGTGCGGCGGACCAGCAGCGTGATCTGCTTCTCCAGCGAGTGCAGCGGGTCCTGGGTCGCCGTGGCGAGACCGCCGGTCGCCACGGTTGCGTCGTCGTCAATCGGGCCAATCGGACGTTCCGTCATGATTCGCATGCTACACACGTTGCGGGCCGCAACATTGACGATCGCAATCACGTAAGCGGATCGAAAGGTTCGTGCGCCTTCACGCAACGATGCTGCGCCGAACGGGTGTGATCAGCGACGCCCGTCGTCGAAAGTGCTGGACGAACCGCCCGTTACCGCACGGAGCACTCACGTCGTGTTACCTACGTGTTGCGTCCTGCAATCATTAGCGTTGCAATCGATCTTACCGGGCGGCGCGGTCCGGGCCACGAGATCTGAGGAGGCGCTCAACCGTGTGCGGAATCTGCGGCTGGATCGACTACCGACACGACCTGGGGGCGGACGAGCACGCCCGCACCCTCGCGGCGATGAACGAGACGATGTCCTGCCGCGGACCGGACCAGCAGGGCGTGTGGGCCCAGGGGCCCGCGGCGCTGTGCCACCGCAGGCTCGCGGTCATCGACATCGAGGGCGGCCGCCAGCCGATGACCCTCGACGAGGGCGGGGCCCCCGCCCTGCACATGGTCTACTCCGGCGAGACCTACAACTTCCGCGAGCTGCGCGAGCAGCTCGCCGCCGCCGGGCACCGGTTCCGGACCTCCAGCGACACCGAGGTCGTGCTGCGGGCGCACCGCGAGTGGGGCGCGAAGGACCCCCGCGACGTCGCCCGCCGGCTCAACGGCATGTTCGCCTACGCCCTGTGGGACTCCGGCACGAACGAGCTGGTGCTGGTGCGTGACCGCCTGGGCATCAAGCCGCTGTACTACTACCCCACCCCGCACGGGGTGCTGTTCGGCTCCGAGCCCAAGGCGATCCTGGCCAACCCCGAGGCCGAGCGGGTCGTCGACGCCGAGGGCCTGCGCCGGGCGCTGGCGTTCGTCTCCGACATGTCCAACGCGGTGTTCCGCGGCATGCGCGAGGTCCCCCCGGGCTGCGTGGTCCGGGTCTCCCGCGACGGCGTCCGCGAGGAGCGCTACTGGGAGCTCACCGACACCGGGCACACCGACGACGTCGACACCACCGTGCACCACGTCCGCGAGCTGCTCGAGGACACCGCGTTGCGCCAGCTCTACGCCGACGTCCCGCTGTGCACGCTGCTCTCGGGCGGGCTGGACTCCTCGGCGCTCACCGCGCTGGCCGCGAAGCACGTCGACGGCACCGTGCGGTCCTTCGCGGTGGACTTCGTCGGCTACGCCGACAACTTCGTCGCGGACGACGCCCGCGGCACCCCCGACTCCCCCTACGTGCACGAGGTCGCCGAGTACGTCGGGACCGCGCACCGCGACATCGTGCTGCGCACCGAGGACATGATGGACCCGGCCGTGCGCCGGGCCACGGTGCACGCCCGCGACCTGCCCGCCGGCATCGGCGACATGGACTCGTCGCTGTACCTGCTGTTCTCCGCGATCCGCAAGGAGTCCACGGTCGCGCTGTCCGGGGAGTCCGCCGACGAGGTGTTCGGCGGCTACCGCGACTTCCACGACCCGGAGACCGTCGCCGCGGACACCTTCCCGTGGCTGGCCGGGCGGATGATGAACGCCGACCAGTCCGACCCCGGGCTGTTCGACCGGGCCCTGTGGGACAAGCTCGACGTCCCCGGCTACCTCGACGACCAGTACCGGACCGCGCTCGCCGAGGTGCCCGAGCTGACCGGCCCGGCCGCCGACGACCCGCACGAGCGCCGGATGCGCGAGATCTGCTACCTCTACCTGACCCGCTGGCTGCCGGTGCTGCTGGACCGCAAGGACCGGATGAGCATGGCCGTCGGGCTCGAGGTGCGGGTCCCGTTCTGCGACCACCGCCTCGTCGAGTACGTCTTCGGCACCCCGTGGGCGCACAAGAACTTCGACGGGCGCGAGAAGTCGCTGCTGCGCCACGCCACCAAGGACCTGCTGCCCGAGTCGGTGGTCCAGCGGGTCAAGAGCCCCTACCCCTCCACCCAGGACGACTCCTACGAGAAGTCGCTGCGCGACCAGGTCGCCGAGATCGTCGGGCAGGGCGACGACGCGCCCGTCGCGCCGCTGGTGGACCGGGCGGCGGTGCAGCGCCGGCTCGACGAGGGCGGCGGGCACGAGGCCAACTCGATGGGCCGCCGGATGCAGCTGGAGCGCATCATCGACCTGAACACCTGGATCGGCGACTACGACGTGCAGCTCTCGCTGTAGCCCCGTGGCAGGTTCGCCCCGTGGGTGGTTGTGTGGGTAGCGACCCGCACGACCACCCACGAGGTGAGGCCACATGGGACTGACCCGCACCGACGGCCCGCTGTCGCCGTACGCGCCGACCACGGTGAACTACGCGATCTACGGCCCGCCGCACAAGCTGCTCATGCATCCGTTCCCGAGGCGGGTGCGGGCGGAGTTCGCCGGGCGCACCGTGCTCGACACCCGTGGCGGGTTCCTCGTCCACGAGTCGAACCTGCTGCCCGTGCTCTACGTCCCCGAGGCCGACCTCGACCAGGACGTCCTGGTCGCGACCGACCACACCACGCACTGCCCGTTCAAGGGCGACGCGTCCTACCGCTCGCTCGTCGTCGGCGACCGGACCGCGGAGAACGCCGTCTGGCACTACCCCGAGCCCGTCGCGGCCGCGCCCTGGCTGCGCGGGCTCGCCGCGCTGTACTGGAACGCCGCCGACGCCTGGTACGACGAGGACGAGCAGGTCTTCGCCCACCTCACCGACCCCTACACCCGGGTCGACGTGCGCCCGACCCACCGCGAGGTCGTGGTCACCCACGTCGCGACCGACGGCGTCGAGACGGTCCTGGCCCGCTCGGAGCACCCGTGGGTACTGTCGGAGACCGGGCTGCCGAACCGTTGGTACCTGCCCGCGGCCGACGTCGCCGTCCCGACCACGCCGAGCGGGCTGCGCACCCGCTGCCCCTACAAGGGCGAGGCGCACTACGAGCACGCCGACCTGCCCGGCGGGACCCGGCTGGCCGACGTGTTCTGGCACTACCCCGACCCGCTGCCGGAGTCGGCGCGGGTCGCGGGGCTGCGTGCCGTCGCGGGCGGCAGCCGGGACGACGGCTCCCGGGTCGTGGTCACCGTCGACGGCGCCGAGGCCTGAGGGGACCCCGCAGCGCTCAGTCCTCGTCGGCGACGATCAGGGCCTCGATCGCGGGCAGCGCGGCCTCCAGCGCGGCGCGCTGGGCGGCGTCGAGCCGGTCGAGCCGGCGGGCGACGAGCGCGGTGCGCTGGCTGCGGACCTCGCGCAGCCGGTCCAGCCCGTCGGCGGAGATCGAGATGAGCACGCCGCGGGCGTCGCCCGGGTCGGCGGCGCGCTCGACCATGCCCTGGTCGTCCAGCGCGGACAGCACCCGGGACATGGTCGGTGCGGTCACGCCCTCCCGGCGGGCCAGCTCCGACAGGCGCAGCGGGCCGTGCTGCTCGACGGTGACCAGGGTCGACAGCTGCAGCGGCGGCAGCGACTCGGAGCCGTCGATGCGGATCCGGCGGTTCAGCCGGCCCACGGCCAGCCGCAGCCGGGAGGCCACCTCGTCGTCGCTCGTCTCGAAGCGGCTCGACACCACGGTGCCGCCGGAGCCGCCGGAGCCGCCGGACTCGCTGCCCGATCCCTCACTCATCGCCCCATTCTGCCAAAGAAGTGATGAGCAATGGCATCGGCCCTCGGAGGCGGCGGGGTCGTGGCAGGGTCGCGGGGATGGAGACCCCCGACCCCGTCGCGCTCGCCGGCTCGCTGATCGCCCTCGACACCCGGGGCGGCGGGGAGCGCGCGGCCGCCGACCTGCTCGCCGGCCTGCTCGACGACGGCGGCTTCGCCGTGCGGACCGAGCCCGACCCGGCCGACCCGGCGCGGGCGAACCTGGTGGCGCGCCGCGGCGACGGCCGCCCGCCGGTGACCCTCACCGGGCACCTCGACACCGTCCCCGCCGACCCGGCCGGCTGGTCGTTCGACCCGCACGCCGGTGACGTCGTCGACGGGCGGCTGCGCGGGCGCGGCAGCACGGACATGAAGGCCGGGGCCGCGGCGCTCGTCGTCGCGGCAATGCGCAGCGACCCGGCGACCCCGCTGCAGCTGGTGTTCACCTTCGGCGAGGAGACCGGCGGCGACGGCGCCCGCCTGCTCACCGGCCTGGAGCCGTCACCGCTGCTGGTGGTGGCCGAGCCGACCGCGAACCGGGTGCTGCACGGCCACAAGGGCGTGCTGTGGCTGCGGCTGGTGCAGCACGGGGTCAGTGCCCACGGGTCGCGCCCCGAGCTGGGCGACAACGCACTCGTCGCGCTCGGGCGGGTCGCGGCGGCGCTGCACGACCACACCTGGCCGGTCAGCGCGACGCACGGCGCCGCCACGGCCAACCCCGGGACGCTGCACGCCGGGCTGCAGCCCAACCTGGTGCCCGACCGCGCCGAGCTGGAGGTCGACCTGCGCCTGGTCCCCGGCCTCGACGCCGCGACCGCCCGCGACGAGGTGGCCGGGATCGCCCGCGCCGCGCTGGCCGGCACCTCCCACCGCGGCGTCCCGGACGTCGAGGTCCGCCTGGACCTGCCCGCCGTCGGGACCGACCCGGCCGACCCGCGGGCGGCCGCGGCCGCGGCGGCGCTCGGCTACGGCGGGCCGGCGGCGTTCGCGTCGTACTTCACCGACGCGTCGGTGCTCGTCGGGGCGCTCGGGGACCCGGCGGTGCTGGTGTACGGGCCCGGCGACCCCGAGCTGGCGCACGTCACCGACGAGACCTGCTCCGCGGCCCGGGTCGGCGAGGCCGCCGACTCCCTGGTCCCGGCGCTGGTCAGAGCTTGCGCAGCCGCACCCGCGTGACGTCGTGGTTCGGCCCCTTGGTCAGCACCGCGCTGGCCCGCGAGCGGGTGGGCAGCACGTTCTGCTCCAGGTTGGGCTGGTTGATCGTCGCCCAGATGTGCTCGGCCCGGGCGACGGCCGCGTCGTGGTCGAGCTCGGCGTAGCGGCGGAAGAACGACTGCGGGTCCCGGAACGCGGTCTGGCGCAGCCGCAGGAACCGCTCCACGTACCAGCGGCGGACGTCGGCGGTGGCGGCGTCGACGTAGACCGAGAAGTCGATGAAGTCCGACACGGTCAGCGCGCCCGCGACCGCGGGCTGGAGCACGTTGAGGCCCTCGACGATGAGGATGTCGGGGCTGCGGACCACGAGCTGCTCGTCGGGCACGATGTCGTAGACCAGGTGCGAGTAGACCGGGGCGGTCACCTCGGGGCGGCCGCCCTTGATCTCGGAGACGAACCGCAGCAGCTTGCGGCGGTCGTAGGACTCCGGGAAGCCCTTGCGCTCCATCAGCCCGCGGGCCTGCAGCTCGGCGTTGGGGTAGAGGAACCCGTCGGTGGTGACCAGCTGCACGTCGGGGTGCTCCGGGGAGCGGGCCAGCAGCAGGCGCAGCAGCCGCGCGGTGGTCGACTTGCCGACCGCGACCGAGCCGGCGATCCCGATCACGAACGGGGTGCGGGCCCCGCCCGAGCCGAGGAAGCGCCGGTAGGCCCGGTAGAGCCGCCCGCCCTCCTCGACGTGCAGGTTGAGCAGCCGCGACAGCGGCAGGTAGACCTCGCGGACCTCGTCGAGGTCGACGAAGTCGCCGTAGCTGCGCAGCTGCTCGAGCTCCTGGGCCGACAGCGGCACCGTGGTCGAGGACGCGAGCTGTGCCCAGGACCGGCGGTCGAAGTCCACGAACGGTGAGGCGCTCCCCCGGGCCAGCCCGGAGCTGCGCCGGCCACCGTACTGCGGGGGCGCCGCGGCCGCGGGGGTCGCGCGCTCCGACGGGGGCGTCGGCTGCGGGGCGCTCACCGCTGCGCCGCGGTCGGGGCCCCGGCCACCGGCCCCCGGCGGCCGTCCGGGGGACCCGGTGGCGCGGGGAGCGGTGCGGAGGGCGACGTCGCCGTGGTCATGGCTGACCAACCTAGACCCCGGTCACGGCCCGGATCACCGTCGGGACGCCGTGAGATCACTCGCAGCTCCCGTCGGGCGGGCCGGGCGCGGCGGCCGTATCGTCGTGCACCGTTTCTCCCTGATGGAGGCCCTGAGCTCCGTGTCCGTCCTGCTCTCCTGTCTCGGGCTGATCGCGGTCGTCGCGCTCACCCTGGGAACCGCCGTCTCCGTCGCCTCGGAGTTCTCCCTCACCGCGCTCGAACGCAGCCGCATCGACGCCGCCGTCGCCCGCAGCGACGACCGCCGCACCCGCTCGGTGCAGCGGGCGCACTCCGGGCTGTCGTTCCAGCTGTCGGGCTGCCAGCTCGGCATCACCGCCACCACCCTGGCCACCGGCTACATCGCCGAGCCCGCCGTCGCCGAGCTGATCCGGCCGGTGCTGGAGGCCGTCGGGCTGCCCGCCGGGATCGCCTCGGGCACCGCCACCGTGCTGTCGCTGGTCCTGGCCACGGTGCTGTCGATGGTGTTCGGCGAGCTGGTCCCGAAGAACCTCGCGATCGCCCACCCGATGGAGGTGGCGCGCTCGGTGGTGTGGCTGCAGGCCGGGTTCGCCTCGGCGTTCCGCTGGCTGATCACCGGGCTGAACGCCGCGGCCAACGCCATCGTGCGCCGGTTCGGGATCGAGCCGGCCGAGGAGCTGCGCTCGGCCCGCTCCCCCGGCGAGCTGAGCTCGCTGGTGCGGGCCAGCGCCGAGAGCGGCAGCATCGACCCGGGCACCGCGGTGCTGCTGGAGCGCTCGCTGCGCTTCACCGACCGCGTCGCCGAGGACCTGATGACCCCGCGGGTGCGGGTGGAGACCATCGACGCCACCGACACCGTCACCGACCTGGTCGCGCTGGCCCGCCGCTCCGGGTTCTCCCGGTTCCCGGTCGTGGACGGCGACCCGGACGTCCCGCTGGGGCTGGTGCACGTCAAGCAGGCGTTCTCGGTCCCGCCGGCCCGCCGCGCCGACACCGCCGTACGGGACCTGGCCCGGCCGGTCGAGACCGTGCCGTCGTCGCTCGACGGTGACGAACTCATGACCCGGCTGCGGGCGGCCGGGCTGCAGACCGCCGTCGTCGTCGACGAGTACGGCGGCACCGCGGGCCTGGTGACCATGGAGGACCTGGTGGAGGAGATCGTCGGCGACGTCCGCGACGAGCACGACCGCGGCGAGCAGAACCGGGTGCGCCGCCTCGGCGACGGGGTCTGGGCGCTGTCCGGACTGATGCGCGACGACGAGGTCGACGAGGCCACCGGCTTCCGGATGCCGCACGGGGAGTACGAGACCCTCGCCGGGCTGGTCGTGGCCCGGCTGGGCCGCATCCCCGACGTCGGCGACGCCGTCGAGGTCGACGGGTGGACCCTGGAGGTCCTGCGCCGCGACCGCAACCGGGTCGCCGAGGTCCGCGTCACCCGCGGCGCCGACGAGCACACGGCCGTGTCCGGGGCGGTGTCGGCGTGAACGACCTGATCGCACTGCTCGCCGCCGTCGCCCTGCTCGCGGTGAACGCGTTCTTCGTCGCCGCGGAGTTCGCACTGATCTCCGCCCGCAAGGACCGCCTGGAGGCCATGGCCGACGGCGGGTCCGCCGGGGCGCGCCGCGTGCTCGACGCCTCGCACGACCTGTCCCGGATGCTCGCGGCCTCCCAGCTGGGCATCACCATCGCCTCGCTGCTGCTCGGCCGGCTCGGCGAGCCCGCCGTCGCGCACCTCATCGACGGGCCGCTGGCCGCCGTCGGGGTGCCGGAGGCGTTCGCCTACCCGGTCGCGTTCGCGGTGTCGCTGATGATCGTCGTCGTCGCGCACATGATGCTCGGCGAGATGGTGCCGAAGAACATCTCGATCGCGGGCCCCGAACGCGCGGCGATCCTGCTGGTCCCGCCGTTCCTGGTGTGGACCCGGGTCACCCGCCCGTTCATCGACCTGTTCAACGCGATGGCCAACGGCTCCCTGCGTCTGGTCGGGGTGACCCCGCGCGACGAGCTGGAGACCGCGTTCACCACCGGCGAGCTCGCCGAGATGCTGGGCGACTCGCGCCGGGAGGGCCTGCTCGACGACTCCGAGAGCTCCCGGATCGAGCGGACCCTGTCCTCGGCGGAGGCGACCGTCTCCGACGTCGTCGTCGCGCTGGAGGACCTGGTGTGCCTCGACGCGGGCCCCGGCGGGTCGACGACGGTCTCCGCGCTCACCGAGGCCGTGGAGCGGACCGGGTACTCCCGCTTCCCGATCCGCGGCGCCCAGGGCAGGCTGACCGGGTACCTGCACGTCAAGGACGTGCTGGACCTCGCCGACTCCGAGTCGGCGACGATCCCGCCGCAGCGGGTCCGCAGCCTGCCCTCGGTCCCGGCCTCGGCCCGCCTGGACGAGGCGCTGGCGACGCTGCGGGCGGCCCGGGCGCACCTGGCCCGCGCCGTCGACGCGCACGACACCACCGTCGGCGTGGTCACCATGGAGGACCTCACCGAGGCGTTCGTCGGCAGCGTCCGCGACGCCACCCACGCCCCCGGCACCCCGGCCTGACCCGGGCGGGTCGTACCGTCGGACACCGTGCCGACCCCGTCCGCCCCCGCCACCGCCGTGCCCGTCCTCGACGGCGCGGCGTGGCGGGCGCGGGCGGCGGCGCACCGGGAGCGGGTCGCGGTGTGGACCGTGCCGCACCGCGAGCGGCGCCGGCGCGGCGAGCCGCACCCGGTGTGGGACTTCCTGTTCACCTACTACTCCCACCGCCCCGCCCAGCTGGAGCGCTGGGACCCGGGCCCCGGAGTGGCACTGGCCGACGCCGCGGAGCTCGCCGACCGCCCCGGTCACGTCACCCGGCCCGACGGCACGGTGCTGTTCGAACCCGCGACGGCGCCGCCGCGGCTGCGGACGACGGCGGCGTTCGTGCACCGGCTGCTCACCGCGACCGGCTCCCGGGCGCCGCGGCTGGGCTGCTTCGGCCTGCACGAGTGGGCGATGGTCTACCGCACCGACGACACCCGGCACCGCGACACGGTGCCGCTGCGCCTCGGGCGGGCGGGCACCGACGCCGTCGTCGAGTCGGCGCGGATCAGCTGCACCCACTACGACGCCTACCGGTTCTTCACCGACGCCGCGGCCCCGCGCAACGAGCTCGTCCCGACCCGGGAGCGGCAGGTCGAGCTGGAGCAGCCCGGCTGTCTGCACGCGACGATGGACCTCTACAAGTGGGCCTACAAGCTCGCCCCGGCGGTGCCGTCGGAGGTCGTGGCCGACTGCTTCGCCCTGGCCGCGGACGTCCGCGAGCTGGACATGCGGGCCTCCCCCTACGACCTGTCCGGTCACGGGTTCGACCCGGTGCCGATCGAGACACCCGCCGGGCGCGCCGAGTACGCCCGCGCCCAGGCCGGGTTCGCCGAGCGGGCGGCGCCGCTGCGCGCGGACCTGATCGACCTCGCGGGGCGCCTCGCCGGGGCCGGTGACCGTCCCGGGAACGACGACGGGGCCGCCGGGGAGGTCCCCGGCGGCCCCGCGACCGCGTAGCGGCTCAGCTCGCGACGAGCTCGTCCAGCAGGCCGTTGCGGGCCGAGGCGACCAGGTCGGCGAACTGGTCCACGCTCATCTGCACGCGCTGGCCGAAGTCGTCGGTGACCACGATGCGCTTCTCCGGCACGGCGGCGTCGTCGACGTACAGCTCGGGGCATCCGCAGTTGCAGCTGCCGCAGAAGGTGGCAATGTGTCGCACTCGGGTGCTCCTCGTCGTCGGTCCGGGGTGGCGGGACGGGTGCCCGCGCCGTCGTGAGGGGTCGCGCACCCGGTCCCGCCGGTTCCCGGCGTCACCCGATGGGGTCAACCGGTCACCGTCGGAGCACTAGTGCTTCGGGAGGTCCGCCGGGTCGGTGCCCTCGATGAAGAAGTCGATGTCGTTGTGCTCGGAGTCGCCGTACGGGGCGAGGTCGGTGACGCCGTGCGCGGCGAGCACCTCGTCGTCGATGAAGGTCTGCCCGGTGGGGCGGGCCGGGTCGGTCAGGACGGCCACGGCGGCGTCGGCCATGATCTCCGGGGTGCGGGCCCGCTGCCCCGCCGCGTCGCCGCCGAGCAGGTTGACCACGGCCGCGGTGGCGATGGTGGTGCGCGGCCACAGGCAGTTGGCCCGGATGCCGTCGCCGGCGAGCTCGTGCGCCCAGCCCAGGGTCAGCAGCGACATGCCGTACTTGGAGAGCATGTAGGGCGGGAACACGCCGAGCCACTTCGGGTCGAGGTTGATCGGCGGGGACAGGGTGAGGATCTGCGCGTCCTCGGAGGCCTTCAGGTGGTCCAGCGCGGCCCGGGTCAGCAGGTAGGTGCCGCGCGAGTTGATCGACTGCATCAGGTCGTAGCGCTTGGGGGTGACGTCGGCGGTGCCGCTCATGTTCAGCGCGCTGGCGTTGTTGACGACGATGTCGACGCCGCCGAAGGACTCGACGGCGGTCGCGACGGCGCGGTCCACGTCCTCCTCGACCCGCACGTCACCGACGACGGCGACGGCCTTGCCGCCGGCCTGCTCGATCTCGGCGACCGCGGTGTGCACGGTGCCGGGCAGCCGCGGGTCGGGCTGGTCGGTCTTGGCCAGGATGACGGCGTTGGCGCCGCGGCGGGCGGCCGCGATCAGGATCGCGAGGCCGATGCCGCGGCTGCCGCCGGACATGACGATGGTGCGGCCGTTCAGGTCCCGCTGGGCAGGCTCGGTCATGGGGTCCTCCGGTGACGGTGCGTCGGTGCACGTGCTCGGAGCGCACTGTAACAGTCAGATCTGACCGTTTCTGTGGAGATGGGTCACACGGGCGGGTCGCAGTCGGTTCAGGGCGGCCGCGATCTCGTGCCGCCGCGGCACCGCGACGTCCACGGGGGCGCCCCGGGTGATCGCGTCGGGCCCCTCGCGGCGCACCGCCTCCTCCAGCCGGTCCAGGGCCTGGGCGAGGGTGACCCCGCGCAGGTCGAGGGCGGCCAGGGCGTACCCGACGCCGGTGGTCTGGCCGGGGTCGGCGAGCTGGGCGATCGCGGACAGGTCGATGTCGTCGGCGCCGAAGGTGAGCCGGCCGCGGCCACGGGCGGTGACCTTGCGCCGGCCGCGCACCGAGGCGTCCACGCTGCGGGGGTCGAACTCGCGGCGCGCGAACCCCGGGAACGCGGTGTCGCCCGCCTCGTCCGCCCGTCCGGCGATCTCCCGGGCCCGCCCGGTGACCTCGGAGGCGGCGTAGTCCTGCAGCAGGACCACCGTGTCGGCGCGGTCGAGGTACTCCCCCGACCCGCCCATCACGAGCACGGTGGACACCCCGTGCCCGCGGTGCAGCGGCCGGACCCGCTCGACGAACGGGACCAGCGGCTCGGCCGGGATCAGCGCGCGCATCCGGTCGTCGCGGATCATGGCGTTGGTGGCGGCGGTGTCCTCGTCGATCAGCAGCACCCCGGCGCCGGCCTCCAGGGCCTCGACCGTGGCGGCGGCCTGCGACGTCGACCCGGACGCCGACTCCGTCGAGAAGTCGTCGGTGGGGTTGCCGGACGGCAGGCCGGTGACGAAGGCCGACACGTCGACGCGCTGCACCGAGCGCTCGTCCTCGGCGCGCACCGACACCGTGTCGGCACGGGCGACGACGAGCTCACGGCCGTCGCCGGGGACGTGGTCGTACACGCCGTTCTCCAGCGCGCGCAGCAGTGTGGACTTGCCGTGGTAGCCGCCGCCGACGATCAGCGTGACCCCCTCGGGGACGCCCATCCCGGTCACCGTGCCGCGGTGCGGGACGTCCAGGGTCACCCGCAGCTCCGGCGGGGAGACGAACGGGACCCCGCCGGCCAGCGGACGGTCGTCGACCCCGGAGGCCCGCGGCAGCACCGCGCCGTCGGCGACGAACCCGACCAGGCCACGACCGGCGAGCGCGTCGCGCAGGGCACCCGCGTCCTCGACGGTCTCCACGAACTCCTCGGCCGCGGCGGTGTCGGCGGTCTCCCAGCGCAGCGCGCCGAGCACGGCGCGGGGCAGCACGACCGTCACCGCGGCGGCCGCGGCCCAGCCGTCGATCCGGCGACCGCGGCCGGGCAGCGGGACCGACAGCTCGGCGACGACCGTGCCGTCGGGCCGGATGCGGACCGCGCTGCGGTCGAGCACCTCCTGGCCGCCCGCGTCGACCCGCAGGGTGCTGTGCTCCACGGCGCGGCGCAGGGCGCGGGCGAGGAACCCGCCGAGGGCACGCGCGCGGACGGGGCCGTAGTACAGGCCGGGCGGCAGTCCCGCCGTCCGGGCGGGCACGGTCACCCGCAGCCGCGACGGCGGCGCGAACGGGTCGGCCTGCACCGTCCGGATCTCGAGGTCGTAGCCGTCCTCACCCATCCAGACGCCGGTGAGGCCCTTGTAGGAGCGGTAGGAGGCGCCGTCGAGGTCCTGCAGCCGGTAGCCGAGCGCGGCGACGTCGCCACGCCGGCGGGGCGCGTCCGGGCGGTCGTGCGGGGTCATGCGGGGGTTCTCTCCTCCACCGTCGCGGCGGCCACCCGCGGACCCCGCCGGGCCCGGTCCGCGGCGGACCGGGCCCGGGCGCGGGTCAGCGCGCGGTGAACGCCTGAATCACCAGCTGGTCCCCGGGCGGGGTGGCGGCGCAGCCGGTGCCCTCCATCGGGACGAACAGCGAGTCGGTCTCGCCGGGCGGGTAGACGCGCAGGCCGCGCACGGCCGTCGGGCGGCAGGCCGCCTCGTCGAAGTTGCGCACGTTCACCACCCGCAGTGTCGCACCGGCGGTCCCGCCGGGGGCGAGGCGCACCGGGTCGCCGTGCCCGCCCTGCATCGCGGCGGCCGGGCCGATCTGGTGGCCGTCGTCGCCGCCGACGTAGGACACGCCGGGGAAGCCCCGCACGTAGCAGGTGCGGCCGCTCTGGTTGCGCAGCGTCAGCGTCACGTACGACGAGCCCGCGGCGCCGCCGCCCGGGTCGGCCGCGACCGAGCCGGCGAGCTCGGAGGTGTGGCAGCGCTCGTCGCCGCCCGCCTCGGCGCCACCGGTGCCGGTGTGGGTGCCACCGGTCCCGGCTCCCCCGGCCGACCCGGTGCCCCCGGCGTCGGACACCGGGGCGCTCGTCGTCGGCGCGGCGGCGCTCGGCGTGGCGGAGGCGCCGCCGGACCCGGCGGCCGCCGGCCAGTCGCCGCCGCTCCCGCAGCCGGCCAGCACGGCGCCGCAGGCGGCGATGGTCACGGCCCAGCGGGCGGTGCGGTGCAGGACGTACCCGTCCATGTCAGTCCCCCGATCGTCATGGTGTGTACGTCTCCTCGGACGTATCGGCACGCAACCGGTTGCCCCGATCCTTCGTGATGCGAACGAGGGTTCACCCGTCCGTTCCCGATCGTCGCCCGGTCGGTACCGTCCTGCCCTGTGTTGTCGCGTATGTCCGGTATCCATCTGGCCCGTGGGGCCGCGATCGGCGTGGTCGAGACCATCCCGGGGGTCAGCGGCGGGACCATGGCCCTGGTCGTCGGGATCTACGAGCGCCTGATCGCCCAGGGGGCCCACCTCGTCGGCGCGGCCCGGGGTCTGCTGCCGGGCGCGGCGGGCGGTGACGTGGCGCCCCGCGAGGAGCTGCGACGGCTGGACTGGGGCCTGCTGCTGCCCGTCGCGCTGGGCATGGTGCTGGCGGTCCTGGCGGCGTCGCAGGTGCTCCCGGGGCTGATCGAGGACCACCCCGTCGGCGCCCGGGCGGTGTTCCTGGGGATGGTCGCCGCGTCGGTGGCGGTCCCGCTGCGGATCACCGGGCGGCTGCGCGGGCTGCGGGAGTGGGCGCTGGTCGTCGTCGCGTTCGCGGGGACGTTCGCGGTCAGCGCGCTCCCCCCGGCCGTCGGCGACGGCCGCCCGCCGATGCCGCTGGTCGCGCTGGCCGCGGCGGTCGCGGTGTGCGCCCTGGTGCTGCCGGGCTTCTCCGGGTCGTTCCTGCTGCTGGTGTTCGGGCTCTACGAGCCGACCCTGCGCGCGGTGCGCGACCTCGACCTGGCCTACATCGCGGTGTTCGGGCTCGGCGCCGTGCTGGGACTGGCGAGCTTCGTGTCGGTGCTGACCTGGCTGCTGGAGCACCACCGCCGCACCCTGATGGTGATCATGATCGGGGTGCTGCTGGGGGCGCTGCGGGCGCTGTGGCCCTGGCAGGACGACGCCCGCGGTGTCCTGGCGCCCGACCCGGGCTGGTGGTGGATGCTGCTGCCGGCCGCGGCCGGCGCCGCGGTCGTCCTGGCGATCATGGCCGTCGAGCGGCGGGTGGACGGGTCGGCGGCGCCGGCCGCCCCGGACGACACCCCCGGCCACGCCCCCGAGCACGCCCACGACCAGGCCCCTGACCAGGCCACGACCCAGGTCATGGACCGCGTCCCGGGCCCCGTCGCGGACCCGGGCGGGAACCGCGCCGTGAACCGCGCCGTGAACCGGACCGTGGACTCCGCCGTGGACGATGCCGACGTGACCCGCCCGATCCCCCGGGTGGAGCCGCCGCCGCGCCGCGACCGCTGAACGGCGGGCTCCGGGCCCCGACGGCCGGGCGCCGGCCTCAGCGCTCCAGCCACTCCGGGCGTCCGGAGCCGCGCGGGACGAGCACCGTGCGGTACTCCCCCGGCGTCGCGCTCATCGTGACCTGGTCGGTCACCCCCTGGTAGTGCCCCAGCGGGGTCTGCGCGGTGAACGTCTCCGGGTCGGGGTAGGCGTGGCGCTCGCCGGTGCCCGCGACCTCGCGGGCGTAGCCGAGGTCGAGGACCCCGAGCTCCAGCATCCAGAGCGCGGCCCGGGCCAGCGACACCTCCACCGCCCAGGAGCCGCCCTCCACCGCGCGGCGGCGCAGCGCCGCCGCGACCCCGGCGGCGGTCAGCCAGGACACGATGTAGTCGTTGACGACCAGGATCGGCGAGAGCCGGGGCGCCACCGTCGGGTCGGTGGCCGAGCCGCCCTCCAGGGTCATCATCCCGACCAGGGTCCCCGCGGACTGGTCGAACCCGACGCGGTGCGCCCACGGCCCGACCGGCCCGTGCAGGGTGTTCGACGCGTGCACGATGCCGGGCCGCACCGCGGCGGCGTCCTCGGCGGACAGCCCGAGCCGGGCCAGGTAGCCGGGGCGGCGGTTGGCGTAGAACACGTCGGCATCGGCGAGCAGCCCGCGCAGCAGCGCGGCGCCGTCGGCGGCGTGCGGATCGACCGTGGCGGACCGGACGCCGACGTTCGCGGTGACGTAGGTGCTGTCGTGCTCGAACTCCGTGGGGCGCCAGATGTTGAGCACGTCCGCGCCGTGCAGGGCCAGCGCCCGGCCGGTCCCGGCGCCGGCGATGACGTGGCCCATCCCGAGCGCGCGCAGCCCGTCCAGTGGCAGGTCGGCGCGGCGGCGCCGCGGGAACGGCTCGGGCGGGGCGTCGCCGATGCGGCGCAGGGTGATCGGCGGGGTGCCGGCCAGCGCCGCGTGCTGCTCGGTCGCGAGCCACTCGGCGGGGGTGCGGGCCATCGGCATGATGATGCCGGCGTCGCTCGCGGCCGCCTCCAGCTCGGCGGCGTCCCACCGGGCGACCGCGTCGGCGACGCCGCTCTCGGGCACCCCGAGGAAGGTCTCGGCCCGGGCCCGCAGCGCCGGGTAGGGGTTGAGCGGCATCACCCAGCGGTCGTCGCGGGTGCGGTGGAAGGAGAACCCGAGCGCCTGCGAGGTGATCGCCGGGCTGGCAGCGGGATGGCCGTTCACCAGCTCCCAGCGGCGGTCGTAGAACGGGCAGAGCCGGTGCGGGGCGCGGCGCACGTCGACGGTGACGTCCTGGCCGTCGCCGCCGCGGTCGCGGTGCACCGCGGCCATCCCGACCGACTTCGCGGCGAGCGCGACGGCCGCACCGCCGCCGAGGCGCAGCGCGCTGGGCACGACCGGGTCGGCGCCGACGAAACCGACCCGCCCGCCGGCGTCGGCGCCGCTCATCCCGACGCAGCCCAGCAGCCCGTCGAGCGCGGCGCCGGGGTCGAAGGCGTCGTCGGCGGCGGGGGACGCGACGGTCGCGAGGATGCGCTCGGCAGTGGTGTCGCCGGTCGTGGCGGCGGAGCTGGTCATGCAGCGGGTCCTTCCACGTGCTTGGCCCGCAGGTACTCGCCCACGGACTTGCCGATCTGGTCCACGCGCAGGTTGGCCGAGCCGCCCGAGCCGAGCAGCCCGACGAGCACCAGGTGCACCGCGCGCAGGTGCGGGAACTCGTGGCGGACGATGCGGCCCCCCGCCTCGGGGAGCAGCGCGGCCGCCCGCTCGGTGGTCAGGGTGGCACGCAGCCACTCCCAGTGCGCGGGGTCGCGGCACCAGACGCCCACGTTGGCGTTGCCGCCCTTGTCCCCCGCCCGGGCCCACGTGTACTCGCCCAGCTCGGCGCGCGGGCCGGTCGGCGCGGGCAGGTCCGGCTCCGGGTGCACCGGCTGCGCGGTCTCCTCCGGGGTGGCGGTCCGGGTGGCGCGCGGGACCTCGACCCGGCTGCCGTCGTCGAGGACGGCGTGGTGGTCGAGCAGCGCGGACTCCAGCAGGGCGGGCCAGTACTCGATCCGCGGCCACGGCTGCGACGCCCGCGGCGCGTGCCCGTCGTGGTGGAAGCCGGGGAAGCCCTGCAGATACAGCGACCCGACGGCCGGTGCGAACCGGCGCAGCGGCTCCTTCTCGCGGGCGGTCGCGATCACCCGGATCGGGACGGTCGCCGCCCACTGGGTCGGCGGGTCGACCGCGGCGACGCCGAGCGGGGTGACCTCCAGCGCGTCGACGTGCCCCTCCAGCGCGGCACGCAGCTGGTTGCGCAGCAGCTCCACCTTGCCCTCGACGTCGGGGGCGGTGCAGAACAGCATCGTGGAGATCTCGTAGCCGATCGGGGCGAACACCGCGACCTTCGCCGTGGGCGGCGGCGGGGACCCGGTGACGGGGCCGATCGCGACCCGGTCCGGGCCCTCCTGGCTCAGCCGCACGGTGTCGAGGTGCACGGTGACGTCGGGGTTCAGGTAGCGGGGGCCCTGGATCTCGTAGAGCAGCTGCGCGGTGACGGTGTCCACGGTGACCGTGCCGCCGTCGCGGGCGTGCTTGGTGATCACCGAGGAGCCGTCGGCGGCGACCTCGGCGATCGGGAAGCCGGGGCGCAGCATCCCGGGCACCGACCGGAACCCGGAGAAGTTCCCGCCGGTGGCGTGCGCACCGCACTCGATGACGTGCCCGGCGGTGACCGCACCGGCCAGCGCGTCGAACTCGTCGGGCCCCCAGCCGTGCCACCAGGCGGCCGGTCCGGCGGTGAGCGAGGCGTCGGTGACCCGCCCGGTCACGACGACGTCGGCGCCGGCGGCCAGCGCCGCGGCGATCCCGAAGCCGCCGAGGTAGGCGTTCGCGGTGATCGGGGCGAACCCCCAGTCCTTGAGCGGGGCGCCGGTGTCGAGGTGCTCCAGCCCGTGGCCGTCGGAGTGGAAGTCGGCGAGCCGGTCGAACACCCCGTCCCCGGCGACGTGCGCGACCCGCAGCGACAGCCCGGCCGCCGCGATCCGGCCGCGCAGCTCCTGCGCCATCCCGGCCGGGTCGAACCCGCCCGCGTTGGTGACGACCCGGATCCCGCGCCGGGCGATCTCGGGCAGGTGCGGGGTGAGCTGGTCCAGGGCGTAGGCGACGTAGCCGGGGCCGCCGCGCCCGGCGGCGGCGGCGAGCGCGGCGAGGGTGATCTCGGCGAGGTAGTCGCCCATCAGGACGTCGACCGGGTCACCGGCCATCGCCTCGTCGACGGCGGTGTACCGGTCGCCGAGGTAGCCGGAGACGTTCGCGATGCGCACGGGACGGGAGGCCATGCCGGTCACGGTAGGCCGCGGATCAGGGCCACGACCAGGACCGATGCGTGCAGCCGGGCGTGACCTCTAGGGTCATGCTCCGTGGAGCTGTTCCATCTGCGGTACTTCCTCGCCGTCGCCGACGAGCTGAACCTGACCCGGGCGGCGGCCCGGCTGCACCTGGCCGCGTCGCCGCTGTCGCGGCGGGTCCGCGACCTGGAGCGGGAGCTCGGCGCGACGCTGTTCACCCGGTCCGCGCGCGGGATGGCGCTCACCGCGGCCGGGCGGGCGCTGCTGCCGCGGGCCCGCGACATCGTGGCCCGGGTGGAGGCGCTGCCCGGCGCGCTGGCCGCCGCGGACGGCCACCCGGTCGTCGTGGTGGGGATGGCGCCGGACGTGACCGCGGCGGTCCGCGACGGGTTCCTGGAACGGCTGCGGGCCGCCCGCCCGGAGCTGGCGGTGCGGATCCGCCCCGGGACCAGCGTGGAGCTGGCCCGCGCGGTCGCCCGCCGCGAGCTGGACCTGGCGTTCGTGCACGGCGGTGGCGAGGACCCCGGGCTGACCGTACGGCGGGTGGACACCCGGCCGGCCGCCGTCGCCGTCGGGCACGGGCGGGGCTTCGACGACCGCACCGAGGTCCGCCTGGAGGAGCTGGCGGAGCTGCCCTACGTGTCCATCCGCTACGACGCCGCCCCCGCGGTCTACCGGGCCACCGGGGAGCTGCTGGCCCGCCACGGCGTGCACCGGCGGATCGAGCTCGACACCCACAACCCCGGCGACCTGACCCACGTCGTCGCGGCCGGGGAGGCGTTCACGCTGGTCGGGCTGGGGTCCGGCGCCACGCACAAGGCGTTCGTCGGGGAGCCGGTGCACGTGCTGCCGGTGACCGGGGCGCAGGTGCGGCTGGGTACCGACGCGGTGTGGCGCGCCGACCGGGCCGCCGACCCCGGCGACGTCGTCGGGGTGCTGGCGGCCGCGGCCGGGACGCCGACGGGCCCCGCGGCGTGATGCCACGGGGCCCGGGTGAGCGGCCGGGCCGGACTCAACCGGCCGTGGCCCTCGGCGTCGCGCCGATCACGCACGCCCGTCCGGCCAGCCGCGGCGAGACCGGGGGGAAGCGCTCCAGCACCACGGGGTCGTGCCCCGGTACCACCAGAGCCGGCGAGTCGGCCAGCTCGAGCGCCCGGTCGAACGCGGCATGGGCGTGGGGTACCGAGTTCACGATCGGAAAGGCCCGGTCGAGATCGATGTTCTCGGTGAAGTGCGCGGCGTCCGACGCCAGCACCACCGACCCGGCCGCGGTCGCCACCCGCACGATCTGCATGCCGGCCGTGTGTCCGCCCACCCGGTGCACCGACAGCCCGGCCGCGAGCTCGGCGTCACCGTCGACGAGGTCGACCCGTCCGCTCGTCGCCGGGTCGGTGAGGAACCCCAGATCGACGGCGGAGCAGAGCCACTGTTCGCGGGTGAGCCGCTTCGCCCACGGCCCGGTCCAGTAGTCCAGCTCGTCGCGCTGGAGCACGAACCGGGCGTTCGGGTAGCGGGCGACCGTGCCGGTGTGGTCGTAGTGCAGATGGGTGAGGACCACCGTGTCGACCTCGGCCGGGTCGACGCCGACCTCGCCCAGCAGCTCGTGCGGGGCGGTCAGGTCCGCCGTCGGCCCGACGAGACTGCCCGGGCGTTCCGGGTCGATCCCGGCGTCGACGAGGACGGTCCGTCCGGCACCGCGTACCAGCCACACGAAGTAGGCGGTGGGGTGGGGCTGGGCCCAGTCCTCGGAGAAGCCGAGGAAGTGCTCGCCCCGCCGGGCCTCGCGCGAGGCGTAGCGCAGAGCGGTGACCTCGTACACCGGTGCCATCAGGCCGAGACCTTCTCCCGGCTGCGGCGGGTGCCGAGCTCCGAGGTCGGGGTCCGGTAGTGATCCGGCCCGGTGGCGACGGCGATGACGTTCACCGCGCAGATCGCGGCGACGAAGCAGGCGACGGGGAGCCAGTCCGCGCCGTCCGGGCCCGCCAGTGCGGCCGCGATCGACGGGGCGAAGCCGGCGACGGCGAAGCCGATCTGGGTACCGACCGCGGTGCCGGAGAGGCGGACCCGGGCCGGGAACATCTCGCCGTAGAACGACGGCCATACCCCACCGGTGGCGCTGTGCACGATTCCGAACATCAACAGTCCGACCACGAAGATCAGCACGTAGTTCCCCGTGGAGATGGCGCCGAGGTAGGCGAACATCAGCACTGCGCACCCGATCGAGCCCCCAATGAACACCGGCTTGCGACCGATCCGGTCGGCGAGCCGGGCGAACAGCGGCAGCGCGAACAGGGCCAGCACGTTGGCGAGGACGCCGACCCAGAGCATCGCCGAGCGGGACAGCCCGACGGTGTTGACCGCGTAGGAGAGCGCGTAGACGGTGAAGATCGTGCTGACGGTCGCGATGGTGGCGGCAGCGACCACACGGACGACGCTGCCGAGGTGGTTGCGGCCGAGCTCGACGAGCGGGCTCACGCTCTCGCCCTGCTCCTGGCGCTGCTGCTCGAAGACCGGAGTCTCGTGCAGGGAACGGCGGATGAACAACGCGACCAGGACCACGACGAAGCTCAGCCAGAACGGCACGCGCCAGCCCCAGGACAGCAGGTCCTCCTCGGGCAGCAACGCGATCGGCAGGAAGACCGCCGTCGCGAGGATCTGCCCGAACTGTGTGCCGGACAGCGTGAAGCTCGTGTAGTAGGCGCGCTGGTGGTCCGGCGCGTGCTCCAGGGTCATCGAGTTCGCGCCGGCCTGCTCACCTCCTGCGGAGAAGCCCTGCAGCAGCCGCATCGCGACCAGGATGATCGGCGCTGCGATCCCGATCGAGCCGTAGGACGGCAGGCAGCCGATCACAAAGGTCGCGGCGCCCATGAGCATCACCGTCGCGACGAGCACGCGCTTGCGGCCGAACCGGTCACCGATGTGACCGAGCACGAAGGCGCCGAGCGGCCGGGCGAGATAGCCGACGCCGAAGGTGGCGAGCGCCAGCAGCGTGCCGGTGGCCGGGCTCGAGTCGGGGAAGAACACCTTGTTGAACACCAGCGCCGCGGCGGTGCCGTAGATGAAGAAGTCGTAGTACTCCAGGGCGCTGCCGATCCAGGCGGCCAGGGCGGCCCGTTTCGGCTGCGCCTGCGGCGCGCTCGGCGCGGCGGCGGACGATTGCTGGCTCACGGTGGCTCCCGGCGTGTGCGACGTTGCAGGCACTTGTGGTCACGGTCGACGGCTCCCTGGCGGCGAGCCGCTCGCTTATGTACCGTCTGGTTACGTACCGAATAGTGAGTTGCAGCGCGACGCGTGTCAAGGGCCCGGTAGGACGCCGGCGGTCAGTCCTGCCCGACGCGGGCGGTCAGGTACTCCACGACCAGGTCACCGACCATGCGGCGGTAGTGCCCGCGCCGCGCCGGGTCCAGCAGGTCGCGACCGAAGATCGCCGAGACGGTGTGCCGGTTGGCCACCCGGAACACGCAGAACGAGCTGATCAGTACGTGCACGTCGAAGGCGTCGACGTCGTCGCGGAACAACCCGGTCTCCCGGCCGCGGGCGAGGATGGACTCGAGCACCCCGACCGCGGGCCCGGCCAGCCCCTCGCGCAGCGGGGAGGAGCGCAGGTGCTCGGCGTGGTGGATGTTCTCGATCGCGACCAGCCGGATGAAGTCCGGGTGCGCCTCGTGGTGGTCGAAGGTGAGCTCCGCGACCGCCCGCACCGCCCGCGCCGGGTTGAGGTCCGATACCGACAACTGCTGCTCCAACGCCCGGATCCCGGTGTAGGCGCGTTCGAGAACCGCCAGGTAGAGGCCCTGTTTCGAGCCGAAGTAGTAGTAGAGCATCCGCTTGGTGGTCCGGGTGCGCGCGGCGATCTCGTCGACCCGCGCCCCGGCGAGTCCCCGGTCGGCGAACTCCGCGGTCGCCTCGTCCAGGATCTCGGTGCGGGTGCGCTCGGCGTCGCGCTGCCGGACGCCGTCCTCCGGTGCCGCTGCCACTGCGGTCCCCCTCCGCCGCTCCGCGCCGCCGGGATCCCGGCGGCGTCCCCGGACTCTACGGATCGCCGGCCGTTCCCCCTGGCCGATCCATCCGCCGTCCGGTACAACTAACCATACGGTACATAGATCCGAGGAGGGATCCGTGCGGAGCAGCAGCGAGACCCGGCGCGACACCGACGCCACCGGAACCGGCACACGGGTGCGGACGGGGTTGATCGGCGCCGGCATCGGTCCGTCGCTGTCGCCCGCCCTGCACGAGCGCGAGGGCGCCGCGCACGGCCTGGACCTGACCTACGAGCGCGTCGACCTCGACGTCCTCGGGGTGTCGCCGGACGCCGTCGGCGACCTGCTCCGCCGGGCGCGCGCCCAGGGCCACGCGGGGCTCAACGTCACCCACCCCTGCAAGCAGCGGGTGATCGGCCACCTCGACGCCCTCTCCCCGGACGCCGCCGCGATCGGCGCGGTCAACACCGTCGTCATCGGTGCGGACGGCTTGCTGACCGGGCACAACACCGACTGGACCGGGTTCCGCGACGGCTGGCGGGCCGGGCTGCCCGGCGCCGCGACCGGCCGGGTCGTGCTGCTGGGCGCCGGGGGCGCCGGCGCCGCGGCCGCCTACGCCATGGCCCGCGAGGGCGTCGGCCTCCTGCAGGTCGTCGACGTCGACGGGGACCGCGCCGCCGCGCTCGCCGCGTCGGTGACCCCGCACCTGGCCCCGGGCGCGCAGGCCACCGGGCACCCGCTGCCGGAGCTGGCCGCGCTGCTCCCCGGGGCCGACGGCCTCGTGCACGCCACCCCGGTGGGGATGGCCGAGCACCCCGGCCTGCCGTTCGACCCCGCGCTGCTCGCGACCCGCCCGTGGGTCGCCGAGATCGTCTACCGGCCGCTGGACACCGCGCTGCTGGCCGCCGCGCGCGCCGCGGGCTGCCGCACCGTCGACGGCGGCGCGATGGCCGTGCACCAGGCCGCGGAGGCGTTCCGGCTGTTCACCGGCGTCGCACCGGACCCGGCCCGGATGCTCGCCCACCTCGCCGAGCTGATCAGCGCCGAGCAGGAGGCCGCCCGTGTCGCCTGAGACCGCACCCACCGGAGCCGTGCCCACCGCAACCGTGCCCACCGGGACCCCGGCCGGGCAGACCACGCAGCCCGGGATCGCGCGCCTGTCGCTGGCCACGGTCTGCCTGTCCGGCACGCTGGAGGACAAGCTCGCCGCCGCCGCGACCGCCGGGTTCGACGGCGTCGAGATCTTCGCGCCGGACCTGCTCGCCGACCCCGGGTCCCCGGCCGCGATCGGCGCCCGCTGCCGCGACCTGGGCCTGTCGGTGGACCTCTACCAGCCACTGCGCGACATCGACTCGACCGACCCCGACCGGTTCGCGGCGAACCTGCGCCGCGCGGACGCGACCTTCGAGGTCATGGCGGGTCTCGGCGCCGACACCGTGCTGGTGTGCTCCTCGGTGTCCCCCGACGCCGTCGACCCCGCCGCCGACGCCGACCTGCTCGCCGCCCAGCTGCACACCCTCGCCGCCCGCGCGCACGAGCGCGGGCTGCGCATCGCCTACGAAGCGCTCGCCTGGGGCAGGCACGTCGACACCTGGGACGCCTCCTGGGACGCCGTGCGCACCGCCGACCACCCCGCGCTCGGCCTCTGCCTGGACTCCTTCCACATCCTGGCCCGCGGCTCGGACCCGGCCCCGATCGCCGAGGTCCCCGGCGGGAAGCTGTTCTTCCTGCAGCTCGCCGACGCCCGGGAGCTGTCGATGGACGTGCTGTCCTGGAGCCGTCACCACCGGCTGTTCCCCGGCCAGGGCGGGTTCGACCTGCCCGCGTTCCTCGCCCCCGTGCTGGCCGCCGGGTACGCTGGACCGCTGTCGCTGGAGGTGTTCAACGACGTCTTCCGCCAGTCCGACCCGGTCCGCACCGCCGTCGACGCCCGCCGCTCGCTGATCGCCCTCGCCGAGGCCACCGCCCGCGCCGGCGCCGGGACCGACCCCGTCGGCACCGCGGCCCCCGCCCTGGGCGGGACGGCGTTCGTCGAGCTCACCGCGGGCCCCGAGCTGGGACGGGTGCTGCGTGCGCTCGGGTTCAGCCGCACCGGGGTGCACCGCACCAAGCAGGTCGAGCGCTTCGAGCAGGGCGCCGCGCGGCTGCTGGTGAACGCGGCGGGCGACGGCACGGGCGCGGTCGCCGCGATCGCCGTCGAGTCCGCCGACCCGGACGCCGCCGCCCGCCGCGCGGCCCGGCTGTGCGCCGCCCCCGTCCCGCGCGTCACCGGGCCGGGCGAGGCCGACCTCGCCGGGATCACCGCACCGGACGGCACCGCGGTGTTCCTGTGCCGCACCACCGGGGACCCCGCGGGGGCCTGGCCGCACGACTTCGTCGCCGTCGACGAGGCACCCTCCCCCGGCACCGGGATCACCGGCATCGACCACATCGGTCTCACCCAGCCCTACGACGCGTTCGACGAGGCGGTGCTGTTCCACCGCGCCGTGCTCGGCCTCGACGCCGTCGGCGACGGCGAGTACGCGGCCCCGTTCGGGCTGGTCCGCAGCCGGGCGCTGGCCGACCCCGAGCGGCGGGTCCGGCTCGCCCTCACCGTGTCGGTGCTGCGGCGCGGCGGCTGGAGCCCGGCCGTCGCCGACCCGCAGTACGTGGCCCTGGCCTGCGACGACGTGCTCGCCACCGCGGCCGCTGCCCGCGCCGCGGGGGTGCCGCTGCTCCGGGTGCCCGCGAACTACCACGACGACCTCGCCGCCCGCCTCGACCTGCCGGCGGCGACCGTCGAGGTCTACCGCGAGCTGGGCGTCCTGCACGACCGCGACGACCACGGCGACTACCTGCAGGTGTGCACCGAGCTGCTCGGCGGGCGGCTGTTCCTCGCCCTGGTCCAGCGCACCGGCACCCACGACGGGCACGGCTGGGCCGACGCCCCGGTGCGGATGGCGGCCCACCGCCGGTCCCGGCTCGCCCGGGTCTGAGCGGCGCCGCTACCGTCCCGACGTCCGTCGCGGAGGGAGTCGCAGGTGCGTCGCTGGGGTTGGCTGGTCGTCCTGGTCGTGGGACTGGTGCTCTTCGAGGCGGTGCGACGGGTCCTGCTGGTCACCCAGAACCCGAACCTTGTCCCGTCGCTGATCCTGCTCGGGGCCGCGGTCGCCCCGGCCGCGTTCGTGACCTTCGTGCTGGGGCGACGGCTGGACTACTCGATCGGCGCCGGGCCGATCGCGCTGGTCGCGTTCCTCGGCGGGGTCGTCGGCGTCGTCGCGGCGGGGCTGCTGGAGTTCGACGCGATGCGGTCCCTCGGCACGCTGCCGATGCTCGGCGTCGCGCTGATCGAGGAGTCGGCCAAGCTCGTCGCGCCCCTGCTGGTGCTGCTGCTGACCGCCCGCCGCGGGCACCCCGCGGACGGTCTGCTGGTCGGGGTCGCGTCCGGGGCGGGCTTCGCCGCGCTGGAGACGATGGGCTACGGCTTCGTCGTGCTGGTGCGCTCCCAGGGTGACCTCGGCGCCGTCGACGACGTGCTGCTCCTGCGCGGTGTGCTCAGCCCGGCCGCGCACATGGCGTGGACCGGGCTCACCGCGGCGGCGCTCTGGTACGCGGCACGGCGGCGCACCGGCCGGGCCGCCGGGCGTGCGCTGCTGGTGTTCGTGCTGGCCGTGGCGCTGCACACCACCTGGGACAGCGTCGGCGGGTTCGTCGCCTACGGCGTGCTCGCCGTGGTCAGCCTGGGTCTGCTCACCGGGTTCGCCCACCGGCTGCCGCACCGCGCCCCGGGCACCGCGCTGCCCGCCTGACCCGTCTCAGGTGGTCTGATCGGCCGTGGGCTGCGCGGCCAGGCGCGCCGAGTAGATCGAGTACCCGTCGAGCCACCGGGCCACCGCGGTCGCCACCAGCGTCGCGGCGACCAGCGGGACGGCGATCCCGAACCCGGTGCCGGTCAGCTCCAGCACCAGCACCAGACCGGCCAGCGGCGCCTGCATCCCGGCCCCGATCATCGCGGCCGCCCCGACCAGGGCGAACGTGCCGACCGGGGTGCCCGGCCACAGCGCCGACCAGGCCCCGCCCAGCGCGGCCCCGAGCACCGCGCCGGTGCACAGCGTCGGGGTGAACAGCCCGCCGGACGCGCCGCTGCCCAGGCACATCGCCGTCACCAGCGGCTTCAGCACGGCCAGCGCCGCGAACAGCAGCAGCGCCCCGCCGCCGAGGAAGGCCTGCTCGGCCAGGTCCGCGCCGTTGCCGTAGAGCTGCGGGAACGCCAGCCCGGCCACACCGAGCAGCCCGAACGCGACGACCGGGGCGGCGATCCGCCACCACGTCCGCCGGGGGCCATGGTGCGACACGAACCCGATCAGCCGGACCCAGCCGGTCGCCAGCACCCCGATCAGCACGCCCGCGGGCACCGCCCACACCAGCAGCGACGGCGTCGTCACCGGGACCGGGAGGCCGGGGTAGACCGGCCCGGCGGGCAGGTACAGCCAGGCGACGACGGTGGCGGTCGCGGTGCAGGCCAGCGCGGGCAGCACCACCGGCAGCCGCACGGTGCCGACGAGCACCTCGGCGGTGAACAGCGCCCCGCCCAGCGGTACGTCGTAGACGCAGGCCAGCCCGGCGCCCGCGCCGCAGGCGACCAGCAGCCGTCGCTGCTCGAGCGACAGACCGCCCCAGCCGGCCAGGACCGCGCCCCACACCCCGCCCATCAGCTTGGGCGCGGCCTCCCGGCCGAGCGAGGCGCCCAGCCCGACCACGACCTCCGACAGCGCCGCGGTGCCGGTGCTGCGGCGCACCCCGAGCCGCGCGTCGCCGGTCCAGATCGCGTCGTCGACGTCGGTGCGGCCGGGGACGAACCGGCGCAGCAGGTACCCGCCGACCCCGGCGACGAGCCCCGCCACCAGCAGCGGCCACACCCGCCCCCAGGCGTCGGCCCGCTCGACCGCCGCCTGGAACCCCTCCGCCGCCCCGGACCCCCAGGCCCACTCCGACACCGCGTGCAGCAGCGCAATCAGCACGATCCCGGACAGCCCGGCGGCCACCCCGGTCACGACGAGCAGCAGCCAGAACCGGACGGTCAGCGGCGACGCGCCGTCGCCGGTGACGTTGGGCTGGTCGGTGGCGGCCCGCTTCGACCCGACGCGCGTCCGCAGGACGGGGGCGGGGACCCGGAGGCGCTCACTCGGTCGGCGTGACACCCCGCCATGATCCCCGCCCTGTCCGGACATTCGCCCGGCGGGCCGGTGCCGGCTCAGGCGAAGGCGTCCGGCGGCGGGCAGGAGCAGACCAGGTTCCGGTCGCCGTGGGCGCCGTCGATCCGGCGCACCGGCGGCCACACCTTCCGGTCGTGCACGCCCGGGGTGACCCCGGTCGGGTACGCGGCCAGCTCCCGCGGGTACGGGTGGTCCCACTTGTCGTCGGCCAGGCAGGCCGCGGTGTGCGGGGCGTTCCGCAGCGGGTTGTCCTCGGCCGGCCACTCCCCCGCGGCGACCCGGTCGATCTCACCGCGGATCGACACCATCGCGGCGACGAACCGCTCGATCTCGGCGAGATCCTCGGACTCGGTCGGCTCGACCATCAGCGTCCCGGCCACCGGGAAGGACATGGTCGGGGCGTGGATGCCGTGGTCGATGAGCCGCTTGGCGACGTCGTCGACGGTCACCCCGGTCTCCTTGGTCAGCGTGCGCAGGTCGAGGATGCACTCGTGGGCGACCGTGCCGTCGGCGCCCGCGTAGAGCACCGGGAAGTGCTCCCGCAGCCGGGTGGCGACGTAGTTGGCGGCCGCCACCGCGGTGAGCGTGGCGCGGCGCATCCCGTCCAGGCCCATCATCCGCAGGTAGGCCCAGGAGATCGGCAGGACGCCGGGCGAGCCGTGGCGGGCGGCGGACACCGGGCCGACGCCGCCGTCGGAGCGGGGCGTGCGCCCGGGCAGGAACGGCGCCAGGTGCTCGGCCACCGCGACCGGGCCCACGCCCGGCCCGCCGCCGCCGTGCGGGATGCAGAAGGTCTTGTGCAGGTTGAGGTGGCTGACGTCGCCGCCGAAGGCCCCCGGGCGGGCGACCCCGACCAGCGCGTTGAGGTTGGCGCCGTCGACGTAGACCTGGCCGCCGGCGTCGTGCACCGCGGCGCACACGTCGCGGACCCCGGCCTCGTAGACGCCGTGCGTCGAGGGGTAGGTGATCATCAGCGCGGCGAGCCGGTCGCCGTGCTCGGCGATCTTCGCGTGCAGGTCGTCGAGGTCGACGTCGCCGCCCGGTGCGGTCCCGACGACGACCACCCGCAGCCCGGCCATGATCGCCGAGGCGGCGTTGGTGCCGTGCGCGGAGGCCGGGATCAGGCAGACGTCGCGGTCGGTCTCACCGCGGCTGCGGTGGTACGCGGCGATGGCGAGCAGCCCGGCGAGCTCGCCCTGGCTGCCCGCGTTGGGCTGCAGCGACACCGCGGCGTAGCCGGTGAGGTCGGCCAGCCAGGTCTCCAGCTGGTCGATCATCTCCCGGGTGCCGGCGGTGTCGGACTCCGGCGCGAGCGGGTGCAGGTCGGCGAACTGCGGCCAGGTCACCGCCTCCATCTCGGCGGCGGCGTTGAGCTTCATGGTGCACGAGCCCAGCGGGATCATCGTGCGGTCCAGCGCGAGGTCGGCGTCGGCGAGGCGGCGCAGCCAGCGCATCAGCGCGGTCTCGGACCGGAACTCGTGGAACGTCGGGTGCGTGAGGTACTCGCTCGCGCGGCGCAGGCCCGCGGGCAGCGCGTCGGCGGTGTCCCCGTCGAGCGCGGCCACGTCCACCCCGGTGACGCCGAACGCCGCCCACACCGCGTGCAGGTGCGCCACGGTGGTGATCTCCGAGGTGGCGACGCCGACCTCGTCGTCCGAGGCGCGGCGCAGCGCGATCCCGGCGTCGTGCGCGGCGGCGACGACGGCGTCGGCGCGGCCGGGGACGCGGGCGAGCACGGAGTCGAAGAACGCGTCGTGGACGATCTCCACCCCGCCCGAGCGCAGACCGGCGGCGAGCACCGCGGCCATCCGGTGGGTGCGGGTGGCGATCTCGCGCAGCCCGTCCGGGCCGTGGTGCACCCCGTAGCAGGCGGCCATGACCGCGAGCAGGACCTGCGCGGTGCAGATGTTGGAGGTGGCCTTCTCCCGGCGGATGTGCTGCTCACGGGTCTGCAGCGCCAGGCGCAGGGCGTAGTGGCCGTCGGCGTCGCGGGAGACCCCGACCAGGCGTCCCGGCAGCTGACGGGCATGCTTCTGCCCGACCGAGAGGTAGCCCGCGTGCGGGCCGCCGAAGCCGAGCGGCACCCCGAAGCGCTGGGTGGACCCGATTGCGGCGTCCGCGCCGAACTCCCCGGGCGGGGTGAGCAGGGTCAGGGCCAGCAGGTCCGCCGCGACGGCGACGAGCGCCCCGCGCCCGTGCGCGGCCTCGACCAGAGCCGACGGGTCGGCGACCCGGCCCGACGCGCCCGGGTAGGACAGCAGCACCCCGAAGAACTCGCCCTCGGGCAGCACGCCGTCGCCGAGGTCGGCGACGACCAGCTCGATGCCGAGCGGCTCGGCGCGGGTGCGCAGCACGTCCACGGTCTGGGCCACGGTGTCGGCGTCGACGACGAACCGCGGGCTGGTCGAGCGGTTGGCCCGGCGCAGCAGCGTCATCGCCTCGGCGGCGGCGGTGGCCTCGTCGAGCAGCGAGGCACCGGCGACCGGCAGCCCGGTCAGGTCGGACACCATCGTCTGGAAGGTCAGCAGGGCCTCGAGCCTGCCCTGGCTGATCTCGGGCTGGTACGGCGTGTACGCGGTGTACCAGGCCGGGTTCTCCAGCACGTTGCGGCGGATCACCGACGGGGTGCGGGTGCCGTGGTAGCCGTAGCCGATCATCGGGACGGTGACGGTGTTGCGCCCGGCCAGCTCGCGGAGCTCGGCGAGCATCTCGGCCTCGCCCACCGGCGCGGGCAGCGACGCGCCGACCGGTCCGTCGTCGCGGATGGTGTCGGGCAGCGCGCGGGCGGCGAGCGCTTCGAGGGTGTCGACGCCCAGCACCTCCAGCATCCGGGCCAGGTCACCGGGCCGGGGCCCGATGTGGCGCTCGGCGAACGGGAGCCCCCGCTCCAGCTCGGCGAGGGTGGGACGGTGCTCGGACGTCGGGCTCACGGCGCCTCCGGAGGTCGTCGGGCGGATCGGGGCAGGGCAACTCGCCCCTCCCCCTCTGTCCGTACCCGCGGAACGGGCGCCTGAGAGATTCACCGGAGGCTTCCGGCTTTCCCCGTCGGCGGACGGGTGCCCCGCGTGCGTGTGCGACCCGTCGCTTTCCAGAGGCGCCTCGACCGCGCGGTCCGTGTGCCTGAGAGATTCCGGGAAGGGGTTGCTCCTTCGGCGCCCGGGCACGTTCCCCGGGGCTCTCCCGCACGGCGTCGACGACTACCGGGCCAGCCTACCTGCGTAGTTCTGCGGCGTCGCCGCCTGCGCCGGCTCGTCACACTTCCTGCCATGTCGAACACCAGCGCTCCGAACACCACCCCGGCCACCACCGCCGCGTTCCACACGCAGGCGATGCTGTCCTTCGGCGTGTCGCTCGCGGCCGTCGTCGTCGGGACCGTCTACCTGCCCGTCGACGGGTGGGTGAAGGCGTTCCTCGCGATCGCCGTGCTGTACGCGATCACCTCGGCGTTCACCCTCGCGAAGTGCGTCCGGGACCGGCAGGACAGCCTGACCGTGGTCAACCGGGTCGACCAGGCGCGGATGGAGAAGCTCCTGGCCGAGCACGACCCGTTCCGGGCCGTGGCCTGACCGGATCCGGTCAGGAGATCGCGCGGCGCGCGCGGCGGCGGGCCAGCTCGTCCTCGGGGGCCTCGTCGACGGTGCCGCCGTCGGCCCGCTCGGCCGGGAAGTCCTTGATGACGCCGGAGATCTCGCGCATCGCCCCGGACACCGCGATCCCGAACACGCCCTGGCCACCCTGCAGCAGGTCGACGACCTCCTCCGGGGAGGTGCACTCGTAGACGGTGGTGCCGTCGGAGAACAGGGTGATGCCGGCCAGGTCGCGGATCCCGCGCCGGCGCAGGTGCTCGACGGCGATCCGGATGTTCTGCAGCGAGACACCGGCGTCGAGCAGCCGCTTCACGATCTTGAGGACGAGGACGTCCTTGAAGGAGTACAGCCGCTGGCTGCCCGATCCGGCGGCGCCGCGGATCGACGGCACGACCAGCCCGGTGCGGGCCCAGTAGTCCAGCTGCCGGTAGGTGATGCCGACGACCTGGCACGCGGTCGGCCCGCGGAAGCCGACCAGGCGGTCGGTCACCCCGTCGAGCCCCTCACCGACGAGCGGGTCCGGGAACAGCTCTCCCTGACCCGGCCCCTCGGGTGGTGGCGTCTGCACCGCGCGGTCTCCCTCGGTCGGGACCGTGGCCCTCCCCTACCATGTGACTCTGGGTAGTGGGTGAGTTCCACGGATGTCATCAGTCGTGATGACGGTAGGCCCAGTGGCCGAGGTGGTCAACGCGGCTCGCCGACCCGGGCGTACCGGACACCCGCCCGGGTTGCCGGGTACGGAGGGCGTACAGCCGCCGAACGGTCGGTGACGTCGGTGAACGGTCGAACCGTGGTCCATCCGGTCCCACCGCCGGGTGACGGCGGTGGTCACCCGGACGGATCAGCCCGGCTGGGCCCCGCGGAAGTCCTCCGGCGACACGGAGTCGAGGAACTCGCGGAACTTCTCGACCTCGTCCTCCTGCTCGTCGGGGATGACCAGCCCCGCCTCGGCGAGGACGCTCTCGTCGGCGTGCACCGGAACACCGGTCCGCAGCGCCAGCGCGATCGAGTCGCTCGGCCGCGCGGACACCGTGACGCCGCCGTCGAAGATCAGCTCGGCGTAGAAGGTGCCCTCCTGCAGGTCGGTCACCCGCACCTGCTCGAGCCGCCGCCCGAGTGCCCCGATCACGTCCTTGAGCAGGTCGTGGGTCAGCGGCCGCGCGGGCTTGACCCCCTGCTGCTCCAGGGCGATCGCCGTCGCCTCCACCGATCCGATCCAGATCGGGAGGTATCGGTCGCCGTTCGTCTCCCGCAGCAGCAGGATCGGCTGGTTCGCCGGAAGTTCGACCCGGACGCCCACGACGCGCATCTCGCTCATCAGCCCGCCTCCCCGGCCCTGTCGGGCCTGTCGGGCCACCCGGGTGGACACGCCACCCCGGCCGCCCTGATCGCCTTGCTCGCCCTGACCCGTGCGGCGGGCCCCGACGGGCTCCGTGTCGTTGCCACCGCACTGCCACCGACACCTGATGACGCTACACGGCGGTCCGCCCCGACGCGCGCCTCCGGACGGGGAGTGACGGGGTCCGTTCGACGATCGTCACACGCCCGTCGCGCACGGCGTGTCGGCTCGACACCCGCCGGTCCCCGCCCACGCCGAAGGCCCGTCGCACCAGGGGGTACGAGAGCACCCCCGGCCGCGACGGGCCGGTCGTACGCGGGGTTCCGTGACCGGCGCCTGCGGCGCCGCACGGAACCGGGATCAGCCCTGGGCGCCCGGCTCGCGGGGTCCGGTCAGGAAGACCAGGCGGAACTTGCCGATCTGCACCTCGTCGCCGTTGGCGAGCACCGCCGTGTCGACCGGCTCGCGGTTGACGTAGGTGCCGTTGAGGCTGCCGACGTCGACCACGACGAACTCACCGGCGTCGCGGCGGAACTCCGCGTGCCGCCGGGAGACGGTGACGTCGTCGAGGAAGATGTCGCTGTCGGGGTGCCGGCCGGCGCTGGTGGTCGGCACGTCCA
The DNA here is from genome assembly GCF_020496245.1 of Pseudonocardia sp. ICBG601. Taxonomy (NCBI): domain Bacteria; kingdom Bacillati; phylum Actinomycetota; class Actinomycetes; order Pseudonocardiales; family Pseudonocardiaceae; genus Pseudonocardia; species Pseudonocardia sp. ICBG601. Next base: position 487,221 of record NZ_JAHLJA010000150.1, on the reverse strand, counting down.
GAAGGAAGCGCGAGCCGGCGTTCGGACCGCGCCGGACGACGAGCAGCGCCGACCCGGCGGGAAGCCCGTCGACACCCGAGACGGCGGGCTCGGCGGCCGGCTGCTCGACGTCGGCGAGGAAGTCCGCCCGGAAGACCGACGTGGTCTCCGGTGCGCGCTCCGGTGGCACGTCGCGCGGGTCGTTCGTGGTCACCTCGGGGACTCCTCCTCGCGGATGCGGTACCCGGACGGCGTCCGGGCGGTCAGGGCTGAGCGGGGCCGGTGTCCCGGTCCCTTCCGGACGGCACGTCCAGGGGATGTGAACCTACCGGTCGGGGCGGCCGGGGCGATACAGAGGTCGGCGCGCCGTGCCGCGTGGCGCGGCGGGCGGGCCGGCTCAGGCGCCGTCGGCCAGCTGACGGTAGGCGTCGGCGTCGAGCAGGCCGTCGAGCGAGGCCCCCTCGGCCAGGCGGAGCTCGACGATCCACCCGTCGCCGTAGGGGGCGGAGTTCACCAGCTCCGGGCCGGCGTCCAGCCCGTCGTTCACGGCGACGACCTCGCCGCCGACCGGGGCGTAGATGTCCGACACCGACTTGGTCGACTCGACCTCGCCCATGGCGTCGCCCGCGGCGAGGGTGTCGCCGACGGTCGGCAGCTGCACGAAGACGACGTCACCGAGCTGCGACTGGGCGTGGTCGGTGATGCCGACCCGGACCACCCCGTCCCCGCTGCGGCGCACCCACTCGTGGGCCTCGGTGTAGGACAGGTCCGACGGAATCTCCGAGCTCACGCCGTGGAGCCTATCCCGCGGCGCCGCCGTGATCGAACCGGGTCGCCGGGGCCGGGACGCCCGGCTCCGGGCGCCGCAGCGCCAGCCGGAACTGGGCCAGGTACAGCAGCCCCGACCACAGGTAGAGGGCCACGCCCCAGATGGCGAAGGCGTTCGCGACGACGCCGACCACGGCCTCGGCGGGCGAGGGACCGTCGCCGAGCAGGAGCAGCGGGAACGCGTAGAGCAGGACGAAGGTGGCGGCCTTGCCGAGGTAGACGACCTCGAAGGGGCCGTAGCCGCGGTGGCGCAGCACGAACACGCAGACGGCGAGGACGACGTCGCGGGCGACCAGGGCGACCACCGCCCACCACGGGACGATGTCGCGCGCGGCCAGCCCGACCAGCGCGGCCAGGATGTAGAGGCGGTCCACGGCCGGGTCGAGCATGGCGCCGAACCGGCTGAACTGGTCCAGGACGCGGGCGAGCTTGCCGTCGAGCCAGTCGGTGAACCCGCCGATCGCCAGCACCGCGACGGCCCAGCCGTCGGCCTCCGGGCCGAGCATCAGCCACAGGAACAGCGGCACCCCGGCCAGGCGCAGCATGCTGAGCGCGTTCGGGACGGTCCAGAGCCGGTCGTCGTCGGTGGGCGGGCCGACGGTGTCGTGCACCGAGTCCCGGACGGTGTCGCGCACCGTGTCCCGGACGGTGTCGCGGGCCTCGCGGACCGAGTCGGCGGCCTCGCGGGCGCTGCGGCGCACCGCTGCCGCCCGTCCGGTATCGCTCTCCCCGCCCACACCGGGCACCCTAGTCGTCGGGTCGGGGTGTGCGGGTCGCCCCGTCGGGGTGAGGATGGGGACATGACCGACACCAACATCTCCCTGCGCGACATCCAGGCCCCGCTCAAGCAGCAGTACCGCGACGACCCGGAGTCGGCGGTCATCACCCTGAAGGCGGACGGGGAGCTCGGCTCCGGGGTGGCGTGCAAGGTCTCGACCGGCCAGGCGATGGCCGAGGCGGGCCTGCACCCGGCCACCGGCGGCGACGGCACCCAGCTGTGCTCGGGCGACATGCTGCTGGAGGCGCTGGTGGCCTGTGCCGGGGTGACCCTGCGCGCGGTGGCCACCGCACTGGAGCTCGAGGTGCTCGGCGCCGTGCGCGCCGAGGGCGACCTCGACTTCCGCGGCACCCTCGGCGTCGCGAAGGACGCCCCGGTCGGCTTCCGGGAGATCCGCCTGTCCTTCGACGTCGACATCCGCGACGGCGGCGCGCCCGCCGCCGAGGACAAGGTCGCGACCCTGGTGAAGCTGACCGAGCGGTACTGCGTCGTCCTGCAGACCATCCAGGGCAGCGCGACCACCTCGGTCGCGGTCAACCCGGCCGCCTGACCCGCCCGCGGCACGCCGGACGGTGACCACCCGGACACCGGGTGCCACCGCCGTCCGGCGGGCACCGGGCAGCGCCGAACGGCCGTAGGTCCTGGTCGGACCGGGTCTGCCCGCTCCGGTCGCCCGCCGGTGGCGATCCGCTCGTCGCGCGTCACCGTCGGTTCGGCGCCCCACACGCTCCGAGGTCTCCGGTCCCCGCCGAGGGCCTCCGTACGGTTGATCCGTCCAGGAGTTCGTGACGGGGTGTGCCCGGCGCCGCGACGTGCGGCGGCGGGGCGCGCGCGGCAGGTGAGACGTGATCAAGCTGGCGGACGCGCTGACGTCCGGCGATCACGTGTGCGCGGTCCCGGACAGCACGGAGCACCTCGGGGAGCTCGCCGCCGCCTACGTCGCGCACGGTCTCGACCGGGGCGAGCGCATCCTCTACTTCGACGACGACGGCGCCGCCGACGTCCTGCTCCGCCGCCTCGTCGAGGACGGCGTCGAGGTCGACGACCCGCTGCGCCACGGCCAGCTGGAGATCCTGCCCGCCGAGCGGACCCGGCGCACCTTCCGCACCCCGCTGTCCGACGTGCACGCCGGGATGTCCGGCGAGGTCGCCCGCTCCCGCGAGCTCGGCTGGAACGGCACCCGGATGACCGGCCAGATGCACTCGGTGCTCGACGCGGGCGCCGCGGGCACCCTGCCCGAGTACGACGGCCTGCTGGCCCGGCTGGTCCGCGAGAGCGCGGGCGGGCTGACCGCGCTGTGCACCTACGACACCGAGCACTTCCCGGCCGAGCAGATCGACATCATGCGGGCGCTGCACCGCGACCACGTCCCCTGCTCCACCGCCTACGACGACGGTCTGCTCCGGATCGTGCGCCTCGGTACCGGCCACGCCCGGCTGGCCGGCGAGGTCGACCACAGCAACCGCTCGAAGATCACCTCGCTGCTGCAGTCGGCCCTGGACGCCGCGCTGCGCTCCGCGGACGCCTCCACCGACATCGGCCTGGACCTGGCCTCGGTGCGGTTCGTCGACGTCGCCACCGCGGTCGCGCTGGTGCACGCCGCCGAGGGCTTCCCGGCCACCCACCGCCTGGTGCTGCACCGGGTCCGGCCGCGGGTGCTGCGCGTGCTCGAACGCTGCGGCGCGGCCTTCTCCCCCCAACTCGTGTTCGACGACCACCCGCCGGCCCCCGAGGTCGTGCACCCGGGAGGACAGCTCCGGTGAAGGTCAACGCCGCACCCCGCCCGCCCGGCTTCCGGCACGCCCTCGTGCACGCCGACGACCCGGTGGAGCTGCTCGCCGCCGTCGCCCCCGCCGCCCGGGCCGCGGCGCGGGACACCGGCGCCCGGGTCGCGCTCGACCTGCCCGCACCGCTGGAGCAGGCGCTGCACGACGAGCTCGGCGACGAGGTCGAGCTCGGCAGGCTCACCTCGCTGACCAGCTCCGCCCGGGAGTCCGGACAGACCGTCGCCGCCTGGCGGGCCCGGGAGCTGCGGGCGCTGACCTCCTCCGGCCGCCCGGTGTTCGTCGTGAGCGCGCACGACCCGGACCTCGACGGCGTCGACGGCGGGTTCTGGGTCGAGCTGGAGGCCGCGCTCAACATCTCCCTCGCGGGGCTGCCGGTCCTGCAGGTGTGCGCCTACCCCCGGTTGCCGCTGCACGGCGCGGTCGGCGAGTCGGCGGTGATCAACCACCCGCTGCGGCTGCGTGTCTCCGGGCTCACCGAGAACCCGCGGCACCGCCCGCCCGCCGAGGTGCTCGCGGCCCTGCCGATCGCGCCGCCGCACCTGCTCGGACCGCCGGACGTCACGTTGTCCTACAACACCTTCGAGCTGTCCCGGGTGCGCGACGCCGTCGAGGAGGCCGCCCGGGTGTGCCGGTTCGACACCGCCCGCGGCGAGGACATGGTGCAGGCGGTCAATGAGGTCGCCACCAACGCGGTCGAGCACGGGTCCCCGGAGGCGGGGCTGTCGGTGTGGGCGCGCGACGGGGAGCTGGTCTGCGAGGTCCAGGACAGCGGGGCGATCGCGCTGCCGCTGATCGGGCTCGCGCCGCCGCACCCGTCGCAGGCGCGGGGGCGCGGGACCTGGATCGCCCGGCAGCTCTGCGACAGCCTGCACGTGTGGCGGGCCCCGGACGGGACCCACGTCCGGCTGCTCTCCCGGGCCTGACGCAGATCTCACAATCCGGCCGTACCCGGATCTCACACCGTGGGCACTGCTGGGCTATCCTCGTCCCACGACACCACACGGAGACGCCGCCCGCCGTCCGTGTCGGTGCGGTTCCGTCGTGCCCGCTCCGCGATCCGAGGCCCTCCCGCCCGGCGCGCCCCGGCTCCGCACGGACCCGATCGCGGGCCGCACGCCACGACCGATCCGGGGAAACGGCCATGTCCGACGATCACTGTCGATCCAGTGAGCAGAGCACTCCCACCTCCGCCCCGCACGTGCGGGTGCTGGGCTCGTTCGGGCTGCGCGCGGGTGACCGCGCCGTCCCGCTGCCGGTCGACTCCCGTCGCCTGGTCGCCTATCTCGCCGTCCACCGGCGGCCGCAGCCGACCGCGGCGCTCGCCGCGACGCTGTGGCCCGGGGTCGGTCCCGTCCCCGCGGCCCGGCTGCTCGACGAGGCCGTCGCCGGCGTCGACGTACCGGGCCTGCTCGACGCCGACCACCTCGGCCGGCTGCAGCTCGGCGACGACGTGGTCGTCGACCTCACCGAGGCCATGCTGCTGATCCGCGGGCTGTCCGCGCCCAGCATGCTGCGCACCGTGCGCGAGATCGGTGCGCCGGAGACCGCGCTGCTGGAGGCCGACATCCTCCCGTCGTGGACCGCGGCGTGGATCGCCGTCGAGCGCGAGCGGTTCCGCCAGCTGCGCCTGTCCGCCCTGGAGGGCCTGGCCGGCACGCTCACCGCCGCCGACCGGCACGACGACGCCGTCGCCGTCGCGCGCCGGGCCGTCGCCACCGCACCGAGCCGCGAGCGGTCGCGCCGCGCCCTGGTCGAGGCCCTGCTCGCCGGCGGGCACGTCGCCGACGCCCTCGCCGAGTACGAGGAGTTCCAGCGGCTGCTGCGCAACAGCGTCGGCGCCACCCCGGACTCCGAGCTGGACCGCCTGCTCGCCCCGCTCGACGCGGGCTGGCCGCTCGGCCCGGGCCTGCACCGCCCGGCCCAGCGCTTCGCCGTGGGCATGCCCGGCACCGGCCGCGGCCCGCAGCGCTCGCGCCGGGTCGTCGCGGGGAGCCCGGCCAGCGGGCGCTGACCGGCCACACCGACGACGAGGGGGGCGCGACCGGACGGTCGCGCCCCCCTCGTCGTGTGCGGCTAGTGGAACTGCGGGCGGCGCTTCTCGCCGAACGCGGCGAGCCCCTCGGCACCCTCCGGACCCGCGGCGCAGGTCGCGATGGAGTCCGCCTCGGCCTCGAGCTGCTCGTCGAGCCCCCGGTCCCAGGTCACGGCCAGGAGCCCGCGGATGCGGCCCAGCGCGGCCGTCGGTCCCTGGGCGAGCCGGTGCGCGACCGCGGCGGCCTCGTCGGCGACCCGGTCGTCGTCGACGACGGAGGCGAGCAGCCCCAGCTCGGCCAGCGTCTCGGCCTCCAGTACCTCGTCGGTGAGCAGGACCCGCCGTGCCCGCGCGGCACCGATCAGCCGCGGCAGCGTCCAGGTCATCCCGCCGTCCGGGGAGAACCCGATGCCGGGGTAGGCCGGGCGCATCCGGGTCGAGGTCCCGCCGACGGCGAGGTCGCAGGCCAGCGCGATGCTCATGCCCGCACCGGCGGCCCAGCCCGGCACCGCCGCGACCGTGGGCACCGGGGAGGCGGCCAGCGGGCGCAGCATGGAGTGGAAGGTGTCGGCGAGGCCGTGCACGTAGGCGTAGCGGTCGTCGGCCCCGGCGAAGGCGCGCACGTCACCGCCGGTGCAGAAGTTCTCGCCGTCGCCGTGCACCAGCACCGCGCCGGTCTCGGCCGGGTCGAGCGCCAGCAGCGCCTCAGTGACCTCGGCCATGGCGGGCCCGTCGAGGGTGCCGTGGCGGCCGGTGGAGACCCGGCAGCGCAGCACCCGCCCCTCGCGGGTGACGGCGGGGGCGCTCGTCGCGGCGCTCACGCGAGCGCCCGCAGCTTCGGCGCGACGTCGGTCGTGAACTGTTCCAGGAACCGGCGCTGGTCGTGCCCCGGTCCGTGCACGACGAGGTGGTTCAGGCCCGCGTCGAGGTAGGGCTTGATCTGCTCGACGGCCTCGTCGGGGTCCGACGCGACGATCCAGCGCTTCACCACCTGCTCGATCGGCAGCTCGTCGGCCAGGCGCTCCATCTCCTGCGAGGAGTCGACGGAGTTCTTCTGGTCCGCGGTGAGCGACAGCGGCGCCCAGAACCGGGTGTTCTCCCGCGCGGCGTCGGGGTCGCGGTCGTAGCTGATCTTGATCTCGATCATCTTGTCGATGGCGCCCGCGTCGCGGTCGGCCCTGCCCGCGCCCTCCTCGACGCCCGGGAGGAGCTTGTCGGTGTAGAGGTCCATGCCCTTGCCGGAGGTGCAGATGAACCCGTCGCCGAACCGGCCGGCGAACCGGGCGACCATCGGGCCCCCCGCGGCGACGTAGATCGGGACCGGCTGCTCGGGCCGGTCGTAGATCATGGCGTCGACGAAGGTGTAGTACTCACCCTCGGTGCTGACCGACTCCTCGGTCCACAGCGCGCGCATCATCTTCACGGCCTCGCGCAGCCGGGCGAAGCGCTCCTTGAACTCGGGCCACTCCCGCCCGGACACCGCGATCTCGTTGAGCGCCTCGCCGGTGCCGACGCCGAGCACGACCCGGTTGCCGGTGAGCAGCGCCATCGTGGCGAACTCCTGGGCCAGCACCGCCGGGTTGTAGCGGAACGTGGGGGTGAGCACGGAGGTGCCGATCTGCACCCGCTTCGTGCGCTCCCCCACCGCCGCCATCCAGGGCAGCGCGGCCGGGGCGTGCCCGCCCTCGTGCCGCCAGGGCAGGAAGTGGTCCGACGCCCAGACGCTGTCGAGCCCGAGCTCCTCTGCCAGCACCGCGTACTCGACGAGGTCGCGGGGGCCGAACTGTTCGGCCGACGCCTTGTACCCGATCTTCAGATCCACGGATCCGTCCTTCTCGCGTGATCGCCCGGCGCCCGGTCTGCGAACGCCGTTGGTCCTGCAGGTCTTGCTACACCCCGGGGCCGTCCGGCGCAGCACCGCGGCGCCCGCGACACACGGGCGGTGACCGGGACCACGCCCCGGCCGGGGCCCGGGCGCGGTCGGCGGTGCCGCGAGGTGAGTGCCGGGCGGGGCGCGCGCGGCGGGACTCGTACGATCGACGACGTGTTCGACGCCTCCGACCCGGACGAGATCCCGCTCCCGCCCGAGCCCGAGGACGACTACGGCGACGAACCCCCACCGGAGGACGCCTGGGCCGCCGCGCCCGCCGGGCCGGGGCGGCCGCCGGAGCCGGAGCCGGTCCCGGAGCGGGTGCACAGCAGCGACCCGCACGAGATCCTGCGCCGCGTCTTCGGCTACGACACGTTCCGCGGCGAGCAGCAGGCGATCGTCGAGCAGGTCACCGGCGGCGGGGACGCGCTGGTGCTCATGCCGACCGGTGGCGGCAAGTCGCTGTGCTACCAGGTCCCGGCGCTGGCCCGGCCGGGCACCGGGGTCGTGGTGTCGCCGCTGATCGCGCTGATGCAGGACCAGGTCGACGCGCTGCGCGCGCTCGGGGTGCGGGCCGGGTTCCTCAACTCCACCCAGGACGCCGACGAGCGCCGCCTCACCGAGCAGGAGTTCCTCGCGGGCGAGCTGGACCTGCTCTACCTCGCCCCGGAGCGGCTGCGGGTCGAGTCCACCGTGCGGCTGCTGGAGCGCGGCCGGATCGCCCTGTTCGCGATCGACGAGGCGCACTGCGTCGCGCAGTGGGGGCACGACTTCCGGCCCGACTACTTGCTGCTCTCCGAGCTGCCGAAGCGCTGGCCGGACGTCCCGCGGATCGCGCTGACCGCGACCGCGACCGACGCGACCCGCACCGAGATCGCGCAGCGCCTGGAGCTGACCGGGGCGCGGCACTTCGTCGCGAGCTTCGACCGGCCCAACATCCAGTACCGGATCGTCGCGAAGAACGAGCCGCGCCGTCAGCTGCTGGAGCTGCTGCGCTCCGAGCACGCCGGGGACGCGGGCATCGTCTACTGCCTGTCGCGCAAGTCGGTCGAGCAGACCGCGGAGTTCCTCACCGCGCAGGGGATCCGGGCACTGCCGTACCACGCGGGGCTCGACGCGTCGGTGCGCCGGGAGAACCAGTCCCGGTTCCTGCGCGAGGACGGCCTGGTCATGTGCGCGACGATCGCGTTCGGCATGGGCATCGACAAGCCCGACGTCCGCTTCGTCGCCCACCTGGACCTGCCGAAGTCCGTGGAGGGCTACTACCAGGAGACCGGCCGCGCGGGCCGCGACGGCGAGCCGTCGACGGCGTGGCTGGCCTACGGGCTCGCCGACGTCGTCCAGCAGCGGAAGATGATCGACGACGGCGAGGGCGACGCCGCGCACAAGCGGCGCCTGGCCCAGCACCTCGACGCGATGCTCGCGCTGTGCGAGACCACCGAGTGCCGCCGGGCGCAGCTGCTGCGCTACTTCGGGCAGAGGCCCGACGCCCAGCGGTGCGGGAACTGCGACACCTGTCTGACGCCGGTGTCGTCGTGGGACGGCACGGTCGCGGCGCAGAAGGTGCTGTCGACGGTGTGGCGGCTGAAGAAGGAGCGCAACCAGGAGTTCGGCGCCGGGCAGGTCGTCGACATCCTGCTGGGCAAGCGCACCCCGAAGGTCGACCAGCACCGCCACCACGAGCTGTCGGTGTTCGGCGTCGGGACCGAGCTGACCGACGTCGCGTGGCGCAACGTGCTGCGCCAGCTCGTCGCGCGCGGGCTGCTGACCGTCGGCGGGAACTACTCGACGCTGCGGTTCACCGACGAGTCCCCGGCGGCGATGCGCGGCGAGCAGACGGTCATGCTGCGCACCGAGCCGGAGCGCGCCGCGCGGTCGTCGCGGTCGCGGGGCGGGTCGAAGCCGGCCGTGGAGATGCCGGCCGAGCTCGCGCCGGTGTTCGAGCGGCTGCGGGCCTGGCGGGCGGCGACGGCGAAGGAGCAGGGCGTCCCCGCCTACGTGATCTTCCACGACGCGACGCTGCGCGAGATCGCGACCCGCGCCCCCGCCGACCGGGCCGCGCTGGGCACGATCTCCGGGATCGGCGAGGGCAAGCTCGCCCGCTACGGCGACCAGGTGATCGACGTGCTGCACGGCGCGGACTCGTGAGGCCGGCATGACCCGGCCGCTCATCGGGATCTCCTGCTACGCCGAGCGCGCCGACTACTGGATCATGCGCGACGACGACGTCGTGCTGCTCCCCCGCACCTACGTCGACATGGTGCTCGCTGCGGGCGGGACCCCGGTGCTGCTGGCCCCGGTGGCGGGCGGGGACGCGGCCGTCGACGTCCTCGACGGGCTGGTCGTCGCCGGTGGGCCCGACGTCGACCCGGCCCGTTACGGGCAGCCGCCCGGTGCGCACACCGACCCGCCGCGCACCGAGCGCGACGCCGCCGACCTCGCCGCGCTGCACCGGGCGCTGGCCCGCGGCGTCCCGGTGCTGGGGATCTGCCGGGGCCACCAGCTGCTCAACGTCGCGCTCGGCGGGACGTTGCACCAGCACCTGCCCGACGTGCTCGGCGCCGGGGCCGCGGCGGCGCACGCGGCCGGGCCGGGGGTCTACGCGCCGGTCGACGTCACCACCGAGCGCGGTACCCGGGCCGCGCAGATCCTGGGGCCGGGCCCGGTGCGGGTGCGCTGTCACCACCACCAGGGCGTCGACCGGGCCGGGGCCGGGCTGCGGGTGTCGGCCCGCGCCGGGGACGTGGTCGAGGCCCTCGAGTGGGCCGAGCCGGCCGGGTCCGACACGCCCTGGGTGCTGGGCGTGCAGTCCCACCCCGAACGCGACACCACCGACCTGCGCCTGGCGCGGGCGGTGGTCGCCGCGGCCCGGCGCGCGCGGACCTCCGGGCTCCGCCCGGTCGCCGTCGCCGGCTGAGCGCGCCGGGCGCACCCGTCCCCGCGACGCGGACCGCGGCCGTCCTCGATCGGCCCTAGCCTCCGGGGGCATGACGACACCCACCACGACCCTCGACTGGAACGCCGAGCTGCTCGCGCAGCTGACGTTCCACTGGGACACCCTGCTGCGGCCGCGGCTGGCCGGGCTCACCGACGACGAGTACCACCGGGAGCCGGTGCCCGGCTGCTGGGGCGTGCGCCGCCGCGGGGAGTCGGTGACCCCGCCGGGCGCCGGGTCCGGCGACTGGGTGATCGACTTCACGTTCCCGACGCCGGAGCCGCCGCCTGTCACGACGATCGCGTGGCGGTTCGGGCACCTCCTGGTCGGGGTGTTCGCGATGCGCTCGCACTCCCACTTCGGCGGCCCGGCCGTCGACTACGACTCCTACGCCTACCCCGGCACCGCGGCACAGGCGCTCGACGCACTCGACGCCGAGTACGCCCGCTGGACCGCCGGGGTCGCCGCGCTCGGCGCCGAGGGCCTCGCCCGGCCGTGCGGACCGGCCGAGGGCCCCTACGCCGACGCGCCGCTGGCCACCCTGGTGCTGCACATCCACCGGGAGGCCATCCACCACGGCGCGGAGATCGCGCTGCTGCGCGACCTCTACCGGGCCGGCTGAGCCGGGCGCCGGGCCGGGCTCAGCCGGCCCGCCCGATCCGCTTGAGCACCGGGGGCAGGTCCCCGGAGTGGAGGACCCCGAGGCGCTGGGTGGCCCGGGTGATCGCCACGTAGAGGTCGTTGAGCCCGCGCGGGGACTCGTCCAGCATCTCCTGCGGCTCGACGACGACGACGGCGTCGAACTCCAGGCCCTTCGACGCGGCCACCGGGAGCACGACGACGGGGGCGTCGAGCTCGGACTCGCCTGCGGTCTCCTCGGTGTCGGGCCCGGCCGGCGTCACGAGGCCTGCGGTCTCCAGCACGGCGCGCACGTGGGCGACGCGGCCCTCGGGGGCGAGGACGACGGTGCGCCCGTCCCCGACGGCGTCGCGCTCGGCGCCCACCCGCTCGGCCAGCACCCGGTCGCCGTCGGCCCCGGCGGGCAGCGCCGCCGCCCACGGCGGCACCCCGGTCGAGCGCACCGACGACGGCGGCCGCAGCGACGCGTCGATCTCGGCGAGCACGTCGTCGGCGACGTCGGCGATCTCCGAGGGCGTCCGGTAGTTCACCGTCAGCTGCTCCAGGCGCCAGCGGCGGGCCACGAACGGTGACAGGACCTCGTCCCAGGAGCCCGCGCCGCCGCGGTCACCGGTCTGGGCGATGTCCCCGACCAGGGTCATCGACCGGGCGGGGGCGCGACGCATGACCATCCGCCAGGCCATCGCCGACAGCTCCTGCGCCTCGTCGACGATGATGTGGCCGTAGGTCCACTCCCGGTCCGCGGCCGCCCGCTCGGCGGTGGAGTCGTAGCGGGAGACCTGCATGCGCTCGGCGAGCCGGTCGGCGTCGATGATGTCGGTGGCGCGCAGCAGCTCGGGGTCGAGGTCCTCCTCCAGGTCGAGCACGTCGAGCACGCCCTGGGCGTACTCGACCTCCTCGCGCAGTGCGGCGGCCTCGGCGGCGGCCTGGGCGGCGCCGTCGTCGCCGAGCAGCTCGGCGGCCTCGTCGAGCAGGGCGACGTCGGCCGGGGTCCAGCGCAGGTCCGGGGGCACGTCGGCGCCGGGCGCCGGGCGCTCCAGCAGGGCCCGCTCGGGCGCCGGGATCCGCCGGGCCACCGAGTTGAGCCGGCGACGGTCGGCGAACAGGTCGGTGAGCAGCTGCTCGGGCGACAGCGTCGGCCAGAGCTCCTCGAGGTGCGTCGCGACCGCGGCGGACTCGGCGAGCTCGTCGCGGATGTCGTCGACGTCGCGCCGGTCCAGCAGGCCGGACTCGCCGCCGCCGACGCGACGGGCGACCTGCTGGGCGAGCAGCCGCAGCAGCTCCTTGCGGAAGATGCGGCGGGCCTCGTTGTGCGGCTTACGGGAGCGCCGGGCCCGGGTGCGGGCCTGGGCGACGGTGTCCCGGTCGAGGACGACCCGCTGCTGCTCCACGACGAGCTCGACCGGTGTGCGCGGCAGCTGCTGCCGGTCGCGCACCGCGGCGGCGATCACCGGCGCCATGTCGGCGCGGCCCTTCAGCTCGGCCGTCGCCGGGGACTCGGTGCGTCGCGCGTCCAGGCCGGGGAACAGCTGGGCGACGGTGCCGAGCACGACGCTGGTCTCCCCCAGCGAGGGCAGGACCTGGCCGATGTAGCGCAGGAACGTCGGGTTCGGCCCGACGACGAGCACGCCGCGCCGGGCCAGCCGGTCGCGGTGGGTGTAGAGCAGGTAGGCCGCGCGGTGCAGCGCCACCGCCGTCTTCCCGGTGCCGGGCCCGCCCTGCACGACCAGCACCCCGGACGGCTTCGACCGGATGATCCGGTCCTGCTCGCCCTGGATGGTGGCGACGATGTCGCCCATCCGCCCGGTACGGGCCGAGGAGACCGCCGCCAGCAGCGCGGCCTCGCTGGTGAGCCCGGAGCCCGAGCGGGCCCGCTCGGCCTCGGTCATCTCGGCGAGGTTGAGCGGCTCGTCGTCGACCGCGACGACCTGCCGCAGCCGGGTCCGCAGGTGCCTGCGCCGCCGCATCCCCTCGGGGTTCGCGGCGGTGGCGGTGTAGAACGGCCGGGCGGCGGGTGCCCGCCAGTCCATCAGCAGCGGCTCGTACTCGTTGTCCTCGTCGAGCAGGCCGATACGGCCGACGTAGCGGATCTCGCCGTCGTCGGCGTCGAGCCGGCCGAAGGCCAGCCCGTGCTCGGCGGCACGCAGACCGGCGAGCCGGTCGGTGAGCATCTCCGCGGCGGCGTCGCGCTGGGTGATGGCCTGCGGGGTGCCGACGGTCTCCTCGCGCAGCGTGTCGGCCAGCCGGCGCGCGGTGTCGCGACGGCGGTCCTCGAGCTGCTCGTAGAGCATGGCCACGTAGGACTGTTCGTGGGCCAGCTCCGGGTCGACCGGCGCGGCGGGGTCGGCCGCGGCAGCCGGGGAGCCGGCAGCGGAAGTGGGTTCGGGCACGGCGCGGGGATCCTCCACCGGGGGGACGTACACGACACGTCCGCGCGGTGGCAGGACGAGCCTGTCTCCGACGGAGCGACTGACCAGGCTACCAGTGGTGCACGACCATCCGGTGGACGACGGGGCGGGATTCAGCCGCCCGCGGCCGGCACCCGCGCCCGCACCCGGAACGTGGCGGCGTCGACCCGGGTGACGCCCGCCGCGGAGACCGTCGCCGCACCGGGGCCGGTCGCGGTGCAGGTCACGGTCGCGCCGACCGGGACGTCGCCGTCCGGGCAGCCGAGCAGCGGCGCACCGTCGTGGCCCAGCGCCCGCAGCGCGTGCAGGACGGTGCCGGTCGCCGCGACCGACGCCGAGCCACCGGTGCCGGCGACGGCGACGGTGTGGTCGACCCGTCCGGCCGTGTCGACCGGCACGGCCCCGGCGACGGTGAGCCACCAGGCGCCGGCCGAGGTGCGTGTCCCGGCCCCGCGGTGCTCGGTCGCCCCGGAGCGGGGCGCCGCGGTCACCGTCGCCCAGCCGCGGCGGTCGACGCCCGCGGTGAGCGTGCAGGTGGCGCGCAGGGTGCCGTCGTCGGACCCGACGGGTTCGGTGCAGGTCGCCGTGACCGGGCCGCCCTCCTGGCGGGCGAGCACCCGCTCGACGTGCCCGGTCACCTCGGCCCGGTCGGGCGGGGACCCGGGCGAGACCCACAGCACGTACCCGACGACGACCACGACGACGATCCCGGCGGCGACCGCCACGGACCTCCACACCGGTGACATACCGGACATCGGACCACTGCGGGGACGGCGGCGGGATCCGCCGTCCTACGCAGTCCGGCCCGGCGCGGTCAGCCGCGGACCCGCGGGGCCCGTCCGTATGGCTGCTCCACCGGCTCCACCCACTCCGGGGTGGGGGTCGGCGCGGTGGCCGGGCCCTCGTCGTCGAGCGCGATGGGCTCGCCGTGGTGGCGCAGCCGCATCGGGGCGCCGTCGGTGAGCCGGTACTCGGTCTCCTCGGGGGTGATCGAGACCCGGATGCGGCGCCCCTGCCACTTCAGGCCGAACGAGATCCGCGACAGCGACGCCGGGAGCACCGGCGCGAACGACAGCCCGTCGGCCTCGCAGCGCATCCCGCCGAAGCCCAGCACGACCGCGGTCCAGGTCCCCGCCATCGACGCGATGTGCATGCCGTGGTCGGTGTTGCCCGCGAGGTCCTGCAGGTCCACCAGGGCGGCCTCGGCGAGGTACTGGTGGGCCAGCTCCAGGTGCCCGGTGCGGGCGGCCATCACCGACTGGGTGCACGCCGACAGCGACGAGTCCCGCACCGTGATCGCCTCGTAGTAGGCGAAGTTGCGGCGCTTCTGCTCCTCGGTGAACGCCTCCGGGAAGATCTGCATCGCCAGCACGAGGTCGGCCTGCTTGATGACCTGCTTGCGGTACAGGTCGAAGTACGGGTAGTTCAGCAGCAGCGGGTACCGCTCGGCCGGGGTCTCCTCGAAGTTCCACCGCTGGTGGTCGGTGAAGCCCTCGGACTGCGGGTGCACGCCCAGGCGCTCGTCGAACGGGATGAACATGGCGCCGGCGGCGTCGCGCCAGGACGCGATCTCCTCGGAGTCCACCCCGAGCCGCGACGCGGACCGCGGGTGCTTCGCGGCGACCTCGGCGGCGTAGCGCAGGTTCTGCTGGGCCATCAGGTTGGTGTAGACGTTGTTGTCCGCGATCGAGGAGTACTCGTCGGGGCCGGTGACGCCGTCGATGCGGAAGTTGCCCGCCGAGTCGTGGCTGCCCAGCGAGCGCCACAGCCGCGCGGTCGCGACCAGCAGCTCCAGCCCGACCTCCAGCTCGAACTTGGTGTCGCCGGTGGCGTGCACGTGCCGCTTCACCGCGTCGGCGATGTCGGCGTTGATGTGGAACGCCGCGGTGCCCGCGGGCCAGTAGCCGGAGCACTCGTGGCCGCGGATGGTGCGCCACGGGAACGCCGCGCCCTTGAGGCCGAGTGTCTCGGCGCGCTCGAAGGCCAGCGGCAGGATCGACTTGCGCCAGCGCAGCGCGTCCGCCGCGGCCTCCGGGGCGACGAAGGACAGCACCTGCAGGCAGAACGTCTCGGTGTCCCAGAAGGTGTGGCCGTCGTAGCCGTCGGCGGTCAGGCCCTTGGCCGGGATGCAGCGGCGCTCGGCGCGGGCGCCGGCCTGCAGGATGTGGAAGGTCGCCAGCCGCACGGCCTGCTGCAGCTCGGCGTCGCCGTCGATCTCGACGTCGGCGGTGGCCCAGAAGTCGTCGAGGTAGTCGCGCTGCTCGGCGACCAGGCCGTCCCAGCCGGTGTAGCGGGCGGCGGCGATGGCGGCGCGCACCTGGTCGTAGACGGCGGGCAGGCTGCGTCGCGAGGACCAGCCGTAGGCGAGGTACTTGACCACGCGCAGCGACTGGCCGGGCTTGACCCGGGCGATGACGGTGGTGCGGGCGAGGTCCTCGTTGGCGTCGGTGGACACCTGGACGCCCTCCGGGCCGAACACCTCGTGCTCCATCGCGGCGCCGCAGCGCAGCTCGGACTTGCGGGTGCGGTGCACCAGGGTCGCACCGGCGTCGCCGGCGCGGGACTGCTCGGGCTCGAGTACGTTGTCCAGCGCGGTGTCCAGGCGCGGGTCGTCGGCGTCGCGGCCGGGCAGCTGCTCGTTGGCGACGAGCTCGGACTGCAGCACCAGCAGGGCGGCGTCACCGGCGGCGCCGCTGCCGTCGTTGCCGTTGCTGACCAGCTCGACCTCGTAGGAGATCGCGGCGACCGCGCGCTGGGTCAGCGAGACCATGCGGGTGGAGCGGACCCGGACCCGGCGCCCGGCCGGGGACTCCCACTCGACCTCGCGGTGCAGCGTGCCGGCCTGCATGTCCAGCACCCGCTCGTGCCGGTGCAGGGTGCCGTAGCGCAGGTCGAACGGCTCGTCGTCGACCAGCAGCCGGATCAGCTTGCCGTTGGTCGTGTTGATGATCGTCTGCCCGGACTCGGGGTAGCCGTAGCCGCCCTCGGCGTACGGCAGCGGCCGGACCTCGTAGAAGGAGTTCAGGTAGGTGCCGGGCAGGACGTGCGGCTCGCCCTCGTCGAGGTTGCCGCGCAGCCCGATGTGGCCGTTGGACAGCGCGAAGACCGACTCGGTCTGGCCCATCGCGTCCAGGTCGAGGCGCGGTTCGCGGACCACCCACGGCTCGACGGTGAAGGTGGGCAGGTGGTCGGGCTTCACGAACGCTCCAGCAGGTCGGCGAGATCGGTGACGACGACGTCCGCGCCGTGCTCACGGAGCGCGTCGGCCTGGTCGAGACGGTCGACGCCGACGACGGCGCCGAAGTCCCCCGCGTGGCCGGCCTGCACGCCGGCCAGCGCGTCCTCGAACACGACCGCGGCGGACCGGTCGACCCCGAGGTCGGCCGCGGCGGCGAGGAAGGTGTCGGGAGCGGGCTTGCCGGGCAGGCCGCGCTCGCGGGCGGTGACGCCGTCGACGCGGTGGTCGATGAAGGTCTCGAGCCCGGTGACCCGCAGGATCTGCTCGGCGTTCGCGCTGGAGGACACGACGGCGGTGGTGAGCCCGGCGTCCTTCACCGCCTCCAGGTAGCGGCGCGACCCCGGGTAGACCTCGACGCCGTCGGTGCGGATCCGCTCCTGCACGAGGTCGTTCTTGCGGGTCGACAGGCCCCACAGGGTCTCGGTGTCCGCGGAGTCGTCCGGGGACCCCTCGGGCAGCTCGATCCCGCGCGAGGCGAGGAAGCTGCGGGTCCCCTCGAGACGGGGCTTCCCGTCCACGTACGGACCGTAGTCGGCGTTGACGTCGAACGGGGTGTACCCGTCACCGTCGCGGGAACGGAGGTACTCGTCGAACATCTGCTTCCACGCCGCGGCGTGGACGCTCGCGGTGTCGGTGAGTACGCCGTCCAGGTCGAACAGGCACGCGCGTGTGCCCTCGGGCAGCCCCAGCATGGCGCGCACGCTATCCGGATCGATGAAGCTCCGTCGCCCCGGGCGGTGCACGCCACTCCCCCGCCGCCGGGTGTCACACGACGGGCACGCCCAGCGGCAGGACCAGCAGGACGAGCGGGGCGCGGGCGGACCGTTCCGCCGGGCCCGCCGGATGGACCTCCACCCGGGCCGCGGGCCCGTCGGGGGCGTCCGGGTCCAGCCGCACGTGGACCGCGCCGCCCGCGCTGTGCGGCTCGATCTCCTCCTGCACCCCGCGGCGGACCGCGGCGAGCACCGAGAGCGGCGGCACCGCCGACGACGGGTCGACCCCGGCCCCGGACGGGTCGTCGAGCTCGGTGGTCAGCCGGGCGCCGAAGCGGGTCCGTTCGATCTGCAGGTACGCCCGCACGGCGGCGAGCTCCTCGTCGAGCCGGATCGACGGCTCCCCGGCCCGGTCCGCGGCCCGGGACAGGTCGGCGAAGCCCAGCAGCAGCTCCCGGGCCCGTGGCGGGTCGGTGCGCACCAGCGAGGCGATGGTGTTGAGGGTGTTGTAGACGAAGTGCTGCTCCAGCCGCCGCGACAGCGGCCCGTGCCAGGGGCCGTCGGGGGCGGCGGCCGGCGGCGCGGGGGCCCCGGGGGCGGGCGGGACGGCGTCGCGGACCCGGATGCGGACGGTCTCGTCGGGGGCCGGGGCGCGGTGCGCGCCGGGCCGGGCCGCGCGGCCCTCGTCCCGTGATGTGTCGCGGGCGGGCCGGTCGGGGTCCGCGGTGCCGGCGCGGCCCGGGGTGCGGGTGCCCGGCGGGGCGTCCCCGTCCTCGGACGCGGGCCGGGTGGCCGGTGCGGCCGCGGCACGGGCGCGGGGCAGGACGACGGTCTCCGGGCCGTGCCCGGGTGCCTGCTCGGTCCCGCGGCCCGGGCGGCGCAGTGCGACGGTCGGGCGGGCCGCCGACGCCGCCCGGCGGGCCACGTCGATCGCGGTGGCCAGGTCGTCGTCGTGCTCGGCGGGCACCACCAGACCGCGCCACGACGGCAGGGTGAGCCGCCCGGCGGCCGTCCGGCCCCGGTGCTCGACCGCCGCGACCAGGCCGGGGGCCAGCCAGCGGGCGTCGACCCCGATCCCGTCGGGCACCCCGAGCGGCGGGGTCCCGGTGGCGGGGACGCGCAGGACGGTACGGGCGTCGACGTCGGCGGCGCCGATCCCGACGCGGCCCACGTAGCGGAGCCCGTCGGGCTCGGGCAGCGCCAGCAGCACCGCGCCGATCCGCTCCCGGCCCCCGCCGGGGCCCCCGGCGGGCACCCAGCCCGCGACGAGCACCTGCCGGTGGCGGCGCAGCGGCACCCGCAGCCAGTTCCGGGTGCGCCGCCCGGGCTGGTAGGGCAGGTCGAGCCGCTTGAGGTGCAGCCCGTCGAGGCCGTAGCGCTCCGCGGTGCGGACCACGAGGTCGGCCTCGTCGAGCCCGAACGAGGGCGGGACCAGGATCTTCGGCCCGGCCAGGTCGAGCGCCTCCAGCTCCGCGCGGCGCCGCCGGTAGGGCAGCTCCAGGGTGCGGCGGCCGTCGCAGAACAGCAGGTCGGTGACCACGTAGCCGACCGGGACCTCGGTCCGCAGGGCCGCGTCCGGGGACACCGTCGCGGTGCGGCGCAGCAGCGGACCGCGCGAGGGGCGGCCCGCCTCGTCGAGGGCGACGACGGTGCCGTCGAGCACCATGCCGCCCGGCGGGGCCTGGTCGCCGAGCACGGCGAGCTCGGGGAAGGACCCGGTCACGCTGCGTGCGGTGGAGGACAGCAGCCGGACGCGGCCGGGCCGGGCGTAGGCCACGCAGCGGTGGCCCTCCCAGGCGAACTCGACCGCCCAGCGGTCCGGGTCGCCCGCGTCGGTCAGCTCGCCCGCGGCGGGCAGCATCGGTGGGACGAGGTCGGGCATGGGCGCAGCAGGACCCGCGCCGGCGCGCGCCTGCCCGGCGCCGTGCGTCGCACCGCCCCCCACCACGGCATCCACGCTATCCCCCGCACGGGCGAGTGCGGGCGCCACCTCGGCGCTGCGGCGCCCGGTGCCGGGGGTGTCTGCGACGATCGGTCCCATCATGACGCTCACCGACCGGCTGCCGCGCTCCTCCGACCCCGCGAACCCCCCGGATCCCGCCGCGCTGGTGGACACCTTCGCCGAGTGGGCGTTCGACGAGCGCGGTCTGTCGCTGTACCCGGCGCAGGAGGAGGCGCTGCTGGAGCTGGTCACCGGCGCCAACGTGATCCTCTCGACGCCGACGGGCTCGGGGAAGTCGCTGGTCGCGATCGGCGCGCACGCCGCGGCGCTGGCCCGCGGGGAGCGCAGCTTCTACACCGCGCCGATCAAGGCGCTGGTCAGCGAGAAGTTCTTCGCGCTGTGCGAGGTGTTCGGCGCGGACAAGGTCGGCATGCTCACCGGCGACGCCGCGGTGAACGAGAAGGCGCCGATCATCTGCTGCACCGCGGAGATCCTGGCCAACCTCGCACTGCGCGAGGGCCCCGGGACCGACGTCGGCTCGGTGATCATGGACGAGTTCCACTTCTACGCCGACCCGTCGCGCGGCTGGGCCTGGCAGGTGCCGATCGTCGAGCTGCCGCAGGCGCAGTTCCTGCTGATGAGCGCCACGCTGGGCGACACGTCGTTCTTCGCGGAGGACCTGACCCGGCGCACCGGGCGGGAGACCGCGGAGATCACCTCGGTGGAGCGGCCGGTGCCGCTGCACTTCCGCTACGTCGTCGAGCCGCTGCACGAGACGATCACCGAGCTGCTGTCGACGCGTGAGGCGCCGGTCTACGTCGTGCACTTCACCCAGCAGGCCGCCGTCGAACGGGCGCAGGCGCTGATGAGCGTCAACGTCACCTCCAAGGAGGACAAGGCCGCGATCGCCGAGACGATCGGGGCGTTCCGGTTCACCTCCGGCTTCGGCCGCACCCTGTCCCGCCTGGTGCGCCACGGGATCGGCGTGCACCACGCCGGGATGCTCCCCCGCTACCGGCGGCTGGTGGAGACCCTCGCCCAGGCCGGCCTGCTCAAGGTCATCTGCGGCACCGACACCCTCGGCGTCGGCATCAACGTGCCGATCCGCACGGTGCTGTTCACCGCCCTGTCCAAGTACGACGGGCGCCGCGTGCGCCCGCTCAAGGCCCGCGAGTTCCACCAGATCGCCGGCCGCGCCGGCCGGGCCGGGTACGACACCGTCGGCACCGTCGTCGCGCAGGCACCCGAGCACGACATCGAGAACGCCAAGGCGCTGGCCAAGGCGGGCGACGACCCGAAGAAGCGCCGCAAGGTCCAGCGCAAGCAGCCCCCCGAGGGGTTCGTCGGCTGGTCGGAGACCTCGTTCGAGAAGCTGCAGCAGGCCCGCCCGGAGCCGCTGACCAGCCACTTCGAGGTCACCCACGCGATGCTGCTCAACGTGGTCTCGCGCGGCGGGGACACCTACGCCGCGATGGAGCACCTGCTCACCGACAACCACGAGCCCCGCAAGCGGCAGCTCAAGCACATGCTGCGGGCGATCGCGATCTACCGGGCGCTGCGGACCTCCGGGGTCGTCGAGCAGTACACCGTGGACGGTGCGACCCGGCCACGGGCGCGGGTGGTCGACGAGCTGCAGCTGGACTTCGCGCTCAACCAGCCGCTGTCGCCGTTCGCGCTGGCGGTGTTCGAGCTCCTCGACCGGGAGTCGCCGACCTACGCCCTCGACGTGCTCTCGGTGATCGAGTCGACCCTCGACGACCCCCGCCAGATCCTCGCCGCCCAGCAGAACAAGGCCCGCGGCGAGGCGATCGCGGCGATGAAGGCCGACGGCATCGAGTACGAGGAGCGGATGGCCCGCCTGGAGGAGGTCACCCACCCCAAGCCCCTCGACGAGATGCTGCACGCCGCGCTGGAGACCTACCGCCGCGGCGCACCGTGGGTCGCCGACGCCGTCCTGTCGCCGAAGTCGGTGGTCCGGGACATGAGCGAGCGGGCGATGACGTTCACCGAGTACGTCTCGCACTACCAGCTCGCCCGCTCCGAGGGCCTGGTGCTGCGCTACCTGGCCGACGCCTACCGGGCGCTGCGCCAGACCGTGCCCGAGCACGCCCGCACCGAGGAGCTCACCGACCTCGTGGAGTGGCTGGGCGAGCTGGTCCGCCAGACCGACTCCTCGCTGCTCGACGAGTGGGAGAAGCTCGCCGCCGGGGCGGGTGCCGACGGGGAGGTGCTGCCGCCGGGGGCCGAGGTCGCCGTCGCCACGCCGACCGGGGTCACCGGCAACGCCCGCGCGTTCCGGGTCATGGTGCGCAACGCGCTGTTCCGCCGGGTGGAGCTCGCGGCGATGGGCCGCTACGCCGAGCTGGGCGACCTCGACGCCGACGCCGGCTGGACCGCCGACCGCTGGCGGGACGCGCTGGCCCCCTACTTCGCGATCCACGACCGGATCGGCTTCGGGCCGGACGCGCGCGGGCCCGAGCTGTTCGACCTCACCGAGGAGGCCGACCGCTGGCTGGTGCGCCAGGTCCTCGACGACCCGGCGGGCGACCGGGACTGGGCGATCACCGCCGAGGTGGACCTCGCTGCCTCCGACGAGGCCGGTGAGGCCGTCGTGTGGGTGACGGAGGTGACCGACGGGTCGCCGGCCTGACCCGACCGGCCCGTCACAGGCCACCGACGTAACCCGGTCGGCCCCACCGGGCGGGTCGGATCGGTTACGGTGTTCACCGATCATCCCGATCATGAGGGAAGTCCCTCCCACCGGAGCGAACGGGGGCGGTGGATGCAGCAGGCCGACGTCGCCGCTGCTCGCGCCGACCACGGACGGGCGCTCGTCCCCGCAGCACTCCCCGACCCCGCCGATCTCACCGGCCCCTGGGCCTCGGAGCTGGCCCGGCGCTCGGTGCTACCGGTCACCGAGCTGCGCCCGGTCCTCGACCGGGTGACCGGCCGGCTGCGGGAGGCCGCACTGGCGGAGCGGTACGACCCGGCCCTCCCGGCGGCCGCCGGCGGGGACCTGGTACGGGCGCGGATCCACCAGCCGGGCTGCCTGGAGATCGGGATGGAGCTACTCGGGGCGCACCTGGAGCCGGCCGCGGACACCGCCGCCCGGGTCCGGCGGATCGCGGCCGTGCTGGCGGCGTTCGCCCGCGGGTTCACCGAGGCCACCCGCAGCCTGGTCCTCGCCGAGCACGAGCAGGTCACCCGGGCCGCACTGGAGGCCCGCCGCGTCGCCGAGGAGGCCCGTCGTCGCTCGGACCTGCGGCTGCGGACCGTCGTCGACTCCGCGGCCGTCGGGATCGTGATCTTCGAGCCGGACGGGCGGCTCGTCGAGGTCAACGAGACCGCCGCCGTCATGTCCGGGTACACGCCCGCCCAGCTGCTGAGGATGCGGGTCACCGACTTCGTGCCCCGGGAGTCGGCGCCGGAGGTGTGGGCGGAGCGGCCGCGGCTGCTCGACGGCTCCCTGGACCGGCTCCGGGTGGTCCGCCCGGTCCGGCGCGCCGACGACAGCGACGTGTGGATCGACGCCGTGGTCACCCTGCTCGGCCCGGTCGGCGGTGACGAGCAGCTGCTCGTCGCGGTCGTGTCCGACGTGACCGACCAGCTGCTGATGCAGGAGAGCCTGGCCCACCAGGCGTCGCACGACCCGCTGACCGGGCTGCCGAACCGGTCGCTGTTCTTCGAGCGCCTGGGCGCCGCGATCGACGCGGGCTCCTCCGGTGCCCGCCCGGGGGTCTGCTACCTGGACCTGGACGGGTTCAAGGTCGTCAACGACACCCTGGGCCACCAGGCCGGGGACCGGCTGCTGCAGGTGCTGGCCGACCGGCTGCGGGGCGCGCTGGAGCCCGGCGGGCACCTCGTCGCGCGGATGGGCGGCGACGAGTTCGTCGTGCTGGTGCCGCGCACCGCCGACCGGGCCGAGCTGGAGGAGGTCGCGACCCGCGCGCTGGGTACCGTGCGCCGCCCGGTGCGCGTCGACGGCCGCGACATCGTGATCTCGGCGAGCGTCGGGGTGGTGCGCCACGACGGCGAGCTGGGCACCGACGAGCTGATCGCCGCCGCCGACACCACCCTCTACTCGGCCAAGCGGGCCGGCCGCGGGCGCTACGTGCTCTACGACCGCGACCGCCACCGCGACGACGTCGCCCGCTTCGAGCTGTCCTCGCAGATGCCCGAGGCCCTGCGCCGCGACGACTTCGTGGTCGTCTACCAGCCCCTGGTGCGCCTGGCCGACGAGCAGACCATCGGGGTCGAGGCGCTGGTGCGCTGGCAGCGGCCCGACGGGCAGCTGCTGGGCCCGGACCGGTTCATCCCGCTCGCCGAGGAGACCGGGCTGGTCGTGCCGCTGGGCCGCCGGGTCCTCGACGAGGCGTGCCGGCAGGGCCGGGTCTGGGCCGACGCGTACCCGGACAGGCCGCTGACGATCAGCGTGAACGTCGCCGCCCGGCAGGTGACCGAGTCGGACCTGGTCGCCGACGTCGCGGCGACCCTGGAGCGCCACGACTGGCCGCCGGAGCTGCTGCAGGTCGAGCTGACCGAGTCCGACCTGATGGGCTCCCCCGGCCGGCCGCTGGCCACGCTGCGCGAGCTCGACCGACTCGGCGTGAAGATCGCCATCGACGACTTCGGGACCGGCTACTCCAACCTCGCCTACCTGCGGCATCTGCCGGTGCACCGGCTCAAGCTGGCCGGGCACTTCCTGGCCGGGACCGCCGAGCGCGACGACGTCATCCTGCGCACGCTGATCTCGCTGGCCTCCGCGCTGGACCTGGAGGTCACCGCGGAGGCGGTGGAGACGCGGGAGCAGGCGGCGCGGCTGCGCGAGTACGGCTGCGCCAACGCCCAGGGCTGGTACTACGCACCCGCGGTCGTCGCGGAACGGGTCCCGGACCTGATCCGGGACCCGTTCCTGCGCGCCCTCTGAGCTCAGCCGTTGCGCTCGTCGCGCCAGGCGATCCAGTCCTTCAGCCGGGACAGGTCGTAGCCGCCCTGGCCGTCCTGGCCGACGGTGAACAGGCGCACCCCGGCGTCGTACAGGGCGGCGCCGTTGTCCTCCGGGGCGCCCTCGACGCCGACCGAGCGTTCGATCTCGGCCGGGTCGCGGCCGATGTCGCGGCAGTGCCCGTCGAGGATGCCGCTCTTGCGGGTGACGGTGTCGACGTCGCCGAAGCCGTGCCAGATGCCGGCGTGCTCGGCGGTGTAGCGCAGGGTCTTCTTCTCGCCCCCGCCGCCGATGAGGATCGGGATGTCGCGGGTCGGGGCCGGGTTGAGCGCCGACCACCGGCTCCGGATGCGGGGCAGGGCCGCGGCCAGGTCGTTCAGCCGGCCGCCCGCGGTGCCGAACTCGTAGCCGTACTCGTCGTAGTCGCGCTGGAACCAGCCGGAGCCGATGCCCAGGATCAGCCGGCCGTCGGAGATGTGGTCGACGGTGCGGGCCATGTCGGCGAGCAGCTCGGGGTTGCGGTAGCTGTTGCAGGTCACCAGGGCGCCGATCTCCACCCGGGAGGTCGCCTCGGCCCAGGCGCCGAGCATGGTCCAGCACTCGAAGTGCTTGCCGTCGGGCTCGCCGTAGAGCGGGAAGAAGTGGTCCCAGTTGAAGACGACGTCGACGCCGGCCTCCTCGGCGGCGGCCACGGTGCGGCGGATGTCGGCGTAGTCGGCGTGCTGGGGCTGCAGCTGCAGTCCGATGCGGACGGGACGGGGATCGGTCATGTCCCCATCCTGGCCCCGGCGGCCGGGGCCCGCAGGACACCCGCGGGCCCGGCGGGTCAGAGCCGGCGCAGCCCGGCCAGCACCCGGTCCATCAGCGCGACGCTCGGCCCGTCCTCCGCCGAGGACACACCGTGCACCACCAGGCGCCCTTCGGAGGCGAGGTCGTCGATGAGCACCCGGGCGACGCCCAGCGGCACTGCGGCCAGCGCCGCGACCTCCGACACCGACCGGGGCCGGGTGCACAGCCGCAGCACCGCGGCGCGCTCGACCGAGTCGGCGCGCGGGACGGGGCCGGGGGCGGGCCGCACCGAGACCAGCGTCTCCAGCCGCAGCTCGGCGCGGACCCGGGTACGGCCGCCGGTCATGACGTAGGGCCGGACCGGGGCGAACGCCGGGACCTGGAGCGGCGCGGCCTCCGGCGGCGCGGTCTGCCGGGACGCGGTGTGCTGGGACGCCGGGTGGTGGGGCGCGGACGGGGAGGACGCGGGGCCCGCCGTCGCGGCCGGACGACCCGGTCCCGGCGCGGGGCGGCCGGCGACCACGGGCAGCGGCGCGGTGTCGGCGGGCCCGGGCGTGCCGGTGTCGCCGTCCGGGCCGCGACCGGTGCCCGCCGTCGCGGGGTCTCCGGCCGCGGTGCCGCCCACCCCGGTGTCGTCGGCCGGGTGCCCGTCCGTCTCCGCGCGGGCCGCCGCACGGCGCGCCGCCCGCTCGCGGCGGCTGAGCCGGGTGCGCTTCGCGGAGTGCCCGCCGAACCGGGCCCCGGTCACCCCGACCAGGTTCTCCGGCCCGGCCTCCGGCTCCTCCGCCACGACGGCGGGCTCCGGGTCCGGCTCCGGCGGCCTGCCGTGCGGGTACTCCGGGTCGGGGGCGTGCCGGGACGGGGGCGCCCCGAACCGGGCCCCGGTGCGTCCGATCTCCGACCGTGCCATCCACCCTCCGCGCCTCGCGGCCGCGGCGGCCCGCGGGCGCCGCGTTCGTCCGTTCCGTCCCGCGGTGCGGTCGTCGTCACGATGCGCGTCCGGGGAGCCACAGGGTGGCGCGGGACGGCTACCGCACCGTGTCGCCCGTGTCACATCTGTGTGACGCGACCCCGTCGGCGCAGGTCACGGGCACCGCGGTTCACCCGATCCGGCTAGTGACGCAGCAGCGCGGTGAACGCGTCGAGGGCCTGCCCCGCGATGCGCTCGGCCGCGGGCACGACGCCGAGGAACGCGACGTAGCCGTGGATGAGACCGGGGCCGTCGACCTCGGTGACCTCCACCCCGCCCGCGCGCAGCGCCGCGGCCCAGTCGCGGCCCTCGTCGCGCAGCGGGTCGAACTCGGCGGTGGCGACCACCGCGGGCGCCAGCCCGGACGGGTCGGCGGGCGCGGCGGCCCCCAGGGGCGCGACCTCGGGGTCGGCCGGGGCGGGGCCGGACAGCAGGCTGTCCCAGAACCAGCGCATGTCCGCGGCGGTGAGGAAGTAGCCCTCGCCGTTCTCCCGGTACGACGGCGTCGCCCCCTCCGGCGCGAGGGCCGGGTAGAACAACAGCTGGGCGGCCGGGCGCGGGCCGCCGCGGTCGCGGCAGCGCAGCGCCAGCCCGGCGACCATGCTCGCCCCGGCGCTGTCGCCGGCCAGCCCGAGCCGCCGGGCCGGGAACCGGCCGGCGACGGCGAGCAGCGCGGCCCAGGCGTCGTCGAGCGGGGCGGGGTGCGGGTGCTCGGGCGCGAGCCGGTAGTCCACGGCCACGACGACCGCCCCGGTCGCGTTCGCGACCCGCCGGCACACCGGGTCGTGGGTCTCCAGGTCCCCGACGACCCAGCCGCCGCCGTGCAGGTAGAGCACCACGGCCGCACCGTCGTCGCCCTCGGGGACGTAGGTGCGCAGCGACACCGGGCCCGCCGGGCCGGGGACGGTGTCGTCGTCGACCCGGCCGACCTGCTCGGGGACGAACCCCGGACCGCGCCGGGCCAGGGCGAGCGACCGGTAGTGGGCCCGGGTGGCGACCGGGTCGCCGTCGCGGACCAGCGGCAGGGCCCCCGCCCCGGCGAGGGTGTCGAGCACGGTCCGGAACGCGGGGTCGAGCGCCATGGTCGTGACGCTAGCCGGTCCCCGGGGGATGCGCAGACATGATTGTTCTAGTACATTGCGAACAAGTTCGGATCACTCGACGAGAGGGACGTCATGACCACACCCGTCGCGCACACGAGCCGTCGCCGGCTCCTCGCCACCGCCCCGGCCACCGCGCTGACCGTCGCGGGCCTGGCCACCCTGGTGGCCACCCAGCCGCCCGGCCGGACGCTCCCGAGCACCCTCGCGGTGGTCGTGGTGGGCCTGCTCGCGATCGGGCTGCCGCTGCTGCGGCTGCGCTCCGGGCGGCCCGACGTGGAGCGCCGCGCCGTCGGCACCGCCTGGGCCTTCGCCGTCATCGTGTGGTGGGTGCCCGGCACCCGGCTGGCCCCGCAGGTACCCGGCTGGGCCTGGACCGTCGGCGTCCTGGCGGCGGTCGCCGCCGCCTACGGCGTCGGACACCTGCTGGCCGGACCGGACGCCCCGCGGCCGTCGGCGACCGGCAGCGCCCCGGCCGGCGCGGTGCGCACCCCGCTCGCGCCCGGTGAGCGCTACCTGTGGGCCCGCACCGTGCTGTCCCGCCCCACCCTGGTCGTCGCGGCCGTGCTGCTCCTGGCGGCGGTCGCCCAGCTGCTGGCCGGTGGCAGCGCGGTGCTGGTCGTCGTGCTCGTCGCCGCCGCCGTCGTCTCGACCGCACTGACCGCCGTCGCCCGGGTCCGCGTCGACGGCGACGGGGTGCACGTCCGGCAGGCGCTGCTCGGACGGCCGCTGGCCGAGGCGCCGCTCGCCGAGGTCCGCGGCGCGCGGTCGGAGCAGCTCGACCCGGAGCGGTTCGGCTGGAACGAGTACGGCGTCCTGCGCCGGTCGCCGTCCGTGCTCGGCTACCGCGCCCGGCGGGCCGGGGAGGCGCTGGTGCTCGACCTCACCGACGACCGCCGGTTCGTCGTCACGGTGCCCGACGCCGCCACCGCGGCCGGGCTGGTCAACGCCGAGCTCGACCGGCGCGCCGGGCACGGCGCGGCCGGCGCCGCACCGTCGTGCTGATCCGGGTCGACCCGTCGTCGCCGGTGCCGCTCGGGGACCAGGTCGCGGCCTCGGTCCGCCGGGCGGTCGCCGACGGCCGGGCCGCCGCCGGGGACCGGCTGCCCCCGGCCCGGGAGGTCGCGGGCGCGCTGGGGATCAACCTGCACACCGTGCTGCGCGGCTACCAGCAGCTGCGCGACGAGGGCCTGGTCGACCTGCGGCGCGGCCGGGGGGCCGTGCTCACCGAGCGGGCCACCGGCGGACGCGCCGAGCTGGAGCGCAAGGCCGGTGAGCTGGCCGAGCTCGCCCGGCGGCTCGGGCTCGACGAGTCCGACGCCCTCGGCGCGGTGCGGGCCGCCTTCCGCTGACGCCGCGGCGCCGCCGTCAGCCGAGCGGGCTGCGCGGCAGCAGCCGGTCGGAGATGATCTTGCGCTGGATCTCGCTGGTCCCCTCGAAGATCGTGGTCAGCCGGGCGTCGCGCCAGTGCCGTTCCACCTGGTGCTCGGTGGTGTAGCCGTTGCCGCCGTGCAGCTGGATGCCGTCCGCGGTGACCTCGGCGGCCATCTCGGTGGCGAGCAGCTTGACCATCGCCGCCTCCCGCTCGCAGGGCTCGCCGAGGTCGAGCCGGTGCGCCACGTTCTGGTAGAAGGCGCGGGCCTGCTCGACCCGGGCGGCCATCGTCGCGAGGGTGAACCGGACGGCCTGGAAGTCGCCGATCGGGTGCTCGAACTGGTGGCGTCGCTGCAGGTAGCGCACGCAGTCCTCGACGGCGGCCCTGGCGAGCCCGACCGCCCGCGCGGCGGTGTGCACCCGGGCGATGTTCAGCCAGGACTGGGCGTCGGCGAAGCCCTCGCCGCCGGCGCCGAGCTGGTTGCCGACCGGCACCCGCACACCGTCGAACTCCAGGTCCCAGGTGACGAAGCCGTGGTAGCCGATCTTGTCGATCGGGCGGCCGGTGATCCCGGCGGGGAAGGTGTCTCGCTCCTTCTCCACGACGACCGTCGCCAGGCCCGCGGAGCGTTTCTCCCCCGGCGCAGGGTCGTCGGTGCGCACCAGCACCTGGATGAAGTCGGCGGCCTTGGCGTTGCCGGTCCAGCGCTTGTGCCCGGTGATCACGAACTCGTCGCCGTCGCGGACCGCGCGGGTCTCCACCCCGGCCAGGTCGGACCCGGCGTCGGGCTCGGACAGCGCGATCGCGCCGATCCACTGCCCGCGGGCCGACCGGCGCAGCAGCTCCGCACGGCGCTCCGGGTCGGTGACGGCGGTCCCGGCGCCCTGCGCGCGGGCGATGATCGACCCGACGCTCATCCACGCCCGGGCCAGCTCCTCGGCGACCATGCAGTACTCGAACGCCCCGAGGCCCAGCCCGCCGTGCCCGCGGTCGACGGTGATGCCGAAGTAGCCCAGCTCGCCCATCTCGTCGAGCAGGTCGCGCGGGATCTCGCCCTTGCGCGGGTCCAGCTCGTCGGCGACGGGCAGCACCCGGGTCGCGGCGAACTCACGGGCCTGCTTCTGCAGCGCCTCGCGCTCGGGGGTGTGGTACGGCGCGGTGAGTACCGGGACAGGCGGCTCGAGAAGATCGTCACTGGCCATGGGCGCAGTATCACCCGTCCCGGCCGCCCCCGCCCGGACCGGACCCGGCCGTCGGCACAGGGACCGCTGCGGCACGCATCGCCGCGTGCGCATGTCCGCACGGGGTGGGAGGGTCGGCAGCGGGCGACGCGGCCGGACCCGTGGGGGCGCGGGATCGGTGTGGCCGCGGCGCCGCCGCGCGGCCGCGACCGCGGTCCGCGCGTCCACGCAGGAGGGGAGCGCACCATGCCCGACAACCGCGTCGTCGTGTACAAGGGGCCCGGCGAGGTCGCCGTCGAGTCGATCGACTACCCGAAGCTGGAGCTGCCGTCCGACGTCGTCGACGGTCTCGGCATCCAGCGGAAGGCTCCGCACGCGGCGATCCTGAAGATCGTCACCACCAACATCTGCGGGTCCGACCAGCACATGGTCCGCGGCCGCACCACCGCACCGGTCGGGCAGTCGCTCGGCCACGAGATCACCGGCGAGATCGTCGAGGTCGGTGACGACGTGCTGTTCGCGAAGGTCGGCGACATCTGCTCGGTGCCGTTCAACATCGCCTGCGGGCGCTGCCGGATGTGCAACGAGGGGAGGACCGGCGTCTGCCTGAACGTCAACCCGGCCCGTCCCGGCGCCGCCTACGGTTACGTCGACATGGGCGGCTGGGTCGGCGGCCAGGCCGAGTACGTGATGGTGCCCTTCGCCGACTTCAACCTGCTGCGCTTCCCCGACCGCGACCAGGCACTGGAGAAGATCCTCGACCTGACGATGCTGTCGGACATCTTCCCGACCGGCTACCACGGCGCGGTGACCGCCGGGGTCACCACCGGGTCGACGGTCTACGTCGCCGGTGCCGGGCCGGTCGGGCTGGCCGCGGCCCACGCCGCGCAGCTGCTGGGGGCGGCGGCGGTCGTCGTCGGGGACATGATCCCCGAGCGGCTCGCGCAGGCGCGCAGCTTCGGCTGCGAGACGGTCGACCTGTCCGGCGACGGCACCCTGGCCGAGCAGCTCGAGCAGCTGCTCGGCGAGCCCGAGGTCGACGCCGCCGTCGACGCCGTCGGGTTCGAGGCCCGCGGGCACGGCAAGGATGCCGGGGAGGCGCCCGCGACCGTGCTGAACTCGGTCATGGAGGTGACCCGGGTCGGCGGCGCGCTCGGCATCCCGGGGCTCTACGTCACCGGCGACCCGGGTGCCGCCGACGACAAGGCCAAGGAGGGCACCCTCGGCGTGCGGATCGGCCTGGGCTGGGCGAAGTCGCACAGCTTCACCACCGGCCAGTGCCCGGTGAAGAAGTACAACCGGCAGCTGATGCAGGCGATCCTGTCCGACCGGGCGCAGATCGCGAAGGCGGTCAACGCCACCACGATCACGCTGGACGACGCCCCGCGCGGCTACCAGGAGTTCGACGGCGGCGTGGCCCGCAAGTTCGTGATCGACCCGCACGGCAGCGTCGCGGCGTGAGACCGGCCGGGTCCGGCGCCGCCGTCGCGGTGCCGGGCCCGGCTCACCCGCCCGCCCCGGCCGCGCGCCGGTAGAGCTCGGCGGCGGCGCGGGAGAAGCCGTCGGGCACCCCGGCGGCGGCGAACGCGTCGGCCGCCTCGTCCATCTCCCCCGCCCAGCGCCACGCCTTCCCCGCCATCCGCTCGCGGGCGCGGACCAGCGCGGCGGCGTGGTCGACCCCGGCCCGGTCCAGCTCGGTGTGCAGCGCATCGGTGACGCCGAACGCCGCGGCGGCCTCCTCCAGCGCCAGCCACAGCATCGGTGCGGCCTTGCTCTGCAGCGCGAAGCAGGCCTTCAGCCCGCTCGCGGCGCCCAGGTCGGTCCCGGCGGTGCCGAGCACCCGGGCGTCGAACGGGCCGGGCTCGAACAGGGTGGCGGCGGTGTCCGCACCGGGCCCGGACAGCCACAGCGTGGTGGTGCCCGCCGTCCAGGCGGGCGGGCCGATGACGGCGCCGTCGCAGACCGTCGCGCGGTCGCCGAGCAGTGTCGCGATGCCGCGGACGGTGTCCGGGGACACCGCGTTGGCCTCGACGTAGAGCGGGCGGTCGGTGCGCCCGGCCAGCCCGGCGCCCACCAGGCCCGCGACCTCCCGCGCGGCGTGCGGCGGGCAGATCGACACGATCACGTCGGCCCGGGCCGCGAGGTCGGCGACGGTCGGCACCGCCTGCAGGTCGGCCAGCTCGGCGCGCTTGGCGGTGGCGTGCGAGCGGCCGGCGTCGGCCCAGATCACCGCGCCCGCGCGGGCCTTGAGCGCCGAGCCGAGCGCGGCGCCCATCGCGCCGGGGTGCAGGACCCCGACCACCGGGCGGGCGGGCAGGGACACCGGCTGCGCGGACGGCGACGACATGGGGTGATGATGGCACCCCGCCCCACCCGTCCCGGCGGACTCACCCCGTCCCGAGTGCGGCGGCCAGATCGTCGAGCACCACGCGCGCGGCCTGCGGGCCCGCGTTGAGGAACCAGGTGTCGTCGTCGACGGCGGTGGTGTGCCGGTCCCGGACCGCGCCGAGCGAGGCCCCGACCCCCTCGGTCAGCAGGGCCGGGGGCGCGGCGCCGGGAGCCGCGCCCTGGACGCCGTAGAAGATCCATCCGCCGTCGGCCCGGCCGAGCTCCTCGGTGGACAGGTCCCGCGAGGTCGCGGCGAAGCGCTGGCTCTCCGGCCGGGCGATCCCGGCGTCGGCGAGCAGCGAGCCGGGGAAGGAGCCGACGCCGAAGACCCGGACCCGGGTGGACTGGATGCGCAGCAGCGACACCTCGACCGACCCGGCGCGCGCGCCGACGGCGCGGGCCCGCCCGGCGAGGTCGTCGACGAGCGCCTGCGCGGCACCGGCCCGGCCCAGCGCGGACCCGACCAGCAGCAGGTCGGTCTTCCAGTTCACACCGTTGCCCCGGGTCATCACGGTCGGCGCGATCGCGGACAGCTGGGGATAGAAGTCCTTCGCCCCGGCGACGTTGGCCAGGATCAGGTCCGGGCGCGCCGCGGCGACCGCCTCGATCGCCGGGTCGGTGCGCAGGCCGACGTCGGCCATCGCCGCGAGCCCGGCCCGGTACTGCGGGAACGCCGCGGTGAGGTAGCCCGGGACCATCGTGGCCGCCTCGGCCCGGGTGGACCCGACGGGGACGACGCCGAGGGACAGCAGCCCGTCGAGCTGCCCGGTGGAGATGACCACGATCCGCCGGGGCTCGGCCGGGATCGTCGTCGTGCCCATCTCGTGGGTGACCGTGCGCGGGAAGACGCCGTCGGGCTCGGGCGAGCCCTGCCCGGCGGGCAGCGCGGTGGGGGCCGCACCGTCCCCGCCCGCGGGCGCGGGGGTCTCGGTGGCACCGGCGCCGCAGCCGGCGAGCAGGACCAGGCACAGCGCGGCGACCACGGCACGGACCACGACACGGACAGGGAAGGTGAGCCTCACCTGCACATCCCAGCCGACCGGAGCGCGGCACACAACGAGACGACGGTCTCGACTGGCGTGTCGGGTGGGCGGGGCGGCACGGTCGTCGCATGACCCCTGATCCCCTGTTCACCGGCGACGCGGTCGGTGGCTGGCTGCAGCTGCCCTCCCCCGCCGTCGCCGAGATCGCCGGCTCCGTCGGGTTCGACCTGGTCTGCGTCGACACCCAGCACGGCCTGATCGGCGACGACACCGTCCTGGGCATGCTGCAGGCCCTGTCCGCGACGGGGACGCCGTCGCTGGTGCGGGTCCCCGGCCACGGTGCCGAGGGCATCGGGCGGGCCCTGGACCGGGGCGCCGACGGCGTGATCGTCCCGCTGGTCGACACCGCCGAGCAGGCCGCGGCGGCGGTCGCGGCGTGCCGCTACCCGCCCGACGGGGTGCGCAGCTTCGGGCCGGTCCGCCCGTCGTGGCAGGGCCGGGACGTGTTCGCGCCGCCGCGCACGGTGGTGATGGTGGAGACGGTCGCGGCGGTGGCGAACCTCGCCGACATCGTGGCCGTCGACGGGGTCGCTGCGGTGTTCGTCGGGCCGTCGGACCTGGCGCTGGCGCACGGGCTCCCGCTCGCCGCCCAGGGCGACGGCGGCCCGGAGTCCGACCTGCACGCCGAGCTGGTCTCCGGGATCGCCGCGGTGTGCGCGGGGGCCGGGGTGCCGGTGGGGATCTACTGCGACTCCCCCGCGCACGTGCGCCGCTTCCGGGCGCTGGGGTGCACGTTCACGATGCTCGCCGCCGAGCAGGCGATCCTGCGCTCGGCGCTGGCGGACAAGCTGGCCGACGCCCGGCCCTGAGCGGTCAGCCCGCGGAGCGGTCGGGCGCCGCGGGACGGTCGGGCGCTGCGGGACGGTCGTCCGGGGCGGTGCGGGCGGGCTCCCGGGCGTCGACCATCGTGAGCCCGGTGAGCCGGCCGGCCACCCCGCGGTGGCCGGTGCTGCGCCAGAGCCCGACCAGGCCCGCGATCCCCCACAGCAGCCCGAGCACGCCGAGCGCGCCGGACGGCCCGGACAGCAGCAGGAACCCACCGGTGCCGAGCAGTGCCCGGGCGAGGCGGCGTCCGCGGCCGGGGACGCCGCCGCCGGGCAATGCCGGGCGCAGCCGCACCGCGCGCTGGCCGACCGTGCCGCCGCGGCCGAGCAGCGGCACGACCAGGAACGCCAGCAGCGGCACCCCGAAGCCGACGACGGAGTTGGCGGTGTCGTACCAGTCCGGGAACGGTGCCCGCAGCCCGGCGACGACGGTGGCCCCGCCGAGCAGCAACGACCCGAGCAGCGCCCCGGTCGCCCACACCGCCATCAGGTCGCACACCGCGCCGAGCAGGCGTCGTCCGCCGGTGACCGGCGCCGGGCGGTCCGGGTCGCCCGTGGCGTCCCACGAGCGGGGCCGCAGCAGCATCGCGGCGAGCCCGCCGAGCAGGGCGCCCGCGGTGTTGGCGATGAGGTCGTCGACGTCGGCGAGCCGGTAGGCGCACGGGAACAGGAACCAGTTGCCGGTGTACTGGGTGGCCTCGACGAGCAGGGACACCGCGAACCCGGCGGCCACGGTGACCGGCAGCGAGCGGCGGAACACCCCGCGCAGGAACCAGCCCAGCGGCGCGAACAGCGCCACGTTGAGCACCACCTGCTGCACCGCGGCGTTCGCGAGCCAGGCCCGCACCCCGGTCGCGTCCTGGCGGGCGGCGATCCGGGTGATGTCGCCGACGAAGGCGAACGGCCGGGTCTGCAGCGAGTCGGCCGCGGTGCGCCCGGCGCAGAACGCCGCGTCGACCTGGGGCAGCGGGAGCAGGGTGTAGCCGAGGATGGCCAGCCCGTACACCGGGACGGCGACGAGCACGGCCAGCTCGCCGGGCCCGAAGCGGCCGCGGCGGCGGTAGGTCAGCGCGACGGCGGGGACGAGCACGGCCAGCACCAGCGCCGACCCGAGCCCGATCGCGAGCACCCCGGGGATGATCCGGTCGTTCACGGTCGCCGACGTTAGCGACCGTCCGGGCTGCGCCCGGGGACCGAAACGGGTGGTTCAGCCCAGGACGTCGAGGATCTGCTGAGCGGCGAGGGTGGGGGTGAGGCCGCCGTCGCGGACCTCGGCGGTGAGCTTCGGGAGCCGCTCGGCCGTCGCCGGGTCGTGCAGCACCCGGTCCATGAGCCGGTCGCGCACCATCTGCCACATCCACTCGACCTGCTGGTCGGCGCGCCGGGTCGCGAGCTCGCCGCCCTTGTCGAGGGCCTCCCGGTGGGCGGTGACCTTCTCCCACACGGTGTCCAGGCCCTTCCCAGTCTGCGCGGAGCAGGACAGCACGGGGGTGCGCCAGTGCGCCGAGGTGGGGGTCATCATGTGCAGCGCGCCGGCGAGCTCGCGGGCCGCGGCGCGGGCGTCGCGCTCGTGCGGGCCGTCGGCCTTGTTGACGGCGACGACGTCGGCGAGCTCCAGGATGCCCTTCTTGATCCCCTGCAGCGCGTCGCCGGTGCGGGCGATGGTCAGGAACAGGAAGGTGTCGACCATCCCGGCGACGGCGGTCTCGGACTGACCGACCCCGACGGTCTCGACGAGGACGACGTCGAACCCGGCGGCCTCCATGACGACCATCGTCTCCCGGGTGCGGCGGGCGACCCCGCCGAGCGTGCCCGCCGAGGGCGACGGCCGTACGAACGCGTCCGGGTCAACGGCCAGGCGCGGCATCCGGGTCTTGTCACCCAGGATGGACCCGCGGGTACGGGTGGACGACGGGTCGACGGCGAGGACCGCCACCCGGTGGCCCCGGCCGGTGAGCGTGGAGCCCATCGCCTCGATGAAGGTCGACTTCCCGACCCCGGGCACCCCGGAGATGCCGACCCGCACCGCGTGCCCGGCCTTCGGGGTCAGCTCCAGGAGCAGCTCCTGGGCGGCCCGCTGGTGGTCGGGCCTGCTGGACTCGACCAGGGTGATCGCCCGGGCGAGCAGGGTGCGGTCGCCGGCCAGGACCCCGCGGGCGAGCTCCGCGGGGTCGGGGACGCGAGGGGCCATCGGCGGGACTCTCCTTGCGGGTCGGCACCGCGCCCGGTGCGCGGGGAGGCGCACCGGGCACGGCGACGGCGGCGGGCGTGGCTCAGTCGGCGTAGACGGTGCCGGCCTGCGCGGACGTGTCCGGCTCGTCGTGGCCGAGCGCGGCGGCCAGCTTGCCGAGCAGGTCGACCGCGGCCTCGGCGATGACCGTGCCGGGCGGGAACACCGCGGCCGCGCCCATCTCCAGCAGCTCCGGCACGTCCGCGGGCGGGATGACCCCGCCGACGACGACCATGATGTCGTCGCGCCCCAGCTCGGCGAGCTCGCGGCGCAGCTCCGGGACCAGCGTGAGGTGCCCGGCGGCCAGCGAGCTGGCGCCGATCACGTGCACGTCGGACTCGGCGGCCTGCTTCGCGACCTCGGCCGGGGTCTGGAACAGCGGCCCCACGTCGACGTCGAAGCCGATGTCGGCGAACGCGGTCGAGATGACCTTCTGGCCGCGGTCGTGGCCGTCCTGGCCCATCTTCGCGACCAGGATGCGGGGCTGGCGGCCCTCGTGGCCGGCGAACTCGGAGACGAGCTCGCGGGCGCGGTCGATCGCCGGGTTCTGCCCGGCCTCGGCGGAGTACACACCGGAGATGATGCGGATCTGTCCGGCGTGGCGGCCGAAGACCTTCTCGAGTGCGTCGGAGATCTCCCCGACCGTGGCCTGGTCGCGGGCCGCGTTCACGGCCAGCTGGAGCAGGTTCTCGTCGTCGGAGCGCGACGAGCCCTCGGCGATCTTCTCCGCGGCGCCGGTGAGCGCGCGCAGCGCCTCGTCGACGGCGCGGTCGTCGCGGTCGGCACGCAGCCGGGCGAGCTTGTCGAGCTGCTCGCGGCGGACGTTCGCGTTGTCGACCTTGAGCACGTCGATCTGCTCGTCGGCCTCGACGACGTACTTGTTGATGCCGATGACCGGCTGGCGGCCGGAGTCGATCCGGGCCTGGGTGCGGGCCGCGGCCTCCTCGACGCGCATCTTCGGGATGCCGGCGTCGATGGCCTGGGCCATGCCGCCCGCCTTCTCGACCTCGTCGATGTGCGCCCACGCCCGCTTCGCGATGTCGTAGGTGAGCTTCTCGACGTAGTACGAGCCGCCCCACGGGTCGACGACGTTCGTGGTGCCCGACTCCTGCTGCAGCAGCAGCTGGGTGTTGCGGGCGATCCGGGCGGAGAAGTCCGTCGGCAGCGCGAGGGC
The DNA here is from genome assembly GCF_020496245.1 of Pseudonocardia sp. ICBG601. Taxonomy (NCBI): domain Bacteria; kingdom Bacillati; phylum Actinomycetota; class Actinomycetes; order Pseudonocardiales; family Pseudonocardiaceae; genus Pseudonocardia; species Pseudonocardia sp. ICBG601. Next base: position 450,053 of record NZ_JAHLJA010000150.1, on the reverse strand, counting down.
CTCGTCGAGGGCGTTGGTGTGCAGCGACTGGGTGTGGCCCTGGGTCGCGGCCATCGCCTCGATGCAGGTGCGGACGACGTTGTTGTAGACGTCCTGGGCGGTCAGCGACCAGCCGGAGGTCTGCGAGTGCGTCCGCAGCGACAGCGACTTGGCGCTCTGCGGCTCGAACCGGTTCACGAGCTTCGACCAGAGCAGGCGCGCGGCCCGCATCTTGGCGACCTCCATGAAGAAGTTCATGCCGATCGCCCAGAAGAAGCTCAGCCGCGGCGCGAACTTGTCGATGTCCAGGCCCGCGTCGACCCCGGCCCGCAGGTACTCCACGCCGTCGGCGAGGGTGTAGGCGAGCTCCAGGTCGTTGGTCGCCCCCGCCTCCTGGATGTGGTACCCGGAGATGGAGATCGAGTTGAACTTCGGCATCTTCCGGCTGGTGAAGCTGAAGATGTCGGAGATGATCTGCATCGACGGCTGCGGCGGGTAGATGTAGGTGTTGCGGACCATGAACTCCTTCAGAATGTCGTTCTGAATGGTTCCGGTCAGCTTCTCGGGGCTCACGCCCTGTTCCTCGGCGGCGACGATGTAGAGCGCCAGCACCGGGAGCACGGCGCCGTTCATCGTCATCGACACCGACATCTTGTCCAGCGGGATGCCGTCGAAGAGCTGGCGCATGTCGAGGATCGAGTCGATCGCGACACCGGCCATGCCGACGTCGCCGGAGACGCGGGGGTGGTCGGAGTCGTAGCCGCGGTGGGTGGCCAGGTCGAACGCGATCGACAGGCCCTTCTGCCCGGCGGCGAGGTTGCGCCGGTAGAACGCGTTGGACTCCGCGGCCGTGGAGAACCCGGCGTACTGGCGCACCGTCCACGGCTGGTTGGTGTACATCGTCGGGTACGGCCCGCGCAGGTACGGGGTGATGCCCGGGTAGGTGTGCAGGAAGTCGACGCCGGCGAGGTCGTCGGCGGTGTAGAGCGGCTTGACGCCGATCCCCTCCGGCGCCTCCCAGACGTCGGCGGAGCCGGTCCAGGCGGTCGCGGGGGTGGTGTCGCCCAGGAGCGGCACGCCGGTGAAGTCGGGAATGCTCACTTCGAGCCCTCCAGGTGGGTGTACACGTCGTCGAGGACGGCGAGGGCGTCGCAGCCGGCGAACAGGTAGCCGTCGACACCGGGCACCTCGTCCTTCGGCTTCCCCGCGAGCAGGATGCGCGCGGCACCGGCCTCGCGCAGCGCGGCGGCGGTCTCGGCGGCCCGCTCGTCGTAGAGCCTGTCCGAGGAGCAGAGCACCACGACCGGCGTGCCGTCCTTGCCGTAGGCCTCGACGACGTCGGCGGTGGAGTCGGTCGGGCCGGCGTCGACGGTGTCGACGCCACCGGCGGCCAGCAGGTTGCGGGTGAACCCGGCGCGGGCGGTGTAGACCGCGAGCGGGCCGAGGGTGGCGAGGAAGGCGGTGGGGCGCGAGCCCGTCTCGCCCAGCAGCGCGTCGGAGCGGTCCCGGTGGGCCTCGTAGGCCTCGGCGGGGCGGTAGAGCGGCAGCCCCCCGCGCTCGACGGCCGGCGGCAGCGGGGTGCGCTCGACCGGCTTCTCGTTCAGGTCGGGGAACTCCGAGACGCCGGTGAGCGGCGTCCTCCGCCTCGCGACGTCGGCCTCGCGACGGGCGCGGACCTCGCCGACCCGCTCGGCGACCAGGCCGGAGTCGAGCGCGGCGACGGCGCCGCCCGCGGCCTCGATCTCGACGAAGAACTCCCAGGCCAGCCGGGCGAGGTCGTCGGTGAGGTGCTCGATGTACCAGGAGCCGCCGCCCGGGTCGATGACCCGCGCCAGGTGCGACTCCTCGACGAGCAGGTTCTGGGTGTTGCGGGCGACGCGGCGGGAGAACGGCTCGGCGACGCCGAGGGCGGCGTCGAACGGCGGCACGGTGACCGCGTCGGCCCCGCCGACGCCCGCGGCGAACCCGGCGACGGTGCCGCGGAGCATGTTGACCCACGGGTCGCGGCGGGTGAACAGCGCCTCGGGGACGGTGGCGTGCTGGGTCTGCGGCACGTCGGTGACGCCGGAGGCCTCCAGCACCCGGGCCCACAGCCGCCGGCCGGCGCGCAGGGCGGCGATCGTCGGGAACTGCTCGGGGGTGGCGGCGTAGCGGAACTCGAGCAGCCGGGCCGCGTCGGCGACGGCGATCCCGGCCGCGTCGAGCACCCGCAGGTAGGCGACGCCCGCGGCCAGGGACCAGCCCAGCTCCTGGGCGTCGGAGCCGCCCGCCTCGCGGATCACGGTCGCGTCGACGGTGACCGCGGTGACCTTGCCGAAGGTGCCGTGGACGCGGCGGGCGACCTCGACGACCGAGTCGACGTCCGGGCCGGACCCCGCGCGGGCGCGCAGCCCGATCGGGTCCACGCCCAGCGAGCCGAGCAGCTCGGCGTCCTCGACGCCGTTGCGCGCGGCCAGGTCCAGATAGGCGTGCGCGGCGGCGACCTGCTCGGTCCCGGCGTCGAGGGCGACCCCGGCCAGGTCCAGGTGCACGCCCTCCAGGGCGCGCGCCAGGTCGGCGACGGCGACGCCGCCCTCGCCCACGCGCAGCCACACCGAGGTGACGCCGCACTCCAGGTCGGCCAGCACGGCCTCGCGGACGGCGGCCGGGTCGGTGCCGGCGTGGCGCTGGCGGATGTCCCAGCCGTCGGGAACGTGCCCCTCGGTGCGGGCGCCGCGGGTGAACGGCCACGACCCCGGCACGCCGGTGGGCGGCAGGTCGGTGGTGTCCTCGTCGGCGTAGAGCGGCGCGACACGGATGCCGTCGGGCGAGGTGCGGGTCAGGGTCTCGACCCCGGCCCCGAGCTCGGCGTCCTCGCCGATCCGGCCCGACTTGCGCACCACCGCGTCGGCGGCGGCGAGCCACTGGTCGCGGGTGACCGGGTCGAAGGCGCCCGCCAGGACCAGCTCCTCCGGCTCCACCGGACCGTCCACGGCAGAGCCCCCCGGACCGGCTGCGCGGTCGACCGCGCTGCGGTCACTGTCCGTCATCCGCTCTGTTCTCCTCACCGGCCCGCGGGGCGGCCTCGTTGCCCGCCGGATGGCGCCGTCGTCGACGCCACCGAAGTGCAGCGGAGTCTAGTGAGCCGGTGCCGCCGGGGGCATGCGCTGTGGCGAGGCGCGCACGGCCTGTGATGCACCCGACTGGCGCAGCGGGACCGTCCGGGGGCCTCGCGGCGTACACCCGGCGGTTCCCCGCCGGTAGTCCTCATGGGTAGCCCCGGGCGGCCCCGGACGCCAGTCTGGGGCCGTGTCGACTCCCGGACCCGCACCCGCCGTCCCCGGGCTGACCCAGGTCGCCCGCGTCCACGTCCTGCTCGACCCGCCGCTGGAGGTCGGCCGGACCCCGTTCGGCCGGGAGCGGGAGATCCCCATCGTCGGCGGCACGGTCTCCGGGCCCGGCCGCGACGGCGAGGGGCTGCACGGCGAGGTGCTCCGCGGCGGCGCCGACCGCCAGCGGGTGCTCGACGACGGCACCGCCGTGATCGACACCCGCTACACCGTGGCGCTGCGGTCGGGGCACCTGTTGCAGCTGGCGACGGCGGGCTACCGGACCGGCCCGGCCCCGGTCCTCGACGCGCTGCTCGCCGGGGAGCCTGTCGACCCGGCCCGCTACTACTTCCGGGTCGTCGTCGACGCCCGGACCGCCGACCCGGACCTGGCCTGGCTCAACACCGCGGTGCTCGTCGGCTCCGCGGTCCGCACCGCCGACGCGGTCGCCTACGTCGCCTACCTCGTGACCTGAGACGGGCGGGAACAACCGGGGGTGGGGGTGCATTGTGGTCGGCATGCCCCCCGTGACCCGAGGATTCGTCGGGCGCAGGCCGCGGGACCGGCGGCTGCCACCCGGCCAGTACGACGCCGGTGACCAGTGGCCGGTGCTGACCGCCGAACGCGCCCCCACCCTGGACACCGCCCGCTGGACCTTCCGCATCGACGGCCTCGTGCAGCGCCCGGTCGAGTGGACCTGGGACGAGATCCGCGCCCTGCCCCGCGAACGCTGGTACGGCGACATCCACTGCGTCACCACCTGGTCGAAGTTCGGGATGCGCTGGAGCGGGGTCGCGGTCGACACGCTGCTGGAGGCCGCGGGGCCGCTGCCGGAGGCGCGGTTCGCCGTCGCGCACTCGCACTCGGGCTACACCACGAACATGCCGCTGTCCGACCTCACCGGCGGCCGGGCGTGGCTGGCGTTCGAGGCGCAGGGCGCGCCGCTGACCCGCGAGCACGGCGGCCCGGCGCGGCTGCTGGTGCCGCACCTGTACTTCTGGAAGAGCGCGAAGTGGGTCGCCGGGCTGCGCCTGACCGCCGAGGACGAGCCCGGCTTCTGGGAGCGCAACGGCTACCACGACCGCGGCGACCCGTGGTCCGAGCAGCGCTTCCAGGGCGACTGACCGTGGACACCACCCCGCGGCGGACCCTGCGCTGGCAGGCCGCGACCGTGCTGTCGGTGCACGACGAGGCCCCGGGGGTGCGGACGTTCCGGCTCGGTCTGGCCGAGCCCGCCACGCACCTGCCGGGCCAGTACTACGTGCTGCGCCTGACCGCCGAGGACGGCTACACCGCACAGCGCTCCTACTCGGTGGCCTCCGCGCCCGACGGGCGGCCGGAGATCGCGCTGACCGTCGAACGTCTCGACGACGGCGAGGTGTCGGAGTTCCTGCACGACGTCGCCGTCGTCGGGGACGTGCTGGAGGTCCGCGGGCCGGTCGGCGGCTGGTTCGCCTGGGACGGGGTCTCCCCCGCGCTGCTGGTCGGCGGCGGCTCCGGCCAGGTCCCGCTGGCCGCGATGCTGCGTCACGCCCGCGCCACCGGCCGTCCCGACCTGGTCCGGATGCTGGTCTCGGTCCGCACCCCCGACGACCTGTTCTACGGCGAGGAGCTCACCGGTCCCCCGGTCACCACGGTGTTCACCCGGACCGCCCCGCCCGGCGCGGACCGCCCGGCGGGCCGGCTCACCCTCGCCGACCTCGCCCCGCTGGTCCGTGGCGGGGAGACCGCGTTCGTGTGCGGCTCCCCCGCGTTCGCCGCCGCCGCGGCCGACCTGCTCGCCGCCGCCGGGGTCCCCGACCACGCGATCCGGATCGAGCAGTTCGGGCCGACCGGGGCCTGACCCTGCGGCCCGCCGCGGGGGTGCGGCAGGATGACGCCGCCCCGCCCGCGCACCGCAGGAGCCGACGATGACCGTCACCCCCGCCGAGACGTCGTTCCCGAGCGGCGGGCTGCGCTGTGCGGCCTGGCACCTCGCCCCGGCCGGCGACGCGCTCGCGAACGACCGCGGCCGCCCCTGCGTGGTCATGGCGCACGGCTTCGGCGCCACCCGCGACTCCGGGCTGCTGCCCTTCGCGCAGCGTTTCGCCGCCGCGGGCTGCGCGGTGCTCGTGTTCGACTACCGCGGGTTCGGCGCCTCCGACGGCACCGGCGACCCCCGCCTGGACCAGGACGTCCACCACGGCAGGCACCGCGCCGACTACCACGCCGCGATCGCGCACGCCCGCACGCTGCCCGGCGTCGACCCCGAGCGGATCGTGCTGTGGGGCAGCTCGTACTCCGGCGGGCACGTCGTCCCGGTCGCCGCCCGCGACGGGCAGGTCGCCGCGGTGATCTCCCAGGGCGCGGCGATGGACGGGACCGCCGCGCTGCTGGAGATCCTGCGCTACGCCGGGCCCGGGCAGCTGGCCCGCCTCACCGGGCACGGGCTGCGCGACGCCGCCGCCGGGCTGCTCGGACGTCCGCCGCACCGGATCGCGGTGTTCGGACCGCCCGGGTCGACCGCGGCGATCACCTCGCACGACGCCGAGAGCGGCTACTCCTCGATCACCGGGCCCGGGTTCCGCAACACCATGCGGGCCCGGGGCGCGCTGCGGATCCCGCTGAACCGGCCGGTGACGGCGGCGGCGCGGCTGCGGGCGCCGATCCTCGTCGTCGTCGCGGCGCGGGACTCGATCGCGCCGCCGGCGTCGGTGCGCGCGGTGGCCGCGCGGGCCGGGGCGGGCTCGGAGGTGCTGGAGCTGCCGTGCGGGCACTTCGACATCTACCTCGGCGCGATGTTCGAGCGGTCCGTGACCGCACAGGTGGACTTCCTGCGCCGCACGCTCGCCGTCGTCTGACTGGGCCGGACGGAGGACCCGGAGGCCCCGGCTGGGGCAGCGCGGCCTGTGAGCGGCCACACTCCGTAAAAGTGAGTACCTGTCGCTTACTCGCTCGCCGTAACAGGCCCCCGCCCCCGTGGCGATGTCACGGGGGACCACGGCGGCCTCACCGGTCCGTACCCCTGAACCCACAGGGTGCTCCCCAGCTTCGACCGGAGGAAGCGTTCCGTCGCCGTGTAGGGAGATGACGGCACGTGACGATGTCCCCGCCCCGCGCGGGGGTCGCCGTGGCGCGCCCGGCCCCGGCCGGTGCGCCCGCGCGGCACCCGGACCGCCTGCACCGGTTCTTCGAGGCCACGGTCGCCCGGACCCCGCGGGCGGTCGCGCTGCAGGACGGCGGCCTGGAGCTGACCTACGCCGAGCTGGACGCGCGCGCGAACCAGCTCGCCCGCCACCTGGCCGGGCTCGGCGCGGGCCCGGGCCGTCGCGTCGGGATCCTGCTGCACCGGACCTGGCGGACCTACGCGGTGCTGCTGGCGATCGGCAAGACCGGCGCCGCGTTCGTCCCGATCGACCCGGCGGCCCCGGCGGACCGGGTCGACTACATCCGCGACGACGCCGGGCTGGACCTGCTGGTCACCACCTCGGACCTGGCGGGCGAGCTGCCCACGCCCGGCCTGGTGCTGCTCGACACCTGCGTCGACGCCGTCGCCGCGCTGCCCCGTCACCCGCTCGCCCCGGTCGCGGTCGACCCGGACCCGGCGCCGCTGGCCTACATCATCTACACCTCGGGATCCAGCGGGCGGCCCAAGGGCGTCGCGATCGCCCACCCGAGCATCTGCAACTTCGTGCACGTCATCACCCGCGTCTACGACGTCCGCCCGCACGACCGCGTCTACCAGGGCATGACGATCTCCTTCGACTTCTCGATCGAGGAGATCTGGCCGACCTTCGCGGCCGGGGCGACGCTGGTGGTCGGGCCGACGGACTCGCGCCGGATCGGCGCGGAGCTGGGCGACTTCCTCGCCGACACCGGCGTCACCGTGCTGTGCTGCGTGCCGACCCTGCTGGCGACGATCCCGCGGGAGCTGCCCGCGCTGCGCACCCTGCTCGTCGGCGGCGAGGCCTGCCCGGCCGGCCTGGTGGAGCGCTGGGCGCGCCCCGGGCGGCGGATGCTCAACACCTACGGCCCCACCGAGACCACCGTGACCTGCACCTGGGGCGAGCTGCACCCGGGGAAGCCGGTCACGATCGGGCGTCCGGTGCCGACCTACTCCGCGGTGATCCTCGACGACACCCTGCGCGAGGTCCCCCGCGGTGAGGTCGGCGAGCTCTGCATCGGTGGCCCCGGGGTCGGCATCGGCTACGTCAACCTGCCGGAGAAGACCGCGGACCGGTTCGTCCGCCACCCCGCGGCGCCTGCGAACGGCGACGGGCGGCTCTACCGCACCGGTGACCTCGCCCGGTTCGACGAGCACGGCGAGATCGTCTACCTGGGCCGCGCCGACGACGAGGTCAAGATCCGCGGGCACCGCGTCGACCTGGGCGAGATCGAGACCGTCGCGCTGGAGCACGCCGACGTGGAGAGCGCCGTGGCCGCGGTCGCGAAGACCGACGACGGCACCGGTGAGGAGCTGACCGTCTACGTCGTCCCGGCTGCCGGACCGGGCGGGCCGGTGGACCGGGCGGCGCTGTACGAGCTGCTGCGGACCCGGCTGCCCGAGTACATGGTGCCCGGCTACGTCGAGGTGCTCGACGCGCTGCCGATGATGCCCAGCGGCAAGGTCGACCGGCCGAAGCTGCCTGCCCCGTCCGGGCCGCGGATCGTGGTGGCCCACGGCCCGCACGTCGAGCCGTCGACGGAGCTGGAGACCGGGGTCCGGGCGGTGCTCGCCGAGGTGCTGGCGCTCGACGCCGGCCAAGTCTCGGTCACCGCCGACTTCTTCGACGAGCTCGGCGGGCACTCGCTGCTCGCCGCCCGGCTGGTGACCCTGCTGCGCGAGCGCGGCGTCGGCCGTTCCCCCGCGGTGCGCGACCTGTACGAGCACCCGACGGTCCGCGGCCTGGCCGCGGCGCTGGACCCCGACGCGGCGGGCGACGGCGGCGACGGCTCCGTGCCCCCGCCCCCGCGCCCGGAGCCGCTGCGCCACTCCCGGCGCCGCTACTCCGCCGCCGGGACCGCGCAGGGCGCCGCGCTGTTCGTGCTGATGCTGGTCATGACCCTGCCCGCGGCCGGGGTGTACGCCTGGCACGGCGGCCGGGTCGCCCCGGACGTGCTGGCCCAGCTCGCCCTCGGCGCCACCGCGATCTTCCTGCTGCAGCGCTGGCTGCTCGCCCCGCTCGCGGTGCGCGCGCTCACCGCCCGGGTCGCACCCGGCCGGTACCCCATGTGGGGACGGGTGCACCTGCGCCTGTGGGCCGCGGACCTGCTGCTGTCGATGTCGCCGCTGCCGGTGCTGTCCGGCGGCCCGCTCGCCCCGGCCTACCTGCGGATGCTGGGCGCCACCGTGGGCCGCGACGTGCACCTGGGCACCTCGGTGCTGTCGATGCCCGCGCTGCTGCGGATCGGCGACGGCGCCACCGTCGGCTACGGCGCCGCGCTGCGGCCCTGGACGCTGGCCGACGGCTGGGTGACCGTCGCCCCGATCGCGGTCGGCGAGGGCGCCCACGTCGGCGCCAGCGCGGTCGTCGAACCGGGTGCGGTGGTCGGCGCGGACGCCGTCGTCGGGGAGCAGTCCGCGCTCGCCGCCGACCAGGTGGTGCCGCCCGCCGAGCACTGGGCCGGGTCCCCCGCGGTGCCCGACGCCGCCGACGCCGCGGTCGCCGAGCTGACCGAACGCGGCCCGGCGCCGTCCTGGACGCGGCCGCAGCGGGCGGCCGCGCTGGCCGGGATCGTCGCGCTGGAGCTGGTGTCGCTGCTGGCGCTGGTCCCGGCGGTGCTGCTGGTGTGGTCGTCGCTGCTGCTGTTCGGCGACGGCCCCGCCCTGCTCGTCGCCGCCCTGGTCGGGCCGGTGTTCGTGGTGACGGTGTGCGTGCTGGTGGCCGTCGGCCGGTGGGCGGTCGCGCCCCGCACCGGGCCCGGGGTCTTCCCGGCGCGCTCCGCGCTGGGGCTGCGCAAGTGGTTCGGCGACAAGCTCCTCGAGATGAGCCTGACCTACACCAACTCGCTGTACTCGACGCTCTACACGGTGGGCTGGCTGCGGCTGCTCGGCGCCCGGATCGGGCGCGGCGCGGAGGTGTCCACCGCCTCGCACATCGACCCGGAGATGCTGACGATCTCCCAGGGCAGCTTCGTCGCGGACATGGCGAGCGTGGGCAGCGCGACCTTCCACAACGGCTGGATGGTCCGTCGTCCGACGCTGGTGGGGCGGCGCGCGTTCGTCGGGAACGCCGCCGTCGTCCCGGCCGGGTCGACGCTCGGCGACGAGTCGCTGATCGGCGTCGCGACGGTGCCCCCGGCGTCGGGCGTGCCGCGCGACACCACCTGGCTGGGGTCCCCGGCGATGCACCTGCCGGTGCGCCAGGACTCCGGGGACCACCCGGAGTCGCTGACGTTCGCGCCGTCCCGGCGCCGCGTCGCCGAGCGGCTCGGCATCGAGTTCCTGCGGGCCACGCTGCCCGCCTCGGCGATCTCGGTGTCGATCTACCTGTTCCTGCAGGGGCTGTCCGACGTGGCCCGCACCGGCGCGGCGTGGCAGGTCGTGCTGGCGGCACCGGTGCTGGCGCTCGCCTCGGCGCTCGCGCTGGTCCTGCTGGTCGCGGCGGTGAAGTGGCTGGTCGTGGGCACCTACCGGCCGCGGACCGAGCCGCTGTGGAGCCGGTTCGTGCGCCGCTCGGAGTTCGTCACCGGGCTCTACGAGGCCTCCGCGGTCCCCGGGCTGCTGAGCATGCTGTCCGGGACCCCGTTGCTGCCGCCGATGCTGCGGCTGCTCGGCGCCCGGATCGGGCGCCGGACCTGCGTGTCGACGACCTACCTCACCGAGTACGACCTGGTGGAGATCGGGGACGACGCCGTCGTCGGGCGGGACGTGTCGCTGCAGACCCACCTGTTCGAGGACCGGGTCATGAAGATGTCGACGGTGTCGGTCGCGGACGGCGCCTCGGTCGGGGACCGGGCGATCGTGCTCTACGACGCCGTCGTCGGCGCCGGGGCGCGGCTCGACCCGCTGTCGCTGGTGATGAAGGGCGAGCACCTGCCGCCCGGCTCCCGCTACCGGGGCATCACCGCCCGCGCGGTGCCCGACGCGGCTCCGGCCGACGCGGCACCGGCCGTGCTGCCCGCCGTGCCGCCTGCCGTGCCGCCTGCCGCGGCACCGGAGACCGTGGCCGGGACCGTGCGGGTCGCGGCCGTCGACCCGGAGCGCACGATGGTCCTCACCCGGGTGCAGGGGGCCGACGACCCGGGCCGCACGCTGCTGATGCGCTCGGTCCTGGCCGGGCGCCAGGTCCCGCGCCGCGGGAGCACCGGCCGGCACCGCGCGGGTGCCGCCGGCTCGGCCGGTGCCCCCGCGACCGGGCCCGCCGGCGCCGGGCACGGCCGCCGTGCCCCCGCCCGGCCGGGCGGCACGCCCCGTGCGCGGCACCGCCACGCCGCCGCGGGCCACGGCGACCGCGTGGGCGCGGTCGTCGGTGCGGGCGACGGCGGGCCGGGCCGCCCGGCGCGTTCCGCGGAACGCGGACCGACCACCGGGGCAGGTCCCGTCGCACGCGGCCAGGTGCCCGCAGCGCGTTCCGCGGAACGCGGACCGACCACCGGAGCGGGTCCCGCCGCACCCGGCCCGGCTCCCGCGGCGCGTTCCGCGGAACGCACCGCACGGGCCCTCCCGGCCGTGCCGCCCCGGCCGGAACCCGGGACGGCCCCGCCTCCGGTGCCGCAGCAGCGCGACCACCACCCCGTCCGCTCCGGGCCGGGCCCGCGGTGAGCCTGTTCGGGCGGCTGCTCGGCCGCCGCGACCCGGCCCCCTCCGGTGGCGACCGCCCGGTGGCGCTGGTCTACCGCGGACCGGCGTCGCAGCCGACGGGGTGCGCGGAGTCGGTGGCGGCGCTGCTGGGGTCGTCGCGGCACGGGTTCGACGTGCACTACACCGGCCCGCGCGAACGGCTCCCGCTCACCGCGGACACCCTCGCCCGCGCCACGCTCTACGCCCAGCCCGGCGGCGGCACCCTGTCCGCGGCGTGGCGCACGATGCGGCCCGCGGCCGGCCCGCTGCGCGACTGGGTCGGCGACGGCGGCCGCTACCTCGGGTTCTGCCTGGGCGGCTACCTGGCCGGGGCCACCCCCGGGTTCGGCCTGCTGCCCGGCGACACCGACCGCTGGATCGACTCCCCCGGCGCCACCGTCGGCCACGACGGCGACGCCCTGGTCCGACTCGACTGGCGCGGCCGCGACCGCACCCTGTTCTTCCAGGACGGCCCGCACTTCCTGCTCGACTCCGGCACCGTCCTCGCCCGCTACCCCGACGGGCTCGTCGCCGCCGCCGTGACCCCGTTCGGGCACGGCCGGATCGGCGTCGTCGGCCCGCATCCCGAGGCCGGACCCGACTGGTTCGCCGACGCCGGGCTGCATCCGGCCGACGCCCGCGACCTCGGGCACCAGCTGATCGACGAGGTTCTGACATGACCCGACCGCAGCCGCCCGGCAGCCACCGCCGCGGCGCCGACCGCCCCGCGCCGCCCCGCCCGCCGGTGCCCGCCCTCGTCCCCGCACCGGGCGCGCCGTCGACCACCCCACCGCGGCCGCACACCGCCTCGCCGCACACCGCGGCCTCGTCGGCGGAGCGGCACACCGCAGCCCCGTCGAACACGGCCCCGTCGAACGCGGCCCCGTCGAGCGCGGCACTCCGGACGGACGCGCCCCGGCGCAGCGGCACCGGCACCCACCGGGCCCCGGAGGGACACCCGGACGCCGCCGCCACCCGGACCGCGAGCCGGCCGCGCCGGCCGTCCGGTCCGCCCGGTGCCGCGCCCGGGAGGACCGTCGCCGTCCCGGCCCCCCGCAGCCCGGGTCCTCCGCAGGGCCCGTCGGTACCCGCGCGGACCCTGCGCGCCGCGGCCGCACCACCGGACACCACCGAGACCACCACCGTGCTCCCGGCCACCACCCGGGCCGCGCCCGCCCCGCCCGCGGCTCCCCCGGCCGCGCCGGAGCCCGCGCCACCCCGTGAGCGCGGCTCGCGCCTGCTCGGCGTCGACGCCACCCGCGGGGTCGCGCTGCTCGGCATCATCGCCGTGCACGCCCTCGTCGAGGCCACCGACGACGGCACCCCCACGCCCATATACCTCGTGTTCGGCGGCCGCTCCGCGGCGCTGTTCGCCGTCCTCGCCGGGGTCTCGTTCGCGTTCATGACCGGCCGCGCCCGGGTCCGCACCGGCCCGGACCTGCGCGCCGCGGCGGCGATGCTCGCCACCCGCGCCGGTGTCCTCATGGTGCTGGCACTGGCCCTGAGCTGGACCGACCCGTCGATCGCGGCGCTCATCCTCCCCTACTACGCGATCGCGTTCCTGCTCGCGATACCGCTGGTCGCGCTCCCGACCCGGGTCCTCGCGCCGCTCGCGGTACTGCTGTGTCTCGGGGTGCCGGTCCTCTCGCACCTGGTGCGCCCGTTCCTGCCGGTGCCCGACCTCGGCAACCCCTCGGTGCTCGACCTCGTCACCGACCCCGGCGCGCTGCTGTCGGAGCTGACCCTGACCGGCGCCTACCCGGCGGTGGTCTGGCTCGCCTACATGGCGGTCGGGATCGTCGTCGGACGCCTGCGGCTCTCGGACCGGCGCACGGCGGCGGCGCTGCTGGGCGGCGGCGTCGTCGCGGCGACGGCGGCCACCGGGCTGTCGATGTGGCTGCTCGGCCCGGGCGGCGGGTACGCCGCGATCGCCGCGGTGAGCCCGCCGGAGATCCTCGACAGCGCGCCGACGATCGCCGACGTCGTCACCGGCTACCCCGACGGCGTCACCCCCACCTCGACGTGGTGGTGGCTGGCGACCGTCGCGCCGCACTCGGGCACGCCGCTCGACGTCGTCCAGACCACCGGGTCCGCGCTCGCCGTGCTCGGCGCGGTCCTGCTCCTGGCCTCGGTCACCGTCCGCGGCGCCGGCCCGCTGCTGGGGCACCTGCTGCGCCCGCTCGCCGCCGCCGGGTCGATGACGCTGACCCTCTACGTCGGCTCGATCCTGTTCATGAACTCCCCGCTCGACGACCTGGGCCCCTGGGAGGGCTACCTGTGGCAGATCGCCGTCGCGGTCGGGATCGGGCTGGCGTGGCGGCGCGCGGTCGGGCGCGGACCCCTGGAGACCGCCGTGTCGGCGCCCGCACACGCCGTCCGCGACCGGCTGCGCGGCCGGGTCCGCGATCGGGTGGCGTAGCCGGGCGGCGCCGCACGCCGGTCGCCGCCCACGGGCACCGCGGATAGCCTCGCCGTCATGATCGACCTGACCCGGCGGCGCCGGGCCCTCGTCGGCGTCGCCGTCGTCCTGGCCGTGCTGGGGGGCTGCGCGGCCGGCGTGCCGCAGGTCGAGCGGGCCGCGCCGTGGCCGCAGCGCCCGGTCGTCGACGCGTCGCTGGACCTCGCGCCGGACCTGTCCTCGGCCACCGGCCGCCAGACCGTCCGTTTCACCCCCGACGCCCGGATCTGCGAGCTGGTCTTCCGGCTCTGGACCAACCGGCCGACCGTCGTCGCCGACGGCGGCTCGTCCCGGGTCACCGACGCGAGCGTCGACGGCACCCCGGTCACCCCGCGCACCGAGCAGGCGGGCGCCCCGGACGGCGCGCCCGGCACGCTCGTCGAGCTGCCGCTGCCGTCCTGCGTCGACGCGGGCACCACCGTCACCGCGCAGCTCGGGTTCACCCTGACCCTCGGCGAGGACTCCACCGAACGGATCGGGCACTCCCCGTCGGCGGGCACCGCCTGGCTCGGCAGCCCGCTGCCGGTGCTGGACTGGGTCCGCGGCCGCGGCTGGGTCCGCACCCCGGCGGTGCGGATGTCCGGCGAGACCGTCGTCGCCGAGGACTACCGGCTCGCCTCGCTCGCCGTCACCGCGGCGGCGGACCAGCAGGTCGTCGGGGTCGGGACGGCCACCGGCACCCGCGACGCCGGCGGCGGGCGGCTCACCCGCACCTTCACCGCCGACGCGGTCCGCGACGTCGCGGTCGCCGTCGGCGCCTACGAGGTCACCGAATCCACGGTCGGCGCCACCCGGGTGCACGTCGCGCTGCCCACCGCGGGCCGCGCGGGCGCCCGGCGCGGCGGGGAGCTCCGCGGTTCCGCGCAGGACTGGCAGGGCGAGGTCGCCCGCTTCCTGCCCGCCCTGGAACGGCTGCTGGGGCCCTACCCGTACCCGGACCTGTGGCTGACGGTCGTGCCCACCCAGAGCGACGGCGTCGAGTTCCCGACCCACCTGCAGTTCGGCGACGTCGACGACGCCACCCGCCCGTCGCTGGCCGCGCACGAGATCGCCCACTCCTGGTTCTACGCGCTGGTCGGCAACGACCAGGCCCGCGACCCGTGGCTGGACGAGGCGTTCACGACCTGGGCCCAGGCCCTGGTCGCCGGCCAGCGCGACCTGTATCGGATCGGCAGCTTCGGGCCCGGCGACGTCGCGGGCCCGATCGGCGCCCCCATGTCGTTCTGGGACTCGCGCGGCGGGTTCACCGACCTCGTCGACGGCGTCTACGACCAGGGTGCCGCCGCCCTGTTCGCGGGCCGCGACGCCGTCGGCGCGCAGCGGTTCGACGCCGCGGTCCGCGCCTACGTCGAGGCGAACGCACACCGCGTCGCCGCCCCGGCCGACGTCGAACGGGCCTTCGCCGACCTGCCGCAGGTGCTCGACATGCTGCGCCGCCACGGCGCCTTCGACCCGCGCACCGGCGGCTGAGCACCCCCGCCGCGACCCGCGTGTCCAGGGCCACCGGGCCCGGTTCCCCACCGATCTTCTACTTCCGGTAGAACTACTACTGGACGTAGAACTTCGCTCGGGAGGTCCGGATGGACGCGCTCGACCTGGCCCGCTGGCAGTTCGGGATCACCACGATCTACCACTTCCTGTTCGTGCCGCTGACCATCGGCCTGTCGGTGATCGTAGCGTCGCTGCAGACCGCCTGGTTCCGCACGGGCCGGGAGGAGTACCTGCGCGCCACGAAGTTCTTCGGGAAGCTGTTCCTGATCAACTTCGCGATGGGCGTGGTCACCGGGATCGTGCAGGAGTTCCAGTTCGGGATGAACTGGAGCGCCTACTCCACCTTCGTCGGCGACGTGTTCGGCGCACCGCTGGCGATGGAGGCGCTGATCGCGTTCTTCCTGGAGTCCACCTTCATCGGGCTGTGGATCTTCGGGTGGGACCGGCTGCGGAAGGGCGTGCACCTGGCCTGCATCTGGGCCGCCGCGATCGGGTCCAACCTGTCGGCGTACTTCATCCTGGCGGCGAACGCGTGGATGCGGAACCCGGTCGGCTACGAGGTCGACCGCGCCACCGGCCGGGCCCGCCTCACCGACATCGGCGCCGTGCTGACCAACCCGCAGGCCTGGTCGACCTACACCCACGTCGTCGCCGCGGCGTTCCTGATCGCCGGGCTGTTCGTCGCCGCGGTGAGCTCCTGGAAGCTGATGCGCGAACGCTGGAGCCGTCCCGGCGACGCGGCGCCGCACCCGAGCGAGCACGCGCTGTTCCGGAAGACCCTGCGCACCGGGTTCCTCGTCACCCTCGTCGCGGGGGTGCTGGTCATCGCCTCCGGTGACCACCAGGCCAAGCTCGCCGCCACCTACGAGCCGATGAAGCTCGCCGCGGCCGAGGCGCTGTGGCAGACCGAGGAGTCGGCCGGGTTCTCGCTGTTCGCCGTCGGCGACGTCCAGGGCAGCCGCAACCACATCAACGTGCAGATCCCCGGCGTCCTGAGCTTCCTGGCCACCGGCAGCCCGTGGGGCCCGGTGCAGGGCATCGAGAACGTGCAGGCGCAGTACGAGGCGCTCTACGGGCCCGGGGACTACCGGCCCAACATCGCCGTCCTCTACTGGGCGTTCCGGCTGATGATGGGTCTCGGCCTGGCCGGGGTCGCGGTCGCGACGGCCGGGCTCTGGCTGACCCGCGGCGGCCGGCTGCCCGGGTTCACCCGCGACGGCGCACCGGCTCCGGCCGGGCGGCTCCAGCGGTGGGCCTACCGGGGTGTGGTCGCCGCGCTGCCCGCGGCGCTGGCCGGGAACATCGCCGGCTGGGTGCTGACCGAGATGGGCCGCCAGCCCTGGACGGTGCACGGTGAGCTGCTCACCGCGCAGAGCGTCTCCCCCGGCGTGAGCCTGGGCGAGGTCGCGTTCTCCCTGGCCGCGTTCACCGCGCTCTACGGGGTGCTCGCCGTCGTCGAGGTGCGGCTGCTCTTCCGCTACGTCGCGGCCGGGCCCGCCGCCCCCGCGACCGACCCCGACCCCGGCGGCGCGCACAGCTCCGACGACGAGCGCCGCCCCGCGGCCTTCAGCTACTGACCCCCGGGAGGGACGACGATGGACCTGCCCACGATCTGGTTCCTGGCCGTGGCCGTGCTGTGGACCGGCTACCTGGTGCTCGAGGGGTTCGACTTCGGCGTCGGGATGCTGGTCCGCGTCCTGGGCCGCGACGACGAGTCCGACCGCGAGGCCGCCCTCGGCGCGATCGGCCCGGTGTGGGACGGCAACGAGGTGTGGTTGATCGCCGCCGTCGGCGCGATGTTCGCCGCGTTCCCCGCCTGGTACGCCGCGATGCTGTCGGGCCTCTACCTGCCGGTGCTCCTGGTCCTGCTGGGCCTGATCGTGCGCGGGGTCGGGCTGGAGTACCGGCACAAGCGCTCCGACGCGCCGTGGAAGGCCCGCTGGGACCTGATGATCGGGCTCGGGTCGCTGGTGCCGGCGTTCGTGTGGGGCATGGTCCTCGCGAACCTGGTCCGTGGCCTGCCCACCGTGCTCAGCGCCCCGGGCAGCGGGCAGAACACCGTGGTCACCGCGTCGCTCGGGGACCTGCTGAACGGCTACGCCCTGCTCGGCGGCGTCGTCACCACGGCGCTGTTCCTGCTGCACGGCGCGGTGTTCCTGGCACTGAAGACCGACGGGCCGGTGCGCTACCGGGCGCGGCGGTTCGCGCTGCGCGCGGTGGTCCCGGTGCTGCTGGTGACCGTCGCGTTCCTGGCCGCGACGCTCGCGCTGCGCGAGCCGTCCTGGACCACCACGGTCGCCTGGGTCTCCGGCGCGGGCATCGCCGCCGCCGGGGTGGCGCTGCTGGCCGGCCGCGAGGGGTGGGCGTTCACCGCCACCGCGCTCGCGATCGGTGGGCTGTCGGTCGTGCTGTTCGGGCAGCTGTACCCGACGCTGCTGCCCTCGACGACCGACCCCGCGCATTCCCTGACCGTCGCGAACGCGGCGTCCGCGCCGTACACGCTCGGCGTCATGTCCTGGATCGCGGCCGTGTTCCTGCCGCTCGTGCTCGGCTACCAGTCCTGGAGCTACTGGGTGTTCCGCCGCCGTCTCGGCGGGGCGCGGGTCGCCCCGGCCGGGACCTCCGGCCCTGGTGACACCGCGGTAGCGGCCCCACGATGACGACCGTGTCCACCCCGTCCACCACCGCCGGGGCGCCGCCCGCGGGCGGCCCGCCGGTCGACCCCCGGCTGCTGCGCACGGCGAGCGCGGTCCGGGTGCACCTGGTTGTCGCCGCGGTCTGCGGGGTCGCCGCGACCGGGCTGATCCTGGCCCAGGCCTGGCTGGTGTCGCGGGTGGTGGCCGGGGCGACGCCCTCGTTCACCCTCGACGGCGCGCGCACCGGGCCGGGCGCCGGGCTCGACACCCTGGCCTGGCTGGTGGGGGGCGTCGCCGTCGTCGCGGTGGCGCGGGCGCTGCTGTCCTACGGCGCGGAGTCCGCGGCGCTGCGCAGCGCCGCCCGCGCCAAGTCCCAGCTGCGGATGCAGCTCGTGCGCCGGCTCGTGCTCGCCGCACCGGACCCGCAGCGGTCCTCCGGCGAGATCGTCACCCTGGCCACCCGCGGCCTCGACGCCCTCGACGACTACTTCGCCCGCTACCTGCCCCAGCTGGTGCTCGCGGTGCTGGTCCCGGTCGCAGTGCTGGTCGTCGTCGGCAGCGCCGACTGGATCTCCGCGGTCGTCATCGCGGTCACGCTGCCGCTGATCCCGCTGTTCATGGCCCTGGTCGGGATGCACACCCGGGCCCGCACCGACCGCCAGTGGCGGCTGCTGTCGCGTCTGGGCGGGCACTTCCTCGACGTCGTACAGGGGCTGCCGACGCTCGCGCTGTTCCGCCGCGCGCAGGTCGTCGCGGGCAAGGTCCGGGAGACCACCGACGAGCACCGACACGCCATGACCGGCACCCTGCGGGTCGCGTTCCTGTCCGCGTTCGTGCTGGAGGTCCTCGCGACGCTCGCCGTCGCCCTGGTCGCGGTCGAGGTCGGGCTGCGGCTGCTCTACGGGAACCTCGACTACGCCACCGCGCTGTTCGTGCTGGTCCTGGCCCCGGAGGCCTACCTGCCGCTGCGCGAGGTCGGTGCCCGGTTCCACGCCAGCATGGAGGGCGTCGCCGCGGCCCGGCAGGTGTTCGCCGAGCTGGACCGCCCGGCCGGCGGGGCGACCGGCGGGACCGCGCCGGTGCCGACGGCCGACCCGGCCGGGCGCGGCCTGACCGTCGACGGGCTGCGGGTGCGCTACCCCGGCGCGGACGCCGACGCCGTCGCCGGGCTGTCGCTGGGCCTCGCCCCCGGGGAGACGGTGCTGCTACGGGGCCCGTCCGGGGCCGGCAAGTCCACCCTGCTCGGCGTGCTGCTCGGCATGGTCGCCCCGACCGGCGGCACCGTCACCGTGCACGGGCGCGACGGCACGGGCGCCGACCTCGCGGACCTGGACCTCGACGCCTGGCGCCGCGGGGTGGCCTGGGTGCCGCAGCAGCCGCACCTGTTCGCCGACACCGTCGCCGCCAACGTCCGGCTCGGCGCCGGACACGACCACGCGGGCGTCACCGACGACGCCGTGCGCGCGGCCGCACGCCGCGCCGGGCTCGACGCCGTCGTCGCCCGGCTGCCGCACGGCTGGGACACCGTGCTCGGCGAGGGCGGCGCGCAGCTGTCGTCGGGCGAGCGCCAGCGGGTCGCGCTGGCCAGGGCGTTCCTGCGCGACGCCCCGCTGGTCCTGCTCGACGAGCCGACCGCGCACCTCGACCCCGACTCCGCCGACGCGGTCCGCACCGCGGCCGCCGAGCTGCTGCGCGGGCGCACCGCGGTCGTCGTCGCGCACGACGCGGGCTGGGCCGAGCACACCGACCGCACCGTCACGATCGACCCGGCCACGATCACCCCGGTCGCGACCGCACCCGCCGGTGGCCCGCGATGAGCCCCTGGTCCCTCGCCCGCAGCGTGCTGGCGCCCCGGCTGCGCGGCGTCGTCGGCGGCGCGCTGCTCGGCGCCCTCGCTACCGCCTGCGGCGCCGGGCTGCTGTCGCTGGCCGCCTGGCTGCTCGCCACCGCCGCCCAGCACCCGTCGGTGACGGCGCTGTCGGTCGCCGTCGTGCTGACCCGTGCCCTCGGCGTCGGACGCGGGGTGGCCCGCTACGCCGAGCGGCTGGTCGGGCACGACGCCGCGCTGCGCGCGCTGTCGGACATGCGCGGCCGCGTCTACGCCCGGCTCGCCGCCACCGAGCCGGTGCGCCGGTTCCGGTCCGGCGAGCTGGTCGCCCGGCTGGTCGGCGACACCGACTCGGTGCAGGACCTGGTGGTGCGCGGGGTGCTGCCGGTCGTCGCGGCCGCGGTCGCCGGGTCCGGGGCGGTGCTGCTCGCCACCGCGCTGTACGTCCCCGGCGGGGCGCTGCTCGCCGCCGGGCTGCTGCTCGCCGGGGTCGCGGTGCCCGCGCTGGCCGCGGCGCTGTCGCGGCGGCCCGCCGAGCGCGCCGGCGTCGCACGGGACAGGCTCGCGACCGCCCTGGTCGACCTGCTCGACGGCGGCCCGGAGCTGCTGGCCCACGGCGCGACCGGTCACGCGGTCGACGCGGTCGCCCGCGCCGACGCCGAGCTGACCCGCACCGCCCGCCGCGACGCCGCGCTGCTCGGCCTCGGCGCCGGGTCCGGTGCCCTGGTCGCCGGGCTCACCCTGGCCGGGACGCTGCTGCTGGGCGTCGCCGCCGTCGACGCCGGTGCGCTGGGTGCGGTCCCGCTGGCCGTGCTGGTGCTGACCGCGCTGGCCGCGTTCGAGATCGTCGCGCCGCTGCCGGCCGCCGCGGCCCGGCTCGCCGCGGTCCGCGCCGGGCTGGCCCGGCTGGTGCCGGTGCTCGACGCCGCACCCGCCGTCGTACACCGCGACCCGGGGCCGGAGCCGCTGCCGCGCCGCGGTGACCTGCGGGTCCGCGGGCTCACCGCCGCCTGGCCCGGGCCGGGACCGGACGGGCGCGGCCGCACCGTCCTGCACGGGGTGGACCTCGACGTCGGCCGCGGGGAGGTCGTGGCGCTGGTCGGTGCCAGCGGGTCGGGCAAGTCGACGCTGGCCGCGGTGCTGTTCCGGTTCCTCGACCCGCGCGCGGGGACGGTCCGGCTCGACGGGCACGACCTGGCCCTGCGCCCGCCCGACGAGGTCCGTGCGGTGGTCTCCGGGGTGCCGGCCGACCCGCACGTGTTCGACTCCACGGTCCGGGAGAACCTGCGCCTGGCCGCCCCCGACGCCGACGACACCGACCTCGGCGACGTCCTGCGCCGGGTCGGGCTCGCCGGCCTGGCCCTCGACGACGAGGTCGGCGCGCACGGCGCCCGGCTCTCGGGCGGGATGCGCCGACGGCTCGCGCTGGCCCGCGCGCTGCTCGTCGACCCCGCGGTGCTGGTGCTCGACGAGCCCACCGCGCACCTCGACCCGGACACCCGTGACGCCGTCCTCGACGACCTGCTCGCCGCCGCGGCGGGCCGGGCCGTGCTGGTCATCACCCACGACCCGGCGGTGCTGCCGCGGGCCGACCGGGTGTACACGCTGCGCGACAAGAGGGTTCACCTGCGCAGCGGGGCTGCGTGCGGTCCTCGCGAACCGCGGCCCTACTCTGCTCCGAACGTCTGAGAGCGGGCCCCGGCCGGCTCCGGGCGTTCGCGAGGTTCTCTCAGTCGGGTCACAGGAGGCCCCTGACACGCTGGGAGCACCTCGCCGGGACACCGTCCCGCGCAGGAGTGCAGGAGTCAGTACGAGCCCGCGCGCGCCACGGCATCCGCCCGGCGCCGCGTCCGGTCAGAACGTGAGGTCACCACCCCGTGCGAGCGTCACGCCGTCCCTCCCCGACGACGTCAGGACCGAGGTCCCCGTCGCGGGCCCCCCGGTTCCGGCCCGGCCTGCGCCGGACCCCGGCCCTGGCCCTGCTGCTCGCGGGGGTCCTGGCCCTCGCCGCCTGCACCTCGGGGACCGGCGGTGGCGGCACCACCGGTGACACCGTGCCGTCGTCGGCGCTGGAGGCCTCCGCGAAGGCCGTCGACCTGAACGGCTGGCGCTGGGACAAGCAGCCGGGCCCGATGGAGATCGGGGTGACCCACACCCAGGACAGCCTCGACGACACCGAGCCCGCGCAGGCCCGCCAGCGCGGCGTCGACATCCTGTCGAGCCTCGGGCAGGAGTACCAGAACCACCACCTCATGGGCTTCGGCACGCTGAACCCCGAGCCCCGGCCCGGCGAGTTCGAGTGGGGCTCGCTGGACCGCCGGATGCAGCTCACCGAGGAGACCGGCGGCAAGGCGATGCTGACCCTGTGCTGCTCCCCGGACTGGATGAAGGGCGCGCCGCGCGACAGCGGCGACACCCGCTGGGACCGGCTCGAGAAGGCGCCGCTGCCCGAGCACTTCGCCGACTTCGCCAACCTGGCCAAGGAGGCCGTGCAGCGCTACCCGCAGGTCGACCGCGTCCTGGTGTGGAACGAGCTCAAGGGCTTCTACAACCAGGCCGAGAACCGCTGGGACTACGAGGGCTACACCACGATGTACAACGACGTGTACCGCGCGGTGAAGTCGGTCCGGCCCGACGTGCAGGTCGGCGGCCCGTACGTGGTGATGAGCAGCGTCCCGGTCGACTCGGGCGACGCCTCGGACATCCGCGGCCCCTGGGGCGCGCTCGACCAGCGGCCGCTGGACGTCCTGGACTACTGGCTGAAGAACAACGTCGGGGCGGACTTCATCGTCGTCGACGGCTCCACCACCAACCGCGGCCAGCAGGACGCGATCTCCCCGGTCGACGTCGGCGCCGAGAAGTTCTCGGTGATCGACCGCTGGATCCAGGAGCGGACCAGGCTGCCGATCTGGTGGGCCGAGTTCTACGCCAACGTCCCCGCCGACGCCCAGGCCGGTTTCGCCTCCCCCGCCAGCGCGGTCTCGACGATCGCCGCCCTGCAGGCGATGGCCCGCTCGGGCACCCAGGGCTCGCTGCTGTGGGGACCCGAGGGCAGCAACTCGCTCGAGTACTCCTCGCTGTGGACCCCCGCGACCGACGAGAACGGCGGCCAGCCGACCCCGCTGACCGAGGCGTGGCGCTGGCTGGTGCCCCGGCTCCGTGAGGGCACCGTCGAGCTGGGCCGGGCGACCGACGGCTCGTCGCTGGGTGGTTTCCGCGCGACGGACGGGTCGGTGCTGCTCGTCAACTTCTCCGCGAACGCGGTGCCGGTCTCCGGCCAGGACGACATCCCCGGCTGGGCGATCGTGCCGATGAACAGCAGTTCCTGACACCCTCCCGCGACGACGGACGGGCCGGCACCGCAGCAGCGGAGCCGGCCCGTCCGTCGTGGGTGGGTCAGGCCTTCGGGCCGCCGGCCACGTAGATGACCTGGCCGCTGACGAACGACGAGCGCTCGTCGACGAAGAACGACACGGTCTGGGCGATGTCCTCGGGCGAGCCGGGGCGCTGCACCGGGATCTCCTTGGCCCGGGCGGCCTTGAACTCCTCCCAGTCCACGCCGATGCGCTCGGCGGTCGCCTTGGTCATCTCCGAGGCGATGAATCCGGGGGCGATGCAGTTCGCGGTGACGCCGAACTTGCCGAGCTCGATCGCGAGGGTCTTGGTGAAGCCCTGCATGCCGGCCTTCGCCGCGGAGTAGTTCGCCTGGCCGCGGTTGCCCAGCGCCGAGGTCGAGGAGAGGTTCACGACCCGGCCCCAGGCGGCGTCGACCATGTGCTTCTGCACCGCGCGGGTCATCAGGAACGCACCGCGCAGGTGCACGCCCATGACGGCGTCCCAGTCGTCGACGGTCATCTTGAACAGCAGGTTGTCCTTGGTGATGCCGGCGTTGTTGATCAGCACGGTCGGTGCGCCGAGGCGCTCGGTGACCGCGTCGACGGCCGCGGCGACGGCCTGCTCGTCGGCGACGTTCGCACCGAACGCGGCCGCGGTCCCGCCGGCGGACTCGATGGCCTCGACGGTGGCCTTCGCGGCCGACTCCTCCAGGTCCAGCACCGCGACCTTGTGCCCGTCGGCGGCGAGCCGGATCGCGGTGGCGGCCCCGATGCCGCGGGCCCCACCGGTCACGACGGCGGTCCTCTGCTGCTGGGTCATGTCTCTCCTCGCTGATCGACGGTGATCTCCGGGTGTCTCCCGCAGCCGATCGTGTCACCACCTACCGCCGAGTCACATCGCGGCCCGTGCGACGTCGCTCACCCCCGATCGGAGGCGTCGGGTGCACTAGCGTCGAGGTGTCCGTTCCCGACCAGGAAGGATTTTCATGGCCGTCGAGCGTTCCGAACCGACCTACCGGCTTGCTCTGCCGGAACCCACGACCTCGTTCGAGCAGGACGCGGAGTACTGCGTCCTGGACCTCGGACACGGGTGGACCGAGTACCGCTTCCACGACTACGACGAGCTCTTCAAGATCCCGGGCCTCTACGAGAAGCTGTTCTACGACATCCTGCAGTGCCAGTCCCCGGCCGTGGTGGCCGGCGCGCTGGCCGAGCAGCTCGACGCCGTCGGCGTCGACCCGTCCGGGCTGCGGGTCCTCGACGTCGGCGCCGGCAACGGCATCGTCGCCGAGGAGCTGCGTGCCCGCGGCGTCGGCAAGGTGGTGGGGATCGACATCCTCCCCGAGGCCCGCGACGCCGCCGAACGGGACCGCCCGGGGGTCTACGACGACTACCACGTCGTGGACCTCACCGACCTCGACGACGAGACCACCGAGAACATCTCCGCGGGCGGTTTCGACGCCCTGACCTGCGTCGCCGCGCTGGGTTTCGGCGACATCCCGCCCGCGGCGTTCCGTGCCGCGTTCGACATGGTCGCGGTCGACGGCTTCGTCGCGATCACCCTGCGGGACGACTTCCTGACCGACGGCGACACCTCCGGGTTCGCCGGCCTCATCTCCTCGCTGCTGGCGTCCGGCGAGCTCGAGGAGCTCGGCGCGACCGTCTACCGGCACCGGCTCGCGACCAGCCGCGACCCGCTGCTCTACCGGGCCGTCGTGGCCCGCAAGCGCCGCCCGCGCGGCTGACCCGGCGCGTTCGCACCGGTGCGCGACAGCCGGCCGCCGGTGCGAACGCGCGTTCTGAGACGATCCGGACATTCCAGGTAAGGCAAGGCTGGGTTATCGTCCCGGCGTGCTCCGTCGACTGATCGTCCTGCTGGCCCTCGCGGGCCTGCTCACCGCCTGCGCCTCCGACCCCGGCCCGGCCGCCGGGCCGTCCGGTTCCGACGGCGCGTTCCCGGTCCGCATCGACCACCTCTACGGCACCACCGAGATCCCGGCCCGTCCGGAGCGGATCGTCACCCTCGGCGTGACCGACATCGACCCGGTTCTCGCGCTCGGCGTGACGCCGGTGGCCACGACGTCCTACCCCGCGTTCCGGGACACCGACGGGGTCGGACCGTGGGGCCGTGACCTGGTGCGCGGCACCCCGCCCCAGGTGCTGGCCGAGCCCGACGCCACCCCGAGCCTGGAGCGGCTCGCCGCGCTCGCGCCGGACGTGATCATCGCCGTCACCTCGGGCATCGACCAGGCCACCTACGATCGGCTCTCCGCGATCGCCCCGGTCGTCGCCCGCCCGGCCGGCACCATCGCCTACGGCGTGCCCCGCAGCGACCAGACCCGCACCGTCGCCGCGGCGCTCGGTGAGCCGGCGCGTGGCGAGGAGCTCGTCCGGACCGCGGACGCCGCGTTCGCCGAGGCCGTCGCCGCACATCCGGAGTTCCGCGGCGCGGTCGCCCCGGCCGTGCTGCCCTACGACGGCAAGTACGGCGCCTTCACCCCGGCCGACGCGCGCGGCCAGTTCATGTCCGGGCTCGGGTTCGCCCTCCCCGAGCGGATCGCGGCGCTCGACGACGGCACGAGCTTCTACGTCGAGCTCTCCTCCGAGCAGGCGGGGCTGCTCGACGGCGACGCGCTGGTCGTCTTGGCCGACGAGGGACCGGCCCGGAGGCAGGTCGACACCGACCCGGTCCTGGCGCAGGTCCCGGTCGTCGCCCGCGGCGACATGATCATCCCGGACGCCGACGTGCGGGCGGGTATGACCTACAACAGCGTGCTGTCCGCCCCCTACGCCCTGGAGCGGCTCGTCCCGCAGCTCGCCGGGAAGCTCGGCGGCTGATCCGGGTTAGGGTCGCGGCGTGACTGTGATGGAGCGGTTCCGACTGGACGGCCGGGTCGCCGTCGTCACCGGTGCGTCGTCCGGGCTCGGTGTGGCCTTCGCGAAGGGCCTCGCCGAGGCCGGCGCGGACCTCGTGCTGGGTGCACGACGGGTCGACAGGCTGGCCGAGACGGTGGCACTGGTGGAGGCGGCGGGGCGGCGCGCGGTCGCCGTCGCCACCGACGTGGCGAAGCCCGAGGACTGCCGGGCGCTGGCCCAGGCCGCCGTCGACGAGTTCGGCCGGCTCGACGTGCTGGTCAACAACGCCGGGATCGGCACCGCGGTGCCCGCCCTGAAGGAGAGCCCGGAGCAGTTCACCGGGGTCGTCGACGTCAACCTCAACGGCTCCTACTGGATGGCGCAGGCCTGCGCGGCGCACATGGGCGCCGGGTCCAGCATCGTCAACATCTCCTCGGTGCTGGGCCTGACCACCGCGTCGCTGCCGCAGGCGGCGTACTCGGCGTCGAAGGCCGCCATCGTCGGCCTCACCCGGGACCTGGCCCAGCAGTGGACCGGCCGCCGGGGCATCCGGGTCAACGCGGTCGCGCCCGGGTTCTTCGCCTCGGAGATGACCGACCAGTACCAGGACGGCTACCTGGAGCGGATGACCGAGCGGATCCCGATGGGCCGCAAGGGCGACCCGGAGGAGCTGACGGCGGCCGTGCTGTTCCTCGCCTCCGACGCCGGTGGCTACGTCACCGGCCAGACCTGGGCCGTCGACGGCGGCATCACGATCACCTGACCGGCCGGCCCGGTCCCGGGGGCGCCGTACGGCGCCCCCGGGACCTCCGCGCTCAGCTGCGGGGCACGTCGTCGGACTTCGGGGTCAGGCCGGAGGCGGGCACGAGGTTCCAGCGCTCCAGTGCCGCCCGGACCTGCTCGGCCGCGTCGACGTTGAGCGGGCCCGAGGTCCACAGGGCGTAGGGCAGGTTCAGGAACCGGTTCTCCTTCACCGCGGGCAGGTCGCGCGTGTCGGGACGGCTCTTGAGGACGGCGACCTTCTCGGCGAAGGTCTGCGGCGGGTAGTCGACGAACAGGAACGCGGCGGGCTGTGCCGTCGCGACCCGCTCCCACGAGACCTTGGTCCAGGTGTCGTCGACGTCGGAGAGCGCGTTGCGCGCCCCGGCCGCCTCCATGATCGCCTGCGGGGCGCCGAACCGTCCGCTGGAGAAGGGCGTGTCGGTGCCGCTGTCGAACAGGAACACCGTCGGCGGGGTCGCGGCCTTCGGTGCCTTCCCCAGCGCGTCGAGCCGGGTGTCGATGTCGGCGACGACGCGGTCGGCGTCGGCGGTGTGCCCGGTGATGGTGCCGAGGTTGTGCAGGTCGTCGCGCAGCGCCGTCCAGGGGTCGACGATGCCGCGGGCGCTCTGCCCGTCGGCCTGGCGGCAGGACTCGGTCAGCACGTACGGGGCGATGCCCTGCTCGCGTAGCCGGGCCGGGGTGAGGTTCTTCTCCTCGCCGTAGCCGTAGTTCCAGCCGGCGACCATCACGTCGGGGTCGCGAGCCAGGACGGTCTCCAGGGTCGGGTACTCCGGCGCCGCCTGCGCCAGGCCGTCGACGGCGGCGCCGTAGTGGCGGCGCAGCGTGTCGGCGTCGCGCTGCATGCTCGACACCGCGGTGACCCGGTCCTGGGCGCCGAGCGCCAGGACCATCGAGATCATGTTGCCGTCGTTGACGAACATGCGCTGCGCGGGCGCCGGGAACTGCGCGGGAGCACCGCAGTTCTGCACGGTGACCGTGCCGGCGGGGTCACCGGCGGCGGCGGGTGCCGGGGCGGGCGCCGAGCAGGCGGCGAGGGCGACCACCCCCGCGGCGAGGACGGCGGACAGGCGTAGCGGACGGGTCACGAGCTCTCCCTGAGCGAGTCGAACACGAGGCGGGACCGCCCGGTCACCGGATGCGTGAGACGGGCGGCGGCGACCCCGAAGACCCGTGAGACGGTGTCGGGGTCGAGGTCGGACACGGCCGGGAGGGCCCGGCCGTCGTGCAGGACGACGAGGCGGTCACACCAGCGGTCGGCCAGGTCGAGGTCGTGCAGGCTCACCACGACGGTCCGGCGCAGTGACCGGACCAGCTCCAGCAGGCCCAGTGCGTGCCGGACGTCGAGGTGGTTGGTGGGCTCGTCGAGCAGCAGGACACCGGCGTCCTGGGCGAGGCCGCGGGCGAGCAGCACCCGGCGCCGTTCACCGCCGGAGAGCCGGTCGACCGGGCGGTCGGCGAGACCGTCGAGCTCGACCGCGGCCAGCGCCGCGGTGACCGCGGCCCGCTCGACCGCGTCGCCGCCCGCCCACGGCGGCCGGTGCGGGACCAGGCCGAGCGCGACGACCTCCCCGGCGCACAGGTCGGGTGGCAGGTCCTCCTCCTGGCCGACGAACGCGATCCGCCGGGCCCGCTGCCGGGCCCGCAGCGCGGTCAGCGGGGTGCCGTCGAGCAGCACGCGCCCCGCGGCGGGCCTGCGGATCCCGGCGAGGGCGCGCAGCAGGGTGGACTTGCCGCTGCCGTTGGGCCCGACGACGCCGAGCACCTCCCCCGGCTCGACGGCGAGGTCGACCCCGGTCAGGACGGTGCGGCCGCCGAGCACGCAGGTGAGCCCCTCGACACGCAGGCTCACGCCATGCTCCCGGCGGTCCGGTAGCGGCGGCGTCCCATCAGGATCAGGAACACCGGGGCGCCGATCAGCCCGGTGACCACGCTCAGCGGCATCTCGGTGGGCCGCACCGCGATCCGGGCGGCGACGTCGACGACGAGCAGGAACAGCGCGCCGCCCAGCGCGGTCACCGGCAGCAGCACCCGGTGCCGGGACCCGACGAGCAGCCGCGCCAGGTGCGGCACGACCAGGCCGACGAAGCCGATCGCCCCGGACACCGCGACGAGCACGCCGACCGCGACCGCGCACACGGTGAACAGCGCGGTCCGGGCGGCGGTCACCGGCACGCCGAGTGCGGCCGCGGTGTCGGGGCCCGCGGTGAGCGCGTCGAGCCAGCCGCTGAACGCCACGAGCAGCACCAGCAGGAGCCCCACGGTCACCGCGGGCACCGCGACCCGGTCCCACTGCGCCCCGGACAGGCTCCCCAGCAGCCAGAACAGCACGGACTGGGCGGCGGCCGGGTCGCCGGAGCGGAACACCAGGTAGCTCGCCGTCGCCGAGAACGCCGAGCCGAGCACGGTGCCGGTGAGGATCAGCCGGATCGGGGTGATCCCGCCCTGGGCGACGGCGATCGCCCCGACCAGCGCCCCGGCCGCGAGGGCCCCGAGGAGCGCGCCGGTGAACAGCGCCCAGGTGCCGAGCGCACCCAGCACCCCGGTGGTGATGACGGCCGTGGCGCCGACGCTCGCGCCGGAGGACACCCCGAGCAGGTAGGGGTCGGCGAGTGGGTTGCGCACGAGGGTCTGCACCCCGGCGCCGGCGAGCGCGAGGCCCGCGCCGACGATCGCGGCGAGCAGCGAGCGCGGCATCCGCAGGTCCCAGACGATCGTCGAGACCGGGCCGGGACGGTCGTGCAGCACCGCGTCGACGACCTTCGCGACGGGGAGGACCTCGGCGCCGAACGCGAGCGAGCCCACCAGCGCGACCGCCAGCAGCACGGCGAGTGCCGCGGTCACCGTCGCGGACCGCACCGCCCGTCGTTCCCACACCTGCACAGTTCATCATGTGGAGGCACGGCCACGGCTGCGGGGAAGATCACCGACCGGGTCGCAGCCGTACCCGTAACGCGGCGGGCCGCGCCCCGACCGGACCGACGGCTCCGGTCCTCAGTCGAGCAGCACCGTGCGCAGGTCGAGGCGGCGCAGCACCCGGTCGACGGCGTGCGGGTCGACGCCGGGCTCGCGCCGGGCGGCGAGCACCTCGGTCCGGGCCGCGGCCAGCGCCGAGGCCTGGGCCTCGGCGAACGCGCGCCGGGACTTCTTCACCGCCGCGATCCGGGACCGTTCCTCCTCCGAGGGCGTCTCCCCCGACAGCACCCGCTCCAGCCGCTCGACCCGCTCGCGCATCGCGGTGCCGACCTCCTCGGGCAGGCCCCGCACCGTGCGTTCGAACTCCAGGGTGGCGACGGCGGCGCGGCGCGCCCGCAGCACGATCTCGCGTTCGGCGCGCTCCTCGGCGTCGGCCTCGTCGTCGATGTCGAGGGCGCGGACCAGCATGCCGAGGGTGAATCCGGGCACGAGCAGCGTCACGAACAGCACCGACACCGCGATGAGGACGAGCTGGTCGCGGGCGGGGAAGGGCGCCCCGGACGCGGTCTGCAGCGGCAGCGACAGCGCGAGGGCGAGCGTGGCGAGGCCGCGCATGCCGCACCAGGACAGCAGCACCGCCTCGCGTCCGGTGAGCGGCGCGGCGCCGGCCGCGGCGGAGTCGTCGGCGCTGCGGGACAGCAGCCGCCAGGCGACGACCATCCACAGCACCCGCACCGCGACGACGACCACGCACACGACCGCCGCGTGCGCGAGCATCGTCGGCAGCTCGTCGCCCGCGGCGAGCACGACCTGGCGCAGGTCGAGCCCGATCAGGCCGAACGCGAGCCCGGTGACCAGCAGCTCGACGACGTTCCACAGCGAGGACTGGGTGAGCCGCTCGGCGGCCTCGTCGGCGTCGGCCCCGGCGCGCAGCTGCAGCGCGAGCACGACGACGGCGATCACCCCGGAGGCGCCGAGCTCGTCGGCGGCCAGGTAGGTGGCGAACGGGAGGACCAGGGTGAGCGCGCTGCGCCCGGTGGCGTCGGTGAGCCTGCCGAGCACCCGGCGCGCCAGCCAGGCCACCCCCAGTCCGATCAGGACCGCGCCGGCGGCGCCGAGCACGAACCGCAGGCCCAGCCCGAGGGGGCTCAGCTCGTCGCCGGAGACGGTCGCCAGCACCGCGGCCTGGAACACGACCAGCGCGGTGGCGTCGTTGAACAGCCCCTCGCTCTGCAGCACCGCCACCACGCGGCGCGGGATCGGGACCTGCCCGGCGACGGCCTCGACGGCGACCGGGTCCGGTGGGGCGACCATCGCCCCGAGCGCGACGGCGGCGGTGAGCGCGAGCCCCGGCACGAGCAGCCAGACCGTCCCGGCGACCGCGGTGGCGGTGACCAGCACCAGGCCGACGGCGAGCAGCGCGATCGTCCGCCTGCGCGCCCGGAACAGCGCCCACGACGTGCGCTGCGCCGTGGCGAACAGCAGCGGCGGCAGGAACAGCGGCAGGATCAGCTCGGGGTCGATGACGAACGCGTCGGGCAGCCCGGGCAGCAGCGCGACGACCACGCCGAGGACCACCATCAGCGCGGGCCAGGGCAGCCGCAGCCGGTCCCCCACCCCGACCAGGACGACCGCGGCCACCATCAGCCCGACGAGCACGAGCAGCATCTCCACGGACCGACACCCTGCCCTCCTCGCCGTCCCACGGCAGCCGACGCGCCGTGCCAGGATCACGGCGAGACCCACCGCCACCGATCCGAGGAGGTCCGCCCCGTGCCCCGCAACCCCTACGACGAGCTGCCCCCGGTCCCGTCGTTCACCCTGACCAGCACCGACGTGAACGACGGCGCCGCGCTCGCCACCCCCCAGCTGTCCGGCATCTTCGGCGCGGGCGGCGAGGACGTCTCGCCGCAGCTGTCCTGGTCCGGTGCGCCGGAGGGGACGCAGTCCTACGCCGTCACCTGCTACGACCCGGACGCACCGACCGTCGCCGGGTTCTGGCACTGGGCGGTGTTCGACGTGCCGGCCTCGGTGACGTCGCTGCCGTCCGGCGCCGGTGACGACAGCGGGTCCGGCCTCCCCGAGGGCGCGGTCCAGCTGCCCAACGACGCGAGCCTGACCCGCTACCTGGGCGCCGCGCCGCCGCCTGGGCACGGCCCGCACCGGTACTACTTCGTGGTGCACGCCGTCGACGTGCCCACGCTGGACGTGCCCGCCACCGCGACGCCCACGTTCCTGGCCTTCAACCTGTTCAGCCACACCGTCGGCCGCGCCGTCCTGGTCGGGACGCACGCGAACCTGAGCTGAGGCCCGCCGGCGTGGACACGGATGCGGAGCTGGACCGGCTGTACCGGGTCCCGCCGGAGGACTTCGTCGCCGCACGCGACGACGCCGCCGCCCGTGCCCGCGCCGATGCGGACAAGAACGCGGCCCGGGAGATCGCCGCCGCCCGGCGGCCGACCCGGGCCGCGTGGCTGGCGAACCTGCTGGTCGACGACGCCCGCGACGAGGTCGAGGGGCTCCTGGCCCTGGCCCCGGTGCTGGCCCACGCCCAGCGCTCCCTCGACGGCGCGGCCCTGCGGGAGGTGTCCGCGCAGCGCAACCGGCTGGTCGGGGCGCTGGCCCGACGGGCCGCGGCCCTCGGTCGCGCCGCGGGGGCCCGGGTGGGCTCCGGTGTGGAGCGCGACGTGCGGTGGGTGCTGGAGTCGGCGCTGGCCGACCCGGACCTGGCCGACCGGGTGCGGTCGGGGCGGCTGGAGCGCTACGAGCGGCACAGCGGCTTCGGGCCGCTCGGGGAGGCGGATTCCGGGGCAGCGGGGTCCACGGCGGACGCGGACGCTCCGCGTGGCGCCGGGTCCCCGCAGCCGGACGGGGGCGGCGAGGAACGGGACGGCGACGGGGAGCTGGCCGGGCGCCGGCGCGACGCCCGGCGGCGGGAGGCCGAGCGCCGCGCCGCCGAGGAGCGGGAGCGACACGAGACCGAGCAGCACGCGTGGGCGCTCGCCGAGGCGGAAAAGGCCGTCGAGACCGCCCGGCTGGCCGCCCACGACGCCGGCCGGGAACGCGACGACGCCCGCGACCGCGCCGACCGGGCCGACGGGCGTCGCGACGACGCGCACCGCCGGGTGGACGAGCTGACCGCCGAGCTGGACCGCGCCCGCTCCGCCGCCGAGGACGCCGACCGTGCCCGCGACGAGGCCGGCCGCGCCGCCCGGGACGCCGCGGGCCGGGCCGAGCGGGCCGAGGCGGACCTGGCCCGGGCCGAGGAGGCGCTGGACGGGCTGCGGCCGGACTGAGTCCCCTTTCCGACGCCCCGCACCCGCCCGCCGGCCCGTGGCATCCTGGCCCGGATCCGAGAACGAGGAGTCCCCGTGTCCGACGATCCCCGCCGTCACATCCGTGCCCCGCAGCAGATCAAGCACCTGAACGACGACCTGCTCGCCCGGCGCGACCGTGGCGAGCTGCCGTTCGAGCTGCCCGTCCTGACCGTCCCCGGCCGGCGCAGCGGCACGCCCCGGCACACCCCTCTGACGGTGTACGCGACCGGCGGGCAGCGGTTCGTCGTCGGCGGGTTCCCGGGCGCGGACTGGATCGTCAACGTCCGGGCCGCGGGCGGGCTGGCCACGCTGAGCACGGGTCCCGACACCGACCCGGAGCCCGTGGTGCTGGTGGAGGTGCCGCCGGAGCAGGCGCGCCCGGTGCTGGAGGCGTGGCCACAGGTCACCCCGGAGGGCGTCGGGATCATGGTGGAGAACGGGGTCGTCGCCGAGCCGACGCCCGCGGCGCTGGGCGCCCTGACCGGCATCTGCCCGGTGTTCCGCATCGACCCGGCCCGGTAGCCGTACGACGCCGGCGGCCGCGCGTGGCACGGTGACCGGTATGGACATCGGCATCGTCTTCCGGCCCGAGCTGCCCCCCGAGGAGCTGCCGGGTGTGGCCCGTGACGTCGAGGCCGCGGGGCTGGACCAGCTCTGGCTGTGGGAGGACTGCTTCCTGCACGGCGGGACCGCCACCGCGGCCGTCGCGCTGGCCCGCACCGACGCCCTGACCGTCGGCGTCGGGCTGTTCCCGGTGCCGCTGCGGAACCCGGCGGTCGTCGCCATGGAGACCGCCTCGCTCGCCCGGCTGTTCCCCGGCCGGTACCTGCCGGTCCTCGGGCACGGCGTGCTCGACTGGATGGGCCAGGTCGGCAACCGGGTCTCCTCGCCGCTGACCCTGCTCGCCGAGCACACGACCGCGGTGCGGGACCTGCTCGCCGGCCACGAGGTCACCCGCTCCGGGCGCTACGTCTCCCTGGACCGGGTCCGGCTCGACCACCCGCCGACGACCGTCCCACCGGTGCTGGTCGGCGGGCGCGGGCCGCGCACCCTGCGGCTGGCCGGGGACCTCGCCGACGGGGTCCTGCTCGACTCGGGCCTGTCCCCCGCCGACGTCCGGTCCTCGCTCGACGCGTGCGGCCCGGGCGGCGCCGCGGACGGGTTCCGGCGCATCGGCTACGTCGCGCTGCCGGAGCACCGGGCCGAGGTGGAGGCGGTCGTCCGGACCCACGCCGCGGCCGGGCTGGACACCGTCGTCCTGGTCCCGCCGGCCGGCGCCCCGGACCCGCGTCCCTGGCTGGACGTCGTGTCCGCGGCCCGCAGGACGCTCACGCCGGAGCGGTGAACCCCGAGCGCAGCTCCCGCTTGCGGA
Organism: Pseudonocardia sp. ICBG601; assembly: GCF_020496245.1. Taxonomy (NCBI): domain Bacteria; kingdom Bacillati; phylum Actinomycetota; class Actinomycetes; order Pseudonocardiales; family Pseudonocardiaceae; genus Pseudonocardia; species Pseudonocardia sp. ICBG601. The sequence goes on along the minus strand of NZ_JAHLJA010000150.1, from coordinate 416,015 downwards.
CCTTCCCCGTCGCCGTCCTGGGCAGCGGCTCGTCGGTCCACCGCACGTGCGCGGGCACGGCGAACTCCCCCACCCGCGCGGCGACGGCGGCGCGGACGGCGTCGTCGTCGCGGGCCGCTCCGGGGCGGGCCCGGACCAGTGCGGCGACCTCCTCGCCCAGGCGCGGGTGCGGCACAGCGAACACCGCCACCTCCAGCACCCCGTCGACCTCGTGGATCGCCGCCTCCACCTGCGCGGAGTACACGTTCTCCCCACCGCGCAGCACGACGTCCTTCAGCCGGTCCACGACGTACACCCAGCCGTCGGTCACGTGCCCCAGGTCGCCGGTGCGGAACCAGCCGTCGACGAACGCCTCGGCGTCGGCGTCGGGCCGGTTCCAGTAGCCGCGGACCACGTTCGGGCCGCGGAACCACAGCTCGCCGACCTCGCCGTCGCGCAGTGCCTCTCCGTCCGGGCCGGCAACCCGCAGCCGGGCCCCCGGCGCGGGCCGGCCGACCGAGTCGGGACGGGCCCGGTACTCGGACCCGGTGTTCGCGCAGATCGCCGAGGTCGTCTCGGTCAGGCCGTAGCCGTTGGCCGCCCCGGCACCGAGGTCGCGCCCGATCCGCGCGACGAGCTCGGGCGGCACGGGTGCCCCGCCCATCCCGAGCGTCCGCAGCGACGCGAGGTCGGCGGGGTCGGCGCCGTCGAGCAGCTCCGCCGTCGTCGACGGGACACCGTTGGAGCGGGTCAGCCGCTCGGACCGGACGACGGCCCGCGCCGCGGCCGGGTCCCAGCGGTGCAGGGTCGCGAGCTTCGCCCCGCCGAGCACGGCGCCGACGAGGCCGTTGATCCCGGCGATGTGGAACATCGGGTACATCAGCAGCGTCCCCTGCTGCCCCGGCGGCGGTCCCACCCCGGAGTGCAGCGCGGTGGCGCGGGCCTGCAGCGCGACGTTGAGCAGGTTCGTCACGTGGTTGCGGTGGGTGCCGACCGCGCCCTTCGGACGGCCGGTGGTGCCGGAGGTGTAGAGGATCGTCGCGTCGTCGTCGGGGCCGGGCGCGGCGCCCCCGACCGGGTCACCGGGGCCGTCGGTGCGCAGCCCGAGGTCGTCCCACTCGGTCACCGGACCGGGCGCGGGCGCGCCGCCCCCGCGGACCCGTACGACCGGCACCCCGGTGCCGCTCCCACCGCACAGGGCGGCGCACCGTTCCGGGTCGGCCACGACCACCCCGGCACCGGAGTCGGCCACCGCCCACGCCAGCTCGGGTGCGCTCCACCAGGCGTTCAGCGGCACGACGACCAGGCCCGCGACCTGTGCGGCGAAGAAGACCGCCGGCCACTCCGGCAGGTTCCGCATCGCGATCGCGACCCGGTCGCCGGGGCGCAGCCCGAACCGTCCGGTGAGCACGCCGGCCAGGTCGGCGACCAGGCTGCGGTGCTCGCCGTAGGTGCGACGCCCGCCGTGGTGGACGGTGAACGTGCGCTCCGGCCACGCCGCCGTCGCCGCCCACAGCTCGGCCAGGGTGTGCGGGCCACGCCGGTAGACCCGCATCGCGACGCCGCGCACGTCGTCGTCGACCAGCTCGAACTCCCCGCCGGGCGCGGTCAGTGCGGCGATCACCGGGCCGAGCCCGGTGGTCGCGGCGGTGTCGTCTCCCGGGATGTCTCGCATCGGCGCACCTCCTCGTGCCCGTCCGTCCTACCCCGGCGGCCGCTCCGGCGGAAGCCGTGATCGTTCGCTCTCGACAACGATCGTGTCCCGACTCACCGCGCACCAGTACGCCCGTCCCATTTAGGCTCGGGTCGTGATCACACGGTGAGGTCCCGCCCGTCGCTGTCCGGATGGTGGCGCTGGCTGCTGCTCGCCGCGCTGACCGTGGTCGTGACCGCCGGGCTCGCCGCGGTCGACGTGCCCTCCCCCGCCCTGTTCGCCGGGCTGCTGGTCGCGACCGTGCTCGCCCTGTGCGGGCTCGGTCCCGCCCGGGTCGCCCGCCCGGCGACGTCGGGTGCGCAGGCGGTGATCGGCGTCGTCATCGGCCTGCTCGCCCGCCCGGACACCCTGGCCGCGGTGGCCTCCGAGTGGCTGCCGGTGCTGCTGATCAGCCTCGCGACGCTGCTGGTCAGCATGGGGTCCGGGCTGCTCATGGGTCTGCAGCGCGGGGTCACCCCGCTCACCGGGATGCTCGCGCAGACCGCGGGCGGCGCGTCCGGGCTGGTCGCGATCAGCCGCGAGCTGGGCGGCGACGAGCGCACCGTCGCCGTCATCCAGTACCTGCGGGTCGGGCTGGTCACCGCGACGATGCCGGTGGTCGCCGCGGTCGTCTACGGCGCCTCCCCCGGCGCACCGGCCGCCGCGGTCACCGGCCCCGGCGCGCCGTGGTGGGTCGGGCTCGCGGTGACCGCGGTGTGCGTGGGCGTCGGTGTCCCGCTGGGGAAGCTCGCGCGGGTCCCCGCCGGGTCGCTGCTCGGGCCGATGGTGGTGGCGCTGGTCGTCAGCCTGGCCGGGTTCTCCTTCGCCGCGTCGGTGCCGCTGCCGATCGTCGACGTCGCCTACGCCGTCATCGGCTGGCAGGCCGGGCTGCGCTTCACCCGGGCCGCGCTCGGCACCGTCGCGCGGGTGCTGCCGCTGGCGACCGGGCTGATCCTGGGCGTCGTCGCGCTCTGCGCCGGGCTGGGGCTGCTGCTGTCGTACTTCACCGGCATGACCCCGCTGGAAGGCTACCTCGCGACCACCCCGGGCGGGGTGTACGCGGTGCTGGCGACGGCGATCTCCTCCGGGGTGGACGTCACCTCGGTGGTCGCGGTGCAGGTGCTGCGGGTGATCCTGATGCTGCTGGTCGCGCCGTGGATCGCGCGGGTGGTCGGCCGGCGGCTCGGCCCGGGCCCCGCGGCCTGAGGCCCGCTCAGCGGACCCGCGCGACCCGCCCCGGCGGCGGCGCCGGGACCGCACCGGGGTGCAGCAGGGCGGCGATCGCCTCGACCCCGTCGACCAGGCGCGGACCGGCCCGCACCACGAACGACGCCGAGTCGATCGCGTGCACCGGGACCCCGGCGGGCAGCCACGGCAGCGCCGCGCAGGCCTGGGCGAGCGCGTCGTCGAGGCCGAAGCCGCACGGCGCGACCAGCACGGCGTCGCACGGGGGCAGGTCGGCCGGGTCGACGGCGGTGCTGCGCCCGCCCGGGGCGGCCGCCACCGGGACGCCACCGGCCGCGGTGACCAGGTCGGGCACCCAGTGCCCGGGCAGGAACGGCGGGTCGGTCCACTCCAGCACCAGCACCCGCGGCGCCCGGCGGCCCCGCACCGCGGCGGCGACGGCGTCGAGGCGCGCCGACAGGCCCGCGACCAGCGCGGCGGCCCGGTCCGGCACCCCGGCCGCGGCGCCGACCGCGGTCACCGCGTCGAGCACGTCGGCCAGCCGGTGCGGGTCCAGCGACAGCACCCGGGCCCGGGTCCCCAGCTCGTCCTGCACCTGCGCGACGGTCGAGCCGGGCAGCGCGCACACCGCGCACAGGTCCTGGGTGAGGATCAGCTCCGGGTCGGCGGCGGCGAGCCGGGCGCGGTGCACCTCGTACAGCGGCAGCCCGGCCGCGGCCCGATCGCGGACGACGGCGTCGATCTCCCCCGGCGACGCGGCGGGCGGCAGCGCGGTGTCGACGACCACCGGCACCCGGTCCCGGACGCCCACCGGGTCGTCGCACTCGAAGGTGACGCCGACCAGGTCGGCGGCCAGGCCGAGCCGCCCGGCGATCTCGGTCCCGGCCGGGAGCAACGACGCGATCCGCACACCGCGGAACGGTAGGCGGTGGCGTGGGCCGCGACGAGGGGGAAGGATCGCGGCATGACCGTGCACGAGCGCGCCGGGACCCCGGCCCGCCCCGAGGACCTCGTCGACGTCGACGCGCTGCTGGCCGCGTACGCCGCGACCCACCCCGACCCGTCGGTCGACGTGCAGCGGGTCGCGTTCGGCACGTCCGGGCACCGCGGGTCGGCGTTCACCGCGACCTTCAACGACGACCACATCGCCGCCACCAGCCAGGCGATCGTCGAGTACCGGGCCGCGCAGGGCACCGACGGCCCGCTGTTCCTCGGCCGCGACAGCCACGCGCTGTCCGAGCCGGCCTGGCTCACCGCGGCCGAGGTGTTCGCGGCAAACGGCGTCGACGTCGTCGTCGACTCCCGGGACGGGCTGACCCCGACCCCGGCGATCTCACACGCGATCCTCGTGACCAACGCCGGGCGCGACGGCCGGCACCTCGCCGACGGCGTGGTCGTCACCCCGTCGCACAACCCGCCCGCCGACGGCGGCTTCAAGTACAACCCGCCGGACGGCGGCCCCGCCGGCACCGAGGCGACGTCCTGGATCGCCGACCGGGCCAACCAGCTGCTCGAGAACGGCCTGAAGGAGGTGCGCCGCGCCCGGTTCGACGCCGCCGCCGCGCACCGCTACGACTACCTCGGCACCTACGTCGACCAGCTCGACCAGGTGCTCGACATGGCCGCGGTCCGCGACGCCGGCGTCACCATCGGCGCGGACCCGCTCGGTGGCGCCTCGGTCGACTACTGGGGCGTGATCGCGCAGCGCTGGGGCCTGGACCTGACCGTGGTGAACCCCGACGTCGACCCGGCCTTCGGCTTCATGACCCTGGACTGGGACGGGAAGATCCGGATGGACTGCAGCTCGCCGTACGCGATGGCGTCGCTGCGGGCCCGGATGGAGGCCGACCCGGCGCCGTTCACCATCGCCACCGGCAACGACGCCGACGCCGACCGGCACGGCATCGTCACCGCCGACGGCGGCCTGATGAACCCGAACCACTACCTCGCCGTCGCGATCGGCTACCTGTTCGCCCACCGTCCCGGCTGGCCCGCGGCCGCCGGGATCGGCAAGACCGCGGTCAGCTCGTCGATGATCGACCGGGTCGCCGGTGACCTCGGCCGCAGGCTGGTCGAGGTGCCCGTCGGGTTCAAGTGGTTCGTGCCCGGCCTGCGCTCGGGGGAGATCGGGTTCGGCGGGGAGGAGAGCGCGGGCGCGTCGTTCCTGCGCCGCGACGGCTCGCCGTGGAGCACCGACAAGGACGGCCTGCTGCTCGCCCTGCTGGCCTCGGAGATCACCGCGGTCACCGGGTCGACCCCCAGCGAGCACTACACCCGGCTCACCGAGCGATTCGGCGCCCCCGCCTACGCCCGCACCGACGTCGCCTGCTCCCGGGAGGACAAGGCGGCGCTGGCGAAGCTGGACGCCGACGCCGTCACCGCCACCGAGCTCGCCGGGGACGCGATCACCGCGAAGCTCACCCGCGCCCCGGGCAACGACGCCGCGATCGGCGGGCTGAAGGTCGTCACCGACGCCGGGTGGTTCGCCGCCCGCCCCTCGGGCACCGAGGACGTGTACAAGGTCTACGCCGAGAGCTTCCGCGGACCGGAGCACCTGACGCGCATCCAGGACGAGGCGCGCGGCGTGGTCGCGGCGGCCCTGGAAGGATCGGGCGCGTGAGCAGCAAGCACGCACTCGGGTTCGGTATCGACATCGGCGGCTCGGGCATCAAGGGCGCCCCGGTGGACCTGCACAAGGGCCAGCTGGCCGCGGACCGGGTGCGGATCCCGACGCCGCAGCCGTCCACCCCGGAGGCGGTCGCCGAGACCGTCAAGCAGATCCTCGACGAGTTCGACTGGCGGGACTCCTTCGGCTGCACGTTCCCGGCCGTCGTCCAGCACGGGGTGACCCGCACCGCGGCCAACGTGGACCGGGCCTGGATCGACTGCGACGCCGCCGCAGTCCTGCGCCGGGTCACCGGCCGGGACGCGCTGCTGGTCAACGACGCCGACGCCGCGGGCGTCGCCGAGGCCGAGTTCGGCGCGGCCGCCGGCCACCACCACGGGCTCGTGCTCGTCGCGACCCTCGGGACCGGCATCGGGTCGGCGCTGGTCAACCACGGGAAGCTGGTCCCCAACACCGAGTTCGGGCACCTGGAGATCGACGGGTTCGACGCCGAGTCGCGCGCCGCCGACTCCGCCCGCGAGCGCGAGGACCTGGACTGGGAGGAGTGGGGCGGGCGGCTGCAGCGCTACTTCACCCACGTCGAGAACCTGCTGTGGCCGGACCTGATCGTGGTCGGCGGCGGGGTGAGCAAGAAGTTCGAGAAGTGGTCGCCCTACGTGCGGACCCGCACCGAGCTCGTCCCGGCCGGGCTGCTCAACGAGGCCGGGATCATCGGGGCAGCGCTGCTGGCGCACGGCTGACCGGCTCCCCCGGTGCCGGCGCGGCGGCCGGGCGCAGGACCACGCTGCGGTGCGACACCGCGCCGTGCAGGCGCAGCCGTTCCGACACCGGGTCGTGGCCGGGCGCGGACACCAGCACGGTGACCCACCCGTCGGCGCGGCCACGGACGGCGAACCGGCCGTCCTCGGACCCGGCGGCGACGTCGACCTGCCCGCCGGTGTGGTCGACGACGGTCACCCGCGCCCGCGGCACGGGCCGGCCCGCGTCGTCGACGACCCGGCCGATCAGCGTCGGGACCGGGTGGGCGAGCAGCCGGGCGTCGGCGAGGGCGTCCGGGTGCGCGCCGCCGACCGAGGCCTCGTCGGCGACGGCCTCGGCGATCCGGTGCTCCCGCTCGCGCTCGGCGTCGACGGCCGCCTCCTCCGGCCCGGCCGCGGCCTCGCGCCCGGCGGCGCGCCGGTCCCGCCACGCACCCAGCGCGACCAGCAGCGCACCGAACGCCCACCAGGCCAGCAGCCCGAGCACCGGCACGGTGATCGCGGTGGCGTCGAAGTAGAGGATGCCGCGGGCGGCGTCGATGGCCTGCCCGAGCGGCATGACGTGGTGCAGGACCTGGAAGAAGCCCGGCACCATCTCCTTCGGGATCGCCCCGCCCGAGGACGGGATCGACATCAGCACGAACAGGCCCATCGCGACGCCGGGCAGCGCGCGGCGCACGAACGGGGCCAGCCCGAACGTCGTCCAGGCGACGGCCTGGGACAGCAGGAAACCGATGACCAGCACGGCCGGGTGGAACGGGATCGCCTGGATCGCGGTGCCGATCGCCCAGCACACCACGGTGGCGAACAGGCCGAATCCGGCGAGCGCGGTCAGCTTGGTGCGCCGCGACAGCGCGGTGGCCTGCATCATCATCATGACCGCGATGTAGCCGGAGATGTTGCAGGCCATCGCGATGTAGAACAGCGACGTGCCGAAGCCGTCGCCGGGCGCGGTCGGCGCGAGGTCCACCACCTGCAGCGGCGCCCCGGACCCGGTGGACAGCGGCGTGAAGATCCCCTGCAGGACCTGGACGAGCTGCAGGCCGTCGGCGCGGGCGATGTAGAGCGTGTGGCTCGCCGGGTCGTACCCGGCCACGACGTCGCGGTGGAAGATCGCGTCCCGGATGTCGGCCGCGGCGGCGACCGGGGTGACGTCGAACCCGCCCGGCGACGCCTGCGCCAGCTCGGCGGACACGGTCGCGGCGGCCTGCTGCCCGACGACCCCGACCGGGATGCCGTGCGGGGCCGGGGCGTGGAACGGCAGCAGGTAGAACAGCATGAACCCCAGCACGAAGAAGGCGGGGAACCACAGGGCCAGGGCCAGGTCCTTCGCCGTGCGCGAGCGCTCCGGTTCCTGCACCTGCTCCTGTGACACGCGTCCTCCATGCGGGCTTGCGCCGTGCAATAGTTTGCGGTGCTCACGAATGTACAAGCACACTGCAGTGACTGCACGACTGCACTCCCCGCACGTTTCGAGGGTGCGAGCCGCGCCGGGACCGGCGGGAGAGGTGGGACGGGCATGATCGGCGAGATGCTGACCGACCAGGAGGCGCGCTGCCGCGGGCTGCGGGAGCGCAAGAAGGTGCGGACCCGCCAGGCGCTGCGCGCCGCGGCACTGGAACGCGCGCGCACCCAGGGCCCGGACGCGTTCACCGTCGAGGAGATCTGCGCCGACGTCGACGTCGCGCCGCGCACGTTCTTCAACCACTTCCCGTCGAAGGACGCGGTGCTCTTCGACTGGGACACCGCCTCCCTCGAGGAGCTCGCCGCCGAGGTCCGCGCCCGGACCGAGGCCTCACCGCTCGGGGCGGCGACGGCGGTGCTCGCCGAGGTCAGCGTGGCGCTGACGACCAGCCCGACCTGGCACGGGCAGATGGAGCTGCTGCGCACCCACCCCGAGCTGCACCCGCGGATCGCCCACGTCGGGCGGACCGTGGAGCAGACCGTCGCGCAGGCGCTCGCCGAGCGCGACGGCGCCGACACCCCCGCGACGGCCCACCGGCTCGCCGCGGCCGGTGCGATGGCGGTGATGCAGGTCGCCGTCGCCGGCTGGCTGGCCGACCCGGCGGGCCCACCGGCCCGCCGGGTCTACGGCGACGTGCTGGCGGCCGCCCGGGAGGCCTTCGCGGCACTGCCGGACTGAGCGCGCCCGGACTCAGGCGAGCGGCGGACCGTAGGTCAGCCGGACCACGCCGTTCTCGTAGGCCTCGGACTCGCGCAGCCGCAACGGCACCCGCGCGCCCTCGGCGAACAGCCGCAGCCCGGCCCCCAGCGACACCGGGTAGACGAACAGGTTGAGCGTGTCGACCAGGCCGTCGGCGAGCAGCGCACGGACCAGGGTGACGCTGCCGGAGACGTAGATGCCGCCGTCGGTCGCGTCCTTGAGCTGCCGGATCCGCGCCGGGTCGTACGGGCCGAGCACCCGGGAGTTCTCCCACTCCAGCGGGTCGGCCAGGGTGGAGGTGACGACGTGCTTGGGCGCGCCGTTGAAGAACGCGCCACCGGACTCGACGTCGTGCCCGCGGGCCGACCAGGCCGGGTGGAACATCTCGTAGGTGTTGCGGCCGAGCAGGATCGCCGCGTCGGTCAGCCGGCCGATCGCCTCCCCCATCGCGTCGGTGAAGCCGTACTCCGCCGTCCAGGACGGGTCGGACACGACCCCGTCGAGGCTGATGAACTCGTGCACGTCGATCGTGCCCACTGTGGTCTCCCGGGGTCGAGGCGAGGGGTCATCGGCTACGACCGCAGACGCGTGGGGAACTCATCGGTTCCCCACGCCGGTCATGCGAGGTCGGCGACGGTCGCCGCGGCGCCGCGGGACCACAGCGACTCCAGCGCCGAGCGGAACGCACCGGCGAACCGCTCGTCGGAGCCGAGGTCGCCGAACACCCCGCGGTGGGACAGGAACGACCCCGGGGTGTCCCGCTCGGCCCGCGCGAGCGCGGTCATCTCCTCCGCGAGACGGTCCTGCTGGGTGATCTCCCGCCCCTGCTCGTCGGTGCCCTCGGCGTAGCGGCACCACCCGGCGACGACGGCCGCGGCCCGCTCGACCGGCCCGCCCGCGGCGAGCTGCTCGCGCACCACCGGCAGCAGGAAGATCGAGATCCGGTCGGAGCTGCCGTAGTTGATCCGCATCAGGGTGTCGGCGACGCCCGGGTTCGCGAAGCGTTCCAGCAGGGTGTCCTTGTAGGCGTCGAGGTCGATGCCGGGCACCGGGCGCAGCGTCGGGGTGGCCTCGTCGTCCATGTAGCCGCGCAGGAACGCCGCGAACGTCGGGTCCTGGGCGACCTCGTGCACGTAGCGGTGCCCGGCGAGGTAGCCGAGGTAGCCCAGCGCCTGGTGGGTGGCGTTAAGCAGGCGTAGCTTCATGAACTCGTAGGGGACGACGTCGTCGACGACCTGGACCCCGACGCGCTCGAACTCCGGGCGGCCCGCGGCGAAGTGGTCCTCGAGCACCCACTGGGTGAACGGCTCGCACACGACCGGCCAGCCGTCGCGCAGCCCGAAGCGCTCGGCGAGGGCCTCGCGGTCGGTGTCGGCGGTGGCCGGGGTGATCCGGTCGACCATCGAGTTGGGGAAGGTGACCGACTCCGCGACCCAGGCGCCCAGGTCGGCGTCACGGAGCTGGGCGACGCCGGTGAACACCCGGCGGGCGACGTCGCCGTTGCCCTGCATGTTGTCGCAGCTCATGACCGTGAGCGGGCCGGTGCCGCGCTCCCGGCGGCGCGCCAGCGCCTCGACGACCAGCCCGAACGCCCCGGTCGGGGCGGAGCCGGCGGCCATCGCGTCGAGGTCGGCGCGGACGCCGGGGAAGTCCGGGTCGAACTCGCCGGTCTTCTGGTCGATCGCGTAGCCGCCCTCGGTGATCGTCAGCGAGACGATCCGGGTGTCGGGGTGGGCGATCCGCTCGATGACGGCCTCGGGGTCGTCGGGGGCGTAGAGGTAGTCGACGAGCGACCCGACGACCCGGGGCGTCAGCGTCCCGTCGGCCTCCTTCAGCACGAGCGTGTACAGCCCGTCCTGGGCGGCGAGCACGTCGCGCATCCGGTCGTCGGCGGCGAGCACCCCGACCCCGCAGATCCCCCACTCCGGCGCCCCGCCGGAGGCGAGCAGCGCGTCGACGTACATCGCGAGGTGCGCGCGGTGGAAACCGCCGACGCCGATGTGGACGATACCGCGGCCCACGGCGGCCCGGTCGTAGCCGGGGACCTCCACGCCCTCGATCCCGTCGGTCCAGATCCCGGTCTCGTCCAGCGAACGCATGGTCCCCCTCGCCACGTCCCCGGCGCCCCACGGCGCCGTCGGGTGAGAGGCCGACCCTACCGCTCACACTGTCCGACGCAAGCGCTTCCGCGAGCGGCTCCCGCGAACTGGCCGACGCACCGGACGTGCCCGTATCGCACCCTCGTGCGCTGCGACGATCCGGAGCCGATGCTTGCGCTAATCGCAAGTACCGGCCTACGGTCGCCCGGTGACCGACCCCCGTGCCCCCCGGACCGCCGAGGACGCGGTGGCCGGTCGGGTGCGCGCCCTGCTGGAGCGCGACGGCTGGACCCAGCGCCGGTTCGCCGCCGCGGTCGGGCTGGAGGAGACCAAGCTGTCCAAGTCGCTCGCCGGGCGCCGCCGCTTCGCTGCCGACGAGCTCGTCCGCATCGCCGACGTCACCGGCGAGACCGTGGCGCGGCTGCTGCACGGCCGCGACGGCGCCCGCGCCCGGACCGCCGTCCCCACCGGGGCCGCCGCCGCGGCCGCCGAACCCGACCCCGGCCGCGAGCCCGGCGGCACCCACGGCACCCGCGGCCGGATCCTCGACGCGGCCTGGGAGCTGATCGCCGACCACGGCTACCACCGGGTCCGCACCGCCGACGTCGCGCGGGCGGCGGGCACCAGCCCGGCGGCGATCCACTACCACTTCCCCACCCGCTCGGAGCTGCTCGACTCCGCGCTGCGGCACAACGTGCGCCTCGCCTTCGACCGCCAGGTCGCCGAGCTCGACACGATCGCCGACCCGCACGAGCGGCTGCTGCGGCTGATCGACCTGCAGCTCCCCGACGGCGCGCTGCTGCGCCGCGAGTGGTCGATCTGGATCCAGGTGTGGGCGGAGTCGGCGATCGACCCGGCCCGGCGCGAGCTGTACTGGGACGCCTACGACCGCTGGTACCGCAGCATCGCGATGACGATCGCCGACGGGGCGGAGGCCGGGGTCTTCGTGTCCGGCCGCACCGAGGCGCTGGCCGACCAGCTCACCGCGCTGGTGGACGGGCTCGGCATCCAGGTGCTCGCCATGACCCCGCGCGCCGGTACCGACCGGATGCGCGCCCTGCTGCACGACTTCATCGACCGGGCCGTGCTCGCGGCGCCGGCACGCACGGAGCGAACGGAGAACGGATGAACCGTGACGTCATCATCACCTGCGCGGTGACCGGGGCCGGGGACACGGTGGGCCGCAGCCCGCACGTGCCCGTCACCCCGGGCCAGATCGCCGCGGACGCGATCGCCGCGGCCCGGGCCGGCGCCGCCGTGGTGCACATCCACGTGCGCGACCCGGAGACCGGCAGCCCGTCGCGGGCGGTGGAGCTCTACCGCGAGACCGTCACCCTGATCCGGGACTCGGGCGTCGACGTCGTGCTGAACCTGACCGCGGGCATGGGCGGTGACCTGGTGATCGACGCCGAGGACCCGCTGAAGCCGATCGACGGCACCGACCTGGTCAACGCTCTGGAGCGGCTCCCGCACGTCGAGGAGCTGCTGCCCGACATCTGCACGCTGGACTGCGGCTCGCTCAACTTCGGCGAGGGCAACCAGCTCTACATCTCCACCCCGGACATGCTGCGCACCGGCGCCAGGCGGGTCCAGGAGCTCGGCGTGAAGCCGGAGCTGGAGATCTTCGACACCGGCCAGCTGTGGTTCGCCACCGTGCTGGTCGAGGAGGGGCTGATCGACGCCCCGGCACTGTTCCAGCTGTGCATGGGCATCCCCTACGGCGCCCCGGCCGACCCGGGCGTGCTGGCGGCGGAGGTGAACCTGCTCCCCGAGGGGGCCAACTTCGCCTCGTTCGCGATCGGGCGCGACCAGCTGCGCTGGGTGGCGCAGTCGGTGCTGGCCGGCGGGCACGCCCGCGTCGGGCTGGAGGACAACCTCTACCTCTCGCGCGGGGTGAAGGCGACCAACGAGCAGCTGACCGAGCGGGCGGTGGAGATCGTGCAGAACCTCGGCGCGACCATCGCGACGCCGGACCGTGCCCGGGAGATCCTCGGCCTGAAGGAGCGCACCGGTGCCTGAGCCGCGTCCCGTCACGGAGATCCGGACCGTCGCCTGCATCGGCGCCGGGGTGATCGGCGCCGGCTGGGCGGCGTACTTCCTGGCCCGCGGGCTGCGGGTCCGGGCCTGGGACCCCGCCCCGGACGCCGGGGAGAAGCTGCGCCGGGTGGTCGACGCCGCCTGGCCCGCGCTCACCGAGCTGGGCCTGGCCTCCGGCGCCGACCGGGACGCGCTGACGGTGCACCCGACCGCGGCCGAGGCCGTCGCGGGCGCCGACTTCGTGCAGGAGAGCGCCCCGGAGGACCTGGAGCTCAAGCGCGCCCTGCTGGCCGAGCTGGCCGACGCCGCGGTGGCGGCCGGGCCGGACGTGGTGGTGGCGTCGTCGACCTCGGGGTTCCCGATGACCGACATGGCGACCACCGCGGCCGAGCCGGGCCGGCTCGTCGTCGGGCACCCGTTCAACCCGCCGTACCTGATCCCCCTGGTCGAGGTCGTCGGCGGCGAGAGGACCGAGGCCTGGGCGGCGGCGCGGGCCGCGGACTTCTACCGGCACATCGGCAAGTCGGTGATCGAGATGGAGCGGGAGCTGCCCGGCTTCATCGCGAACCGGCTGCAGGAGGCGATCTGGCGCGAGGCGCTGCACATGGTCGCCGCGGGCGAGGCCACCCCGGAGGAGATCGACCGCTCGATCACCGACGGCCCGGGGCTGCGCTGGCCGGTGCACGGTCCCTGCCTGACCTTTCACCTGGCCGGTGGCCAGGGCGGGATGGCACACATGCTGGACCACTTCGGACCGTCGCTGAAGGCGCCGTGGACGCGTCTGGAGGCCCCGGAGCTGACCCCGCAGCTGCGCGACGACATGGTCGCCGGCGCCGAGGTCTCCGCCGGTGGGCGGCCGATGGCGGAGCTGGTCGCCGAGCGCGACCGAGCCGTGATCGCGGTCCGCCGGGCCGTCGCCGCGGCCCGGGAGGCCGCAACCCAGGAGACCGCAATCCGGGAGAGCACCCGGTGAGCGCGCCGGCGGTGCACCACGACGTCGTCCGTCCCGAGTGGATCGACTACAACGGCCACCTGTCCGAGCCGTACTACGTGCTCGTGTTCGGTGACGCCACCACGGCGCTGATGGAGCACACCGGGATGGACGCCGGCTACCGGGACGCGACCGGCTGCTCGCTGTACACGGTCGAGGCGCACGTCCGGTACCTGCGCGAGATCGGCCCGGACGCACCCCTGGAGGTCACCACCCGGGTCCTCGGCCGCGACGCGAAGCGACTGCGGCTGTGGCACGAGCTGCGCAGCGCGGGCCGGCTCTGCGCCACCGAGGAGCTGATGTGCCTGCACGTCGGCCCGGGCGGCGCCACGCCGTTCCCGGACGGCGTCGCCGCCGACCTCGACGCGCTGGTCACCGGCGACCCCGCCCCCGAGCACGCCGGGCGCGCGGTGCAGGAGGTGCCCCGGCCCCCGACCTGACCCGCGACCGCGGCCCCGCAGGTGCGGGGCCCTCCCCGAGGAGACAGCTCGATGACCAGCCCGACCCTGACGCCGCTGTCCCGGCGGCGACTGCTGGGCGGCGCGGCGGGACTCGCCGCGGCGGCCGTGCTCGCCGGCTGCGGCGGCCCCGCCGCGGCCCGCGACGCCGGCCCCCCGCGCCGCGGCGGCGTCCTGCGGGTGGGGGTGACCGGCGGCGGATCGTCGGACACCCTGGACCCGCACAGTCCCGCCACGAACCCCGACATCGCCCGCACGCTCAGCCTCTACGAGCCGCTGCTGCACTGGGACGACGCCTACACCCTGCAGCCGGCCGTCGCCGAGTCGGTGACGCCGGAGCCCGGGGCGCGGGCCTGGACCGCGGTGATCCGCGCCGGCATCACCTTCCACGACGGCCGCCCGGTCACCCCGGACGACGTCGTCGCCACCTTCGCGCGGATCACCGACCCGGCCGACCCGAAGTCCGGGGCGTCGCAGTTCGGGATCCTCGACGACGTCGTCGTCGCGTCCGACCGGTCGGTGCGGTTCGTGCTGTCCGAGCCGTCCCCGGTGTTCGACCAGTACCTGGCCGAGTACTCGTGCGGGATCGTCCCGGCCGACTTCTCCCTGGAGCGCCCGGTCGGCACCGGCGCGTTCCGGTTCGAGTCGTTCACCCCGGGCCAGCAGAGCGCGTTCGTCCGCCACGACGGCTACTGGCGCCCGGACCAGCCCTGGGTCGACCGCCTCGAACTGATCAACTTCTCCGAGGACGACGCCCGGATCAACGCCCTACTGTCCGGGCAGGTCGACGCGATCGACCAGGTCCCGCTGTCGCTGACCGAGGTGGTCGGCTCCTACGACTCGATCCGGCTGCTGACCTCGGAGACCGGGTCGTGGCTGCCGTTCACGATGCGCGTCGACGTCGCCCCGTTCGACGACGTCCGGGTCCGCCAGGCGCTGCGCCTGGTCACCGGCCGCGGCGAGCTGGTCAACCAGGTGCTGTCCGGGCAGGGCGCCGCCGGCGTCGACCTCTACGCCCGCTTCGACCCGGACTACCTCGACCCGTCCCGCGAGCAGGACCTCGCGCGGGCCCGCGACCTGCTCGCCGCGGCCGGGAAGCCGAACCTGGCGGTGGAGCTGGTGACCTCCCCGATCCAGGCCGGCACGGTCGAGGCCGCGCAGGTGCTCGCGACCCAGGCCCGCGGCGCCGGGATCGACATCGGGCTGCGCCGGGTCGACACCTCGACGTTCTTCTCCGACCAGTACCTGCAGTGGGAGTTCGCGCAGAGCTTCTGGAACACCCGCAACTACCTGCCGCAGGCCTCGCAGTCGTCGATGCCCGACGCGCCGTTCAACGAGACGCACTGGACCGACGCGCAGTACCAGGGCGTGGTCCGCCGGGCCCGGTCCGAGCTGGACCCGGGGCGCCGCGCCCAGCTTGTGCGCGCGGCGCAGCGGATCGAGTTCGACCGCGGCGGCTACCTGATCTGGGGCTTCCCGGACCGGGTGGACGCCCACCAGGCCTACGTCGGCGGGCTCGTCCCGAACCGCACCGGGCTGTCCCTGTCCGGCTACGAGTTCCGGAAGGCGTGGGTGGACGCATGAGCCCGCTCGTCCGCATGATCCTGCGGCGCCTCGCGCTGTCGGTGCTGATCCTGCTCGTCGTGTCGGTGCTGATCTTCGCCGCGACGCTGCTGCTGCCCGGCGACCCCGCCCGGGCCATCCTCGGCCAGCAGGCCACCCCGGAGCGGGTGGCGGCGCTGACCGCGCAGCTGGGCCTCGACCGGCCCGCGCCCGAGCGCTACCTGACCTGGCTGGGCGGTGTCCTGACCGGCGACCTCGGCTTCTCCGCCGCCACCGGCGGACCCGTGTCGGAGCTGCTCGGCGGCCGGATCGGCGCCTCGGCGCTGCTGCTGGTGCTGACCGCGGTCGTCTCCACCCCGATCGCGCTCGCGCTGGGCGCGCGGGCCGCGGTCCGCCGCGGCACCCGTACCGACTCCGCGCTGTCGGGTGCCTCGCTGGTGCTGGCGGCACTGCCCGAATTCGTCATCGGTGTGCTGCTGGTCGTGCTGTTCGCGACCTCGGTGCTGCAGATCCTCCCGTCGGTGACGATCGCCCGGCCCGGCGAGCCGGTGTGGGCGCGGCCCGAGCAGCTGGTGCTGCCGGTCGTGACGCTGGCGCTGGTGGTGATCCCCTACGTGGTGCGGATGACCCGCGCGACGCTGTCGGAGACCCTCGACGCCGGCTACGTCGAGATGGCCCGGCTCAAGGGGCTGCCCGAGCGGACCGTGCTGTTCCGGCACGCCGTGCCGCACACGATCGGCCCGGTCGCCCAGGTGATCGCGCTCCAGCTGGCCTGGCTCGCCGGGGGTGTGGTCGTCGTCGAGTTCCTGTTCCGCTACCCCGGGATCGGCCAGGCGCTGATCGACGCCGTCGCCAACCGGGACGTGCAGGTCGTGCAGGCGATCACGCTGATCATCGCGGCGTTCTACGTCGTGGTGAACCTCGCCGCGGACGTCGCCGGGATCCTGGCCGACCCGCGGATCCGGCACTCCTCGACCGGAGGTTCCGCATGAGCGCCCCGACCGTCCCCTCCGGCCTGCTGCGCCGGACCTTCCGCCGCCGCCAGGCGCGGATCGGTGCCGTCCTGACCGTCGTCGTGGTCGCGGTCGCGCTGCTCGGTCCGGTCCTCGGCCCGCTGCTGACCGGCTACGGCGTCGACGACTTCGCCGGGCGGCCGTTCCGCGCCGAGGGTGTCGCCGGCACCGACGACCTGGGCCGCGACGTGTTCACCCGCTTCCTCGCCGGCGGCGGTCCGGTGCTGCTCTACGCGCTGGCCGCGACCGCGATCGGCATCGTCGGCGGCACCGCGCTGGGCATGCTCGCCGGCTACTCCGGCACCACCGGCACCACCGGCAGCAGGCTGGACACGCTGATCATGCGCGGCGGCGACGTGCTGCTGTCGTTCCCGCAGCTGGTCCTGGCCCTGCTCGCGGTCGCGGTGCTCGGCTCGTCGGGCTGGCTGCTGGTGCTGGTCATCGGCATCACCCACATCCCGCGGGTCGCGCGCGTCGCCCGGCAGGCGACGCTGTCGGTCGCCGGGCAGGACTACGTGCTGGCCGCCCGGATGTACGGGATGCCCCGGCGGCGGATCCTCGCCACCGAGGTCCTGCCCAACATCACCGGCCCGCTGATGGTCGAGCTCGGCCTGCGGCTGACCTACTCCATCGGCTACGTGGCGTCGCTGTCGTTCCTGGGGCTGGGGGTGCAACCGCCGGCCGCGGACTGGGGGCTGCAGATCAACGAGAACCGGATCGCGCTGATCGTCACCCCGTGGGGGGTGCTGCTGCCGGTGCTCGCGATCGCCGTGCTCACCGTCGGCACGAACATGATCACCGACGCGCTGGCGAAGGAGTCCGCGGACACGACGGGGGGCGGGGCATGACACCGACGGCGACACCGACGATCGAGTGCACGGGGCTGCGGGTCGCGACGACCCACGGCCGGGAGGTCCTGCACGGCGTGGACTGGGCCGTCGCACCGGGCGAGATCCTGGCCCTGGTCGGCGAGTCCGGCTCGGGCAAGACGACCGCGGCGCTGGCCGCGCTCGGCCACTTCCGGGCCGGGCTGGCCCACACCGGCGGGACGATGCGCTTCGCCGGGCACACCGAGTCCCACGACGACCTGCTGACGCTGCCCGCGGCGACCCTGCGCGGGGTCCGGGGGCGGCTGGTGTCCTACGTGCCGCAGGACCCGGCGCTGTCGCTGAACCCGGTGCTGCGCATCGGGCCACAGGTCGCGGAGGTCCTCACCGCGCACGGCTGGGAGGGCGACGTGACCGCCCGGGTGCGGGAGGTGCTGACCGACGTCGGGCTGCCCGGCGACGACGCCTTCCTCGGCCGCTACCCGCACCAGCTCTCCGGCGGCCAGCAGCAGCGGGTCGGGATCGCGGCGGCGTTCGTGCACCGGCCCGACGTCGTCGTGCTCGACGAGCCGACGACCGGGCTGGACGTCACCACCCAGGACCTGGTGCTCGACACCGTGCGCGAGCTGGTGACCCGCTCGGGGACCGCCGCGCTCTACATCACCCACGACCTCGCCGTCGTCGCCGGGCTGGCCGACCGGGTCGCGGTCATGCAGGCCGGTGAGGTCGTCGAGACCGGGCCGGTGCGCGACGTGCTGACCGCGCCGGAGCACCCCTACACCCGGGCGCTGATCGCGGCGGTGCCGGACCTGCACCGGGCCAGCGGACGGGAGCCGACGACGGCCGGGGAGCCGGTGCTGCGGGTGCGCGGCGCCGGGAAGCGCTACGGCGACCGCCCCGTGCTCGACGGCGTCGACCTGGAGCTGGCCGCCGGGGAGTGCCTGATGCTGCTCGGCGAGTCCGGGTCGGGGAAGACCACCCTGGCCCGTGGCCTGTCCGGGCTGCTGACCCTCGACGCCGGGGAGCTGAGCCTGCACGGCGAGGCGCTGGCCACCCCGCGCAGCTACGCCCAGCTGCGCAGCGTGCAGTACGTGTTCCAGAGCCCGTTCGCGTCGCTGAACCCGCGGCGCACCGTCGCGAGCTCGCTGGAGGTGCCGCTGCGCCACCTCACCGACCTCGACGCCGACGCCCGCCGGGACCGGGTGCTGGACATGCTGCGCCAGGTGCGGCTCGACGAGTCCTTCGCCCACCGCTACCCGGGCGGGCTGTCCGGTGGTGAGCGTCAGCGCGCGGCGATCGCCCGCGCCCTGGTCACCGCCCCGGACGTCCTGGTGTGCGACGAGGTCACCTCGGCGCTGGACGTGTCGGTGCAGGCCTCGATCGTCGAGCTGCTGGCGACGGTGCGCCGCGAGCTGGGCACGGCGATGCTGTTCGTGACGCACAACATCGCCCTGGCCCGGGAGGTCGCGGACCGGATCGCGGTGCTGCAGCAGGGCCGGATCGTCGAGCAGGGCACGGTGGAGGAGGTCCTCACCGCGCCGCGGCACGACTACACGCGCACCCTGCTGCAGCACACCCCCTCGATGACGGCCGTGCGGTGACGGCCGCGGGGGTGGGCCCGCTCAGGCGAAGTCGAGGACCTGCCCGGCCTCGAGGCGGGGCAGCCGCGGGTGCCAGGCGTCCGGACCGGGGTGGCCCAGGTTGACCACGAGCAGCGCACGGCGCCGGCCGCCGGGGAAGAACTCCTCGGTCACGGCGTCGGCGTCGAAGCCGGCCATCGGGCCGGTGGCGAGGCCGTGCGCGCGGGCGGCGAGCAGGACGTAGCCGATCTGCAGCGAGGCGTTGAACCGCGCCATCGGCTCGCGGCCCGCACGGCCCTGGGACTCCAGGCCCTCGCGGAAGCCGGGCTTGACCGGGAACGTGGTGTCCGAGTGCTCGTGGAAGTCGAGGTCCGCGGCCAGGATCGCGATGACCGGGGCGGCCTCGGACTTGGCCCGGTTGCCCTCGGCGAGCAGCGGCAGCAGGCGCTGCTTCCCCTCGTTGCTGCGGACGAAGGTCACGCGCAGCGGCTGGGTGTTGGCCGCGGTCGGCGGCCACTGGGCCAGGTCCCACACCTCGCGGAGCGTCTCGTCGGTGACGGGCTCGTCGGTGAAGGTGTTGGCGGTGCGGGCCTCGGTGAACAGGGCGGCGCGACCGGCCTCGTCGAGACGGGGCAGGAGCACCGGGGAAGCGGTCTGGACAGTCACGATCGGTAGAGCGTTCAACGACCTCTCCGGTATTCCGCTCCGGGGATGATCCGGATCACCCGGTGGCGTGGACGCCCCAGCGCAGCACCTGGGACTCGCCGGGGACGAGCTCGATCAGGTCGGTGCCCGAGTTCAGCGCGTCCGGCGGGCAGGTCATCGGCTCGACCGCGATCGCCCGCGACGGCGTCACGACCCCGTCCGGGCCCTGGCGCGGGAAGTCCGACGGGGTGAAGACCTGCACCCAGCCGAACGCCGCGTCGGCCCACAGCTCGGTGCCGCCGCCGTCCCGGGACCCGACGCGGTGCCGGACCCGGCCGTCGGCGCCGCCGTCCGGGCCGTCGCCGGGGGTGCAGCCGCCGAACGCGCTGTCCAGGACCAGCCCGGCGAGCCGGGTCCGGGAGACCGCGCCGTCCAGCGGCCGCGCCGGGCCGTCCGGGAGCTGGTCGCGCAGCGGCAGCTCGGTCCGCGCGGACAGGGTCAGCTCCAGCTCGTCGGTCGGCACGTCACCGACCCGCAGGTACGGGTGGAAGCCGAGGCCGAACGGGACGGGCGCGTCCCCGAGGTTCTCCACCTCGGTGGTGACGGTGAGCCCGTCGCGGCCGACGGCGTAGGTCACCGTGACCCGCACCGGCTGCGGCCAGCCGGGCTGCACCGGCGCGACGGCGGTCAGCGTGATCCGGTCCCCCGCCCGCTCCACCGGGGTCCAGGTCACGTGCCGCAGCAGGCCGTGGATGGCGTTGCCGGCGTCCGGCTCGGTCAGCGCGAGCTGCCTGCGGGTCCCGCGGTGGGTCCAGGCGCCGCCGCGGACCCGGTTCGGCCAGGGCGCGAGCACCGCGCCGGAGCCCTTCGGCGGGCGGGCCGTGGGCGGGTGCGGCTCGACCCGGACCCGGCCGCCCTGGGAGAACCCGGCCAGCGCCGCCCCGACCTCGTCGACCTCGGCCCGGGAGTCGCCGCTGACGATCACGAACCGTTCACCGCACGCGTCCACGTCGGCAGTCTCCGTGATCGCCCCGCTCAGCCGGCCAGCGGGGTGGCGCGGGCGGTGTCGGCGTCGCCGACGACCTCGACCGGGGCGGGCGGCCCCAGCTCGGCGACGGTGAACCCGACGCCCGCGTCGCGGGCGAGGCCGACGACGTGCTCGTGGTGGGTGAACAGCAGCACCTGCGCGGTGGCGGCCAGCTCCCCCAGCACGGCGACGGCGGCGGCGCCGCGCTCGTCGTCGAAGGTCATGAGGACGTCGTCGAACACGACCGGCACCGTCGGCAGCCCGGCGGCGACCCGGTCGGCCTGCAGCTGCTCGATCCCGGCCAGGCGCAGCGCGAGGTGCACCTGGTCGGCGGTGCCCTCCGAGAGCCGGGTCGGGGCGAGCTCCTCGCCGTCGGCGCGTACCGCGACCAGGCTGCGTCCGGCGCCGCCCGCCTCGGCCGGGGGCCGCAGCGCGACGAACCGGCCGCCGGTGAGGCGTTCGAGCACCACCCCGGCACGGACCAGCAGCGGGGAGGCGTGGCTGCGCTCGTAGGCCTCCAGCTCGCGGCGCAGGATCTCGCGCTGCAGGTGCAGCACCAGGTAGCGCTCCGCGGCGTCGGCGACGCCGGCCAGCTCGGACTGGGCGCGGGCGTGCAGCTCGGCGGCCCCCTCGGCCTCCTCCAGCTCGCGGCGCCGGGCCCGCAGCCCGCCCAGCTGCTCGCGCACCTCGTCCTGCTCGGCGCCGAGGTCGCGCTCGTGGGTCTCGGCCCGGTCGAGCGCCTCGGTCAGCGCGCCGGGCTCGGTGTCCGGGGCGGCGGCGACCAGCTCGGCGGCGTCGAGGTCGGGGGCGGCGGCGGCCAGCAGCCGCTCCTGCTCGGCGATGCGGACGTCGAGCCCGGCGACGTGCGCGCCGCGCTGTGCCGCGGCCTCCAGCCCGCCCGGCTCCGGGGCCTCGGTCAGCGCCAGCTCGACGGCGAGCCGGTCCAGCACCGCGGTGGCCGCGGCCGCGCTGCGGGCGGCCCGGGTGACGTCGTCCTCGGCGGCGGCGATGCCGTCGTCGAGGTGGCCTGCCGACACCGCGGCCTTGGTGACCTCGCGGACGCGGTCGGCGAGCTCGCCGAGCCGGTCCGCGGCCGCGGTGCCGGTCGGTGCGGGCTCGAGGTGCCGCTCCACCAGCGCGACGACGGCCCGGCCGTGGGCGGCGACGGAGCGCTCCAGGCGGCGGGCCTCCTCGTCGTCCTGGCGGGCGAGCGCCCCCGCGGTGCGGGCGTCGGCGACGGTGTCGCGGCGGGTGTCCCAGCCCGCGGGCTCCAGGTCGGTGGGCAGCCCGGCGCCGCGCAGCGCGAACCGCCAGCGCTGGGTGGCCAGCTCCCGTTCGTGGCGTGCGGCGTCGGCCGCTCCCCCGGCGCGTTCGGCCTCGCTGCGCAGCCGGGCCAGCAGCACCCGCCGGTCCCGGGCGTGCTCGGCCTCGGTGGCGAGGTCGGCGGCCGCGACGAGCAGCACGTCCAGCGGGGCGCCGTCGCGCGGGCGCCCGGCCGCGGCGAGCGCGGAGCCCAGCGCCCGTTCCTGCACCTCGGCCTGGTCGCGCAGCCGGGCCAGGCGCTCGTCGGCGCGGGCGGCGTCGTCCTCGGCGCGGGCGGCCTCGGCCAGCGCGGCGACGACGGCGTCGGCGTCGTCCGGGTCGGGGACGGCGACGCCGTGCGCCCGCCACAGCGTCGCCCAGGCCGCGCCGGCGGCGGCGGTGCGCTCCCCGGCCACGGCGGAGGCGGCCGCGGTGCGGGCGGCCTCGGCGTCGGCGGTGTCGAGCTCGGCGTCGCGGTGGGCCAGCTCGGCGACCCGGTCCGCGGAGGCGATCATGTCGTCGGCGACCCGGTCGGCCCCGGCGAGCGCGGCGGACAGCCTGCCCGCGGCCGCGGCGGCGCCGTCCGGCCCCGCGGCGAGCAGCTGCTCCAGCGCGGTGTCGCGGGCGGCGCGGGCCGCGGCGAGCGCGTCCGCGCCGACCGGGCGGCCGTCGGCGGCCACCCCGTCGCGGGCGGCCCGGGCGCGGTGCGCGCGGTCCGCGGCGTCCGCGGCGGCCCGCTCGGCGCCGCGCTGGTCCTGCTCGGCGGTGCGCAGTGCGGCCCGCAGCTCCCGGACCTCGCGGCGCGGCGGGGCCAGCACGCCCCGGGTGCCGGGGGTGCCGTCGGGAGTGCCGCGGTACCCGGCCGCGGCGAGCGCCTCGGCGCGCCGGGTGCGGGCGCCGTCACGGTCGGCGACGGCGGAGCGGCACAGCGCGGCGGCGGAGCCATCGGCCTCGATCGCGCGGCGGACCTCGGCGACCCGGCCGACCCGGTCGGCGTCGAGACCGCCCGGGACGTCGGCCACCTCGCGGACCTCGGCGAGCGCGTCGGTGTGCAGCCGCTCCGCGCGGGTCTGCTCGGCGAGCGCCTCGGTGAGGCGGCGGGCGTGCTCGTCGAGGTCGCGGGCCCGGTCGGCCGGCAGGTGGACGGCGGCGAGCCGGTCGGCGGGGCTGCGCCCGTCCTCGGCGACCAGCCCGGCCAGCGCGGTCTCGGCACGGCGGTGGGCCTCGGCGGCGTCGGCGCGCAGCCGGGCCGCCCGCTCGGCGTCGGCGCGGCGGGCCTGGGCGGCGGACTCCAGCTCGCGGACGCGGGTGGCGTCGGCGAGCAGGTCCTCGTCGAGGTCGAGCTCGGCGCGGCGGGCCCGCAGCGCGTCGGCGGTGGCGCGGTGCTCGTCGCGGGCGGTCTCGGCGTCGGCCAGCGCGGCGGTGGCGTGGGTGTACTCCTCCAGCGAGGCCGCGTCGAGGGCGGCGCCGGTCGCGCACAGGGCGGCGCGTTCGGCGCGCAGTGCGGCCAGCTCCCGGGCCGGGTCCTGGCCGCGGACGGCCTGCCGGGCCCGGTCCGCCGCCCCCGCCGCCCCGCGACGGGTGCGGGTCAGCTCCGCGGCGCGGCGCTCCAGCCGGGCGATCTCCTCGGCCAGCGCGGTGACCTCACCGGCCCGCGACACCCGCTCCCCCACGGCCTTCTCGGTCTCGGTGAACCGGGCGAACGCCGCGCGCACCTCGACCGACCGGTTGCCCCGGTGGTCCTTGAACAGGGCGTCGGCCTCGGTGTCCAGCGCGGCGATCAGGGCGCGGGCGTCGCGGCCGCTGCGGGCGGTGAAGACCAGCTCGGCGAGGTCCCCCTCCCCCGCGCACAGTGCCCGGCCGCCCTCGCGCAGCTCCTCGTGGCCGAGCCCGAAGCCCTCCCGCCAGCGGCGCCGGGCGTCGGCACCGGACTCGCCCCAGGGCGCGTCGGCGACTGCGCCGGTGTCGTCGTGCAGGCCGCGGGTGGTGCGGCGCAGCATGCTCTCGCCGGAGGCACCGGCGACCCGGGCCGACACGGCCAGCCGCGACGGGCCGACGGCGTAGGCGTGGCGCACCGGGCGGGGCATCCCCCACAGCAGGTCGGACAGAGCGTCGAGCAGGGTGGTCTTGCCGGCCTCGTTGGGCCCGGACACGATCGTCAGACCGTCGCCGAGGGTCAGCTCGCGGCCCTCGTAGGCGCCGTAGCGCTCCAGGACCAGGGTGCGCAGCCGCGCGGTCGTGCTCACGACCCGGCCATCCGGGCCAGCAGCTGCTGCTCGGCCTGGCGGGCCAGCGCGGCGAGGCGCTCGTCGTCGCGCAGGTCCAGCAGGCCCGCCTCGCGCAGCCGGCGGCCGACCTCGCGTTCCAGCGGGGCGGCGAGCTCGCGGATGCGGTCCGGCTCGGCGGCCAGGCCGGCCGCGGCGGCGGACACCGCGGCGGTCAGCTCCGGGTCGACGGCGAGCGCCCCGGCGGGCGGGCGGGCGCGGTTGCGGACCTTCTCCAGCACCGCGCCGCAGCGCTCGGCGAGCAGCTCCAGCTCGGTGCGGACCCCCTCGGCGGAGGTGAGGTCCGCGGCGGCCGGCCCGGCGCCGTGCAGCGTCACCTGGGCGACGACGGTGCGCGGCGCGGCGGCGGCGCACCGCTCGCGCAGCGCGGAGTCGACGGCCTCGTAGACCTCGTCGGCGCCGCCGAGCCCGGCGATGTCGACCTCGACGAGCTCCCAGCGGGCGACGTCGAGGACCAGCGGGGTGACCGTCGCCCACCGCTCGGGGGCGGCGTCGACGAGCAGGGCGCCCTTCGCGCCGCGCTCCTGCGGGTGGCGGCCCTGCAGGTTCCCGGAGAACCAGGCCGGGTGCGGGCCCTCGCAGACGGCGCGCTGCTCGTGGACGTGGCCGAGGGCGAAGTACTCGTAGCCGCAGCCGGACAGGTCCTCGGGGCGGCAGGGGGCGTAGGTGTCGTGCCGGTCGTCGCCCTGCACCGAGGTGTGCAGCATCCCGACGTTGACCAGGCCGGGGATGCGGTCGGGGTAGGCGGGGACGAGGTTCTCCAGCACCGCGCGGCGGGCGAAGCCCTGGCCGTGCACGGCGAGGCCGAGGTCGTCGTCGACGACGGTCTCGGGGGCGTCCACCGAGAGCCGGTGGGTGTTGGGCGGGAGCCGCAGCGACCGGGTGATCTCGGACTCGGCGTCGTGGTTGCCGCTGATGAGGAACACCGGGATGCCCTCGTCGTGCAGCCGCGACAGCTGCCGGACGAAGAACGCGCCGGTCGCGTAGTCCTTCCAGTCGCCGTCGTAGACGTCGCCGGGCAGCACCAGCGCCTCGGCCCGGGAGTCGACGACCGCGTCGACGAGGTTCTCGCAGGCCCGCCGGGTCGCCGCGCGCAGCGTCGCGGCGAGCTCGGAGTCGCCGAGCCGCGACAGGCCGCGCAGCGGGCTGTCGAGGTGCAGGTCGGCGGCGTGCACGAAGCGCACGGAGGAACTCCCGGAGCGGTCGGGTACGGGGAACCGCCGAGTCTAGGACGGGGCCCCCACCGTTCCCCGCCGCGACACCGCCCGCCCGCTCACCGATGACGACGCCGCAGGTCAGGTGGGGCGGGCCACACAGCGGCGCCGGTCACGTTCCGGTGTCCGGATGATGGCCGATGGGTAGATCCTGGCCGTCCGATCCCGAGAGAGAGCCGCGAGGTCGAGCCCGATGATCCAGCTCTGCGAGCGCTGCTTCGCCCCCGTCGACGCCGCGACCGAACGCGTCTACCGGTTGTCCCACATCGAGTCGGCCGACGCGGCCGGCGAGGTGACCTGGCGCGAGGCCGTCGTGCACGTCGCGGCGTGTGTCCCCGCGGGCACCGTCGTCCCGGCCGGGCGGTGGGCCGCGTGATCCGGGACGCGCTGTGCGAGCGCTGCCTCAACCCGATCGACCCCACCCGCGAGCCGCTGCGGCTGCGCACCCACGGCGGGACCGCGGCCGACGGCGGACCGGCCCGCAGCTTCGTGCACGCCCTGCCGTGCGTGCGCCCGGACACCGGTGACTGGGACCGCGGTCGTCGTGGCCTGTCGCCGGCCGCGGTGCGGCACGCCGCGGCCCGCGCCGACCACCGCTGACCCGGCTCAGCCCGCCCGGCGCCGGTGGTGGGCGTTGCGGGCGCGCAGGACCACCGTCGCCAGCAGCGCCGCGAGCAGTGAGCCGCACAACACGCCGATCTTGACGTGGTCGTCCTGCGGGGTCCCGGTCCCGAAGGCGAGCTCGCCGACCAGCAACGACACGGTGAACCCGATGCCGGCCAGCTGCGCGAGGCCGAGCAGGTCCCACCAGGACAGGTCGTCGGACAGCCGGGCCCGGGTGCACCGCTGCACCAGCCAGGTCGCACCGAGCACCCCGACGGTCTTGCCGACCACCAGTCCGGCGACGACGCCGAGGGTCACGGTGTCGAGCAGGGCCGCGCCGATCCCCCCGCCGGCACCGCCGACGACGGTGACCCCGGCGGCGAAGAACGCGAACACCGGCACCGCGAGCCCGGCCGACCACGGGCGCCACCGGTGCTCGAAGTGCTCCGACAACGACACCCCGTGCACCCGGCGCCGCCCCAGGACCGGCACCGCGAACCCGAGCAGGACCCCGGCGACGGTGGCGTGCACCCCGGAGGAGTGGACCAGCACCCAGGCGGCCGCGGCGAGCGGCGCCAGCACCCACCGGGACCGGACCCCGCGCTGCACGGCCAGGGTGAACAGCGCGAGCGGGACGAGCGCACCGAGCAGCGCGGGCACCGACAGCTGCTCGGTGTAGAACACGGCGATGATCGTGATGGCCAGCAGGTCGTCGACGACGGCGAGGGTGAGCAGGAAGGTCCGCAGCGCGGTGGGCAGGTGCGTCCCGATGACGGCGAGCACCGCGAGCGCGAACGCGATGTCGGTGGCGGTCGGGATCGCCCAGCCGACCAGGGCCCCGGGGTTCGCGAGGTTGATCGCGACGTAGATCAGCGCGGGCACCGCCATGCCGCCGACGGCCGCCGCGACCGGGAGCAGCGCCGTGCGCGGGTCGCGCAGGTCACCGGCCAGGAACTCGCGTTTGAGCTCCAGCCCGACGACGAAGAAGAAGATCGCCAGCAGGCCGTCGGCGGCCCACGTCGCGAGCGACAGGTCCAGGTGCAGCGCGGCGGGCCCGACGGTGAGCTCGGACAGCGCGGTGTAGGCGTCGCGCCAGGGCGAGTTGGCGAACAGCAGCGCCACGGCGGCCGCGACGACGAGCAGGACGCCCCCGACGGTCTCGGTGCGCAGGACGTCGGCGACGCTGCGGGCTGTACGGGAGGCGTTCACAGGGCTCCGGGGAGGTCGGGCGGGCAGGAGACATCGCTCGCCGACCAGACTTCCCGGCACACCGGAGGGGACCCTACCCTCCCGGCCCCGGGGGCGGACCCCTCGTCCCGCCCCCGGGCGCCGGTCAGCCGAGGGCCGCGGCCGCGGCCGCCAGCCCGCGGATCCGGTCGACGTCCCCGGCCGCGACGGCGTCGGCCGGGGTGAGCCAGGAGCCCCCGACGCAGGAGACGTTGGGCAGGGCCAGGTAGCCCGGTGCCGAGTCGACGGTGATCCCCCCGGTCGGGCAGAACCGCAGGTCCGGCAGCGGCCCGGCGACCGACGTCAGGAACGGGCGCCCGCCCGCGGCCTCGGCGGGGAAGAACTTGCAGGCGGTGTGGCCGCGCTCGGCGACGGCCATCATCTCCGAGATCGTCGCGGTGCCGGGCAGGAAGTCCAGCCCGGAGTCCTCCATCGCGTCGAGCAGCCGCGGCGTCGCACCGGGGCTGACCAGGAAACGGGCGCCCGCGTCGACCGAGGCGCGGACGTCGTCGGGGGTGCGGACGGTCCCGGTGCCGACGACGGCGTCGGGCACCTCGGCCGCGATCCGGCGGACGGCCTCGAGCGCGGCCGGGGTCCGCAGGGTCACCTCGATGACCGGCAGCCCGCCGTCGACCAGGGCACGGGCGAGCGGGACGGCCGACGCGGCGTCGTGCAGCACGACGACGGGGACGACGGGGGCCAGCTCCAGCAGCTTCTCGCTCACGGGGTCCTCTCAGTAGGGCAGGGCGACGGTCGCGCCGGTGTCGGCGGGCCCGACGGCGGCGCGGAACGCGGCGAACAGCTCGCGTCCGGTGCCGGTCGTCGGACCGGACGGGCCGGCGGGCCGGGCGGGCTCGCGGGCGTCGAACTCGTCGGCGTCGACCAGCAGGGACAGGGTGCCGTTCAGGGTGTCCAGGCGTACCAGGTCGCCGTCGCGCACGTTCCGCAGCGGTCCGCCCTGCGCGGCCTCCGGGGTGACGTGCAGCGCGGCGGGGACCTTGCCCGAGGCGCCGGACATGCGGCCGTCGGTGACGATCGCGACCTGGTGCCCGCGGTCCTGCAGCACCCCCAGCGCGGGGGTCAGCTTGTGCAGCTCGGGCATGCCGTTGGCGCGCGGTCCCTGGTACCGGACGACGGCGACGAGGTCACGCCCGTCGAGCTCGCCCGCGGCGAACGCGGCCAGCAGGTCGTCCTGGTCGTCGAAGACCACGGCCGGGGCCTCGACGACGCGGTGGTCGGGCTCGACGGCGGAGGTCTTGACCACCGAGCGGCCCAGGTTGCCGTGCAGCACGCGCAGCCCGCCGTCCGGGGAGAACGGGTCGGCGACCGAGCGCAGCACCGACTTGTCCAGGCTCTCCGTGGCGCCCTCACGCCACACGAGGGTGTCCCCGTCGAGGAAGGGCTCGCGGGTGTAGCGGGTCAGGCCGGGGCCGTCGACGGTGCGGACGTCGTCGTGGGCCAGGCCGTGGTCGAGCAGCTCGCGGATCAGCAGCGCCGTGCCGCCGGCGGCGCGGAAGTGGTTCACGTCGGCCTTGCCGTTGGGGTAGATCCGGGCCAGCAGCGGCACGACGGCGGACAGGTCCGAGAAGTCGTCCCAGGTGATCTGCACGCCCGCGGCGGCGGCCATCGCGACCAGGTGCATCGTGTGGTTGGTGGAGCCGCCGGTGGCCAGCAGCGCGACGATCCCGTTGACCACGGCCTTCTCGTCGACGACCGCACCCATCGCCTTGTCCGGGTCGCCCGCGGCGTCGAGCGCGCGGCGGGCGACCTCGTCGGTCAGGGCGTCGCGCAGCGCGGTGCCGGGGTTGACGAACGACGACCCCGGCAGGTGCAGGCCCATGACCTCCATCAGCAGCTGGTTGGAGTTCGCGGTGCCGAAGAAGGTGCAGGTGCCGGGGCCGTGGTAGCTGGCCGACTCGGCCTCGAGCAGCTCGGCGCGGCCGGCCTCGCCCGCGGCGAACGCCTGCCGGATGCGGGCCTTCTCCTTGTTCGGCAGGCCCGAGGTCATCGGGCCGGCGGGGGCGAGCAGCACCGGCAGGTGCCCGAAGGACAGCGCGCCCATCACCAGCCCGGGGACGATCTTGTCGCAGACCCCGAGCAGCACCGCGGCGTCGAACATGTCGTGGCTCAGTGCGACGGCGGTGGACAGGGCGATGACGTCGCGGGAGAACAGCGACAGCTCCATGCCGGCGCGGCCCTGGGTGATGCCGTCGCACATGGCGGGGACCCCGCCGGCGACCTGGGCGACCCCGCCCGCGTCGCGGGCCGCGGCCTTGATCCGCGCGGGGTAGGTCTCGAACGGCTGGTGGGCCGAGAGCATGTCGTTGTAGGCAGTGACGATGCCGATGTTGCGGGCGGGCGACGCGGTGAGCGTCAGCTTGTCCGGCCCGCACGCGGCGACGGCGTGGGCGAGGTTGGCGCAGCCGAGGTCGGCGCGGCCGGGGCCGGCGGCGGGCCCCGCGGCGGCGGCCGCGCGGATGCGCTCGAGGTAGGCGGCGCGGGTGGTGGCCGAGCGGGCGGTCACCCGCCGGGTGACGGCGTCGACGACGGGGTGCAGCGGGACGGAAGCGGTCACGGTACGTCGATCTCCAGGTGGTGGGGTGCGTGGCGAACCGTTCGATAAGCACTCTACCGACTTACTTATGTACTCACAAGACGTTAGTGAGACCCGATCAGCGTTTTACCAGGTCGAAGCCCTGTGGTTCACTGGACGAATGCGAGGACGCACCCCGACCAGCGCGCCCGCCACGGCGGGCGAGATCTTCCGGCTGGTCCGGGACGGCGTGGCCGGGACCCGGACCGAGATCGGTCGCGAGACCGGCCTGTCCCGGACCGCGGTCGCCGCGCGCGTCGACCGGCTGCTCGCCGACGGCCTGGTCACCGAGGTGGTCGGCGCCGCCGCGACCGGCGGACGACCCGCCGCGCGCCTGGAGTTCAACGCCGCGGGCGGCACCGTGCTGGCGCTGTCGGTCGGCGTCAGCCGGTCCAAGGCCGCCGTGTGCGACCTGTCCGGCGCCGTGCTCGCCGAGGAGGTCGTGGACATCCCCGCCTCCGCCGGGCCGGAGCATCTGCTCTCCGAGGCGGTCATCCGGCTGGAGAAGCTGCTGCTCACCGCCGGGGTCGACGACGCGACGATCCGCGGCATCGGGCTGTCGATCCCCGGCACCGTGGACGGCGCGCAGGGCTGGTCGGTGGGCGTCCCCGCGCTGCCCGGCTGGGAGCGGATCGCGCTGCCGCCGCTGCTCACCGCCCGCTTCCCCGCCCCGGTGCTGGTCGACAACGACGTGAACGTCATGGCCCTGGCCGAGCACGACGCCCACCCCGACGTCGACGACCTGCTGATGGTCAAGATCGGGTCCGGGGTCGGCGCCGGGCTCGTCTGCGGCGGGGTGCTGCAGCGCGGCGCCTGGGGTGCGGCGGGCGAGATCGGGCACACCCCGGTCCACGACGGGCCGGGCATCGGCTGCGGCTGCGGCAACATCGACTGTCTGGAGGTGCTGGCCTCGGGCCGCGCCCTGGTGCGCGACCTCGCCGAGTGCGGGCAGCCGGTCACCGCGATCGCCGACGTCGTCGCGCTGGTCAAGCAGGGCGACCCGGACGCGGTGCGGCTGGTGCGCATCGCCGGGCGCCGGCTCGGCGAGGTCCTCGCCGCCGCGGTGAACCTGGTCAACCCCGCGCTGGTCGCGATCGGCGGGGACCTGGTCGGGGCGTTCGACCCGCTCGTCGCGGGTGTGCGGGAGGCGATCTACCGGCGCTCGATGGCCGCGGCCACCCAGAACCTGCGCATCGAGCCGGGCCTGCTCAGCGGGCGGTCGGGCGTGATGGGCTGCGCGATCCTGGTGCTCGACGAGGTGCTCTCCCCCGGCTCCGTCGACGCCGCCCTGTCGGCCTGAGCCGCTCAGCGGTGCGGCGCGCGGAGCAGGTCGAACCGCATCGTGCGCGACAGCGTGAACCCCATCGCCTCGTAGAGCCGGATCGCGCCGTGGTTGTCCGCGGCCGCGTGCAGCACCGGGCGCTCGCCGCGGGCGACGATCCCGGCGGCGACGGCGTCAACCAGCCGGCGGGCCAGCCCCCGGCCCCGGAACTCCGGGTCGGTGCAGACCGCGCTGATCTCGGTCGCCCCGGCGGCGCCGTCGCCGCCGATGCGCATGCGCTCCCCCGCCATCGCGACCAGCCGGCCGTCGTGGCGGACGCCGAGGTAGCGGCCCAGCTCGGCGGTGCGCGCCAGCCAGGGCCCGGGCCGGGTGCGGCCGGTCAGCTCCGCCATCTCCGCCCGGTCCGGCGGCCCCAGCTCGACGAGGTCGTCCGCGGCCGCGCCCGGCACCGCGGCGCCGTCCATCTGTACCCCGGGGAACGCGCGCAGCAGCTCCCAGCCCGCCGGGATCCGCGGCGGCCCGGCGGCGGCGCGCACCACCACGACCTCGCTGCCCGGCGCGCAGAGCGCCGCGAGATCGGCCCAGTCCCCGGCGCGGCCGTGCCCGTCGGCGTCGAGCGGGAGCGCCGCGAACGGCGACACCTCCGGGTCGAAGCGCACCGCGGCACCGCGGGTCGCGCCGAAGCCGGCCAGCCGCCCGCGCAGGGCGGAGGCCACCGGGTCGGTCAGGGCGGTGTCGAGGCAGTCGGGGGCGTCGGGCACGGCCGTCATCGTGCCCCGGCGCCCCGGCCGTCCGGCGCAGGGGTCGGCTACCGTGCCCGCGCCCCCGGCCACCTGCCGCGCACCCACCTCCCGACCAACACCCTCGTTCGACCGGAGCCGCCATGTCCACCGTCGCCGACGCCTTCGCCACCCGTCACGGGGCGGCCCCGGCCGGGGTCTGGTTCGCCCCCGGGCGGGTCAACCTGATCGGCGAGCACACCGACTACAACGACGGCTTCGTGCTGCCCTTCGCGCTGCCGCACCGGGCCGTCGTCGCCGCGGCACCCGCGACCGGGGGCCGCAGCCGGGTCCGCTCGGTGCAGGAGCCGGGCGCCCCGGTGGAGTTCTCCGCGGCGTCGGTGGTGCCGGGCGAGGTGCCCGGCTGGGCGGCCTACGTGGCCGGGACCTGCTGGGCGTTCCGCGAGGCCGGCTACCCGGTGGGCGAGGTGGAGCTGGAGCTGGACTCCGACGTGCCGGTCGGGGCCGGGCTGTCGTCGTCGGCGGCGGTGGAGTGCGCGGTCGGCGTCGCGCTCGCCGGGCTCGCCGGGGCCGACGTCGACCCGACCACGCTGGCCCGGATCGCGCGGCGCGCGGAGAACGAGTTCGTCGGCGCCCCCACCGGCGGCATGGACCAGATGGCCTCGATGCACGGCCGCGCCGGCCGGCTGGTGTTCCTCGACACCCGCGACGACACCGTCGAGCTGGTCCCCTTCGACCTGCCGGCGCACGACCTGGAGCTGCTGGTCATCGACACGCGGGCGCCGCACGCGCACGCCTCGGGCGAGTACGGCGCCCGGCGCGCCGACTGCGAGGCCGCGGCCGCCGCCCTCGGCGTCCCGGCCCTGCGGGACGCGGGCCCGGACGACCTGCCCCGGATCGCCGACGAGCGGATCCGCCGCCGGGCCCGGCACATCGTGACCGAGAACGCCCGGGTCACCGAGACCGTGCGGCTGCTGTCCGGCGGCGCGGACCCGCGGGCGATCGGGCCGCTGCTCGACGCGTCGCACACCTCGATGCGCGAC
Source organism: Pseudonocardia sp. ICBG601 (assembly GCF_020496245.1). Taxonomy (NCBI): domain Bacteria; kingdom Bacillati; phylum Actinomycetota; class Actinomycetes; order Pseudonocardiales; family Pseudonocardiaceae; genus Pseudonocardia; species Pseudonocardia sp. ICBG601. Next base: position 383,081 of record NZ_JAHLJA010000150.1, on the reverse strand, counting down.
GACTTCGAGATCACCGTCCCGCACGTCGACGTGGCCGTCGAGGCGGCCCGCGACGGCGGCGCGACCGGCGCGCGGATGACCGGCGGCGGCTTCGGCGGCTGCGTGATCGCGCTGGTCGAGGCCGACGGGGCGGCCGCGGTCACCGCCTCGGTGCGGGAGGCCTACGCGCAGCGCGGCTGGGCCGAGCCGGTCGTGTTCCCGGGCACGCCGTCGGACGGGGCGGGCCGGCTGGCCTGACCGGGGACCCCTTCCGCCTTTCGCGAGCGGAACGGAATCGGTACAGTACGGAAGTGCCCCGTCACGCGGGCCCTGGCACCGCTCGACCCGCACCCGTTCGCTTACCGAGGAGACGGCTCGTGCCGCACCCCCTTCCCGTCATGGACCCCGCCGACGTCGTCGTGTTCGGCGGCACCGGCGATCTCGCGATGCGCAAGCTGCTGCCCGCGCTCTACCTCCGCGACCGCGACGGCCAGCTCGCCGACGACACCCGCATCGTCGCCGTGTCCCGTTCCGGGCTCGACGACCCCGGCTACCGCGACAAGGTCGACTCCGAGCTGCGGCGCACCGCGCCGCGCTGGGCCGGCCCCGACGCCTGCGCCGACGACGCGCAGCACCACCGCTTCCTGGACCGGCTCCACCACGTGACCCTCGACGTCGCCGACGACGACTGGTCGCTGCTGTCGGAGCTGATCGGGGCGCCCTCCCCGGGGCGCACCCGGGTGCTCTACCTCGCCTCCGCCCCGCAGCTGTTCGGGCGGATCTGCGTCGGCAGCGCGGCCGCCGGCATCGTCGACGACCGCACCCGCGTGGTGCTGGAGAAGCCGCTGGGCACCGACCTGGCCTCGGCGCAGGCGATCAACGACGAGGTCGGCTCGGTCTTCGCCGAGGAGCAGATCTACCGGATCGACCACTACCTCGGGAAGGAGACGGTGCAGAACCTGCTGGTCCTGCGCTTCGGCAACTCCCTGTTCGAGCCGCTGTGGAACGCCTCGCAGATCGACCACGTGCAGATCACCGTCGCCGAGTCGATCGGCGTCGGGAACCGCGCCGACTACTACGACGGCTCCGGCGCGCTGCGCGACATGGTGCAGAACCACCTGCTGCAGCTGCTGTGCCTGGTCGCGATGGAGCCGCCCGCCAAGATCGACGGCGAGGGCGTGCGCGACGAGAAGCTGAAGGTCCTGCAGTCGCTGCGGCCGCTCGACGGCCCCGACGTCGTGCGCGACACCGTGCGCGGGCAGTACGCCGAGGGCCTCGTCGACGGCACCGCGGTGCCCGGCTACGCCACCGAGCTGGCCGAGTCCCGCGCCGGGACCCCGCGCGAGCGGGAGCGGTCCTCCACCGAGACCTTCGTGGCGCTGCGCGCCGAGGTCGCCAACTGGCGCTGGGCCGGGGTGCCGTTCTACCTGCGCACCGGCAAGCGGCTGGCGACGCACGCGTCGGAGATCGTGGTGCAGTTCAAGCCGGTCCCGCACTCGATCTTCCCGGCGTTCGGCGAGGAGATCCCGGCCAACCGGCTCGTCCTGCGGCTGCAGCCCGACGAGGGTGTGCGCCTGCACATGACGGCCAAGCAGCCCGGCCCCGGCGGGATCCGCCCGATCCCGGCGCCGCTGGACCTGAGCTTCGCCCGCACCTTCGGCGACCGACTGCCCGACGCCTACGAGCGGCTGCTCATGGACGTGCTGCGCGGCAACCCGACGCTGTTCATGCGCCGCGACGAGATCGAGGCCGCGTGGCGGTGGGCCGAGCCGATCCTGCGGACCTGGGAGGCGACCGACCAGCGGCCGCGCCCCTACACCGCGGGCAGCCACGGCCCGGCCTCGGCCACCGCGCTGATCGAGCGCGACGGCCGGGCCTGGCACGAGGACTACTGACCGGGGACGTCCTGCCCCGCGGGCTGCCACACCGCGGTCTCCGGGGCACGGCAGCGGCCGTCGCTGTAGAGGTGCGAGTCCGGGAAGTGCCGGGCCGCCAGCGCCTCCCCGACGATGATCACGGCGGTGCGCTGGATCCCGGCCTCGTCGACGGCCTTGGGCATCTGCTCCAGGGTCCCGCGCAGCACGATCTCGTGCGCACGCGACGCGTGCGCCACCACCGCGGCCGGGCAGTCGCCGCCGTAGGAGGGGGCCAGGGCGTCGACGACCTCGGCGATGCGGTGCACGGCCAGGTGCAGCACCACGGTGCCGCCGGCGGCGCCCAGCTTGTCGAGTCCCTCGTTCTCCGGCATCGGCGTCGCGCGCGCCGCGATCCGGGTGAGGGTGACGGTCTGGGCGACCGTGGGGACGGTGAGCTCGCGGCCCAGCGCCGCGGCCGCCGCCGCGTAGGCGGGGACGCCGGGGCACACGTCGTAGGGCACGCCCTCGGCCTCGAGCCTGCGCATCTGCTCGGCCATCGCCGAGAACACCGACGGGTCGCCGGAGGCGAGCCGGGCGACGTCGAGCCCGTGCCGGTGGGCGCGGACCATCTCGTCGAGGATCTCGTCGAGCGTCATCAGCGCGGTGTCGACGGTGCGGGCGCCGGGCGGGCAGATCTCCAGCATCTCCGGCGGCACCAGGCTGCCCGCGTAGAGGCAGACCGGCGCGGCCGCGATGAGGTCGCGGGCCCGCAGCGTCAGCAGGTCGACCGCACCGGGTCCGGCCCCGATGAAGTGCACCGTCACAGCTCGGTCCTCACAGCACGTTCCTCCAGCTCCACAGGGTCACGGGCATGGCGGGACGCCAGCCGTGGAAGCCGCCGACGGGGACGGCGCGGGCGACCTGCACCCGGACGAGGTCCCCGCCGTGTGCGGCGTGGGCGGCGGCCAGGGCCGCCTCGGTCTGGACGGTGACCGCGTTGGCGACCAGGCGTCCGCCCGGGCCCAGCGCGGCCAGGCAGGCGTCGAGGACGCCCTCGCGGGTCAGCCCGCCGCCGACGAACACGACGTCGGGCCGTTCCAGCCCGGCCAGCACGTCCGGCGCGGGACCGGTCACCACCCGCAGGCCGGGGACGCCGAGCGCCGCGGCGTTGGCGGCGACCCGGTCGGCGCGCTCGGGGCGGGTCTCGACGGCGATCGCGCGGCACCGCGGGTGCGCCCGCATCCACTCGATGCCGATCGACCCGGACCCGGCGCCGACGTCCCACAGCAGCTCCCCTGCGCGCGGCGCGAGGTGGGCGAGGGTGACGGCGCGGACCTCGCGCTTGGTGAGCTGACCGTCGTGGTCGTAGGTGTCGTCGGGCAGGCCGGGCGTCTCCCCCGGCGGGACCAGCCCGGCGTCGGGGACGCACTCGAGCGCGACGACGTTCAGCGCGTCCGCGTCGCCCCGCCAGGCCGCGGCGGTGGCCGACACCCGGCGCTCGTCGGGCGCGCCGAGCCGCTCCAGCACCGTCATCCGCGAGCCGCCCCATCCGGCGCCGGCGAGCAGCCCGGCGATCTCGGTGGGTGACCCGGCTCCGGCCGAGAGCACGACCAGCCGGGCGCCCGGGGCCAGCGCGCGGCGCAGCGCGTCGAGCGGGCGGCCGACGACGCTCAGTACCGCCACGTGCTCCGAGCCCCAGCCCAGCCGGGCGCAGGCCAGCGCCACCGACGACGGGTGGGTCAGCACCCGCAGCCGGTCCGGCCCGGCGACGCGGGCCAGCGTGGCGCCGATCCCGAAGAACATCGGGTCGCCGGAGGCGAGCACCGCGACGCGCCGGTCGGCGAGGGAGTCGAGGATCCCCGGCAGCGCCGGGACCAGCGGCGACGGCCACGCCCGGCGCTCCCCCGCCACGTCGGCGGGCAGCAGGTCGAGCTGGCGGGGCCCGCCGAGCAGCACCTCGGCGTCGCGCAGCGCGTCGCGGTGGGTCTCCGGCAGCCCGGCCCAGCCGTCGGCGCCGACCCCGACGACGGTGAGCGGGTCACCCACCGGTCTTGTCCGTGACCCCGGCGGCGTCGAAGGTGGCGACGTCGGCCATCGCCCGCGCCGCGCCCTGCAGCACCGGCAGCGCGAGCAGCGCGCCGGTGCCCTCGCCGAGGCGCATGTCGAGCTCCAGCAGCGGCGCGAGGCCGAGGTGGTCGAGGGCGAGCGCGCCGCCCGGCTCGGCGGAGCGGTGCCCGCCCAGGCAGTAGCCGACGACGTCCGGCGCGAACGCGGCGGCGACCAGGGCGGCGGAGCCGGCGATGACGCCGTCGAGCACCACCGGGGTGCGCAGCGCGGCGGCGCCCAGGACGAACCCGGCGAGCCCCGCGTGCTCCAGCCCGCCGACGGCGGCGAGCACCCCGAGCGGGTCGGCCGGGTCGGGCCGGTGCAGCTCCAGGGCGCGGCGCACGACGTCGGTCTTGCGGGCCAGGGTCTCGTCGTCGACGCCGGTGCCGCGCCCGGTCGCGACGGCCGGGTCGGCGCCGGTGAACGCGCACACCAGCGCGGCCGCGGCGGTGGTGTTGGCGATGCCCATGTCCCCGGTGAGCAGGCAGCGGTTCCCCGCGGCGACCAGGTCGCGGGCGACCTCGATGCCGTGCTCGAGCGCGGCGCGGGCCTGCTCGCGGGTCATGGCCGGGCCGGTGGTCATGTCGGCGGTGCCGCGGGCGACCTTGCGGGGCAGCAGGCCGGGCACCGGGTCGAGCTCGGCGGCCACCCCGACGTCGACGACGAGCACCTCCGCCCCGAGCTGGCGGGCGAACGCGTTCACCACCGCACCGCCCGCGGTGAAGTTCGCGACCATCTGTGCGGTGACCTCCTGCGGCCACGGGGTGACGCCCTGGGCGTGCACGCCGTGGTCACCGGCGAAGATCGCGACCGCGGCCGGGGACGGCACCGGCGGCACCTCGGCCCCGGCGATCCCGGCGAGCGCGACGGCCACGTCCTCCACCCGGCCGAGCGCGCCGCGCGGCTTGGTCATCCGGTCGAGCCGGTCGCGGGCCGCGGACCGGGCGACGTCGTCGACCGGTGCGACGGCGTCCACGGTGGACTCCAGCAGCGCGGTGGACGCGGCGCCGGGCAGCCCGCGGGCGCCCCAGGTGTCCTGGTGCACCGCCCAGTCCAGCGGGCGGCGACGGGCCCAGCCGTGCTGCTCGAGCTCGGGCCGGTCGGGGAAGGCGTCGACGTGGCCGACGCACAGGTAGGCGACGACCTCGACGTGCGCGGGCAGCCCGAGCAGCGCGCCGAGCTCGGTGAGGCCGTCGTCGCCGAAGAACGACACCCAGCCGACGCCGAGGCCCTCGGCGCGGGCGGCCAGCCACAGGTTCTGCACCGCGAGCGCGGCGGAGTAGGGGCCCATCTCGGGGCGTTCGTGGCGGCCGAGGGTGTGCCGGCCGCCGCGGGTGGCGTCGGCGGTCACGACGACGTTCAGCGGGGTCTCACGGATCGCCTCCACCCGGATCGCGCGCAGCGCCTCGGCGCGGGCGGCGGGCAGCGACGCGGCGTAGCGGTCGCGCTGGGCGGAAACGAGGGCGTGCACGCGCTCGCGGACGCCCGCGTCGCGGACCAGGACGAAGTCCCAGGGCTGGGAGAACCCGACGCTCGGGGCGGCGTGCGCGGCCTGCAGGACGCGGGTGAGGACGTCGTCGTCGACCGGGTCGGGCCGGAAGCCGGTGCGGACGTCGCGGCGGGAGTGCAGGACGTCGTAGAAGTCCGTCACGTCGGCATTCCTCCTGCGGTACACGGCTCGGCGACGGATGAGACGACCACACGTCCGTAGAGGTGGTCAACTGTCCCTTCGGGTCGGTCGGGCACCTCACATGTGCCGGATGGGGCATGCTCGACGACCGTGCTCTGCCCCTGCGGTACCGGCCGCCCCGAGGACACCTGCTGCGCCCCCGTGCTCGCCGGGCGCCCCGCTGCCACGGCGGAGGCGCTGATGCGCAGCCGCTACACCGCCTTCGTGCGGGGCGACCGCGCGTACCTGCTGGCCTCGTGGCACCCGTCGACGCGTCCGCGACGGCTGCGGCTGGAGCCGGGTTCGGTGTGGACGGGGCTGGAGATCGTGGCGCGCTCGGGCGGGACGATGTTCTCCACCGACGGGACCGTCGAGTTCCGGGCCCACCGGACGGACGGGGTGCTGGCCGAGCGCAGCCGGTTCGTCCGGGAGGACGGGCGGTGGTTCTACGTCGACGGGGACGTCGGGTAGGCGCCTCATCAGAACTGGGGACTCCCTGCAACACGCCGGTCACCGCCCTCGACATGCCGACCGAACGGACCAGTCGGGTGCGGCCGGGCGGCGGAGATCGGGAGACCATGAACGTGCAGCAGTGGCAGTCCATGTCGGAGCGGGAGCGCGTCGAGTGGGCCCGCTTCCAGGAATGGCAGCACGCACAGTCCCGGCTCGCGCAGTCCCGGATCGCGCAGTCCCGGGTCACGCAGTCTCCGGCCTCGCAGCAGCAGGTGCCCTGGGCCGCGGCGGCCGCCCCGGTGCCTACTCCGCGTCACGTGCAGCTCGGCTCCCGCACCGTCCGGCGTCTGCTGATGGCCGCCTCGTCCGGGATCGTCCTGGTCCTGGCGATGATCGTGATCGCGGCGATCGCCGATCTGGGGGCTCCGTCGACCCGCACCGTCTCCGGTGTCATGACGGTCGTGAGCGGCTCGGGGTCGCTCTATTCGGGCTCCTCCTACGGTGCCTGCACCCTGTCCGGTGGCTACGACGACATCACCGCCGGGACGACCGTGACCGTCCGCGACTCCTCCGGCACGATCGCCGGCGTCGGCGCGCTGGGCAGCGGGACGGGGAGCAGCTACGGGTGCGCCTTCTCGTTCACGGTGGACGACGTCCCGGTCTCGGACTTCTACACCGTGGAGGTGGGCCACCGCGGCGAGGTGACCTTCACCGACGCCGCCGTCCGGGACGGGGACCTCCGGCTCTCCCTGGGATGAGGGGGCGGGCCGCGTCGTCGACGGCGTGCGACCCACACGACGGGGGCTCCGTGGGCGGCCCCATCGACACCGCGCACCGGCGAGCGCCGGGTCCGGAGTCCACCCGACGTACGGGCTGGATATCGAACACATGTTCGAGTACCATCGACGACGTGACCGCGACCCAGGAACCACCCGTCCACGCCACCGGCGTGCCGGGCGGCGGGTTCACGTCCGGTGACCTGGCCCTGCTCCGCCTCCTGGTCGACCAGGTCGTCGACGACGACATCACCGTGCTCTCCGAGGCCGACCTGATCGACCAGATCCGGCAGATCGAGTCCCTGCAGGCCTCCCTCGCCGCGCTCCAGGCGACGCGCATCCGGGCGTTCGCCCAGGCACACGTCGAGAACCGCCTCACCGACGACCGGGCCGACGTCGACGTGCCCCACCGCAGCGTGGTCGCGCAGGTCCAGCTCGCCTGCCGTGTCTCCACGGCCGAGGCCCGCACGCGGGTGGCGAACGCCCGTGACCTGTACGCCGGACTCGGTCGTGTCCGGGACCTGCACATCGCCGGCGAGCTCAGCGCCGCGAAGGTCTCCGCGATCGCCGTCGAATGCCGCGACCTCGATGCGCGCCGGCGCAGGCAGGTCGATGCCCGCCTCGCCGTGCACGACCTGACCCGGCTCGGCATCGGACGGCTCCGCGCCATGACCCGCCGGCTCGTCGCCGAGATCGCCCCCGACCGGTTCCGCGCCCGGGTCCACGCCGCCAGGGCCGAGCGCCGGGTCACCCTGCGGCCCGCGCCGGACGCGATGAGCTATCTGACCGCCTACGTCCCGGTCGAACAGGGCGCCGCCTGCCTCGCCGCGCTGCAGAAGGCCTTCGTCGAGGTCCAGGTCGAACCCGAACCGCTGACCCGCACCCGCGGGCAGGTCCTGGCCGACACCCTCGTCGAGCGGGTCACCGGACAGGCCACCGCGACGGCGGTGAACCTGGACGTACAGGTCACCGTCCCGGTCCAGGCCCTGCTCGACCCGCAGTCCCCGCTCCCCGCGGAGATCCCCGGCCTGGGGCCCGTTCCGGCCGACCTGCTCGCCACCTCTGAGGGGACGAAGTCCCTGCGCCGACTGCTCACCGACCAGGGCGTCGTCATCGGCGGCGACTCCCGACAGCGCACCTTCACCGGCCTGCTCGCCACCCTCGTCAAAGCCAGAGCGCAGAACCGGTGCACCGAGCCCTACTGCGACGCTCCCGTCCGCCATCTCGACCACATCCACCGCGACGCCGACGGCGGGCGCACCGAGCTGGACAACGGGCGCGGGGTGTGCGAGTTCCACAACCACGTCCGCGAACAACCCGGCTGGCACGTGGCCCGCGGCCCGGACGGGGTCACGACCACCAGTCCCACCGGACACGCCTATCTCGCACCCGACCCCCCGTGAGCCGCGTCGCGACTGTCGCCGGTGCGGCGACGCGGCTAGCGTGCCGGGACGTGGATCATTCCCCGCTCGGCGACGACCCCACCGGCGGACCGCTGGACGGCGTGCTGGTCGCCGACTTCTCCCGCGTCCTCGCCGGGCCCTACGCCACCATGATGCTGGCCGACCTCGGCGCGACGGTGATCAAGGTCGAGGGCCCGGGCGGCGACGACACCCGCACCTGGAAGCCGCCGGTGGTCAGCGACCCCGAGCACGGCGACATCTCCACCTACTACCTGTCGATCAACCGGAACAAGCGGTCCGTGGTGCTCGACCTGACCGACCCGGGCGACCTCGCGGCGGCACGCGAGCTGGCGCGGCGGGCCGACGTCGTCGTCGAGAACTTCCGGCCGGGCGGTGCGGCGCGGTTCGGGCTGGACCACGGCAGCGTCTCGGCCGGCAACCCCGGGGTCGTGTACTGCTCGATCACCGGGTTCGGCGCCCGCGGCGGCGCCCACCTGGCCGGGTACGACCTGCTCGTCCAGGCGGTGTCCGGGCTGATGAGCCTGACCGGTGACGTCGACGGGCCGCCGTTCCGCGCGGGGGTCGCGGTGTTCGACGTCCTCACCGGGCTCCACGCCGCACTCGCGGTCGGCGCGGCGCTGCGGCACCGCGAGCGGACCGGGCAGGGCCAGCTGCTGGAGACCAACCTGCTGTCGGTCGCGATGTCCACCCTGGTCAACCAGACCGAGGCCTACGTCGCCGCGGGCGCGGTCGGCCGCCGGATGGGCAACGCCCATCCCAGCGTCTTCCCGTACCAGCCGATGCCCACCGCGGACGGCGACCTCATCGTCATCGCCGGCAACGACGGCCAGTTCCGCAAGCTCGCGACCGTCCTCGGTGACCCGGCCATGGCCGAGGACCCGCGCTTCGCGACCATGTCCGACCGGATCGGCCATCGCGAGGAGATCGAGCAGCGGCTGTGCGCCCGCCTCGCCACCCGCACCGCCCAGGAGTGGTACGACGCGATCACCGCCGCCGGCGTGCCCTGCGGCCCGATCAACACCGTCGACGGCGGTGTCGCCCTCGCCGAGGAGCTCGGCCTCGACCCGGTCGTCCGGGCCGACGACGCCGCGGCCGTCCCGACCGTCCGCAACCCGGTCACCTGGTCGGTGACCCCGCCGTCCTACCGCCGCTCTCCCCCGCCGCTGGGCGCCGACTCCGCCGAGGTCCGGGCCTGGCTCGACCAGAACGGATAGCGCCACTCGCCACGATCGGATAGTCTCGGTATCCACACAGCACCGTGACGAGGGAGTGGACCGATGGCGCCGTACACCCGCACGACCAACGAGCCGGCCGACGGGCCGGTCGTCGTGTTCCTCATCGGCATGCGCTTCAACCGGCCCTGGAAGGTCCGGGCCTGGCTGCCGGTGGTGAGCGCGATGTCCGGGATGCTGCGCGAGCTGGAGCGCGACCCCGCCCACGGGCTGCTCGGGACCCGCTCGGGGATCGGCCCCGGCGGCCCGTTCCTCGTGCAGTACTGGCGCGACCGCGAGTCCCTCTACGCCTACGCGAGCGACACCGCGGCGACGCACCGGCCGGCCTGGGCCGCGTTCAACCGCCGCGCCCGCCGCTACCCCGGCGCCGTCGGGATCTGGCACGAGACCTTCGTGGCCGGGGAGTTCGAGACGATCTACGGCGACATGCCGCCGTCGGGGCTGGCGAAGGCACTGGGCGTGCGGGAGATCGACGCCGCCACCGACGGCGGCCGCCGCCGGCTGGACGCCTCACGACACGCCGCCTGACGCCTCCTGTTGCGGCCCGTAACGGGCCACCGGAGGATCGGCCGATGAGTTCGGGGGCGCAGACGGCGAAGCGGCCGTCACAGTGGGCGATCTGGTTCTTCGGGGCACTCGGCGGGATCCTGTGGGGGTACGACACGGGCGTCATCTCCGGGGCGATCCTGTTCATCCCCGACGACATCCCGCTGTCGTCGCTGGAGCAGGGCACCGTGGTGTCCGGGCTGCTGGTCGGCGCGATGCTCGGGGCGGGCGTCTCCGGCAAGCTCGCCGACACCCTCGGCCGGCGGCTGCTGATCCTGCTCGGCGGCATCGTGTTCGTCATCGGCACGCTCGGCGCCGCCCTCGGGGTGAACGTCGCGATGCTCGTCGGGTTCCGGTTCGTGATGGGCGTCGGCGTCGGCATCGTGTCGGTGGTCGTGCCGATGTACCTGTCCGAGCTGGCCCCGGCCCGCATCCGTGGGCGGCTGACGTCGCTGATGCAGCTGCTGGTGACCGTCGGGATCTTCCTGGCCTACGTCACCGACTTCGCCTTCGCCGAGTCCCGGGACTGGCGCTGGATGATCGGGCTCGGCGTGATCCCCGCGGTCATCCTCGCGATCGGCATCTACACCCAGCCGGAGAGCCCCCGCTGGCTGGTCGCACAGAAGCCCGACGGCGGCGAGGAGGACGCGCGGGTCGTCCTGCAGCGGCTGCGCGGCACCCCGGAGGCGGCCGAGGCCGAGCTGTCGGAGATCCGGGAGAGCGTGCGCGTCGAGCGCGAGAACACCGAGAAGGTCGCGATCGGGACGCTGTTCTCCCCGCGGCTGCGGCGGCTGACCCTCATCGGGATGCTGCTGGTGTTCTTCCAGAACTTCGTCGGCATCAACACGATCATCTACTACGCGCCGACCCTGCTCACCGACGTCGGCTTCGGGGCGACCGGCGCGATCGGCGCCAACGTGGGCATCGGCGCGGTGAACATGCTGATGACGCTGCCCGGGATGTGGCTGATCGACCGCGCCGGGCGACGCCCGCTGCTGCGCTGGGGCGCGGTCGGCATGTGCGTGGCGATGATCGTCCTCGCGGTGACGAACCTGGTCGGGCTGGAGCAGGGGCCGCTGCTGCTCGGGCTGACCCTGGCCGGGATCGTCGTCTACATCGCCTCGTTCTCGATCTCCTGGGGCCCGGTGCAGTGGGTGCTGCTGCCGGAGCTGTTCCCGCTGCGGGTCCGCGCCGGCGCGGTCGCGTTCTGCGTGACGTTCAACTGGCTGTTCAACATGACCGTCGCGCTGCTGTTCCCGTCGCTGCTCGAGGCGTTCGGCGCGGGCTGGAACTTCCTGTTCTTCGCGGTGACGACGGCGGCCGCCTACGTCTACGCGACCCGGCTGCTGCCCGAGACGAAGGGCCGCAGCCTGGAGGAGATCGAGCGGGACCTGGCCCAGCCGGTCACGGCGAAGCCGGCGTGACCGGCGGGGTGTGCGCGGTGACCTCCGGGGCCTCGTGGCGGTACGGCTCCACCGCGACCGCGCACAGCTGACCGCTGCACCCCTGAGCGAAGCCCGACGTCCCCCGGTCGCGGGTCACGGCGTTCGGGTTGCCGTGCACGCAGAGGCCGTCGTCGCCGAGCTCGGGACGGTCCGGGTCGGGGCGCGGGTCCCACCACGCCCCGGTCGGCAGCTGCAGCACGCCGGGCCGGATGTCGTCGGTGACCCGCGCCGCGGCCAGGCAGGCGCCCCGGTCGTTGTGGAGGCGGACGACGTCGCCGTCGCCGATGCCGAGCCGGGCTGCGTCGTCGGGGTGGATGCGCACGACCTCGCGCCCGGAGCGTTTCGAGCCGGCCGAGTGGGCGCCGAAGTCGAGCTGGGAGTGCAGCCGGGTCGCCGGCTGGTTGGAGACCATCCAGAACGGGTGCCGGTCGTCGGGGACCTCGGTCGGCTCGATCCACGCCGGGTGGCCGGGGTGGTCGGGCAGCCCGAGATCGGCGATCGGGCCGGACCCGACCTGGACGCGGCCGGACGCCGTCGGCAGCGGGTGCGCGACGGGGTCGGCGCGGAAGCGGGCCAGCACCCCGCCGTCGTCGGGGCGCTGGGGCAGCTCCAGCTCGCCTCGCTCCCAGAACTCCTTGAACGACGGCGCGTCGAGCCCGCGGTCGGCCAGGCCCTTGCGGGTGCGGTCGTACATGTGGACCAGCCACTCGTGCGACGTCCGGCCCTCGGTGAAGGCCTCGCCGTGCCCGAGCCGCACGGCCAGGTCGGCGAGCACGTCGTAGTCGTCGCGGGCCTCGCCGTGCCGGGGCACCAGCTGCTTCATCGCGACGACGAGCGGGTCGGAGCTGGTGGCGCCGATGTCGTCGCGTTCCAGGGTCGTCGTCGACGGCAGCACGACGTCGGCGTGCCGCGCGGTGGCCGTCCACATCGGGTCGTGCACGACGAACGTGTCCAGCTCGGCGACCGCGCGCCGCATCCGGCGCAGGTCCTGGTGGTGGTGGAACGGGTTGCCGCCGGCCCACCACGCCATCCGCACGTGCGGGTAAGAGTGCCCGACGCCCTGGTAGGAGTAGGTCTCCCCCGGGTGCAGCAGCATGTCCGCGACCCGCGCGACCGGGATGAACGAGGTCACCGGGTTCGGCGCCCGGGAGAACGTGGGCACCGGCACCGCGTTGCGCGGGCGCCCGTAGTGCCCGAGCGACCCGAGGCCGTAGTTGAAGCCGCCGCCGGGCAGGCCGATCTGGCCGAGCACCGCGGCGAGCGCCGTCCCGCCCCAGACCGGCTGCTCGCCGTGCTCCGCGCGCTGCAGCGACTGCGCGACGGTCACCAGGGTGCGGCCGTGCGCGATCCGCCAGGCCAGCTCGCGGATCGTCGCCGCCGGGATGCCGGTGACGCCCTCGGCCCACCCGGCGTCGCGCGCCGGGGCGGCGAACAGGTACTCGCGCAGGCGGTCCCAGCCGTCGCAGTGCGAGGCGAGGAAGTCGGTGTCGGCCCGCCCCGCCTCGACGACGGTGTGCATCAGCGCCAGCATCAGCGCGACGTCGGTGCCGGGCCGGATCGGCAGCCAGGTGGCGTCGACCTCCTCCGGCAGGTCCGGGCGCAGCGGGCTGACCAGCACGAACACCGCGCCCCGGTCGCGGGCGGCGCGCATGGCCCCGCGCTCGACGTGCCGGCTGACCCCGCCCGCGGCGATCGCGGAGTTCTTCAGCGCCATCCCGCCGAACGCGACGACGGTGTCGGTGTGCGCCGCGACCTGGTCCCAGGTCACCGCGTAGCGGGTCACCGCGTCGAAGGTGCCCAGCACGTGCGGCAGCACCACCTCGGCGGCGCCGCCGGAGTAGGTGTTGACCGAGCGGGTGTAGCCCCCGGTCAGCGCCAGGAACCGGTGCAGCTGGCCCTGGGCGTGGTGGAACCGCCCGGCCGACGCCCAGCCGTAGGAACCGCCGTAGACGGCCTCGTCGCCGTGGGTGGAGCGGACCCGGTGGGTCTCCTCGGCGAGCCGGTCGAGCACCGCGTCCCAGGACACGGTGCGGTAGCCGTCGCGCCCACGACCGGGGTCACGGCCCGGGCCGCGGTCCCACCAGCCGCGGCGCACCGCGGGCGCGGCGACCCGGGCGGCGTGCCCGACGGCCGCGGGGATGTTGTCCAGCACCGGGGACGGGTCCGGGTCGCCCGGGTGCGGGCGGACCCGCAGCCTGCTGCCGTCCCAGCGGGCGTGGAACACGCCCCAGTGCGCACTGTGGGTCCTCACGTTCTCGGTCACCACCGACCACCGTAACCCGCATGCCGGGGCCCGCATACGGGAAAGCCCGCCCCATGACGACGACCGCGGAACTGCTGACCGACCACTTCGGCCGGATCGACGAGCTCGTGCGCGAGGTGGTGGACGGCCTGTCCGAGGCCGACCTCGCCCGCCGCCCGGAGGGTGCGGACGGCCCCGGCAACCCGATCGGCTGGCTGGTGTGGCACCTGCTGCGGGTGCAGGACGACCACGTCGCCGAGGCATTCGGGTCCGACCAGGTCTGGACCGGCGAGGGCTGGGCGCAGCGCTTCGGCCTGGACCTCGACGTCGCCGACACCGGGTTCGGGCACGCGTCGTCGCAGGTCGACGCCGTGCGCACCACCGCGGACCTGCTGGCCGGCTACGGCGCGGCGGTGCACGAGCGCACCGTGGGGCACCTCGCGGGCCTCGCCGACGACGACCTGTCCCGCGTCCTGCCGCCCACCTGGGGGGAGAACGTGACTCTCGGCGAACGCCTGGTCAGCGTGCTCGGCGACGACCTCCAGCACGCCGGTCAGGCGGCCTACCTGCGCGGGCTGCTCGGAGTGTGACCCCGCCCGCCACCTAGGCTGGTCCCGATGGCCACCGCACCCGCACGCGTCCCCGACCTGACCGCTCTCGCCCTGCTCCGTGACATCGCCTGCACCGGGAGCATGTCCGCCGCGGCCGAGGGGCTCGGGCTGACGGTGCAGGCCGCGTCCGCACGGATCCGGGCCGCCGAGCAGCAGGTCGGGGGCCCGGTGCTCGAACGTGCCCGTCGGGGGCGGCGGTCCAGCAGGCTCACCACCCGCGGGGTCCTGCTCGTGGAGTGGGCGGGCCCGCTGCTGGCCGCCGCGTCCGACCTGGACGTCGCGGTCGCGGCGCTGCGCGACGAGCCGGCCGGGGAGGACACCGTCGTCCTGGCCGCGAACCCGGTGGTCGCGGAGTGTCTGCTGCAGGCCTGGCTGGTCGAGCTGCGCGACGGTCCGGGCGGGCGGGTCGTGCTGCGCGACACCCCGGATCCGGCGGCGGCGGTCCGGGCCGGTGACGCGGCGGTCGGTGTGGTGTCCACGCCCGGCCCGCTGGAGGACCTGCACGCGGCGACGGTGGGATCGGACCCGCTGGCGCTCGTCGTCGCCCCCGGGCACCCGTGGGCCGGGTCCGACGGCGTCGATGCCGCACAGCTGGCCGGTACCCCGCTGCTCACCCGGCCGCCCGGTGCCGGGGCCCGGCCCGCGCTGGAGGCCGCGCTCGACGCCGCCGGTGCCGGTGGGCCCGTGCCGCCGCGGCGCGAGTACACCGCGGACGCCGCCCTGCGGGCCGCGGTCCGCGCCGGTGAGGGCCCCGCGGTGCTGGGGCGGGCGGTGGTCGGCGCCGACGTCGCGGCCGGGTCGCTGGTCGTCGTCGACGTCCGCGGCCTCGACCTGACCCGGGAGTTCCGCGCCGTCTGGCGGGAGGGCACCTCGCCCCGCGGCACCGCCCGTGACCTGCTGCGGATCGCCACCGGCGGCCGGATCCGCTGACCCGGCCGGACCCCGGCGCGACCCGGCTCAGGCGGCGACGGCGGTGAGCAGCGCGTGCCCGGCCAGTGCGGCCGCGACACCGACCACCACGCTCGCCGCCGCATAGCCCACGGCGAGCGCGGTGCGGCCGCGTTCGAGCAGCGACAGCGTCTCCCAGCCGAAGGTGCTGTAGGTGGTGAACGCCCCGCAGAACCCGGTGCCGAGCAGCGCGGCGAACCCCGGCCCGAACAGCGGGGTCAGCGCCACCACGCCGCCGAGCACGAAGGACCCGGCCACGTTGATCACCCAGGTGCCCCACGGGAACGCCGAGGGCGTGCGCGCCTTCACGGCGGTGTCGACGAGGTAGCGCAGCGGCGCCCCGACGGCCGCACCGAGGGCGACGAACAGCGCCGTCACCGGGCTCCCCCGGCGAGCGCGCGGGTCAGGGTCGCGCCGAGCGCCGTCGCGGCGACGGCGAGCACCGGGGTGCCGACCATCAGCGCCAGCGACCCCGGCGAGCCGAAGGCCGGCGCGGCGACGTCGACGGCGTAGGTGGAGAACGTCGTGTACCCGCCGAGCACCCCGACGCCCAGCGCCGGGCGGACGAGCGGGTGGGCCCGGAACCGCTCGGTGACCAGCACCATCAGCACCCCCATCAGCAGGCAGCCGGTGACGTTGATGATCAGCGTCGTCCACGGGGCGGGCGGGCCGACGAGCCCGAGCAGCCAGCGCGCCTCGGCACCCACCACCCCGCCGGCGGCGACCGCCGCGAGCACCGCCGGCCGGCCGGGCGCGCTCACCCGGCGGCCTCCGCCCGGGCGGCGCGGCGCGCCGTGGGCAGGCCGATCGCGGCCGCGACCAGGCAGGCCACCGCACCCAGGGCGAGCCCGCCGCGACCGCCCCACTGCTCGCTGACCCACCCGGCGATCGGGCCGCCGATCGGGGTGGACCCGAGGAAGGCCACCGACCACAGCGCCATCACCCGGCCCCGCATGTGCGGGGCCGAGGCCAGCTGCAGCGTCGAGTTGCCGCCGGCCATGAACGCGACGCTGGCCATCCCGACCAGCCCCATCGCGACCAGCGCGACCCACAGCGACGGCGCGACCGCGGTGAGCCCCAGGACCAGGCCGAACAGCAGCGCGGTGCGCACCAGCATCGGCACCCCGGTCCGCCCGTGCCCGGCGACGACGAGCCCCCCGACGACCGCGCCGACGCCCATCGCGCCGGTGAGCCAGCCGTAGGTGGCCGCGTCGCCGCCGAAGGTCTGCGAGGCCACCACCGGTAGCACCACCGGGAACTCGTAGGCCAGGCAGCCGATCAGCGCCATCATCACCAGCGGCACGCGCAGCTCGGGGTTGCCGCGCACGTGGGCGAGCCCCTCGCGCAGCTGTCCGGGCGCCCGGGGCGCCGGAGCGGTGGGCATGAGCGCGGAGGTGTCCAGGCGCAGCAGCGAGGTCACGACGGCGACGAAGCTGACCGCGTTCACCGCGAAGCAGATCCCGGTCCCGCCCGCGACGATGACCAGCCCGGCCACGGCCGGTCCGACCGCGCGCGCGGCGTTGACCAGGACCGAGTTGAGGGTGACGGCGTTGCGCAGGTCCTCGGGCCCGACCAGCTCGTGCACGAAGGTCTGCCGGGCCGGGTTCTCGACGGCCTTGTTCAGCCCGAGCACCGCGGCCAGCACGTAGACGTGCCAGAGCGCGACGGTGCCGGTGAGGGTGAGCACGGCGAGTGCCGCGGCCTGCAGGCCCATCATCGTCTGCAGGCCGACCATCAGCCGTCGCCGGTCGAGGCGGTCCACCCACACCCCGGCGTAGGGCCCGAGGAGCAGGGTGGGCACGGTCTGGACGGCGACGACGGTGCCGAGCACCGCAGCGGACCCGGTCAGCTCGTACACCAGCCAGGACTGGGCGATCGACTGCATCCAGGTGCCGACCAGGGAGATCGACTGGCCGCCGATCCAGAGCCGGTAGTTGTGGCCGGACAGCGCGGCGAAGGTGCGGGCGAGCGTCGAGCGGGGCGCCTGGTCCGGACCGGCGCTCACCGGGCGTCCCGCAGGGCGCCGGCGAGCGCGTCGAGCGCGGGCAGCGCGGCCCGCAGCCGTGCGGCGTGGTCGGGGGTCAGGGCGTCGACGTGTGCGGCGAGCAGCCGGGTGCGTTCCTCGCGGCGCCGGCGGTGCTCGGCCGCACCGGCCTCGGTGACCGCGACGCGCACGGCGCGCCCGTCGTCGGGGTCGGTGTCGCGGACGAGCAGCCCGGCGGCCTCCAGCTTGCCGGCCAGGCGCGACAGCATGGTGGGGTTGACGCCCTCGACGGTCGCGAGCTCCCCCATCCCGATCGGGCCGCGGACCGCGACGGTGCCGAGCACCGACAGGGCGCTGCGGGTGAGGTCGGAGCCGCGGGTGGCCCGGTCCAGGCCCCGGGCGATCCGGGCCAGGTCCGTGCGCAGCCGCGCCAGCTCGTCGGGGTCGAGGCCGCTCATGCACACTCCATATGTTTGCCTGTCAGCAAGCATATACCCGTGCAACGATCCGCGCCGGGCGCGGGCGGACGGGGCGGCGCCCCGGTCAGGCGGGAGCGGCCTCGGACTCGGCGGACCGGAGCCGGGACGCGAGCCGCTGCAGGTCGTCGCGGAGGCGGAACAGCTCGTCCATCGACATGCCGGTGGCCTTGATGACCTGGTCCTGCGCGGCGGCGGCCTGCTCGCGCAGCGCCTTGCCCTTCTCGGTCAGCGACACCTGCACGGTGCGCTCGTCGTCCGGGCGACGGGCGCGGGTGACCAGCCCGTGACCCTCCAGCCGGGTCAGCATCGGCGACAACGTGCCGCTGTCGAGGAACATCCGCTCGCCGAGCTCCCGCTGGGCCACCGTCTCCTCGGCCCACAGCACGAGCAGGACCGCGTACTGGCTGTAGGTCAGGCCGATGGAGTCGAGGATCGGGCGGTAGCACCCGGTCATCGCACGGGACGCCGAGTGGAGCGCGAAACAGAGCTGCTCGTCGAGCGCCAGCGGCGCAACGGTTCCGGGCTCGGTCATTCCCACAGGGTAAGCGCTCGATGTCGGGAGTTCATCCGAGCCCGCAGGATCGGGCTCGCCGCGACGGCGCCCGCAGGTCGGGGAGGCGAGGAACGGGTCCGGGGCGCGACCACCCCCGAAGCGGTCGCACCCCGGACCCGGGGCCGACGGACCGGAAGGCTCCCCAGCGCCCGGTCCGTGCAGAAGCTCGTGTCATGCAGTTTCCCCGACTCTGCGCGACTCAATCGCAAACGGCTGCGGTTCACCCGCAGCGCCTAGTGCGGACGCGCACCGTGACCCGGTCGCCGGTACCCCGCTGCGGCAACGGGGTGACGGCGGGTCGGTACGACGGCGGTACCGCGACCGCCCGTCAGCGCCGGCGGCCGGGTGGCGGGCGGAACCGCACTACCTCGACCGCGTCACCGGGGAGCGCGTGGTCGGCGAGCAGCCGGTCGCGGTCGGCGTGCCCGCACCGGCTGTTGCCCTGCGGGACGCGGACCCAGTCGTGGTCCGGGTCGGCGGCCAGGACGCGGTCGTTCACCTCGCGGTCGAAACCGGGTACCGGCCAGTGCCCGGCGGCTCGGGCGCGGTGCACGCGCAGGAACACCGGGCCGTCGCCGTAGTCACCGGGTGGCGGGACGGTCTCGGGAGCGGTCATGTCGGGGCCTCCGTGGAAGGGTGGTCCCGGGGTGTCCGCGCCCCGTCCGGTCCCCGGTTCGGCCGGGGGCCGCGGATACCCAGAATCGATGACGTCCGGAGGCGCCGTGCACGCGGTCCGCACCACCGCCCGGCTGCTGCTGGGCGCGTTCCTCGTCGGAGCGGGCGTCGCCCACCTGCTCGTCCCGGCCCGGTTCCTGGCCCAGGTGCCACCGTTCCTGCCCGCGCCCGGCGCGGTGGTGCTCGTGTCCGGGCTCGTCGAGATCGCGGTCGGGGCCGCGGTGCTCCTCGCACCGGCCCGGCTGCGGCCGCACGCCGGGCTGGTCGCGGCGGCGCTGTTCGTGCTGGTGTTCCCCGGCAACGTGGCGCAGTACGTCACCGGCACCGACGCGTTCGGCCTGGACAGCGACGGCGCCCGTGCGACCCGGCTGCTCGTCCAGCCGCTGCTGGTGGTGTGGGCCCTGTGGGCGTGCGGCTCCGGCGTCCTGCTGCGGCGGGGCCGCCGCCGCGTCGCCTAGGACGTCTGCACGGTCCGGGCGAGGATGCCCAGGGTCGCCTTGAGCGACGCCGCGGAGATCACCGGGAACAGGCCGGAGTCGCGGTACTGCGGGTGGATGTCGGACCAGTCGCACCACGAGACGACCCGGGTGCCGCCGCCGTCGGCCTCGCCGACCGGCTCCAGCCGGTAGCCGTAGACGTGGCCGACCGGCGGGCGCATGACACCGACGATGGTCCAGGAGATCTCGCGGTCGGGCACGTAGCTCGCGATGTGCACGGTGACGTCGTAGCGGCCCATCGGGCGGTCGCCGAGCGACTCGCGGTCCATGTGCACGACGAAGGTGTCCCCGGCCGCCGAGACCGGCTCGCCCTCGGCCGACATCAGCATCCCGGAGCTGTCGATGGCCACGTGCCCGCGCGGGTCACGGAGCACGGCGAAGATCTCGGCCGGGCTCGCGTCGACGATGCGCGAGGTCTCGATCCGCTGGTCGCTCATGGACCCGATCATGCCCCGTCCCGGCCGGTCCGGCCCGGGGACGGGGACGGGGCACGACGGTGGCGCGCTCAGGAGGCGGGGCCGACCGGGAAGCGCAGGACGGCGCCGACGCCGTCGGTGAGCGTGACGTCGTCGCCGGGGTGGATCAGCACGACGGCGGCGCCGGTCGCGGCGGCGGCGCGGACCAGGACGTTCGCGGCCGGACCGGACAGCACCGGGGTGTCGCCGACGAGCTCGTCGGCCTTCTCCCCCACCGCGGCCGGGTCGGAGCCGGCGACCAGCTCGGTGCCGGGCACCGCGTCCGGGTCGACCAGCAGCGTCTCGACGGCGTGCGCGCGGGTGGCCCCGGTGACGTCGCCGAGCCCGGTGACGGCGAGCCCGTCGCCGCGCCCGGACGCGGTCGCGAAGCTCGTGAGGGCCTCGCCGCGGCGGGTCTCGCGGACCTCGTCGGCGGCGGCACGGACGGTGTCGTCGACCTGCTCGGGCACCGTGCCGCCGGTGTTCTCGATCTCGGCCATGATCCCGGCCGAGGCCGGCGGGAGCTCGTCGCGCAGGCGGGCCCGGGACTCCGCGTCCCCGGCGACGACGAGCAGGCCCGCGTTGCCGGCGCGGACGGACTTCTCGACCCGCTCGGCGACGGCCTGGGCGTTGCGCTTCCAGGTCTCCTCGACCCGGGCGTCCGCGGAGCCCTCGCCGGGGCCCGCGGTGCTCGCCTTGTGGACCGGGCCGCCGGAGTCGGCCGACACCTCGGAGACCGTGCCGTCCACACCGCGGACCCGGCCCCCGGTCCGGTCGACCGAGACGACGACGGTCGCCACGTCCTCCCCCACCGCGCCGAGCACGCCCAGCAGGTCCGGCACCGAGCCCCAGGCCGCGGTCCCGCGCTCGGGCGGGAACTCGGTGTGCCGGTCGAGCAGGACCCGTGCGGCGTCGGCGACGAGGACCCGCCCGGCCGTGCCGTCGGGGGCGTCGGCGGCGGTGACGGCCTCGTCGAGGACGGCGAGCACCGACTCGTCCGCTCCGTCGTCGATGAGGCGCTCCCGCAGGTCGCGCCAGCGCAGGCGGTACTGCTCGGTGGCGTCGGAGGTGTCGTGGGTGGCGTCGAGCACGACGGTCGCGAAGGGGCCGTCGCTGTCGTTCAGGGGTCGGATCCAGTCGGTACGCATCACCCGTCGCCTTCCCGGCACACCGGGGGGCAAACGTCGCGCCGGCTCAGGTCGACCAGGCCTGGGCGGCGTCGGCGAGGGCCTCGGCGACCCCGGGGGGCAGCGGCCCGGACCCGCGGTCGGCGGCCGAGAGCGCCCCGGTGACGCGGCCGTCGTGGCGCAGCGCGACCGCGACGGCGACGGCGCCGGGCAGCAGGGTGCCGCTCGCGCCGCGTTCGAACCCGTCGGCGCGGATCCGGGCGCAGGCGTCGAGGAGCGCGGCGGCAGCGCCGGGGTCGCCCTCGTGCGCGGCGAGCGCGACCCGTTTGCGCTCGGCCGGGCCGAGGTGGGCGAGCAGGACCCGGCCGGCCGCGGTGTCGGGCAGCGGTGCGCGGACCCGGGCCGACAGCGCCACGTCGAAGCCCTCGTCGGCGCCCGCCCAGTCGAGGTAGACGGCGTCGTCGCCGATCCGGGCGGCGAGCAGCACCGGCAGCCCGGTGTGCCGGGCGAGCTGGTCGAGCGCCTCGTGCGGGATCGCCGGGACGGGTGGTTCCCCCGCTCTCGCCGCGAGCATCCACGGCGCGGGGCCCAGGGTGTACCGACGGTCGCGGTCGTCGAGGTAGCCGGTGGCGACGAGGCCGTCGACGAGCTTCTGCACCGAGGACACCGGGGCGCCGACGCGGCGGGCCAGCTCCGACAGGGTGCTGCCGTCGGGTCGGCGTGCGGCGGCCTCCAGCAGACCGGCCACCCGGTCCACGGTCCGGTGGTGGTTACGCATATGGGTAAGACTAGCTCGCAGGAGCGAGAGAAGTTAGCCATGCTCATGGAGAACGTGATGGCGAGCGACCGAGGGGAGCACGACATGGGTGGCGCACTGGACGGGCTGCGGGTGATCGACCTGGCGTCGGTGGTCATGGGCCCGTACGCCTGCCAGATCCTGGGCGACCTGGGCGCCGAGGTGATCAAGATCGAGCCACCGGCCGGGGACATGACCCGCCGCACGCTGCCGCAGCGCAACCCCGGGATGGGCGCGCTCGCGCTGAACGTGAACCGCAACAAGCGCTCGGTGGCGCTCGACCTCAAGACCGACGCCGGCCGCGCGGTGCTCGACGACCTGCTCGACACCGCCGACGTCCTCGTGACGAACATGCGCCCGGGTGCGCTGGACCGGCTCGGGCTCGACCCCGGTCGGGTCGCCGAGCGCTTCCCGCGCCTGGTCCAGGTCCGCGCGCAGGGCTTCCGCAGCGACTCCGAGCTCGCCGACCGCGCCGCCTACGACGAGATCGTGCAGGCGTCGTCGGGGATGGTGGACCTGATGCGCCGGGCGACCGGCACCCCGTCCTACGCGCCGACGATCCTGGCCGACAAGGTGTGCGCGCTGACGATCGCCTACTCCACGCTGGCCGCGGTGATCCACCAGCGGGCCACCGGCGAGGGGCAGCTGGTCGAGGTCCCGATGACCGACACGCTGCTCGCGTTCAACCTGGTGGAGCACCTGTCCGGGCACACCTTCGTGCCCGCGGAGGGCCCGACCGGGTTCAACCGGTCGATGGCCGCCGGGCACGAGGCCGTCGCGACGAAGGACGGCTGGGCCTGCATCCTACCCTACACCCCGCGCAACATCGCCGACTTCTTCACCGCGGCCGGCCGCGACGACCTCGCCGCCGACGAGCGGTTCGCCACCTCCCCCGCGATGGCCGCGCACCAGCCCGAGCTGTACGCGCTGATCGGCGAGCTGGCCCCGCAGCGCACCACCGACGAGTGGGCGCGGCTGTGTGCGCGGCACTCGGTCCCGTTCGCGCCCGTCCTCGCCGTCGACGACGCCGAGACCGACCCCTACGTCACCGACGGCGGCCTGCTCACCGAGGCCGAGCACCCCACCGAGGGCCGCTACCGGTCCATCGGCTTCCCGGTCCGGTTCACCGCCACCCCGGGCGGGATGCGCACCCCCGCCCCCGCGCTGGGCGCCGACGGCGCCGACGTGCTGCGCGAGCTGGGCCGCACCGACGACGAGATCGCCGCCCTGCAGGAGCAGGGGGTGCTCGCCCGATGACGACCGCCGTGCCCGCCACTCTGGAGGAGTCATGACCGCACCGCTTCCCGCCGACCTCTTCGGCTACGTCGACCTGCTCGCCCCCGAGGAGCAGCAGATCCTCGCCCGGGTCCGCACCTTCGCCGAGGAGAAGATCGCCCCGATCGCCGACGACTACTGGGACCGCGCGGAGTTCCCGCACGAGCTGATCCCGGGGTTCGCCGAGCTCGACGTCGTCGGGCTGGCGCGGGAGTGGCCCGACCGGCCCGCCCACTCGCGGCTGCTCACCTCGTTCGTGTCGATGGAGCTGTCCCGCGTCGACCCGTCGATGGCGACCTTCTTCGGGGTGCACGCCGGGCTCGCGCTGACCTCGATCGACCTGTGCGGGTCACCGGAGCAGAAGGACCGCTGGCTCCCCGCCATGCGCCGGATGGAGAAGATCGGCGCGTTCGCGCTGTCCGAGCCGCACGGCGGGTCCGACGTCGCGGGCGGGCTGGAGACCACCGCCCGCCGCGAGGGCGACGAGTGGGTGCTGGACGGCGCCAAGCGCTGGATCGGCAACGGCACCTTCGCCGACCTGGTGGTCGTGTGGGCCCGCGACGTGGCGGACGACTCGGTCAAGGGCTTCGTCGTCGAGAAGGGCATGCCCGGGTTCACCGCCACCAAGATGGAGGGCAAGCTCGCGCTGCGCACCGTGCAGAACGCCGACCTCACCTTCGACGGCGTGCGCGTCCCGGAGGCGAACCGGCTGCCCGGCGCACAGACCTTCGCCGACACGAACCGGGTGCTGCGGGTGACCCGGGGCGGCGTCGCCTGGAACGCGGTCGGCGCGATGGCGGGGGTCTTCGAGCTGGCCCGCGACTACGCGGTCGAGCGCGTCCAGTTCGGGCAGCCGATCGCGTCGTTCCAGCTGGTCCAGGACCACCTCGTGTCGATCCTGGGCGCCGTCGTCGCCTCGCTGGGGATGGCCGTGAAGGTCGCCCAGATGCAGGACGACGGCACCTTCCGCGACGAGCAGGCGGCCCTGGCCAAGCGGCAGGCCACGCTGATGCTGCGCGACGCGGTCGCCCGGGCCCGGGAGGTGTTCGGCGGCAACGGGATCCTGCTGGAGAACAAGGTCGGCCGGTTCTTCAACGACGCCGAGGCCCTCTACTCCTACGAGGGCACCAAAGAGATCAACACCCTGGTCGTGGGGCGCGCGGTCACCGGGATCGGGGCGTTCGTGGGACGGCGGCCCGCGAAGCACTGAGCACCGCCAGGGCGTCGCGCAGCGCCCGCAGCCCGGTGACGGCGGGGTCGTCACCGGGCAGCGCCGCGAGATGGGCGTCGACGCACTCCCGGTACAGGCCCGCGAGGTGGTCGGTCAGCAGGGTCCAGGCCGCGACCCGCTCGCCGAGCGCCCCGTCGCGCCACCGCAGCGCCGCGGCGGCCAGGTCGCGGTGGGCGCCGTCGTAGGACGCGACGGCGGCGTCGTTGCGGCCGATCTCCCCGGTCACGAGGGTGTGCAGGAACCGGACCGGGAACAGCACCGTCTTGGTGACCGCCCGCGGCCCACGGGCCAGCAGTGCCGCCGGGTCGGCGACCCCGGCGAGCCAGGCGTCGTCCACCCGCTCGACGAGGAACTCCGCCGAGCCGCGCACCAGCTCGTCGTGGGTGGGCGGCACGGCGCCGTCGCGGACGTCCGTGCCGTGGCGCAGCACGCCCGAGTCGAGCAGGTCGAGCCGGTCGACGGCGGGCAGGCGGGCCGGGCGGCCGCCGGGGCCGTGGCGCACGGTGTCCGGGTCGGCCCAGAACACCGAGAGCCGCTCGGCGAGCCCGTCGGTGCCCGCGGCGGCGTCCCGGGCCGCGGCGACGACGTCGTGCACCCGCGAGGCCGTGCCGCCGCCGGTCTCCCGCAGCACCAGGGCCAGGTCGACGTCGCTGACGGCGGGGGCGAACCCGCCGTGCGCGAGGCTGCCGAGCGTGTAGGCCGCCACCAGGTCGTCACCGAACTCGCGGCGGGCCGCGTCGGTCGCCGCGGCCAGCACCGCCTCGCCCCGCTCGTCGTCCGCCACCGGTCCAGCCTGCCACGCGGGACCGCCGGACGACCGCCGGACGAACCGGAGCGCCCACCCGTCCCACCCCGGGTTGCGCACCTGCGGCACCCGGGGATGATCACCGCGTGCTCTACATCGGACCGGTGGAGATCCCCGGGTCGGACGACCACGAGGGGTTCGTCAGCGCGGACACCGCCGACGGCCGCGCGACGGGGATCTGGACCGACGCGCGCCGCGCCCCGGCCGTCGCCTACCGCGCGGCCTGCGAGTGCGGCTGGCGCGACGACGTGCCGTTCGTGCCGGACCGGCTCGGCCACTCCGCGGCGCTGCGCGCGTTCGTGGACCACCACTTCACCCCGGTCACCGGCTCCCCCGCGCTCGACCCGGCGCGGCACTTCCTCCCGGCCTGGGCCGCCGTCGTCGTCGCGCGCGAGCTCGCGCCCGCGATGGCCTGAACGCCCGGTTCGTGCACCTGCGGCCGGTTGTCGGCAGACTGCGAGGATGTCCGCCCCACACCGCCACGCGGCCCCCGACGTCACCCGCTCCACCCCCGTCCTGGTCCTGCGGATGCTCGCGACCGCGTCCGTCGTCGTCCTGGCCTGGCAGTTCGTGACCGCCGCCGGCCTGTTCACCGGCGGCGACGTCGGCCCGCACGGCACCGGCGCGATCGTGCTGCACGCCGTCACCGGGCTCGCCGCGGCGGCCGCGGTGTGGCTCCGCGTCGTCACCGCCGGTGCGTGGTGGCCGTCGGTCCTCGCCGTGGCGGTCTTCGCGTTCACCTTCGTCCAGGCGTGGTTCGGCGACATCCCGGGCCTGATCGTGCACGTGCCCGGGGCGATGGCACTCGTCGCCGGGTCGGTGTGGCTGGCCGCCTGGTCGTTCCTCCGGGCCGGCTGACCGGCCCGGACGGCCGGTGACGTGGGTCACCCGAACCACGTGGCCGCTCCGTCCGAACCCGACCGGGGCGGTCCGTCCGATTCGGCGCGCGCGATCACGACACCCCCCATACCCTCGACAGGACCCGGCCCGGCGGTGCCCTCGGCCCCCGACCGGGTCCGGACGCCGACGTCCGGCCGCTCACCACCCCAGGCGACCCGACGGGAGGCCGCGCGATGTTCGTGGAGACCGGGCAGGACCGGCGGCTCGAGCACGTCCCCACCCACCCGGACTGGGTCGCGGAGATCCGCGGCCGGGTCCGGGCCCACGTCGACGAGACCGTGCGGCTCCGGTGCGCCGAGCACGTGCACTCGATGCGCGGTGCGGACTTCGTCGCCGGGGTCCTGAGCGACTTCGTCGGCCGCGGCAAGTACCTGCGGTCGATGTTCGGATACCTGGGCTGGCGGGCCGCCGCCCCGGACTCCCCCGCCGCGCTGGCGGCCGTGTCCGGGCTGGAGCTGCTGCACGCCTTCGCCCTGCTCCAGGACGACGTCATGGACCGCTCGCAGCTGCGCCGCGGCCGGCCGACGGTGCATGTCCAGCTCGCCTCCTGGCACCGCGGCCAGGGCATGTCCGGCTGCCCGGACCGGTTCGGCGAGTCCGGCGCGGTGCTGCTGGGCGACCTGTGCCTGGTGTGGGCCGAGCAGGCGATGCGCGAGAGCGGGCTGCCGCGTGCGGTGCTCGACCGCGGCTGGCCGCGCTACGACGAGATGCGCTCGGAGCTGGCCGTCGGACAGTTCGCCGACCTGCTCAACGAGGCCCGCCGCGTCCCCACCCTCGACGAGGTGATGGACGTGCTGCGCCGCAAGTCCGGCAACTACACCGTCCGGCGCCCGCTGGAGCTCGGCGCCGCGATGGCCGGGGCCGGACCGGAGCTGCTGGCGGCGCTCGGCGACTACGGGACGATGGTCGGCGAGGCCTTCCAGATGCGCGACGACGTGCTGGGCGTGTTCGGCACCGACGCCACCGGCAAGTCCGCGGGCGACGACCTGGCCGAGCGCAAGGCCACCAGCCTGGTCGTGCTGGCCCGCGAGGTCGCCGGACCGGCCACCCGGGGCGCCCTCGACGCGCTGCTGCACGGCTCCGACGAGGCCGACGGCCCGGTCGACGTCGCCGCGGCGCGGGTGGCGATCGAGTCGACCGGGGCCCGCCGCCGCATCGAGGAGCTCATCGCCACCCGGGTTCAGGGTGCGCTGCGGCTCGTCGACGGCGCGGTCGCCGACGGGGTGCTCGGCGACGACGTCGCCGCGGTGCTGCGCGCGATGGCCGTGCGCTGCGCCGACCGGGTCTCCTGACCGGGCTCACCCCCGCGAGTGGCTGCGGTGCAACAGGATGCGACCCGACGCGCCGTGCGACGCCGGCGGTCCTAGGCTCGCGGACATGGCCGACCGTTCCCCGTCCCGTCCCACCCGCCCCGGAACCGTCGGCCGCGGCGGCCTGCCCCGCGAGCAGGTCCCGTCGCACTTCGACGACGGCGCGGCCGACTACGACCGCCTGGTGGGGATGAACCCCGGCTACCACGACCACCTGCGCGCGTCCGCGGCCCGGATGCGGCTCCCCCGTGACGGGGCCGGGCTGCGTCTGCTCGACGCGGGCTGCGGCACCGGGGCCTCCACCGCGGCACTGCTCGGGGTCGCCCCGCGCGCCGAGATCGTCGCCGTCGACGCCTCGGCCGGGATGCTCGAGCGCGCCCGCACCAAGCCGTGGCCGGCGTCGGTGCGGTTCGTGCACTCCACCGCCGAGACCCTCGCCGAGAACGGGGTCGAGGGCCCGTTCGACGGGATCCTCGCCGCCTACCTGCTGCGCAACCTCGACGACCCGGACGCCCAGCTGCGCCGCTTCCACGACCTGCTGCGCCCGGGCGGGGTGCTCGCGCTGCACGAGTACTCGGTCGCCGACTCCCCCCGCGCCCGGCTGTCCTGGCACGCGGTCTGCTGGGGGATCATCGTGCCGCTCGGCCGGATGACGACCGGCGAGACCGCGCTGTACCGGCACCTGTGGCGCAGCGTGAACACCTTCGACGGCATCGGCCGCCTGCGCGACCGCGTGCGCGCCGCCGGGTTCGACGCCGTGCACTCCGAGACCATGACCGGCTGGCAGAACGGCGTCGTGCACACCGTGCTCGGGACGCGGTCGTGACCGCCCGCCCGACCGACCCGCGCCGCGTCCGCCACGAGCCCGCCGGTGGCCTCGGCGACGCCGGGCAGCTGGGGCGGCGGCCGCGGGCGGTCGTCGTCGGGGGCGGGATCGCCGGGCTGGCCGCGGCGACCGGGCTGGCCGAGCGCGGCGTCGTCGTCGAGGTGCTGGAGCGTGAGCCCTACCTGGGCGGGCGGGTCGGTGGCTGGTCGGAGACGCTGCCCGACGGCACGCCGGTGTCGATGAGCCGCGGCTTCCACGCCTTCTTCCGGCAGTACTACAACCTGCGCGCGCTGCTGCGCCGCGGCGACCCCGGGCTGGAGCGGCTGGTGCCGCTGGAGGACTACCCGCTCGTCGACGCGCAGGGGCGCCGGGACACCTTCCGCGGGCTGCCGCGCACGCCCCCGTGGAACGCCGTGCTGTTCGCGCTGCGCAGCCCCACGTTCCGCCCGTCGGACCTGCTGCGGCTCGACGCCCGCGCCGCCGCGCCGCTGGCCGCGGTCAGCGTGCCCGGCATCTACGAGGCGATCGACCACGTCGACGCGCAGAGCTTCGTCGAGTCGATCAACTTCCCGCCCGCGGCCCGGCACCTGGCGTTCGAGGTGTTCTCCCGCAGCTTCTTCGCGCCGCCCTCGACGATGTCGGCCGCCGAGCTCGCGACGATGTTCCACATCTACTTCCTCGGCTCCTCCGAGGGCCTGATGTTCGACGTGCCCGACGCGGGCTTCGACACCGCGCTGTGGGAGCCGCTGCGCCACTACCTGACCACCCGCGGCGTCACGTTCCGGACCGGGGTCGAGGTGTCCTCGGTGGAACGGTCCCCGGTGGACGGTGTCGGCAGTGGACGGTTCCACGTGAATCATCGCGGCGGCGGCGGCAGCGAGGCGGACGCGGTCGTGCTGGCCACGGACGTGCGGGGGCTGCGCGACATCGTCGCCGCCTCCCCCGGCCTGGGCGACCCCGCGTCGGCCGTCGACGGGCCGGACGTGCTCGCCCGCTGGCGCGACGACGTCGCCGCGCTGGGCAGCGCCCCGCCGTTCCTCGTGCAGCGGCTCTGGCTCGACCGGCCCGTCGACGCGACCCGGCCGCCGTTCCTCGGCACCGGCGGGCTCGACCCGCTCGACAACATCTCCGTGCTGGACCGCTACGAGCGCGACGCCGCGGGCTGGGCGGACCGGCACGGCGGGTCCGTCGTGGAGCTGCACGCCTACTCCGCGGCCCCGCCCCCGGGCGTCGACGACGACACCTGGACCGCCGACCTGCGCCGGCGCTCGGTCGCCCGGCTGCACGAGCTCTACCCGGAGACCGCGGGCGCCGGGGTGGTCGGCGAGCTGGTGCAGTGGCGGGCGGACTGCCCGATGTTCGGGGTCGGCGACTTCGCGCGGCGGCCCACCGTCGCCACCCCCGTCGACGGCCTGGTGCTGGCCGGCGACGGCATCCGGATCGACCTGCCGGTCGCGCTCATGGAGCGTGCCGCGAGCACCGGCTGGCAGGCGGCGAACCGGCTGCTCGCCGGCTGGGGCCTGGCCGGCCACCCCCTCGAGACCGTCCCCACCAGCGGCCGCCTCGGTCCGCTGCGGCGCGCCGCCGAGTACGCGATGCGCACCTGACACCCGTCGAAGGACACCACGTCATGACCCTGCTCTCCCGTCTCACCGCGAACTGGCCGTCCCACTGGCCGCTGCAGCCGCTGCCGTCGCAGAAGTGGGCGGCCCAGAAGCCCACCTACGCCGGCGCGGACCCGAAGCTGATCTCGGCCGCGCTGGAGCGGGCGCAGGCGCGCCCGTCGGGGAACTGGTTCGTGGTCGCCGCGAGCCGGGAGGTCCGCGGCGACCGGCCGCTCGGCGTGCGCATCGGCGGGGTCGAGCTCGTCGCGTGGCGGGAGGAGGACGGGACGGTCCGCGTGGGTCCCGGCGCCTGCCCGCACCTCGGTGCGCCGATGGCGCTGGCGGCCGTCGACTGCGGCGAGCTGGTGTGCCGCTGGCACGGGCTGCGCCTGGGCGCCCGGTCCGGCCCCGGCTGGGCGGTGCACCCGGTCCACGACGACGGGGTGCTCGTCTGGACCCGGCTCGACGACGTCGGCGGTGAGGAGCCGACCGACGCCCCGGTCGTCCCGGCCCGCCCGGCCGGCGCGGTCCTCGACGCCGTGACCACCCTGACCGGGGTGTGCGAGCCCGAGGACATCGTCGCCAACCGGCTCGACCCGTGGCACGGCGCCTGGTTCCACCCGTACTCGTTCCAGAAGCTGACGGTGGACTCCGCGCCCGCCGTCACCGACGTCGCCGAGTCCGACGACCGCTTCCTGGTCACCGTCACCTTCAAGGTCGGGCCGGGGCTCGGCGTCCCGGTGCGGGCGGAGTTCGTGTGCCCGGAGCCGCGGACGGTGGTGATGCGCATCGTCGAGGGCGAGGGCGTCGGCTCGGTCGTCGAGACCCACGCGACCCCGCGCGGTACCGACCGCGACGGGCGGCCGCGGACCGCGGTGATCGAGGCCGTCGTCGCCGGGTCGGACCGGCCCGGGTTCTCCGTGGCCTCGAAGCTCGCCCCGGCGATCCGCCCGGCGATGGCCGCGGCCGCCACCCGGCTGTGGCGCGACGACCTCGACTACGCCGAGCGCCGCTACGCGCTGCGCGCCCGGTAGGACCGTCAGCGCTGGGCGAAGCGGCGCCGGGCCACGGTGACGGCCAGCACCGAGACGACCGCCACCGACACCATGAAGTACGCCGGTGAGACCGGCGACCCCGTCGTCTCGAGCAGGGTCGTGAACACCAGCGGTGCGGTGCCGCCGAACAGCAGGACGCCGACGTTGTAGGCGATCGACATCCCGGTGACCCGCACGTTCGTCGGGAACAGCGAGCTGAGCAGGGCGGGCAGCGGCGCGAAGTAGAACGCCAGGACCAGACCCAGGACGGCCTGGAACAGCGTCAGCCCGAGCACGCTGGGCCGGTCGCTCAGCAGCGCGAACATGGGGACGAACAGCACCGCGCCGCAGACGCCCGCGGCGCCCATGATGGGGGTGCAGCCGACCCGGTCGGCGAGGCCCCCGATGAGCGGGGCGGCCACGAGCACCGTGGCGCCACCGATCGCACCCCCGATGTAGGCCGCGTAGCTCGGCAGCCCGAGGTTCGCGATCGCGAAGGTGGGCATGTAGAGCAGCAGGTACATGCTGACCGTGCCGAGCCCGACGCAGCCCGCGGCGGTGACGATCCGCAGCCGGTTGCTGCGCAGCGTCTCGCGGATCGGGGACTTGACGGTCTCGGCCGCCCGGAACTCCGGGGTGTCGTCCATCCGCAGCCGGATGTACAGCCCGACCGGGCCGATCAGCAGGCCGACCGCGAACGCGGTCCGCCATCCCCCGGAGTAGAGCTGCTCCTCGCTCAGCCCCGTGGTGAGCAGCAGCCCGACGACGGCGGCGAGCAACAGCGCCGCACCCTGGGTGGCGGACTGCCAGCTCGCGTAGAACGCCTTGCCGCGGCGGGCGTTCTCGGTGACGAACGCGGTGGCCGAGCCGAACTCGCCGCCCGCGGAGAAGCCCTGCAGCAGGCGGGCGCCGAGCACGAGCACGGCGGCGCCGACCCCGATCTGTGCGTGCGTGGGCGCGAGCGTCAGCACCAGCGTGCCCACGAACATCAGCACGATGGTCAGGTTCAGCGCGGCCTTGCGCCCGCGGCGGTCACCGATGTTGCCGATGACGACGGCGCCGATCGGACGGATGACGTAGGAGATCGCGAACGTGCCGAAGGTCAGCAGCAGCGCGACGAACTCGCTCTCCGCGGGGAAGAACAGGGCGCTGATCACGACCGCGAAGTAGCTGTAGATCATGATGTCGTACCACTCGAGGGCGTTGCCGATCGAGGCGGCGACGACGGCGCGGCGGGACGTGCGCCGGTCCGCGCCCGGGATGACGGTGGACCTGTCGTCGAGGCTGGCCATGGACGATCACTCCTCGTGCCGGAGGGACGGTGGTGGTCGTGCGTCATGACCGGTCGACGGGCCGTGGTCGGTCCCCTCGTCGACCGGGGTGGTGCTGCGCCGCACCGGGTCAGGTGCGGGCGCGGTCCGGGCGGCCGGTGGACCGCCGCAGCGCGAGCGCGGCGAGCAGCGCCGCTCCGTCCGGGAGGACGTCGTCGGAGAACTGCGCGTGCGCCGAGTGGTTGTAGGAGGCCGCCTCCGCGGGGAGCGCGGCCGGCCGGGCCCCGAGTGCCGCGAAGCAGCCGGGGACGTGCTGGAGGACCTTCGAGAAGTCCTCCGAGCAGGCGAGCGGGTTCGCCAGGTGCCGGAACCGGTCCGGGCCGAACTCGGTGGCCACCGTGGCCGCGAGCAGGGCGGCCTCGTCCGGGTCGTTCTCGGTGACCGGGTAGAGGGTGACGACCTCGACGTCGGCCCGGACCCCGTGCGCGGTGGCGATCCCGCGGGCGAGCTCGTCGACCAGGGCCAGGCAGCGGTCGCGGGTGGCCGCGGAGAACGTGCGCAGCGTGGCCTCCAGGCGCGCGGTCTCCGGCACGACGTTGGCCTTGGTGCCGGCGTGCAGCGACCCGACGGTGAGCACGACCGGGTCGAACACGTCGAACCGGCGGGTCACCATGGTCTGCAGCGCGGTCACCAGCTCCGCGACGGCCGGGACGGGGTCCGCCGCGAGGTGCGGCATCGACCCGTGCCCGCCGCGCCCGGTGATCGTCACGTGCACCTAGTCGGTGGCCGACATCAACGTCCCGGGCCGGGTCGCGAACTCCCCCGGCTCGAGGTCGGCGGAGAACACGTGCAGCCCGTAGGCGGCGGTGACCGGGCGGCCCGCGGCGTCGAGGACCCCCTCGTCGATCATGTGCCGGGCGCCGTCGAAGTTCTCCTCGCCGGGCTGGAACATGAGCACGACGTCGCCGGCGAGCTCGTCGCGGCGGTCGGCGAGCAGCCGGGCCGCCCCGACGAGCATCGCGGTGTGCAGGTCGTGCCCGCAGGCGTGCATCACCCCGTCGGTGCGGGACCGGTAGGCGACGTCGATCTCCTCGTGCACCGGGAGGGCGTCCATGTCGGCCCGCAGCAGCACCACGGGGGCGTCGTCGTCGGAGTGGGTGCCGCGCAGGACGGCGGTGACCGAGGTGCACGAGGAGCCCTGCCGGATCTCCAGCGGGAGCCCGTCGAGCGCGTCGAGCACCTTCTGCCGGGTGCGGGGCAGCTCCAGGCCGATCTCGGGGTCGGCGTGCAGCTCGTGGCGGAGGGTCACCAGGCCGTCGCGCATCCGCCGGGCCGCCCGCAGCGTCGTGCCGCCCACGGTGCTCACGGTGTCGGTCACGGCGGCGCTCAGAACGCGCCGGCGTAGGCGTTGAGCGCCGGCTGCCCGCCGAGGTGGGCGTAGAGCACGGTCGAGTCCGGCCCGATCTCGCCGGAGCGGACCAGGTCGATCAGCCCGGCCATCGACTTCCCCTCGTACACCGGGTCGATGATCATGCCTTCGAGCTCGCCGGTGAGCCGGATCGCGTCGATCGTGGACGGCACGGGGATGCCGTAGAGGTCGCCGGCCCAGCCCTCCAGCACCGAGATCTCGTCGGCGCGCAGTTCGCGGTCCAGGCCGACGAGCTTCGCGGTGCTGCGGGCGATCCGCTCGACCTGGTCGCGGGTCTTCTCGATCGTCGCGGAGGCGTCGATGCCGATCACCCGGCGCGGCCGGTCCTGCTCGGCGAAGCCGGCGATCATCCCCGCGTGGGTGGACCCGGTGACCGAGCAGACGACGATCGTGTCGAAGAAGACGCCCAGCTCGGCCTCCTGCTGTGCGACCTCCCGGGCCCAGTTGGCGAAGCCCAGCCCGCCCAGCGGGTGCTCGGAGGCGCCGGCCGGGATGCCGTAGGGCGTGCCGCCCGCGGCCCGGACCTCCTCCATGGCCCGCTCCCAGGAGTCGCGGATGCCGATGTCGAACCCGGCCGGGTCCAGCCGCACGTCGGCGCCCATGATCCGGGACAGCAGGATGTTGCCGACCTTGTCGTTGACCGCGTCCGGCCAGTCGACCCACTTCTCCTGCACCAGCCGGGCCTTGAGCCCGAGCTTCGCCGCGACGGCGGCGACCTGGCGAGTGTGGTTGGACTGGTAGCCGCCGATCGAGACGAGCGTGTCGGCACCGGCGGCGAGTGCGTCGGGGACGATGTACTCGAGCTTGCGGGTCTTGTTGCCGCCGTAGGCCAGCCCGGAGTTGCAGTCCTCGCGCTTGGCCCAGATCGAGGCCCCGCCGAGGTGGGCGGTCATCCGGTCCAGCGGGTGGACCGGGCTCGGGCCGAACAGCAGCGGGTGGCGCGCGAAGTCGTCCAGTGACACGTCGGTCTCCTGACCTGGTCGGGGTGGGTGGGCTCCGGGTGCCGCGTCCGCTCAGGGACGCAGTGTCAGCCAGTTGTCGCGGTTCGCGCGGGCGGCGCCCTCGGCGTCCCCCGCGCGGGCGAGCTCGACGATCCCGGCGTGCTGGGCGACCGAGGACCGGCCGGTCAGCGACGCGAACCGGGACCGCTCCATCCGCCGCAGCAGCGGCGTGACATCGTCGAGCACGCTGGTGACCCGCCGGTTGCCGCACCGGAGGACCAGCACGCCGTGGAACGCGTCGTCGGCGGCGATCGCCGCGTCGACCTGACCGGCGGCCAGCGCCGCGGCGAAGTCGTCGTTGGCCGCGACCATCGCGTCGAGGTCGGCCGGGGTCAGCACGGGCACCGCCTCGCGGGCGGCGAGCTCGTGCATCGCGGCCGCCACCGCCTGCGCCTCGACGGTGGCGCGCACGTCGAGCGCGCTCACCGTGGTCGAGCTGCCGGGGCGGACGCTGACCAGCCCGATCTGCTCGAGCCGGGCGATCGCCTCGCGCACCGGGGTGCGGGAGACGCCGAGCCACTCGCACAGCTCGGCGTCGTTGAGGCGCTCCCCCGGTTCGAGCGTGCCGTCGACGATCGCCGCACGCAGCGTCCGGAACGCCTGGTCGCGCAACAGCATGCGGTCGGTTCCGGCGGCACGGGACGGGATGGGCATGGCTCGACGGTATCCGATATTTCGGATGTAGGTAAGAGTCATTCTGGATGTGGGTTGCTGTCCGGGGCATCGGGGCGGGTGGGGGCAGGGCCGGGGCGGCGGATCGGGCCGGGCGGAGCCGGAGCTGGACGTTCATGATCAGTTCTTCGGAGGGGATCGGTGCCACATACGGCACCGATCACCTCCCTCGTAGCGATCTCGGAGCTGTCCGGACCCGAGTCGTCCGCGGCCCCAGGGCCCGGCGGGAACGGACCGCGCACCAGGCCTGTCGAGGTGGGGACAGCGCGGCGAAGCCCGGGGCGGGGGCGGGTCCGGGATCGCGGGCCTGGCGACCAGGCGAGCCGGGCGGTCGGACCGGGACGGACGAGCCTGGCGGGGCCGGGCGGTCGGACGAGGCCGAGTGGGGCCGGGCGCCCGCGAGCCGGACCGGACGCGCACATCATGATCGGCCCCACGGAAGGGATCGGTGCCGCATACGGCACCGATCCCTTCCCATACGACGATCATGAGCCCCGCCCACCCTGGAGCGTCCACGAAACGCGCAGCGGGTCGCGGACGCGGACCGCGCGACGGACATCGTCGCGCACAGGCACCGCAGAGCGGATGCAGGCGACTGCGGACCGGGCTCGGGACGGGTGCCGGCAGGGACTCAGACCCGGCCGGACCGACGGACGCGGGCAAGGCAGGCGGGACCGACGGACGCGCCGGGACCGGCGGAAGCGGCAGGGCCGGCAGAGTTGTCAGCCCACCGGCAGCCCGGCCGGCCCGGCCTTGCGCAGCTCCCGCGGGGGCATCCCGAACCACCGCCGCGACGCACGGGACAGCGCCGACTGCTCCGCCAGCCCGATCATCGCCGCGACCTGGGTGAACGGCAGGTCGGTCCGCAGGATCAGGCGCTCGGCGGTGTCCCGGCGGGCGTCGTCGACGACCTGCTCGAACGTCGCCCCCTCCCCCGCGAGGTGACGCTGCAGCGTGCGGGGATGCACCCGCAGGAGCCGGGCGACGGAGCCGATCCGCACCGGCCCCGACCCCAGCGACCGGTCGACGGCGGCCCGCACCCGGTCGGTGACGGTGCGCCCGGGCCGGTCGAAATGGGTCTCCAGGTACTCGATGGCGATGGCGCGCACGGTCTCGTCGCCGCCGGCCAGCGGGCGTCGCACGAGGTCGGCGGGCACGCGCAGCACGGCGGCGGGCCGGTCGAAGCGGACCTCGGCGCCGAAGAACTCGCGGAAGCGGTCGGCGTCGGCGGGAGCGGGGTGCGGCAGGTGCACCGACCGCAGCCCGTAGGGCCCGCCCGACAGCAGCCCGACGATCCGATGCAGCACCCCCACACCCAGGTCGGCGGCCTGCGGCGGGAGCGGGTCGGTGCTGCCGTACTCCAGCCCGGTCACCCCGGCGACGCCCTCCGGGTCGGCGACGGCGCCGATCGTCAGCGCCGGGCTGTGCACGTAGAGGTAGCGCGAGGCGCAGTCGAGCGCGTCGCCGAGGGTCGCCGAGTTCTGGACGGCGACGGCGAGCGGCCCGAGGATCTCCGGGCCCTGCCGCTGCGCGAGGCGCAGGCCCAGGTCGCCGCACCCGAGCTCGGCGGCCGCGGTCTCCAGCACCCGGGCCACCGACCGGGTCGGGACCAGCGCATCCGGGTCGACTCCCTCGACGGCGTCGATCGGGATGCGGAACCGTGCGAACAGCTCCGCTCCGTCGCCGCCCAGCTCGCCGACGAGTGCGACGAGCCCCCGCAACGCCCTCGCCCGGGTGAGTGATCCGGTGCCCATGTCGTACGAGGGTAAGTTGTTGTCGCGCCAGGTCAAGTTACTCCGGGTAGGTTTGGGGCAGACTGGATCTCGGTCAACAGAGGTAGTCAGCGCGGACGCGCCCGATGAGGAGGACCACATGACGCAGGCCGGCACGACGCCCGCTCCGGACAGCACCGCCGGCGAGCACCGCGACGTGATCATCGTCGGGGCCGGGCTCTCCGGCATCGGCGCCGCGGCCCGGCTGCACCAGGAGCTGCCCGGTAAGGACTACGCGATCCTCGAGGGCCGCGAGAACATCGGCGGTACCTGGGACCTGTTCCGCTACCCGGGCATCCGCTCGGACTCGGACATGTTCACCCTGGCCTACCCGTTCCGGCCGTGGCGTGAGCCGAAGTCGATCGCCGACGGCGCCGACATCCGCCGCTACATCACCGAGACCGCCCGCGAGTACGGCGTGACCGAGCGGATCCGCTTCGGCACGAAGGTCGTCGGTGCGTCCTGGGACTCGGCCACCGCGCGCTGGACGGTGGACACCACCACCGCGCAGGGCCCGAAGCGCTACACCTGCTCGTTCCTGTTCATGTGCTCGGGCTACTACGACTACGACAAGGGCTTCCAGCCGGAGTTCCCGGGCCGGGAGGACTTCGCCGGCACCTGGGTGCACCCGCAGTTCTGGCCGGAGGACCTCGACTACACCGGCAAGAAGGTCGTCGTCATCGGGTCCGGCGCCACCGCCGTCACGCTGATCCCGTCGCTGGCCGCGAAGGCCGGGCACGTCACGATGCTGCAGCGCTCGCCGTCGTACCTGACGGTGCTGCCCAGCAAGGACCCGGTCGCCGACCAGCTGCGCCGCTTCCTGCCCGCCACGGTCGCGCACGCCATCCTGCGGCTGCAGTACGTGACGCTGACCCAGGCGTTCTACCAGCTCGCGCGGCGCCGCCCGGAGCGCGTGAAGAAGGTGCTGCGCGGCCTCGCGCTGAAGTTCCTCAAGGACGAGTCCTACGTGGACAAGCACTTCACCCCGAGCTACGACCCGTGGGACCAGCGCCTGTGCGTCATCCCCGAGGGCGACTTCTACAAGTCGATCAACCGGGGTGACGCCTCGGTGGTCACCGACCACATCGAGCGGATCACCGAGAAGGGCATCCGGCTGCGGTCGGGCGAGGAGCTGGAGGCCGACGTGATCGTCTCGGCGACCGGCCTGTCGCTGAGCCCGCTGGGCGGCATCACGATCCACGTCGACGGCGAGCAGGTCGACATCGGCAAGACCGTCACCTACCGCGGCCTGATGCTGTCGGGCCTGCCGAACCTGGCGTTCTGCATCGGCTACATCAACGCGTCCTGGACGCTGCGCGCCGACCTCGTCGCCCGCTACGTGCCGAAGCTGCTCGCGCTGATGGACCGCGAGCGGATCGCCGTCGCCACGCCGGCGCCGACCGCGTCCCCGGACCGGCCGCTGCTCGACATCGAGTCGAACTACGTGAAGCGCTCGGAGCACCTGTTCCCGCGCCAGGGCCGCAAGGACCCGTGGCGGCTGCACCAGAACTTCTTCCTCGACGCCGTCGGGCTCGGCCGCGCCGACCTCAAGCGGGACATGATCCTCACCCCCGCCTCGGCGCTGGGTGCCCGTGACGCCCACGTCCCCACCCCGACCGCGTCCGGCATCGCCGCCGACACCGTCGCCGCCCCGGCGACCGCACAGCAGGAGGTGGCCTCCTGATGGCCCGCTCACCGTTCCGCTTCGCCGAGGGCACCGCCGTCGTCACCGGTGCCGCCGGTGGCATGGGCGAGCACGTGGCCCGCCTGCTCGCCGAGCGCGGCAGCGACCTGGTGCTCGTCGACCGCGACGGCGACCGGCTCGACACCGTCGCGTCGGCGATCCGCGCGAAGCACCCCGGCCTGTCGGTGACCACCGAGACCGTCGACCTGGCCGACCGCGACGCCGTCGACGCCCTGTCCACCCGGATCCTCGCCGGTCACCCGGAGATCCGGCTGCTGGTCAACAACGCCGGCGTCGCGCTCGGCGGGGACTTCGCCCGGCTGACCCTCGACGAGTTCGACTGGGTCATGGACGTCAACTTCCGCGCCCCGGTGCGGCTGACCCACGCCCTGCTGCCCGCGCTGACCGCGCGGCCCGGCGCGCACGTGGTCAACGTGTCCAGCCTGTTCGGGCTGATCGCCCCGCCCGGGCAGTCGGCGTACTCGTCGTCGAAGTTCGCGATCCGCGGCTTCTCCGAGGCACTGCGCGCCGAGCTCGCCCAGGTCGGCGCCACCGTCACCACGGTGCACCCGGGCGGCATCCGGACCGGGATCGCCGCCGGCGCCCGGGTCGGGGTCAACATCCCGGCCGAGGAGGCCGAGCGCGGCAAGAAGGACTTCGAGAAGCTGCTGACCTTCCCCGCGGAGAAGGCCGCCGAGCTGATCGTCGACGCGATCGCGAAGCGCCGCCCGCGGCTGCTCATCGGCATCAGCGCGAAGGTCCCGGACCTGCTGGCCCGGCTCGCCCCGGCGAACAGCATCCGGATCTTCGCGAAGCTGGTGGGCGCCTCGGGGAACGCGAAGGCGGCGCGCACGCGATGACCCTCCCGCAGACCCGCTTCGTCGACGTCGGCGGCACCCGGATCCGGGTCCGCGAGTCCGGCGACCCCGCCGGTGAGCCGGTCCTGCTGCTGCACGGGATCGGCCGCAGCCTGGAGGACTGGGACCCGCAGCACGAGTTCCTGTCCCGGTACCGGGTGGTCGCGCTCGACCTGGCCGGGTTCGGCCACTCCGACCGGGTGCCCGGCCCGGCGACGCTGGAGAAGCTCGCCGACACCGCGCTCGCCACCCTCGACGCGCTCGGGGAGACCCGGCCGGCGCACGTCATGGGCAACTCGCTCGGCGGCGCCGTCGCGCTGCTGATCTCCACCCGGCACCCCGAGCGGGTCGTCTCGCTGGTGTTGGCCGACCCCGCCGGGTTCGGTGCCGAGGTGACCCCGGCGCTGCGGGTCATCGGGGTGCCGCTGCTGGGCCGGTTCCTGCTGGGCCACCTGGACGCCACGGCGGCGCGACGCTCGGAGCGGTCCCTGTTCGTCGACGGCTCCCTGGTCACCGACGAGCGGGTCGCCCGCGCCGTGGAGATCGCGCGGCGGCCGGAGTTCGCACTGACCTTCGCCGAGGTCGCGGCCGAGCTGGGCACCGTCCGCGGGGTCCGGCCGGGCTGGCGGCGCGCGTTGCTCGACGCGTTCGCCCGCGCCCCGAAGCCGACGCTGGTCGTGTGGGGTGAGCGGGACCTGATCCTGCCCGCGGCCCAGCTGCGCGCGGCGGGCCGTCTCCCGCAGGTCACGACGCACGTGTTCGGCCGGGTCGGGCACATGCCCCAGATCGAGGTGCCCGGCGCGTTCGCGACGCTGGCCTGCGATCACCTCGCCCGGGCGGGGCGGCGGACCAGCATCTCCAGCGACAGCCGCGCCGGCACCAGGTAGGGCAGGACCACGGCGGGCGGGCCGTGCACGGTCAGCCAGGTCCGGGTACCGGCCCCGGACGGCCGCACGCCGTGGTCCAGGCTCAGCCGCACCCGGTTCAGCGGGGAGGCACTGGCGCCGAGGGCGACGTCCCAGGCCCAGGTGCGGGCGCGCTCGTCGACCTCGGTGACGGCGAAGGACACCGTGACGCCGAGCGGGCCGCGGACCTGCCCGGTCACGCCGGGGCGGATCCGGTCCGCCGCGGTGTCGACGCCGAGGATGTAGGGCGCCCACTCCGGCCAGCGGGCGGGCACGGCGTAGCGCTCCCAGACCTCGTCGGCGGGTTGCGGGCCGCGGGCGTGCAGTGTCAGGCGCATCGACGACGATCCTGGCGGCTGCGCGCCCCCGCCGCGCGACGGGCCGGTACCGGCCGTAGCGTCGGGTTCATGCGGATCGCCCCCTGGCTGGCCGCCCTGGTCACGCTCCCCCTGCTCGCCGCCTGCGGCACCGGCCCCAACCCGGTGACCAACGCGCTGTCCGGCGCCGAGGCCCCGGTCGCCGCGGCGGGCGCGGGCCTGGTGCCGGTCACGGTGTCGGTGCCGCCCGGGGCCGCGACCGCCCCGTTCGACGAGCCCCGCGAGGCGCTCGTCCCGGCCGGGTGGACGGTGTCGGTGTTCGCCCGCGTCCCGAACGCCCGGCTGGCCGTCTGGACCCCGGACGGCGAGCTGCTCGTCTCGGTGCCCGACGACGGCCGGGTGCTGGCGCTGTCGCGCACCGGTGAGCAGCGGCCGTTGCTCGACGGGCTCACCCAGCCGCACGGGCTCGCGTTCTCCCCGGACGGCGGCACCCTCTACGTCGCCGAGTCGAACCAGGTGTCGGCGTACGCCTGGGCGCGCGGCGCGGCGACCGGGCGGCGGGTCGTCGTCCCCGGCCTGCCCGACGCCAACTCCCCCGACCTGCGCGGCGCCTACGGCCACGAGCTGAAGTCGGTCACCGTCGGCCCGGACGGCGCGGTCTACGTCTCGGTCGGGTCGACCGGCAACATCTCGGTCGCCGACCGGGACGCCACTCCCCCGCGCGCGTCGATCCTGCGGATGCCGCCCACCGGAGGGCCCGCCGCGCCGTTCGCCACCGGGGTCCGCAACGGCACCGGGCTGGCCACCGCGCCCGACGGGTCGGTCTGGACCGCGGTCAACGGCCGCGACAACGTGCCCTACCCCTACGACCGGCCCTACGGCGACGCCGGTGGCTCGTCGTTCGGGAAGGTCGTCGACGGCTACGTCACCGACCACCCGGCCGAGCCGCTGGCCCGCCTCACCCCGGGCCGCGAGCTGGGCTGGCCGTTCTGCAACCCGGACCCGGACACCGACCCGGGTGTCGCCGGGTCCGCGCAGGACTTCGCCGACGTCGGCCTGGTCGCCGACGCCGAGCTCAACCCCGGCGGGCGCGCGATGGACTGTGCGGCGCTGGCCCCGGTGGAGCAGTCGTTCCCGGCGCACTCGGCGCCGCTGGGACTGTCGTTCACCGAGGGGGTGCTGCCCGCGCCGTACGCGGCCGGGGCGCTGGCCGGGGTGCACGGCTCCTGGAACGCGGACCCGCCGCGGGCCCCGGAGGTGTCGTTCTTCCCGTGGCGCGACGGGACGCTCGGCGCGCAGCAGACGCTGGTCGGCGGGTTCCAGGACCCGTCGGGGTCGCGCTGGGGCAGGCCGGTCGCGGCCGTCGCCGGGCCGGACGGCGCGGTCTACGTCACCGACGACGACGCCGGCGCGGTCTACCGGGTGGCCCCGCCCGGACGGTGAGCGCCCGCCCGTGACCGGGGCCGCAGTCGGCCCGGCCGCCCGCGGTGCCGGGGTAGGTTCACCCCGGTCGCCCGAGGACGGGTGACCGGGAAGGGTACGGGGCGATGCGGATCGTGGACTGGGCCGGCGACGACGAGGGCGGCCCGGCGGTGGTCCTGCTCGACCAGCGCGCGCTGCCCGGCGCGACCGAGCACCTGTACCTGCGCACCGTCGACGAGCTGATCGAGGCGATCCGGTCGCTGGCCGTGCGCGGTGCCCCGAGCCTGGGCATCACCGGCGCCTTCGGGGTCGCGCTGGCCGCGCACCTGCACGGGACGGCGACGCCGGTCGCCGTCGCCGCGGTGCGGGCCGCGGCCGAGCGGATCGCCGTCGCCCGGCCCACCGCCGTCCCGCTGGGGCTGGGGGTGGCGCAGGCCCTGGAGGCGCTCGACGGCGGCCCGCCCGCGGTGCTCGCGCAGGCCCGCGCCGTCGCCGCGGAGGCCGCCCGGGTCAACGCCGCGGCGACCGGCCGGGCCGCGGACCTGGCACAGCAGCTGTGCCCGGACCGCCCGCTGCGGGCGCTGACGGTGTGCAACACCGGCCCGCTGGCCACCGGCGACGGCGGCACCGCGCTGGGGGCGGTCCTGCGCCTGCACGAGCGCGGCGCGCTGGCCGAGGTGCTGGCGTGCGAGACGCGCCCGCTGCTGCAGGGCGCGCGGCTGACCGTCTGGGAGCTCGCCGCGGCCGGGGCGCCGCACCGGCTGTGCGTCGACTCGGCCGGTCCCGCGGCGATCGCG
Organism: Pseudonocardia sp. ICBG601; assembly: GCF_020496245.1. Lineage (NCBI taxonomy): Bacteria > Bacillati > Actinomycetota > Actinomycetes > Pseudonocardiales > Pseudonocardiaceae > Pseudonocardia > Pseudonocardia sp. ICBG601. Next base: position 340,116 of record NZ_JAHLJA010000150.1, on the reverse strand, counting down.
TCCGGGCTGGTCGACGCGGTGTTCGTCGGTGCCGACCGGATCGCGGCCAACGGCGACGTCGCGAACAAGATCGGGACCTACATGCTGGCCTGCGCCGCGGCCCGGTCCGGGATCCCGTTCGTGGTGGTCGCGCCGGAGGAGACGATCGACCCGCACACCCCGACCGGGGCCGACATCGTCGTCGAGCAGCGGGGGGCCGAGGAGGTCCGCGAGCACGGCGGCACCCTGCTCACCCTGCCCGGGACCCCGGTCTACAACCCGGCGTTCGACGTGACGCCGTTCGACCTGGTGACCGCGATCGTCACCGAGGAGCGGGCGTGGGGACCGGGCTCGTCGCCCGCACCTTCGCCCGCTGGGCCGCGAACCGCCCTCGCACCGCACTGATCTCGGCGTCGGGCAGCAGCCGCGGCTCGCCGACGGCGCGGGCGCGCAGCCAGACGTCGCAGAGCCACTCCAGCTGGCGGGCGCCGTCGTAGGCGGCGCCGAGGGTGTCGCCGAGCACCAGCGTGCCGTGGTTGCCGAGGACGACGGCGGTGGACTCCCCCAGCGCCGCGAGCGCGTTCACGACCAGCTCACGGCTGCCGAACGGCGCGTACTCCGACACCCGCACGCCGTCGCCGAACATCGCGAGCTGGTAGTGCACGGCCGGGACGTGGTCGGACAGCGTCGACAGCGCGACCGCCGCCGGGGAGTGCGTGTGGACCACCGCGACGGTGCCGGGCCGGGCCTGCGCGGCCACGTGCAGCCCGAGCTCGCTGGTCGGCTCCCGGGTGCCGTCGACGACGGTGCCCTCCGCGTCGACGAGCACGACGTCCGCGGCGGTCATCGTCTCGTAGTCCACACCGGACGGGGTGACCGCGATCAGGTCCCCGGTGCGCAGCGACAGGTTCCCCGAGGTGCCGACGACGAGGCCGTCGCGGACCATCCGGCGGGACCAGGTGCAGAGCAGCTCGCGGGCGGGGGTGTGGTAGTGGGGCACCCGGGCAGGATCCCACGCCCACCCGACCGGGGGTCACACCTCCGGGTCGACCCGTGCCCGTCGGGGCGCGCCGGGTGCCGCCGGGGCCGCAGGATCGTGCCACCGCGGACGCCGGGCTCGGCCGGGACGCCACGCGGAGGGCGGTAGGACCCCGACCGCGCCGGCTCCCGGCGCAGGAAGCGAGCACATCGTGAGGACCGCCCTGCGCGCCGCCACCACCGCGGCGGGCGCCGTCGCCGCCGCACTCGCCCTGGCCGCCGTCACCGCCGGGACGGCGTCGGCGCAGCCCGCGCCGCCCGTCGAGCCGCCGCTGAGCCCCGCCGACCAGGCCGCCCAGTTCGCCTGCCTGCAGAAGTACATGGACTTCACGAATCTGACCGGCGACGCGCTGAAGGACCCCATCGGGTTCTCGGCGACGGCCGCCCAGGCCGCGCAGGCGTGCGACAAGGTCCGGGCCCCCGGCACACCGGCCCCGGTCACCCCGCCCGCGAGCTGATCCTCAGAGCAGGTCGCTGCGGCTGAGCACCCCGACCAGCACGTCGTCGGCGTCGACGACCGGGACGACCCGGAACCCGCGCCGGGACAGCAGGTCCTCGGCGTCGGTGAGCGGGTCGCCCGGGTGCACGACCTCGACGTCGCGGGTCATCACCTCCGAGACGGTGCGGGCCCGCAGCCGCCGGCCGCCGTCGAGGGAGCCGTGCATGAGGTCGGCCTCGGAGACGATGCCCAGCAGGTGGTCCCGGTCGTCGACGACCGGGACCGCCGTGAACCGGTAGGACAACAGGACCTCGGCGGTCTCGTCGAGGGCCAGCTCCGGCGGGATCGCGACCAGCCCGCCGTCGGTCATCACGTCCGCGACCCGCAGCGACGACGTCGGGCGGCCGCCGATCCGGCCCGCCCCGCGCGGCGCCATCGCCTCCGGCAGCGGCGCCACCGGCACGACACCGCCGATCCGGCGGGCGGTGCGGCGCAGCCGCCCCCCGGAGTGCCGGTGCCGCAGCAGGTCGCTGCGGGTGATCACACCGACCAGGATGCCCTTGTCGACGACGGGCACCAGCCGCAGCTCGCCGTAGACCCGCATGCGGTGCGCGACGATGGAGATGTTCGTCGTCGGGAGCACCGACACGACCTGCTCGGTCATCGCGTCGCCCACGACGGCGTGCGGGTCGTCGCGGTGGCGCAGCACGTCGACCAGGGAGATCACCCCGACCAGGGAGAACCGCCGGTCGACCACGGGCAGGGCGGAGAACCGGGACTCGGCCATCCGCTCCTGCGCCCGCGCCAGCGGAGCGTCCGCCCAGATCGTGACGACGCGTTCGGTCATGACATCGCGGGCACGCACCACCATGGACGCACCGTAACCACGGCGACGTCGCGGCCGCCATCGCTCACCGTTCGAGGTGGCCGAACCGGTGCCGGGTGCGGCTGACCGCCTGCTCGCGCAGCACGGTGGGGATCTCCCGGCGTCCGTCGAGCACGACCGGGGTGTCCACGACGGACGCGCCCACCTCCGCGGCGGCCGCCCGCAGACCCTCGGGCACGGTGCCCAGGGCCCGGATCCGCTCGCCCGCGACGGGGACGAGCCCCTCGCCGCCGTGCACCCCGCCCGGGACCTCGCCCGGCGGGATCCCCGGCCCGTGCAGCCGTACCGGGACCCCCGCGGTGGCGGCGGCGAGCAGCACCCGCAGGACGTCGGCGCGGGCGGTACCGGTGCCGCACCACAGCGTCACCGACGGGGCGGGCCGGTAGCGGAACACGTTGGACTCCGCGGCCAGCCCGGTCGGGTCGTGCTCGATCCCGAACTCGGTGTCCCACGCGCGGGCGTCGGAGGCGGCGGCGCGGGCGAGGCGGTCGCGGGCGGCCGGGTCGAGGTCGGCCGCCGCGGCCAGGACGCGGTCCGCGGCCGGGCCGGAGGCCGGTCCCGGCCCGGGGAGGTCGCCGTCGTGCCAGGTGCCGAACTGGGCGACGTAGTTGGGTCCGCCGGGCTTGGCGCCCGGGCCGAGCACCGAGCCCTTCCAGCCGCCGAAGGACTGGCGCTGCACGATCGCGCCGGTGATGTGCCGGTTGACGTAGGCGTTGCCGACCTCGACGCGGTCGAGCCAGTGCGCGATCTCGTCGGAGTCGAGGGAGTGGATGCCACCGGTGAGGCCGAAGCCGGTGTCGTTCTGCCAGGCGATCGCCTCGTCGAGGTCGCGGGCGGCCATCAGGCCGAGCACCGGGCCGAAGCACTCGGTGCGGTGGAACCAGCTCCCCGGCGACACCCAGGCCCGCACGCCCGGTGTCCACACCGTCTCCGAGACCCGGCGCGGGCGCACCAGCCACCGCTCCCCCGGCTCCAGCGTGGTCAGTGCCCGGTGCAGCTTCGCCGAGGGCGCCTCGATGAGCGGGCCCATGGTCGTCGCGAGGTCGGTACCGGGGCCGACGCGCAGGGTGGTGACGGCGTCGACGAGCTGGCGGCGCAGCCGCCTCCCGATGGCCGAGCCGGTCGCGGCGGGGCCGACGAGGATGGCCAGCGACGCCGCGGAGCACTTCTGCCCGGCGTGCCCGAACGCCGAGCGCACGAGGTCGGCGACGGCGAGGTCCGGGTCGGCGGCGGGGGTGATGACCAGTGCGTTCTTGCCGCTGGTCTCGGCGACGAGGTTCAGGTCGGGCCGCCAGGACCGGAACAGCGCGGCGGTCTCCGAGGAGCCGGTGAGCACGACACGGTCGATGTCGGGGTGGGTGACCAGCCGGCGTCCGGCGTCGGCCTCGTCGGTGGGCAGCAGCTGCAGTGCCTCGCGCGGGATCCCGCCGCGGTGCAGTGCGGCGACGCCCGCCTCGGCGCACTCGCGGACCTGCGGGGCGGGCTTGAGCAGCACCGGGGCGCCCGCGGCGAGCGCGGCGAGGCAGCCGCCGAGCGGGATCGCGACCGGGAAGTTCCAGGGCGGGGTCACGGCCACGACCCGGTCCGGGGTGAACGGGGCGCCGTCGAGCTCGGCGGCGCGCTCGGCGTAGTAGGCGGCGAAGTCGACGGCCTCGGAGATCTCGGGGTCGGCCTCGGCGACGGTCTTGCCCGCCTCGTGCAGCATCACCGACAACAGCGTCCCGCGGGCGGCGGCCAGCGCGCGGGCGGCGCGGCGCAGCGTCGCAGCCCGCTCCGCGGCGGGGACGTCGCGCCAGCCGGAGGTGCGGGCGCGCTCGACCGCGGCGTCGACCGCGGCCGGGTCGGTGACGAGGGGGACCTCGGTCCGCGCGACGGCGGTCGTCGCGGCGCGACGGGCCCAGTCCCGGTTCGTGGGCAGCGACGGGTCGGTGTCGGGCTCGGCGCGGAACCCGGCGGGCACGGGGTCCCCGGGCAGCGGGCCGTCGGTCCCGACGGGTGCGGACACGGTGCGGTCCTGTGTGCGGCGCGGGGTGTCGGCGACGGCGTCGCGGTCGCGCACCGAGGCGAGGAACCGCTCCTGGTAGGTCGCCGGGCCGCCCGAATCGGGAGCGAACAGCGTGTACAGGTAGCCCTCCGGGGAGGCGTTCTCCTCCAGCCGCCGGACCAGGTAGGACACGGCGGTGTCGAAGTCGCCGCGGTGCACGACGGGGGTGTAGAGCACCAGCTGCGAGCCCGGACCGGACTCCGGCAGGTCGCCCGCGACGGCGTCGGCGAACGCGGGGGCCATGCCCTGGAGCATCTCCAGGTCCAGCTGGGACCGGGCACCGCGGGCGTCGGCCAGTTCCAGGGCGAGCGCGACGTGGTGCAGGTGGTGCGACGCGACGCCCAGGCGCATCCCGTCGGCGTGCGGGCCGCCGATGCCGCGGTCGAGGAGCCGGACGTAGTTGGCGTCGACCTCGGCCTTGGTGGCGAAGGGCGCCTGCGGCCAGTCGTGCAGCTCGGCGTCGACCCGTTCCATCGCCAGGTTCGCGCCCTTGACCAGGCGCACCTTGATCGGCGCCCCGCCCGCGGCGGCGCGGCGGGCGGCGAACCCCCCGAGCTCGTCGAGCGCGGCGACGGAGTCGGGCAGGTAGGCCTGCAGGACGATCCCGGCGGGCAGGTCGTGGAACTCCGGGCGCGCCAGCAGCGTGGTGAACAGCGCGACGGTGAGGTGGAGGTCCTTGTACTCCTCCATGTCGAGGTTCACGAACACGCCGTGCTCGCGGGCGGCCCGGTAGAGCGGCAACAGCCGGTCCACGAGCAGGTCCCGGCTGCCCTCGAGGTCCCACGGCACGAGCTGGGCGACGACCGAGGACGCCTTGACCGACACGTGGTCGACGCCCGGCCGGCGCAGCAGCGCGATCGTGCGGGCGAGGCGACGGTCCGCCTCGTCGTGGCCGAGGACCGCCTCGCCGAGGAGGTTGAGGTTGAGCCGGTGGCCGTCGCGCCGGGCCGCGGCGAGGCGGCGGTCCAGGCCGCGCCCGCCCGCGTCGACGATCAGGTGCCCGACCAGGCTGCGCAGCCGCGACCGCGCCGCGGGCACGACGACGTGCGGCAGCGCCGTCGCCAGCCGGCCGCCGGCCCGCAGGAGCAGCCGGTCGGTGCCGGCGACGAACGCGGGCAGCGCGGCGCCCGCCCCGGCCAACCGGGCCAGCTCACGGGCCGCGACCCGGTCGTCGGCGGGGCGTGCGACGCGGTCGACGAAGCGCAGCGTGAAGTCGACCCCGGCGGGGTCGTGCATCAGCGCGGCCAGCCGCTGCGTCGGGTCCGCTCCGCGGCCGGAGCCCGACGACGGGGCGGTACCGGTGCGCTCGGTCCAGCGGCGGACGCGCTCGACGGCGCGCCCGGTCAGCGCGTCGTCGAGAGCGGGGACGGGGTGGGTGGGGTGCACGCTCACCCGCCCAGTCTGGACCCACTGTCAGGACCGTGTCACGTCGACGGTGCTGACAATCCGGTGACGACCGTGGTCAGGACTCCGTGAGGTCGGTGTCGGGCAGCGACCCGAGCAGGGCGAACGCGTCCAGGTAAGGCTCGACGTCGCCGCGCTCGGTCCAGGCCCGCAGCTGCGCCGCCGACCGGCGGGTGACCAGGGCACGGGCCAGGTCGAAGTCCGGGGCCCGCACGACGACCGCGGCCCCCGCCTCGTCGCCCGCGGACACCCAGCGGCGGCCGTCGCCGACCAGCGCGATCGGCGGGAGGTCCCCGAGGGCGTCGGCGAACCGGCCCAGGAACTTGTCCATGATCGCGTAGAGGCCGGGGGTGTGCTGCCCGCCGGGCTCGCGCAGCGCACCACGCAGGTCCTGCTCGTGGATGATCACGTCGCCGAGCGGGCGGGTCGTGTTCCCCGCCATCCAGTCGCGCAGCGGGCCGGTCAGCGACTCCCACTCCGCGACGAGTGCCGCCACGTCGTGGTCACGCCGCGCCCGCACCTGCCGGTCCGTCCACTCCTCGTTGTGGTCGTCGGGCTCGTCGCCGCGCACCACGTCCGCACCCAGACCGACCATGTGCGAGAACAGGTCGCGCACCGTCCAGTCCGGGCAGGACGGGACCGTCAGCTCCGAGCGCTCGGGCGGCAGGTCCCGCACCAGGTCGATGACCCGGCGCTGCGCCCGGGTCCACTCCTCGATCTCGTCGATACCGCTCACGGGCACCGATCCCATCACGACCGGGGCTCCCGCGCCGCCCCCATGGGTGTTTTGCCTGGACCGCGCCCGGGCACCTGGGGACCATCGAACCGGACACGACGGCGAGGACGGTCACGGCGACTCCGCCGGACGGCACCGCCGGCACCGGGGACCACCCGGTGCGTCGGTGAGGAGAGGACGAGCGTGAGCAGCCCACCCCCGTACCCGGGTCGCCCCGGGGACCCGCAGGACCCGAACAACCTGGACCAGCCGACGCAGCAGAACCAGCCCTACGGCGGGCAGCAGTACGGCGAGCAGCCCGGTCAGCAGTACGGGCAGCAGCCACACGGACAGCAGCCGTACGGACAGCAGCCGCAGTACGGGGAGCAGCCCCCCGGCCAGCAGTACGGGCAGCAGCCGTACGGGCAGCAGCCCTACGGCGCGCAGGGCCACGACCCGGCCGCCTACCCGGACCGGCCGCCCGCCGGGCCGCCGGGGTGGCCGCAGGGCGGGGCGCCCGCGACCCCGCCGCGCAACGGCATCGGGATCGCCGCGCTGGTGCTCGGCATCCTCGCCGTGCTGCTCGGGTTCTTCCTGATCGGCGCCCTGTTCGGTGTCGTCGCGGTCGCGCTCGGCATCGTCGGGATCAGCCGGGCGTCCAAGGGCGCCGCCACCAACCGCGGGGTCGCGATCGCCGGGCTCGTGCTCGGCCTGGTCGGCATCATCATCGCGATCGCCGTCGTCGCCTTCGGCCTCAGCGTGTTCAACCAGGTCGGCGGGGACGAGTACGTCAGCTGCGTGCAGCAGGCGGGCACCGATCAGTCCGCGATCGCGCAGTGCCAGCAGGACTTCGAGGACCGCCTCCGGGGGCAGCTGGACCAGGACGGCAACTGAGCCCGCGCCCGCGGGCCCCGTGGCCGGTCACCGGTCGCGCGGGCCCGCGGCGTGGAACGCACCCCCCGCACCGAACACCAGCCGGGCGAACCGCTCCCCCATCCGCAGGTGCGCCTCGGGACTCGGGTGCAGCCGGTCGGGCAGCGGCAGCTCGGCCGCGTCGGCGTCGCCGTAGAGCTCGCGGCCGTCGAGGTGGGCCAGCGCCGGGTCCTGCGGGGTGCGGCCGGCCACGATCCGGGCCAGCTCCTCGCGGATCACCGACAGCGTCAGCTTCCCCGCCGCCACCTCGGCCGGGTCGCCGGTCGCCCGGAACTGCAGCCGCCCGTCGACGACCTCCGGCGCTCCCGGGCCCGGTGTGTGCTCGTGGATCGGGCACAGCACCGGGGACACCACCAGCAGCGGGGTGTCGGGGTGCCCGTCGCGGATCGTGTCGAGGAACCCGTGCACGGCGGGTCCGAAGGCCCGTCGGCGCATCAGATCGGCGTTGACGATGTTGATCCCGATCTTGACGCTGATCATCGCGGCCGGGGTGTCGCGCAGCGTGCGGGCGACGAACGGGTCCAGCATCGCGCTGCCGGAGAACCCCAGGTTGACCAGCTCGACACCGGCAGAGCGGGCGGCGAGCGCGGGCCAGGTGGTGCTGGGGCCCGCGGCGTTGCTGCCCTGGCTGATCGAGCTGCCGTGGTGCAGCCACACGGGGCGCCCGCCGGGCGGGACGACGGCGACCGGCGCGTCGGTGCGCAGCGCGACGACCTCGGTGATCTCGTTGTGCGGCAGCCAGATCTCCACGAGCGCGTCGCGGCCGGGCAGGGTGAACCGCACCGGGCCGGGTGGGCCGTCGGTGACCGTGACCTCCCCCGTCGCCGGGTCGGTCATGAGGAGCTTGCCGCCGGAGGTCGTGGCGCTGCCCGCCGGCCGGCCGTCGACGAGCAGGTCGTAGGCGCCGTCGGGCCGCAGCGGGGCGCCGACGAGACCGATCCGGGTGCGCAGGGTCTCCAGCTCGACGGTCCGCGCGGCGGTGCGGAACACGACGCGCACCCCGGACGGCTGGCTCTGCGCGCCGGCCAGCTGCGGGTCGGTGTTGCGGGCGCGGGCGGAGGCGGGCAGCCGCTGCGGGAGCAGGCCCCGTTCGCCGTCGACGGCGTCGAGGACGCCGTGCAGCAGCTCGGGCCCGATCGCGGTGGTGATCACCCCGGCAGCCTGGCACGCGCGCGGCGCCGGTTCACCCGAGAATCGGACGGTGCTGATCGCCGCCGTCGTCCAGGCCGTCGCGACCGTGCTGCTGGCCGGGATCGCCTGGACCGTGCAGGTGGTGGTCTACCCGGCGTTCGCGCTGGTCCCGGCCGGGTCCTGGGTCCGCTACCACGCCGCGCACAGCCGGGCGGTCACGCTCGTCGTCGGGCCGCCGTGGGTCGCGCAGGGGCTCGCGACGGCGGTGCTGCTGGTCCTCGGACCCGGCGAGCCGCTGGTGTGGGTGGCCGCGGTGGCGGCCGCCGCGGGCGTCGCGGTGACCCTGCCCGCGGTGTCGCTGCACCGCCGGCTCGACCCGGCCGCGCGCCCGGGGGACCTGCGCCGGCTGCTGCGGGTCAACCTGGTCCGTGCGCTGGTGTGGTCGGCCGGGTCCGTGGTGGGGGTCCTGCTGGTGACCGCCTCCGGCGCGTGACCCAGGATGGCCGGGTGACTGCGACCGAGGACGAGCGCACGGCGGTCGACGACCGCGCGCACACCGGGGTGGAGCGCGTGCTGGTGATCGCCGCGCACCCCGACGACATCGACTTCTCCTGCAGCGGCACCGTCGCGGTGTGGACCGCGGCCGGGGTCGCGGTGACCTACTGCCTGGTGACCGACGGCGACGCGGGCGGCTTCGACCCGGCCGTGCCGCGCGGCGACATCGCGGGCATCCGCCGGGCCGAGCAGACCGCCGCGGCCGCCGAGGCCGGTGTCACCGACCTGGTGTTCCTCGGCCATCCCGACGGGCGGCTGACCGTCACCCTGGAGCTGCGCCGCGACCTGGCCCGGGTGATCCGGCAGGTCCGCCCGGACCGGGTCGTCGTCCCGCAGCCGGTGCGCGACCTGCGGAGCATGTACGGCAGCCACCCCGACCACACCGCGACCGGCGAGGCCGCCCTGTGCGCGGTCTACCCCGACGCACGCAACCCCTACGCCTTCCCCGAGCTCGCCGAGGCCGGGTACGAGGCGCACACGGTCGGCGAGGTGTGGGTCCTGGGTCCGGCCCCCGCCGACGACCCCGGGGGTGCACGGCACGTCGACATCACCGACACCATCGACGTGAAGATCGCGGCGCTGCGCGCGCACGCGAGCCAGACCGCGCACATGTCCGGCCTGGAGGACATGATCGGGAACTGGTCCGGGTCGATGGCCGAGCGGGCCGGGTTCCCGTCCGGGCGGCTGGTGGAGTCCTTCCACGCGCTCGACACGCGCTGAGACCCCCGGGCCCGGGTGCGCTCAGGCGGCGGCGCGGATGCGGACGTGGGTGCCCGCGTCGTCGCCCCACACGTGCAGCAGGTCGCAGAGCTGGCGGGCGATCCAGATCCCGCGCCCGTGCGCGCGGCCCGGGTCCGGCGGGGCCAGGCCGGGCAGCGGGTCGGCGAGCCGGCCGCCGTCGTGGACCTCGCAGACGACGTCCTGCTCGGGCGTCCACAGCATGAGCCGCGCCGTGTGCGTCCCGTGGTGGACGGCGTTGGTGGCGACCTCGTTGACCGCGACGGTGACGTCCTCCGCGCGGCTGTCGGGGAACCCCTGGCCGCGCAGTGCTTCGTCGACGGCGCGGCGCACGTCGCGCAGCTGCGTGGCGTCGAAGCGGAACTCCTGCGCGGGGGCGCCGAGCTCGGCGGGCACCGGGGCGCCGAGGCCGTCGAGCAGCCGGCGCGGGTCGGCGTCGACACCGGTCGGGACGGGCCGGCCGTCGTCGAGGACGAACGGATGCGCGCGGCGCACGACCTCGGCGATGGGCCCGGGCAGGTCCGCGGGGAAGAAGCAGAGCAGCCGCAGCGGCAGGTCGGCCAGGGCGAGCGCCGCGGCCGCCTCGACCTCGCCCCAGTAGGCGCCGCGCGGGTCGTCGAGGTCCGCGGAGTGCTCGACGACGACGGTCACCGGCCCCGCGACCGCCCGGTGGCGGGCCCGCAGGACCCGGGCCAGGCGCGCCGCCTCGGTCTGGCCCGACGGACCGTCGGGCCCGCAGTCGCGGCGCAGCCGCAGCAGCCCGGCGACGGCGTCCGCGCCGAGGGCCTCGGCGACCCGGCCGCGCAGCGCGACCTCGGTGACCGGGCGGAGCAGGGTCGCCACCGACCCGCCCGCGGCGAGCGCGTCGAGCACGGTGTCGGCGAGCCGGTCGGTCAGGTCGCCGTCGCCGCCGTGCCGGCACAGGGCGTGCACCAGCCCGCTCACTCCGACCCACCTCCGGCGAGGCCCAGCGCGTCGGCGGGGCAGAGGGCGTGCCGCTCGCGGGTGCTCATCTCCAGCTGCGGGGCGAACCCCGCACCGCAGCGTTCGAGCAGCCGGGCCACACCGGGACGCAGGTTCACCAGCCGTAGCCGCACGCTGACCGGGAGCTCGTCGGCGGCGTGCACGAGGCTGACCGCACCGGCGACGTCGACGAACCGCAGCGCGGACAGGTCCGCGGTCAGCGTGCCCTCGCCGACGTCGCCGCGCACGACCCGGTCGATCAGCCTGGCCAGCACCCGGCGGACCTGGGGCCGGTTGGCGTGGTCGACCTCGCCGGCCAGCCGGACCCGGGCCGGGCCGATCTCGGTGACGCGCAGCAGGCTGTCGTCGTAGAGCGGGGCGGCGGTCAGCTCGGCGGGGTGCAGGCTGCGCATCGTCGCGATGAGCTCGTCGGGGTAGCGCAGGTGGTCGTAGACGCACAGCGCGCGCAGCGGGTGGTCGCGGACGGCGTCGTCGAGCCTGCGGTCGTACTCGTCGAGCACCTGTCCCCCGGGCCGGCGCAGGCCGTGGTCCATCTGGCCGCTGAAGCGCAGCCCGGCCCAGCCGTCGTCGAGGGCGGAGGTGACGTTCTGCTCCATCACCCCGGTCAGCTCGTCGAGCGGGGCGTGCAGGGCGGCGCGGGTGAACTCGCCCGGGACGAGCTGGAACTGCCCGGACCGCAGCGGCCCGGTGACGTCGACGCCGTCGTCGGCCAGGCGGGACAAGACCAGCCCGGCGGTGTCGTCGTCGAAGTAGGCGACCCGCTCCCCCGCCGTGAGCCCCTCGGCCAGGAACGCGGCGACGTCCTCGGCGAGCTGCTCGTCGCTGACCGGCACGGTCAGCACGTGCCGGTGGGGATCCCGTACCGGTGCGGTCACACGTCACCCCCGTCGTGGCGTCCCCGACGGCCCCCCGACAGGTGTGACGCTGCGTACACGATAAGTGATCACGGGTCCGACGGCGACCCGACGCTGTTGTTCAGGCGTGCCGAGGCGTAGAGTTAGCCGGACCGAACTCCGGTGTTCGGGGCGCACGGTGCGAGCAGGGGGCACGGGCGCCGATCAGGAGGTGGACGCCATGTTCCGAGCCGCTCCGCAGTCGCGGGCGACCGAGGTGCGCACGGTCGTGCTCGCCGGTGTGCTCATGGTGCTGCTGGCCGTCGCCACGATCGTCTCCGTGCCGCTGGCCCCCACCGCCGTCACCCTGGTCCTGGCCGCCGCCGCGCTGGCCGTGCGGCCGCTGGTCGTCGCCCACGTACGCCGCGGCGCCCGGGCCGAGCGGGTCGCCGCGCGCCGCTGACGGCACCTACGGTGGGGGTCCCGCGACCCGAGGAGCCCCCATGACGACCGTCGGCGAGGCCGGCTGGCAGGTGCTGACCGCCCACGGCATCGACACCGTGTTCGGCAACCCCGGCTCGAACGAGCTGCCGTTCCTCGCGGCGATGCCCGACGGGGTGCGCTACGTGCTCGGCCTGCACGAGGGCGCCGTACTGGGCATGGCCGACGGCTACGCCCTGGCCACCGGCGGCCCGGCGCTGGTCAACCTGCACGCGGCGTCCGGGTCGGGCAACGCGATGGGCGCGCTCACCAACGCCGTCTACTCCCACTCCCCGCTCGTGCTGACCGCGGGCCAGCAGGTGCGGTCCACGGTCGGCCAGGAGGTCATGCTGACCAACGTGGACGCGGCCGCGCTGCCGCGCCCGCTGGTCAAGTACGCCGCCGAGCCCGCGTCGGCCCAGGACGTGCCGCGTGCGCTGTCCCAGGCGGTGCACACCGCGCTGCTGGCCCCCCGGGGGCCGGTCTACCTCTCGGTCCCCTACGACGACTGGTCCCGCGAGGCGGGCCCGGACGCCGCGCACCTGCCGTCCCGGCGTGCGACCGCCGCCGCCGAGCTCGGCGAGGCGGCGCTCTCCGAGCTGGCCGGAGCACTGGCCGGGGCGGCGAACCCGGTGCTGGTGCTGGGCCCGCAGGTCGACGCGGACCGGGCCAACGACCACGCCGTCGCCCTCGCCGAGCGGCTCGCCTGCCCGGTCTGGATCGCGCCGTCGGCGTCGCGGTGCCCGTTCCCGACCCGGCACCCGGCGTTCCGCGGGATCCTCCCGGCCTCGGTGCGCGACGTGTCCGACCGGCTGGCCGGGCACGACGTCGTGCTCGTCGCGGGCGCTCCGGTGTTCCGCTACCACCAGTGGGTCCCCGGTGACCTGCTGCCGGCGGGCACCCGGCTGCTGCACCTGACCGCGGACCCGGCCGAGGCCGCGCGGGCCCCGATGGGCGAGGCGTGGGTCGGCCCGGTCGGCCCGGCGCTGGCCGCGCTCGCCGGACGGGTGCCCGCCTCCGGGCGGGAGCCGCTGCCGCCCCGGTCCGGGCCGCCCGCACCGCAGGGCGCCGAGGACCACGTCCCGCCGCAGCAGCTGTTCGCGCTGGTCCGCGACGCGGCCCCGGCCGGGACCGTGCACGTCTGCGAGTCCACCTCGACCATCGACGACTTCGTCGCCCAGGCCGACCTCACCGAGCCGGGCAGCTACCTGTTCCCCGCCTCCGGCGGCCTGGGGTTCGGGCTGCCCGCCGCCGTCGGGGCGCAGCTGGCCCACGGCGACGCGCGCCGGGTGGTCGCACTCGTCGGCGACGGGTCGGCCAACTACGGCATCACCGCGCTGTGGACGGCGGCGCAGTACCGGGTGCCGGTGGTCTTCGTGATCCTGAAGAACGGCACCTACGGCGCGCTGCGCGGCTTCGCGGGGCTGCTGGGCACCGGGGAGACACCGGGCCTGGACGTCCCCGGCCTGGACTTCGTGAAGATCTCCGAGGGCTACGGCGTCCCGGCGGTGTCGGTGTCCGACGCCGCGTCGGCGGCGGCCGCGCTCAAGGACGCGTTCGCCGCCGACGGGCCGCGGCTGGTCGAGGTCGTCACGGCCCCGGGCGTGGCGTAGGCGCTCACACCGTCGCCGTTCACACCGTCGCCAGCGCGGCGTAGCGGCCCGCGTCGGCGAGCAGCTCGTCGTGGCTGCCGGACTCGACGATCCGTCCGTGGTCGACGACGGCGATCCGGTCGGCGCCGCGCACGGTGGAGAGCCGGTGCGCGATGGTGATCGTCGTCCGGCCGTGGGCCAGCGCGTCGAACGCGGCCTGCACGGCGCGCTCGGTGCGGGTGTCCAGCGCGCTGGTGGCCTCGTCGAGGACCAGCACCTTCGGGTCGCGCAGCAGCGTGCGGGCGATCGCGATGCGCTGCTTCTCCCCGCCGGAGAAGCGGTGCCCGCGCGAGCCGACGACGGTGTCGTAGCCGTCGGGCAGGCCGGTGATCAGGTCGTGGACCTGCGCGGCGCGCGCGGCGGCCTCGATCTCGGCGTCGGTGGCGTCCGGACGGGCGTGGCGCAGGTTCTCCCGCACGGTGGCGTGCAGCAGGTAGGTGTCCTGCCCGACGACGCCGACGATCCGGGTGAGGTCGGCGGCGGCCATGTCCCGCAGGTCCACGCCGTCGATGGTGACCCGGCCCGCGGTCGGGTCGTGCAGCCGCGCGACCAGCCCCGCCAGGGTGGTCTTGCCCGAGCCGGTCTCGCCGACCAGCGCCAGGGTGGTCCCGGCCGGGACGTCGAGGTCGATCCCGGCGACGGCGGCGGCGTCGCTGCCCGGGTAGGCGAACGTGACGCCCTCGAGGCGCACGTGCCCGCGTACGCGGTCGTGGTCCACCGCGACCGGGTGCTCGGGCTCCACGACGTCGACGGTCAGGTCCAGGTACTCGAAGATCCGGGCGAACAGCGCCAGCGACGCCACGATCTGGACCCCGACGCTGAGCAGCCCCATGACCGGCCGGAACAGCCCGCCCTGCAGCGCGGTGAACGCGACCAGGGTGCCGATGCTCATCGTCCCGGCCGCGAACGGCAGGCCGGCGGCGAGGTAGATGACCGCCGGGACGGCGGCGAACACGACCTGGGTGACGGCCATCGTCCAGCGTCCGGCGAGCTGGGAGCGCAGCTCCAGCCCGATCAGCCGCGACGACGAGGTGCTGAACCGGCGGGTCAGCTCCGGTCCGCTGCCGAGGGTCTTGGACAGCGCGACGCCGTCGACGGACAGGCTCTCCTCGACGGTGACGTTGAGGTCGGCCAGCTCCCGCTGCTGGGCGGCGGTGATCGCGCGGCGGGTGCGGGCGACCCGGCGGGTCAGCAGGATCGCCGGGGGCAGCACGACCAGCGAGACCAGGGTGAGCTGCCAGGACAGCGCGAGCATGGCGACCAGGGTCGCGACGGTGGTGGTCAGGTTCGACGCGACCGAGGTCGCGGTGTTCGTGACCACCGACTGCATGCCGCCGATGTCGTTGGTGATGCGCGACTGCACCTCACCGGTGCGGGTGCGGGTGAAGAAGGCCAGGCTCTGGCGCTGCAGGTGGGCGAAGACGCCGGTGCGCAGCCCGTGCATGACCTCCTGGCCGATGCGGGTGGAGATCCAGGTCTGGGCGACGCCGAGCGCGGCGGTCACCGCGGCGACCGCGACCATCCCGCCGGCGAGCCAGGCGAGCAGGGTGACGTCGCGCTGCGGCAGCGCCACGTCGATGACCTCGCGCAGCAGGAACGGCGAGGCCATCCCGACGATCGACGAGGCGACGATCGTCACGACGACGACCGAGAGCGGGCCCCGGTGCGGGGCGAACAGGGCGCCGATGCGCCGTAGCGAGACCGCGCGGGCCTGTTCCTTCTCCTCCGGTGAGGAGGTGCGGGTGTCGGGCCGGCCGGGCCGGTTCGGGGGTCGGGGGTCCAAGGGGAGCTCCTCACGATGCTGCGCCACAATGCTGTGGTTACCTCACTATGAGGCAACAACAGTGTCGCTTGCTAGTCTGTTCCCGTGCCGGAACCCGACTTTCCGAGTGACCTCGTCGACGCGTTCTGGGCCGTGGCGCGGCGGCTGCGGCACACCTCCGCCGAGCGGCTGGCGGACTGGGGGCTGTCGCCGTCGCAGGCCAGGGCGCTGATGGTGCTGGCCCGGCACGGCGAGATGCGCCCCGGCGAGCTGGCCGGGCACCTGCGCATCGCGCCCCGCTCGGCGACCGAGGTCGTCGACGCGCTGGCCGGGCTCGGGATGGTGGAGCGCGCGGCGGACCCGGGCGACCGCCGGGCCGTGCTGCTGCGGCTGACCGGCGACGGCGCGGCGACCGCCGGTGCGATCCGGGCGGGCCGCGCCGACGAGGCGCAGCAGTTCTTCGGCAGGCTCGGCGACCACGACCGGGCCGAGCTCGCCCGGATCCTGGGCACCCTGCGCGACGAGGTGCACCGCGACGCGCACCGCGGGCCGGGCTGCGACGCACCCGCCGCCCCCTGACCCGACCCGGGTCACACCGCGCGTCGGACAGGCCCGGCGCGGGGTAGTCCCCCGGCATGGACATCGCCGAGAACGGCCGGACCCTCACCCTCACCGTCGGCCACGCGGAGCTGGTGGTCCGCCGCCGCTACGAGGCGCTCAGCATCGCCAACGACGTCCTGATCGGGATCTGGTTCGTCGTCGGCAGCGTGCTGTTCCTCTCCGACGCGACGAGCTACGCCGGGACGTGGCTGTTCGTCGTCGGGTCGATCGAGATGCTCGTCCGCCCGGTGATCCGGCTGGCCCGGCACCTGCACCTCCGCCGGATCTCGGGCAACCCGCCCGAGGCCGGTCACGACTTCTGACCGGCCACCGCGCAGAGCCCGGGGAGGTCGGCGACGCCGTCGACGACGTCGGTCGGCCCGGCCGCGAGGAGCTCGGCGCGGGTCTGCGCGCCGGACAGCACCGCGACCACCCGCCCGGCGGCGGCGTTGCGGCCGGCCTGCACGTCGAGCACCGTGTCGCCCGCGGTCAGGACCGCACCGGGGTCCTCGACCCCCGTCAGCGCCATCGCCCGGTGGACCATCGCCGGGTCGGGGCGGCCCGCGCCGACCTCCTCGGCGCAGACCACGGCGTCGAGCGCGCCGGTGAACGCCGCGGGCAGCGCGGCCAGCAGGGGGTCGGTCACCTGCCGGTCGAAGCCCGTGGTGAGCACGACGGCGGTCCCGGCGGCCCGCAGCGCCGCGCACGCCCGGGTCACGCCGGGCAGCGGGCGCGGCGGTGCGGCGGCGTAGGCGTCGGCGAGCGCGGCGACGAAGGCGTCGTGCAGCTCCTCGACGTGCGCCGGGTCGCCGCATCCGGTGAGCGCGGCCAGCGCCTCGCGCTTGTCGGCGCCCATCCAGCGGCGGATCGCCGCGTCGTCGCCCGCGTGCCCGGCCTCCCGGACGACCTCGGCGAGGACCCGGTAGACCGCTCCCCCCTCGTCGACGGTGGTCCCGGCGATGTCCAGTGCGGCGAGTCGGATCACGTGTCACTCCCGAGACGGCGGCGGACCAGCGCGGACAGCTGGTCGACCGCGACGATCAGCACCAGCACGACGAGGATGTGGGTGAGCATCTCGTCGAACCGGAACAGCTGGATGGACTGGTTGATGAGGAACCCGATGCCGCCGGCGCCGACCAGGCCGAGCACCAGCGACGAGCGGACGTTGACGTCGAAGCGGTAGAGCAGCAGCCCCACCAGCTGCGGGGTGACCGACGGCAGCAGCGCGTGCACGGCGACCTGCAGCCGTCCGGCGCCCGCGGAGCGCAGCGCGGTGGGCGGGCCGGGGTCGGCGTCCTCGACGGTCTCGGCCCAGAGCTTGCCCATCACGCCGATGTTGTGCAGGACCAGCGCGAGCACCCCGGGGAACGGGCCGAGCCCGACCGCGGTGACGAAGACCAGTGCGAACACGACGTCGGGCACGGCGCGCAGGAACGACAGCAGGCCACGGGCGGCCTGGTAGGTGACCGGCCCGGGGGCGGTGCCGCGCGCGGCGGCCAGGGCGAGCCCCAGCGCGAACGGGATCGACAGGGTGGTGCCGAGCAGCCCGATCCACAGCGTGACCAGGGCTCCCTGCAGGCTCGGACCCAGGACCGCCCAGGACAGGTCGGGCGGGATCGCCTCGGTGAGGAACTCGGCCATGCCGTCGGCGCCGCCGAGCAGCGTCGCGAACGACATCTCGGTGGTGCGCCAGGCGATGACGTGCACGACCAGCAGCACGACGACGACCGTCGCGGCCAGGGCGAGGGTGCGCGGGTCGCGGCGCCGCGGCGGGACGGGGACGCGGCGGACGTCCGGTGCGGTGGTGGTCACGGTGCGGCCTCCAGGGCGGCCGCCGGCTCGCGGTGGTCGGCGGTGTCGGGGTAGAGCGCGCGGACGTCGCCGCCGGGGGGTCCGTCGAGGACGACGTGCCCGGACCGCAGCCCGACGACGCGGTCGGCGTGCCGGGCGGCGAGGTCGGGCTGGTGCAGGACGGCGAGCACGGCGAGGCGCTCGGTGTGGGCGAGCTCGGCGAGCAGGCCGAGCACCTGCTCGGCGGCGGCCGGGTCGAGCGCGGACACCGGCTCGTCGGCGAGCAGGACCCGGGCGCGCTGGCACAGTGCACGGGCGACGGCGACCCGCTGCTGCTGCCCGCCGGACAGCGACCCGGCGCGGTCGTGGGCGCGGTCGGCGAGGCCGACGCGGTCCAGGCAGCCCATCGCCTCCTCCCGCAGCGCCCGCGGGAACAGGGCCGGGACCAGCGAGGACCGCAGCTGGAGCCGTCCCAGCGCGCCGGCGCAGACGTTGTCGAGCACGGTGCGCCGGGTGACGAGGTGGATCCGCTGGAAGACCAGCGCGACGTCGAGCCGTCCGCGCGGCCGGCCGCCGACGAGCACCCGTCCGAGGTGCGGGGTCAGCCCGGCGGCGGCGCGCAGCAGCGTCGACTTGCCCGAGCCGTTGGCGCCGAGGACGGCGAGCAGCTCCCCGGCGTGGACGTCGACGTCGACGCCGTGGAGGACCTCGCGGTCGCCGTAGCGCACCCGGGCGCCGCGGACCGCCAGCAGCGCGCTCACTGGACGTCCTTCTCGGTCAGGCCGAGCGTGCGGGCCAGCTCGAACAGCGGCGCGTAGGTGTCGCGGGTGACCGGGACGAGCTTCCCGGGCGGGGTGACGTCGAGCAGTGCGCCGATCTCCCCCACCGCCTGCGGGTCGAGGTTCAGCAGGGCGTCGGTGACGGCGGCCTTGAACGCCGGGTCGAGGTTGCCGCGCACGGTCACCGGGTCGTTGGGGATCGGCGCGGAGGTCCAGACCCGGCGGAACCCCGCCGGGTCGAACGTCCCCGACGCGGTCGCCGAGGCCAGCTGCTGGGAGTTGATCTCGGCGGCGTCGACGGTGCCGTTGGTCAGCGCGAGCAGCGCCTCGGGGTGGCCGCCGGCGTAGTCGACCCGGACGTCGGCGGGGGCGAGCCCGGCGTCGAGCAGCGCCTTGCGCGGGAGGGCGTCACCGGAGGTGGAGCCGACCGAGCCCAGGGCGAGGGTGCGGCCGCGCAGCTGGGCCACCGTGGTGACGTCGGAACCGCGCGGCACCCAGATCCCGGCGGTGTAGGCGGACAGCTCACCGGTCGCGGTGCCGAACGAGGCGACCGGCTCGGCCCCGGCGCGCTCGGACGCGAAGACGTAGCCGAGCGGGCCGAAGATCCCGATCTCCAGGCGGTCGTTGCGCATGGCGAGGACCTCGGCCGCGTAGTCGTCGGTGACCTGCACCTGGACCGGGCAGCTCAGCCGGCGTTCGAGGGCGTCGCCGAGGATCTCCGCGGCGGGCACGAGCTTCGCCGGGTCCTCGAAGGGTTCGATGCCCATCCGGATCCGCCCACCGGGGCAGGTGGGCGACTCGGCGGCGGCGGGGCCGGACGGGCCGGCGCAGGCGGTGAGGGCGAGGCTCGCGGCCAGTGCGGCGACGACGAGCAGGCGGGGGCGGCGCATGGGGGTCTCCCGTTTCAGAGGACGCGGTCGAGCACGGCCGGTGCGAGGCCGAACGCGGTGGCCATGCCGATGCCGGAGGTGACCGCGACGGCGGTCGTCGCCGGTGCGACCGGGCGGATCAGGAACTCGCCGGGGGCGTCGGCGTAGACGCCCCGCCAGCGGCGGACGACGTCGACGCCGGTCCCGAGCAGCGCCCGGGTCTCGGCGAGCAGCAGGTCGTCGAGGGTCTCGTCGGTCCAGGGCTCGGGTGTGCGGTCGTAGTGGTGGGTGTCGCCGACGACGAGGTCGCCGCCGGGCAGCTGGGTGAGCATGTGGTTGACGCCCGCGTCGAGCAGCTCCGGGCGCTCGGTGCGCCAGCGCTCGCGCAGCGCGGCGGCGCCCGCTGTGCCCGACAGGGCCGGGTAGCGCAGCATCGAGCTGCCGGTGAGCACGGCCGGGCCGATCGTGAGCGGGGTGCGCGGGCGGACCTGCAGCATCTGCAGGACGCAGCGCCGCAGGCCCGCGTCGTCGGCGAGGCCGGGGACGAGGCGGTCCAGGTCGTGACCGACGCAGAGGAGGACCCGGTGGGCCCGGAACTCCCCGCGCCCGGTGCGGACGACCACCGGGCCGTCGCCGCTCGCGTCCCCGATCCCGCCCGCGCCGATCCCGGTCTCGCCGGACCCGGCGCCGGCCGCGTCGATGCCGTGCACCGGGCAGCCGAAGTGGATCTCGGCACCGGGCCGGGCCGCGAGCCACGCCGCGATCGCCCCGGCCGCCCGGCGCTGCTCGACCCGCAGGTCACGCGGCAGGAACGCCCCGCCGTGCAGTCCCTCGCGGGCGACCGGGACCCGGTCGAGGACCCGCGCCGGGTCGAGCAGCTCGACGTCGTCGCCCCGGGTGGCCGCGAGCTCCTCGAGCGCGGCGCGCTCCTCGACCGACCGGGCGACGACCACGGTGCCGCACTCGGCGACGCCGAACCCGGCCTCGGCGCCCAGCCGCAACCAGGTGCCACGGCCACGGGTGGCGAACTCCAGCGCGTCGCCGGTCTGGGCGGTGAGGCAGCCGTGGCCGAAGTTGCGCACCGAGGCCCCGACGGCGTGCTCGTCGCGCTCGAGCACGGTCACGGCCAGGCCGCGCTCGACGGCCTCGACGGCGTGGGCGAGGCCGACGACGCCGGCCCCGACGATCAGGAGGTCACTCGTCCGGGTCACGGCGGCGACGGTGCCAGCCGGATGTCCCGCACCGCAATGACTTGTCGATACAAGTCGGGATCCGTTCACCTGCCCGACCCCTGGACGTCGTGCTCAGCGGCCTGACGCTTGTAGAGTCACCGTCCGTGGGGACCCCGTTGCACCGCACACTGGCCGACGAGCTGCGCACCCGGATCCGCAGCGGCGCGATCGGTGTCGGCGAGGCGCTGCCGTCCGAGGCCGAGCTGTGCCGGGAGTTCTCGGCCTCGCGCGGCCCCGTCCGCCAGGCACTGGCCGCCCTGCGCGACGAGGGCCTGATCGGCGGCGGGCAGGGCCGGCGCCCGGTGGTGCTCGACGCGGTGCCGGCCCAGCCGTTCGAGTCGTTCCTGTCCTTCACCCGGCGCGCGGAGCTGACCGGCCACGTCCCGGGCCAGCGCCTGCACGAGATCGCGCTGCGGCACCCGTCGCCCGCGGTCGCGGCGGCGCTGGGCCTGGAGCCCGAGGACTACGCGGTCCAGCTGATCCGGCTGCGCCTGCTCGACGACCGTCCCGCGATGCTGGAGCGGATGACCTACGTGGAGAAGGTCGGGCGCGCCCTGCTCGACGCCGACCTCAACGCCGGGTCGATCTACGCCCTGCTCACCGGCCAGGGCGTCGACCTGCACGCGGCCCGGCACACCTTCGACGCCGTCGCCGCCGACGAGCTCGACGCGTCCCTGCTCGACGTCGAGGTCGGACACCCCCTGCTCCGCGAACGACGGCTGACCTGGGACTCCGCCGGGGACGCCCTCGAGTGGTCGGAGGACCGCTACCGCCCGGACGTCGCGACCGTGACGGTGACGAACACCCGCAGCGGGCGGGGTGGGTTCGCGCGGGAGTGAGCGGGTGGGGGGCGCCCGCGGGTGGGCGGCGACGGGCACCCGTCGGCGACCGCGGTGCCCGGGCCCGGTCGCGCCACGGATCGGGGCCCGCGGGCTCGGACTCCGGCTCGCCCCCCCCGGCCCCGGCTCGGCTCGGCCCGGCCCGGCCCGGCTCCGGCTCCGGCTCCGGCTCCGGCTCCGGCTCCGGCTCCGGCTCCGAGATGATCGACCGCCGCCGGGAGCGCGCCCGCGGGCCGGTGCACGACGGCGCCGGACCGGAGTCGCACCGCCGCCACAGTCGCCGCCGCCTTCGCCGCCGCCACCCCTGCCACCGCCACTGTCGCTGCCGCCGCCACGCAGAGGTGCCCCTGTTCTGAATTCGCTTACCGGGTAAGCGAATCGACACACATCCCCCTCCGGAGCCGGGAGGACGACCGCCCTGCCGAATCGGTTCGTGCGATGAGCTGTTCCCGCAGACCCCCGGAGTCGGGTCCGCCGTGGCGCATCGGGTGGATACGAGCGCCACACCAACGGCCGGCATCCGTACGCCCGGAGAAGCCCAGACATGGTGCTCCGGACCTCGTCGGGCGGGCGGCGGCGACGGCAGCGCCCCGGCCCCACCGGACCCGCACCC
The DNA here is from genome assembly GCF_020496245.1 of Pseudonocardia sp. ICBG601. Taxonomy (NCBI): domain Bacteria; kingdom Bacillati; phylum Actinomycetota; class Actinomycetes; order Pseudonocardiales; family Pseudonocardiaceae; genus Pseudonocardia; species Pseudonocardia sp. ICBG601. Next base: position 317,820 of record NZ_JAHLJA010000150.1, on the reverse strand, counting down.
GCGCCCGACCGGACCCGGACCGGGCCCGAGGCGGCCCGGCCCCGACCCAACCAGACCCGGCCCAGCCCAGCCAGACCCGGTCCGGCCCGGCCCGGCCCGGCCCGACGATCGGGAGCGACGTCAGGGCCGCACGGCCTGGCGCGGCGCCGCACCCGGCGCCCCGGCGGCGGCGAAGGCGTCGTCGAGCGCGTCGAGGGACCACGGGCCACCGGTCAGCTCGGCGAACGGGAACCGCGTGTGCTCGGCGACGAGGAACGCGACCGCGGCGGCGAGGTGGCGGGGGGCGTAGTTGTGCACGCCGACGACCGTGTGCAGCCCGCGGACCAGGCGTTCCGGGTCGAGTCCCACCGCGGGGCCGGGCGACACCGAACCGGCGAGGACGGCGGTGCCGCCGACGTCGAGCGCGTCGAGGCAGGCGCGCACGGCGGCGGGTGCACCGGACAGCTCCAGCGCGACGTCGAACGCCCGCTCCGGCGGGGTCCCGACCGTGTCCGCGGCGCCGAAGCGGCGGGCCCGGTCGCGGCGGTCGGCGTGCGGGTCGGCGACCACGACCTCGGCGCCCGCGCGGGAGGCCATCGCCGCCGCGGTCACACCGAGCATGCCCGCACCCGTCACCAGCACCCGCGCTCCCGGGCCCGGCGAGCCGGCGGCGTCGAGGACCGCGGCGACCGTGGCCGTCGCGCACGAGGCGGGTGCGGCGACCTCGTCGGGCACCGCCGAGGGGACGACGACCGTCGCCGTGCCCGGCGCCAGCAGGCAGTGGGTGGCGAACCCGCCGGTCAGCGGGCGGGCCTCGTCCAGCGGGGCGTGGCCGTACTTGTGCAGGTCGGTGCACTTCTGCGGGATCCCGCGACGGCAGCGGCGGCACTCCCCGCAGGACGCGGCGACCGAGAAGACGATCCGGTCGCCGGTCCGCACCGGCGACCCGTCGACGTGGTGCAGGCCCGGCGCCGTCGCGACGACCCGCCCGACCTGCTCGTGCCCGAGCACCCCCGGCACCGGCGACGAGCGGTGCCCGCGGGTCGTGTGCAGGTCCGAACCGCACACCGTCGCCAGGTCGACCGCCACCAGGACCTCACCCGGCCCCGGCTCGCCGAGCGCGGTCGTGACCAGGCGGAACGGGGCGCCGACGCCGTCCCAGCGGGCGTAGCGGGCGGTCGTCACGGGAGCTGCCATGCCCGCGACGGTCGCACCACCTCGCCGGGCCGTCCACCACCCTGTATGGACAAGTTGGTGAACGCACGGCGGCGCGGTTCACCGGCACCGGGCGGGGGTACGCCGCGCGGGCACCGCACGAACGACCCGGAGGCACCCCGATGTCCGACAGCACGCTCAGCAAGGACCCCACCGCGGACCCGGCGGAGCACGAGGCCTACTTCCCGTCGCCGTACTCGCTGGACGCCTACACCGCGCCGAGGACCGACTTCGACGGTCTCGCCACCGAGCGGCACGCCTGGACCGGCGGCCGCTGGAAGGTGCTCGTCCTGGCCACCGACGAGCGCTACCTGCGCATGGGCAACGGCACCTTCTTCTCCACCGGCAACCACCCGGTGGAGACCCTGCTCCCCCTGCACCACGTCCTGGAGGCCGGGTTCGGCGTCGAGATCGCGACGCTCACCGGCAACCCGGCGAAGTTCGAGTGGTGGGCCTACCCCGGCGAGGACGAGGCGGTCGGCAGTGCCCGCGACAAGCTGATCGCCCAGTGGCGGGCCCCGAAGTCGCTGGCCGAGGTCGTCGAGCGCGAGCTGGGCGAGGACTCGGACTACCTCGCGGTGTTCGTCCCCGGCGGGCACGGTGCGCTGTCCGGGCTGCCGTTCTCCACCGACGTCCGCGACACCCTGGAGTGGGCGATGCGCAGCGACCGGCTCGTGGTGTCGCTGTGCCACGGGCCCGCCGCGTTCCTCTCGACCCGCATCGGCCGCGGCCGGTCGGTGTTCGAGGGGTACGAGATGTGCGTGTTCCCCGACTCGCTCGACGCCGGCGCCAACATCGACATCGGCTACCTGCCCGGCGAGATGCCGTGGCTGCTCGGCAAGGCCCTGCAGGACGAGGGCGTCCGTGTGGTCAACGACGACATGACCGGCCGCTGCACCACCGACCGCAACCTCATCACCGGCGACAGCCCCCTGGCCGCGAACGAGCTGGGCAAGCTCACCGCGACCGCACTGCTGGAGCACGCCCGCCGCCGCGGCTGACCACTGCGTCTCGGGACGCCGTGCCTCAGGGCGCCGTGCCGCCGGCCGCCAGCCGCCACACCCGGTCGCGGCTGAACGGCTGGTGGTACGGCCGCACCCCCAGCGCCCGGCGGATCGCGTTCGCGACCGCGGGTGCCACCGGGTTGTAGGGAGCCTCGCTCATCGACTTCGCGCCGTAGGTGCCGAGCGCGTCGTGGGTGCGGGCGTAGCGCACCTCGGTATCCGGGACGTCGGCCATCTGCGGCACCCGGTAGGTGCGGAACACCGGGTTGAGGACCTCCCCGGACTCTCCCACGTACACCTCCTCGTAGAGCGCGCTGCCGAGTCCCATCGCGGCGCCGCCCTCGACCTGCCCGCGCAGCTGCTCGGGGTTCAGGACGGTGCCGGCGTCGACGGCCTGCACCGACCGCAGCACCCGGACCTCGCCGGTCGCGGTGTCCACCGCGGCGCGCACGCCGTGGCAGTTCGCGGTGATCGCCCGCGCGGTGCCGGGCTCCTCCCCCGTGGCCGCCAGCCCCGCGGGCGACGACGCGGCGGCCAGCACGTCGTCGAGCGTCCACTCGCCGCCGGGTGCCGTGACACCGGCCGCGTGCAGCTCCCCGCCGCCGGTGACGGTGAGGATCCGCTCCCGCAGCGCGGTCGCCGCGGCGTGCAGTGCCTTGCCCGCGACGGTGGTGCCCGCCGAGGCGAACGCCCCGGTGTCGTAGCCGCAGGCGTCGGTGTCGCCGTGGTGGGCGTCGACGCGGTCCGGGGTCGTACCGAGCACGGTGGCGACGACCTGGCGGTGCGTGGTCGTGGTGCCGTTGCCGAACTCGACGGTGCCGGCGCCGAGCCGGTAGCGCCCGCCGGGCAGCAGCGTCACCGTGGTGGTGGCGGCGTGCCCTAACGGGGCCATCGTCGTCATCATGCCCAGGGCGACGCCCTCGCCGACCCGCCACGTCGGGCCGTCGGGGACCGGGTCACCGGTGCCGTCGGCCAGGGCGTCCTCCACGAGGTCGAGGCACTGGTCCATGCCGTAGCTCGTCCAGTGCAGGTCGTGCTCGGGCTCGCCGTGGTGGGCGACGTGCAGCGGGTCCCCGGCCCGGACCATGTTGCGTCGCCGCAGGTCGAACGGGTCGACGTCCAGCGCGATCGCCAGCTCGTCCATCGCGGACTCGACGGCGAACATCACCTGGCCCAGGCCGTAGCCGCGGAACGCGCCGCTGGGCACGTTGTGGGTGTAGACGACCTCGGCGTCGAGGTGCTTGACGGGGCAGTTGTAGACGCTGACCGACTCGGCGACGGAGTGGAACAGCACCCCGCGGGAGTGGTTGCCGTAGGCGCCGGTGTCGGACAGGACGTCGAGCTTCATCGCGGTGAGCCGGCCGTCGTCGTCGGCGCCGAGGGTGACCGCGACCCGCATCGGGTGGCGCAGCGCGGTGCGGGTGAACTCCTCGGACCGGGTGAACTCGTGGACGACGGTGCGCCCGGTCCGCAGCACCGCGAGCCCGACGAGGTCCTCGGCGAACATCTCCTGCTTGCCGCCGAACCCGCCGCCGACCCGCGCGGTGTGCACCCGGACCCGGTCCGGGTCGAGGCCGAGCACCCGGGCGAGCTCGCCGCGGGTGAGGAACGGGACCTGGGTGCCCGCCCGCACGACGAGCCTGCCGTCGGCGTCGAGCGAGCCGATCGCGCCGTGGCACTCCAGCTGGGCGTGCGCGACGCGGCTGGTGCGCCAGGTGCCGGTGACGGTGTGCGCGGACGCCGCGAGCGCGGCGTCGACGTCGCCGCCGTGCCCGCCGTGCAGGGCGAGCACGACGTTGCGCCCGGCGTCGTCGACGCGGTCGGCCGGGCTCCGGTCCGGGTGCACCAGCGGCGCACCGGGCCGCCGGGCCGCCTCCGGGTCGAGCACGGCGGGCAGCACCTCGTAGTCGACGGCGACCAGCGCGCAGGCCGCCTCGGCCTGCGCCGGGGTCTCGGCGACGACGGCGGCGACCCGCTGCCCGACGTGGCGGACGACGTCGTCGAGCATCCGGGTGTCGTCGGGGTCGTCGGTGCGGTGCTCGTGCCGGGCGGTGGAGTAGCGCAGGTCCGGCACGTCGTGGTGGGTCAGCACCAGCGCGACGCCCGGCGCGGACTGCGCGGCGGTGGTGTCGATCGACCGGATGCGGGCGTGGGCGTGCGGGGAGCCGAGGATCCGCAGGTGCAGGGCCCCGGTGAGGTCGGTGTCGAAGGTGAACGGCTCGCTGCCGGTGACGATGCGCTCCGCCGCCGGCGGCCGCGCCGAGCAGCCGACGGTGCCGGCGGTCCCGCCCGGGGCGCGCGGGGTGCAGCCGCCACGGACGCCGGTCTCGATCGCCTCGCGGATGCTGCGGTAGCCGGTGCAGCGGCACAGGTTGCCCTTCATCCGCCGCGGCAGGTCGTCGAGGTCGTCGGGGGTGAGCGCGGTGGCGGTGACGATCTGGCCGGCCGTGCAGAACCCGCACTGGAACCCGAACTTCTCCACGAACGCCTGCTGGACCGGGTGCAGCTCCCCGTCCGCCCCGGCCAGCCCGGCGACGGTGGTGACCCGCGCGCCGTCGAGGCGCTGGGCGGGGATCAGGCACGAGTGCACGGGCCGGTCGTCGAGCAGGACGGTGCAGGCGCCGCAGTCCCCGGCGTCGCACCCCTTCTTGACCTCCAGGTGCCCGTGCTCGCGCAGGAACGTGCGGGTGCACTGCCCCGGGGCGGGCTCCGCCTCCAGCTCGGTGTCGTTGACGTGCAGCTTCACGACAGCTCCTCCCGGATCTGCTCCAGCAGCACCGCGCTGACCCCGTGGCGCCAGTCCGCGGAACCGAGCGGGTCGGTGTACCAGCCGTCGACGGCGTCGACGTCGGCGCGCAGCCGGTCCGCGTCGGGCACGCCGGCCGGGTAGCGCAGGACGGTGGGCGCCTCGGTCGCGGCGGTGATCACGAACGTGGCGGCGCCGCCGTCGGGTGCGGTGTCGACCCGCCCGGTGAGCACGGCGCCGGAGCGGCCGAGCTCGGCGAGTGCGATCTTGCGGAACGCGGTGCGGGCGCGGAGCGCGGCGCCGGGCAGCTCGACCGCGCGCAGGACCTCGCCGGGGCCCAGCGCGGTGGTGCCGTTGCCGGTGACGAGCGACGCGACCGGGACGCGGTGCTCCTCGCCGTCGGGGGGCCAGACGACGGCGAGCCCGTCGAGCGTCGCGGCGAGCGCGACCATCCCGGCGGCGGCGTAGGCGCGGCACACGTTCCCGCCGACGGTCGCGGTGTGCCAGATCTTCCACGACGCGAGCAGGGCGTGCGCGCACTGGGCGAACAGCGGGGTCCCGGTGCGCTCGCCGTGCGCGGCGAGGTCGGCGATCGGGCAGGTCGCGGCCACCGACAGGCCGCCGCCGGGCAGGTCGGACAGCGGCTCCCAGCCCATCGTGGTGAGGTCGACCAGGCCGGTGACGCCGGGCTGCGGCTCGGAGAACAGCCACGTCCCGCCGGCGAGGATCCGCTCCCCCGGCGCCAGCGCCAGGTCGGCGCGCTCGCGGGCGCGCCGGAACCCGGTGACGGTGTGCAGGTCCATCCGCTCACCCGGCCTTGGCCACGAGGTCGCGGTGCACGGCGGCGCACTCGGCGGCGACGGTGTCGGTGTCGACGGTGAGCACGGTGTCCCGTTCGACGACCGGGCGGCCGTGCACGAGCAGCAGCTCCAGCGGCGGCGGGGTGCCCAGGACGAGGGCGGCGACCGGGTCGGCGACGTCGCGGTGCCGGAACCCGTCGAGCCGCCACAGGGCGAGGTCGGCGAGCTTGCCGGTCTCGATCGACCCGATCTCGTCCTCGCGACCGAGCACCCGGGCGCCGCCGAGCGTGCCCAGTTCCAGGGCCTCGCGCACCGACAGGGCACGGGGGCCGACCGCGGCGCGGGCGAACAGGACGGCGTGCTTGACGTCCTCCAGCAGGTGGGTGCCCTCGTTGGAGGCGGCGCCGTCGACACCGATCCCGACCCGGGCGCCCGCGTCGACGAGGTCGCGGACCCGCGCGATGCCCGCGCCGAGACGGCCGTTGGAGGTGGGGCAGTGCGCGACGCCGGTGCCGGTCGCGCCGATCGTCTTCACCGCGTCGTCGTCGAGGTGCACGGTGTGGGCGAACCACACGTCGGGCCCGGTCCAGCCCAGGTCGGCGACGTACTCGGTGGGGGTGGCGCCGAAGCGCTCCCGGCAGTACGCCTCCTCGTCGTCGGTCTCGGCGAGGTGGGTGTGCAGCCGCACCCCGAGCTCGCGGGCCAGCGTCGCGGACTCGCGCATCAGCTCGGCCGTCACCGAGAACGGCGAGCAGGGGGCCAGCGCGATCCGCAGCATCGACCCCGGCGACGGGTCGTGCCAGCGGGCGACGGCGTCGGCGGACGCGGCGAGGATCTCGTCGCGGTCGGAGACGACGTGGTCCGGCGGCAGCCCGCCCGCGCTGCGCCCGAGGTCCATCGAGCCGCGGGTCGGGTGGAACCTCAGCCCCACCTGCTGCGCGGCACGGATCTCGGCGCCGAGCACGTCACCGCCCTCGCGGGGGAAGACGTAGTGGTGGTCGGTGGTGGTGCTGCAGCCCGACAGCGCGAGCGCGGACAGCGCGCCGGTGGCGCCGGTGTGCACGGCGTGCTCGTCGATGCCCGCCCACACCGGGTACAGCGTGGTCAGCCACTCGAACAGCGTGTGGTCGACGGCGAGCCCGCGGGTCACCCACTGGTAGAGGTGGTGGTGGGTGTTGACCAGGCCCGGGGTGAGCAGGCAGCCGCGGGCGTCGACCCGGCGGTCGTAGGACCCCGCCGGGGCGGGACCGGACCCGACCTCCGCGATCCGTTCCCCCTCGACGACGACGTGCCCCCCGCGGAGTTCCTCCCCGGTGACGGTGACGACGTGGGCACCCTCGATGGCGATCCGGTGTGCGGTCCGGCCGGCGCTCGGCTGCTGCATGGACCCAGTGCACCGCGCGCCGGTCACCGGGAGAAGGCACCGCCGTGACGAATCGGGGTCCCCCGCGGCGCACCGAGTTGTAGGTTCCTCCCATGCTGCTCTCGGAGCTCGTCGCACGTCCGGAGCTGCGGCTGCGGGTCCTGCACGGCTCGGCGGCCGACCTGGACCGGTCCGTGCGCTGGGTGTACCCGACCGACCTGCCCGACCCGTCGCGCTACCTGGGCGGCGGTGAGCTGGTCGTGTCCGGCCTGGTGTGGCGGCGGACGCCCGCGGACTCGGAGCGGTTCGTCGCGGCGGTCGCGCGGTCCGGGGCGGCGGCGCTGGTGGCCGGGGAGGCCGTGTTCGGCGACATCCCGGCCGACGTCGTCGACGCCTGCCGACGCCACGACCTCGTGCTGGTCGCGGTGCCGGTGGACGTGTCGTTCGGCGCGGTGACCGAGGCGGTGATCGGGGCGCTGTCCGCGGCCCGCGGGGACCGGCTCGCCCACACCCTGGGCCGGCACCGGCGGCTGCTCGCCGCGTTCGCCGGCGGCGCGGAGCTGGCCGACCTGGCCGGGTCGGTGTCGGCGGGCACCGGCCTGGTCTGCCGGGTGCTGACCGCGGCGGGCGGGCTGCTCGCCGGGCCGGGCCTGCCCGACGCCGAGCGGGACGCCGTCGTCGCCGGGTTCCTCACCGCGGGCCGGCTGCCGGTGACCGTCCCGGCCGCCCCGGCGGGTGCGGCGCACCTGGTGGTGCCCGCGGCACCGGGGACCGCCCGGGCCACCGGCTGGCTGGTCGCGGCCCAGCTGCCGCCGGGCGTGCAGCAGGCGGGTACCGACGCCGTCGACGCCGTCGGGGAGCTGGCCGCGATCGCCGCACTGGACCGGTCCCGGCGCCGGGAGGGTGCGGCGGTGGCCCGCCCGATCGCCGACGACGCGCTGGCCCGGATCGCCGCCGACACCGGCGACCGCCCCGAGACCCGGGTGCGGCTGCGCCAGGCCGGGGTCGAGCCGGACGGGACCCTCGCCGTGGTCGTGCTGCGCGCCTCGGGCGTCGCGGACCCGGCCGACACCGCGCACACCGTGCTGCTCGACGCGCTGGTCGGCACCGGCCCGGCCGCGGTCGGGGTGCAGGGCGGCGACGCGGTCGCCGTCGTCGCGGTGCCCGGGGCCCGGGACGCCCCGGACCCGGTGGAGCAGGTGCTGGCCGCGGTGCACCGGCTCGGGCCGGGCCTGGCCGGCGGCCGACTCTCGGCCGGGGTGTCGCGGCCGTCGGCGGCGGACGCGCTGTCCGGTGCGCTCGCCGAGGCCGGGCACGCCGCGGGGCTGGCGGCGGCCCGGTCCGGCCCGGTGACCTCGGTGCGGGCCGGGGAGATCACCTCGCACGTGGCGCTGCTGGCGGGGGTCCCCGACGACGTGCGGCGCGGCTTCGCCGCCCAGGTCCTCGGCCCGGTGCTCGACCACGACGCGCGGTCGGGCACCGGGCTGCTGGAGACCCTGGAGGTCTTCCTCGACGAGTCCGGGTCGTGGAACCGGACCGCGGCCCGGCTGCACCTGCACGTCAACACCGTCCGGTACCGGATCGGCCGGGTGGCGGAGCTGACCGGGCGCGACCCGTCGTCGTTCGCCGACCGCGTCGACCTCTACCTGGCGCTGCGCTCGCGCTGACGGCGGCTCAGCGGCGGGCACCGGCGGGGCGGCGGCGCACCGGCTTGGCCCCCGGCCGTGGCGCCCGGCTGCGTTCCGGGGCCGGCGGGGCGACGACGACCGGTGGCCTGCGGTCGAGCAGCCGGGTGAGCACGAGCTGCTGGACCAGGGTCGCGACGCTGCCGGTCATCCAGTAGAGCAGCAGCGCGACCGGCGCCGGGTAGAGCAGCCCGCCGGCGAGGACGCCGACCGGTGCGATCCAGGGCAGGGTCGCGAGGACCCGGGCGGCGCCCTGCGGCGCGGCACCCGGGTCGACCCGGGCGTAGCGCATGCTGAGGTGGGTGCAGACCGCGGCGAGCACGGTCAGCACGACCACCACGACGGCGACCGCCGCCCCGTCCACGGGCGTCCCCCCGAACGCGGCGAGCTGCTCGGCGGGCATCCGCAGCCACGCCGACAGCGGCGCCCCGAACAGCCGGGCCTGCAGGAACGAGGCGACCTGGTCGGGCGGGAAGGCGTAGTTGGCGATCGCGGCGTTCTGCTCGAAGGTCAGGCCGGGCCGGTTGAACGAGCGCAGCACGTGCAGCAGCGCGACGAACACCGGGATCTGCAGGAAGACCACCCCGAGCCCGGCGACCGGCGACGAGCCGTGCGTGCGGTGCAGCGCGGCGGTCGCCTCGGCCAGGGCCCGGGCGTCGCCGCGGTGGCGTTCGCGGAGCCGGGCGACCTGCGGGGCCAGTGCGCGGCCGATCCGGGCGGCCCGCATCCGGGTCCAGGCCGAGCGCACCAGCAGCGCCCGGACGGTGAGCACGAGGAACACCACGGACAGCGCCCAGGACAGCCCGGTGGCGGGTCCGAACAGGGCGCCGAACAGCTCGTGCCACAAGCGCATGACGAAGGAGACGGGGTAGTACAGGAAGTCGAGCACGGATCACTCCAGGGACGTCCGAGGGGCGGGACGGGTCCCGGAGCAGGGACGACGACGGTCCGGTGCGCACCGCGCACCGGCCGGCGGACCGCGCGCGTCAGGCGGCCGCGACGGTGCCGGGGACCTGCTCCGGGCGGAGCGCTCCCGGGGCGCGGGGCCGGGCACGGCCGGCCGCGTCGGGGTCGGTCTGGCGGACGGTCCCGGCCCGGGTCCGGGCCCGGCGGGCCTCGCGGACCGGGGTGGTCGCGGCGGTGGCGACGAGGTGGATCGCGCCGAGCTCGCGGTGCCCCGCCCAGGCGAGGACGGCGAGCGCGACGACGGCGCCGACGAGACCGGTGTCGACGTCGGCGGGCAGCAGGACCGGGGCGAGCAGGAGCAGCGACGCGACCAGCAGGGCCGCCCCCGCCCGCGCGCGCCGTCCGATCGCCAGGTCCACGCCGCCACCGTACCGGCCCGGAACGACCGCGACGGCCGGCGCGGACGTCCCGCGCCGGCCGGACGGCCCGGTCGGTGGCCCGGCCGGACGCTCAGCCGGACACGAGGTCGTCGAAGCGGTGCCCGGCGACGGTCGCGACGGCGACGAGCGCGGCCGCGTGCTCCTGCGCCGGCGGGTGGGTGAGCCGGCGTCGCGCGGTCGCGAGCAGGGCGCCGCGGTCCCCGGCGTCGCGCAGGCACACGATCAGTGGGAAGCCGAACCGCTCCCGGTAGGCCGCGGCGAGCCGGCCGAGCTCGGCGCGGTCGTCGCCGTCGAGCAGGGCCAGACCGGCCCGGTCGCGCAGTGCCGCCGCGCCGGCGCCCGTGGTCGCGGTGCCCCCGTCGCGGGCGGGCGCCGGGGCGGCGGAGCCGGTGCCCACCAGACCGCCCAGATCGGGGTAGTGGCCCATCAGCGCCCGCTGCTCCTCGGGCGGCGCGGCGAACAGCTCGTCCTGCACCGCGGCGCGCAGCGCCGTGGCGTCGGTGAAGGGGCCGCGGGCGTGCACCCGCCCGGGCACCGCGGTCGGTCCCTCGAACAGCCGCCCGAGGACCGCGGCGAACTCACCGGCGTCGGCGGCGGCGAGCCGGTCGAAGGTCACGGTGTCCCCGCCGGCCGTCGCGGGGGCGGCGCCGCGGCGGCGCCCGGTGTGGAAGAACAGCAGGTTGAGCCCGATCGCGACGACGCTGCCCGCGGTGATCCCGGAGCCGAGCACGATGCCCGCCCACTCCGGCAGGGCCTGCGCCACGTCCGGCTGCACGGTCACGAACAACGCCACCCCGAGCCCGGACCCGACCACGACGACGTTGCGGTGGTCGCGGAAGTCGACCCGCGACAGCGTCTGGATCCCGACGACGGCGACGGTCGCGAACATCGCCAGCGCCGCCCCGCCCAGCACCGGGTGCGGCACCGCCGCGACCAGCGCCCCGGCCTTCGGCACCAGCCCGATGAGGATCATGAAGCCGCCCGCGGCGGCGACCACCCAGCGGCTGGAGACCCGGGTGAGCCGGACGAGGCCGACGTTCTCGGCGAAGCAGGTGTAGGGGAAGGAGTTGAGGACCCCGCCCAGGGTGGTGGCGACGCCGTCGGCGCGCAGGGCGCGGGCGACGTCGTCCGGGCCCACCTTCCGGTCGACGATCTCGCCGGTCGCGATCACGTCGCCGGTCGTCTCGACCGCGGTGATCATCATGACGACGATCATCGACAGGATCGCGGCGATCGAGAACTGCGGCCAGCCGAAGTGGAACGGCGTGGTCACCCCGACCCAGTCCGACTCCCCCACCGCGGACAGGTCGACCAGCCCGAACGGCACCGCGGCGAGTGTCCCGAGCACGAGCCCGGCGAGCACCGCGACGGTGGCGAGGAAGCCGCGGAACAGCCGCTGGATCAGCACGATCACCGCGAGCGTCCCGAGGGCGAGCCCCAGGTAGAGCGGGTTGCCGGGGTCGGGGGCGTTCGCGCCGCCGACGGCGTCGGTCGCGGCGACCGGCAGCAGCGCCAGCCCGATCACGGTGATCACCGTGCCGGTGACGACCGGCGGGAAGAACCGCAGCAGCCGCGCGACGTAGGGCGCGGCGAGGAAGGTGACCAGCCCGGCGACGATCACCGCGCCGTAGATGGTGGTGAGCCCGGCGGTGCCACCACCCGCGGCGAGCCCGATCGCGATCATCGGCGAGACCGCGGTGAACGTGACGCCCTGCAGCAGCGGCAGCCGCACCCCGATCCGGCCGATCCCGACAGACTGCAGGATCGAGGCGATGCCGCAGGTGAACAGGTCGGCGTTGATCAGGTGGATGAGCTGGCGCTCGTCGAGACCGATGGCGTTGGCGAGCAGGATCGGCACGACGACGGCGCCGGCGTAGAACGCCAGCACGTGCTGCATGCCGTAGACGGCGAGCCGTCCGGCGGGCGGCACCCGGTCGACCGGGTGGACGGGACGGGCGGGATCGGTGGTTCGGCTGGTGGATCGGCGCAGGCGCATCGGTGACCTCGATGGGAGCCGGAGGGTGTGACGGGGCAGGGCGCGCTGAGGGGGCCGGATTGCGACCTGCATCACCATGCGCCCGGGCCGGGACCGCCCGGCACCGCCGTCCCCGACGAACCCCGGGCCGCTCGTCGCGGGGCTTTCGTAGGTTCCGACAGTCGACCCGGACATCGGGCCCCCGGCGGGACACCGTTCGGAACCTCCCGGCAATCCCGTCGCAACCCGGGACCGGAGACAATGCGGGGCATGCACCTCAGCCCGAGCGAGCGCGACAAGCTCCTCGTCCACGTCGCCGCCGACGTCGCCCGCAGGCGTCGGGAGCGGGGTCTGCGGATGAACTACCCGGAGTCGGTCGCGCTGATCACCGAGCACGTCCTGGAGGGCGCCCGCGACGGCCGCACCGTCAGCGAGCTGATGAGCAGCGGCCGGGAGGTCCTGACCCGCGACGACGTCCTCGACGGCGTCCCGGAGATGCTCGACTCGGTGCAGGTCGAGGCCACCTTCCCGGACGGCACGAAGCTCGTCACCGTCCACGGGCCGATCGCGTGACCCCCGGCGAGATCCTCGTCGGCACCGAGCCGGTCGAGCTGCACCCCGGCCGCCCCCGGCTGACGCTCACCGTGGTCAACGCCGCGGACCGCCCGGTGCAGGTCGGGTCGCACTACCACTTCGCCGCCGCGAACCCCGGCCTGTCCTTCGACCGCGACGCCGCGTGGGGGCACCGGCTCGACGTCCCCGCCGGGACGTCGGTGCGGTTCGAGCCCGGGGTGGAGCGCGAGGTGACGCTGGTGCCGATCGCCGGGGCGCGCCGGGTCCCCGGCCTGCGTCCGGAACGTGCCGGCGCCCTCGACGAGCGGAGCTACGAGCAGTGAGCATCGACCGCGCGCGCTACGCCGACCTCTACGGCCCGACCGTCGGGGACCGGATCCGGCTCGCCGACACGAACCTGCTGATCGAGGTCACCGAGGACCGCTCGCGCGGCCCGGCGTCCGGCGACGAGGTCATGTTCGGCGGCGGCAAGGTGATCCGGGAGTCGATGGGTCAGGCGGCCGTCCTGGCCGCGGACTGCCCGGACCTGGTGATCACCGGCGCCGTCGTGCTCGACCACTGGGGCGTGGTGAAGGCCGACGTCGGGGTGAAGGACGGCCGCATCGTCGGTATCGGCAAGGCCGGGAACCCGGACACCATGGACGGGGTCGACCCGGCGCTGGTGATCGGGCCCGGGACCGAGGTGCTGTCGGGCAACGGGCGCATCCTCACCGCCGGCGCGATCGACGCGCACGTGCACCTCATCTGCCCGCAGCTGGTCGAGACCGCGCTCGCCTCCGGGGTCACCACGCTGTTCGGCGGCGGCACCGGCCCGGTCGACGGGTCCAAGGCCACGACCGTGACGCCCGGCCCGTGGAACATCTCCCGGATGCTGCAGGCGATGGACCACCAGCCGGTGAACCTCCTGCTGATGGGCAAGGGCAACACCACCTCGGCCGGGGCGCTGCACGAGCAGCTGCGCGCCGGGGCGGGCGGGTTCAAGCTGCACGAGGACTGGGGCACCACCCCGTCGGCGATCGACGTCTGTCTGCGGGTGTGCGAGGAGACCGGCGTGCAGGCCGCGATCCACACCGACACCCTCAACGAGGCCGGGTTCCTGCAGTCCACCCTGGCCGCGATCGACGGCCGCTCGATCAACGCCTTCCACACCGAGGGCGCGGGCGGCGGGCACGCCCCGGACATCATCGAGGTCGTCGGCACCTCGCACGTGCTGCCGTCGTCGACGAACCCGACCCGTCCGCACACCGTCAACACCCTCGACGAGCACCTCGACATGCTCATGGTGTGCCACCACCTGAACCCGTCGGTGCCCGAGGACCTGGCCTTCGCCGAGTCCCGGATCCGCCCGACGACGATCGCCGCCGAGGACGTGCTGCACGACCTGGGCGCGATCTCGATGATGAGCTCGGACTCCCAGGCGATGGGCCGCATCGGCGAGGTCGTCATCCGGACCTGGCAGACCGCACACGTCATGAAGGCCGCCCGCGGGCCGCTGCCCGGTGACTCCGACCGCGCCGACAACCTGCGCGCCCGGCGCTACGTCGCGAAGTACACGATCAACCCGGCGCTGGCGCACGGTGCCGCCGACCACGTCGGCTCGGTGGAGGTCGGGAAGCTCGCCGACCTGGTGCTGTGGGAGCCGAAGTTCTTCGGGGTGCGCCCCGAGGTCGTGCTCAAGGGCGGGTTCGCCGTGTGGGCGCAGATGGGCGACGCGAACGCCTCCATCCCGACCCCGGGCCCGGTCTACGGGCGGCCCATGTTCGGCTACGCCCACATCCCCGCGGCGCTGGGATCGCTGACGTTCATGGCCCCCTCGGCGCTGGCCGACGGCGTCCCCGACCGGCTCGGCCTGGCGACGCCCGCGGTGCCGGTGGCCGACACCCGCTCGGTGCGCAAGGCCGGGATGCTGCTCAACGACGCCACCCCGGACGTGCGGGTCGACCCGGACTCGTTCACCGTGACGATCGACGGGGACGTCGTCGAGCCCGCCCCGGTCGCCGAGCTGCCGATGGCGCAGCGGTACTTCCTGTTCTGATGCTCGCCTCGCTCGTCCTGTCCGACGCCCGGTTCCCCGGCGGCGGGCACGTGCACTCCGGTGGCCTGGAGGAGGCCGCCGAGCGCGGCCTGGTCGGCGACGTCGCCTCGCTGCACGCGTTCCTGCGGGGGCGGCTGCGCACCGCGGGCCGGGTCGCCGCCTGCGCCGCCGCGGCGGCCGCGCAGCTCGCCGTCGACGGTGGGGGCGACGGGTGGGCGGCCCTGGACGCCGCGCTCGACGCCCGCACCCCCTCGGTGGCGCAGCGGGAGGCGTCCCGGGCCCAGGGCCGGGCGTCGCTGCGGGCGGTGCGGGCGGCGTGGCCGGCGCCGGTGCTGGGTGCCCTGCTCACCGCCCACCCCCGCCCGCACCACCCGCTGCTGACCGGCGCGGTGATCGGCGGGACCGGGGAGCCGCCGTCGGCCGCGGCCCGCTGCGTCGCCTACCTGGCCGTCTCCGGACCGGCGTCGGCGGCGGTGCGGCTGCTCGGGCTGGACCCGTTCGCCGTGAACGCCGCGATCGTCGCGCTCGGCGACGACCTGGCCGCCGTCGTCGACGAGGCCGCGTCCTTGGCGGACGGCCCGCCCGAGGACCTCCCGGCGCCCGGTGCGCCGGTGCTCGACCTCATGGCCGAGTCCCACGTCCACCACCACCGCGAGAGGGTGCGTCTGTTTGCCTCCTGAACCCACCGGCGCCGGTCACGGGCACGGTCACGTGATCAGCTTCGACCCGACCGTCGCCGACCACGACCACCACGCACCCGCCCCGACCGGCGGCCGCGCCGTGCGCATCGGCATCGGCGGCCCGGTCGGCTCGGGCAAGACCGCCCTGGTCGCGGCGCTGGCCCGCAGCCTCGCCGGGCGGGTGCGCCTGGCCGTGGTCACCAACGACATCTACACCACCGAGGACGCGGACTTCCTGCGCCGCAACGCCGTCCTGCCCCCGGAGCGGGTCGAGGCGGTGCAGACGGGCTGCTGCCCGCACACCGCGATCCGCGACGACATCACCGCCAACCTGGACGCGATCGACCTGCTCGAGGAGCGGTTCTCCGGTGACGAGGCCCTGGAGCTGGTCCTCGTCGAGTCCGGCGGGGACAACCTCACCGCGGTGTTCTCGCGGGGGCTGGTGGACCGGCAGATCTTCGTCGTCGACGTCGCGGGCGGGGACAAGGTGCCCCGCAAGGGCGGCCCTGGTGTCACCACCGCCGACCTGCTGGTGATCAACAAGACCGACCTGGCGCCGCTGGTCGGCGCCGACCTCGCCGTGATGACCGGGGACGCCGCGCGGATCCGCGGGGAGCTGCCGGTGATCGCGCAGTCGCTGGTCGAGGACCCGGGCGCCGCGCGGGTCGGGGCGTGGGTGTGCGAGCAGGTCGCCGCGGTCCGGGCGACGGTCTGAGGTGCGGGCCTGCGCGCAGCTGGGCGTCGTGGCGCGGGAGGGCCGCACGGTCGTGACGGCGCTGCGGGCGCAGGCCCCGCTCGCGCTGGTGCCGCGGCGCGGGGTGGCCGGCGCGGCGTGCCCCGAGGCCGTCGTGCACCTGGTGGGGTCGGCGTCGACCCCGCTGGCCGGCGACGACGTCGAGCTCACCGTCACCGTCGGGCCCGGCGCCCACCTGGTGCTGACCGGCGTCGCCGCCGCCGTCGCGCTGCCCGGGGCGGGACGACCGAGCCGCACCGTGCTGCGCGCCACCGTCGCCGACGGCGGGTCGCTGACCTACCGCCCCGAGCCGACGGTGGTCACCGCCCGCGCCGACCACGAGACCGTGTTGGACGTGCGGCTGGCCCCGACGGCGACGCTGCACGCCCGTGACGTGCTCGTCGCCGGGCGGACCGGCGAGCGGGCCGGCCGCTACCGGGGCACCGTCCGGGTCACCGAGGACGGCCGCCCACTGCTGGTGCAGACCCAGGAGATCGGCGACCCGCTGCTCGACGCCTCCCCCGCCCACCTGGCCGGGCACCGGGTGCTGGGCACCGAGGTCGTGATCGGCCCCGGCGGCGAGCCGGTGTCCCCGGCCTGCGGGGAGGGCTGGAGCCTGTCGCCCCTGGCCGTGCGCGGGATGCTCGCGACGGCCGTCGGCCACGACGCGGTCACCGCCGCCCGGCGGCTGGCCGGGGCGGTCGCCGCGGCGGCCTCGCACCCCGTCGGACCATGATCGGCACCGGTGAGGGGATCGGTGCCGGATCCGGCACCGATCCCCTCGCCGGTCGTGATCACCCCTGGGCCGGGAGCACGTGCTCCCGCGCCCGGTCGGTGCTCAGGCACAGCGAGCAGACGTGCGCGTCGTGGGCGGTGCAGGCCGTCATGTCCGGGCGCTCCAGGTCCTGGCCGCACACGTGGCAGCCGAGCACGGCGTCCGAGGGATTGCCGTGCTCGTCGAACATCGGCAGGTCGATGCCGTCGTCCGGGCGGCGCAGGTAGTACCGGCCCTTCGTGGCGACCGCGATCACCGGCGGCAGGACGACGCCGAGCACGATCGCGACCAGCGGCGAGAACGGCGCGAGCGCCTCCCCCAGCAGCCCGAAGAACGCCGCGATCGACAGCCCGCCCGCCAGGACGACCGATCCGAACCCGACCGGGTTGACCGCGTGGAGCATCCCGCGGCGGAACTCGGGGACCTTCGGCGAGATCCCCAGCAGGTACTTGTTCACGACGATGTCGGTGGCGACGACGACGATCCACGCGATGCCCATGTTGGCGTAGAACCCGAGGATCGTGTTGAGGAAGTCGAACATGTTCGCCTCCATCAGCACCAGCGCGATCACCAGGTTGACGCCGAGGAACACCAGCCGGCCGGGGTAGGTCCCGGTGATCCGGGTGAAGGAGTTCGTCCAGGCCAGCGAGCCGGAGTAGGCGTTCGTGACGTTGATCTTGATCTGGCTGATGACGACCAGCACGACGGCCAGGGTGATCGCCAGCCAGCCCGGCATCAGGTCGGAGTAGATCGACAGGAACTGGTGCACCGGCTCGTTGGCGACGGTCGCGCCGTCGGCGACGTTCGCGATCAGGTACACCGCCAGGAACAGCCCGACGACCTGCTTCGCGGCGCCGAACAGCACCCAGCCCGGCCCGGCGAGCAGGGTCGCGGCCCACCAGCGGCGCGCGTTCTCCGGCGTCTTCGGCGGCATGAACCGCAGGTAGTCGATCTGTTCGGCGATCTGGGCGATCAGCGACAGGCAGACCCCGGCGGCGAGCATGACCGAGCCGAGGCTCGGCGCGCCCCGGCCGTCCTCGCCCTGGTAGGCCAGGAAGGTCGAGACCGAGTCCGGGTGCGCGACCAGCAGGTAGCCGAACGGCAGCACCATCAGGACCAGCCACAGCGGCGTCGTCCACACCTGCAGGGTCGACAGCAGCGACATCCCGTACACGACCAGCGGGAAGATGATCACCGTGGAGACGGCGTAGCCGGCCCAGAGCGGGACGCCGAGGCCCAGCTGCAGGCCCTGGGCCATGATCGAGCCCTCGAGGGCGAAGAAGATGAAGGTGAACGTCGCGAAGATGACGTTGGTCAGGA
Organism: Pseudonocardia sp. ICBG601; assembly: GCF_020496245.1. Classification (NCBI taxonomy): domain Bacteria; kingdom Bacillati; phylum Actinomycetota; class Actinomycetes; order Pseudonocardiales; family Pseudonocardiaceae; genus Pseudonocardia; species Pseudonocardia sp. ICBG601. The sequence continues at coordinate 299,591 of NZ_JAHLJA010000150.1, read as the reverse complement.
TCGAGCCGTAGTAGCCGAAGCCGCTGCCGCGGGTGATCAGGTCCAGGTCGAGGTTGTAGCGGGCCGCGTAGTACGCCAGCGGCAGCCCGGTCGCGATGACGACCAGCGCGAACACCGCGATGCCCCAGAGCGCGTTCGTCGTGCCGTAGGCGATGCCGATGTTGGCGCCGATCGCGAAGTCCGCGAGGTAGGCGATGCCGCCCAGCGCGGTCACCCCGACCACGCCGGGCGACCAGCGGCGGTAGCTGCGCGGCGCGAACCGCAGCGTGTAGTCCTCCAGCGTCTCGCGCGCGGCCCCGGCCTCCGACGCCGCCGGTGCCGGCCGGTTCATCTCCTGTGTCATCCGATGCCCCCACGGTGGCCGGGTCGGTGGGACCACCGATGAGGAATGCTGCGTTCCGCAACGACGGCGCCGGTTGCCCGCGGGTCACGACTGCGTGACGCCGGAACCACGCACACCGGACACAACCGGCGTCGGATGACGATCTCCTTGCGCGGCGGGACGAGTACGTGACGAACCGGCCGGGTCCGGTGTCCCCCGGCGCCGTGTCCCGCAGCCTGGTCGGCCGGACCCCGCCGCGGACGGAGCCGCTCGACGGAGTGACCCTTGACACCTCCCCGTCGCGAAACCAACACTGATGACACTTCGGAACCACGATTCCGCATCGTGAAACTCACGGAACGAGCACGGAAGCAGGACCCATGCCGGACGACCTGACCCTCGACCGACTCAACACCGCCCCGCCCGACGAGCTGCGCCCGGCCCTGCGTGCCTGCGCCACCTCGCCGGTGTGGGCGGACCGGATGCTGGCCGGGCGCCCGTACGGCAGCGTCGACGACGCCGTCGCCGCGGCGGAGAAGGCGGTCCTCGCCCTGGACAGCGCCGAGATCGACGCCGCGCTGGCCGGGCACCCCCGGATCGGCGAGCGACCCGGCGGCGCCCACGCCGACGGCGCCGCGTTCTCCCGTTCCGAGCAGTCCGGTGTGGACAGCGGCGCGGACACCGCCGCCCGGCTCGCCGCCGGCAACGCCGCCTACGAGCAGCGCTTCGGCCACGTGTTCCTGATCCGGGCCGCCGGCCGCGACGCCGGGCAGATCCTCGCGGAGCTGGAGCGCAGGCTGGGCAACGACCCGGCCGCCGAGCGCGCCGAGGCCGCCGGGCAGCTGGCCGAGATCACCGCGCTGCGGATGCGGCAGGTGCTGGCATGAGCAGCTTCTCCACCCACGTCCTCGACGCCGCGGCGGGCCGCCCGGCCACCGGCGTCCCGGTCACCCTGACCGGCGCCGACGGGACCGTGCTGGCGTCGGGCACCACCGACGACGACGGCCGCTGGCGCGCCCCGGAGTCCGCCGCGCTCACCGCGGGGGTGCTGCACCGGATCACGTTCACCACGCCGAGCCCGTTCTTCCCGGAGGTGTCGATCGCGTTCCGCCCGGAGCGCACCGACCGCCACCACCACGTCCCGCTGCTGCTGTCGCCCTACTCCTACTCCACCTATCTCGGGAGCTGATCATGTCCGTCTCGGTCCACCTCGGCGACAACAAGTACGGCAAGGCGGAGGTCCGCGTGGTGCGGGTCGTGCGCGACACCGCCCGGCACGAGATCACCGACCTCAACGTGACCAGCCAGCTGCGCGGCGCCGCGCTCGAGAGCAGCTACCTGACCGGCGACAACTCCAAGGTCGTCGCCACCGACACCCAGAAGAACGTGGTGTACGCCTTCGCGTCCGAGCACGGCATCACCTCGCCCGAGGAGTTCCTGCTGCTGCTCGGCAACCACTTCACCGGCGAGTTCGACTGGATCACCGGCGGGCTCTGGCAGGCCGAGCAGTACGAGTGGGAGCGGATCGTCGTCGACGGCGCCGGCCACGACCACTCGTTCGTCCGGAAGGGCCGGGCCACCCGGCTGGCGACGGTGCAGAAGACCGGCGGAGCCACCCACGTCACCGCCGGGCTGAAGGACCTCACCGTGCTGAAGTCCACCGGCAGCGAGTTCCACGGCTTCCCGCGCGACCGGTACACGACCCTCGTCGAGACCGACGACCGCATCCTCGCCACCTCGGTCACCGCGCGCTGGCGCTACCTGCCCGACGCCGTCGCCGCCGGGATCGACTTCAACGGCGCCTACGACGCGATCGGCGCGGCGATGCTGTCGTCGTTCGCCACCACCCACTCGCTCGCGCTGCAGCAGTCGCTCTACGAGATGGGCCGGGCCGCGATCGAGGCCTGCGACGGCGTCGCCGAGATCCGCTTCGCGATGCCCAACAAGCACCACTTCCTGTCCGACCTGTCGCCGTTCGGGCTCAAGAACCCGAACGAGGTGTTCCACGCCGCGGACCGCCCCTACGGCCTGATCGAGGGCACCGTCGTCCGCGACGGCGTGACCCCGGCGCCGGAGGCGTGGACCGACGTGCCGTCCTCCGTCTGACCCGCCACTCCCACCGAGGGGATCCGCCATGAGCACGGAACAGGCACCACGTCCGGAGGACGAACGGCTCGGGATCGGGCCGACGGTCGGCTACGGCGTCCAGCACATCCTCGCGATGTTCGGCGGCGTGATCGCGGTACCGATCATCATCGGCGGCGCGGCCGGGCTCACCCCCGCGCAGAGCGCCGTGCTCGTCGCCTCCGGGCTGTTCGTCAGCGGGCTCGCCACCCTGCTGCAGACCCTCGGCCTGCCGTTCTTCGGGTCGCAGCTGCCGCTGGTGCAGGGCACCTCGTTCGCCTCGGTGTCGACGATGATCGCGATCGTCGGCGACGACGGCACCGACGGCCTGCGCACCGTCTACGGCGCGGTGATCGTCGCGGCCGCGGTCGGGCTGCTGATCACCCCGTTCTTCGCCCGGGTGGTACGGCTGTTCCCGCCGGTGGTGACCGGGTCGATCATCACCGTGATCGGGCTGTCGCTGATGCCGGTGGCGACCGGCTGGATCACCGGCCGGGAGACCATCACCGTGGGCGGGGCGACGGTGCCCAACCCCGAGTTCGCCGCGCTGCCCTCGATCGCGCTGGCCGGGTTCACGTTCCTGGTGGTGGTCGTCGCCGGGAAGATCGCGGTACTGTCGCGGCTGTCGGTGCTGCTCGGGCTGCTGGTCGGGACCGTCGTCGCGCTGGTGGCCGGGCTGAGCGACTTCTCCGGCGTCGGCGGGGCGAGCGTCGCCGCGCTGCCCGCGCCGTTCGCGTTCGGCACCCCGCTGTTCACGGTCGGGGCGACCGTCTCGATGGTCATCGTGGTCCTGGTGATCATGGTGGAGACCACCGCCGACATCCTCGCGGTCGGCGAGGTCGTCGAGACCCGGGTGGACGCCCGCCGGGTCGGCGACGGGCTGCGCGCCGACATGGCCGCCTCGGTGGTCGCGCCGGTGTTCAACTCCTTCCCGGCGACGGCGTTCGCCCAGAACGTCGGGCTCGTCGCGCTGACCGGGATCCGGAGCCGGTTCGCCGTCGCCGCCGGTGGGCTGCTCCTGCTGGTGCTGGGGCTCTCGCCGATGGCGTCCGCGGTGTTCTCGGCGATCCCGCAGCCGGTGCTCGGCGGGGCGGGCATCGTGCTGTTCGGCACGGTCGCCGCCAGCGGGATCCGGACGCTCGCCGCCGTCGAGTACCGCGGGACCAACAACATGGTGATCGTCGCGGCGTCGTTGGCGTTCGGCCTGGTCCCGGTGGTGTCGCCGGACTTCTGGGCGAACTTCCCGGACTGGTTCGCGACGATCTTCCACTCCGGCATCAGCTCGGCGGCGATCGTCGCGGTGCTGCTCAACCTGTTCTTCAACGTGTTCGCCCCCGGGCGGCCGTCGGCGCCGTCGGTCGTCGCGGCGGGCCCGCCGGTGCTGGTGCAGACCGGGGAGATCCGGATCCTGGCCTCGGGCGAGGTGCTGGGCCCGGACTCCTACGAGCCGGTCACGGCGAAGCCGGGCACCCAGGTCAAGGAGGACTGAGCGCCGCCGCATGATCGTCGTCCGCGAGGGGTTCGGTGCCGGATATGGCACCGGACCCCTCAGGCGGCGCGATCATCGACGGCCCGCCGGATCCGCCCCACCGTCTCCGCCGGCCGGTCGTGGACGTCGGACCAGGTGAACCGCAGCACCGTCCACCCGGCTGCGACCAGTGCGTTCTGCTTGCGCCGGTCGGTGCGGAACCGCTCCGGGTCGCTGTGCCAGGCCCACCCGTCGACCTCGACCGCCACCCGCGCCGCGGGGAAGGCGAGGTCGATCGTCCAGGGCCCGAACGGCACCGCGCGCACGAGCCCGGGGAGCCGGGCCTCGCGCAGCAGCCGCAGGAGCCGACGTTCCAGGGCGGAGTCGGCCCGGTCCCCCGCGGCGACGAGCAGCCGCCCGGCCGGGCCGATACCCCGGGTACCGGCCACCCGGCAGTAGGCCTCGTGCAGCTGCGCGAACGAGACCCACCGTTGCAGGGCCCGGTCGAGGAACGCCGCGGCGGCGTCGCCGTCCAGCTCGGCGGAGCTCTCCAGCACGGTCAGCGGTAGCGCCGTCGCGACGATCCCGCGGTGGACGACCCGGTCGGCGGGGTCGAGTGCCCGTCGACGCAGCCGGACTCCCGGCCGCCTGCCCCGCTGCACGGTCGGCGGGACGGCGAGCAGCACCTCGGGCGGGGCGCCCGGGCGCAGACCCAGCCAGAAGGCCGCCGCGAGCCCGGTCACGGTGCTGCGGGCGCCGCCCCACAGCCACGCCGCCCGGACCCGGGTCTCCGGGGTGGCCCGGTGCCCGGCGACCAGGTACACCCCGGGGAACCGCTCCCGCCAGGTCCCCGAGGACACCCGCCGGGCCACCGTTCGGGCCGGGACACCATAGGCGATCGCCTGGGCACGGGTGACGAGTCCGCCCTGCCGCACCAGGAGACGTTCCAGTTCGGTCACCGGCGCAGGGTGACCGACGGGCCGGCCCACCACGGCCGATCGGCCCGAAGCCGTCACACGTGCGATCGGGTGATCATCACGAGTGAGGGGATCGGTGCCGGATGTGGCACCGATCCCCTCACCCGTCGCGATCATCTCGGGCCTCAGGCCCCCGCGGCGTCCTGCCGGGCCAGCTCGGCCACCAGCGCGTCGGCCACGGACTGCAGCTTCGGCACGGCGGAGTCGAGGAGTGCGTCGGTCATCCGGGTCGTCGGGCCGGAGATGGACACCGCGGCGGGCAGCGGCCCGTCGAGCGCGACGGCGACGCACCGCACCCCGAGTTCCTGCTCTCCCTCGTCGACGGCGTACCCGGCGGCACGGACCTTGTCGAGCTCGGCGAAGTACTCCTCGGGCGAGGTGATCGTGTTGTCGGTGTGCCGCACGAAGTCGGTGTGCCGCAGCACCTCCCGCGCCCGCTCGACCGGCATCCGGGACAGCAGCGCCTTCCCGACGGCGGTGCAGTGCGGCGACACCCGTCGTCCGACCTCGGTGAACATCCGCATCGAGTGCCGGCCGGGCTCCTGGGCGACGTAGACGACCTGGTTCCCCTCCAGCAGCGCCAGGTTGGCGCTCTCCCCCAGGTCGTCGACCAGGCCGGCGAGCCGCGGGCGAGCCCACATGCCCACCAGGCGTCCCGCGGTGTCGCCGAGGCGCACCAGGCGGGGGCCGAGGGCGTACTCGCGCGAGGACTGCTGGCGGACGTAGCCGCGCCCCGCCAGGGTCCGGACGAGCCGGTGGATGGTCGGCAGCGGGAGCCCGGAGGTGGCCGCGAGGTGGGACAGGCTGACCGTGCCGCCCGCGTCGGCCATCGCCTCCAGCAGGTCCACGGCGCGCTCCACGGACTGCACGGTGCCCGAGCGGGCCGGTGCGGACGCGGTGACGTCCGCACCGGCGTCGACACGGCTGTCGGGATCGTTCTTCCGCATGACGGAAGTCTAGCCCTGCTCGGGCGGTGCGGCCGGGACCTCGGGGCCGTCCGGGGCGCCGGGTGCACCCGTCACCCGCTCCACCGAGCCGCGGCGCAGCAGCCTGCCGTGCGGCTCACCGGAGACGTCGACGTCGCGGCCGCCCAAGACGGTGCGCCGGACCACGCCGGACAGCGACCGGCCGGCGTAGGCGCTCACCTTGTTCTTGTGGTGCAGCCGGTCCGGGTCGACGACGTAGGCGGCGTCGGGGGCGAAGACGGCGAGGTCGGCGTCGTAGCCCAGTGCGATCCGGCCCTTGGAGCGCAGCCCGACCAGGTCGGCGGGCTTCGACGCCATCCACTGCACCACCTGCGCGAGCCCGATGCCGCGCCGGCGGGCCTCGCTCCACACCAGCGACAGCCCCAGCTGCAGCGACGACACCCCGCCCCAGGCGAGCCCGAAGTCCCCGGAGTCGAGCAGCTTCAGCTCGGCGGTGCTGGGCGAGTGGTCACTCACGATGCAGTCGATCGTCCCGTCGAGCAGCCCCTCCCACAGCAGCTCCCGGTTCGACGCCTCGCGGATCGGGGGGCAGCACTTGTGCGTGGTGGCGCCGTCGGGGATCTCCTCGGCGAACAGCGTGAGGTAGTGCGGGCAGGTCTCGGCGGTGATCCGGACGCCGTCGCGCCGCGCGGTGGCGATCATCGGGAGCGCGTCGGAGGAGGACACGTGCAGCACGTGCGCGCGCGCCCCGGTCCAGCGGGCCCGCTCGATGACCTCGGCGATCGCCAGGTTCTCCGCGCCGCGCGGGCGCGAGCGCAGGAAGGTGTCGTACTTCGCGCCGTGCGGGGTGGGGGCCTTCTCGATGGCCCGGGAGTCCTCGGCGTGCACGATCATGACGGCGTCGAAGGTGGCCAGCTCGGCCATGTCGCGTTCCATCTCGTCGGCGTCGAGCGGCGGGAACTCGTCGACGCCGGAGTGCAGCAGGAAGCACTTGAACCCGAAGACGCCCTCGTCGTGCAAACCGCGCAGGTCGCCGAGGTTGCCGGGCACCGCGCCGCCCCAGAACCCGACGTCGACGAACGCCTGGTGCTCGGCGACCTTCCGCTTCACCTCCAGCGCCGCGACGTCGACGGTCGGCGGGATCGAGTTCAGCGGCATGTCGACGATCGTGGTGACCCCGCCCGCCGCGGCGGCCCGGGTCGCCGAGGCGAAGCCCTCCCACTCGGTGCGGCCGGGCTCGTTGACGTGCACGTGGGTGTCGACGAGGCCGGGCAGCAGCACCTCGTCGTCGGCGAGGTCGATCACCCGGGCCCCGTCGAGGCCGTTGCCGAGCGGCTCGATGGCGACGATCCGCCCGCCGGTCACGCCGATCTCGCGGGGCTGCTCGCCCGCCGTGGTCATGATCCGCTTCCCGCGGACCACCAGGTCGTAGCTGGTCATGACATCTCCAGGGGGAATCCGGTGATCTTCTTGGTACGGGGTGCCGCGTAGGTGCGGCTCGTCGAGGTGGTCAGGCCGAGCCGGACCAGCGACTCGGCGACGGTGACCGCGGCCTGCACCCCGTCGACGACGGGCACCCCGGTCTCGGCGCGGACCTTCGCGTCCAGCCCGGCCATGCCGCCGCAGCCGAGGCAGATCACCTCGGCGTGGTCCTGCTCGACCGCGACCCGGGCCTGCTCGACGATCGCGGCGACCGCGCGGTCCGGGTCCTGCTCCAGCTCCAGCACCGCGAGCCCGGAGGCGCGCACCGAGGCGCAGCGCCGGTCCAGCCCGGCCAGCAGCAGGCGGTCCTCGATCAGCGGGACGGTGCGGTCCAGGGTGGTCACCACCGAGTAGCGGTGGCCGAGGTACATCGCGGTGGTCGCGGCGGCCTCGGTGATGTCGACGACGGGCACGTCGAGCATCTCCTGGAGGCCCTCGCGGCCGTGCTCGCCGTAGCCGGCCTGGATCACCGCGTCGAACCGCTCGCCGGAGGCGGCGTAGCGCGCGACGGCGTCGGCGACCCCGACCGCGGCCAGGTAGCTCTCCAGGTTGCCCTCGACCGACTCGGCGCCGAACCGGGGCGTCAGCCCGACGATCTCGGTGCCCGGTGCCGCGACGGCGCGGGCGGAGGCGGCGATGGCCTCGGTCACCGACCCGGTGGTGTTGACGTTGACGACGACGATGCGCATCAGTGCCCCCCGGTCGGTGCGACGGCCAGCGACTCCCCGGAGACCGCGCGGTACTCCCGTCCGCGCGGGGCGACGAGCACGGTCAGCAGCGCCGCGATCCCGGCGCCGAGGAACCAGCTGAACGGCGCGACCGGCTCCAGCGCGGGGACGAACCCGACGGCGACGGCGACCACCGCGGACGGCACGAACACCGCGACCGCGCGCCGGTTGACCCCGCCGCGGTAGTGGTAGGCGCCGGTGCTCGCCTCGGTGTAGAGCGCGGGGACGTCGATGCGTCCGCGCCGGACCAGCCAGTAGTCGGCCATCACGATCCCGAACAGCGGGCCGAGCAGCGCGCCGAGCACACCCAGGAAGTAGGTGATCACCACCGGGGAGTCGTACAGGTTCCAGGGCAGGATGATCAGCCCGATCAGCGCGCTCACCACCCCGGCCCGGCGGAAGTCGAGCACCCGCGGGAACAGGTTCGACAGGGCGTAGCAGGGGGCCACGAAGTTCGCCATCAGGTTGACCGCGATCGTCAGGATCAGCAGCGCGGCGGAGGCGACCAGCAGCAGCGGGGTGTTGGGGATGGTGTTGACGACGTCGGCCGGGCTGGAGATCACCTGGCCGCCGATCCGCAGCTGGCCGCCCGCCAGCACCACGACGACGACACCGAAGAACAGGGTGTTCGGCAGGATCCCCCAGAAGCTGCCGCGCCGGACCGCGCCGGTGGACACCGCGCCGCGGGTGAAGTCGCAGAAGTTGAGGACGAAGGTGCCGTAGATCGCCGTCCACAGCGACGCCCCGGCGAGGATCTGCACCCACATCGCCCCGCCGGTCAGCGGCTCGGGCACCGACAGCGCGATGTCGCCACCGGTCTGCCACAGCACCCAGCCCGCGAGCACCGCGAGGGTCACCAGCACGATCGGGCCGGCGACGGCCTCGTAGCGGCGGATGCCGTCCATGCCGCGCAGCAGGATCGCCACCTGCACGACCCACAGGACGACGAAGCAGATCCAGCCCAGCACCGACAGCCCCAGGAACGACACCTGTTCCAGCGCACCGGCCGAGGGAGCCACGGCCAGGACCATCACGACGAGCACCCGGGTGGCGAGGTAGGTCTGGATGCCGAACCAGGCGATCGCGACCGCGCCGCGCACCAGGGCCGGGAGCTGGGCGCCGCGCACGCCGAAGGAGATCCGGCTCATCACCGGGAACGGCAGGCCTGTCCGGTAGCCCATGTACCCGGCGACGGTGAGCAGCACGAACAGCACCAGCGCACCGATGCCGAGCGAGACCAGGATCTGCCAGGCGCCGAGGCCGAGCGCGAACAGGCCGAGCGCGAAGCCGTAGTTGCCCAGGCTGTGCACGTCGACGGCCCACAGGGTGAAGATGTTGTAGGCCTTCCACGACCGTCCCTCGACGGTGGTCGGCGCGAGGTCGCGGTTGTAGAGCCGGGGGCTCGGTGCGTCCGCCCCGTCCTGCGTGACGGGCACGGCGGCCACCCGCTCACCGGTCGGGGCTGCTGCGGATCGGTCGCTCGTTCCGGGTCCCGTCATCGGGGCCACCTCGGTTCCCACGTCGTGGCGCGTCCAACGTAACGCGCTGATTTCCGCGATGTGAAACGAATCTCTTACCTAGCGGAATCAAGCTATGGCGCCGGTCACGCAAGCGTCAAGGGGTCGCCGCCGACGACGATGCTTGACAGCCCCCGGATGCCGTGGTCCGATTCACACCGCACAACGGAATCACTTTTCCGCATTGCGGAATGATTGGAGGCTCCGGTGACTGCCCTCTTCTGTTCCGGTGACGCGATGCGCGGCGGCCGGCTCCACCACAACGTGTCCGCCCACCCGTTCCTGGGCGGGGTCCGCACCGCTCCGCACTACCGCATGTACTCGGTACGCGACCAGTTCCCGGCCCTGCTGGAGGACCCGTCGGGCGGCGTGGCGCTGGCCGGGGAGATCTACGACGTCCCGCTCTCGGCGATCCGCACCGACTTCCTGCCCGACGAGCCGCCGGAGCTCGAGCTCACCGTCATCGAGCTCGACGACGGCCGCGACGTCCTCGCCGTCGGGCTGCGGCCCGGCGTGCTGGAGCGCCAGCGCGACGAGCTCACCGACATCACCACCCACGGCGGGTGGCGGGCCTACCGGGGACTGCCCGAGCCCGCCTGAGGACCGAGGAGGCCCCTGAAGTGCGCTACACCGTCAACTGCTCCATCGTGTTCCCCGACCTGCCGCTGCTCGACCGGCCCGCGGCCGCCGCGGCGGCCGGCTTCGACGCCGTCGAGTTCTGGTGGCCGTTCGCGTACTCCGTGCCCGGCGACCACGAGGTCGACGCCTTCGTCACCGCCGTCGCCGACGCCGGCGTCACCCTCACCGGGCTCAACTTCACCGCGGGCGACATGCCCGCCGGCGAGCGCGGCATCCTGTCCGACCCGGCCCGCGCGAGCGAGTTCGCCGACAACGTCGCCGTGGCCGTCGGCATCGGCGAGCGGCTCGGCACGCTCGGCTTCAACGCCCTGTACGGCAACCGGAGCGACGACCTGGACCCGCGCGTCCAGGACGAGACCGCCGTCCGCAGCCTCGCACTGGCCGCCGACGCGGCCGCCCGCATCGGCGCGGTCGCGCTGCTCGAACCGGTCAGCGGCGTCGACGCCTACCCCCTGAGGACCGCCGACGACGCCGTCGCCGTGCTCGACCGGGTCGGGTCGCCGCACCTGCGGCTGCTGCTCGACGTCTACCACCTCGCCGTGAACGGCGACGACCCCGCGGCCGCGATCGACCGCCACGCCGACCGGATCGGCCACGTCCAGATCGCCGACGCCCCCGGCCGCGGCGAACCCGGCACCGGGGACCTGCCGATCGCCGACCTGCTCGCCCGGGTCGTCGCCGCCGGCTACGACGGCCCGGTCAGCCTGGAGTACAAGCCCGTCACCGCCGACCCGTTCGGCTGGCTGACCAGGGAAGGAGCCCCCGCATGAGCACCATCGCCTTCGTCGGCCTCGGGATCATGGGCGGCCCGATGGCCCGCCACCTCGTGAAGGCCGGGCACGACGTCGTCGGCCACAACCGGAGCCCGGAGAAGGCCGAGGCCCTCGCCGCCGACGGCGGCCGGGCCGCCGCGACGGTCACCGAGGCGGTGACCGGCGCCGACGTGGTCGCCCTGATGCTGCCCGACTCCCCCGACGTCGTCGACGTCTGCACCCGCGACGGCGGCGTGTTCGACACCGCGGAGCCGGGCACCCTGGTGGTCGACTTCTCCACGATCCGCCCCGACGTCGCCCGCGACCTCGCCGCCCGCGCGGCCGAACGCGGCCTGCGGATGCTCGACGCCCCGGTCTCCGGCGGCCAGGCGGGCGCCGAGAACGCCGCCCTGTCGATCATGGTCGGCGGGGAGGAGGCCGACGTGGCCGCCGCCCGCCCGCTGCTCGACGTCGTCGGTGCGACCGTCGTGCACGTCGGCCCGTCCGGGGCCGGGCAGACCGTCAAGGCCGCGAACCAGCTGATCGTCGCCGGGAACATCGCCCTGCTCGGCGAGGCGCTGGAGTTCCTGCGGGCGCACGGCGCGGACCTCGACGCCGCGGTGCGGGTGCTCGGCGGCGGGCTCGCCGGCTCGAAGGTGCTCGACCAGAAGGCGTCGAAGATGCTGTCCGGCGACTACGCGCCGGGCTTCCGGATCGACCTGCACCACAAGGACATGGGCATCGTCGCCGACTCGGCCCGCGAGGCCGGCGTCGTCGCCCCGGTGGCCGCGCTCGTCGCGCAGCTGGTGGCCGCGACCCGCGCCGCCGGCGACGGCGGACTCGACCACTCCGCCCTGCACCGCACCACCCAGCGCCTCAACGGAGAGGACCCGTCATGACCCGCATGACCGCGGCCGAGGCCGCCGTCCGCATCCTGGAGGCCGAGGGCGCCACGCAGGCGTTCGGCGTGCCCGGCGCGGCGATCAACCCGTTCTACGCGGCGATGCGCGCCCGCGGCACCGTCTCCCACGTGCTCGCCCGGCACGTCGAGGGCGCCTCGCACATGGCCGAGGGCTACACCCGGTCCGGCCCCGGCAACATCGGCGTCTGCATCGGCACCTCCGGTCCCGCGGGCACCGACATGGTGACCGGTCTGTACTCGGCGTCGGCGGACTCGATCCCGATCCTGGCGATCACCGGGCAGGCGCCGGTCGCACGGCTGCACAAGGAGGACTTCCAGGCCGTCGACATCGCGGCCATCGCGGCACCGGTCACCAAGATGGCGATGACCGTGCGCGAGGCCGCGCAGGTGCCGGGCGCGTTCGCCCAGGCGTTCCACCTCATGCGGTCCGGCCGGCCCGGTCCCGTGCTGATCGACCTGCCGATCGACGTGCAGCAGACCGTCATCGACTTCGACCCCGACACCTACGCCCCGCTGCCGGTGCACCGCCCCGCGATGACCGGCCCGCAGGCGTCGCGGGTGCTGGACCTGCTCGCCGAGGGCGAGCGGCCGCTGATCGTCGCGGGCGGCGGGATCGTCAACGCCGACGCCTCCGCCGAGCTCGTCGAGCTCGCCGAGATCCTCGGCGTCCCGGTCGTGCCGACCCTGATGGGCTGGGGCACGATCCCCGACGACCACCCGCTCGCCGCGGGGATGGTCGGGCTGCAGACCGCGCACCGCTACGGCAACGCCACCTTCCTGGCCTCCGACGTCGTCGTCGGGATCGGGAACCGCTGGGCGAACCGGCACACCGGTGGGCTGGACACCTACCGGCGCGGGCGCCGGTTCGTGCACGTCGACATCGAGCCCACCCAGATCGGGCGGGTCTTCGCCCCCGACTACGGCGTGGTCTCCGACGCCGGGGCCGCCCTGCGCGCCCTGCTGGCCGAGGCCCGCCGCCGCCGCGACGCCGGGACCCTGCCGGACCGCGGCGCGTGGGCGGAGTCGTGCCGCGAGCGGAAGGCGACGCTGCTGCGGCGCACCGACTTCCCGCACGTCCCGATCAAGCCGCAGCGGGTGTACCAGGAGATGAACCGGGTCTTCGGCCCGGAGACCCGCTACGTGACGACGATCGGGCTGTCCCAGATCGCGGCCGGCCAGTTCCTGCACGTCTACCGGCCCCGGCACTGGGTCAACTGCGGCCAGGCCGGACCGCTCGGCTGGACCATCCCGGCCGCGCTGGGCGCCGTCGTCGCCGACCCGTCGACCCCGGTCGTCGCGCTCTCGGGCGACTACGACTTCCAGTTCATGCTGGAGGAGCTCGCGGTCGGCGCCCAGTTCGGGCTGCCCTACGTCCACGTCGTGGTCAACAACTCCTACCTGGGACTGATCCGGCAGGCGCAGCGCGCGTTCGACATGGACTTCCAGGTCTCCCTGGCCTTCGACAACATGCACGCCGACGAGGAGCTGACCGGGCTGCCCAAGGGCTACGGCGTCGACCACGTCCGCGTCGCGGAGGGGCTGGGCTGCGTGGGGCTGCGGGTCACCGAGCCCGACGAGATCGCCACGACCCTGCGCCGGGCGTCGCAGCTGGCCTCGGAGCACAAGGTGCCGGTCGTGGTCGAGGTGGTGCTGGAGCGGGTCACGAACATCGCGATGGGCACCGAGATCGACGCCGTCACCGAGTTCGAGGACCTCGCCGAGACCCCCGCCGACGCCCCGACCGCGCTGGCCCACCGCCGGTGAACGCGATCCTGCTGGCCCCGGACAAGTTCAAGGGCTCGCTGGACGCCGCCGCCGTCGCCGCCGCGCTCGCGGCCGGGATCGCCGACGCCGACCCGGGCCGTCCGGTACGCCGCTGCCCGGTCGCCGACGGCGGCGAGGGCACCGTCGCCGCGGCGCTCGCCGCCGGGTGGGAGCCGGTCACGACCACCGCGACCGGCCCCACCGGGGCTCCGCTGACGGCCGTCTGGGCCCGCGACGGCGTGTCCGCGCTGGTGGAGCTGGCCTCGACGGCCGGGCTCGCGGTCCTGCCCGGCGGGGTGCGCGACCCGGGCGGCGCGGGCACCGAGGGGCTCGGCACCGTGCTGGCCGCGGTGCTCGACGCCGGGTGCACCGACGTCGTCGTCGGGCTCGGGGGCAGTGCCACCACCGACGGCGGAGCCGGGCTGCTGCGCGGGCTCGGCGCCCGGGTCCTGGACGCCGGCGGCGCCGAGGTCGGGCGGGGCGGCGCGGCGCTTGCCCGGGCCGACCGGCTCGACCTGGCCGGGCTGCACCCGCGGCTGCGGGACCCGGCCGTGCGGGTCCGGCTCGCCGCCGACGTCGACAACCCGCTGCTCGGCCCGCACGGCGCCGCGGCCGTCTACGGCCCGCAGAAGGGCGCCGACGCCTCCGGGGTCGCCGCGCTCGACGACGCGCTGGCCCGCTGGGTGCGGGTGCTCGCCGCCGCCACCGGCACCGACGCCGACGCCGACGCGCTCGCCGCGGCACCCGGCGCCGGGGCCGCGGGCGGGGCGGGGCTCGCGCTGACCGCCGTCTGCGGGGCGCGTGTCGCACCCGGCGTCGGTACCGTCCTGGAGCTGACCGGCTTCGACGACGAGCTGGCCGGCGCCGGTCTCGTCGTCACCGGGGAGGGCAGGCTGGACGCCCAGACCCTGCACGGCAAGGCCCCGGCCGGGGTCGCCGCCGCCGCCCGCGCGGCCGGGACGCCGGTCGTCGCCGTCGCCGGGCAGGTGACCCTCGGCCCGGCCGCACTGCGGGCCGCGGGTTTCGTCGCGACCTACGCCCTGACCGACACCGCCCTCGACCACCGCGACGCGGTCGACCGCGCCGCCGAGCTGCTGCGGCTGCTCGGCGCCCGGATCGCCACCGACCACCCGTCCCCCACCCGCCCGATGATCAGGAGCAGACCGTGACCGACCCCTCGCTCATCGACCTGGCCTCCCGCGCGCTCGGCGGCTCGGTCGTCGCCGCGAACGACGAGTTCTTCGCCCAGCGCGAGAACCTCATCACCGCCGCCCCGCCCCGCTTCGACCCCGACGAGTTCGGTCTCAAAGGCAAGGTCTACGACGGCTGGGAGACCCGTCGCCGCCGCGAGCCCGGCCACGACTGGGCGCTGGTCCGCCTGGGTGCGCCGGGGGTGGTGGACCACGTCGTCGTCGACACCTCCTGGTTCAGGGGCAACTACCCGCCGGAGATCGCCGTCGAGGCGACCGCCGTCGACGGCCACCCCTCCCCTGACGAGCTGGAGAAGGCGCCCTGGCACGAGATCGTGCCGCGCTCGGCGTGCGCCGGGCACACCGCGAACGTCTACCCGGTGACCGACACCCGCCGGGCCACCCACCTGCGGCTGATCATGCACCCGGACGGCGGGATCGCCCGGTTCCGGGTCCTCGGCCGGGTGCTGCCCGACCCGCGGTTCCTCGAGGGCACCGTGGACCTGCTCGCGGCGGAGAACGGCGGGCACGTCACCGGCTGCTCCGACGAGTTCTACTCCTCCCCCGGCAACCTGCTGCTGCCCGGGAAGGCGCGGCACATGGGCGAGGGCTGGGAGAACGCGCGGCGCCGCGACGGCGGCAACGACTGGGTCGAGTTCGCGCTCGCCGCGGGCGGGGTCCCGCGGCACGTGGAGGTCGACACGACCTGGTTCGTCGGGAACGCGCCGGGCTGGGTCTCGGTCAGCACCCGCGACGAACGCACCGGCGGGTCGTGGACGGTGCTGCGCGACCGCGAGCGGGTGCAGCCCGACACCCGGCACCGGTTCCTGCTGCCCGGCGCCGCACCGGCCACCCACCTGCGTCTGGACGTGTTCCCCGACGGCGGGCTGTCCCGGCTGCGGTGCTGGGGCGAGCTCGACGAGGACGGCGCGGCCGCGGTGCGCCGCGCCCTCGACGCGGCGGGCTGACGGCCCCGGGCCGGCCGGGGTCAGGTACCGGAGGCGACCGGCCGGCCACCGGCGCGGTCGTCGCCGGCCCGGCGCGGTCCGGGCACGGTCCCGGCAGCACCGGCGCGGGCCGCGGTCAGCGTCCGGACGGCGACCTCGGCGGAGGGGAAGGCGCTGCAGCGCTGCAGGACCTGGCGGGCGCGCAGCGGCAGCAGCTCCGCCCGGCCGCCGCACCCGGCCAGGTGCAGACGCACGCCGTCGGCACGCGAGCGGGCGACGACCGCGCCGAGCCGCTCGGTGGCGGGCCCGTCGAAGGCGTTGACCCCGGAGAGGTCGACGACGACGTGCCCCGGGGTCCGGCCGCACCGCGCCTGGGCGTCGAGCATCCGCGCCAGCGCCTCCACTCCCGGACGGTCCAGCCGCCCGGACACCCGGACCAGCCGCACCCCCGGTCCCGCCGTCTCGACCGCCAGCCCGATCGCCGTCTGCCCCGCCACGTCCGCCTCCTCGCCGCGCCGGGCCCGCCCGGGCCCGGACACCCCCGGCCTTCCCGGTGCTCCGCGGTCTACACGCGCACGGACGGCTTGATCGATACCGTCGCCCGGTTCGGGGAAACCGGACCAATCCGGCCGCACCGCGTGATATACATCACCTCGCGTGAGCAGCCGGTCTCCCACCGGCACGCACCCGCCTCGTCGCGGGCCACGCACCCCGAGGACCCACCACCCGTCGCTGGGGAGCGGACGGGTGGCCGCCCCGGCCGGGGCCGGCGGATTCGGGACCGCCGACCCCGGCCGACTCGGCCCCACCCGCCGCCGTCCGGGGCGGTCGCACGGCCCCGTCGGAGGTCAGGCCGGGCGGTGCCCCGGCGCGGGTGCGGGCCTGCCGTGGGCACGCGGCAGGCGCGGCGGGACACCGGCCCGCTCGGCGGGGTGCAGCCGGTCGGCGCCGATCGCGGGCCGGACCGGGGCCGGGCGCAGCCGGCCCCGCGCCGCGGCCGTGAGCACCTCGACGACGGCCTCGAACGACGGGTACCGCCCGTCGGGCAGCGGGAGGAGCTGCTGGCGGACCACGCCGCTCACCCCCCACGCCTCGGCCTCGGCGAGGACCTGCCAGCGGTGGGCGGGCCAGCGCAGACCGGCCAGCACGCGTCCGAGGTTCTCGCGCAGCCGGTCCAGGTCGCCCGGCGACACCGGCAGCGGGTCGACCGGCGACAGCACGGTCCGGGCGGCCGGCACCGGCGCGGCGACCGGGCGCAGCGCGCGTCCCGGCACGGGGGGTGCGCTCACGCGGCCCACCCCCTCTCCAGCTCGGGCTGCTGCGCCCCGCTGCACGCCGGGTCACCGTCGAGGTGTCGGTAGGAGAAGGTGGGCCTCTCCAGCGGGGTCGCGGGGTCGGAGTGCCGGAAGATCCGACAGACCGAGCCGTCCGCGACCGACGACCAGCATCGTTCGCAGATGCGGAGCCGGGGAGTGTTCTGCTGCACGATCCACCGCCTGGGGCGATTCCGGGACCCTGCCTGCCTGACCCGTTCCGGTCGACGTCCGCAGGTCAGCAAGGTCATCTCCGCTGAGTGTGGTGGACGACATATCGACCCGCCACTCCTGGCCGTGTATTACCGACCCTTCCGTAGAGGGACGTTTGCGGCGTGAGGCGGCCGGGAACTGTTCACTCCCCCTCCGCCCGGTAGCGCTGCTCCAGCTCGCGGACCTCCCCGATCCCGGCGAGCTCGGCGAACTCGTCGAGACCGCCGAGCCGGTCGATCAGCGACGCCGGGGTGCCCTCGGCCCGCAGCCGCTCCAGCAGCTCCCGCATCCCGGCCGTCGCCGCGAGCAGGGTGCCCACCGGGAACAGGACCAGGGCGAACCCGAGCTCGGCGAGCCGGTCGCGCGACAGCGGCGGGGTGCGGCCGCCCTCGGCCCAGTTGAACACCAGCCGGTGCCCGGCCAGCGCGGTCGCGACGGTCTCGATGTCGCGCTCGGACGTCGGCGCCTCCACGAACAGCAGGTCGGCGCCGGCGTCGGCGAACCGGCGGGCCCGGTCGATCGCCGCGTCCAGCCCGTCGACGGCGGCGGCGTCGGTCCGCGCGATCACCAGCAGGTCCGGGTCGGTGCGGGCGTCGACGGCGGCCCGCACCTTCGCGGCCATCTCCGCGGCGGACACCACCTGCTTGCCCGCGAGGTGCCCGCACCGCTTGGGCATGACCTGGTCCTCCAGGTGCAGCGCGGCGACCCCGGCCCGTTCGTAGTCGCGGACGGTGCGGATGACGTTGAGCGGGTTGCCGTAGCCGGTGTCCGCGTCGGCGATCAGCGGGAGGTCGACGGCGTCGGCCAGCCTGCCCGCGTGCGCGGCCATCTCCGCTCCCCCGAGCAGGCCGACGTCGGGCCGGCCGAGCAGCCCGGCCGTCGTCCCGAACCCGGTCATGTAGACGACGTCGAACCCGGCCTGCTCGACCAGCCGCGCGGACAGCGCGTCGTAGGCGCCGGGGGCGAGCACCGGGGTGCCGGCGTCGAGCAGGGCACGCAGGCGCGCCCGGCGGTTCCCGGGTCGGCTGAGGAGGTCGGCCACGGCGGGGTCCCTTCGTCGAGCTGGATTGTGTACACGCATCGCCCACTCTGCCCGTCATCCGGACGTAACAACAGGTGGAGCCTTGTGCGTGACCGGCGGCACTCGTAGGTTGCATACATTCCGACGCCGGAGGTGACGATGGTCGACACGACTCCCCGGCGCGCCTCCGAGCGCGCCCAGGCCGCGCTGCGCGAGGAGATCCTCACCGGCGCGCTGGCCGCGGGCGCCCACCTGGGCGAGGTCGAGCTCGCCGACCGGCTCGGGGTGTCGCGCACCCCGGTCCGCGAGGCGCTGTCCCGGCTCGCCGCGGAGGGGCTGGTCGAGCTGCACCCGCACCGCGGTGCGCGGGTCGCCACGTTCTCCGAGGCCGACCTCGACGACATCTTCGGCGTCCGTACCGCGCTGGAGCCGCGGGCCACCGCGCTGGCCGCCGCCCGCGCCACCGCCGCCGACCTCGACCAGCTCGACGACCTCGCCGGCCGCATGCTCGCCGTCGGCGGCCCCGGCCCCGGGCAGGACCTCGACGCCCTGGTCGCCCTGAACCGGCGGTTCCACGCCCGGCTGCTCGAGATCGCCGACACCCCCGCGCTCGCCTCCGCGCTGGCCGGCGTGGTGCACGCACCGGTCGTGCTGCGCACCTTCCACACCTACGACGCGGCGTCGCTGGCCCGCAGCCTCGCCCACCACGCCGAGATCGTCGCCGCACTGCGCGCCGGGGACGGCGCCTGGGCCGCCGCGGTGATGGTCAGCCACATCGCCAACGCCCGCGCCGTGATGACCGGGGACCGCCGGTGACCGGCGCCGGGGCGGGACCGCACGGTGCGCCGTTCTCGGGCCGGGTCGGCTGGGGCGCGGCACCGGCCGTCGTCGTGGTGGACCTCGTGGCCGCCTACACCGAGCCGGACGGGCCCTTCTTCCTCGGGGACGCCGCCACCGCGGAGCGGGTCACCGGCGGCTGCGACGCCGTGGTCGCCGCGGCCCGCGCGGGCGGGCACCCGGTCGTCTGGACCGTCGTGCGCTACGCCGCCGACCTCGCCGACGCCGGGTTCTTCGCCGCGAAGGTCCCCGCACTGTCCTGCTTCGCCGAGGGCGCCCCCGGGGACTGGGGCCGGCTCGTCCTCGACCCGGCGCCGGGCGAGACGCTGCTGGCCAAGCAGCACGCGTCCGCCTTCGCCGGGACCTCGCTCGCCGCGACGCTGCGGGCCCGCGGGGTCGACACCGTCGTCGTCACGGGGGTGTCGACGTCGGGCTGCGTCCGCGCCACCGCCACCGACGCGCTCGCCGCCGGGTTCCGCCCGGTCGTCGTCGCCGACGCCTGCGCCGACCGCGACGCCGGCGTCCACGCCCGCAACCTCGCCGACCTCGACGCCAAGTACGCCGACGTCGCCGACCTGCCCAGCACCGTCACACAGCTGTCCACCCCGGAGGTCTGAGTGCACTACGGCGTCTTCATCCCGAACGCGACCAACGGCTACATCCTGTCCACCGGCAGCCCGCAGTACCGGCCGAGCTTCGCCCACAACGTGGCGATCACCCAGGAGGCCGAGCGCCAGGGCCTCGACTTCGTGCTCTCGATGATGAAGCACCGCGGGTCGGGCGGGCCGAGCGACTTCTGGGGCGAGTGCCTGGAGTCGTTCACCCTGTTCGGCGGGCTCGCCGCGGTGACCGAGCGGATCGGGCTCTACCCGTCGGTGACCACACTGGCCACCCACCCGATCATGGCCGCCCGGATGGTCGCGACGATCGACGAGATCTCCGGCGGGCGCTGCGGGCTCAACATCGTGACCGGCTGGAACAAGCCCGAGTACACGCAGATGGGGCTGTGGCCCGGCGACGAGTACTTCGAGCGCCGCTACGCCTACGCCGCCGAGTACGTCCGGGCGCTGCGGGCACTGTGGAGCGAGGGGACCGCGACCTTCTCCGGCGAGTTCTTCTCCTTCGACGACGCCGACATGCGTCCCAAGCCGCTGCACACCCCGACGATCGTCTGCGCGGGCCAGTCGCCGGCGGGCCAGGCGTTCACCGCCGAGCACGGCGACCGGAACTTCATCATGGCCGAGCGCTCGAAGGTCGGGGACATCGCCGCCGGGGTGCGCCGGCTCGGCGACGAGGCGGGCCGCGACGTCGGCACCTACGCGCTGTACTGCATCATCGCCGAGGAGACCGACGACGAGGCCGACCGGCTGTGCGCGCACATCGTCGAGAACGCCGACCTCGAGGCCATCAGCTACATGACCACCGGGGCGTCGCTGGACACCAACCCGGACGGCACCTCGGCCCAGCTGCTGGCCTCGCTGGAGCGTCCCGCGTCGGAGGGGAACATGGCGTTCCTGTCACTGCCGGTGGTGAAGGGCTCTTACGAGCGGGTCGCGGCCCAGCTCGACGAGATCGCCGCGACCACCGGCATCGACGGGGCGCTGCTCACCTGGCCCGACTTCGTCGACGGCGTCACCAAGTTCGGCGAGCGCGTGAAGCCGCTGCTGCGGGAGGCGGCCCAGCCCGCCACGGCCTGAGGAGTCCCCACTCACGGTGCGTGAGGGGGGTTGTCCCCACTGTCCGTTCTGGTGCGAGCCGGAACCATCGGAGGGTGTGACCGACACCCGGCCCGCGCCGCGCTCCGACTTCTCCGACCGGCTCCGGCATCCCGTTCCGCACCTGTTCGTCTACGCGTTCGCGATCGTCCCGGCGATCGCGCTCGTCGCCGCGGTCCCCCTCGCGTGGGGCTGGGGCCTGACCTGGCTCGACGCCGGCCTCGCACTCGGCCTGTACGTCGTGTCCATGCTGGGGGTGACCGTCGGTTTCCACCGCTACTTCACCCACGGCTCGTTCACCGCGAACCGGCCCCTGAGGATCGCGCTCGCCCTCGCGGGCAGCCTCGCCGTGCAGGGGCCGGTCCGGCACTGGGTGGCCGACCACCGCCGTCACCACGCCTACGCCGACGCCGAGGGCGACCCGCACTCGCCGTGGCGCTACGGCACCTCCCCCGCCGCGCTGGTCCGCGGCTTCTGGCACGCCCACATGGGCTGGATCTTCGACCGGTCGCTGACCGACCAGCGCCGCTTCGCCCCGGACCTGCTCGCCGACCCCGACATCGACCGGGTCCACCGCGGCTTCACCGTCCTGACGATCCTGTCCGTGTTCGGGCCCGGCGTCGTCGGCGGCCTGGTGACCTGGTCCTGGTGGGGCGCGTTCACCGCGTTCTTCTGGGCCGGGCTGGTCCGGGTCGCGGTGTCGCACCACGTCGCGTGGTCGACCAACTCGATCTGCCACCTCGTCGGTGAGCGGCCGTACAAGGCCCGGGACCGCTCCACCAACGTCTGGCTGCTCGCCATCCCCAGCATGGGCGAGTCCTGGCACAACCTGCACCACGCCGACCCCACCTCGGCCCGGCACGGCGTCGGCCGCGGCGAGATCGACATCTCGGCCGGCACGATCCGGCTGTTCGAGCGGCTCGGCTGGGCGTGGAACGTCCGCTGGCCCACCGAGAAGCGCCTGGCCAGGCTGGCCGTCCACCCGGAGGGCACCGCCGCGGCCTGACCGCCGGGCCGTCCGGGCCCGCACGCGGCGCAGGCGACGCCCCGCCACCGGCCCCCGCCGGTCGCGGGGCGTCGTCGCGCGGACGGGCCGGCGCAACCGTGCAGACTGTGCGCGGACGCACGTCCGGCAAAGTTGCACAGCCTGCATCTTTGGGCCAGACTCGTTGCGTGACGTCAACTACCCGCCCCGTGCGCACCCCCGAGGAGGCCGCGGCCCACCGCCGCGACGTACTGCTCCCCCTGACCGGCCTCCTGATGGCGCTGTTCGTCGGCGTGCTGTCCAGCACGATCGTGTCGAACGCGCTGCCCCGCATCCTGGGCGACCTCGGCGGGACCCAGGCCGAGTACACGTGGGTGGTCTCGGCGTCACTGCTGGCGATGACGGCCTCGACCCCGATCTGGGGCAAGCTCGCCGACCTCTACTCCAAGAAGCTGCTGGTCCAGGCCGCGATCGGGATCTTCCTGGTCGGCTCGCTGCTCTGCGGGCTGGCGGTCTCCACCGGGCAGCTCATCGGCTTCCGGGTGCTGCAGGGCCTCGGCATGGGTGGGCTGCAGGCGCTGACCCAGGTCGTGATCGCGGCGATCATCACCCCGCGCGAGCGCGGCCGCTACATGGGCTACCTCTCGGGGATCATGTCGATCGCCGTCGTCGGCGGTCCGCTGCTCGGCGGCATCATCGTCGACTCGCCGCTGGGCTGGCGCTGGTGCTTCTTCGTCGGCGTCCCGCTGGCCGCGCTCTCGCTGCTCGTGCTGCAGCGCACCCTGAACGTGCCCACCCCCGTGCGCGCCGACGGTGAGCGCCCCAGCATCGACTACCTGGGCGCCACCCTCATCGCCGCCGCGGTGTCGGCCCTGCTGCTGTGGACCTCGCTGGCCGGCAAGCAGTTCGGCTGGGCCTCGCCGACCTCGTTCGGCCTGATCGGTGCCGGCCTGGTGCTGCTGGTGGGCGCGATCGTCGTCGAGCGTCGGGCCAAGGACCCGGTCGTGCCGCCGTTCCTGTTCCGCGACCGCACCGTCGTGCTCGCCACCGTCGCGAGCCTGTTCGTCGGCGTCGCGATGTTCGGCTCCACCATCTTCCTGTCCCAGTACTTCCAGCTCGCCCGGGGCGCCAGCGCCACCGAGGCCGGGCTGCTCACGCTGCCGATGATCGTCGGCATGTTCGGCGCGTCGAACGTGGCCGGCCAGCTGATCACCCGCACCGGCGTCTGGAAGCGCTATCTCGTCGGCGGCGCGGTCTCGCTGACCGCGGGCCTGTCGCTCGGGGCGGCGGTCATCTCCTCGACCGCGCCGTACTGGCTGGTCGCGGTCGCGATGGCACTGGTCGGCATCGGCGTCGGCACCACCCAGCAGAACCTGGTGCTCGCCGTGCAGAACACCGTCGCGCTGCGGCACATGGGCGCCGCGAGCTCCACGGTGACGTTCTTCCGCTCGCTCGGCGGCTCGGCCGGCGTCGCGGGGCTGGGCGCGCTGCTCGCCTCCGTGGTCGGGTCCCGGACCGCGGCCGGGCTGGCCGACGCCGGTGTCGACGGCGGGGCGGCCGTCGGCGGCGGGCAGGTGCCGCACCTGGCCGACCTGCCCGAGCCGGTGCGCTCGATCGTCATGGAGTCCTACGGCCACGCCACCTCGATGATCTTCCTGGTGGCCGCGCCGCTGGCCTTCCTGGCCCTGCTGGCGATCCTGGCCCTGCGCGAGGTCCCGCTGCGCGACACCCTCGACATCGAGAAGCCCGCCGACCCCGCGGCCGGTGCCGCGGCCACCACCCCGGCCCCGCCGACCGGTCCGACCGGTCCGGTGCTGCACGGGTTCGTGCGGGCCGACGGCGCCCCGGCGGGCGGTGCCGTGCTGACCGTCCTCGACGGCACCGGCGACGAGGTCGGCCGCACCCGCGCCGACGCCGACGGGCACTACCGCATCTGCGTCGCCACCGGCATCGTGTCCACCGTGTACCGCTGGGAGGGACGTCCCGCCGCGCACCGGGTGAGGGTCGGCGCGGACGGGCTGCGGCTCGACGTCGACCTGCCGGCCGGCGCACCCGCCGACGGCACGACACGCACCGCCGGCGGGCATCCGGGCCGGCACGAGCTCGTCTCGGTCATCGAGGCGCCCCAGCGCGAGCGGACGGGGGCCGACCGTGGCTGAGCAGGCCGCCCCCGGGCGTCGCGAGCGCAAGAAGGCCGCCACCCGGGCCGCGCTCGCCGGCGCCGCGCTGCGGCTGTGCAGCGCCCACGGCCCGGACGCGGTGACCGTCGAGCAGATCGCCGACGCCGCCGACGTCGCGCCCCGCACCTTCTTCAACTACTTCACCTCGAAGGAGGAGGCGGTCGTCGCGGGCAACGCGTCGTCGGCGGACACCCTGCTGACCGCGTTCGCCGCCCGCCCTGACGACGAGCCGGTCGCCGAGTCGCTGCGGCACGCGCTGCGTGCCGTGGTCACCGACCCCTGCTACCTCGACCGGGTGCAGGCGCTCCGGGCGCTGCGGGAGCACCCGACGATCGTCGCGCACCAGATGGCCGCGTTCGCCGCGCAGGAGCGGGCGCTGGCCGACGCCGTCGTCGCCCGGACCGGGTCCGACCCGGCCCGCGACCTCTACCCGACCCTGGCCGCGGCCGCCGCGGTGACCGGGCTGCGCGTCGCGGTGCAGCACTGGCTGGGCGACCACGGCACGGACCCGCGCTCGCCGTCGCTGACCCAGCTGGTGGACGAGGCCATGGCCGTGTTCGACGCCGGCCTGCGCGCCCTGGCGGGGGCCCCGGCCTGACCCGGCGGGCGGCCGGGAGAGGATCACCGGCGTGCCCGTCACCACCGTCCTGGACCGCCCGGCCCCGGCACCGCTGGAGCTGACCCTGCACCCGGTGCCCGACCCCGGTGCACCCGTGCTGCTGGTCGTGCCCGCGATGGGGATGCGGGCGTCGTTCTACACCCCGCTGCTGAGGGCGCTGGCCGACGACGGCGTCGCCGCCGCGGTCACCGAGCTGCGCGGGCACCAGGCCCGCCCCGCTCCCCCGCCCGGGCGCCGCAACGACTTCGGCTACGACGACCTCGTCGGCGACCTCGCCGCCGCCGTCGAGGCGGTGCACACCGAGCGGCCCTGCGCGCCGGTGTTCGTCGTCGGGCACAGCCTCGGCGGGCACCTCGCCGCGGCCCACGCCGCGCGGCACCCCGACCGCGTCGACGGTGTCGCCCTGGTCGGGTCGGGCAGCGTCGACTGGCGGGTCTGGGGGCCCGCGCACCTGCTGCGGACCCAGGCCGTCGTGGCCGCGGCGATGCTGATCGGGCACTTCCCGGGCGACCGGGTCGGCTTCGCCGGGCGGGAGGCCCGCGGGCAGATGCGCGACTGGGGCCGGTGGGCCCGCACCGGGCGGCTCGCGTTCGGCACGCCGCGGATCGACCACACCCCGTCGATCGCCGCGGTGCACCTGCCGGTCCTCGGGATCGGGTTCGAGCGCGACGGGCTCGCCCCGCCCGCCTCGGTCGACGCGCTGCTGGACATGTTCGGCGCGGCGACCCTGCGCCGCCACCACCTCGACGTGCCCGCGGCGCGCCCGCACTTCGGGTGGGCGCGCGAGCCGGGGGCGCTCGACGTCGTCGTGCCGGTGCTGACCGGCTGGGCCCGCGACGCCGCCGGGGCGTGACCCCGGCGGCGTCGGCGTGCGGGCGCTGCGGCTCAGACCCCGGTGTTCACCGACTCGTGCCACGGGATGACCAGGCGTTTCGCGGTGGTCACCATCAGGTAGAGCAGTGACCCCAGCACCGCGAGCAGCACGATCACCGCGAACAGCCGTGGCGCGTCGAGGGCGTTGAGGCTCGACACCACCAGGTAGCCGAGCCCGGCGCTGCCGCCGAGGTACTCACCGACGATCGCACCGATCACCGAGAACACGATCGCGACCTCGGCGCCGGCGAACACGTACGGCAGGGTCGCGGGCAGCTCCAGGTTCCGGAACGTCGCCCAGCGCGAGGCGCCCAGCCCGGTCATGACGTCGCGGTGCCCGCGCTCGACCGAGCGCACCCCCAGCATCACGTTGAGCATGATCGGGAAGAACGCGAGCAGCCCGGCCATGATGATCTTCGAGGTGGGGCCGAAGCCGAACCAGATGACGAAGATCGGCACGAACGCCACCTTGGGCACGACCTGCAGCGCGACCAGGGCGGGCTGCACCGCGCGGCGCAGCCACTCGATCCGCCCGAGTAGCGCGCCGACACAGACACCGGCGACGAGCGCGGCGCCGAACCCGACGAGGACCTCCAGCAGCGTCACGCCGATGTGGCCCCAGATCGCCGGGTCGGCCAGCAGCTCCCCCAGCGCGCCGACGACGGCGGCCGGTGCGGGCAGGATGAACTCCGAGACCCCGACCACCGAGACGGTGAACTGCCAGGCCCCCACGAGCAGCAGCAGGAGCACCGGCCCGGAGATCCACGGCAGGCGCCGCAGCCAGGGCGACTCCTTCTCGGGGCCGCCGGGGTCGGTGACGGGGGTGGCGGGGTCGGTCGCCGGAGCGGGCCGTTCGGTCGTGGTCATCGGTTCAGTCCTCCCGGTCCAGCTCGGTGCGCAGCCCGGCGACCAGCGCGCCGAACTCCGGTGTCGTCTCGGTCGCGGCGGACCGCGGCCGGGGCAGGTCGATCGTGGTGATCGACCGGATGCGTCCCGGGCGCGGGGTCAGCAGCACGACCCGGTCGGCCAGGAACACCGCCTCGGGGATCGAGTGGGTCACGAACACGACGGTGGCGCCGGAGACCGCGTGGATCTGCTGCAGCTCCAGGTTCATCCGGTCGCGGGTCAGGGCGTCCAGCGCGCCGAACGGCTCGTCCATCAGCAGCACCGACGGGTCGCAGGCCAGGGCGCGGGCGATCGCGGCCCGCTGGCGCATGCCGCCGGAGAGCTCCCGCGGGTAGGAGTCCTCGAACCCGCCGAGCCCGACGGTGGCGCACAGCTCGGCGGCCCGGGCGCGGCGCTCGGCACGCGGCACCCCCCGCAGCTTGAGCGGCAGCGCGACGTTGTCGGTGATCGTGAACCACGGGAACAGGTTCGCCTCCTGGAACACCAGGCCGAACTCGGCGAAGACCGCGTCGTCACGACGGCCGGCGGCCCACGCGGGCCGTCCGCCCGCCTCGACCAGTCCCGCGGACGGGGCGAGCAGGCCGGACAGGATCCGCAGCAGCGTCGTCTTGCCGCAGCCCGAGCGCCCGACCAGCGAGACGAACTCGCCGCGGGCGACGTCCAGGTCGATCCCGGACAGTGCGCGCACCTCCCCCCGCCGGGTCGGGTACACCTTGTCCACACCGGACACCCGCAGGCCGACCGCGCCTCCGGTCGGGGCCGCGTGCGCCCCGGGACGGGTCGCCGTCGCCTGGGTCGCTGTCTCCTGGGTCATGCTCGTCTCCTGCTCCGGTGCCGAGGACCGTCGTGTCGTCGGGGTGCTCATCGGGCGCCCTCCGTGCCGTTGAGGCCGGCGTCGAGCCACTGCGCCGGGTCCAGACCGGCGGGGACCTGACCGACCGAGGACACCTCGTCGTAGGTGGCCTGCCAGCGCTGCGGGGAGATGCCGGTCGGACCCTGGCCCGCGGCGTAGCCGTCGACGTAGGCGGCGAGCGCGGCGCGGGCGACCTCGGGCCGGTCCAGCGCCGAGACCTGGTACTTCGAGCCGATCAGCTGCATCGTCTCGGCGAAACCGTTCGCCTCGTCGGCGGTGATGAACGCGGTGGCGTCGGCGATCGCCGCGAGGTAGCGGCGCAGCTTGTCCTGCTCCTGCGGATCGGTGGCGGTGGCCTTCGAGGTGGCGTAGATCTGCGACCCGGCCGAGATGGCGTCGTTGGGGTCGTAGACGACGGCCTCGGGCCGGGTCGCCTGCAGCAGCATCGCGGTGTCGAGCGAGACGATGAACGCGTCGACGCGGCCGGTGTTCACCAGGTCGAACACGCCGGGGCTGAGCCCGACGACCTGGCGGCGCAGCTCGGCGGGGGCGATCCCGGCCGACCCGGCGACGAGGTCGAGGGTGATCGAGCTGGTGCCGCCCTCCGACGGCGTCCCGACCAGCTTGCCGCGCAGCTGCGCGGCGTCGGTGACCGGCGCCCGCTGCGAGGAGACCAGGCGCAACGGCCCGTTGTGCACCACACCGCCGATCGCGACCAGCGGTGCGCCGCGCTCGCCCGCCGCGACCATCGTCTCGATGTCGCCGATCCGGGAGATCTCCGCGGACCCGGCGAGCAGGGTCTGGATGGCCGGCGCCGAGCCCTGGGTGGCCTCGAAGGTCACGTCGAGACCGTGGGCGGCGAAGAAGCCCTTGGTGTCGGCGATCATCTCGGCGGCGTAGCCGAGCGACTCCATCGGGAGGATGTTGAGGAAGGTGATCCGGTCGCGGCCGTCCTGGCCGCCGCCGGCGCCGCACCCGGCGAGGACGAGGCAGGCGGCGAGCAGGACCGCGGCGAGCCGGGTCGTCGTGCGGGTCATCGGGGGACCTCCGGTGCGTGCTGGGCCGACGCGGGCGACGGTGCCGATGCGCCGACGGTGTGGCTGCCGCGGTACCACGCGGCGGCGTTGTGGTGGGTGACCGCGGCGCGGGCGGCGGGGTCGAGGGCGGCGAGGAGTCGGTCCACCCCGTCGCCGTGGCGGTGCGGGTGGTCGCCGGAGTACAGCAGCAGCTCCGGGGCGCCCAGGACGTCGAGGGCGTCGCGCAGCTCGCCGGGGTCGCGCGGCAGGTGGACCGGCGCGGTGGTGAACCGGACCTGCTCGCGGACGTACTCCGACGGCATCCGGTCCACCCACGGCACCTCGCGGCGGATGCCGCGCCACTCCTTGTCCAGCCGCCACAGCAGCGGCGGCAGCCAGGACGAGCCGCACTCGGCGACGGTCACCCGCAGCCCCGGCAGCGCGCCGAGGGCACCCTCGGCGACCAGCGACACCAGCTGGGACTGGGCGACCTGCCCGTGGGACAGGTAGTCCTGCAGGTAGGTGTGGGTGAACCCGGTCGTGGTCGGGGCGCTGCCGACCCGGCCCCAGGCGTGCAGGGTGACGACCAGCCCGGCCGCGGCGGCCGCGGCGAGGACCGGCCGGAACACCGGGTGGCCCCAGCGCAGGTCGTGCCCGCGCACCGGGAGCAGCACCTGCACGAAGCGCGGGTCGTCCGCCCAGTGCTCGATCTCGGCGACGGCCGCGGCCGGGTCGCCGAGCGGCACCGCGACCGAGCCGCGGGCGCGGGGCTCGTGGTCGAGGAACCGCTGCGCGGTCCAGGTGTTCACCGCCCGGCACAGGGCGGCCTCGAAGGCGTGGTTGCGGCTGACGTCGAACGCGGTGGTGCAGGTCAGGACCGCCGTACCGATCCGGCCGCCCCCGGGTGCGGGCGCGTCGAGGACCGCGGCACGCAGGGCCGCGACGTCGTGCGGGGCGGGCCCGTCGACCATCGCGGGCGGGTAGGCACCCCCCTGGACGGGGTCGGCGCGCAGGGCGGCGCCCGCCGCGTAGTCGCGCCAGTACGGGCTCAGCAGCCCCGCGAGGTCGGCGAACGAGGCCGGCGCGACGTGGGTGTCGGCGTCGAAGAACTCCTCGGGCTGGTCGGCGCTCATGCGTCGCTCCCGGGCAGGGTCAGGCCGTAGAGGCGGGCGGCGTTGGCGGCCGCCATCGGCCGGCGCAGCGCCGCGGGCAGCACCCGCAGCGCGGTGATCGGGTCGTCGAAGTCCCAGTGCGGGTAGTCGGAGGAGAACAGGATCCGGTCGGTCATCCCGGTCTGCTCCCAGGTCGTCGCCAGGTGTGCGGGCACCGGCGGCTCGTCGATCGGCTGGGTGGTGAACCACACCCGCTCGCGCACGATCTCCGACGGCGGGCGGGTCAGCCACGGGACGTCGTCGCGGCACAGCTCCCAGGCGTCGTCGAGCCCCCAGAGCAGCGACGGCAGCCAGGACACCCCGCCCTCGACGAGCACGAACTGCAGGTCCGGCACCGCCTCGAGGACGCCGCCGGCGACCAGCCCGGTCAGCGCGACGGCCACGGCGTTGCCGTACCACGCGTGCTGCTCCAGGTAGAACGACGGCCAGCCGTCGCCGCGGTGGCCCTCGGTGCCGCCGAGGTGGATCGCCACCGGCAGCCCGTGCGCGGCGGCCGCGGCGTAGATCGGCCGGTACTTGGCGTCCGACCAGGGCAGGAACGTGCCGCTGGGGAACAGGACCTGCACGAACCGGGGGTCCGCGGCGCGGCGCTCGATCTCGGCGACGGCCTCGGCCGGCGACTCGTGCGGGATGCAGATGCTGGCCCGCAGCCGCGGCTCGGGGTCGAGCCAGTCGGTGACCAGCACGTCGTTGTACGCGCGGCACAGCGCGGCCGCGAACGCGGGCTCCTCGGCGCCCGCGGTGTGGCCCTGCATCGGGATGAGCACCCCGGCGACGACGTCGTAGGGGTCGAGCAGCTGGCTGCGCATCAAGTCCAGGTCACTGCCCGGGGGCCGGACGGCGCTGCCGGGCGGGCCGGCCTCGGGGTGGGAGTCGCGGCGCATGCCGCCGTGCCGGACCCGGGGGTAGACCGCGGGCGGCGGCGCGCCGCGCAGCCCGAACCGCAGGAACCGTCGCCGCCAGGCCTCGGGCAGCGCGGCCGCGAGCCGGTCGGCGGTGACGACCGGGTGGATGTCGGCGTCGACGATCGGGGTCCGGGCGCGACGCCGGGCCGGGGCCCGGGTGGTGGCCGCGGTGGAGTCGATGGTGGTCATGACGTCTCCTCGGTGGCGGGGCGACGGCCGGTGTCGACGACCACCCAGCGGTCCTCGACGGTCACCTCGAAGGTCTCGGCGGTGTACGGGCCGGGTGTCATGCCCGGCGGGCCCGGCTCGACCGACGCCGGGAGGCTGCGGGCGGGCGCGTCGCCGGGCTGGTAGGAGCGGCCGGTGCGCACGTCGTACTCCCAGCCGTGCCAGGGGCAGGCGACGAGCACGTGGCCCTCGTCGAGCCGCACGTCCGAGGGACCGGTCGCCACCGGGGCCCCGGCGACGGAGCCGCGGCACAGCGGGCCGCCCTGGTGCGGGCAGTGGTCGGCGAGGGCGTAGTAGTCGTCGCCGACCCGGAAGACGCCGATCGAGCGGGTGCCGACCCGCACCACGCGGTGCTCGCCGGGGGCGAGCTCGTCGGCGGGCAGCACGGCGAGCCTCACGTCCCCTCCCCCGCCCGGTGCTCGCCCGCCCGCGCGAGGAGCTCGACGGTGCCCGCGGTGGCGTCGAGCCGGATGCGGTCACCGGTGCGCAGCACCTGCACCGGGTCGGCGTCGAGGTCGGCCAGTGCAGGGACGCGGGTGACGACGGCGCCGAGCGCGGCCTTCGTCGTGGTGACCGTGAAGACCATCCCGAGCGGGGCGGTGCCGAGCAGCCGGGTGCTCTGGAAGAACGCCGACCAGCCCGAGGACCCCTTGGCGCCGGGGAACACGAGGATCTTCCCGGTGAAGCAGACGCCCTGCAGGGCGTGCCGGGCCTCGACGATCGTGCCGGTCGCCGGGTCGATGCCGCCCCAGCCGGAGATCGTCTCGGGCGACACCAGCGCCTCGCCGGTGACCACGCCGGGCACCACGGTCCGTCCGCGCAGGACGGTCCCGACCGTCGCGGTCATCGCAGCTCACCCGACCAGCGGCCGGTGACCGCGGCCCGCACGCAGTCCTCGGTGGTGCCGAACCACGCCTCGATCCCGAGGATCGCGGGCAGGTAGTGGGCCTGCTTGGCGGAGTCGGTGGCGAAGACCCGGGTCCCGGGCGGGGCCAGGCGGGACATCGCCGGGCAGGAGTCGGTGAGGACCTTCGCGCCGGCGGCCTCGATGGTGGCGGTGTAGCCGCTGCGCTCGGCGACCGCGGCCAGCGCCCGCGGCGCCATGATCCACAGCGAGGTGCCGTCGTGCAGCCTGCGGCCGTCGAGGAGCCGGGCGACGTCGCGGATCTGGTCGAGCGAGGCGTGCGGGCAGCCGAGCAGGACGAAGTCGACGTCCGTGCTGGTGCCCTGGTCGTTGAGCCGGGCGTAGGTGGCGGCCCGCTCGGCGGCGCCGTAGACGACCGCGTCGGCCGGGACGTCGCCGCCGAACGCGGCCTCGACGGTCGGCGCCTCCGGGGTGACCCCGGGGACGTGGTACATCTCGACCCCGCCGGAGGAGGCGGCCGCGGCGCCGAAGTGCTTGAGGTCGGTGAGGTCGGGCAGGGCGAGGTCGCCGGTGACGACCGGGCGGGCCTCCTGCACGACGTCGCCGGTGAAGTAGCCGAGCAGGCCCCAGTCGAGGAACCCGCCGACCGGGGTGTCGACCCGGACCAGGTGGGTGCCGCGCCGGTGTTCGTCGTGGTGGTTGCCCCAGCACGGGACGCGCCCGGTGAGGCCGGCCGCGCCGGTCGACGCGGTGCCCTCGCAGTTCGTGCGGGCCCCGAGCACCGAGTTGGCGTAGACGACCGCGGAGGACTCCATCCAGGCGCAGTGCTCGCCGCGGACCGGGAGGTTCCCGACCTGGTACGGCGTGCAGGTGGCGAGGATGGAGACGCCGCGTCGGCCGTAGAAGGTCTCGGCGTCGGCCTGCAGCTCGACGAACTCGGCCGGGTAGGGCGCGACGGCGGCCGCGTCGGCGCCGAAGCCCTGCTGGAGCTGGCAGGTGGGCACCGCCATCGGCGGGATCTCGTGGGTCTCGTCGCTGTCGAGGTTGATCACCGAGAAGGCGCGGTCCCAGCCGCCCTCGGCGACCAGGCGGGCCTTGAGCGGGGAGGGCTGGGTGGCGGTTCCGGCCACGTTGCGGACCGAGCAGAGCCGCTCGGCGTCCAGTGCCTCGGCGTAGCGGGTGAGCAGGTCCATCGCGGCGGCGACGGCGGGCCCCTCGGCCCCGTCGAGCATCCTGCGGTCGTCGTCGGTGAGTATCACGGGGCGCCTCCGGGCATCGTTGCCTGTCTCCTCGTGGTGGGGGTGGGGTCAGTCCTCGACGTTCTCCCGGATGCGGTCGGTGAGGGCGTCGGCGGGCACGTCGTGCAGGCTGCCCTGCGGTCCGGCGAGGTCGAGGGCGTGCGCGGCGGCGTGGCCCATCGCCGCGCACGGGCCCATGACGCGCACGCTGGACAGCGCGGCGGCGTCGCCGTCGATGCAGCGGCCGGCGGCGACCAGGTTCGACGCGGCGGGCGGCAGCATCGAGCGCAGCGGCACGTAGTGCAGGTGGTCGGCGTCGAAGGTCTCCCAGACGTAGCCGTCGGGGCTGTCGTGCAGCTCGATCGGCCAGGCGGTGCGGGCGACGGCGTCGTCGAAGCGGACCCCGGCGCGCACCTCCTCGACGGTGAGCTGGTGGGCGGCGGCGATCCAGCGGGTCTGGCGACGGCCGGGCAGCCCGTAGGAGCGCACCGTGGCCTTGCCGAACACCTCGGGGAACTCCGCGCGCAGGAACTCGACGACCCGGTCGGCCTGGGCCTTGCCCTCCAGCTGGGCCTCGGCGGCGGCGATCGGGTCCAGCGGCGCCTCGATGTGGGTCATGTTGAGCACCGCGGTGTCGCGGCCGGGGAAGTAGAAGGCGAGGCCGTCGCGGCGGAGCAGGCCGTAGTCGCCCGCCTTGGCCGCGACCCGGTCGGCGAGCTCGGCGGGCGGCGGGGCGGCGCTGGCGTCGAGGTGCTCGACGACGAGCTGCTGGCTGCCGTAGATCTCCCGGTCGGGCAGCCGGCACTCCAGGCCCGCGGCCCAGGCGAGCGCGGCGTCGCCGCTGGCGTCGACGAACCCGGCCGCGGTGACGTCGACGGCGCCGTAGCGGGTGGCGAAGCGGGCGCCGAGGACGCGGTCGCCGTCGCGCTCGACGCCGGTGAGGGTGGCGTTGGTGAGCACCCGGATGCCGTGGGCGCGGACGGTGTCCTCGACCCAGCGGCCGAGGCGCACCTCGTCGTAGCCGACGGTGAGGGTGTGGCCGGTGCGGCGGAACAGGTCGCCGCCGGCCTCGAGGTCGGCGAACATCGAGTCGAACAGGCCGTGGGTCAGCTGCCGGAACTCGGGGCCGTTGCCGTAGACCCCGCAGAACAGCCCGATCAGCGAGTTGACCATCTGGCCGCCGAGGACGGGGGCGGCGTCGACGAGGACGACATCGCGGCCGAGGCGGGCGGACTCGACGGCGGCGGAGAGCCCGGCGATGCCGGAGCCGACGACGCAGACGTCGGCGGTCACCGCGTGCTCGGCCGGGTCGCCGGCGCGCAGGGGGGCGTCCCGGATCACGGTGTGGACCGGCAGGGGCGTCAGCGGGTGAGGCATGGCTCACACACTAGGAACGGCGCGCGCCGTCCCGGAAATAGAACGTTCGCCTGCCGGACCATCGACCGGACGAATAGTCGCAGCTCTACAGGGTGCCCGACAGCTCGACGATGAGCTCGCGGAGCCACCGGTGGGCCGGGTCCGGGTCGAGGTCGGTGTGCCACCAGAGGCGCTCGTGGATCGGTCCGGGATCGCCGGGGCAGGGCAGCACGACCAGCCCGAGACGGTCGGCGACCTGGCGGGCGAGCCGCTCCTGCAGCAGCGCGACGCGGTCGGTCCCGGCGACCAGGTAGGGCACCGACAGGTAGCTCTCGACCCGCACCTTGATGTCGGGCTCGACGCCGAGGCGGGCGAGCTGGCGGGTCATCGGCGCGGCCGCCGACATGCCGCGGTCCGGGGCGAACGGCACCACCCAGGGCATCGCGGCGAGCTCGTCGAGGTCCAGGGTCGGGTCCGGCCCGGCGGCGACCGGGTTGGCGGCGTCGACGACGCAGACCCAGCGGTCGTCGAACAGGGCGGTGGAGCGCAGCTCGGGGCGTTCGAAGCGGGCGGCGGGCGGGGCGATGAGGCCGTCGATGAGCCGGATCGTCTCGCCGATGTCGGCGGAGAACGACTCGCGGACCAGCCGCAGCCGCAGCTCGATGCCGGGGGCGCGCCGGGCCGCCGCCGCGGACAGCGCGGGCCCGAGCACGGCGACGGTGTAGTCGGCGACGAGCAGGGTGAACCCGCGCCGGGCGCTCGACGGGTCGAAGCCGTGGCCGGTGCCGAACAGCCGCTCGGCGGCCGAGCAGACGCCCTCGACCTGCTCGACGAGCTGGGCGGCGAGCGGGGTGAGGACGTAGCCGCCGGGGTGGCGGGACAGCAGGTCGTCGTCGAAGTGGCGGCGCAGCCGGGACAGGGCCGCGCTGGCGGCGGGCTGGGAGATGCCGATGCGGGCGGCGGCGCGGGTGACGTTGCGTTCGCGCAGCAGCTCGCGCAGCGAGACGAGCAGGTTGAGGTCGAGGTTGGCCAGCCGGACCGTGGGCGGGGTCGTCACGACCGGCCGCTCACGGCGGCGACGAAGGCGCGCACCCGTCGCTCCAGCAGCGCCGCGGCGGCCGGGACGTGGTCGGGGGTGCCCGGCTCGGCGAACAGGTGCCCGGCGCCCGGGTACAGGTGCAGCATCGCGCCGGGGACGGCGGCGACGAGCTCGCGCGCGGCGGCGTCGTCGCCGTCGCCGGTGAAGAACGGGTCGGCCGCACAGGCGTGCACCCGCACCGGGACCGTGGCGGGCCAGGCGCCGAACCAGGCCGCCGGGATGCAGGAGTGGCAGAGCACCGCGCCGGCGACACCGGGGCGGGTCTGCGCGATCCGCTGCGCGCCGAGCACCCCGAGTGAGAACCCGACGACGACCAGCGGGTCCGTCCCGGCGGGGACCGCGGCGTCGAAGCCGGCGGCCACGGCCTCGGGCCCGAGCGCGTCCGCGTACGCGACCCCGTCGGCGACCTCGGTGAAGGTGCGGCCGTCGAACAGGTCCGGCACGACGACGGTGTGCCCGTCGGCGGCCAGGGTCTCGGCGAAGCCGGTCACACCCGTGGTGCGGCCGAGGGCGTGGTGCAGGACGGCGACGGTGGTCACGGCGCCGCAGGCTAGCCGCTCACCCCGTCCGGAGCACCCACCCGGTCACCGTGCCGTCCGCGCTGTCCCCCGCCCTGTCCCCCACCCTGCCGCTCGCCCCGGCGGAACGCGCTCGGGGTGACGCCGCGGACCCGGGTGAAGGCCGCGCTGAAGCCGAACGGGTCGGCGTACCCGACCCGGCGCGCGATCCCGGCCAGCGTCGCGCCGGGCTCGGCGAGCAGCAGGTCCGCGGCCAGGGTCATCCGCCAGCCGGTGAGGTACGTCAGCGGCGGCTCGCCCACCCGGTCGGTGAACCGCTTGGCCAGCGTCGCCCGGGACACCCCGGTGGCGGCGGCGAGCCCGGCGACGGTCCAGGCCGCGGCGGGGTCGGCGTGCAGCAGCCGCAGCGCCCGCCCGACCACGGGGTCGTGCTGGGCCGTCCACCAGCGCGGACGGCGTCCGTCCGGCCGGTCGAACCACTCGCGCAGGGTGCAGACCAGCAGCCAGTCCAGGAGCCGGTCGAGCACCACCTGCTGGCCGGGGGCGTCGACGGCGACCTCGGCGGCGACGTGGTCGAGCACCGTGTCCCCGCTGCCCCCGGCACCGACCCGCAGCACCGGCGGGAGCGCGTCGAGCAGCCGGGCACCGACCTCGCCCCCGGCCGGGGAGGCCCCGGTGATCAGGGTGCTCGCGTCGCTGCCCGGCGCCGGCGCCGGGTCGTGCCAGCCGAGCCGGTGGCGGGTGCCGCCCTGCTCGGGCGTCGCGCAGTCCACGCCGCAGACGATCGGCTCGGCCGGGGTGCCGACCTCGTCGACCACGTGGAAACCGGCCGGGCCACGCACGACGGCGGTCTCCCCCGCGGCCAGCCGCACCGGGTCGGCACCGGGGACGAGGATCCACCCCGCGCCGGTGAGCATCGCGCACAGGGTCAGCGGTGCGCCGTCGACGAAGTGCAGCGACCAGGGCGGGGTCAGGGTGGTGCTGCCGAACAGCGAGCCGTGCGACCGCAGCCCGCGGACGAGGTCACCGAAGGGGTCCACCGCACCGAGGTTAGACGACCGGACAGGAGTTCCGGCGTCTCACCCATGTCGTCGTCCGCGCCGCGGTGGTGTCGTGGACCCATGCCCACCACCGACGTCCACACCGACACCCACACCGACGACCGCACCGCACTCACCGACGACGACCGCGTCTTCCTCGCCCGCCCGCTGCACGGCTTCCTGAGCGTCGCGGGCGGCCCGGTGCCGCCGCAGCCCCGCCCGGTCTGGTTCGAGGCGACCGACGACGGCACCGTGCAGCTGTTCACCGGACCGGAGTCGCTGCACATCCGCCGCAGGCGCAAGGACCCGCGGGCCTCGATCGTCGTCGCCGCGCCGGTCGGGGAACGCGAGCGCTGGGTCGCGGTCGAGGGCTTGACGACCGTCGAGACCGACGGGGCGCACGCGCTGGCGCAGCGGCTGGCGCAGCGCTACTGGGACCTGGACGACCCCACGCGCGCCGCGGACCTCGCGGCGATCCTCGCCGAGGACCAGGTGCGGCTGGTGATCCACCCCGAGCGGGTGCGGCGGCTGATGTTCTGACCCCGGTCCGACCCCGCCGCTCCGGGCGCCCGGCTCAGGGGGTGCGGCGGCCCGACCACTCGGGCTCGACGGCCGCCCAGTCCTCCTCCCAGGCACGGGCGAACGCACGCCCGTTCCAGGCGAAGACCAGCCGTCCGGCGACCAGCACCCCGGCGGCCCACACGACCGCGGTGATGAACCCGGCCGCGACGGCGACCGTGACGGCGTCGGCGGGGGTCGACGGCGGCGGCGCCAGCCGTCCGTCGGTGCCGACCCAGGCCGGCACCCGGTCGCCGACGTCGTAGACGCCGGGCAGCGTGCTGCCGCCGGAGTGCGGCTGCCCGTCGGGGCCGGTCCAGCTCAGCGTGAGCGACTGCTGGCCGGTCTGCAGGTCGCCCACCGCACTCGCCCGCGCGGTGACCGTCGCCGCGACCGGCACCCGCTGGTGGGCCTCGACCGCGCCCCGCTCCAGGACCGACCCGTGGGCCGCGGCACCGGCGAGCCACGCCACGACCAGCCCGCAGGCGGCGAGCAGCCCGAGCAGCACCGCCAGCAGGTCCTCGCGACGGGACGCCCGACGGCGGAGCCGGTCAGCGGGTCCCGGCTCGGAGCCCGGCCGGTCGGCTGCGCGCATCGTTCCTCCAGGGGTCGGTCACGACGGGTCGTCCCCAGCACCGCGGGTGAGGGGGCGGTCACCGAGAACTACCCCCGTTATCGCCCCGTGACATCCCCTCGGGACGGAGATCACGCCCTCCGGACGCCGTGCGGTCCCCTCCCGTACCCGGACGGTCGGCCGCGCAACGATCCGCCGCCGGGCCCGCCGCCCACCCGTTCGCCGTGCACCGCTGCCCACTCGCCGCCGCGGGGCCCGCCCGGGCAACCGCGACACCCGGACGGGCGTCTGCCCCGATGTCACCCGGGTGGGTGATCTGTGACGTGGAGGTGGGCATGTCCCGGACCGAGCGGCTCCGTCGCCGTCGTGGCGTTCTGGTGACCGGGCTCGTGCTCGTGGCCGGGGTGGGGCTGGGTGGCACCGCGATCGCCACCGCCGACCCGGAGCAGAGCCGGGTCGCGAAGCAGGCGCACGCCGAGCCGGCCGCCCCCGGAACACCGTGCGCGGCGTCGGTGCGGGCGTGCGTGGACCTCGAGACGCGGCAGGCGTGGCTGGTCCGCGACGGGAAGGTCACCGGCGGACCGTTCCGGGTCACCACCGGGGGCGAGGGGAAGGCCACCCCGGTCGGGCACTCGTTCCGGGTGTACCGCAAGGAGGCCGACCACCGCAGCGGCGAGTTCCCCGGCCCGGACGGCCGCCCGGCGCGGATGCCGTGGTCGGTGTTCTTCGCCGACGGCGGGATCGCCTTCCACGGCGGCGACCTCAGCCGCGAGTCGGCGGGCTGCGTCAAGCTCGGCGCCCGCGACGCGAAGCGGTTCTTCGAGACCCTACAGGTCGGGGACAAGGTGCAGGTCGTGAACGGGTCGGTGGAGCGCAGGCACCGCGCGGAGGCCCGCGGCCGCGTCTGAGCGACGCCGGCCGGCGCCCGCCCCCCACACGGGACCGGCCCGCGACCTGGGGTCGCGGGCCGGTCCGGGTGCGGTGGGAGCGGTGGGTGCTCAGCTGGTGCTGGCCGCCCGCCGCGGCAGCACCCAGTTCGGGCGCGGGAAGTGGCAGGTGTAGCCGTAGGGGAACTTCTGCAGGTAGTCCTGGTGCTCCGGCTCGGCCTCCCAGAAGTCACCGGCCGGCTCGACGTCGGTGCTCGCGCGGCCCGGCCAGAGCCCGGACGCGTCGACGTCGGCGATGGTGTCCAGGGCGACCGCCTTCTGCTCCTCGCTCGTGTAGAAGATCGCGGAGCGGTAGCTGCGGCCGATGTCGTTGCCCTGCCGGTCCTTCGTCGACGGGTCGTGGATCTGGAAGAAGAACTCCAGGATCTCGCGGTAGGAGATCCGCTCCGGGTCGAAGACGATCTCGACGGCCTCGGCGTGGTCGCCGTGGCGCCGGTAGGTCGCGTTCGGGGTGTTCGGGTCGCCGGAGTAGCCGACCCGGGTGGACTCGACGCCCGGG
Source organism: Pseudonocardia sp. ICBG601 (assembly GCF_020496245.1). Taxonomy (NCBI): domain Bacteria; kingdom Bacillati; phylum Actinomycetota; class Actinomycetes; order Pseudonocardiales; family Pseudonocardiaceae; genus Pseudonocardia; species Pseudonocardia sp. ICBG601. The sequence goes on along the minus strand of NZ_JAHLJA010000150.1, from coordinate 260,303 downwards.
CGCTCGCGGAGCAGCTCCTGGACACCCCAGAAGCACCCACCGGCGAGGATCGCGGTCTCGGTCATCAGGCTTGAACCTCCCTGTATCGGGTCTCGACGGCTACAACGGTGCGGGCACCGCCGATGTTCCGTCGCGCACGACGGGTCTCCCCGGTCTCGCGCCGGCCCCGCCGATGACCGATGCTCACACACATGGGAGCGGGCACGGGTGAACTGACCACCGAGGAACAGGCCGTCGTGGAGACGGTGCGCGACTTCGTCGACCGGGACGTCCGCCCGGTGGTGCGGGAGCTGGAGCACGCGAACACCTATCCCGAGGAGCTCATCGAGCAGATGAAGCAGCTCGGGATCTTCGGGCTCGCCGTCCCCGAGCCGTGGGGCGAGGCCCCGGTGTCGATGCCCTGCTACGCCCTGGTCACCGCCGAGCTGGCCCGTGGCTGGATGAGCCTGGCCGGCGCGATGGGCGGGCACACCGTCGTCGCGAAGCTGCTGGTCGCCTTCGGCACCCGCGAGCAGCAGGACCGGTACCTGCCGCGGATGGCGACCGGTGAGCTGCGCGCGACGATGGCGCTGACCGAGCCCGGCGGCGGCTCGGACCTGCAGGCGATGACGACCCACGCCCGTCGCACCGACGACGGCTGGGTGGTCAACGGGGCCAAGACCTGGATCACCAACTCGCGGCGCTCGGGGCTGATCGCGCTGCTGTGCAAGACCGACCCGGCCGCCGAACCTCGCCACCGCGGCATCTCGGTGCTGCTCGTCGAGCACGGCCCGGGCCTGACCGTGTCCAAGGACCTGCCCAAGCTCGGCTACAAGGGCGTCGAGTCCTGCGAGCTGGTGTTCACCGACATGGCCGTCCCCGCCGACGCGGTGCTCGGCGGGGAGCCCGGACGCGGCTTCGCCCAGATGATGAAGGGCCTGGAGACCGGCCGGATCCAGGTCGCGGCGCGCGCACTCGGCGTCGCCGACGCCGCGCTCGCCGACTCCCTGGCCTACGCCCAGGAACGCGAGTCGTTCGGCAAGCCGGTCTGGCAGCACCAGTCGGTCGGCAACCACCTCGCCGACATGGCCACGAAGATCACCGCCGCACGGACCCTGATCCTGCACGCCGCCCGGAGGTACGAGTCCGGACAGCGGTGCGACATGGAGGCGGGCATGGCGAAGCTGTTCGCCTCCGAGACCGCGATGGAGGTCGCCCTGGACGCGGTGCGCATCCACGGCGGCTACGGCTACTCCACCGAGTTCGACGTCGAGCGGTACTTCCGCGACGCCCCGCTGATGATCGTCGGGGAGGGCACCAACGAGATCCAGCGCAACGTGATCGCCGCCCAGCTCGTCAAGCGCGGGGGCCTGGAACGCTGGTGAGCCTTCAGCTCACGCACAGTCGGCACACATCGGGGCCTGCCATGATCGCCACTCGAGGGACCGACGGCGGGGAGGGGACGGCGTGGCGGCCGGGATCGTGGAGGCGGCACCCGACGACGGGCTGAGTGCGGCACAGGTCGCCGCGGCGCGCCGGGCGGGCCGGACGAACGCGCCGGTGACCGCCGGGACGCGCGGCTACGGGCGGATCCTGCGCACCAACGTCTTCTCCTCCTACAACACGATCCTGTTCGCGATCGGCCTGGTCCTGCTGGTGCTGGGCCGCTACGGCGACGCCCTGACCAGCGTCGGTCTCGGCCTGGTCAACGCCGTCGTCGGGGCGGTGCAGGAGATGCGGGCCAAGCGGAAGCTGGACCGGCTGCAGCTGCTCGACGCCGCGGAGGTCACCGTCGTGCGGGACGGGGCCGAGCAGCGGGTGCCCGCCGCCGACGTCGTCGCCGGGGACGTGCTGGTGGTGCGGGCGGGCGAGCAGGTCGTCGTCGACGGGCCGGTACTGACCGGGCGCGCCGAGGCCGACGAGTCGCTGCTCACCGGCGAGTCCGACCCGGTCGTCAAGACCCCCGGCGACCTGCTGCGCTCGGGCAGCCACTGCGTCGCCGGGACCGCCCGCCAGCGCGCGGCCGCCGTCGGTGCCGACAGCTACGCCGGCCGGCTGACGCTGCAGGCCCGCGCGGACACCACCGAGGCGACACCGCTGCAGCGGCGCATCGACTTCGTCGTCCGGCTGACCATGGTGCTGGTCGTGCTGATGAGCGGCGCGATCCTGGCCCAGGCGTTCCTGGAGGGGTTCTCGCTGCTGCGGGTCGTGCAGATCACCGCGGTGCTGTCCGGGCTGGTCCCCTACGGCCTGTTCTTCCTGATCGCCGTCGCCTACACCCGCGGCGCGGCCCGGCTGGCCGGGCGCGGCGCGCTGGTGCAGCAGGTCAACGCGGTGGAGGCGGTCACCCACGTCGACGTCGTCTGCACCGACAAGACCGGCACCCTGACCACCGGTGCGCTGCGCCTCGACGGGCTCGACCCGCTCGACGGCACCGACCCGGGGCCGGTGCTCGCGCGGTTCGCGGCGACGGTGGCCGACCCGAACCTCACCTCCGCCGCGCTCGCCGCGGCACTGCCCGGCACGCCGTGGGAGCTGCGCGACGAGGTCGCGTTCACCTCGTCGCTGCGCTGGTCCGGGCAGGTCACCTCCGGCGGGGAGGCGTTCGTGCTCGGCGCCCCGGACGCGCTCGCGCCGCACCTGGGCGACCCCGACGCCGTCGCCGACCGGGTGGAGGCCCGTGCCACCGCCGGGCTGCGGGTGCTGCTGCTGGCCCGGGCCGCGCGGGCGGGCGCCGGGCTGCGCGACGACGACGGCCGTCCCACCCTGCCCGCCCTGGAGCCGGTGGCGCTGGTGGTGCTGTCCGACGAGCTGCGTCCCGGCGTCGCCGACGCCCTGGAGCGGTTCGCCGCGGACGGGGTCGCGGTGAAGGTGCTCTCGGGCGACGACCCGCGCACCGTCGCCGCGCTCGCCGCGAAGGCCGGACTCGACGTGGGTGAGGCGGTCGCCGGGTCCGAGATCGAGGAGCTCGACGACTCCGCCGGGGACCGGGCCGCGCTCGACGCGCTCGTCGCCCGGACCACGGTGTTCGGGCGGGTCACCCCGGAGCAGAAGGAGCGGGTCGTCGCGAGCCTGCGCCGGGGCGGTGCGCACGTCGCGATGCTCGGCGACGGTGTGAACGACGCCCGTGCCCTCAAACGGGCCCACGTCGGCGTCGCGATGCGCAGCGGCTCGGCGGTGACCCGCGACGTCGCCGACATCGTGCTCGTCGACGACTCGTTCGCCGCGCTGCTGCCGGCGCGCACCGAGGGCCGCCGGATCATCGACGGCATCGCGGTGTCGATGTACGTGTTCCTCACCCGGGTCGCCACCCAGGGCCTGGTGATCATGGCCGTGACCATGCTCGGGCTCGGGTTCCCCTACTCCCCCACCCAGGTCGCGCTGACGCTGCTGACCGTCGGCGTGCCCACGCTGTTCCTGACGCTGTGGGCGACGCCGTCCGAACCGGACCCGGACCTGCTGGGCAACCTCGCCCGCTTCGTGGTGCCGGCGTCGGTGGTGACCGCGGGCGCGGGGACGGTCGTCTACACGGTGCTCTACCAGGGCATCCTGCAGGGCTTCACCAGCGGGCGGACCCCGGCGCAGGTGATCGACCAGTTCCAGAGCTACACCGGGCTGACCTACGGCGCCGACGCCGACTTCGCCGGTGCGGCCGCGACGCTCGGCGCGCAGACCGGGCTGTCGACGTTCGTGGGGCTGGCGTCGTTCGTGCTGATCCTCTTCCTGCTGCCGCCGCACCGGTTCCTCGCGGCGTGGACGGCGCCGGTGTCCGACCGTCGCCCGGCCTGGCTGGTGCTCGGCCTGATCGTGGTGTTCGCGGGCGTGGTCGGGACCCCGACGCTGTCGTCGTACTTCGGGCTCACCGGCGCGGCGCGGCCGGTGTTCCTGGTGGTGCTGCCGGTCCTGGTCTGCTGGTTCGCCCTGATGTGGGTGGTGCTGCGGTTCCGGTTGATGGACCGGATGCTGGGGACCGACCGGCTGCCCGGGCGGGTCGGTCAGCCGCCGTCCTGACGGGCGGAGTCCGGCGGGGCGGGCACGGCGGTCTTGTTCTCGTTCCCGGTGGCTGTGTCGGTCTCGGTCTCGGTCTTCGTGCCGGTGTCGGTGCCGGTGCCGGTTGCGGCGGAGGCCGGGGCCGCGCCGTCGGCGGCGGTGACCGGGGTGCCCGCGGCGACGTCGTCGACACCGGAGAACCGGCGGTCCCGCAGGTCGATCTGCTCGCCGAGGTAGCGCAGCAGCACCGCGACGACGGCCGCGATCGGCACCGCCAGGAACGCACCGGCGATCCCGGCCAGCGACCCGCCCGCCGTCACCGCCAGCAGCACGACGGCGCCGTGCAGCTTGAGGCTCTGACCCTGCAGGAAGGGCTGCAGCACGTTGCCCTCGATCTGCTGCACCGCCACGACCAGCACCGCCACCGCGACCGCGGTGCCGAAGCCCTGCGTGACCAGCGCGATGAGCACCGCCAGCGAGCCCGCGACGACCGCACCGACGATCGGGATGAACCCGCCGACGAAGGTCAGCACGGCGAGCGGCAGCGCCAGCGGGATGCCCAGCAGCACCAGGCCGATGCCGATGAACACGGCGTCGATGAGGCTCACCAGGGCCTGGACGCGGATGAAGCCGCCGAGGACGTCCCACATCCGGCGCAGCACCTCGGCGATGTGCCCGCCCGCGCTGCGCCCGGTGATCGAGGTCAGCCACGGCAGGAACCGGGGCCCGTCCTTGACGAAGAAGAACGTCAGCACCAGCGCCAGCACCAGCGAGATCAGCCCGGACGCCAGGGTGGACACCCCGGTCAGGACGCCACCGGCGATGGCGGTCGCGCTCTGCTGCAGCTGCTGGGTGACCTGGTTGACGATGTCACCGATCTGGCCGTCGCCGAGGTTCAGCGGCGGCCCGGACACCCACTGCTGGATCTGCCCGAGCGCCGCGATCACCCCGGAGGTGATCTGCTGGGTCTGCCCGGCGATCGACGGCGCGATGCTCACGAACAGCCCGGTCACCGCGGCGATGCCGACGAGCAGCACGATCGCCGAGGCCGCCGCGGCCGGCACCCGCCACCTGATGAGCAGCGCCGCGGGCGGACGCAGGACGGTGGCCAGCAGGATCGCGAGCACGACGGGCCAGGCGACGACCCACAGCATGCCGATGACGTAGCCGAGGATCACCAGCCCGACGGCGATCAGCGCGACCCGCAGGCTCCACGCCGCCAGCCAGGTGAGCCCGTTGCCGATGACGGTGCCGCGGCTCGCGGCCGGGGCCGTCGGCGACGGGCTCAGCAGCCCGCCCCCCGCCGGGTCCCGCCGCGCCCCACGGTTCCCGGCACGCGCGGTCGGTTGCGACCCCGAATCCATGACCCACTCCGTTCGTACCGGTTGATCTGCGGCGGGAACCCTAGCGGCGCAGGGGCCCCGGTGCCCGCCGCAACGACTACGCCACACCCCCGGGAGGGCGCTCAGAGGTCGTCGGCGAGATGGCGGAACCCGGCGGGCCGGTCGCGGTGCAGGGTCCACAGGGTCCCGGCGAGCACGGCGGGGTCCTTGCGGGGGTGCCCGGGCTCGATCGCGCCGGGGACGATCAGCTGGGCGACGTGCACGCCGTCGCCGGCCAGCTCGTCGTGCAGCATCGCCGCGAACGCGCCGAGCCCGGCGAAGGCGATGGAGGTGCCCGCCACCCGCGACGACGGCCGGGCCCCGCTGCCGCCGTTGACGAACAGCACCGTGCCGCGGCCCAGCGCGCGCATCCCGGGCAGCACCTGGTGCACGGCCGCGACCGGGCCGTACACCGACATCTCGACCGGCCCGACGAGGTCGGCCGGGGTGGTCTCGAGCAGCGGCCGCAGGAAGTCCTTCTGCGGTGCGGGGCTGTACTGCAGCACCTCGACCGGCCCGACGGTCTCCGCGACCCGCTCCAGCGTCGCGGCCAGGGCGGCGGGGTCGCGGGCGTCGGCGGTGAAGGGGTGCGCGGCGACGCCGTCGGCGGCCAGCTCGGCGGCCAGCGCCTCGGCGCGGTCGCGGCGCCGTCCGATCAGGGCGACGTCGAACCCCTCGCGCCCGAAGCGCCGGGCCGTCGCCGCGCCGAGCCCCGGTCCGGCACCGACGATCGCGATGGTGGTCATGGCGTGATCATGCGGGTCGTGGCGCGGACGCGCACGGTCCGCGGTGCCCGCTGGGTCAGCCGCCCGAGAGCAGGGTGAGCCGGTCCGCGACGGCACCCAGCTGGGTGCTCATCCCGTTGAGCTCCTGGGCGGCGTCGCCGAGCAGCCCGGGGTCGCCGAGGGAGGCGCCCGCGATGCAGTGCCGGGCGGCGTCGGCGCCCGCGGCGAGCCCGTCACGCCAGTACACCTGGGCGACGGCGTCCGGGATCGCCGGGTACGCCTGCGCGGAGGCGACCTCGTCGCGCAGGTCGCGGCAGGCCTCGACCAGCGCGACGGTCCCGCCGCCGGACCCGGCGCGCGCGATGTCACGCAGGGCCTCGGTGATCGCGGTGACGTGCACCTGGCCGCCCGCGGCCCGCCAGTCGCCGACCGCGGCCGTCGCGGTGGCGGCGTCGTCGATCCCGCGGCCCGCCGCACCCGCGGCGCCGACGACCACCGCGAACACGACGAGCATCCCGGCGATCCCGGCGGCCAGGCCCGCACCGACCGCGAGCGGACGACGGCGGCGCGGCAGCAGCGTGGTCGGGAAGCCGGGCAGCCTCCCGTCGGCGCCGGGCCCGGCGGCGGGCTCGACGACGACCGGGGCCGGGGTGAACCAGGGCCGCTCCGGTGCCGGGGCGGGCGGCGCGGGGTGCGCCCCGTCACGGGGTGCGGGGACGGCCGCCCACCAGGGCGCCGTGCCGTGCTGCGGCGCGGCGCCGTGCTGCTGCGCGGTGGTCCGCGGCGCCGGGCGGGGCTGCGGTACGGCGATCCGGTGGGCGGACACCTCCCGCTGCGGTGCGGCGGCGCGGTGGTCGTCGACGTCCGGCCGGGTCACGGCCTCGGCCCGCGGGGCGCCCCGCTGCGCCGGGACGGCGATCGTGGGCGGGGTCTCACGCAGGGCGTGCCGCGGGCGGTACGACGTGCCGTCCATGACGTCCCCCTCTCCGGCGTGCGGGCGCTTCACGCAGTTCATCGCGCCGGCGCCGAGATCGTCACCGACTCCCGACAGTTTCACCAGAAATGGCGACCCGCGCATTCGCTGGGCGCCATCCACCGTTCACGCGACGCTCGTAACATCGCGCCCGTCATGGCCGATCCCGTCCGCCCGCTGCGCACCGGCGCGGCCGCCCCGTCCGCGCACGTCGCACCGGGCCGGACCACGGTGCCGCGCTACGCCGGCCCGGCCGGCCGCGGCGACGCGCCGCACCTGGTCGTCGTCGCCGGGTCGGCACCGGATCCCGGCCTCGGACCCGACGACCGCCTGGTCCGGCTGCCCACCGGCGGGGACGCGGCGAGCCTGCTGGACCGGGAGCTCGCGACGCTGGTCACCGGCACCAGGATCCTGGTCACCGGCCCCGAGACCGTCGTGCAGGCCGTGCGCGCCGCGGCGCTGCACCGGGGCGCCCTCGACGAGGAACTCGTCCTGATCCCGACCGACGTCGCCGACCCCACCCGGGACCGGACGGTGCACTGCGGACACTGCCACCACCGCGTCGTCGTGCACGCCGACGTCGGGGACGCCGTGGCCTGCCCCGGCTGCCGACTCGTGCTGCACGTCGCCGGGCACCACTCGCGCCGGCTCGCGGCGTTCCTCGGCGCGCCCACCCCGCAGCGGGCGCCGTGACCCGGCCCGCCGTGCACCTGCGGGTCGCCGCGGTCACCGACGCCGCGCCCGGAGTCCGTTCCCTGGAGCTCGCCGCCGCACCGGGGACCGGGCCGCTGCCCGCGGCCCCGCCCGGCGGCCACATCGGCGTCGAGTGGGCGCCCGGCCGCTGGAACTCCTACTCGCTGACCGCGCCGTCCCCCGCACCCGACCGCTGGCACATCTCGGTCGCGCGACGCCCGGACTCCCGCGGCGGCCCGGTGTGGGCGCACGGTCTCACCCCCGGCGACGCGGTCGTGGCGACGACGCCGCGCAGCTCGTTCCCGCCGGTCGACACCGCACGCCACCACCTGCTCGTCGCGGGCGGGATCGGGGTGACCGCGGTCCTGTCCCACGCCCGCTGGCACGCGTTCTGGGGGAACCCGTTCAAAATGCTCACCGTCCACCGCCCCGGTCCCGCCCCGCACCGCGACGAGCTGCGCGCGCTCTGCGGGGACCGGCTCGTCGAGGCCACCGGCCGCGTCGAGGCCCACGCCACGCTGGAGCGGCTGCTGACCACGGCGCCGTTCGGCAGCCACGTCCACACCTGCGGCCCGCCCGGTCTGATCGCCGCGGCCGCGCGGACCGCCCGCGCCGCGCACTGGGTCGACGCCCGCATCCACGCCGAGGCGTTCGTTCCCGAACCCGAGCCCGGTACCCCGTTCCGTGCGGTGCTGCGCCGCAGCGGTCGCACGGTCGAGGTCGGTGCCCGCGAGACCCTGCTCGACGCCGTGCACCGCGCCGGGGTCACCGCGCCCGCGATGTGCCGGCGCGGGGTCTGCGGCGAGTGCGTGACACCCGTCGTCGACGGCCGGGTGGAGCACCGCGACACGGTCCTGACCGCCGACGAGCGCGCCGACCGGATGGCGCTCTGCGTGTCCCGCGCCGCCGGGACGACACTGGAGCTGGACCTGTGACCGGCGTCGAGGACTACCCGTTCCCGCTGCCGCACCCGACCTACCGGATCAGCGCGAACGTCGAACCGGCCGGGGTCGAGCGCCGCACCGAGGCCGGACGCTGGGGCGCGCGGATCGTGCACGACGGCCCGGACCGTCCCGCCGTCGCCGCCGAACGTGCGTCGACCCTGGACCGCGAACCCGCCCGGTTCGTCGCCGCACCGCACGCCCGCGCGTCCTGCTGGGACGCCTGCCTGTACCTGCTCGGGCGCCTCGCCGCCGAGCAGCCCGGCACCTGCACCCTGACCCGCACCCCCGGCCGGCCCGGCAGCACGGGCGGGTGGCGGTTCTGTGACGCGGCCACCGGCACCGACCACGAGTTCGTGTTCGGCGACGACGCCACCCTGCCCGAGCACCCGTTGCGCTGGGTGTCCCGGCTCGTCGCGGAGGACGTGGTGGTGCTCGGCGCCCGCGACGACGCGCTGTGGCTCGACGCCGGTGCCGTCGCGTTCGCCTCGGTCTGGTCGCTCGGGTTCGACGCCGGCATGAGCTTCCGGGAGCTGCACGGCCCGGTCCCCGGCAACGGTCCGGGCGGGGTGTTCGAGCGCGCCGAACGTTTCCTGCTGCGGCTGCATCCCGGCGAGGCCTACCGCCGTCTGAACTGGGGGCTGCAGCCCGACGACCGCCGCGACCTGTCCCTCGACGCCGCCCCGCTGTGGCAGCCCGCCCGGACCCGGCTCGACCTCTCCGACCCCGGCCGGCAGATCCACCTGCGCACCGAGGTGCAGCACCTGGTGCGGCTGCCGCTGACCGGCGCGGTGCTGTTCCTGATCGGGATCCGCCTGCTGCCGCTGGACGAGGTCGCGCGGGTCCCGGCCTGGCGCGAGCGCCTCGTGTCGGTCCTGGAGACGCTGCCGCCGGAGGTCGCGGAGTACAAGGAGCTGGAGCCGCTGGCCTCGATCGCCGCGGGGTGGCTGCGCGCCGGGTCCTGACCGGCACCGGCGGTGGCGTCCCTACCGGTGCGCGGGGCGTCCGTGCGCGTTCCGCGGAACGCGCCCCAGAGCCCCGTCTCCCCTACGGCTCGCCCCGAACTGTCGGACCCCTCGGCCACGCTGATGCGAACACACGTTCGATACAGGAGGCCGCAGTGGATCCGTCCATCGACCCGACCACCCCCGCAGCGGAGCCCGGCCCACCGCTCAGTCTGCACGCCCTCGAGTCGGAGCTGCTCGGTCTCGCCGGCCACATCGCCGCCGCCGAGTGCCGGTTCCTGCGCCTGCTCGCCGAGTTCGACGACCGCGGCGGCTGGTGCGGCGTCGGCGTCCGGTCCTGCGCCCACTGGCTGACCTGGCGCGCAGGGATGAGCCTGCGCACCGCCACCGAGCACCTGCGCGTCGCGCACGCGCTGACCCGGCTGCCCCGGATCACCGAGGCGTTCGCGGCCGGCCGGATCTCCTACTCCAAGGTCCGCGCGATCACCCGCCTCGCCGGCGCCGAGGACTCCGTCCTGGCCCGCATCACCGCCACCCACACGTCACCGGCCGCCGCCCCGTCCCGGACCGCCGCATCCACCCGTTCCGACACGGACCCCGGCACCGACCCTCCGGCCGACGACCGCACTGCCGACATCACCCCCGACACCAGCACCGCCCCGGGGACCGAGGCCGGAGCGGGCGCCCCCGCGGGAACCGGATCGCACAGGGCCCCCGAACCCGCGACGCGTGCTGCACCCACCGGCGGCCCCGACCCGGCCGGGCTCGGCACCGACGGCACCCCACCCGCGCCCGCGCGACCGACCGACGGCCCGACCGACGCGACCGACCCCGCTGCGGACACCGCGTCGCCGGCATCCGCGCCCCCGTCCGCGGAGCAGGTCCTGCTCGACCTGGCCCTGACCGGCACCGCGAGCCACGTCGAGACCGTGGTCCGCGCGGCCCGCCGCCGCGTCGCACCGCCCGCGCACACCGCGGCCCTGCGTGGTGTGAGCTGGTACCACGACACGGACGGCTCGTTCGTCCTGCGCGCCCGCCTCACTCCCGACGACGGCGCGGCCCTGGTCGCCGCGATCGAGGCACATGTCGTCGCCGTGGCTCCCTCGACCGCGGCGCCGTCCCCCGAACCCGACCCGCGGGTCGGTCCCCACGAGCGGGCCCGCGAGGCCGCCGAGCACGCCCCGGGCGCCGTCGTCGACACCCTGGCCGCCCGCCGCGCCGATGCACTGCTGCACCTCGCCACGCGCGACGGCGACGACACCGGCGGACCGGTCGTGTCCCGTCCCGACACCCGGGTCACGGTCGTCGTCGACGCCGCCACCGGCACCGCCCGCCTCGACGGCGGCCCCGAGATCCCCGCGCCGACGGCCGAGCGGCTCGCCTGCGACGCGCGGGCCCGTGTCCTGCTCACCGACCGCCACGCGAACCACCTCTACCTGGGCCGCTCCCGTCGGCTCGCCGGACCCGGACAGATCGCCGCGCTCAGCGCCGCAGGCGTCGCCGAGGGCCGGCCCGGGTGCCGCTTCCCCGGCTGCGCACACACCCGGCACCTGCATGCACACCACGTCCGCCACTGGTTGCACGGAGGCCCCACCGACGTCGACAACCTCGTGCTGTTGTGCAGCTTCCACCACCGGCTCGTGCACGACCACGGCTACGCGATCCTCCGGCCGCCCGGGGAGACCTGGACCTTCCACCGCCCCGACGGCACCGTCGTCCGTCCCACCGGAGCTCCGCTCGACGGCTGCGCCGACACCCTCCTGGAGATCAACACCCGGGCCCGGCTCCGCATCGACCGCGACACCCTGACCCCCGACTGGTACGGCGACCGCCTCGATCCCGGCCCCATCCTGGACGCGCTCCTGCCTCCCGTCACCGCTCCGGCGGCCGCGGCCTGACACCACGAGCAGGTGCCGCCGCCCGCGTTCCGCGGAACGCGACGGCATCGCGCTGCACCGCCCGACCACCCACCGCCCGATCGCGACCGACAGGTACTAGCCTCGCGCGCCGTGACCGACGCGACCCGCACCACCGTGCTCGACCTCGTCGCCGACCCCGGGCTGCCGACCGAGCTCGCCCACCGGCTCGTCCGCGACCTGCCCGCCGCGCTCGGGGAGCACGACGACGCCCGCTGGGAGGTCCGCCTCGCCGACGAGCCGATCGTCCTGGACGAGCGCGGCGCGCTGCCCGCTCTCGACATCGGCGACCGGGTGCGCGAGCGGGACGGCGCCGACGCCGTCGTGCTGCTCACCGACCTGCCGCGCCGCTCCGGGGCGGATCCGGTCGTCGCCGACGGCGGGACCGGGCACCGGGTGGGCCTGGTGTCGCTGCCCGCGCTGGGCGCGATCAACCAGTACCGGCGGTGCCGCGACACGGTGGTCCGTCTCGTGACCGGGCACCTGGTGCCCCCGGACCGCGCGGGCGCCGGGGAGAGCGGAGCACCGGACGCCGGTCATGCAGGACCGCTGACCCGGATCGACTCGGGGCCCCGGGCCGGGACCGACGGCGACCACCACGACCAGGACCGCGATCAGGACCGCGACCGGGATCGGGATCGGGATCGGGCGGACAGCGACCCCGCCCGGCGCGGGCCCGCGGACGACTCCGATGCCGGCAGCGGCGGGGTGGAGGACGACGTCGACGTCCGCCTCGCCCTCACCGGGCTCCGCGGGCGGGTCCGACTGCTGGCCGGGATGGTCCGCGCGAACCGTCCGTGGCGGCTGGTGCCGAGCCTGTCCCCCGCCATCGCCGCGGCGGCGGCCGGTGCCGCGTTCGGGATCTTCTACTCCAACATCTGGGAGCTGGCGACCGCGCTCGGGACCGCCCGGCAGGTGACGGTCATGCTGATCGCCCTGGTCGGGATGACCGCGTGGCTGATCCTCGACAACCGGCTGTGGGAGTCGCGGCGACACCGCTCGCTGCGCGAGGAGATGCTGCTGTCGAACCTGTCGACGGTGATCACGGTGGCGTGCGGGGTGCTGGCGATGTTCGCGCTGCTGTTCGTCCTCGCGCTGGTCGCGGCAGTCCTCGTCATCCCGCCGGACTACCTCTCCTCGACGCTGATGCGCGAGTCCGGGCCGGACGACTGGATCATGATCGCCTGGCTGTCGACGTCCATGGGGACGGTCGCCGGGGCACTCGGTTCCGGGTTCGCCGACGACGGCGCGGTCCGCCAGGCCGCATACAGCCGCCGGGAGCAGGAACGGCGGGCACGGCTGGACCGGGCCGACGACGGTGACCACGGCGGGGGCACCCCGGCCTGACCGACACCGGCCACGCGCCCGCTCCGGCCACGGCCGCGGCTGCGGCTTGCGGTCGCTCCCTGACGACGGCGGACCGGCTGTCGCACCGACTGCACTCCCGGGCAGTGGCGGCGACAGTGCCGATGACGACGGTGTCCGCGCGGCTCCGGCAGCGGTCGTGACGGCCGGACCGGCGGTGCGGCGCGGTGTGTCGCGGTGCGGTGCGGACGGCGACGCCGCCGGCCAGCTTGGCGAGGCCGGCGCGGCGACCGAGGTCGAGCTCAAGGAGCGCAAGCACCGCATCGAGGACGCCGTCCGTCACGCGCGGTGCGGTGCGGTGAACCCGGAACCGGGGTGGATCCGGCGGGTCAGCCCTGGGCGAGAGCGTTCCGCAGAACGCGCAGCGCCGCGGCGTCCCGTGCCTGCCCGTCCGCGGCGGCGTCGAGCCGGGCGACCAGGTCCGCAGGCAGGTCGAGCACGATCCGGACCGGCGCCACGTCCGACTCCGCGCTCGGGGTACCGGCGTCGTCGCCCCCGGCGCCGTCGGAACCCACCACAGCGGCAGTGGGTGCCGTCGTCGCCTCACCGTCGGCCCGCGCACCGGCCGACGCGGTGCCGGCGGTCGCGGCCCGCGTGGCCGTGTTCCCGGCGGACGCGGGCCCGGGAGACGTGGACCCGGCGGAGGCGGTCCCGGACGACACCGCCTCGGTGGCGGCCCCGGCGGAGGCGGGCTGAGTCCCGGCGGAGGCGGGCTCGGTGGCGGCGGGCTCGGTGGGCGCGGGCTCGGTGGGCGCGGGCTCGGTGGGCGCGAGCTCGGTGGCGGCGGGCTCGGTGGCAGCGGGCTCGTGCCGCCGGCCGCGCAGGACGAGCGCCAGCACGGGCAGGGCGATGGTGCCGAGCGCGTCGACGATCCCCGCGACACCGAACCAGCGCCAGTACCACTCGCGGTCGCCGACCGCGCCGTCGGTGATCACCGGCAGCGCCAGCATCGTCGCGACGACGGCGATCGCGGCCAGGGTCAGCCCGAGGCCCGCGCGGATCACGGTGCGGCGCCGCTCGGCGAGCAGCAGGAGCAGGTTTGCGTGCGCCAGGCTGATCGCGACGATCGTCGCCACCAGCAGGGTCTTCAGCACCGAGCCGTCGCCGTCGCCCTCGAAGAGCCCGTCGCCGCCCCAGACCAGCCACAGCGCGGCCCCCGCGGCGACGACGCTCGCCGCCAGGCCGGCGAACCCGAGGGCCCGCACGGCGCGGGTGACGACGGCGAGGTGGCAGAGCGCCGAGGTGCCGAACGCGGCGACGATCAGGGTGGTCGCGACGATCCGGGCCTGCAGGTCACCGAAGCCGCCGCCGAGCAGGGCGACGATCCCGCAGAGCGAGGCGACGAGCAGCGAGGCGACCACCGCGACGATCATCGCGCGGCGGGCCCCGCGGACCGGGGAGGCAGCTGGTGCGGTCATGCCGGCGAGGCTAGGGCCATCCGGGGCGGTCGGGCCTCCGTAGGGCTACGGCATCCCGGCGAGCAGGGTCGCGACGCCCTGCCGGTGCTGGGTGACGGCGTCGTCGACCCGCCCGCGCCGGGCCCGGCCCGCCGCCCGGCTGGAGACGAGTGCGGCGAGGGTCCGCCCGTCCGGACCGGCGATCTCGACGCGACCGAGGTCGTGGCCGGTGAGCAGGTCCATGGCGCGGGCCAGCGCGTCTGGCGGGAGCGGCGCGTGGACGTGCAGCCGGGCCCGGGCGCGACGCAGCCGGTCGGGGCTCCACGGGCCGGTGTCGGCGACGCCGCGGTAGAGCTCGTCGAGCCGCGGGTCGCCGCCGGGCAGCCGGACCCGCACGTCGCGATGGGTCTGGTTCAGCACCGCGTCGACGATCTCCACCAGCTCCCAGCCGTGCGCATCCGCGTCGACGGTCGCGAGCACGTCCGGGACCGCGCCGGGCAGCGGTGCGCCGCGCACTCCCGGGTCGGGGACGAGCGCGGCGATCCGGATGCGTTCGCCGTCCTTGCCCCCGCCGACGGCGTCGTGGTCCTCCGGACGTGCACCCCAGTCGGGGCCGTCGTGCCAGGCCACCGCGGCCGGTTCGTGGACGAGCAGCGCACCGTTGTTCCAGGCCCGGTAGGCCAGATCCCAGTCCTCGCCGCCGTAGCCGACGTAGCGCTCGTCGAAGCCGCCGAGGTCGTCGAACAGGCTGCGGTGCAGGGCGAGCACGGCGCTGATGACCAGCTGCCAGTCCGTGCCCGACGCGTCGAGCAGGTCGCGGGTGCGGCGGTAGCCGTCGGCGAGCCAGGCCGGGTCGGGCAGCTGCGGCGCGGCGGCCGGGTCGTCGCCGGGGGCGGTGCCGGACAGGTCCGCGTGCCGGCGACGCCCGACGGCGAGCACGTCCGGGCAGGCCGCGATCCGCGCGGTGAGCGCCGCGACGAAGCCGGGCCCGGGGACGGTGTCGGCGTCGAGGAACACCAGGACGTCACCCTCGACCTGCGCGGCGCCGCGGTTGCGCGCAGCGGCGGCGCGGAAGCCGCGGTCCTCCTGGGTCACCACCCGCACCGGGACCGGCCCGGCCGGCGCGCCCGGGTCGGGCGGCTCCGGGGACCCGTCGTCGGCGACGACCACCGACACCGGCGACCGGGTCTGCGTCTGCAGCGCGGCGACGGTGCGGGCCAGCTGCGCGGGCTGGCGGTAGTGGCACACCACCACCCCCACCGACGGCGGCGGCCCGGTGTGCGGCGCGAGCAGGTCCCAGCGGTTCCCCGGCACGCTCACCGGGCGACCATCCGCCGGTAGAGGGCGGCGTGCCCGGCCCCGGCGTCCGGCCAGTCCGGGACCGGGCCGCGGGTCGCGCCGGGCCGGGTCAGGGCGTCGGCGACGAGGGCGTCGCGGCGGGTGTCGTCGTCGTAGAGCGTCAGGGCGCCCGGGGCGGCGGCGTGGACCTCGCGGGCGTAGGCACCGGCTGCGGCCAGCGGGTGGCGGCCGTGGGCCAGCCACGCCAGCAGCGAGCCGCTGGCACTGACGGTGCGGCTCGGCGCGACCGGGACGGTGACCGCGGCGGCGGCCGCGGCGAGCGCCGCCGGCTCCAGGTGCCCGGTGAGGATCCAGTCCACCCCGCGGGATCGGGCGTGCCCGGCGAGGGACCGCGCGAGCTCGTCGTGCCCGTCGGACACCGCCCCCGCGGCGACGACCGCCGGCCGGTCCGGGTGCGCCGCCGCCGCGTCGATGACGGCCTCGTGCCCCTTGCCGGGGTAGACGAACCCGAGCACGCCCAGCGTGGAGCGCCCCGCCCAGCCCGGCGCCTGCTCCGCGGGCACGACGACCGGCAGCGGCAGCGGCAGGGTCACCGGGTCGGCCGCGCCGAGCGCGCGGGCCTTATCGGCCTCGTGCCCCGCGGACACGACGACCGCGTCGGCGACCGCGACCACGCGCCGGTACCCGGCGCAGCGGCGGACGTCGCGGGCCGGGTCGGGGTCGGCGCCGGGCAGGTCGTGCAGGGTCACGACCAGCGGCCGCGGCAGGACCTGCGCCTGCTCGACGAAGGCGTCGGCGGCCGCGGCGACCCCGGCGCCCCACAGCGCGTCGGTGAACTGGGCGTGGGTGAGGTCGGCCTGGCCGGAGCCGACCGGGACGACGCCGTCGGCGACCACCGCGGCGGCGACGGCGGCGGCGTGCCGGACCACGCCGTGCCCGGACGCCCCGGGCGCGACGACCCGCACGGTGACGGTCACCGCGCCACCCCGGCCAGGACGCGGCGGTACTCGCGGGCGTGGGCGTCGGCGACCTCGGCGCGGCGCCGTTCCCGGTCGCCGGGGTCGGCCCGCCAGGCCGGGCGGGTCCGGTGCGCCAGCGCGACGGCGGCGCGCAGCGAGGCGTGGTCGGGACCGTCGTCGGTGAGGGTGTAGGTCAGGCAGGGCGCCTGCTCGCGGAAGTGCCCGACGTCGGGCACCAGCGCGGTCGTGCCGAGGTCGTGACAGGCCTCCAGCCAGCCGGAATGGGTCCCCCACCGGTACGGGAGCACCGACACGTCGAGCTCCTGGAGGTAGGTGTGGAGGCCGTCGTCGTCGAACGGGGGGTGCACCCGCAGCTCCAGGCGGGGCTCGTCGCGCAGGGCGTAGGCCACGGCGCGGCCGCGCGCGTCGTCGTGCGCGTCGACCCGCAGCCGGACGTCCCGCGGGGCGGTCGCGGCGAGCGCGCGGGCCACCCCGACCGGGTCGGCGTTGGTGCGGTGGCTCTTGGCGTGCAGGCCGACGACGAACCCGTCGGCGCGGCGGGGCCGGGGGCGGCGCAGCCACTCCGGCCCGACGACGGCCGGGTGCCCCAGCACCAGCGCCTCGCGTCCCCAGCGTTCCCGGATCCGCGCGGCGGCACCCGGGGTCAGCGTGACGAGCCCGGCGGCGGCCGGTACCAGCACGTCGAGGGCCGCGGCGTGCGGCGCGGGGTCGGCGTGGTGCGGGTTGCGCAGGTCGTGCACGGTCAGCACCAGCGGTACACCCGTCTCCCCCAGTGCCGCGACGAGTGCCCGCAGCTGGTCGGGGGTGCGGTCGTCGAAGCCGAAGTGGACGTGCAGCAGGTCGACGTCCGCGGCGTGTGCGCGCAGGTGGTCGGCGTCGAGCCAGGGCGAGGGCCACCACACCCCCGGACGGGCACCCGGGACCGGCGGGTCCGGGAGCCGGACCACCTCGGGGTGGTGCAGCGATGCCACGTAGGGATGGGCGGTGGGCACGGACGCCACGCGCACGCGACGGCTCCTCTCCTCGGGTCCCCCGGGATGCCCGTCCGGGCGCGGATCAACCGCGCGGGCCACGATGACCGGGTGACCGATCCGCGCCGCCGCCACTACGGCGTCCTCTACGGCCTCGAGGCGCCGCCGCCGGGACCGCTCGCCCTGGTGTGGGGCAACTGCCAGGCCGAGTCGGTCCGGGTGCTGCTCGCCGGCGTCGACGGCCTGCCGGTCACCCCGGTGCGCATCCCGCCGGTGCACGAGCTCACCGCCGAGGACCTGCCCCACCTGCGCCGGCTGCTGTCCCGGACCCGGCTGCTCGCGTCCCAGCCGGTCCGCGACGACTACCGCGACCTGCCGCTGGGCACCGCCCAGATCGCCGACGGGCTGGCGCCGGGGGCGGTCGTCGTGCGCTGGCCGGTGATCCGCCATCCCGCACTGCACCCGTGGTCGGCGATCGTGCGCCACCCGTCCGACCCGGCCGCCGTCCCGCCGGGGGTGCCCTACCACGACCTGCGGGCCCTCGCGGCCGCCGCGGGACGCGAGCCGGGGCCGCCGCCGACGCCCGACGCGCTGCGCGAGGTGGGCCGCCGCGGCATCGCCGAGCTCGCCCGGCGGGAGGCCCGCGACACCGACGCCGGGGTGTCCGACGCGATCGCCGGGTTCGGCGCGGCGGCCGCGCACACCCTCAACCACCCCGGCAACGGGGTGCTGATGCTGCTCGCCGGGCGGATCCTCGACGCCGCCGGGATGCCGGGCGTCGTGTGTGACCCCGGACGCACCCTGCTCGGCGGGATCCGGGCCCCGCTGCGCGCCGACGTCGTCGACGCCCTCGGGCTGGACACGCCGCCGCGCCCGCGCTGGTGCGTCTCCGACCGGGCGATCGGCGAGGACGAGGTCGCCGCCGCGCAACGGGCCTGGTACGCCACGCACCCCGGATGGGTGGACGCCGGGCTGGCCCGGCACGCCGACACCCTGGACCTGCTGGGGCTGTAGCCGGACAGGGGGGCCCAAGGTCGAGTTGTGGGAGGGCCCGGGGCACCGCATGATCGGTGGAACGTCCGGGTTCAGCCGCCAGCTCGCACGGTTCCGCCCTACGAGCCTCGGAGCGTATCGACCCATGATCCCGTCCGCCTTCCACCGGTGACCGCCCGGATCGCGCTCATCGCCTCCGCCCGCTACCCGATCCGTGAACCGTTCCCGGGAGGGCTCGAGGCGCACACCGCCGGGCTCGCGTCCCGGCTGCGACGCCGCGGTCACGACGTGACCGTCTTCGGCGCGCCCGGCTCCGACCCCGGACTGCGGGTCCGGGAGATGGCGGTGCTGCCCCCCATCTCGCGTGCCGCCCGCAGCGACGTCGGCATGCCGCCGGAGTGGTTCCTCGCCGAGCACCACTCCTACCTGGAGCTGCTGCTGGCGCTCTCGCGCGAGCGCGGCCGCTACGACGTGGTGCACAACAACTCCCTGCACTACCTGCCGCTCGCGCTGGCCGACACCCTCGACGCACCCGTCCTGACCACGCTGCACACGCCGCCGACGCCGTGGATGGAGTCCGCCGTGCGGCTCGGCGACCCGCACCGGCTGCGGTTCGCCGCGGTCAGCGCGCACACCGCCCGCGCCTGGGCGCCGACCGGTGCCCGCGCGACGGTGGTCCGCAACGGGGTCGACACCGCGGCCTGGGAGTACGGGCCGGGCGGCGGGGTCCCGGTGTGGTCGGGCCGGGTCGTCCCGGAGAAGGGCCCGGTGGAGGCGATCCGGGCGGCGCGGCTGGCCGGGACCGGGCTGCGGCTGGCCGGGCCGTGCCCGGACCGGGCGTTCTTCGACGCCTGCGTCGCCCCGCTGCTGGGCGACGGCGTCGACTACGTCGGGCACCTCGACCACCGGGCGCTGGCCCGCCTGGTCGGGGACGCGACCGTCGCCGTCGTGTCGCCGTGCTGGGACGAGCCCTACGGTCTGGTCGTCGCCGAGGCGCTGGCCTGCGGCACCCCGATCGCCGGGTTCGCCCGGGGTGCGCTGCCCGAGATCGTCGACCCGCTCAGCGGGGTGCTGGCCGAGCCCGGCGACGTCGAGGGGCTGGCCGAGGCGATCCGCGCGGCGTCGCTGCTCCACCGCACCGACGCCCGCCGGCACGCCGAGGCGACCTGCTCGGCCGAGGTGATGATCGACGGCTACGAGCGGCTCTACCAGGCCCTGGCCGCGGCATGACCGGCACGATCGTCTACTACGTGCACCACCACGGCAGCGGGCACGCCCACCGCGCCGCCGCGATCGCCGCGCACTGCCGCACCCCGGTCGTCGGGGTCGGGTCCCGGCCCGCCCCGCACGGCTGGCCCGGCACCTGGCACGAGCTGCCCCTCGACACCGGCGGCAGCGACAGCGACACCGCCGGCACCGCCGACGTGACCGCGGGCGGGACGTTGCACTGGGTGCCCCGCCACCACGACGGTCTGCGCGCCCGGACCGCCGCGGTCTCGGCGCTGCTCGCCGCGGGCCCGGCCCGGCTGCTCGTCGCCGACGTGTCGGTGGAGATCGCGCTGCTGGCCCGGCTGCACGGGGTGCCGGTCGCCGTCGTCGCGCAGCCCGGGGAGCGGCTCGACCGGGCGCACCGCACCGTCTACGACCTGGCGGAGGTCCTGCTCGCGCCGTGGCCCGCCGATCCGCCGCGGCCGTGGCGCCCGGAGCTGACCCGCCGCACGGTGCACCTGGGCGGCCTGTCCCGCTACGACGACCGCACCGCCCGCCCGGGTCCGGGCCGTCGCCGGGTGCTGGTCCTGACCGGCAGCGGCGACGGCGGCGCCGACCCGGCCGCACTCGCCGCCGCCGCGGCCGCCACCCCGGACTGGACCTGGCGGGTCGCCGGCGGCCTCACCGGCGCGTTGCGCGACGCCCCGCCGAACCTCGCCTGCGCCGGGTGGACGGGCGGGGTGTGGGCCGAGCTGCAGGACGCCGACGTCGTCGTCGGGCACGCCGGGCAGAACGTCGTCGCCGAGATCGCCGCCGCGCGCCGCGCCGCCGTCATCGTCCCGGCCGAGCGTCCCTACGGCGAGCAGGTCGCGACCGGCGCGGTGCTGCGGGCGGCCGGGCTCGCCACGGTCCGCGACCACTGGCCCGCAGCGGCCGACTGGCCCGGGGTGCTCGACGAGGCGGTCTCCCGCGGCGGGGCGGGCTGGTCGCGCTGGTCCGACGGGCGGGCCGCGGAACGCGCGGCCGCGGTGCTCGACCGGATCGCCACGTGAGCGCGACCGGAGCGCGGGTCGCCGTGGTCACCGTGGTCCGCGGCCGCGCCGACCACCTCGCCCGCCAGCGCCGGGTGCTCGCCGCAGGACCGCCGGTGACCCACGTCGTCGTCGGGATGGGCGAAGAGCCCGCCACCGACGGTGCGGGCCCGCCGACCCACATGCTCACCGTGCCCGCGCCGGGGCCGTTGCCGCTGGCGACGGCGCGCAACGCCGGGGCGGGCGCCGCGCTCGCCGGCGGGGCGACGCTGCTGGTGTTCCTCGACGTCGACTGCCTGCCCGGGGACGGCCTGGTCGACGGCTACCTCCGCGCCGCGGCACGACGCCCGGACGCGCTGCTGTGCGGGCCGGTCACCTACCTGCCGGCGGGGGTGCTGCCGGAGCGGGACCTGCACCACCACACCGACCCGCACCCGGCGCGCCCGGCACCGGCCGACGGGGTGCTGGTCGCCGAGCCGCGCCGGGAGCTGTTCTGGTCGCTGTCGTTCGCCGTCTCCGCCGGCGCGTGGCGGGCCGGCGGCGGGTTCTGCGAGGACTACGCCGGCTACGGCGGCGAGGACACCGACTTCGCGCTGTCCTGCGGGCTGGACCTGGTGTGGGTGGGCGGGGCGCACGCGTACCACCAGCACCATCCGCCGGCCCGGACCGACCCGGCCCGGATCGCCGAGATCGTCGGCAACGCCCGGCTGTTCCACGACCGCTGGGGGTGGTGGCCCATGGCGGGCTGGCTGCGCGAGCTGCACGCGACGGGCGCAGTGGAGTTCGACCCGCGGCGTGACGTGCTGCGGGTCGGGTGAGACCGGCCGGGGCTCAGCGGGCGGTGCGGGGCGGGCAGGCGCAGAACTGCACCGGCCGCATGCACGAGTAGCACAGGTCCGACGCCCGGCCCGGCCGCGCACGGCGGGTCAGCGCCCGGTGTGCGAACGCGAGGATCGACATGACCGGGACCTTTCCCGGGGACACCGCCGTCACACGCGACCGGACCGGTCGAGGGGACGGACGGCCCCGCAGCTGCGGCGGACGGCCGCAACCGCCGCGACGTCCGGGCGAGCGGCTGCGGCCGACCGTCTCAGCGCGGGGTCACTCCGGGCCCTGCGAGCGCAGCTCCTCCACCCGTCCCATCGCCTCGCGCAGCTCGGTCAGCCACTCGTCGGCGTGCCGGCCGACCAGGCGCACCGACCAGGCCAGCGCGTCCGACCGGGACCGGGCCACACCGGCGTCGACGAGGGTGTCGAGCACCGCCCGCTCGGGCTGGCGCAGCCGGGTCATCACCGGCACCGAGATCGTCGTGAACAGCTCGGTGGTCCCGCCGATCCGCGCACCCCAGGCGACCTTGCGCCGGTAGCGGCTCTCGGCCTGGCGGGCGATCTCGATCCGCGCGTCCCGGGTCTCCTCGCGGAACCGCGAGATCCGCCCGCTCTCGGCGGCCGCGGCGTCGGCCCGTCCCGCATCGGTGTCGGGGTGGTCGCCGCCCGGCGGGGGCAGCTCCCCCACCACGACGATCTCGTCCCGGTCGACCGTCACCTCCGGCGCGCCGGTGAACCACCCGTCGGGCAGCCGTCCGGTGAACCACGCCGCGGCGTCGTCGGCCGGGGGGAGGTCGGCCTGCTGCCAGCCACCCCGTCCGCGTCCTCGTCCTGTCATCGCGCACCTCCTGCATCGATGATTACAGGATTACACTGTAATGAGCTGGGACGCCAGCAGGACGGCGCCGAGGGTCACCATCGCCGCGCCCGCGACCCGGGACACCACGCGCGCCGCGGCGGGCCGCGCGGCCAGGACGGTGCGGGCGCCGACGCCCACGCCGGTGTAGACGAGGGCGCAGCCCAGCACGTGCACGAGACCGAGCAGGAGGATCTGCCCGCCGACGGGGACCGGCGCCGCCGGGTCGGTGAACTGCGGCAGCAGCGCCAGGAACAGCAGCAGCGCCTTCGGGTTGAGCCCGCTCACCCCGGCGCCGCGGACCAGGTCGCCGAGGCCGGACCCGCCGGTGTCCACGGCCGCGGCGGCGGGGCCGGCCGGGCGGAGCAGCGTCGTCGCGCCGAGGACCAGCAGGTAGGCGGCACCGACAGCGGTGAGCACGGTGAGGACCTCCGGCCGGCGCGCGACGACCGCCGCGATCCCGGCCGCGACGAGCACGGCGAGTGCCAGGTGCCCGCTGAGCAGACCCGCCAGCGACGGCAGCACCGTCCGCCCGCGCAGCCCCGCGCGGATCATGTACGCCCAGTCCGCGCCGGGCGTCAGGACCAGCAGCAACGACAGGCCGGAGAACCCCAGCACGCTTCCGATCGGCATGCCCCGACGCTAGGCAGGATGCGCCGACAGGTGTTCCCGATGTTCCCACCGCGCGCCCCGGATGGTGCAAGATTCCTCTCCGTGGACGCGATCGACCGGAAGATTCTTGCCGAGCTGCAGGCCGACGGCCGCCTGACCGTCACCGAGCTGGCCGAGCGGGTGCGGCTGTCGGTGTCGCCGTGCCACCGCAGGCTGCGTGCCCTGGAGTCGTCCGGGGCGATCGCGGGCTACCGCGCCCACCTCGACGCGCACCGGCTCGGCCTGGGCTTCGACGCGCTGGTGTTCGTGACCATGCACGAGGCGGTGCAGGACACGGTGCAGGCGTTCGAGTCGGCCGTCGACGCCATCGAGCAGGTCGTCGCCGCCCAGCGGCTGTTCGGCGACCCGGACTACCTGCTGCGGATCATCACCCGGGACCTGCCCGCGTTCCAGCGCCTCTACGACGAGCGCCTCACCACGCTGCCCGGGGTGCAGCGGCTGTCCTCGACGCTGGTGATGAAGGACGTCGTCGCCGACCGGGGGCTGCCGCTGGAGCACGGGCTCACCCCCGGCCGGGCGGGGTGAGACGGGCTAGCGGCCGGCCGGGAGGTGCCCCTCGCCGAAGTGCTTCGCGACCAGCGCGACGATCGTCTCCCGCTGCCGCACGCTGATCTCGGCGGCGTGCTCCTCCCAGCCGAACACGCAGCTGGACAGCACGCCGTCGAACCCGGTCGCGGCGAGCGCGGCGAACACCGCGTCGAAGTCGACCTCGCCGCGTCCCATCTCGGCGTGCTGGTGCACCCGGACCGTCGACCCGGGCGGGTTGACGATGTAGCGCAGTCCGTGCGACGCCGTGTGGTCCAGGGTGTCGGCGAGGTGGACGTGGGCGAGCTTCCCGTCCGCCGCGGCGATGATCCCGGCGGCGTCGTCGCCCTGGTGGAAGGTGTGCGGGGTGCAGTAGAGGAAGTCGATCCAGTCGGCGTTCAGCCCGCGCACCAGGTTCACCGCGGCGTGCCCGTCCTCGACGAAGTCGTCGGGGTGCGGCTCCAGCACCAGCCGCACACCCTCGCGCTCGAACACCGGCGCGAGCTCGTCGAGCGAGCGCAGGAACTGACTCTCGGCGTGCTCCGGGGACTCCGGGCGCCCGTTGAACTCCGAGTTCATGACCTCGACGCCCAGGTCGACGGTCATCCGGATCGCCCGCTTCCAGGCCCGGACCGCGGCCTGCCGCTCGTCCTCACCGGGCCCGGACCAGCGCAGCACCGGCAGCACCGAGGCGATCCCGACCCCGGCGTCGGCGGCCCGCCTGCGCAGCCGCGCGACCGCGGCGTCGTCGGCGCGGGGGTACCGGAAGAACGGGAGGAAGTCGTCCTTGGGCGAGAGCTCCATCCAGGAGTAGCCCATCCGCGCGACGACGTCGGGCAGCTCGTGCACCGCGTGCGTCGCGTGGAACATCTGCGGGTCGAGCGCCAGCTTCACGGCCGCTCCCCCAGCCGGACCTCGACGCGGCGCCCGGTGGTGACGGCCTGCACCCCGGCCGCGCAGACGGCGACGGCGGCGTAGCCGTCCCAGGCGCCGGGGCCGGCGACCGTGCCGCGGGCGGCGGCGTCGACGAACGCCTGCATCTGGGTGTCGTAGGCCTGCCCGAAGCGGACCACGAAGTCCGGCGCGATGGACCCTCCCCAGCGTCCCGCGGAACGCAGGACGAGGTTCTGGTCGAGCCCGATGGTGGCCTGGCCGCGCTCGGCGACGAGCTCGGTGCGGACCTCGTAGCCGACGCCGGTACGGACGAAGGACTCGACGTCGACCAGCCGGCCGGACGCGGTCTCGAACAGCACCAGCATCGGGTCGGCGTTGCCCGCGGGCGAGGCCGAACTCGCGCGGGGGGTCAGCACGGTGACCGCGGTGATCTCCTCGCCCAGCAGGAAACGGGTGCAGTCGACCTCGTGCACCACCGAGTCGGCCATCGCGAACACCGAGGTGAAGTGCTCGGGCACCGCCGGGTTGCGGTGCACGCAGTGCAGCATCAGCGGATCCCCGATCCCGCCGGACTCGACCAGCGCCCGCAGTGCGGCGTACTCGCGGTCGAAGCGGCGCATGAACCCGACCTGGACCAGGCGCCGCCCGGTCGCGGCCTCGGCGCGGACGACGGCGAGCGCGCTCGGCTCGTCCATCGTCAGCGGCTTCTCGCAGAGCACCGGCCTGCCGGCCTCCAGGCAGGCCAGCACCTGCTTCTCGTGGGCGGCCCCGGGGCTGGCGAGGACGACGGCGTCGACGTCGTCGGCGGTGATCGCGGCGATCGGGTCGGTCTCGACCCGGGCCCCGACCCCGGCGGCGACCCCGGCGGCCCGGTCGGCGTCGGCGTCGGCGACGACGGCGACGCGGGCGCCCCGGACCCGGTGGGCGAGCGAGTCCACGTGGAACGCGCCCATCGCTCCGACGCCGATCACGGCGACGCGCAGCTCGGACATGGTGAGCCTCCTTGCTCGGTCTTCGGTGCCCGTGGTCAGGGGCGGGGGGTGCCGATCTCGACGGCGCGGTTGCCGCAGCCGGCGAGGTGGGTGTGGGTGCGCCGGGCGATCGGCAGCGGCGCGTCGGGCGGGCAGGGGTACATGTCCTGCTCGACGATCGCGTAGAGGTCGCGGCCGAGCGCGGCGACGGCGTCGAGCAGCGGCTCCATCGCGGGCACGCCGTGCGGGGGCTCGCACATGACGCCGCGGCGCACGGCCTCGGGGAAGGTGAGGTCCTCGGCCTCGACCTGGTCCAGCACGGCCGGGTCGACCTGCTTGAGGTGCAGGTAGCCGATCCGGTCGGGGTGGCGGCGGATCAGGTCGACGTTGTCCCCGCGGTAGTAGGACACGTGCCCGGTGTCGAGGCAGAGGTTCACGTACCGGGGGTCGGTGTCGGCGAGGAAGCGCTCGATGTCGCGCTGGTACCCGACGTGGGAGTCGGCGTGGCTGTGGAACTGCACGTGGAGGCCGTACTCGTCGAGGATGCGCCGGCCCAGCTCGTCCATGCCGGTGGTGAGCGCGCGCCACTGCTCCGCGGGCAGCTCCGGGCTCTCGATGGCCGCCCCGGTCCGGTGGTCGCGCCACGGCTCGGGGATGACGATGATGTGCCCGCCGCCGACCGCCTTCGTCAGCGCGGCGACGTCGGTGACCTGCTTCCAGACGTCCTCCCAGGAGTCCGGGCGGTGCAGGTGCTCGAACACGGTGCCCGCCGAGACCCGCAGCCCGTGGGTGCTGAGCGCATCGGCCAGCTCCGACGGGTCGGTGGGCAGGTAGCCGTAGGGCCCGAGCTCGATCCAGTCGTAGCCGGCGCCGGACACCTCGCGCAGGAAGCGGTCCGCGGTCGTCTGCTCGGGGTCGGACGGGAACCAGACTCCCCACGAGTCCGGTGCCGAACCGACGGTGATCCTGGAGGGGGTGGCCACGGTGTCTCTCCCGGTCCTCGGTGCGCCGGTGGGGCACCACCGGCAAACAACTAGAGCGCGCTAGTACGCTCGGTCGGCAACTATCCGGCGCCGTACCGACTATGTCAAGACAAAGATTGGCCGCGTCGGCACGAACGGGAGGCCCCGTGCCCGAGCTGGATCCCCCCGCCGCCGCGACGCCCCGGCGGCGGCGCCCGACGATGTCCGACGTCGCCGAGCGCGCGGGCGTATCGCGCGCCCTGGTGTCGATCGTGTTCCGCGACCGGCCCGGGGCCTCGGACGCGACCCGGGCCCGCGTGCTCACCGCCGCCGACGAGCTCGGCTACACCCCCGACAGCGCCGCACGGCTGCTCGCCCGCGGGCGCAGCCGCACCATCGGCGTGCTCACCACGGTCGGCGAGCCGTTCGAGGCGGCGCTGATCGAGTGCCTCTACGCCGAGGCCGGCCGCTACGGCTACGGCGTGCTGCTCAGCGCCCGCACCCCCGGGCACGACGAGCGGACCGCGGTCGACGAGCTGCTCGCCCACCGCTGCGAGGCGCTGGTCCTGCTCGGCCCCGAGGCCCCGGACGCGGAGCTGATCGCGCTGGCCCGGCGGACCGCGCTCGTCGTCGTCGGGCGCGGGGTGCGCGGGGTGGACAGCGCCCACACCGACGACGAGGCGGGCCTGCGCGCCGTCACCGAGCACCTGATCGCCGCCGGTCACCGCCGGATCACCCACGTCGACGGCGGCCCGGGCCCGAACGCCGCGGCCCGCCGCGACGGCTACACCGCCGCGATGACCGCCGCCGGGCTGTCCGGGGAGGTGCGCGTGCTGCCCGGCGCCTACGACGAGGAGGCCGGCATCGCCGCCGCGCACCGGCTGCTGGCCGGCGGGCCCGGCGACCCCGCGCCGCCGACGGCCGTCGTGGCCGGGAACGACCGGTGCGCGATCGGCCTGCTGGACACGCTGCGCCGGTCCGGGGTGGACGTCCCCGGGCGGATGTCGGTCGCCGGCTACAACGACGACCGGGTGTCGCGGCTCGCGCACGTCGACCTCACGACGGTCCGCCAGGACACGGCCGCGCTGGCCCGGGGCGCGGTCGACGCCGTCCGCGCCCGGCTCGACGACCCGGCGGCCGGGCCGGTGGAGCTGGTGCTGGACCCGCACCTGGTGGTGCGGGGCACGACCGGCCCCGTCCGCTGAGCGGCCGTCAGACCGGGGCCGGCGCGGCGGCCCCGGCGGGCAGCGTGACCTCGATGGCGTAGCGGCTCGGCCGGTACAGGTGCGTGCCGTACTCGACGGCGTGCCCGGACTCGTCCCAGGCGGTGCGCACCGTCGTCAGCAGCGGCGCGCCGGGCGGCTCGCCGAGCGCGGACGCCTCGTCCGCGGTCGCCGCCCGGGCCCCGACGACCTGCCGGGCCAGTCGCGGAGCGTGACCGGCGGAGCGCAGCAGCGCGTAGAGCCCGTGCGCCACGAGGTCCTCCACGCGCGGCGCGAGGACCGACACCGGCACGACGTTGGTCATCAGGGCGAGCGGCTCGCCGTCGGCCAGGCGCAGCCGCTCGATCCGGGTGGCGACGGTGCCGGGCGGCACCCCGAGGGCACGCGCGACGCCGTCGTCGACCGGCCCGGTGGTGCACCGCCGCAGCACCGTCGCGGGCGTCCGGCCGGCGCGCAGCAGGTCGTCGTGCAGGCTCGTCAGGTCGGCGGGTCGCGCCAGCGGGGGCGGCAGCACCCGCGTCCCGGCGCCGCGCTTGCGCGCCAGTACCCCCTGCTCCACCAGGTAGGACACCGCCCGGCGCAGCGTCGGGCGGGTCGCCCCGAGGCGCCCGACGAGCTCGGCCTCGCCGGGCAGTCGGGACCCGGCGGGCAGCTCGCCGGACTCCACCATCGCCCGCAGCCGGCTCGCGACCTGGAAGTACAGCGGCACCGGGCTGCCGCGGTCCACGCGGACGCCGACCGGGTCGGGCACGGCACTCCCCATTTCTGATGAGGGCGTCAGTTTGTCCTGACAAACCATTGACGAGACAGTGCGGTGAGCGTACATCTATGCGTGGTCCGCATCACCCTCCGACATCGGGGCCCTCGGAGGAGACCGCCACACTCGCCGCGACCGGTCGACCCGCGTCGCGATCACAGAGAGAGATGCTCGATGAGGAGTATTCGGAAGATCGGCGCCGGACTGGCCGCAGCTTCGCTGGTCCTCGGACTGACGGCCTGCAGCAGCCAGGGAGGCGCGCAGAACGACGCCGCGGCGACCCAGGGGCAGCGCTACACGATCGCGATGATCACCCACGAGCAGGCGGGCGACACCTTCTGGGACAAGATCCGCGCCGGGGCCGAGGACGCCGCCGCCACCCACGGCATCGACCTGAAGTACTCGAACAACGAGCAGGGCCCGGAGCAGGCCACACTCGTCCAGAACGCCATCGACTCCAAGGTGAACGGCATCGCCGTCACCCTCTCCTCCGCCGACGCCGTCGTCCCGGTCGCCAAGAAGGCCGCCGACGCGGGCATCCCCGTCGTCGCCTTCAACCAGGGCATCGACCAGTACAAGGCCGCCGGCGCGAAGATGTACTTCGGGTCCGACGAGAGCCTGGCCGGCCAGACCGTCGGGCAGAAGCTCTCCCAGACCAGCCCCGGCGGCAAGGTCCTCTGTGTGATCCAGGCCCAGGGCTCGGTCGCGCTGGAGACCCGCTGCGAGGGTGTCAAGAAGGCCTACCCGAACACCGAGAACATCCAGGTCAACGGCGCTGACCTGCCGTCGGTGCAGCAGACGCTGAACGCCAAGCTCTCCGAGGACAAGTCGATCACCGACATCGTCACGCTCGGCGCCCCGATCGCGCTGGCCGCGATGCAGGCCCAGGAGGGCACCGGCTCGACCGCGAAGATCGCGACCTTCGACCTCAACCAGGACGCGGCCAAGGCCATCCAGGACGGGAAGATCCTCTTCTCGGTCGACCAGCAGCCCTACGTCCAGGGCTACATGGCCGTCGAGTCGCTGTGGCTGAACCTCTCCAACGGCAACGACCTCGGCGGTGGCAAGCCCGTGCTCACCGGCCCGTCGCTGGTGGACAGCTCGAACATCGGACAGATCCTGCCCTACACCCAGGCCAACAAGCGCTGACCCGGCGCGTCCGGGGGCGGCCCGCGCACCGGCCGCCCCCGGACGTCCGCCTCGACCAGGAGCCTCCCATGAGCACACCCACCGCCGCCGGCGAGGCCGGCGCGTCCACCCCGACCCCGCCCGCGCCCGAACCGGCGCCCGCGGCCCCGCAGTCCCGCTCGCTCTCGGCCCGGCTGTTCACCCGCCCCGAGTTCGGGACGATCATCGCCGCCGTCGTGATCTTCGTGTTCTTCTTCGCGATCGCCGAGCCGTTCCGCACGCTGGACTCGTTCGCGACCGTGCTCTACGCCGCCTCGACGATCGGGATCGTGGCCGTCGGTGTGGCGCTGCTGATGATCGGCGGCGAGTTCGACCTGTCGTCCGGGGTCGGGGTCACCACCTCGGCGCTGACCGCGGCACTGTTCGCCTACCAGCTCTCGCTGAACATGTGGGTCGGCGTGGTGCTCAGCCTGGTGGCGGCGCTGCTGGTGGGCTTCATCAACGGCTGGCTGGTGGTCACCACCGGCATCCCGAGCTTCCTGATCACGCTGTCGATGTTCTTCGTCCTGCGCGGCGCGAACATCGGCGTCACCAAGGCCGTGACCGGCACGGTGGCCACCAACAACGCCTCCGAGCTGGACGGCTTCGCCTCCGCACACGCGATCTTCGCCTCGGACATCCCGCTGGGCTTCATGACGGTCAAGGTCACCGTGCTGTGGTGGCTGGCGCTGGCCGCGGTCGCCTCCTGGATCCTGTTCCGCACCCGTCTCGGGAACTGGATCTTCGCGGTCGGTGGCAACGCCCCGTCCGCCCGCGCCGTCGGCGTCCCGGTGAAGAAGGTCAAGATCGGCCTGTTCATGGGGGTCGGCTTCGTCGGCTGGATCCTGGGCATGCACATCCTGTTCAACTTCAGCTCCGTGCAGTCCGGCCTCGGTGTCGGCAACGAGCTCATCTACATCGTCGCGGCGGTCGTCGGCGGCTGTCTGCTGACCGGTGGCTTCGGCTCGGCGATCGGTGCCGCGATCGGCGCGTTCATCCTCGGCATGACCACCCAGGGCATCGTGTTCGCGGGCTTCGACCCGAACTGGTTCTACGCCTTCCTCGGCGCGATGCTGCTGCTCGCGGTCGTGCTGAACCTCTACATCAAGAACTACGCGACGACGCGGAAGTGAGCCCGAGATGACCGACACGATCGCCGAGAACGCCGCCTCCGACCTGCGCGCGGGCGAGCCCCTGGTGCGGATGCGCGGGGTGGGCAAGGCCTACGGCGCCATCCGGGCCCTGGAGGGCATCGACCTGACCGTCAACGCCGGCGAGGTCACCTGCGTGCTGGGGGACAACGGCGCCGGCAAGTCCACCCTCATCAAGATCATGTCCGGGCTGCACCCGCACTCCGAGGGCACCCTGACCGTGCACGGGCGCGACACCACGTTCTCCTCGCCGCGCCAGTCGCTGGACCTCGGCATCGCGACGGTCTACCAGGACCTCGCCGTCGTCCCGCTGATGGAGGTCTGGCGCAACTTCTTCCTCGGCTCCGAGCTGCGCAAGGGCAACTACCCCCTGGCTCCGCTCGACATCGCCGGCATGCGCGAGATCGCCGACGCCGAGCTGCGCAAGATGGGCATCCACGTCAAGGACATCAACCAGCCCATCGGGACGCTGTCCGGCGGCCAGCGCCAGTGCGTCGCGATCTCCCGTGCCGTGTACTTCGGCGCCCGGGTGCTGATCCTCGACGAGCCGACCGCGGCGCTGGGCGTCAAGCAGTCCGGTGTGGTGCTCAAGTACACCGCAGCCGCCCGCGCCGCCGGCCTGGGCGTCGTGTTCATCACCCACAACCCGCACCACGCCTACATGGTCGGCGACCACTTCATCATCCTGAAGCTCGGCCGCCGGGTGCTCGACCGCAAGCGCTCCGAGGTCACCCTCGAGGAGCTGACCGCCGAGATGGCGGGCGGCCAGGAGCTCGCCGAGCTCGCCCACGAGCTGAAGCGCTGATGGAGCCGCTGCGCATCGGGATCCTGGGAGCCGCCCGGATCGCCCGCGAGGCGCTGGTCGACCCCGCGGCCGTCACCGGTGACCGGCTCGTCGCCGTCGCCGCACGGGACCGCGGGCGCGCCGAGGCCTTCGCCGCCGAGCACGGCGTCGAGCGGGTGCACGACGACTACGCCGCCGTGCTCGCCGACCCGTCGGTCGAGGTCGTCTACAACCCGCTGGCCAACGCGCTGCACGGGCCGTGGAACCTGGCCGCGATCGCGGCCGGCAAGCACGTGCTGAGCGAGAAGCCGTTCGCCGCCAACGCCGAGGAGGCCCGCGAGGTCGCCGCCGCGGCGCGGGCGGCCGGGGTGGTCGTGGTCGAGGGGTTCCACCACGTGCACCACCCGGTGCTGCGCCGGGTCGTGGAGATCGCCGCGTCCGGGGAGATCGGCACCGTGCGCCGGGTCGAGACGACCTTCGAGATGCCCGCCCCCGCCGACGACGACCCACGCTGGTCCGCCGATCTCGCGGGCGGCGCGGTGATGGACATCGGCTGCTACGCCCTCCACGTGCAGCGCACGCTCGGACGCGTCGTGCTGGGCGGGGAGCCCCGGGTGACCGCCGCGGAGGCGACGCAGCGCTCGCCCGGCGTCGACGCGCGCCTCGCCGCGGACCTGGAGTTCCCGTCCGGGGCGACCGGCCGGGCGCGCTGCGACATGGAGGCCGCCGGGTTCGCGTTGCCGGCCCGGGTGGTCGGGGACCGCGGCGAGGTCCTGGCCCGCAACTTCGGCCTGCCCACCCGCGACGACCGGGTGGAGGTCACCGTCGACGGCACCACCCGCACCGAGCACCTCGGCACCCGGCCGACCTACCTCTACCAGCTGGAGGCGCTGCGGGCGCACCTGCGCGAGGGGGCGCCGTTCCCGCTGGACCTCGACGACGCCGTCGCTAACGCGGAGCTGATCGACGCCGCCTACGCGGCCGCCGGGATGGCACCGCACCCGCGCCTGCCGGCGCCCGTGCACTGAGGGCGCGGCACCGCCGCTCCGGGCCGGTCACCGCACCCCCGGACCGCGTTCCGCGGAACGCGCCTGCGCCCCGTCCGCCGGGCTCAGCTCCGGGGTGGGGCGGTGCTGGCGCGGGGCAGCAGCCGCGGCGCGAGGACGACCTCGCGCGCGGTGTCCCGGCCGCCGTCGAGCCGCTCGGCCAGCAGGTCGAGCACGTGCTCGGCGGTGCCCGGGACGTCCTGGCTGACCGTGGTCAGGTCCACGTGCGCGAGCCGGGACAGCGGGCTGTCGTCGTAGCCGGCCACCGACACCGTGGCGGGCACGTCGACCCCGGCCCGGGCCAGGGTGTCGAGCAGGCCGACCGCGCAGCGGTCGTTGAACACCGCGACCGCGGTCGGCAGGGACTCCCCCGCCAGCAGGGTGCGGGCGGCACGGGCGCCGTCGGCCTCACCGTGCCCGCCGGCCACCACCCGCCCGGGCAGCCCGGCGGCGCGCATCGCCGCCCGGTAGCCGTCGCGGCGCTCCGCGGCGATCGAGCCCGCGCCGCCGTCGACGTGCACGACCTCGCGGTGCCCCAGGTCGAGCAGGTGCCGGGTCTGCTCGGCGGCGCCGTCGTCGTCGGGCACCCGGACGACGTCGACCCCGGCACCGGGCAGCCGCCGCCCGACCGCCACCACCGGCAGCGTCGCGCCCAGCTCGGCGAGCCGGTCCGCCGGGGCGTCGCTGCCGAGCAGCACCAGCGCCTCGCAGCGGGAGTCGACGAGGGACTCGACCGCGCGGCGCTCGTCGCGGGCCGGGGAACGGGCGCCCAGCAGCAGGTCGCGGCCGCGCCGCTCGGCGAGGGCGAGCAGCTCCTCCACCAGCTCGGCGTGGTAGGTCGAGCGGATGTCGAGCACGACGCCGACGGTGCCGCTGCGCCGGCTCGCGAGCATGCTCGCCGCGCGGTCGGGCCGGTAGCCGAGCGCGTCGGCCGCGGCCAGCACCCGCGCCCGGGTCGCCGGGCTGGGCCCCGGGGCGCCACGGAGCACCAGCGACACCGACGCCGGGGACAACCCGACCCGCGCGGCGACGTCGGCCAGCCGCGGACGCCCCGCTCCCGGACTTTGTCTTGACATGATCTCCCCTCGCACCGCAGACTCGTCCCGGTATTAAAGCGCTTTAAAGCGCTGACCGGTAGCTCACCGCCGAGCCCGAGGAGAGCGGTATGACCCGCACCGTCACCCCCACCCCCGCCGCCTGGCTCGACCCGGCCGACGCCCGCGTCGTGGACCTCCGGGCCCACGTCGAGCGTCCCGCCGACCCGGCGGCGCTCCCCCGCGCCCGGCACATCGACCAGGGCGTCCCCGTCTACGACGCCGCCGCGCTCGTCGCCGAGGCCGCCACCGGCCCGGCCGGGCGTCGCGCCGTGCAGGCCGAGCTCGCCGGGGCGCTGGCCGACGGGCCGGGCATCGTCGTGCTGGCCGGGGCGTTCGCCGCCGCCGAGCTCGACCCCGTCACCGCCGAGTTCGAGGCGATCGTCGCCGAGCAGCGCGCGTCCGGCGCGACGGTCGGCGACCACTTCGCGACCGCGGGCGCCAACGACCGGATCTGGAACGCCCTGGAGAAGCTCGCGGTGCGCGCGCCCGCCGCGTTCACCGCCTACTACGCCAACCCCGCGACCGCGCTGGTCTGCGAGGCCTGGCTCGGACCCGGCTACCAGGTCACCTCCCAGGTCAACGTGGTCAACCCGGGCGGGGCCGCACAGAGCCCGCACCGCGACTACCACCTCGGCTTCATGGACGCCGTCGGCGCCGCCCGCTACCCCGCGCACGTCCACCGCCTGTCCCCCGCGCTGACCCTGCAGGGCGCCGTCGCGCACACCGACATGCCGGTCGAGACCGGGCCGACGATGTACCTGCCCGGCTCGCAGACCTACCCGCACGGCTACCTCGTCGCCGACCGCGAGGACTTCCGCGCCTACTTCGCCGAGCACCACGTGCAGCTGCCGCTGTCCCGCGGCGACGCCGTGTTCTTCAACCCCGCGCTGCTGCACGGCGCCGGACACAACCGCTCCGCCGACGTCCGGCGGACGGCGAACCTGCTGCAGGTCTCCTCGGCGTTCGGCCGGGCGATGGAGAGCGTCGACCGCGGCGTCGTCGCCCGCGCCGTGTTCGGCGCGCTCACCGCGATGCGGGCCGCCGGGGTCGCCGACGACCTGGTCGCCAACGCCGTCGCCGCGGCCGCCGAGGGCTACGCCTTCCCCACCGACCTCGACGCCGACCCGCCGGTCGACGGGCTCGCCCCGCCC
This sequence comes from Pseudonocardia sp. ICBG601, assembly GCF_020496245.1. Lineage (NCBI taxonomy): Bacteria > Bacillati > Actinomycetota > Actinomycetes > Pseudonocardiales > Pseudonocardiaceae > Pseudonocardia > Pseudonocardia sp. ICBG601. The sequence continues at coordinate 225,411 of NZ_JAHLJA010000150.1, read as the reverse complement.
TCGCCCGCCGACGTCCTGCTGCGCGCGGTCCGCGAGGGCTGGACCCCCGAGCGGCTCGACGACGTGCTGGCCGGGCAGGTCGCGCGCCGCCGCGGGGTGGCGTCGTGAGCGGGCTGCTCGACGGCCGGGTCGTGCTCGTCGCCGGTGGCACCACCGGGGTCGGCGCCGCCTGCGCCCGGACCGCGGCCCGCGAGGGTGCCGCGGGCGTCGTGGTCACCGGCCGCCGCCCGGAGCCGGGCGAGAAGCTCGTCGCCGAGCTCGGCGAGCAGGGCGTGCGCGCACTGGCCGTGCCCGGTGACATCGCCGACCCGCACGCCTGCCGTGCCGCCGTCGACGCCACCGTCGCGGAGTTCGGGCGGGTCGACTGCCTGGTCACCGCGGCCGGGCTGACCGACCGCGGCACCCTGCTCGACACCACGCCCGAGCTGTTCGACGCCCACATCGCGGTCAACCTGCGCGGCCCGTTCTTCCTGATGCAGGCCGCCGTCGCCGACATGGTGCGCCGCGGCGCCCCGGGCACCGTCGTCGCGATCGTGTCCGAGGCCGCGCACGGCGGGGCACCCGTGCTCGCGCCCTACGTCGCGGCGAAGGCCGGGCTGGCCGGGCTGATCCGCAACGCCGCGCACGCGCACCGCTTCGACCGGGTCCGGATCAACGGCCTGGCCATCGGCTGGACCGACACCGAGGGCGAGGACGCCACCCAGCGCCGCTTCCACGGCGCGGGCGACGACTGGCGCGAGCGCGCCGGGGCCCGGCTCCCGATGGGCCGCCTCGCCGCACCCCAGGACGCGGCCGAGGCCGTCGTCTTCCTGCTCTCGGACCGCTCCGGCGTGGTCACCGGCTCCGTCCTGGACTGGGACCAGCAGGTCGTCGGCGCCCACGACTGAGCTCCACGACCGACCCGACCACGAACCACCCGAAGGACACCTCATGAGGATCGGACTCATCGGCCTCGGCCGGATCGGCGCGTTCCACGCGCGGACCCTGTCCGGGCTGGACACCGTCGACACCCTGGTCGTCACCGACGCCCGCCCGGACGTCACCGACGCCGTCGCCGCGCAGGTCGGCGCCCGCACCGCGGGCTCGCCGGAGGAGCTGCTCGCCTCCGGCGTCGACGGGGTCGTCATCGCCGCCGCCACCCCGGCGCACCCGGAGCTGCTGCTCGCCGCGGTCGAGGCCGGGCTGCCGGTGTTCTGCGAGAAGCCCCTGGCCGGCCGGATCGACGACGCCGTCGCGCTCGCCGCCAAGCTGGCCGGGCGCGACGAGCGGGTGCAGATCGGCTACCCGCGCCGCTTCGACGCCGGCTACGCCGCCGCGCGGGCCGCCGTCGCGGGCGGTGAGCTGGGCCGGGTGCACACCGTGCGGGCCACCACCCTGGACCCCGCCCCGCCGCCCGCCGAGTACCTGCGCGTCTCAGGCGGGATCTTCCGCGACTGCTCGGTGCACGACTTCGACGCGATCCGCTGGGTCACCGGCCGCGAGGTCGTCGAGGTCCACGCCGTCGGCGACACGCACGGCGACCCGGTGTTCGCCGAGATCGGCGATGTCTCGACCTCCCAGGCGATCCTGACCCTCGACGACGGCAGCCACGCCGTCGTCTCGAACTCCCGCTACAACCCGCGCGGCTACGACGTGCGCCTGGAGCTGCACGGCGACGCCGACTCGGTCGCCGTCGGCCTCGACGCCGGGCTGCCGCTGCGCTCAGTCGAGCCGGGGGTCACCTTCCCCGGCGGCACCCCGCACGCGTTCTTCATGGACCGGCTCGCCCCCGCCTTCCGCGCGGAGCTGACCGCGTTCACCGGGCTCGTCGCCGGGACCACGCCCTCGCCGTGCACCGTCGCCGACGCCATGGCCGCGGGCTGGATCGCCGAGGCCGCCACCGCATCGCTGCAGTCCGGGCGCACCGTGCGCCTCGAGGAGGTCGTCCGATGAACGCTCCCACCGGTCCCCGGATCGCCGGCGCCCCCATCTCCTGGGGCGTCTGCGAGGTCCCGGGCTGGGGCTTCCAGCTCGACCCGGAGCGTGTGCTCACCGAGATGCGCGAGGTCGGGCTGTCGGCCACCGAGTTCGGCCCGGACGGCTTCCTGCCCGACGCGCCCGCCGCCAAGGCCGCGACGCTGGAGGCCCACGGCCTGTCCGCGGTCGGCGGGTTCACCCCGACCCTGCTGCACGTGCCCGGGCACGACCCGCTGCCCGGTGTCGAGGCACTGCTCGCCGGCTACGACGCCGCGCACGCCGGCACCCTGGTGCTGTCCGCCGACTCCGGCGGCACCGGCTACGACTCGCGCCCCGAGCTCGACGGCGCGGGCTGGGCGCTGCTGCTGTCCCACCTGGACCGGATCGCGGAGTACGCCGCGACCCGCGGCGTCGTCGCCGTGCTGCACCCGCACGTCGGGACGATGGTCGAGACCGGCGACGACGTCGCGCGCGTCCTGGAGGGCTCGTCGATCGCGCTGTGCCTGGACACCGGGCACCTGCTCATCGGCGGCACCGACCCCGCCGCGCTGACCCGCCAGGCTCCCGAGCGGGTCGCGCACACCCACCTCAAGGACGTCGACCTCGGCCTCGCCCGCCAGGTGCAGGACGGCCGCCTGACCTACACCGAGGCCGTGGGTGCGGGCATGTACCGCCCGCTCGGCGAGGGCGACGTCGACCTCGAGGGCGTGCTCACCACCCTCGACGCCCACGGCTACGACGGCTGGCACGTCCTGGAGCAGGACACGATCCTGCACGGCCCGCCCACCGGCGTCGGCCCGGCGGGCGACGTGCACACCAGCGTGCAGAACCTGCGCAAGGCCCTCGGCCGCTGAGACCGGCCGGGGCACCGCACGGTCCGTGCTCAGACCACCAGGGAGGTCTGCACGGTGTAGCGGTCGGAGCGGTACAGGTGCCGCCCGACCTCGACCAGGGCGCCGGCGTCGTCGTAGACGATCAGCTCGGCGGTGACGCACGCCAGCGGGCGGGGCTGCTCCAGCAGTCCCGCCTCCTCGGCGTCGGCGAGGCGCGCCCCGATCGTCTGGTGCGCGATCGCGATCTGGGCCCCCTGCTCGCGGAGCAGGTCGTAGAGGCTGCGCCCCGCCAGGGCGACGTCGTCGAGCTCGAAGCGGGCCGGCACGTAGTTGGTCATGATCGCCAGCGGCTCGCCGTCGGCCCAGCGCAGCCGGCGGACGACGTGCAGCGGCGCGTCCGGCGCCATGACGTCGCCGAGGTCGATGCCGGCCGCGGTCGGTGTGGTCGTGTCGTGCGACAGCAGCCGGGTGTCGGGCTCGCGCCCACCCGAGGCGAGGTCGCTGTAGAGGCTGGTCAGCCGGGCGTCGCGGTGGATGGCCGGGCGCACCACCTGGGTGCCGAGACCGCGGCGGCGCACCAGCAGCCCCTTGCGGACGAGCTCCTGGATCGCCTGGCGCGCGGTCGGCCGGGCCAGCCCGAGGCGCTCGGTGAGCGACAGCTCGTTCTCCAGCCGGTCCCCGGGGCGCAGGTCGCCGTTGTCGATCGCGGCCTCGATGGCCTGCGAGAGCTGGTGGTAGAGCGGCACCGGACTCGTCCGGTCGAGGCGGACGTCGACCTGGACGGCGTCGGAGCGGGTGGCCATGTCCACCACTCTACCGGCCCAGGTCCGGTTGTCCTTATGTCTGTACAAACTATTGACCGCGGCGGGCACGCGGCCTACCGTTCTCCTCGTCGCCCGTTCCGTCGCACACCGCCCACGAGAGGTCACCGAGGACCATGAACGCCCCCGCTGAGATCCTCACCTTCGGCCGCGCCGGGGTGGACATCTATCCGCTGCAGGTCGGTGTCGGCCTGGAGGACGTCACCTCGTTCGGGAAGTTCCTCGGCGGCACCACCGCCAACGTCGCGGTGGCCGCGGCCCGGCTCGGGCGGCGTGCCGCGATCGTCACCGGGGTCGGTGACGACCCGTTCGGTCGCTACGTGCGCCGCGAGCTGAACCGGCTGGGCGTGGACGACCGGCACGTCGTGACGAACTCCGAGTTCCCGACGCCGGTGACGTTCTGCGAGATCTTCCCGCCGGACGACTTCCCGCTGTACTTCTACCGCAGGCCCTCCGCCCCGGACCTGCAGGTCTCCCCCGCCGACCTCGACCGGGACGCGATCGCCGCCGCCGGGCTGTTCTGGCTCAGCGTGTCCGGGCTGTCCGAGGAGCCCTCGCGCTCGGCGCACCACGAGGCGGTCGCCGCCCGGGCCGCGGGCAGCGGGCCGACGGTGCTCGACCTGGACTACCGGCCGATGTTCTGGGACTCCCCCGCCGCCGCGACCGAGCAGGTGCAGAAGATCCTCGGCCAGGTCACCGTGGCCGTCGGCAACCGCGAGGAGTGCGAGGTCGCGGTCGGCGAGACCGACCCGGAGCGGGCGGCCGACGCGCTGCTCGACGCGGGCGTCGGGCTGGCGGTCGTCAAGCAGGGCGCGGAGGGGGTGCTCGCGAAGTCGCGCACCGAGCGCGTCGTGAGCCCGCCGATCCCGATCACCCCCTACAACGGCCTCGGTGCCGGCGACAGCTTCGGCGGCTCGCTCGCGCACGGCCTGCTCGCCGGTTGGCCGCTGGAGACGGTGCTGGCCCGGGCGAACGCGGCGGGCGCGATCGTCGCGTCCCGCCTGGAGTGCTCCACCGCCATGCCCACCGCCGCGGAGATCGACGTCCTGCTCGCCGGCGGCGACCCGAACCAGAAGGAGGCGTCGTGAGCTTCGCGCGCGACTACGACGAGGTCCGCGAGATCAGGGCCTCAGCGCCCGAGCGCATCCCCGCCCTGCTGGCCGCACGACGGCGCCGTCCGTTCGTCCCCGCCGACGGCCGGCTGATGATCGTCGCCGCCGACCACCCCGCCCGCGGCGCGCTGGCCGCCCGCGGCCGCGCGGACGCGATGGCGAGCCGCCCGGAGCTGCTCGACCGGCTGCGGACCGCGCTGGCCCGCCCGGGCGTCGACGGCGTGCTGGCCACCGCCGACATCCTCGAGGACCTCCTGCTGCTGGGTGCGCTGGAGGGCAAGGTCGTGGTGTCGTCGATGAACCGCGGCGGCCTGCAGGGCGCGAGCTTCGAGCTCGACGACCGGCTCACCGGCTACGACGTGCGCGGCACCGTCGACGCCGGCTTCGAGGCCATCAAGATGCTGACCCGGATCGACCTGGCCGACCCGGCCAGCGTCCGGACCCTGGAGACCTGCGCCGAGGTCGTCAGCGAGGCCAACCGGGCCGGGCTGGTCGCGATGGTGGAGCCGTTCCTGTCGCGCCGCATCGACGGCCGCGTGGTCAACGACCTGTCCCCCGAGGCCGTCATCCGCTCGGTGCACATCGCCCAGGGCCTCGGCGCGTCCAGCGCGTACACCTGGATGAAGCTGCCCGTGGTCGACGAGATGGAGCGGGTGATGGAGTCGACGACGCTGCCCACCCTGCTCCTGGGCGGGGACCCGACCACCCGTCCCGAGGAGACCTACGCGTCCTGGAAGGCGGCCCTGGAGCTGCCGTCGGTGCGCGGGCTGATCGTCGGCCGCGCACTGCTGTACCCCGAGGACGGCGACGTGGCCGCGGCCGTCGACACCGCCGTGTCGCTGGTGCGCCCGCAGGAGGTGAGGGCGGCGTGACCGGCTACGTCCTCCCCGCAGGCAGCTCCCCCGGCGACGGCTGGGAGCTGGAGATCACCCAGGGGTCCGCGGGCTGGGAGCACTCCTCGCTGCGCATCCTCGCGCTCGACCCGGGCGGGTCGCGGGTCGTGGGGACCGGCGGGGAGGAGATGTTCCTCGTGCCGCTGTCCGGCTCGGCCACGGTGACCTGCGACGGCACGACCCACGAGCTCGCCGGCCGGTCCGGGGTGTTCCAGGGCCCGACCGACTTCGCCTACCTCCCGGTGCGCTCGTCGGTCACCGTCGCCTCCGCGGCCGGTGGCCGGTTCGCCCTCTGCGGCGCCCGCACCGAGGTCGCGCTGCCGTTCCGGTACGGCCCCCGGGAGGACGTGCCGGTCGAGCTGCGCGGCGCCGGGCAGTCGTCGCGGCAGGTCCGCAACTTCGGCGCGGCCGGGGTGTTCGAGGCCGCGTCGGCCATCTGCGTCGAGGTCGTCACCCCGGGCGGCAACTGGTCGAGCTACCCCGCGCACAAGCACGACGAGACGACCGCTCACGAGTGCGAGCTCGAGGAGATCTACTACTTCGAGGTCGCCCCCGGTCCGGCCGGGCAGCCCGGCCTCGGGTTCCACCGCACGTCCAGCTCCCCCGGGCACGACATCGACATCACCGTCGAGGTCCACGACCGCGACACCGTGCTCATCCCCTGGGGCTGGCACGGGCCGTGCGCCGCGGCACCCGGGCACGACATGTACTACCTCAACGTGATGGCCGGCCCCGGCGAGGAACGCGCCTGGAGGATCACCGACCACCCCGACCAGGCCTGGGTCCGCGACACGTGGGCGGACCAGGCCGTCGATCCCCGTCTCACCGGACACGGAGGCCACTGACATGAGCGCTGCGACCGGCGGCACCGTCCGGCTGACCGTCGCCCAGGCGACCGTGCGGTTCCTGGGCGCGCAGTACAGCGAGCGCGACGGCGTGCGGCAGAAGCTGTTCGAGGGCTGCTTCGGCATCTTCGGCCACGGCAACGTCGCGGGGCTGGGCCAGGCGCTGCTGCAGGCCGAGCTGACCGAGCCGGACCTGCTGCCCTACGTGCTGGGCCGCAACGAGCAGGCGATGGTGCACACCGCCGTCGCCTACGCCCGGGCGAGCGACCGGCTGAGGACGTGGGCGGTGTCCTCGTCCGTCGGGCCGGGCGCGACCAACATGGTCACCGGCGCCGCGCTCGCCACGATCAACCGGCTGCCGGTGCTGCTGCTGCCCGCCGACACCTTCGCCGACCGCGCGGCGTCGCCGCTGCTGCAGGAGCTGGAACGCCCCGACGCCGGCGACGTCACCGTCAACGACGCGTTCCGGCCCGTCTCGGCCTACTTCGACCGGGTCTGGCGCCCGGAGCAGCTGCCCGCCGCGCTGCTGTCGGCGATGCGGGTGCTCACCGACCCGGCCGCGACCGGCGCGGTCACCGTCTGCCTCCCGCAGGACGTGCAGGCCCAGGCGCACGACTGGCCGGTGGAGCTGTTCGCCGAGCGCACCTGGCACGTGGCCCGCCCGCGCCCGGAGACCTGGGCCGTGGAGCGCGCCGCGGAGCTGATCCGCTCGGCGCAGCGGCCGGTCGTCGTCGCCGGGGGCGGGGTGCACTACAGCGGCGCCACCGCGGCGCTGGCCGCGTTCTGCGCGGCCACCGGGATCCCGGTCGGGCAGAGCCAGGCCGGCAAGGGCACGCTGGTCTGGGACCACCCGCAGTGCCTCGGCGCGATCGGGTCGACCGGCACCACCGCGGCCAACGCGATCGCCCGCGACGCCGACCTGGTCATCGGCGTCGGGACCCGGTACTCGGACTTCACCACCGCGAGCCGCACCGCCTTCGCCCACCCCGACGTCCGGTTCGTCAACGTCAACGTGGCACCGATCGACGCCGTCAAGCACTCCGGGGTGTCGGTCGTCGCCGACGCCCGGGAGACCCTCACCGAGCTGACCGCCCTGCTGGCCGGCCACCGCGTCGACGAGGACTACGTCGCGGAGTACACCCGGCTCGACGCCGCGTGGACCGCGACCGTCGACGCCGCCTACCACCCGGCGGTCCCGGCGGCCGGCGCCGGCGGCCTGCTGACCCAGGGCGAGGTCATCGGGATGGTCAACGACCTGTCCGACCCGCGCGACGTCGTGGTGTGCGCGGCCGGGTCGATGCCCGGTGACCTGCACAAGCTGTGGCAGACCCGGGACGCCAAGGGCTACCACGTCGAGTACGGCTACTCCTGCATGGGCTACGAGGTCGCCGGCGGTCTCGGCGTGCGGCTGGCCTGCCCGGACCGGGACGTGTTCGTCCTGGTCGGCGACGGCTCCTACCTGATGATGGCGACCGAGCTGGCCACCGCCGTCCAGGAGGGCATCAAGATCATCACCGTGTTGGTGCAGAACCACGGGTTCGCCTCGATCGGCGCGCTGTCGGAGTCGCTGGGCTCCCAGCGGTTCGGCACCCGCTACCGCTACCGCTCGGCGCGGTCGGGCCGGCTCGACGGCGACGTCCTGCCGCTGGACCTCGCGGCGAACGCGGAGAGCTTCGGCCTGCGCGTGCTGCGGGTCGCCACCCCCGGCGAGTTCGCCGACGCGGTCAAGACCGCCAAGGCCGCCGAGGACTCCACCGTGATCCACGTCGAGACCGACCCGCTCGTCGGAGCGCCGGACTCGCGGTCCTGGTGGGATGTCCCGGTGTCGGAGGTGAGCGGGCTCGACTCCACCCGGGCCGCCCGCACCGTCTACGACGAGCACAAGGCGACGCAGCGCCCGTTCCTGCGCCCGAGCAGCTGAGGAAGAAGAGGACCATGACGAGCACGCTGCAGAAGACGCTCCACCACTGGGTCGCGGGAGCGCGGGTCGAGGGCACCTCCGGGCGGACGTCCGAGGTCACCGACCCGGCCACCGGCGAGGTCACCGCGCACCTGCCCCTCGCGAGCGCCGACGAGGCCGCCGCGGTGATCGCCGCCGCGAAGGCCGCGTTCCCGGCCTGGCGCGACACCTCGCTCACCAAGCGCACCCAGATCCTGTTCCGCTTCCGCGAGCTGCTCGACGCCCGCGCCCCGGAGCTGGCCGCGCTGATCACCGCCGAGCACGGCAAGGTGCTCTCCGACGCCGCGGGCGAGGTCGCGCGCGGCCAGGAGGTCGTCGAGTTCGCCTGCGGGATGCCGCACCTGCTCAAGGGCTCGGCGACCGAGAACGCCTCCACCGGCGTCGACGTGCACTCGGTGCGCCAGCCGCTGGGCGTCGTCGGGATCATCAGCCCGTTCAACTTCCCGGCGATGGTCCCGATGTGGTTCTTCCCGGTCGCGATCGCCACCGGCAACACCGTGGTGCTCAAGCCCTCGGAGAAGGTCCCCTCCGCCGCGCTCTGGATCGCCGAGCTGTGGTCCGAGGCCGGCCTGCCCGACGGCGTGTTCAACGTGCTCAACGGCGACAAGACCGCCGTCGACGCGCTGCTGACCAGCCCGGACGTCAAGTCCGTCAGCTTCGTCGGTTCCACGCCGATCGCCCGCTACGTCTACGAGACCGGCACCGCGCACGGCAAGCGCGTCCAGGCGCTCGGCGGGGCGAAGAACCACATGGTCGTGCTGCCCGACGCCGACCTCGACCTCGCCGCGGACCAGGCGGTCAACGCCGGGTTCGGCTCCGCGGGCGAGCGCTGCATGGCCGTCTCCGCGCTCGTGGCCGTCGGCGACATCGCCGACACCCTGGTCTCCAAGATCGCCGACCGGGCCCGCGCCCTGCGCACCGGCGACGGCCGCCGCTCCTGCGACATGGGCCCGCTGGTCACCCGGGCGGCCCAGGAGCGGGTGTCGGGCTACATCGACGCCGGCGAGTCCGAGGGCGCCACCGTCGTCGTCGACGGCAGGCAGGGCGAGTTCGACGCCGACGGGTCCGGCTTCTTCGTCGGCCCCACCCTGCTCGACCACGTCGGCACCGACATGACCGTCTACACCGACGAGATCTTCGGCCCGGTGCTGTCGGTGGTGCGCGTCGAGACCTACGCGCGCGCCGTCGAGCTGATCAACGCCAACCCCTACGGCAACGGCACCGCGATCTTCACCAACGACGGCGGCGCCGCCCGCCGCTTCCAGAACGAGGTCGAGGTCGGCATGATCGGCATCAACGTGCCGGTGCCCGTGCCGATGGCCTACTACAGCTTCGGCGGCTGGAAGAACTCGCTGTTCGGCGACACCCACGCGCACGGCACCGAGGGCGTGCACTTCTTCACCCGGGGCAAGGTCGTCACCACCCGCTGGCTCGACCCGAGCCACGCCGGGCTGAACCTCGGCTTCCCGACCAACACCTGACCTCACCCGCCGGGTGGCCGCCGCGCGGCCGCCCGGCGCCGGTGCACCCGGACACCGTCCGCCGCCGTCCGTCCGGCGTCCCGACCCACTCGGATCCGACCACGCACCCTCGATGCGGAGGACCCATGACCACGCACGGAGCGACCGGCGCCCCCGCCGGACTGCCGCCCGACACCCGGGGACCGCACTCGTCGCGGCTCGGCCTGATCACGGTCGTCGCCACCTTCGGCGGGCTGCTCTTCGGCTACGACACCGGCGTCATCAACGGCGCCCTGGAGCCGATGAGCCGCGACCTCGGGCTCACCCCGCTCACCGAGGGCTTCGTCGTCAGCATCCTGATCTTCGGGGCGGCGGTCGGCGCGATCGTCGGCGGGTCGCTGTCCGACCGGCACGGCCGGCGGCACAACATCCTGCTGCTCGCGCTGGTGTTCATGGTCGGCACCGTCGGCTGCGTCCTGGCCCCGAGCTGGCAGGTCCTCGCCGTCTTCCGGTTCGTGCTCGGCCTCGCCGTCGGCGGCGCGTCGGCCACCGTCCCGGTCTACCTCGCCGAGATCGCCCCGGTGGAGCGCCGCGGCGGGCTCGTCACCCGCAACGAGGTCATGATCGTCTCCGGCCAGTTCGCGGCGTTCGTGGTGAACGCGGCCATCTACAGCGTCTGGGGCGAGGTCGACGCGATCTGGCGGGTCATGCTGCTGGTCGCGCTGCTGCCCGCGATCGTGCTGTTCGTCGGGATGCTGCGGATGCCGGAGAGCCCGCGCTGGCTGGTCTCGCGCGGCCGCGAGGAGGAGGCGCTGGCCGTGCTGCGCCAGGTCCGTTCCGACGAGCGGGCCCGCGCCGAGATGGCCGAGGTGCACCGGCTCGCCGACGAGGAGCGCGCCTCGCGCACCGGCGGGGCCACCGACCTGGGGGTGCGCTGGATCCGTCGGCTCATCCTCATCGGCGCCGGGCTGGGGATCTTCCAGCAGGCCACCGGCATCAACTCGATCATGTACTACGGCACCCAGCTGCTGGGTGGCGCCGGCTTCTCGGCGAACGCCGCCGTCGTCGCGAACACCCTCAACGGGCTGTTCTCCGTGCTGGGCGTCACCGTCGGCCTGCTGCTGATCAACCGGATCGACCGCCGCACGATGCTGCTCGGCGGGTTCGTCCTCACCACGACCTTCCACCTGCTCGTCGGGCTGTCGGCGCTGCTGCTGCCGGACGGCACCGCCAAGGCCTGGTTCATCCTGGTGTTCGTCGTGCTGTTCGTGTTCTCCATGCAGGGCACCATCGGCCCGCTGGTGTGGCTGATCCTGTCCGAGATCTTCCCGCTGAAGATCCGCAGCCTGGCCATCGGCATCAGCGTGTTCGTGCTGTGGATCGCCAACGCGCTGGTCGCGCTGCTGTTCCCGCCGATGGTCGCCGCGATCGGCATCGCCAGCTCGTTCTTCGTCTTCGTCGCCCTCGGGCTCGCCGCGCTCGTCTTCGTCTACCGGGTGGTCCCGGAGACCCGCGGACGGTCGCTGGAGCAGCTCGAGGCCGAGTTCCGTACCCGCTACGCGTGAGCCCGACAGGGAGGGAGTGCACATGAGCGTGCTCGTCGCCGTCGCCGCCGGCCCGGAGGGCGCCGCCGCCCTGACCGCCGGGGCCGCCGAGGCCGACCGGCTGGGCACCGACCTGGTCGTGGTCAACCTGACGCTCGACCCGCTGGGACCGCTCCCGGCCGCGGCCGCCGTGCTGGAACGCCACGGCCCCGGCGACCGGGACCCGGTCGACGCCGTCCTCGACGAGATCGCCGAGCGCGGCGACGTGGCGCGGCTCGTCATCGGGCTGCGCCGGCGCAGCCGGGTCGGCAAGGCGCTGCTCGGCAGCGTGTCGCAGCGACTGCTGCTGGACAGCCCGGTCCCGGTGCTGGCCGTCAAACCGGAGGGAACCGCATGACCACCGAGATCGGGGTGGGCGTCGTCGGCGCGGGGTGGATGGGCCACCTGCACGCACGCGCGTACGCCCGGCTGCCGCACCACGTCACCGACCTGCCGCTGCGGCCGCGCCTGGTCGCCGTCGCCGACCCGGTGGCCGCCGCCGGGGCGGACCACGTCGCCCGCTACGGCTTCGCCCGCGCCGTCACCGACTGGCGCGAGCTCGTCGCCGACCCCTCGATCGCGGCGGTGAGCGTCGCGTCGCCGAACAGCACCCACCGCGAGGTCGGTGTCGCCGTCGCCGAGGCGGGCAAGCACCTGTGGATCGAGAAGCCGGTCGGGCTGTCCTCCACCGACACCGCCGCCGTGGCCCGGGCGGTGCACGCCGCGGGCGTGCAGGCGACGGTCGGGTTCAACTACCGAATGGTGCCGGCCGTCGCGCGGGCGAAGCGGCTGATCGACGACGGCCTGCTCGGCACCCTCACGCACGCCCGGTTCCGGCTGCTCACCGACTTCGCCGCCGACCCGTCGGGGGTGCTGAGCTGGCGGTTCACCCGCGAGCACGGTGGCTCCGGGGTCCTCAACGATCTCGCGGTGCACGGCGTCGACCTCGTCCGTCACCTGGTCGGCGACCTCGGTGCGGTGGTGGCCGACGGCGACCGGTTCGTCCCCCGCCGCCCGGTCGCCCCCGCCGGGGCGAGCCAGTACGTCCGTGCCGCCGCCGACGCCCCCACCGGAGAGGTCGAGAACCTCGACTTCGTCTCGGTGCTGGGCCGCGCCGTCGGCGGGGCGATCGTGACGCTGGAGGCCAGCCGGGTCGCCGTCGGCGACCAGAACGACTACGGCTTCGAGATCCACGGCACCCGCGGGTACCTGTCGTTCGACTTCCGGCGCCCCGGCGAGCTCGTCGTCGCCGCGGGCGGGTCGTACGTCGACCAGCCCGCGACGACCTGGGCGGCCGCCCCCGGCGACGGCGACTTCGCGCTGTTCCAGCCCGGGGCCGGCAACCCCACCGGCTTCGACGACCTCAAGGTGTCCGAGTGCGCCGCGTTCCTGCGCGGGATCGCCGAGGGCCGGTCGGGCGGCGCGACGATCGACGACGCGCTGGCCGCGGCCCGGGTGCTCGACGCCGTCGCCGAGTCGGTGGACAAGCGCGCCTGGGTCGACCTGGGCTGAGGGCACCAGAGGGCTACAGGTCCAGCACGAGCCGCGCCGAGCGGGCCCGGGAGACGCAGATCATCATGCAGTCCCCCGCGGCCCGCTCGGCGTCGTCGAGCACGGAGTCGCGGTGGTCGACCTCGCCGTCGAGGACCCGGGTCTCGCAGGTCCCGCAGGTCCCCTCGGCACACGAGGACAGCACCGTCGCGCCCGCCCGTTCGACGACGTCGAGCACCGTCCGCTCCGGCGGGACCTCCAGCCTCACCCCGGTGCGGGCCAGCTCGACGGTGAACGCCTCCGCCCGGGCCGGCTCGCCGACCGGCTTCGGGCTGAACCGCTCCACGTGCAGCGCGCCGTCCGGCCAGGCCGCGCAGCGCTGCTCGACCGCGGCCAGCAGCGGCTCGGGGCCGCAGCAGTAGACCAGCGTGTCCTCGCGCGGGGTGCCGAGCAGGGTGTCGAGGTCGAGCAGGCCGACCTCGTCCTGCGGGGCGACGACGACCCGGTCGCCGAAGCGGGCGAGCTCGTCGAGGAAGGCCATCGACGCGCGGCGACGCCCGCCGTAGACGAGCTGCCAGTCGGCGCCCAGCGCGTCGACGGCGGCGACCATCGGCAGGATCGCGGTGATCCCGATGCCGCCCGCGACGAACAGGTAGCGCGGGGAGCAGGCCAGCTGGAAGTTGTTGCGCGGGCCGCGCAGCCGCACGGTGTCGCCCACCGCGAGGGCGTCGTGGACGTGCCGCGACGTGCCGCGCCCGGCGTCCTCGCGCAGCACGCCCAGCCGCCAGGTGGTGGTGTCGGCCGGGTCGCCGCACAGGGAGTACTGGCGGGCGGTGGCCCCGCCGCAGAGCAGGTCGGTGTGCGCGCCGGGCTGCCACGCCGGCAGCGGCGACCCGTCGGCGGCGCGCAGGGTCAGGGTGACCACGCCGTCGGACGCGGCGTCCTTCGCGACGACGGTCGCCTCGGTCTCGGTCTCCGCCCCGGGCGCCGGTCGGCGGCGCGGCGGCGACGCGGGCCCCGCCGTGGGGACCGGTGCGGCGAGCGCGAGCGGCATCGTCCGCCAGACGTACATGTTGGGTGAGCTGGCGTAGAACCGCGGCGTCGCGTCGAGGGTGAAGTCCCCGAGCAGCGGCAGCGCCTCCTCCAGGGCGATCCGCGCCTCCAGCCGGGCCAGCGGCGCGCCGAGGCAGCCGTGGACGCCCTCGCCGAAGCCGACGTGGCGCCCGGGCGGGCGGGTGACGTCGAACCGGTCGGGATCGGCGAAGCGGCGCTCGTCGCGGTTCGCGGCGCCGGGGACCAGCACGACCCGCGAGCCCGCGGCGAGGGTGACGCCGTGCAGGTCCACCTCGCGGCTGGTGGTGCGGGCGGTCAGCTGCAGCGGGGTCGCCCAGCGCATCGCCTCCTCGACCGCGGCCGGGACCAGCGACGGGTCCGCCCGCAGCAGCGCCAGCTGGTCGGGGTTCTCGGCGAGCAGCTTGAACAGCGTGGTCACCAGCCCGGCGGTGGACTCGACCCCGCCCAGGAACAGGATCATCATCAGGCCGCTGATCTCGGAGGTCGGGGTGATCTCCCCCGGGACGAACGGCTCGCCGTCGACGTCGGCGGTGACCATCGAGGTCATGAGGTCGTCGCGGCCGGCGCGACGACGGGACTCCAGCACGTCGACGAAGTACTGCTGCACCTTCGGGGTGGCGGCCTTCGCCTTCGGCCCCAGGTGCGGGGTGCCGGGGATCCGGTCCTTCAGCTCGTGGGTCCAGTGCTCGAGCTGCTCGCGGCGGGCACGCTCGGCGTCGCCCGCCTCGGCCCGGCTCGGGAAGCCCATGAGGTGGAAGAACACGTCGAACGGCATCGGCCAGGCCAGCTCACGGCCGACGTCGACCCGGTCGCGCCCGGCCCAGGAGCCGACGAGCTCGCAGACGACGCCGCGGATCCCCTCCTCCAGGCGGGCGATCCGCCGCGGCACGAAGAACGGCTGCACGACCCGGCGGACCTGGTCGTGGCGCGGGTTGTCCATCGACCCGATCGACCCCGGCGGGACGTGCTCGAGGCGCGAGTCGTCGATGTCCATGCCCTCGCAGCTGAGGAAGGTGTCGGCGTCGGTGATGGCGGCGCGGACGTCGTCGAAGCGGGTCAGGGCGTACCAGCCGTACCGCTCGCTGCGGTGGACCGGCTCCTCGTCGCGCATCCGCCGGTAGGTCCCGAACGGGTCGTCGGTGTAGAAGCTCGGGTCGAACGGGTCGTACTCGACCGCCGTCACGGGGGCCTCCTCGCAGCCGGATGGTTGAAGCGCTCCAATACAGTTGATTAGAGCGCTCTAACGACTCCGCGTCAATGCGTCCGAACGGGCGCGCGCGGGGTCAGGCCGCGGGCGGGGGCGCCGTCGAGCCGCGCACCACGAGCTCGGGGTCGAGGACGATCTCGCGACGCTCCGGCTCCTCGCCGCGCAGCCGGGCCACGCTGCGCTCCACGGCGAGCCGGGCCAGCTCGACCGGGTCCTGGCGCAGCGTCGTCAGCCCCTGCTCCGGCAGCCGGGCCAGCGAGCTGTCGTCCCAGCCGGTGACCGAGACGTCGCCGGGGACCCGGACGCCGTGCGCCCCGAGCCCCTCGGCGAGCCCGGCGGCGACGTCGTCGTTGAACCCGACGACGGCGGTCGGCAGCGTCGGCAGGCGCAGCAGCTCCCGGGCGGCGCGCACCCCTGCCTCCAGGCTGTCCCCGCCCGGCACGACCAGCCCGTCCGCGGCGAGGCCGTGCCGGCGCAGTGCGGTGCGGAACGCCGTCCGGCGCGCGGCGCCGATCGGGCCGGGGCCGCCGTCGACGTGAGCGATGCGGCGGTGGCCCAGCCCGGTCAGGTGGTCGGTGAGCAGCCGCAGCCCGGCCGTGTCGGAGGTCCGGACGACGTCGACGCCCGGGTCGGGCACCCGCCAGCCGACGACGGTGACCGGCAGCCGCCCGGCCAGGACCGGGACGCCGTCGAGCCCCGAGCCGAGCAGGATGACCGCCTCGCAGCGCAGGTCGAGCAGCGTCTCCACGGCGGTGCGCTCGTCGCGGCGGGGGGTCAGCGCGGACAGGAACAGCTCGTAGCCGCACGCCGCGGCGGCGTCGTAGAGGCCGTCGAGGAGCTCGGCGTGGAAGCGCCCGGACATCCCCAGCACGACGCCGAGCTGGCGCGAGCTACCGCTGGCCAGCAGCCGGGCCCGGGTGTCGGGCCGGTAGCCGACGCGCTCGGCCGCGGCGAGCACGCGCTCCCGGGTCTCCGGGCGCGACCCCGGGGCGCCGCGCAGCACGATCGACACCATGGCGCGGGAGACCCCGGCGGCGGCCGCGACGTCGTCGAGGGTGGGGCGGCGACCCGCCCGTCGGGCCGGGCGGCGGGCGGCGTCGGCCACGGCGTGCTCCTTGTCCGGTCCGGGGAGGCGGTCACCGTAGCAGTGGAGCGCTCCACACCCGGCCGTTCGCCGCCCGCCCGGCCGGGGCGGGTGTGGACGCGGCCCGCGGAGGTACCCCCCGGTATGACCTCCTTCCTGGGACGACTGGTGGACCGGCTGCGCGGACGCGGCCCGGCCGAGGACGTCGAGCCCGACCCGAACCTGGCCAACTCCCGCGAGACCGGCGGCCTGCCCCGGGAGGACGGCGACTCGGCGTCCACCACCGGCACCGGCGCGTCGGGCGAGTTCGTGGGCCGCGTCGCCGGCCGCGACGAGGGTTACGCGGGCCGGACCGGAGCCGAGGCCCGCGCGGAGGCGCTCGCCGAGGACCACCGCGAGGACGAGACCCGCTGACCGGGTCACCCCGGGGCGCGGAGCGTGCCCCGGGGGGACCGGACGTCGGGGGCGGTGCCGGGCTCAGGGGGTGAAGAGCACCTTCACCGCACCGTCGGTCTTGTCCTGGAACATCGAGTACGCCTGCGCGGCCTCCTCCAGCGGGACCCGGTGGGTCGCGAAGTGGTCGACGCCGAGCGGGTCGTCGTCGCCGAGCAGCGGCAACAGGTCCGGGACCCAGCGCCACACGTTGGCCTGCCCCATCCGCATCTGCACCTGCTTGTCGAACAGGGTGAGCATCGGCAGCGGGGTGGCGCTGCCGCCGTAGACGCCCGACAGGGAGATCGTGCCGCCCCGGCGCACCGCGCCGATCGCCAGCTCCAGCGCCGCGGTGCGGTCGCTGCCCGCCGTCTCCATGACCGTGCGGCCCGGCCCGGAGGGCATCGCGGCCACCACCTTCTGGGCGGCGGCCGCGACCGGGGACCCGTGCGCCTCCATGCCGACCGCGTCGATGACGGCGTCGGCGCCGCGGCCCCCGGTCATCGACCGGATCGCGCCGAGCACCTCGTCGTCGCCGTGGCTCAGGTCCAGCGCCGGGATCCCACGCGCCTCGACCCGGGCCAGCCGCTCGGGCACGAGGTCGACGCCGACCACCTGCCGCACGCCCAGGTGGGCGGCGATCCGGGTGCACATGTCCCCGATCGGTCCGAGCCCCAGCACCACCAGCGTCCCGTCGGCGGGGGTCGCGGCGTACTGCACGGCCTGGTACGCCGTCGGCAGCACGTCGGACAGGAACAGGAACCGGTCGTCCGGCGGCCCCTGGGGCACCCGGATCGGCAACGAGTTGCCGAACGGCACCCGCAGGTACTCGGCCTGCCCGCCGGGCACCTGACCGTAGAGCGCGGTGTAGCCGAACAGGGACGCGCCGGTCCCCTGGTCGCGGTTCTGCGTGGTCTCGCACTGGGACTGCAGGCCGCGCCCGCACATCCAGCAGTGCCCGCAGCTGACGTTGAACGGGATCACGACGCGGTCGCCGACCGACAGCTCGGTGACGGCGGACCCCACCTCGGCCACCACACCCATCGGCTCGTGGCCGAGGACGTCGCCGGGCGACAGGAACGGGGTGAGCACCTCGTAGAGGTGCAGGTCGGAGCCGCACAGGCCGGAGCTGGTGATCTGCACGACCACGTCGTCGGGCTGCTCGATGACCGGGTCGGGGACGGTGTCCACCCGGACGTCGCGGCGGCCGTGCCAGGTCAGGGCACGCATGGGGTCCTCCTCGGTGTCGCCGGTGGTGCGGCGCCCGGCTACCCGGCCGCCTCCCGGCGAAACCGGCATGGGCGCCCGCCCGGCGGGTAGGCGTCGACGGTCACCCCCCACCACCGGAGGGCCGCCATGGAGCCCCAGCCCGTCACCGAGGACCCGGCCGGTCCGGCCGACGGCGTCACGAACCGCCTCGCGCCGTACGTCGCCTGGCTCGCGACACAGGTCGACGACGAGGCGACGCGGCGCCGCTACCGCGAGGTCGCCGAGGCGTTCCTGCGCTTCTCCGCCGCGGACCGGGGTGCGCCGGGAACCCGTGGTCAGCGGTTCGTCGTCGCCCACCGCGACCGGGCCGCTCCGGAGACCACGCGGGCCGCGATGGACCGCCTGGCCGAGTACGACGCCGTCGTGCGGTGCACGCTCCCCTTCGGCGCCTGAGGCGGCAGCCGCGGCACCGCGCCCGCCCGCCCTCACCGCGGCCCGCGGGCGGCGCGGTCGCGCAGCCCCGTCACCCGGCGGCCCGCCGCCTCCACCCCGCGCTGCAGACCCGCGTACGGGGCATCGCTGAACGCGCGTCCGAACACTGCGACCGCGCCCAGCACCAGCAGCAGGACCCCCACCAGCACCGAACCGGCGTTGGTGGCGAACGGCCCGGCCGGGTCCAGCCGGAGCACGCCGGTCAGGAGCCCGAGCAGGACCTCGGCGGCGCCCAGGACCATGAGCACCACCCCGAAGCCCCGCGCCCAGGGCAGCCGCGTGGCGCACGGCAGCCCGGCCACGCCGAGGACGAGGTGCACCAGGTCGCGCAGCGGGTCCACCCCGATGCCCAGCAGCTCTCCGCTCGCCGCGGGCAGCCCGGGAAGGCCGCTGTAGCGGAACCCGAGGAGCCCGTAGAGCAGGAGCAGGAACGCCGCGAGGACCACGAGCAGCTGCGGCCAGGGGAACACCGCGTGGCCGTGGGAGTGGTGCTGGGACTGGGTGGGCATACTCGTCCTCCGGGTCGTGCGGCACCGGTCGGTCCGGCGTGTCGGCGCGGCTACCCGCCCATCGGCAGCGGATGCCGATCGTGACGGACATGACCTCCGCGGGCCCGGGTAGCGCGGTGCACGGCGCCCCGCGCGGGACGCCGGCACGGGAGGGGAACCGGGTGACCGAACGGGTCGACGCCGTCGTGGTCGGGGCCGGGCACAACGGCCTCGTCGCGGCGAACCTGCTCGCCGACGCCGGCTGGGACGTCCTGGTCTGCGAGGCCGCCGAGGCGCCGGGTGGCGCCGTGCGCTCGGCGGAGATCACCGCGCCGGGCTTCGTCAGCGACCTGGCCAGCGCGTTCCACCCGCTCGGCGCCGCCTCACCGGTGCTGCGCGAGCTCGACCTCGGCGCGCACGGGCTGCAGTGGCGCCACGCCCCCGCCGTCCTCGCCCACCCCACCCCCGACGGCCGGTGCGCGATGCTGCACCGCCGCCTCGACGACACCGCCGCCGCGCTCGACGACGACCACCCCGGCGACGGCGACGCCTGGCGCGCGCTGGTCGCGCAGTGGGACCGGATCGGCGACGACGTCGTCGCCGCCGCGCTGCGCCCGTTCCCGCCGGTCCGGCCGGCATCCCGGCTCCTGCGCACGCTCGGCACCGGCGACGCCCTGCGGCTGGCCCGGATGCTGGTGCAGCCGGTGGCGCGGATGGCCCAGGAGCACTTCGGGGGCCGGGCCGCCCCGCTGCTGCTCGCGGGCAACGCCCTGCACACCGACCTCGGGCCGGACTCCGCGGCGGGCGCCGCCTACGGCTGGCTGCTCGCGATGCTCGGCCAGCGCGTCGGCTTCCCCGTCCCGGCAGGCGGGGCCGGTGCCCTGACCGGTGCGCTCGTCGCCCGGCTGACGGGCCGCGGGGGGCGGATCGACTGCGGACGGCCGATCCGGACCGTCCTGGTCGGACCGTCCGGCCGGGCCTGCGGCGTCGTGGACGCGGCCGGCCAGCGGGTCCTCGCCCGCCGGGCGGTGCTCGCCGATGTCGACGCGCCCCGCCTCTACCGCGACCTCGTCGGGGAGGAGCACCTGCCGGCCCGCTTCGTCGCCGACCTCGCCCGGTTCGACTGGGACTTCTCCACGGTCAAGCTGGACTGGGCGCTCGACGGTCCGGTGCCGTGGACCGCGCCGGGTGCCCGGTCGGCGGGCACCGTGCACCTCGGCGCCGACCTCGACGGCCTGCGCCGCTACGCCGCCGACCTGACCGCCGGCCGGCTGCCCGGCGACCCGTTCCTGCTGTTCGGGCAGATGACCAGGGCCGACCCGACCCGCTCCCCGCCCGGCACCGAGTCCGCCTGGGCCTACACCCACGTGCCGCGCGGCCTGGGCTGGGGCCGCGACGAGGTGCTGCGCTGGGCCGACCGGATGCAGCAGGTCGTCGAGGACCACGCGCCCGGGTTCGGGTCGCGGGTGCGGGCCCGCGCCGTCGCCGGGCCCGCGGACCTGCAGGGCCGCGACGGCAACCTCGTCGACGGGGCGATCACCGCGGGCACCTCCGCGGTGCACCAGCAGCTGGTGTTCCGGCCGGTGCCGGGGCTGGGCCGCGCCGACACCCCGGTGCCGGGGCTGTTCCTGGCCGGGGCGTCGGCGCACCCGGGCGGCGCGGTGCACGGCGGGCCCGGCGCCAACGCGGCGCGGGCCGCGCTGGCCGCGTCCGGGACGACCGGGGGGCTCTACCGCGGCGCGGTGCGGTTCGCCCACCGGCGGCTGTACGGCTGAGCCCCCGCCCCGCGGTCGGGTTTGGACCCGCCGGGACCGGACATACGGCAGCCCGTGAGCCTCGACCACCGACCCGACGTCCCCGGCGCCGACCACCGGGGTGGCCGATCCGGGCCCGCCACCGGCGTCCTGGACCCGGTGCCCGCACCCGCAGGCCCTGCCGAGCCGTTCCCGGGCGGGGCCGGGGCCACGCTCGCCGCCGCCGTCGCCGCCGGTGGGCTCGACCTCCCGCTGCCCGGTTCGGGGGCGACCGCAACCCGGTGGGCGCGGCTGGCCCGGATCGCACGACGCGACCTGCCGGTCGCGCGGCTGGCCGAGGGGCACGCCGACGCCGTCGCGATCCTCGCCGACCACCACCGCTCCCCCGTCCCGGGCGCCGGCTACGGGGTCTGGGCGTCGCGGTCCGGCGGCGGGGCCCGGCTCGACGGCGGCCGCGACGGGCTCCGTCTGTCGGGCACCGTGCGGTTCTGCTCGGGCACCCACCTGCTCGACCGGGCACTCGTCGTCGCCGGGACCGGGGACGGCACCCGGCTCGTGGACCTGGACCTGCGTGCCCCGCAGGTGGAACGGGTGACGGCCTGGCGGGCCGCCGGGATGGCCGCCAGCGACACCCACGACGTCGTCCTGCACGACGTGCCCCTGCCGGCCGAGGCCGTGGTCGGCGGACCGGACGCCTACACCGACCGCCCCGGGTTCGCCCACGGCGGCGCCGGGGTCGCCGCGCTGTGGCTGGGCGCGGCGGCCGCGATCGTCGACCACGTCGCGGCGCCGCTGCGCACGGCCGACCCGGACCCGCACCGGCTGGCCGCGCTCGGGGCGGTGCACGCCGCCGTCGCCGCCGCGGACGCCCTGCTCGCCGTCACCGCGGCCCGGATCGACGCCGACCCCGCCACCGCCCACCACGACGCGGTGGCCACCGTGCGGGCCGCGGTGGAGCGGGCGTGCCGGAGCGTGCTCGACGCCGCCCCGGAGATCGCCGGGGTCGCCGTGCTGGCCGGGTCGCCGCTGCTCACCGCACGCCTCGCGGACCTGCAGATCTACCTGCGCCAGCACCACGGCGGACGCGACCTCGCCGCCCTCGGGCGCGCCCTGGTCACCCCGGCGACCTGATGGAGCCCGTGCAGTCCCCGGACGTCTGGGAGGACGCGGCCGCGACCCTCGCCCGGCGCGGTCTCGACCCGTCGTCGTTCGGCCGCCTGGTCGTGGTGTGCGCCCACCCCGACGACGAGACCCTCGGCGCGGCCGGGCTCATGCGCGGGGTCGTCGCCGCGGGCGGCACCGTCGAGATCGTCCTGGCCAGCGACGGGGAGGCCGCCCTGCCCGAGGTCGGGTCGATCGACCGGGCCGGACTGGCCCGCACCCGCCGCGCCGAGCTCGACGCGGCGCTGGCCGAGCTGGGCGTCCCCGCGACGGTGCACCGGCTCGGGCTGCCCGACTCGGCGCTGCGCGAGGACCAGCTCGTCGGTCCGCTGACCGAGCTGCTCGCCGGCGCCGACGCCTGGGCGAGCCCGTGGCGCGGCGACCCGCACCCCGACCACGCCGCGGTCGGCCGGGCCTGCCCGGAGGCGGCCCCGGTGACCGCGCACGGTTTCGGGTTCCCGATCTGGGCCCGCACCCGGATCGCGCCGACCGACCCCGGCGTGCCGTGGGACAGCGCCCACCGGCTGCCGCTGTCCGCCGGCGACCGCGCGGCCAAGCGCCGCGCGATCGCCGCGCACGCCTCGCAGTCCGCAGTGCCGCCCGGCGGGACCCGGGCGGTGCTGTCCGCGGCGACGCTCGCCCACTTCCACGGCGGTCACGAGGTCTACTTCCGGGAGCCGCCGCCCTCGGGGGCACCGCCGGAGCTGTTCGCCGGGCTCTACCGCGACGGCGCCGACCCCTGGGCCGTGCGCACGTCGTTCTACGAGCGGCGCAAGCGCGAGGTGCTGCTGGCCTGCCTGCCGCGGGAGCGCTACGCGCTGGCCGCCGAACCGGCCTGCGGGCTCGGCGAGCTGACCCGGGACCTGGCGGCGCGCTGCGACCGCGTGGTGGCCTCCGACGTGGTCGACGAGGCCGTCGCCGCCACCACCGACGCCCTCGGCGGGACCCCGGGAGTCGAGGTCGTGGCGGCCGACGTCGACGACGACCGGGCGGTCCCCGGCGGCGTCGACCTCGTGGTGCTCGCCGAGTTCCTCTACTACCTGCCCGCCGCGCGGGTGGGCGCCGTGCTCGACCGCATCGCGGGCGCGCTGGTGCCGGGCGGCGACCTGGTGCTGGTGCACTGGCGGCAGTGGCCCGCCGAGGCGCCCGCCGACGCCGCCACCGTGCACGCGCGGGTGGTGGCCGACGACCGCTTCGACACCCTCGTCGAGCACACCGACGAGCAGTTCCTCCTGCACGTGGTCCGGCGCCGGTGAGCCGGACCACGCGGCCGGGTGCCGCACCGTCCGCCGCGGGCGTGCTCGTCCCCGCCCACGACGAGGCGGGCACCATCACCGCCTGCGTCCGGTCCGTGCTGACCGCCCTCGACCACGCGCCCGGGCTCACCGCGCGGGCGCTGTGCGTGGTCGCCGACCGCTGCTCCGACGCCACCGCCGCGCTCGCCCGGGCCGCCGCCGCGACGCACCCGGCCGCGGCCCGGGTACGGGTGACGGTGCTCGAACCCACCGCCGGGGTGGCCCCGCTGCCCGGCTGCCGGTCCGCGCCGCGGCCGCACGAGGTCGCCGGGCCGGTCACGATCGGCGCGGTCCGCGAGCTCGCCGCCGTCACCCTGGCCGCGCTGCTCGCCGCCGACGGCGCCGCCCCGGCGACGACCTGGCTGCTCGGTACCGACGCCGACGGCACCGTGGCCCCCGGCTGGGTCGCCGCACACCTGGCGCTGGCCGCGGCCGGCGCCGACGCCGTCGCCGGTGGGGTGGTGCTCGACGTGCCCGGGCTGCCGCGCCCGCCCGGGGAGCCCGCGCCGCCCGAGCACCCGGTGTACGGCGCGAACCTGGGCGTGCGCGCCGACGCGTGGGCCGCGGTGGGCGGGTTCCCGCCGCTGGCCTGCGGCGAGGACCACGGGCTCGTCGCCCGGCTGCGGGCCGGCGGCTACCGGGTCGTCGCGGGTGCGCCCGCGACGGTGCGGACCAGCGCCCGCACCCGCGGCCGGGCCCGTGGCGGGCTCGCCGACCTGCTGCGCGACGCCGGTGCGGCGGCCCACCCGCAGGCCGGGCCGGGTGTCGGCGCGGGCGGGACGGGGCGGCCGGTCGCCTGAACGCGGCCGCCGGGGGTCAGCGCGGAGGCTCGTCGAAGTCGTCGGGCGTGGCGGTGTCGAGGAACCGGCGGAACGCCTCCAGCTCGCCCGAGCCCGTGCCCAGCCCCTCCACCACGACCGTCGACGGGTCGACCCCGGCCACGGTCAGCACCGCGTCGGCGACCACGATGTCGGCGCCGAGCAGCAGCGCCAGGACCACCGCGTCGCTGGTGCGCGAGTCGACGCGGGTGCCGTCGTCGAGGTCGAGCTCGGCGTGGAACACCGCGTCGCGCAGGGTGTGCACGCGGACCCGGACCAGGCGGCGGCCCGCGGCGCGCAGCACGGCGCCGATCAGGCGGTGCGTACCGGGGCGGGCGCTCTGCACCCCCTCCAGCGCGGCGGCCGCGGCCAGCGCCTCGGCCTCCCCCACCGCGACGACGACGATCCGCCCCGCCCCGGACGTCTCCTCCAGCAGGACGACCCGGCTGGTCGTGGCCGCGTCGGTGCCGACGGCCTTCACCCGTACCTGCGGCATCTGCGCACATCCCGTCCTCGGCGTCGCACGGGGTACCCGCCGGGCGACGGTCCACACCCGCGCGGCGCGCGGGTCCGAACTCACCGGCCGGTACCGCGTGGACGCCGGGCGCGTGGGTACCCCGCGCGGATGACGACCCCCGACACCGCGGTGATCGACGTCGACGGCACGCTCGTCGACACGAACTACCACCACACCATCGCCTGGTCCCGCGCCCTGCGCCGGTTCGACGTCACGGTGCCGCTGTGGCGGCTGCACCGTGCGGTCGGGATGGGCGGGGACCAGCTGGTTCCCGCCGTCGCCGGTCAGGGGTTCGAGGACACCCACGGCGACGACGCCCGCGCCGCGTGGAAGGAGGAGTTCGACCCGCTGCTCGGCGAGGTCGTCGCCCTGCCCGAGGCGGCGGAGCTGCTCGTCGACCTGCGCGACGGGTTCGGGATGAAGGTGGTGCTGGCCAGCTCGGGCGATCCCGAGCACGTCGAGGCCTACCTGGACCTGTTCGGCGGACGCGACCTCGCCGACGCCTGCCTCACCCGGTCCGACGCGCGCCGCACCAAGCCCGACCCGGACCTGGTCAAGGCGCCGGTGCGCCGGGTCGCCGGGTCGACCGCGTTCGTCCTGGGCGACTCCGAGTGGGACGTGCGCGCCGCCGCGGCCGCCGGGCACCCCGCCTACGCGGTGCGCACCGGCGGAGCGGGTGTCGACGAGCTGACCGCGGCCGGTGCCGTCGAGGTCCTCACCGACCTGGCCGCGGTGCGGCAGGCGATCCCGCGGATCCTGCGCGGCTGACCCGGCGCCGATTTCGCTGCACACCGTGCAGCGAGTTGGTAGCGTCGGCGGCGCCCCACCACGGACCGACCGACCCACCACGGACCGACCGACCCACCGCAGGGAGCCCCATGTCGAGTGACGCCGCCGCGCCCGGGACGACCGAGACGACCGGCTCGCCGGTCGGGCTGCGCAGCATCGTGCCCGAGGACCTGCTCGAACGGCCTCCCGGCTGCCCGTTCGACCCCGCCCCGGGGCTGGCCGCCCGCCGCGGTGGCGGCGCCGTGCAGACCGTCGAGCTGCGCAACGGGGCGCGCGCGTTCCTCGTCCTCGGTTTCGAGGAGGCCCGCGAGGTGCTGGCCGACACCCGGTTCAGCTCGGACCGCGTCCGCTACAAGGACGCCACCGCCCTGCAGCCGCACGAGGTCGCCGAGCTCGCCGCCGCGGCCGAGCGGGGCGAGCCGGTCCGGCCGGCCGACGTCGAGCGCACAGACGGCATGTTCGTCTTCATGGACCCGCCCGAGCACACCCGGATCCGCCGCCTCCTGCAGGGCCAGTTCACGGTGCGCCGGATGCGGGCGCTGACCGAGCGGATGCGGGCCATCGCCGACGAGCACATCGACGCGATGCTCGCCGCGGGCCCCGGCGCGGACCTGGTGACCGCCTACGCACTCCCGCTGCCGTCGCAGATGATCTGCGAGCTCCTGGGCGTCGACTACGCCGACCGGGCCCGGTTCCAGGAGAACACCGCGGTCGGGCTCAGCTCCGCCTCGTCCGACGCCGACCGGGCCCGCGCCCTGGGCGAGCTGTACACCTTCCTGGCCGGGCTGGTGGCGCACAAGAAGGAGAACCCGGCCGACGACCTGCTGTCCGGGCTCGTGCACGACACCGACCCGCCGCTGCCGGACAACCAGCTCGTCGACATCGCGCTCGTGCTGCTCGGGGCGGGCCACGAGACGACGGCGAACATGCTCGGGCTGGGCGCGTTCGCCCTGCTGCGCAACCCCGCGCAGCTGGCCTTCCTGCGCGAGCACCCCGACCGCGTCGACGACGCCGTCGAGGAGCTGCTGCGCCACCTCAGCATCATCCAGCTCGGCGTGAGCCGGGTCGCCACCGAGAACCTGGAGGTCGGCGGGGTCACCGTCCCGGCCGGGTCGACCGTGGTCGTCGCCGTGCCGGAGGTCAACCGCGACCCGCGCACCGTCGAGGCCGGTGACGAGCTGGACCTGTCCCGCCGGCGCGTCCCGCACCTCGCGTTCGGGCACGGGGTGCACCAGTGCATCGGCTCGCAGCTGGCCCGGGTGGAGATGCAGGTCGGCTTCGAGCGTCTGTTCACCCGGATCCCCGGGCTGCGCCTGGCCGTCGAGGCCGAGCAGGTGCCGCTGCGCAACGAGATGCTGATCTTCGGTGTGCACGCGCTGCCGGTGACCTGGGGCTGAGGACCCGCCGTCCGGAGTGCAGGATGCCCGGGGTGGACACCTCCGACCGGACCCGGCCGCCGTCGCCCGGTGTGCGTGCGCGGCGCAAGCTCGCCACCCGCGAGGGGGTGCGCTCCGCGGCGGTCCGGCTGTCGGAACGGCACGGCCTCGACGGCGTCACCGTGGAGATGATCGCGCACGAGGCCGGGGTGTCGGTGCGGACGTTCTTCAACCACTTCCCCAGCAAGGAGGACGCGGTCCTCGCCGTCGTGCGTGCCCGGGCCGCGGACCTGGTCGAGGCGTTCCGCGCCCGGCCCGCGGACGAGCCGGTGCTCGACGCGGTGCGCGAGGCCGCGCTGGGCGTGCTCGCCGGCGACGACGGGGACCCGGACACCCGGACCGCGCTCCACCTGGCCCACCACGACCCGGCGTTGCAGGCCCGGCAGATGGCGGTCCTCCTGGAGCAGGAGTCCGCGCTGGCCGCGGCGATCGCCGACCGGGCACCCGCCGGGGACGCGCAGGTCCTCGCCGCGGTCGCGCTCGCCGCGCTGCGGGTGGCCCAGGCCCGTGGCCTGGCCTCCGGCGGCCCCGACCACGCGGCCCGGCTCGCCGCGGAGATCGACTCCGCGCTGCGGCTGCTGCGCGTCGACCCGCCGGGCGGGGGCACCGAACGCTGAGGCCCCGCCGTCTCCGCGCTGGCAGCATCGTCGTCGGCGCCGCGGTCGCGCGGCCGGTCCTCCGACAGCCGCGGGAGCACCCATGTCGATCATCGCCGTCGAGGAGCACTGGACCTCCCCCGCGCTGGACGCGGCACTGGCCGCCCTGCCGCCGGACCGTCGGGACCCCAGCACGGCCCTCAACGACATCGGTGACCACCTCGCGCAGCTGCACGACCTCGGCGCGGGCCGGCTCGCCGCGATGGACGCCCAGGGCGTCGACCTGCAGGTGCTCTCGGTCGCCCCGCCGTCGACCGGGCCGCTGGACCCGGCGGACGCGGTCGCGCTGTGCCGCGAGCTCAACGACACCGCCGCCGCGGCCGTCGCCGACCACCCGCGGCGCCTGCGTGCGATGGCGACCCTGCCCACCGCGCAGCCGTCGGCGGTCGCAGCCGAGCTGGAACGCGCCGCCGACCGGGGCCTGGTCGGGGCGATGGTCTACGGCCGCAGCGGCGACATCCTGCTCGACGACCCCCGCCTCGACGACCTGTTCGCCGTCGCCGCGGCACGCGCGCTGCCAGTGTTCGTGCACCCGCAGGTCCCGCCGCCCGCCGTGCGCGACGCGTCCTACTCCGGGTTCGGCGACACCACCGACCTGGCGCTCGCGACGTTCGGGTGGGGCTGGCACGTGGAGGCCGCCGTCGCGGTGCTGCGCCTGATCGCCCGCGGCACCTTCGACCGGCACCCCGGCCTGACCGTCGTGCTCGGGCACTGGGGCGAGCTGCTGCCCTACTGGGCCGACCGCGCGAACGGCGTCGCCCGGGTCGCCGGGCTGGAGCGCTCGGTGCCCGAGTACGTGCGCGAGAACATCGTGCTCACCTGCTCGGGGATGCTCGACCCCGCGCACCTGCGGCACACGCTGGCGGTGACGACGCCCGACCGGCTGCTGTTCTCCACCGACCACCCCTTCCAGCACCCGTCGCGGGCGGAGGTCGCGGGGTTCCTCGACGAGTTCACCGCCGCCGACCGCGACCTGTTCACCGAGGGCAACGCGCGACGGCTGTTCCGCATCGAGGGACCGGTCGGCCCGGACCGGTAGCGGCGGTGGTGTCGTCCGCCACCGGTGTGTCACGCGCCGTACGGGCCCGCGCGGGGTAGGGTGGGACACGGATCAGATCTGCCGACCGTCCCGGGTGTTCCACGGCCGGGTCGTACGGCGGGTCCCGGACACCGTCGACGGCCTGTGGCGCTTCCCGCAGCCGGACCGCCGACCTCCGTGACTGCGATCCCCCACCGGCCGGTTCGTGGTGCGGAGGGGCCATCCGGCCCTTCGTCACGTCGAGCACGTCCGGCCGCGGCCCCCAACGGGACGCGGCCACGGACCGGCGCCGCAGGACGTCGACAGGAGCAGTACGTGGCGCGAGGAGGCAGGCCCCGGACCGGGGCTCGCCAGGGCACCCCCCAGCGACGTCGCCGCCCGCGCGGCAACGACGTGATGTCGGTGCTGACGGGGGCCGCACGCGAGGTGCGGACGGCCCTGCGGACCGGCCGGGTCACCCCGGCCACCCGCACCAAGTTCCAGACGGTGGCGCTGCTGCTGCGCGACGAACGGGCCCGGGTCCGCGACCGGCACGACGACGCGAAGCGGGCCGAGACCCTGCAGCGTCTCGACGAGATCGCGAAGGCACTGGCGATGGACGCGGTCCGCGACGCGGGACTGCTGGCGCTGCTCGCCGACGACGCCGTCGTCTCCGACTCGGCGCGCGCGCTCAAGCGGGAGATGCTGCGCTCGGCCGGGATCGAGGTCGACGAGCCCGAGCCGGAGCCGGAGCCCGTCGAGGTCCCGCTGGTCCCGGCGAAGCCGCAGGTCGTGCCGCAGTCCGTGGTGGCCCGGCAGATGGCGAACCCGTTCCTCGCGCCCGACTTCTCCGCCGCGCCGCCGAGCGGCCCGCGCCCGACGCCGCTGACCGGCTGGGAGCTGCTCGGCCCGCTGCTGCGCTCCTTCGAGCGCGCCGGGGCGGGTGCCCCGGCCTGCATGGAGCTGCCCGAACCCTCGACCCGTCCGGTCCCCGGCGGGCGGGAGCTGATGCCGCACCAGGCGAAGCTCGTCGCCGCCGCGGAGGACGGGCACCGCACCTTCCTGCTCGCCGACGAGCCCGGCCTGGGCAAGACCGCGCAGGCGCTGCGCGCGGCGGAGGCGGCGAACGCCTACCCGCTGCTGGTCGTCGTGCCGAACGTGGTGAAGACCAACTGGGTGCGCGAGGCCGCGCTGTGGGCGCCGCGCCGGGCCGCGACCGCGATCCAGGGCAACGGCGACTCCGTCGACGGCTTCGCCGACATCGTCGTCGTCAACTACGAGGTGCTCGACCGGCACATCGGCTGGCTGGGCGACTTCGGGTTCCGCGGGATGGTCGTCGATGAGGCGCACTTCATCAAGAACCGCACCTCGCAGCGGTCCAAGCACGTCCTGGAGATCGCCGAGAAGATCCGGGCGTTCATCCCGCGGCCGCTGCTGATGGCGCTGACCGGCACCCCGCTGATCAACGACGTCGAGGACTTCCTGGCCATCTGGCAGTTCCTCGGCTGGATCGACGCGACCAAGCCGCGCGCCCAGCTGCTCGACGCGCTGACCGCGACCGGCATGACCCCGGCCGACGGGCTGTTCGAGCGCGCCGCCCGCCAGTGCGTCGTCGACATGGGCATCGTGCGCCGTCGCAAGATCGACGTCGCCGCGGACATCCCGGCCCGGCGCATCGCCGACCTGCCCGTCGAGATCGACGGCCCGACCGGCCGGTCCATCCGGGCCGCGGAGAAGGCACTGGCCCGGCGGATGGTCGCCCGCTACACCGCCGCGCTCGCCGCCCGCCGGTCCGGCCCGACGGTCGAGGGCATCGACCACGGCCTGGTCCGCGACGTCGCGGGCTGGGAGCAGAAGGACGCCGCGGAGGCGGGCTCCGGGGACAACGTGTTCACGATGATGCGCCGCCTCGGCCGGGCCAAGGCCGGGCTGGCGGCGGACTACGCGGTGCAGATCGCGCGCAGCGCGGGCAAGGTCGTGTTCTTCGCCAAGCACGTCGACGTCATGGACGCCGCCGAGCAGACCTTCGCCAAGCAGGGCGTGCGGTACTCCTCGATCCGCGGCGACCAGACGCCGTCGGTGCGCCAGCGCAACATCGACGCGTTCGTGAACGACCCGGGCGTCGCGGTGGCGGTGTGCTCGCTGACCGCGGCGGGGGTCGGGCTGAACCTGCAGGTCGCCTCGAACATCGTGCTCGCGGAGCTGTCCTGGACCGCGGCCGAGCAGACCCAGGCGATCGACCGCAGCCACCGGATCGGACAGTCCGAACCGGTGACCGCGTGGCGGATCCTCGCCGCCCAGACGATCGACGCCCGGATCGCCGACCTGATCGACTCCAAGGCCGGCCTCGCGGCGGCGGCGCTCGACGGCGCCGACGACGTGTCCGGGTCGTCGGCCGACGTGCAGCGCGAGGCCCTGGTCGCGCTGCTCACCGAGGCGCTGGAGGCCGACCTGGCGGCGTGAGCGGCCGGGTCAGCTCGCCGGCGGCGTGTAGAACTGCAGGTCGTTGCCCTCGGTGTCGCGGAACGGGAAGATCCGTCCCCAGGAGTGCTCGCTGATGTCGCCCTGGACGTGGCCGCCGCGCTGCTTGAGGTCGTCCAGGGCCTCCTCGATGGACGTCTCCGGGTGGAAGCTGATCACGGCGCCGCCGTGGTCGGCGGTCTCCGCGGTCTCCCGGCCGTTGAGCCCGATGGTGAGGCCGCCGGCGTCGAGCTCGGTCCAGTCGTCGCTCTCCATCGTCACGGTCAGGCCGAGGACGTCCCGGTAGAACGCGGTCGCCCGCTTCATGTCGGTCACCGGTACCCAGACCGCTGCCACGTGCTTCGCCATGTCCACTCCGTTCCGCCGGCGTGCGCCGACGTGTCGCTCGACACCCTGTCCCCGGACGGCTACCCCGGGGCGGTGCGGCGAAACGACGGGCTCAGGTGGAGCCGCCGAGGTGCTCGGCGAAGTGGCGCTCCATCGCCCGGAACAGCCGGATCCGGTTCTCCGGGTTGGCGAAGCCGTGCCCCTCGTCGGTGGCGAGCAGGTACTCCACCGGCACCCCGCGCTCGCGCAGCGAGGCGACGATGTTGTCCGACTCGGCCTGCACGACGCGGGCGTCGTTGGCGCCCTGGGCGACCAGCAGCGGCGTGCGGATCCGGTCGACCATCGTGATCGGCGAGCGGGCCGCGAGGTCGGCCGCCTGCTCCGGCACGTCCGGGTCGCCCGCGTAGCGGTACCAGGCGTTGACCTGGTAGGGCCGGACGAACTCGGGCAGGGTGCGCATGAAGTTGGCCAGGTCGGAGATGCCGACGTAGTCGACGGCGGCGGCGAAGCGGTCCGGGGTGACGGTCACGCCGACCAGCGCGGCGTACCCGCCGTAGGAGCCGCCGTAGATGCCGATCCGGTCCGGGTCGGCCCAGCCCTGCCCGACGGCCCAGTCGCAGGCGTCGATCAGGTCGTCGTGCATCGCGCCCGCGAGCTCACCGATCGCGGCGGTGAGGTGGCGGCGGCCGTAGCCGGTGGAGCCCCGGAAGTTGACCTGCAGCACGGCGTACCCGCGGTTCGCGAGGAACTGGACCTCGGGGTCATGGCCCCAGGTGTCGTGCGCCCACGGCCCGCCGTGCACGACCAGGACCAGGGGCAGGCGCTCGCTGTCCTGCCGGGTCGTGCCGACGGGCAGGGTCAGGAAGCCGTGCAGCGGGAGGCCGTCGCGGGCGGTGAACGACACCGCGTCCATCGGCGCGAGGTCGGCCGGGTCGAGCTGCGGGTGACCGCGGAACAGCTCCCGGCTCTCCCCCGTGGCGTGGTCGTAGAGCCGGTACACGCCCGGCTCGCGGTCGTGGGTCCAGCCGGCGATCCAGAGCCGCCC
This sequence comes from Pseudonocardia sp. ICBG601, assembly GCF_020496245.1. Taxonomy (NCBI): domain Bacteria; kingdom Bacillati; phylum Actinomycetota; class Actinomycetes; order Pseudonocardiales; family Pseudonocardiaceae; genus Pseudonocardia; species Pseudonocardia sp. ICBG601. Next base: position 193,174 of record NZ_JAHLJA010000150.1, on the reverse strand, counting down.
GGACTCGTCGGAGGAGACCGACTCCAGCACGCCGTCGGACAGCGCGGACAGGGCCTCGTAGACCGGCGCGAACTCCGGGTCGAGGATCTCCAGGTGCGGCCGGTCCCCCACGTACCGGGCGGCGACGACCTCGCCGGTGGCGCGGTCGGTGAGCAGCGTCTGGGGCAGGCCGGGGCCGAGCATCCCCAGCGTGTCCAGGCTCCTCCCGTCCACCGCGGACACCACGGTCTGCTCGCCGGTCTCCCGGTCGATCCGGACCAACCGCAGGTCGTCGGAGTCCTGGTGGAGCCCCAGGAGCAGGCCGGTGCCGTCGGGGGTGACCATCTGCGGGTACACGCCGACCGGGTGCTCCGGGCCGCCGACGGTGAGCAGAAGCCGTCGCCCGCCGTCGGGGTCGACCGCGGAGAACTCGTAGTCGCCGGCCTCGGTCATGACCGAGTGGAACGCCGGGCGCCCCTCGCGGTCGGTCAGCCAGGTCTCGCGCAGCCCGGGCTGGGCCAGCTCCAGGGTGGTCTCCCCGGTCGCGAGGTCGACCCGGAACATGTCGATCGACATCGGGTCGGGGTTCATCCAGACCAGCACGGTGCCGGGGCGCTCGTGCGCCGGCTCGACCCCGAACACCCGCGAGCCCGGCGCCATCGGCGTGAGGTCGACGGCGGGCTCCCCGGGGGCGTCGAGGTCGACCCGGTACAGGTGCCAGTCCTCGTTGCCGTCGGTGTCCTGCTCGTAGAGCATCCAGCGCGGGTCGCCGGTCCAGTGGTAGCGGGAGATCCCGCGGCGGGTGTCGTGGGTGACCGCGACGGCGTCGGCGTGGGTCTCGTCGACGCCCCGGACCCAGAGGTTGCGCCGTCCGCGGTGCGACGCGAGGTAGGCGATGCGCGTCCCGTCCGGCGACAGCGACGGCCCGGCGAACTCCGGGTCGGCGAAGAAGTCCTCGAGGCTGATGCGGGTGCGGGTGGGTGTCCGGGTCATCGGTGCGTGGGTCATCGGTGCCTCCTCACGGAGCCGGGGACCGTCCCCGGTGCCTGGGGGCCATGGCACCGTCGGCCGTCGCGGCACACTCCAGCGATCGTGACCCGGGTCACCCGCCGGCGCGGGGTGCGGCGGTCTCCCGGGTCCGCTCGGGCGCGAGCCGGGCGATCGCCGCGGAGGAGCCGAGTCCGTGCAGCAGGACGCTCCCGGCCACGCACAGCACCGTCGCGATGAGGATGGTGTCGGCCGGGTCGCCGTCGGGCAGCCCGTTGAACGCCAGCAGGCCGAACACGATCGTCGTCGTGCCGCGGGGGCCGAGCAGGCCCGCGAGCAGCCGTTCGCGGGCACCCAGACCGCTGCCGACCAGGGCGAGCGCGACCGGGACGATCCGCAGCACGGTCAGCGCGAGCACGCAGAACACCAGGATCGGCAGGTCCACGGCCGAGGCGAGGTACACCCCGGCGATGCCGACGACGAACCACATCGCCGCGGTCAGGATCGCCGTCACGTCCTCCAGCAGCACGAAGTCGCGGCCCATCGCGACCGCCGCACCGCCCGCGGCGCGGACGCCGCCGTCGGTGCCGCGCAGCCGCCGGGCCAGCAGCACACGGTGCACGTACCGGAACGCGATGCCGCACACGAACGCGGCGACGAAGCCGTTCCCCCCCAGGCCGAGCGCCGCGGTGTAGGTGGCGACCGGGGCGATCAGCACGACGGTCCGCCGGGACCGGTCGGTCGTCGCGCCGCGCACCGTGGCCAGCTCCAGCGCCCCGCCGAGCACGGTGCCCAGCAACAGTCCGACGACGATCGCGGTGACCGCGTGCGGCACCGCCGTGGACAGCGCGTGCCACGGACCGGAGCCCTGCGTGGCCGCACCGCCGGCCAGGGCGAGCGCGACCAGGAAGACCGGCGAGACGATGCCGTCGTTGTAGCCGCCCTCGACGTTCAGCGCGCTGCGCAGCCGGGCGGGCAGCCGCCGGTCGCGCACGACCCGCTCGCTGGAGGCGAAGTCGATCGGGACCACCACGCAGGCGAGCACCAGCAGCACCGGCCAGGGCAGCGCGGGGAACAACAGCCCACCGACGACGACGGTGGCGAGGATGCTCAGCGGCATCGCGACCAGCAGCATCCGGGCGGCGGTCCCCGGCGCGCGCCCCCACAGCCGCCCGCCGCGGACCTCGGTGGCGTCGACGAACAGCAGGACGGCCAGGATGATCTCGGCGACGCGCTGCGCGGCGGTGGTGTTCAGGACGGCCCCGACGGACCCCTCCACCGTCAGCCCGACGACCGCCCCGGCCGCCACCATCACCGCCGGGACGGCGATGTTCCAGCGCTCCAGCCGTCGCGCGGCGAGGGCACAGAGGACGGCCGCGACGGCGGCGGCCAGCAGGGTCGGGATCATCGTGTCGTCCGGGGTGTCGGCGCGGTGCGGGCCGTCCCGACGCTAGCGAGCACGGCCCCACCGTCCCGGCGGGTGTGACGCGGCGGACCCCGCCCGCCGTCGATACCCGCCACCCGGCGGGTCGGCACCCGCCCGGCGGCGGCCCCGGTCCCGCCCACGGCGGGTGCCGGTCCCCCGGGCCGCGCGGCCAGGCTCGGGGCTCCGACACCGACGGGGGCCCGCACATGACCACGACCACGACCCGACCGGCACCGGCCGGTCCCCCGGTGGCGGCGTCCGGCCAGCCGGTCCGGCGCACCCCGGTGCGGGCGGTGTCCGCGCTCGTCGTCACCGTGGCGGGGGTGGCCTGCCTGGCCGAGGTCGTCCTCGGGGCGCCGCCGGTCACCGCCGTCGACGACGCGTTCGGGCTGCTGGGCGTCCCGACCGGGCCGAGCCTGCTCGTCGGGCTCGCGTTGCTGCTGCTGGGCGCGGCGCTGCGGGCCGGCAGGCGTGCCGGGGCGGGGGTGCTGCTCGTGCTGCTGGTGGTCTCGGCGCTCGCCGGGCTCGACCCGCCCACCGGGACGGCGGCGGTGGCCGTCCCCGCGCTGTGGGCGGCGACGCTGGTGGCGCGGCGCGCGGAGTTCGGGGCCCGGGTCGCGCCGGGCGCCCGGCGTCGCGCCGCGGTCGTGGCCGTGGCCGGGCTCGGCGCCGCGGTCGCGGCGGGCTGGCTGCTGGCCCCGGGCGCACCCGGCGCCCCGGCCGGGGCGTGGCCGCGGCTGGTGTGGGTGGCCGACCGGCTCACCGGCGGCGCGTTCGAGCTGACCGCCGCGGGTGTCGACGACGGGTGGCTGCCCGCCGCGCTCGACCTGGTGGGCGGCGCGGTGCTGGTCGCGGCGCTCGCGACGTTCCTGCGCGGGGCGCGGGCGCACGGCACCGCGACCGCCGGGGACGAGGAACGGGTGCGTGCGCTCGTCGCCGGCCACGGGGGTGCGGACCCGCTGGCCTTCTTCGCGACGCGCCGCGACAAGCGGGTCGTGTTCTCCCCGGACGGCCGCGCGGCCGTCGCGTACCGGGTGGTCGGCGGGTCCTCGGTCGCCGCGGGCGACCCGGTCGGCGCGCCGGGACGGTGGCCCGGCGCCGTCGACGCCTGGCTCGCCGAGGCCCGCCGCTACGGGTGGCAGCCCGTGGTGCTCGCGGCCGGGGAGCGGGGTGCGGCGCTCTACCGGCGGCACGGGCTGCGGGTCCGCCGGATCGGGGACGAGGCCGTGGTCGACCTGCCGCGGCTGCTGCACACCGGGGGCCGGGAGGGCCGGATCCGCCGCGCGGTGCGCCGGCTGTCCGCCGAGGGCTGCCGGGCGACGGTCCGGCGGGTCCGCGACGTGCCGGAGGCCGAGCTGGCCGCCGTCGCCGGCCGGGCGGAGCGCTGGCGGCACGGGCCGACCGAGCGCGGGTTCTCGATGGCCTCGGGCCGGGTGGGCGACCCCGCAGACGTCGACGTCGTGCTGGTCGAGGCGACCGGGCCGGACGGCGCTCCGTGCGCGGTGCTGACGTTCGCGCCCTGGGGCACCGACGGGGTGTCGTTGGACGTGATGCGGCGGGCTCCGGGCTCGCCACCCGGCATCATGGAGTTCATGATCGGTCAGCTGGCCGCGGCCGGTCCCGCGCACGGGATCCGGCGGGCCTCGCTCAACTTCGTGCTGTTCCGCGAGTCGCTGGAGACCGGCGGGCGCCTGGGTGCCGGTCCCGTGCAGCGCGCCCGGCGGGCCGTGCTGCGGGCCGCGTCGTCGTTCGTGCAGCTGGAGTCGCTGCACCGCTTCAGCCTGACCTTCGAGCCGGAGTGGACACCGCGGCTGCTGTGCTGGTCGGGCGGCACGGCCCGGGCCGCCGTGGCCGCCGCCGCGGCGGAGGGCTTCCTGCCGCTGCCCCGGCCCGCGGTCCGCGGCCCGGGACGTCCTCCGGCCCCGGCCTGCGGTCCCGGGCCGTCGGCGCCGCGGCGTGCCTCCCACCCCGCCGTCGCGACCCGGGTCGACGACCTCGCCGCGCTGCGCCGGGAGCACGCCGGGCTGGACCGCGACGTCCGCACCGGCCGCCCGGCGACGGTCGTGGGCCGGGTGCGGGCCCGCCGCACCTTCGGCGCGCTGGCGTTCGCCACGCTGCACGCCGGTACCGGGCGGATCCAGGTGATCGTCGACGAGACCACCACCGGCGCCGACGCGCTCACCGGGTGGAAGGCCACGGTCGGGCCCGACGACCTCGTCCTGGTCCACGGCGAGGTCGTCACCTCCCGCTCGGGTGAGCTGTCCGTGCTGGCCGGATCCTTCACCCGGCTCGCGGGCGCGGCGCACCCCGCACCCGCCGACGCACTGGCCGACGCCGCCGAGCAGGCCCTGCTCACCGCGGGCTTCGCCGCGTCGGCGGTCCCGCCGGTGCACCCGGCGCTGCCCGGTGGCGCCGGGCCCGCCCCGGACGGGGTGGTCGAGCGGCTGTTCCACATCGACCGGTCCGCCCGCCCGGTGCTGCACCTGCGGGCGTCGCTGGCCGACGCGCACGCGCTGTGGTCGGTGCTGGACCGGGTCGCCGACGCCCTCCCCGCGGCCGGTGCCGTGACCGGGGGGCCGGTACCCGTGGTGGAGACGGCGCCGCCGGTCGCGACGGAGCCGCTGGCCCGCCCCCGCGACGACGCCCCGGACACCGCCGACGCGTGGCGGGTCACCCTCGACGGCCACGAGGTCGCCGCGGCCGCCACCGGGCTGACCGACCCGGCGCTGCTCGGCGGGGCGCTCGGGACCGGCCCGGCGGCCGCGGTGTTCGACCGCGGGGTGCTGCCGTTCGCGACGGCCCGCGCCGACCTCGCGGCGCTCGCCGCGCTCCCCGCGCTCCCCGCGCTCCCGGCGCTCCCGGCAGGGGACGACGCCCGGTGACCGTGACCCCGCTCCCGCCGCCCCCGGTGCCCGCGACGACACCGCTCGACCTGTCGCTCGTCGCCGGGACGCTGCCGCTGGTGATCTCGGTCGCCGGGGTCCTCGCGGCGGCGTTCCTGCTGTGGCCGCGCGGGCCGCGCTGGTGGCGACCGGCGCTGCTCGCGGTCGTCGTCGCGGCGGCGCTGCCCGCACTGGCCGCGTTCGTCCTGAACGACCTGTGGCGGCCGATCCCCGACCAGCTGCCCGCCCGCCTGTTCGTCTGGTCCGGGGTGGCGCTCGCGGCGCTGCTCGGCGGGGTGCTCGTGCTGCGGCGCGGCGGACGCGCCGCCCGCCTGCTGGTCGTGCCCGCGGTGCTGCTCGTTCTCGCCACCAGCGGCGTCAAGGTCAACGCGATCTACGGCTACTACCCCACTCCCCGGCAGCTGCTCGGGCTGCCCGAGGCGAACGCGCTGGACCCGGCCCGCATCCCGCCCCGCGCGGGCGGCGCGGTCACCGCGGCCCGGTGGGTGCCGCCCGCGGACCTGCCGGCCCACGGCGGCGTCGCCCGGATGGCCATCCCCGGCACCGTCTCGCGCTTCCCGGCCCGGCCCGGGGTGGTCTACCTGCCACCGGCCGCGCTGGTCCGCGGCGGGCCGAGGCTGCCGGTGCTGGTCCTGGTCGCGGGCGCACCGGGCGGCCCCGCGGACTGGCTGACCGCGGGGCGGCTCGCCGCGGTGCTCGACGAGTTCGCCGCGGCGCACCGCGGGCTCGCCCCGGTCGTCGTGGTGCCGGACGCGACCGGCGGCACCTTCGACAACCCGCTGTGCATGGACTCCCGGCGCGGCGCCGCCGAGACCTACCTGCGCCGCGACGTCCCGGACTGGATCCGGCGGACGTTCGACGTGGACCCCGACCCGCGGAGCTGGACGATCGGCGGCTTCTCCTACGGCGGGACCTGCGCGCTGCAGCTCGCCGTGCGCGCCCCCGAGGTGTACCCGGCGTTCCTCGACGTCGGCGGTCAGGACCAGCCGTCGCTGGGCACCCGGGAGGAGACGGTGGGTGCGCTGTTCGGCGGCGACGACGCCGCGTTCCGGGCCGCCGACCCGCAGGAGCTGCTGCGCACCCGTCGCTACGACGGGGTGAGCGGCACCGTCGTCGTCGGCGCGGACGAGGGCGGCGACGTGGAGCGGGCCCGGCGGCTCGCCGAGCTCGCCCGCACCTCCGGGATGGACGTGCGCTACCTGGTCCTGCCGGGCGGGCACTCCTGGGCGGTCGCGACGGCCGCGCTGCAGCTCGCGCTGCCCGGCGTCGCCGCCCGCGGTGGTCTGGTCCCCGGCCCGCCCCGATGAGCGACCGAACAGGATGGGGCGGCGCCGGCGGGACACACGGCGGGATCGGCACGGACGGGCGGGGGACGGCGATGATCCGGGTGGTCGTGGTGGACGACGAGGCCCTGGTGCGGTCCGGGTTCACGATGATCCTGCAGGCCGCGGGCGACATCCGGGTGGTGGCGACCGCGACCGGCGCCGACGCCGAGCGGGAGATCGCGCTCGCCCGGCCCGACGTCGTCCTGCTCGACATCCGGATGCCCGGGGTGGACGGGCTGACCGTGCTCGACCGGGTCCTCGCGGCGGGCGACGCCCCCGCGGTGGCCATGCTGACGACCTTCGACACCGACGAGTACATCGAGCAGGCGCTCGCCGCGGGCGCGTCGGGGTTCCTGCTCAAGGACACCGACCCCGACCAGCTCGTGCAGTCGGTGCGGGCGCTCGCCGCCGGTGCGGTCGTGCTGTCCCCCGGCGCGGCCCGGCCCGTCGTCGGCGGGCGGCTCTCGGCGGACCGCCGCGCCGCCGAGCGCGACGTCGCGGCGCTGACCGACCGCGAACGCGACGTCCTGGCGCTGGTCTCGGAGGGACTGTCCAACGCCGAGATCGGCCGGGAGCTCTACCTGTCCCCCAGCACGGTGAAGGACCACGTCAGCACGCTGCTGGGCAAGCTCGGGGTCACCAGCCGGGTGCGCGCGGCGCTGCTCGCCCAGCTGGCCGGGCTCCGCCGCCCCGGCGACGACGCGTGAGCGTCCCGGCGCGGTGGCGCGGCCCGGCGCTCACGGTCGCGACCGAGGTGGCGCTGTTCGCCGTCGCCGCCCTGGACTCGCTGCTCGAGATCACCGCGTCGGACCAGGCGTGGCCGTGGGTCGCGGCGGGACTGGCGCTGCTCGGTGTGCCGCTGCGCCGGCGGTACCCGGTGCTGGGGTTCCTCGCGACGCTGCCGGGCCTGGTCACCTCCTACGCCCTGATCGCGACCCTGGTGACGCTGTACACGCTGGCCCGGGGCACCTCGAACCGGACGCTGGTGGTGCTCGCCGCGACGGCCACCGCGGTCGGCGCGGGCATCACCTTCCCGGTCCGGCTGGACCTGCTCGACCGCCAGTCGCTGCTCGACCTGGTCTACGGGATCATGTCCGGGGCCGCCCCGGCCGCGCTCGGGCAGCTCGTGCGCGCGCAGGACTCGCTGCGCAGGCGGCTGCGCGAGCTCGCCGACTCCCACCGCGTCGAGCAGGACCTGCGCGAGGAGCAGGTGCTCGAACGCGAACGCAACCGGCTCGCCCGGGAGATGCACGACGTCGTCTCCCACCAGGTGTCACTGATCGCGGTGCAGGCGGGGGCGCTGCAGGTCGGGGCGGTCGACGACACCACCCGGGAGGCGGCCCGCACCATCCGCAGGCTCGGGGTGTCCACACTCGACGAGCTGCGGCACATGGTGGCGGTGCTGCGGGCGCCCAGCGGGGACGGGACGCCGCTGGAGCCCCAGCCCGGCCTCGCCGAGCTGGCCGCGCTGGTGGCGGGCGCCGGCGTCGACGCGGAGCTGGCGCAGGAGCCGGGCATCGACCTGGACCCGCACGCGCAGCGGGCGGTGTACCGGACCGTCCAGGAGGGACTGACCAACGCCCGCAAGCACGCCCCCGGCTCCCGGGTCACCGTCCGGGTCGCCCGGGCCGGCGGGCGGGTGACGACGACGGTGCACAACACCCGCCCGGACCGCGGGCCGCTGGGACTGCCCGGGTCCCGCCAGGGCCTGGTCGGGCTGCGCGAGCGCGCCGAGCTCGCGGGCGGCGAGCTCTCCGCGGGCCCCGACGACGACGGCGGCTTCCGCCTGGCGCTGCACCTGCCGCTCCCCCGCCGGAGCTGAGGCGGACCCGCCACCCGGAGGGGGCCGGTCCCCGCCGGACGGCGGACCGCTCCGGCACCCCGGCCGGTCCCCCGCACGCCCGGCACCCGGTGGACTGGGGGTCCGGCCGGGGCCGCCCCCGGGATCGCGGCCGGGAGCACAGGGAGACGACCGCACGATGCACTACCTCCTCCGGCACGCCGCCGCCCACCGCGGGCTGCTCGCCGCGGGCCTGGTCCTGGCGCTGCTCGGCAGCGCCGCCGGCCTCGCCCAGCCACTCGCCGCGCAGTCGGTGATCGACTCGCTCGGCGGGGGCGGCTCGCTGCTCGTCCCGGTCGTCCTGCTCAGCCTGCTGGTGCTCGGCAGCGCGGTCGCGAACGGCGTCAACAGCTACCTGCTCGACCGCACCGGCGAGCACGTGGTGCTGAGCATCCGGCGGCGGCTCGCCGCGCGGCTGGTCCGCATCCGGGTGCCCGAGCTCGACACCCGCGCCCCCGGTGACCTGGTCACCCGCGCGACCTCGGACACCGGCCTGGTCCGCCACGCGACGATCTCGGCGCCGGTCACCCTGGTCAACGGTGCGGTCGGCATGGTCGGGGCGCTGGTGCTGATGGCGGTGCTCGACCTGCGCCTGTTCGGCGTGACCGTCGCGGTGCTGGTCGTGGTGGGTGCCCCCGCGGCGCTCGTGCTGCCGCGCATCCGCCGGGCCACCGAGCAGGCCCAGTCCGCCGTCGGCACCGTCGGGTCCGTCCTGGACCGGGTGCTGGGCGCGGCCCGCACCGTGAAGGCGTACGGGGCCGAGCGCCGCGAGCAGGCCGCCGTCGACGACGCCGCGACCGCCGCGTTCCGGGCCGGTGTGGTGCAGGCGCGCTGGGAGGCGCTGCTCGTCGCCGGGGCGGAGTTCGCGCTGCAGGCGTCGTTCCTCGTGGTGCTCGCCGTCGGCGGCGGGCTGGTCGGACCGGCGCGCTCACGGTGTCCACGCTGGTCGCGTTCCTGCTGTACCTGTTCTACCTGGCCACGCCGCTGACCGAGCTGGTGTCGGCGGTGGGGACGCTGCAGCAGGGACTCGGCGCCGCCCGCAGGCTCGCCGAGGTGGAGGACATCCCGGTCGAGGACGACGTCGACCCCGGCGCGTTCCCGGTCCCGCCGCGGACCGGCCCGCCGTCGCTGGTGTTCGACGACGTCCGCTTCGCCCACCCGGGCCGCGCCGAGGTGCTGCGCGGGGTCCGGTTCGCCGTCCCCGCCGGGTCCCGGGTCGCACTGGTCGGGCCGTCCGGGGCGGGGAAGTCGACGCTGCTGTCGCTGCTGCTGCGCTTCCACCCGCCGACCGGCGGGACCGTGACCGTCGACGGGGTCGACCTGGCCGCGGTCCCGCGCGCGACCTGGCGGAGCCGGGTCGGTGTGGTCGAGCAGGACTCGCCCGTGCTGGACGGGACGCTGCGGGAGAACCTGCTGCTGGGCGCCCCGGACGCCACCGCCCCCGCACTGGCCGAGGTGGTGTGGGCGACCCGGCTCACCGAGCTGGTCGAACGCCTGCCCCGGGGGCTCGACACCCCGCTCGGGGCCCGCGGGGTCACCCTGTCCGGCGGGGAGCGGCAGCGGGTCGCGATCGCCCGCGCGCTGCTGCGCCGGCCGGGTCTGCTGCTGCTCGACGAGGCGACCGCGCACCTGGACAGCGGCACCGAGGAGGCGCTGCACGAGCTGCTGTCCGGGCGCCGTACGGGGGCGACGGTGCTGGTCGTCGCGCACCGGCTGCGCACCGTGCGCGACGCCGACGCCGTCGTCGTGCTCGACGGCGGCCGGGTCCGCGCGGTCGGCACGCACGAGGAGCTGCTGGCCTCCGACGAGCTGTACCGCTCGCTGGCCGCCGCCCAGGCCGTCGGCGCCGGGGCCTGACCCGGCGGTGCCAGGGCCGTGCGTGCCGCGTGCGTGCCCCGCGCCAGCGGCCGGGCGCAGTCTCGGGTCACGACCTCGACGACGGAAGAAGGCGATCGGTGTGGACGACGTGGTGATCGTGGGAGCGGGCCCGGTCGGTCTGCTGCTCGCCTGCGAGCTGGGTCTCGCGGGCTGCTCGGTGACGGTGCTCGAACGCGAGCCCGGCGGGGAGAACCCCTGGCGGACCGCGCCGCTCGGGATGCGCGGGCTGACCGCGGCCTCGGTGGAGGCCTTCCACCGGCGGGGGCTGCTGCCCGCGCTGCGGGAGGCGGTCGGCCCGACCCCGGCCGGCTTCGGCCCGGACCCCGCGGCCGACGACCGCACCGACCCCGGTGCCGAGGCCGGGGACGGGGTGCTGCCGCCGCCGCGGGCCGGGCACTTCGCCGGGATCATGCTGGGCGGGGTCGAGCTCGACGAGACCGCGCTCCCGCCCCGGCTCCCCACCCCGGCCACGGACCGGCTGATGGTCCACCTCGCCGACGTCGAGGGGATGCTGGCCCGGCGCGCGGGCGAGCTCGGGGTCCGGATCCTGCGCGACACCCCGGTCACCGGCCTCGACCAGGACGACGACGGGGTGGTCGTGCACAGCGGCACCGGCACGTTCCCCGCCCGGTGGGTGGTCGGCTGCGACGGCGGCCGCAGCGCCGTCCGGCGGCTCGCCGGGTTCGACTTCGTCGGCACCGAGCCGCAGTTCACCGGCTACGTGCTGCACGCCAGGGTCGACGACCTCGACAAGCTCGACCGCGGCTTCACCCTGACCCCGCAGGGCATGTACCTACGGATGCCCACCGACGGGCACCTCGGGATCATGGACTTCGACGGCGGTGCCTTCGACCGCTCGCGGCCGCCGACGCCCGAGCACCTCCAGGAGGTCCTGCGCCGGGTGTCGGGCACCGACGTGACCCTGCTCGAGGTGTGGAACGCCTCCAGCTTCACCGACCGCTCCATGCAGGCGACGACCTACCGGCGGGGACGGGTGCTGCTCGCCGGCGACGCCGCGCACATCCACTCCCCGCTGGGCGGGCAGGGCCTCAACTCCGGCCTGGCCGACGCGCTGAACCTGGGCTGGAAGCTGGCCGCCACGGCGCGGGGCACCGCCCCGGACGGCCTGCTCGACACCTACGACGACGAACGGCACCCGGTCGCGGCCGCCGTGCTCGACTGGTCCCGCGCCCAGGTGGCGCTCATGCGGCCCGGCCCGCAGGCCGCCGCCCTCCAGGCGGTGGTGCGCGACCTGCTCACCACCCGCGACGGCGCGGGCTACGTCTACCTGCGGACCTCCGGCGCGGGCCTGCGTCTCGACCTCGGCGACGCACACCCGATGGTCGGGCGGGTCGCGCCGGAGTTCCGCCTCGCCGACGGCACCTGGCTCGGTGAGCTGACGACCACCGGCTCGGGTGTGCTGCTCGACCCGGGGGCCGCCCCCGCACTGGGCACCGCGGCGCGCGGCTGGGCGGACCGGATCCGCCGCGTCACCGGCCCGCTGCGCGACGACCTCGGCACCGGCACCGTCCTCCTGCGCCCCGACGGCGTCGTGGCCTGGGTCGGCGGGGACCGGCCCGATCCCGCGGCGTTCGGGCGGGCGGCCCGCCGCTGGTTCGGGGAGCCGGCCGCCTGACCGGGGGCGTGCCCCGGCGGGCGGACCGCCGGGGCACGCCCGGCTCAGTTGCCGACGCCGTCGAGCAGCCAGTGGTAGCGCAGCCGCAGCGCCCGTTCGGTGCTGGCCAGGGCGGCCGCGAGACCGAGCGCGATGTTGAGCCAGATCGGCAGGTGGACCGGCGACTCGAACACCCCGACCGCCGCCGCGACCGGCGGGATCCGGCTGAGCGGCTCCAGCAGCTGCAGCAGGTTCAGCCCGACGCCGACGACCAGCGCCACCACCGACACGACACCGAGCATGCGGCTGAGCGACGGGTGCTCGCGCTCCAGGCGGGCCCGGCGGCCCTCCGCCGAGCGCGGGTCCGGGACGAGCTGCCGGACCGCACCGGCCGCGGTGACGTACCGGCAGCGCTTCACCCCGAACCCGCTCGTCGCGACCTCGATCGCGCCGCCCTCGACCGGGACGACGGCCGGCACCCGCGACGACGCGTGGTGCCGCCCGTCGCGGTACACCTGCGCGACGACCTGCCCGTTCTCCCCGCTGCCCTGGTGGCGCACGTCGACGGAGTACCGCACCGGCCGCCCGTCGGCGCCGACCAGGTCCAGGTGCAGCAGGGCGCGCCCCAGGAACATCTGCCACCAGCGGAAACGCTTCAGCGGACTGCCGTCGCCCGGCCTCACCCGTCGGACGGCGCGGTGTCGTCGCCACTCGGTCAGCATCTGGTCCCCCGAACCCGTGTCCTTGACCAACACACTGTGTTGGTCCGTGCGCCGGCACGCTAACACGGTGTACTAGTAGGCTGCCAGGGGTGGACGAGACGCAGCGGCGGAGGCTCGGGAGCCGGGACCGGGTGCTCCTGGCCGCGATGGAGCTGTTCGGCCAGGACCCGGGGACCCGGCTGAGCGTGCGCGCGGTCGCCGCGCGGGCCGGGGTCAGCACCGGCTCGCTGCGCCACCACTTCCCGACCCAGCGGGCGCTGCAGGACGAGGTCCTGACCCGCGTCTACGACCTCGTCGCCCCCGACGACGCCATCCACGACACCGCGGTGCCGGCCCGGGACCGCCTCGCCGCCTGCCTGCGGGAGGTGCTGACCCGGACCGGGGTCGGAGAGCAGGCGCGCCGGGCGCTGCGGACCGCGGTCGACACCTTCGTCGTGCCCGAGCCGACCGAGGAGAACCGGCGGGCCTACCTCGCCATCGAGCGCGAGGTGCGGCGCCGGGTCGAATACTGGCTGACGACCCTGGTCGACGAGGGCGCACTCGCCCCGGGCGACAACGCCCGGCGGGCACGGTTCCTCATGACCGTGGTCGACGGGCTCGGCATGGAACGGGCACTGCCCGCCGCCGACTCGATCCTGCGGACCGAGACCGAGACCCTCTACCTGGCCGTGGACGCCGTCCTGGGCGACCCGGGCGGCGAGACCCAGGACGACGGCCGGTCCTGATCGCGCATCCGGCCCCCGGGTGCACGCGTCACGCCGGGACCCGCTCCAGGAAGCGTCGCAGGTGGCCGGCGACGACGTCGAGGTGGCTCTCGAGCAGGAAGTGGCCGCCGTCCACCAGGTGCACCTCGACGTCCCGGGCGTCGCGGGCGAACGCCCGCGCCCCGTCCGGTCCGAAGATCTCGTCGTTGCGCCCCCACACCGCCAGCACCGGGACCCCGGTGGTGCGCAGGAACCCGTGCAGGCGCGGGTAGAGCGGGCGGTTGTTGCGGTAGTCGCGGAGCAGCGCGAGCTGGACCGCGTCGTTGCCCTCGCGGGAGACGAGCGCGTGGTCGTGGTGCCAGGTGTCCGGGTCCACCGTGCCCGGGTCGGACACCCCGTGCAGGTACTGCCACCGGATCGCGTCGAGGCCGAGGGCGGCACGGACGGCGGGCTCGGTCTCCGGGCCGGGCGCGTCCCCGTAGGCCCAGACGTCGGTCCAGAACGACTCGACGAACCCGTCCTCGTAGCCGTTGCCGTTCTGGGTGACGATCGCGGTGATCCGCTCCGGGTGGGCGAGTGCGAGCCGCCAGCCGATCGGTGCGCCGTAGTCCTGAACGTAGAGGGCGTAGCGGTCGACGCCCAGCAGCTCGAGCAGCCCGTCGGTGATGTCCGCGAGCGCGTCGAAGGTGTAGTCGAACTCCGACGCCGACGGGGCGGCGGAGTACCCGAAGCCGAGGTGGTCCGGCGCGATCACGTGGTGGTCGTCGGCCAGCAGCGGGATCAGCTGCCGGAACATCGACGAGCTGGTCGGGTAGCCGTGCAGCAGGACGATCGTGGGCGCGTCGGCGGGACCGGCCTCCCGGTAGAAGATCTCGTGTCCGTCGACGGTCGCGGTCCGGTGGTGGACGAGCGGCATGACTAACTCCTTCACATGCTTGATATGGTTAGACTTCCCCACGGAAGCACGCCCGCATGTAACCTGTCAAAGGACTCGATGCGGTTAGGAGACGACGTGGACCTGCTGCTGGACCTGCTCAACAGCAGACCCCTGGTCGACGGCACGGAGCGCGACGCCCTCCGCGACCCCGTCGCCGGGAGCCGCTGGGCCCGGGCACACGGCGGCGACGGCGGCCCGGAGGAGCTGGCGGCGCTGCGCGAGACCCGGGACGCCCTCACCCGGGTCGCACGGGGGGACACCGACCCGGGCGTCGCACTGGCCCCGCTCCTCGACGGCGTGCACCGGACGCCGGAGCTCACCGACGGGCGGCTGACCTGGCGGACCGTCGCCCCCCCGCACGCCCGGCTCGCCGTCGAGGCCGTCCTCGCCTGGGCCGCCGTCGAGGAGGAGCTGCCCGGCCGGCTGCGCCCCTGCGCGAACGACGCGTGCCGGCTGTTCCTGCTCGACCGCAGCCGCGCAAACCGCGCCCGGTGGTGCTCGATGGCGGTCTGCGGGAACCGCGCCAAGGCGCGCCGGCACTACGAGCGGACCCACTGAGGCACCCTCAGCCGGTCCCCTCCACCAGGGCGGTCACCCGGATCTCGACCCGCATGGTGGCGACCCCGAGCACGGTGACGCCGGTCTGGGTCCAGACCGGGGCCCGCCCGCCGAGCCGGCTGCGGAACTCCCGGACCATGATCCGGTTGTGCTCGTCGCCGATGGCGTCGGACCCGGGCGCGACCTTGTGGTACGAGTTCACGTGCACGACGTCGGCCCAGGTCGCGCCCGCCTCGGCGAGCGTGCGCCCGACGTTGTCGAACGCCTGGACGATCTCCTGCTCCAGGTCCTCGGCGACGACCAGGTCGTCGTCCCAGCCGCCCTGGCCCGAGGTCTCCACCCGGTTGCCGATCCGGACCGCCTGGCTGTAGCCGAGCAGGTCGCGGGCGGTCACGCCGTAGCCCGGCGTGACGTGGAAGGTGGCGGTCTCGCGGTCGATGACTTCATCCATGAATTCAAGCTACAAGTCATGAGTTCACCTGTAAAGTGCGCTCCGGTACCCACGGACAGGAGCGACGGGTGACGACGGACCGGGCGACACCGGAGGCAGGCGGTGACGGGCCGACGTGGCTCGACGGCGGGGAGAAGGCCGCGTGGACGGGCCTGGTCTCGCTGATCATGCTGCTGCCCGGCAGGCTGGAGGCACCGCTGCAGCAGGCGCACGGCCTGACGCTGTTCGAGTACCTGACGCTCAGCCACCTGTCCGAGGCGCCGGGGCGCAGCCTGCGGATGAGCGAGCTCGCCTTCCTGACCAACGGCTCGCTGTCCCGGCTGTCCAACGTGGTCAAACGGCTGGAGGGCCGCGGCTGGATGCACCGCTCCCCCGACCCCGACGACGGCCGCTACACCCTCGCGGCCCTCACCGACGCCGGGTTCGACGTCGTGCACGCCGCGGCGCCGACCCATCTGCGTGCGGTCCGCGCCCTCGTCCTCGACCGGCTCGACGCGGCGGACCGGGCGGCGCTGGGCCGGATCGCCGTCGCGCTGGGGGTGCAGGACCTCCCGCCGTCCTGAGCCGGCGCGACCGGGAGGGCGCCGGTCAGCCGTCGCCGAGGATCCGGCCCAGCACGTGACGGGCGTCGGCGGCGATGACCGGGTGGCTGTCGCGGTAGTACGGCAGCTGCACCAGTGCCATGGCCAGCGCCCAGCCGCGCCCGCGGGCCCAGGTCGCGTCGTCGGCGTCGACGGCGCCCCGGAAGGCCGCGACGGCCGGCGGCGGGAGCAGGTTCCACGCGGGGACGAGGTCCACCGCCGGGTCGCCGAGCCCCGCGGTCGCCAGGTCGAGGACCGCGGCGAGCCGGCCACCGCGCGCCAGCAGGTTGCCGGGCATGAGGTCGGCGTGCACCCATACCGGCGGGCCGGTCGGCCCCGGGACGGCGAGCGCCGCCTCCCAGGCCGCGGTCGCGGCGCCGATGTCGAGGGGTTCGCCCCCGTGCCGGAGCCGGGCTCACCACATTTCCGTTCCGGATCCCGCGGAGCGGAAGAGGATGCGCCTCCGGTTCGTTGACGGAGAGGTCACCGTGTCGATCGTGAGGTGCTGTCATGCCGCTACCGCTGCCGTTGTCGATTCTGGACCTGGCCACCGTCGCCCGGGGTGAGACCGTCGCCCAGGGCCTGGAGGCCAGCACCCAGCTGGCGCAACGCGCCGAGGAGTGGGGGTTCCGCCGGATCTGGTACGCCGAGCACCACAACATGGGCTCGATCGCGTCGGCGGCGACGAGCGTGCTCATCGCCCACGTCGCCGCGCACACCGAGCGCATCACGCTCGGCTCCGGCGGTGTGATGCTGCCGAACCACTCGCCGCTGCAGATCGCCGAGCAGTTCGGCACCCTCGCCGAGCTCCACCCCGGCCGCATCGAGCTGGGGCTCGGCCGCGCGCCCGGCACCGACCAGGCGACCGTCGCGGCGCTGCGGCGGGACCCGCGCGCGTCGGAGACCTTCCCGCAGGACGTGCAGGAGCTGCAGGCGTTCCTCGGGACCACCAGCCTGGTCCGGGGCGTCGAGGCCCACCCGGGCCGCGGCACCGGCGTCCCGCTGACGATCCTGGGGTCCTCGCTCTACGGCGCCCAGGTCGCGGCCGCGCTGGGGCTGCCCTACGGCTTCGCCTCGCACTTCGCGCCGGACGCCCTGGAGCAGGCCGTGGCGCTCTACCGCCGGGAGTTCCGGCCGTCGGAGCAGCTGTCCGCCCCGCACGTCCTGGCCGGGGTGAACGTCATCGCCGCCGACTCCGACGACGAGGCACAGCAGATCCAGCGTGAGGTGCAGCGGTCCCGGGTCCGACTGTTCACCGGCCGTCGCGGGGCCTCGCTCACCGACGCCGAGGCCGACGCCGTCCTCGACAGCGCCTCGGGCGGGCAGATCCGGTCGATGACCCGCTACACCGCGGTCGGGACACCGGAGACCGTCTCGGCGTACCTGGAGGAGTTCGCCGCCCGCGCCGACGCCGACGAGCTGATCGTCACCGGTCCGGCGCCGCGCCGGGAGAGCTGGTGGCGCAGCTGGGAGCTGCTGGCGACGAAGGTCCAGAACACGAGCTGACGGCGACGCCGTCAGTGGGGCGGCGGGCCGACGCTGTCGCGGGACACCAGCACCGGGGCGATCTTCCGGTGCACCGCCTGCGACACGTCCGGCCCGGCCTCGTGGTTCAGCAGCAGGTCGAGCGCCTCGCGGGCGACGGCCTCGAAGTCCGCGCGCAGGCTGGTCAGCGGCGGGATGAGGTGCGCCGAGACGGGCACGTCGTCGAACCCGACGACGCTGACGTCCCCGGGGATGCTCCGGCCGCGGTCGTGGAAGGCGTGGAGCAGGCCGGTGGCCAGCGCGTCGTTCGCGGCGAACACCGCGGTCACCTCGGGCATCCGGGCCATCAGCTCACCCGCCCGGTACCCGGCGTCCGCGCTCCAGTCCGCAGCCATCACCGGCGGCACCTCGGCCCCGGCCGCGTGCAGCGCCGCGGCCCAGCCGGCCGCACGGCCCGCCGCGTCGAACCAGTCGGTGGGGCCCGCGACGTGCCAGACCGTCGCGTGGCCGGCGGCCAGCAGGTGCTCGGTCGCGATCCGGCCGCCCTCCACCTGGTCGACCGTGGCCATCGGCAGCTGCTGGTCGGGATCGCCGTCGACGGTGACGAGCGGGACGTCACGCGGCACGGTGTCGAGCGCCTCGGCCACCGACGCCACCGGCGCGATCACGACGATGCCCGCGACCTGTCCGTCGAGGTGGCGCTGGACGGCCTGGCGCACCGACTCGCCGTCGATCTCGCGCACCCGCACGACGCTCACGCCGAACCCGGCGCCGACCGCCTGTTCCTCGAACGCGGCGAGCAGCGACACCGGGCCGAACAGCGTGGACCGCGGCGCGACGACGCCGAGCACCCGGTCGCGGCCGGTCACCAGGGTGCGGGCGGCACGGTTCGGCCGGTAACCGAGCTCCTCGATCGCGGTCCGGACCCGCACCCGGGTGCTCTCCCGGACGTTCGGGTGCGCGTTCAGCACCCGCGACACCGTCTGGTGGGAGACCCCGGCACGACGGGCCACGTCGAACATGGACGGTGCCCGTCCCGGCCCCGGCCTCGGCCCCGACCCCGGCTCCATCGCGATCCCCACGCCGTCCCCCTCCGATCGGTGCAGCGTAGCCGTCCGTGACCGTCTCCCCTACGGAGGGCGTTCGCCGGACCCCTGCACGACCGGGACGTTCCCGGCCACCCCGCCGACGCGTCCCCCGGGCGGCCGGGAGACCGTCCGGCGCCCGCGGACCGCGGGAACCGGACAGCGTGATTGTTAACCTTCACATCAACGATGTCCAGGACCGGCAGCGGACGCGATCACCTATCGACGGACGATCGGTCCGGCGGCCACACCGACCCTTGACCCACCGCTGTGTTCGCGCTAACAATTGCTCACCACCGAGACCGCCGGCACACCGGACCGCACAGGATCCGGCTCCGGCCCTCACCCCGCAGGCCGCGCACCGCCGCGCACCACACGGAGGATCCCGATGTCGACGACGACACCCACCCCGACGGCACCCACCGGGCGCCGCGTCTTCCGCCGGCTGGCCGGCGTCGCCGCGGCCATCGCCCTCACCGCCGGGATCGCGGCCTGCGGCTCCGGCGGGTCCGGCGGAGCCGCCCCGGACACGCTGACCCTCGGCTTCGCCCAGGTCGGCGCGGAGTCCGGCTGGCGCACCGCGAACACCGCCTCGATCCAGGAGTCGGCGAAGCAGGCCGGGATCGAGCTCCAGTTCTCCGACGGCCAGCAGAAGCAGGAGAACCAGATCAAGGCGATCCGGTCGTTCATCCAGCAGCAGGTCGACGTGATCGCGTTCAGCCCGGTCGTCGAGACCGGCTGGGACACCGTGCTCCAGGAGGCGAAGCGGGCCCGGATCCCGGTCGTGCTCACCGACCGCTCGATCGACTCCGCCGACCCGTCGCTGGTGAAGTCCTTCATCGGATCCGACTTCGTCAAGGAGGGCGAGAAGGCCGGCGAGTGGCTGGTGAAGGACTCGGCGGGCAAGCCCGAGGTGAACGTCGTCGAGCTCCAGGGCACGACCGGCGCCGCCCCGGCCATCGACCGCACCGAGGGGTTCAAGCAGGCCACGGCGGGCACGCCCGCGATCAAGGTCGTCGCCTCGCAGACCGGTGACTTCACCCGCTCCGGCGGCAAGCAGGTCATGGAGGCGTTCCTGAAGTCCCAGCCGAAGATCGACGTGGTCTACGCCCAGAACGACGACATGGCTCTCGGCGCCATCGAGGCCATCACCGCGGCGGGCAAGGTGCCCGGCAAGGACATCACGATCATTTCTGTCGACGCCACCAAGGACGGGATGCAGGCGACCGCCGACGGGAAGATCAACTACATGGTCGAGTGCAACCCGCTGCTCGGCGGACAGCTGATGGACATGGTGAAGAAGGTCGCCGCCGGGGAGCAGGTCCCGGCCCGCGTCGAGGTCACCGAGACCACCTTCGACCAGGCCCAGGCCGCGGCCGTCCTGGCCGAGCGCAAGTACTGATCCCGCACCGTCCGCCCGGTGCCGGTGGAGCACGATCCACCGGCACCGGGCGGTTCCCACTCCCGGGTGCCGCGCGCGGCCGCGCCCGGGACGACTCCCGGAGACGACGATGACCGAGACCGGACCACCCCCGGCCGCCACGACCGATCCCGTGGTGGCACTGCACGGCATCGAGATCGGGTTCCCGGGGGTGAAGGCCCTCGACGGGGTCGACCTGCGGCTGTTCCCCGGCGAGGTGCACGCCCTGATGGGCGAGAACGGCGCCGGCAAGTCCACCCTGATCAAGGCCCTGACCGGGGTCCACGGCATCGACGCGGGCACCCTCACCGTCCGCGGCGAACGCCGGGAGTTCACCGGGCCCGGGCACGCCCAGGAGGCCGGGATCGCCACGGTCTACCAGGAGGTCAACCTCTGCCCGAACCTCTCCGTCGCCGAGAACATCATGCTGGGCCGCGAGCCGCGGGCCCCGTGGTGGGGCGGGCGGCGGATCGACCGGGCCGCGGTGCGGCGCACCGCCGTCGCGGTCCTCGGGCGGCTCGGGCTGGACCTCGACCCGGCCTCGCTCGTCGGTGACCACCCGCTCGCCGTGC
Organism: Pseudonocardia sp. ICBG601; assembly: GCF_020496245.1. Lineage (NCBI taxonomy): Bacteria > Bacillati > Actinomycetota > Actinomycetes > Pseudonocardiales > Pseudonocardiaceae > Pseudonocardia > Pseudonocardia sp. ICBG601. Next base: position 172,706 of record NZ_JAHLJA010000150.1, on the reverse strand, counting down.
AGCAGCTCGTCGCGATCGCCCGGGCCGTCGCCACCGACCTGTCGGTGCTGATCCTCGACGAGCCCACCTCCAGCCTCGACGCCGGTGAGGTCCGGGAGCTGTTCCGCGTCATCCGCGAGCTGCGCGACGCCGGGGTGGCGATCCTGTTCGTCTCGCACTTCCTCGACCAGGTCTACGAGCTCGCCGACCGCACCACGATCCTGCGCAACGGCCGTCTCGTCGGCGAGTACGCGATCGCCGACCTGCCGCGCCTGGAGATGGTGTCGAAGATGGTCGGCCACGCCCTGGAGGAGCTGGAGGACCTCGACCGCCAGCCCGCGGGCGAGGGCGCCACGCGCACCGGGACCCCGTTCCTCGACGCCCGGGGCATCGGCCGGGCCGGCGGTGTCGCCCCCGCCGACCTCGCGGTGCACCCGGGGGAGGTCGTCGGCGTCGCCGGGCTGCTGGGGTCGGGCCGCACCGAGCTGGTGCGGCTGCTGTTCGGCGCCGACCGCACCGAGACCGGGTCGATCCGGGTCGACGGCCGCGAGGTCACCCTCGGCGGCCCGACCGCGGCCGTCGCCGAGCACATCGCGTTCTGCTCCGAGGACCGCAAGGGCGAGGGCATCATCGCCGACCTGTCGGTGCGCGAGAACATCGTGCTCGCCCTGCAGGCCCGGCGCGGCTGGGCCCGCCGGATCCCGCGCCGCACCGCCGACACGCTCGTCGCGAAGTGGATCTCGGCGCTGGACGTCCGCCCGGCGGACCCGGACGCACTCGTCGGCAACCTCTCCGGCGGCAACCAGCAGAAGGTGCTGCTCGCCCGCTGGCTGATCACCGACCCGAAGCTGCTGATCCTCGACGAACCGACCCGCGGGATCGACATCGGCGCCAAGACCCAGATCCAGAAGCTGGTCGCGGAGCTCGCCGGCGACGGCATGGCCGTCGTCTTCGTCTCCGCCGAGCTGGAGGAGGTCGTGCGGCTCTCCGACCGGATCGCGGTGCTGCGCGACCGGCACAAGGTCGCGGAGCTGAGCCGCGCCGAGGCCTCCACCGCCGCCGTCATGGAGATCGTCGCCGAGGGAGGCACCCACCGTGGCACCCCTGCTGCCTGACCCCGCCCCCACCCGGACCGCCACCGGCGACCCGGACGGACCTACGGCGGCCGCCCCCGCGACGGCGGCGCCGGACGCCCCGGCCGCTCCCCCGTCACCGGGTCGGGGCACCGGGCCGCGCCCCTGGTCGCGCGTCGTCGGGTCGTCGCTGTTCTGGCCGGTCCTGACCCTGGCGGCGCTGCTGTTGGCCAACCTGGTGTGGTCGCCCGGGTTCTTCACGATCACCGTCCAGGACGGCGCCCTCTACGGCAGCCTGGTCGACATCGCCAAGAACGGCGCCCCGACCGCGCTGATCGCGCTCGGGATGACCCTCGTCGTCGCGACCCGCGGGATCGACCTGTCGGTCGGCGCCACGGTCGCGATCTCCGGGGCGGTGGCCTGCACCTGGATCGCGTCCTCGCCGGACCCCACCTCCCCCGGCGCGGCCCTGTCCGGGATCGGCGTCGCCCTGGTGCTGGCGCTGGTGCTCGGCGTCTGGAACGGGGCGATCGTCTCGGTGCTCGGGATCCAGCCGATCATCGCGACGCTGGTCCTCATGACCGCCGGGCGCGGCATCGCCATGCTGATCACCGACGGGCAGATCGTCACCGTGTCCAACCCGACCTACGCCGTGCTCGGCAGCGGGTTCTGGTTCGGCCTGCCGGTCGCGGTCGTGCTCACCGCACTGGTCTACCTCGCCGTCGCCCTGCTCACCCGGCGCACCGCGCTGGGGATGCTGCTGGAGTCGGTCGGCATCAACCCCACCGCGAGCCGGCTGGCCGGGGTGCGGGCCCGCGGCATCGTCTGGTCGGTCTACCTGTTCGTCGCGCTCTGCGCCGGCGTCGCCGGGCTGCTGATCAGCTCGAACGTCACCGCGGCCGACGCCAACAACGCCGGGCTCTGGATCGAGCTCGACGCGATCCTCGCCGTCGTGATCGGCGGGACGCTGCTGTCCGGCGGCCGGTACTCCATCGGCGGCACGCTGGTCGGCGCGCTGATCCTGCAGACGCTCACCACCACCGTCTACACCGTCGGCATCGCGCCCGAGGTGACGCTGGTGTTCAAGGCCGTCGTGATCATCGCGGTCTGCCTGCTCCAGTCCCCGAAGGTCCGGTCCGCCCTCGCCCGCAGGCGACGGAAGCCCGCCGGCACCCCGACCACCTCCCAGGCGGTGTCCCGATGACGACCACGACGCCCCGGCCCACCCGGCCGGACCCCACCGGATCGCTGCTGTCCCGCCTGCCCCGGCCCTCGACGCAGGTGCTGCCGGTCCTCGCGACGTTCGTGCTGTTCGTGCTCCTGTTCGGCGCGGGGTCGGTCCGCTACGACAACTTCCTGTCCCCGCAGGTCTTCCTCAACCTGTTCGTCGACAACGCCTACCTGATCGTCCTCGCGGTCGGCATGACCTTCGTGATCCTCACCGGCGGCATCGACCTGTCGGTCGGGTCGGTGGTCGCGCTGTCCGGGGTGCTGGCCGCGACGCTGCTCGCGGACGGCTGGCCCGCGCCGGCGGTGATGCTCGCGGTGCTGGTCGTCGGCGTCGCGCTGGGGACGGCGATGGGGCTGGTCATCCACCACCTGGAGATCCAACCGTTCGTCGTGACGCTCGCCGGGATGTTCCTCGCCCGCGGGCTCTGCTACGTGATCAGCGTCGAGTCGGTCCCGGTGACCGACCCGACGTTCACCGCGATCGCGCAGGCCGCGATCCCGCTGGGCGGCAGGTCCTTCGTCAGCCCGTCGGTGGTCGTGGCGCTGGTCGTCGTCGCCGTCGCCGCGTGGGTGCTGCACCGGACCCGGTTCGGCCGGACCGTCTACGCCGTCGGCGGCAACCGGCACTCGGCGATGCTGATGGGACTGGCGGTCGGGCGCACCCGAGTCGCGGTCTATGCGATCAGCGGGTTCTGCTCGGCGCTGGCCGGGCTGCTGTTCACCTTCTACTCGCTGTCCGGGTACAGCCTGGCCGCCGTCGGCACCGAGCTCGACGCCATCGCCGCGACCGTCATCGGCGGGACGCTGCTGTCCGGCGGTGTCGGCCTGGTCGTCGGGTCGCTGCTCGGGGTGCTGGTGCTCGGCCTGATCCAGACCTTCATCTCCTTCGAGGGCACCCTCAGCTCGTGGTGGACCAGGATCGTGATCGGGGCCCTGCTGCTGGTGTTCGTGCTGCTGCAGCGGGCGTTCGCCCGGCGCGGGCCGGGCGCGTCGTGATCGACCTGGGCGGGCCCGGCGGGCCGGTCGCGGTGACGGTCGACCCGCACGGCGCCCGGCTCGCCGGGCTGCGCGCGCCCGACCGGGACGGCGTCGTCGACGAGGTGCTGCTCGGCTGCGCGGACCCGCGCACCGACCCGGCGTTCCGCGGCGCGACGGTCGGGCGCTTCGCCAACCGCATCGCCGGCGGGCGGTTCGTCCTCGACGGCACCGAGCACGTCCTGACGCGCAACGAGCCCGGGGCGTCGCTGCACGGCGGGTCGGCCGGGTTCGACCACGCCGACTTCGCCGCCGGGCCCGTCGAGCAGGTGCCCGGCGGACGGCGCGTCACGCTGACCCACCGCAGCCCCGACGGCGACGGCGGCTACCCCGGCACCCTGGACGTCGCCGTCGTCTACACCGTCACCGGGTCCGACGTGGCCATCGAGCTCACCGCCCGGACCGACGCCCCGACCGTGGTGAACCTGACCAACCACGCCTACTTCACCCTCGGCGGGGCCGGGGTGGCCGGCTGCGAGATCACCGTCTGGGCCGACCGCTACCTGCCCGTCGACGACCGTCTCGTCCCGCTCCCCGGTCCCCCGGCCCCGGTCGCGGGCACCCCGTTCGACCTGCGCGTCCCGGTCCGGGTCGGCGAGCGGCTCGGCCGGGACCACCCGCAGCTGGCGGTGGCCGGCGGCTTCGACCACACCTTCGTCCTCGACGACGGCGGCCCGGTCGTCGACGGCCTGCGCGGCGCGGCCCGGGTGGCCGAGCCGTTCACCGGCCGCACCCTGACCGTGTTCACCGACCGGCCGGGCGTGCAGTTCTACTCGGGGACGATGCTCGACGGCTCGATCACCTTCCCCGACGGGCGGCCCGCCCGCCGCGGCGACGCCTTCTGCCTGGAGCCGCAGGACTTCCCGGACGCACCCAACCGTCCCGACTACCCGTCGACGGTGCTGCGGCCCGGCGACACCTACCGCAGCCGGATCCTGCTGCGCTGCGGCGTCGACACGGCCTGAGCCCACCCCGTCCCCACCGACCCCGGCGGGCCGGTCCGCACCTCGCGGACCGGCCCGTCCGTCGTCGCACCCGGACGCGGTCAGCCGTCGCCGCGGGCGCGGCGCTTGTTCCACACGTCGAACGCGACGGCGAACAGCAGCACGAGTCCCTTCACGACCGACTGCACGGACTGGTCGACGCCCATGAGCTGCATGCCGTTGCTCATCACGGCCATGATCAGGCCACCGACCAGCGCGCCGACCACGGTCCCGACCCCGCCGGTCACCGCGGCACCGCCGATGAACGCGGCGGCGATCGCGTCGAGCTCGAACATGGTGCCCGCCGCGGGCTGGGCGCCGTTGGACCGCGCCGAGTAGATGACCCCGGCGACGCCGGCCAGGAAGCCCATGTTCACGAAGATCCAGAACGTGACGGCCCTGACCCGCACCCCGGACAGCCGGGCCGCGGCCGCGTTGCCGCCGAGGGCGTAGACGTGCCGGCCGAACACCGTGTGCCGGGTGAGCAGCCCGTAGGCGAGCACCAGCACCGAGAGCACGACCAGCACCACGGGCAGCCCGCGGGAGGAGGCCAGCTGCCAGGCGAACGCCATGACGACCAGCCCGACGAGTGCGATCCGGCAGGCGAACAGCGGGAAGGACTCGACCTGCTGCAGGTCGAGCACCTTCGCGACCCGGCTCCGGTAGGCGAGCACCGCGTACCCGGCGACGCCGAGCGCGGCGATCAGGACGGTGAAGGCGTCGTAGCCCCGGCCGCCGATGAGCCCGTTGACGAAGCCGCCCGCGATCTGCTGGTAGCCCGCGGGGAACGGCGAGAGCGAGATGTTGCCCAGCACCTGCAGGGTCAGCCCGCGGAACAGCAGCATCCCGGCGAGGGTGACGATGAAGGCGGGGATGCCGACGTAGGCGACCCAGAAGCCGTGCCAGACACCGACCAGCACGCCGACGCCGACGGCCGCGACGACGCCGACCCACCAGGGCAGCCCGCCGCCGATCACCAGGACCGCGGCGACCGCGCCGGTCAGCGCGACCACCGACCCCACCGAGAGGTCGATGTGCCCGCCGACGACGACGATCACCATCCCGATCGCGAGGACCAGGATGTAGGAGTACTGCAGGACGATGTTGGTGATGTTGCCGGGGCTGAGCGAGACGCCGCCGGTGAGGACCGCGAACAGCGCGACGATCGCCACGAACGCGATCACGATGCCGCTCTGGCGGACGTTGCCGGCCAACAGTCGTCGCAGGTCGCTCGTGCCGGAGTGCAGGGCCGCCGCCCCGGCGCCGGGACGCTCGTCGGAGGAGGGGTCCTTCTTCGGGAGGGTGCTGGTCATGCGGAGCTCTCCGCCTCCTGGGTCATGAGGGCCATCAGGCCCTCCTGGGTGGCCTCGGCGACCGGCACCTCACCGGTGATCCGTCCGGCCGACAGGGTGTAGACGCGGTCGCAGATCCCCAGGAGCTCGGGCAGCTCGGAGGAGATCACCAGGACCGCCTTGCCGGCCTCCACGAGCCGGTTGATGATCACGTAGATCTCGTAGCGGGCGCCGACGTCGATCCCTCGGGTCGGCTCGTCCAGGATCAGCACGTCCGGCTCGGTGAACAGCCACTTGGCCAGCACGACCTTCTGCTGGTTGCCGCCGGACAGGGTCCCGACCCCGACGCTGGTGCTCGCCGCCCGGATGCCGAGGTCGCGCCGGTAGGACTCGGCGACGCGCAGCTCGGCGTCGCCGTCGACCCAGCCGCGGCGGGCGAGCCGGCGCAGGCCCGCGCCGGAGACGTTGCGCCGGATGTCGTCGACCAGGTTCAGGCCGAGGTGCTTGCGGTCCTCGGTGACGTAGGCCAGCCCGGCCTCGATCGCGTCGGACACCGAGCGGGCGCGGACCTCGCGGCCCCCGACCCGCAGGGTGCCGCTGACGTCGCGGCCCCAGGACCGCCCGAACACGCTCATCGCGAGCTCGGTGCGGCCCGCCCCCATCAGCCCGGCGATGCCGACGACCTCCCCGGCCCGCACCGACAGCGACGCGGCGTCGACGACCTTGCGGTCCTGGGTCGGGTGCCAGACCGTCCAGTCGCTGATCCGCAGCAGCTCCTCCCCCGGACTGCTCACGCGGTCCGGGTAGAAGGAGGTGAGGTCGCGGCCGACCATCCCGCGGATGATGCGGTTCCGCGGGGCGGGCTCGTCGGCGACGGTGAAGGTCTCGACGGTCCGGCCGTCGCGGACGACGGTGGTGCGGTCGGCGATCGCAACGATCTCGTCGAGCTTGTGCGAGATGATGATCGAGGTGATGCCGTTGTCACGGAAGCGCCGGATCAGCTCGAGCAGGTGGGCGGAGTCGGTGTCGTTCAGCGCGGCGGTGGGTTCGTCGAGGACGAGCAGGCGCACGTCCTTGGTCATCGCCTTGACGATCTCGACGAGCTGCTGCTTACCGACGCCGAGCCGCCCGACCGGCGTCGCCGGGTTCTCGGTGAGGCCCACCTCGGCGAGCAGGCGGGCGGCCTCGGCGTGCGTGCGCCGCCAGTCGACCAGTCCCAGCCGGCCGCGCCGCTCGTTGCCGAGGAACACGTTCTCGGCGATCGACAGGTGCGGCACCAGCGCGAGCTCCTGGTGGATGATCACGACGCCGTCGGCCTCGGAGTCGCGGATCCCGGCGAACCGGGCCGGCCGGCCGTCGAGGACGATCTCGCCGTCGTAGGTGCCTGCGGGGTGCACCCCGGAGAGCACCTTCATCAGCGTCGACTTCCCGGCGCCGTTCTCACCGCAGATCGCGTGGATCTCGCCGCGGCGCACCGCGAGCGAGACCTCCGACAGCGCGGTCACCCCCGGGAAGGTCTTGGTGATGTCGCGCATCTCGAGGATGTTCTCCGGCGGGTCGCCGCCGGGGTCGTGGTCGGTCACGTCGTCCTCCGTCGCGGAAGGGATGGGCCGGCTCGGCTGATTCAGCCCTGGCGGCCGCGGGCGACGTCCTCGGCGGTGTAGTAGCCCGAGTCGACGAGGACCTGCCGGATGTCGGCCTTGAACACGGTCCGGACCGGCAGCAGGAAGGACGGCACGACCTTCACCCCGTTGTCGTAGGTGGTGGTGTCGTTGGCCTGCGGGGTGCCGCCGTCGAGGAACGCCTTCGACGCGGTGACGGCCTGCTCGGCGAGCTTGCGGGTGTCCTTGAAGACCGTGGAGCTCTGCACCCCGTCGTCGATCAGCTTCACCGAGGCGATCTCGGCGTCCTGGCCGGTGACGGTCGGCATCGGCTTGGCCGCGGTGCCGAAGCCCGCGTTCTGCAGGGCGGTGATGACACCGCGGGAGATGCCGTCGTAGGGCGAGAGGACGCCGTCGGGGCGGCTGCCGTCGTTGTAGGAGGAGGTGAGCAGGTCCTCCATGCGCTTCTGTGCGGTCTCCTGCGCCCAGCGCAGCGTGGCCGCCTGCTCGATGGTGGTCTGGCCGCTCTTCACCCGGACCGTGCCGTTGTCGATCAGCGGCTTGAGCACCGACATGGCGCCGTCGAAGAAGTAGAAGGCGTTGTTGTCGTCGAGCGAGCCCGCGAACAGCTCGACGACGACCGGGCCCTTCTTCGGGCCGGGCGCCCCGTCGGCGTCCTGCAGGCCCATGCCGCGCAGCAGGGCCTTCGCCTGGGCGACGCCGACCTGGAAGTTGTCGAAGGTGACGTAGAAGTCGACGTTCGGGCTCTCCCGGATCAGCCGGTCGTAGGCGATGACCGGGATGCCGGCGTCCTTGGCCGCCTGCAGCTGCCCGGACAGGGCGGTCCCGTCGATGGCCGCGACGAGCAGCAGGTCGGCACCGCTGGTGACCATCTGGTCGATCTGCTGGGACTGGGTCGGGATGTCGTCGCCCGCGTACTGCAGGTCGACCTGGTAGCCGGCCGCGGTGAGCTGGTCGCGGACGGCGTTGCCGTCGGCGATCCAGCGCTCGGAGGTCTGGGTCGGCATCGACACGCCGACCGTCAGGTCACCGGGTGCCGCACCCGCCCCCGCGCCGCCACCTCCCCCGGCTCCCTGGCCGCCGCAGGCGGCCAGTCCCAGCACCAGCAGGGCACCGACGGCGACGGTGCGCATCCTCGTGAACACAGGCGATCTCCTCGTCGAGACGGCAGCGGGCGGGTCTCACCGGTCAGGTCGGGAGAGACTCTGAATGTGAACGCTAACCAGCGACGAAGAGCGACGGAAGTGTCGTTATCCGTCCGTTATGTACCGCCCTGAACAGAGTCGATCAGTCCCGTACCGGTCACCGCCCGGTGCGGGCGGCGCCCACGACGACGCGAACGTTCCGCCTCACGTGAGGGTTAACACGAGCCGAGGAACCGCCGGGACGCGACCGGCCCCCGGCTCGAGCCGAAGCGGCAGGTGCCGGAACGGGCCGCCGCGACCGCCGACACCCCCGACGCCGGCGCCGCCGGCCACCGGCGCCGGCCCCGCCCGACCCGGCGCCCCCGGCCCGGCGACCGACCCCGACGACCCGGCCGGCGGCGACGCACAGCAGGTGAACGTGCCGCACGATCGACCCCGCTGCGAGCAGGGACCGGGATCGGACCGTTGAGTTCATACGCTGTTAGCGATAACATCTGCTCGCCGCCCGATCGCTCGGCCGGCCGTTTCGTGACCCGAGGAAGTGCTCATGATCCGACCACCGGTCGACCCCGCCGACGCCCTCGTGGTGGGCGTCGACTTCGGGACGCTGTCCGGACGGGCGGTCGTCGTCCGTGCCGCCGACGGGGCCGAGCTCGGCACCGCCGTCCACGCCTACACCCACGCCGTCGTCACCGACGCCCTGCCGGGCCGGCCGGACCTGCGCCTGCCGCCGGACTGGGCGCTGCAGGTGCCGTCGGACTACGTCGACGTCCTGCGCCACGCCGTCCCCGAGGCGGTCGCCGCCGCCGGGGTGGACCCGGCACGGGTGGTCGGCATCGCCACCGACTTCACCGCCTGCACCATGGTCCCGACCCTCGACGACGGCACCCCACTGAACGAGGTGCCCGATCTCGCCGACGAGCCGCACGCCTACACCAAGCTCTGGCGCCACCACGCCGCCCAGCCGCAGGCCCACCGCATCAACGCCCTCGCCGCCGAGCGCGGCGAGAGCTGGCTCCCCCGCTACGGCGGGTTCATCTCCTCGGAGTGGGAGTTCGCGAAGGGCCTGCAGGTCCTGGAGGAGGCCCCCGCGGTCTACGCCCGGACCGAACGCTGGGTCGAGGCCGCGGACTGGATCGTCTGGCAGCTGTGCGGCCGCTACGTCCGCAACGCCTGCTCGGCCGGGTACAAGGGGATCCTGCAGGACGGCGCCTATCCCGGCCGCGACTTCCTCGGTGCGCTGAACCCGGCCTTCGCCGGGTTCGCCGAGACCAAGGTCGCCCACGAGATCGGCGAGCTGGGCGCCGTCGCCGGGACGCTGACCGCCGAGGCGGCAGGCTGGACCGGGCTGCCCGAGGGCATCGCGGTCGCCGTCGGCAACGTCGACGCCCACGTCACCGCCGCCGCGGCGAACGCCGTCCGGCCCGGGCAGATGGTCGCGATCATGGGGACCAGCACCTGCCACGTCATGAGCTCCGACGTGCTGCGTGAGGTGCCCGGGATGTGCGGCGTCGTCGACGGCGGCATCGTCTCCGGGCTCTGGGGCTACGAGGCCGGGCAGAGCGGCGTCGGCGACATCTTCGGCTGGTTCGTCGAGCACGGCGTGCCGCCCGCGTACCACGAGGCCGCCCGGGCGCGGGGCCTCGGCGTGCACGAGTACCTGACCGAGCTGGCCGCCGGGCAGGCGGTCGGCGAGCACGGGCTCGTCGCGCTGGACTGGCACTCGGGCAACCGGTCGGTGCTGGTGGACCACGAGCTGTCCGGCGTCGTCGTCGGGCAGACCCTCGCGACCCGGCCCGAGGACACCTACCGGGCGCTGCTGGAGGCCACCGCGTTCGGCACCCGGATGATCGTGGAGACCTTCGCGGCCTCCGGCGTCCCGGTGACCGAGCTGATCGTCTCCGGCGGGCTCACCCGGAACGCCCTGCTCATGCAGATCTACGCCGACGTGACCCGGCTGCCGCTCACCGTCGTCGAGACCGGGCAGGGCCCGGCCCTGGGCTCGGCGATCCACGCGGCCGTCGCCGCGGGGGTCCACCCCGACATGCCCACCGCGGCCGCCGCGATGGGCCGCGTCCGGGAGGGCGCACACCTGCCCGACGAGGAGTCGGCGAAGTCCTACGACGCCCTGTTCGCCGAGTACACGCGCCTGCACGACCACTTCGGCCGGGGCGGCGACGACGTGATGCACCGCCTGCGCGCGATCCGCCGCGAGGCGCGCGCCCAGCGAGAAGGAGACCTCGACGCATGACCGACACCCTGGCCTCCCCCGGCGTCGCCGCCACCGTGGCGCGGCTGCGCGAGCAGGTGTGTGCGCTGCACGCCGAGCTGGTCCGCTACGGGCTGGTCGTCTGGACGGCGGGCAACGTCTCGGCCCGCGTCCCCGGCCACGACCTGATGGTCATCAAGCCCAGCGGGATCTCCTACGACGACCTGACCCCGCAGACCATGGTGCTGTGCGACCTGCACGGCACCCCGGTCGAGGGTGACCTGACGCCGTCGTCGGACACCGTGGCGCACGCCCACGTCTACCGGGCCATGCCCGGGGTCGGCGGCGTGGTGCACACCCACTCCACCTACGCCAGCGCGTGGGCGGCGCGCGCCGAGCCGATCCCGTGCGTGCTCACCGCGATGAGCGACGAGTTCGGCGGGGACATCCCGGTCGGCCCGTTCTCGCTGATCGGCGACGAGTCGATCGGCCGCGGCGTCGTCGAGACCCTGACCGGCAGCCGCTCCCCCGCCGTGATCATGCAGAACCACGGCGTGTTCACCATCGGCGCCGACGCCCGCGCCGCGGTGAAGGCCGCGGTGATGTGCGAGGACGTCGCCCGCACCGTGCACCTCGCCCGCCAGCTCGGCGACACCGTGCCCATCCCCCAGGACGAGATCGACAGTCTCTGGGACCGCTACCAGAACGTCTACGGGCAGCGCTGAGCGCCGCAGGCCCCCGAAGGAGGAATGTCCGATGAGTGGCTCGCTGCTCGACAGCTACGAGGTCTGGTTCCTGACCGGGAGCCAGGGCCTCTACGGCGAGGAGACCCTCGCCCAGGTCGCCGACCAGTCGAAGGTCGTCGCCGACCGGCTCGACACCGCCGACGAGATCCCGGTGCGGGTGGTGTGGAAGCCCGTCCTCACCGACGCCGACGCCATCCGGCGGATCTGCCTGGAGGCCAACGCCGACGACCGCTGCCTCGGCGTCATCACCTGGATGCACACCTTCTCCCCGGCGAAGATGTGGATCCCCGGGCTCGAGGCGCTGACCCGCCCGCTGCTGCACCTGCACACCCAGGCCGGTGTCGACCTCCCCTGGTCGGAGATCGACATGGACTTCATGAACCTCAACCAGGCCGCGCACGGCGACCGCGAGTTCGGCTACGTCCAGACCCGGCTCGGCCTGGCCCGCAAGACCGTCGCCGGGCACGTCTCCGACCCGGTGCTGCGGGACCGCATCGGGACCTGGACCCGCGCGGCCGCCGGTGCCGCCGAGCTGCGCGCGCTCCGGCTGGTCCGGTTCGGCGACTCCATGCGCGACGTCGCCGTGACCGACGGCGACCGGGTCGAGGCCACCCGGGTGTTCGGGATGTCGGTGCAGACCTACGGCGTGAACGACCTCGTCGCCGTCGTCGACCAGGTCCCCGACACCGACGTCGACAAGCTCGTCGCCGAGTACGCCGAGGTCTACGCCGTCGCCCCCGAGCTGCTCCCCGACGGCGACCGGCACGAGGCGCTCCGCTACGGCGCGCGGGTCGAGATCGGGCTGCGCTCGTTCCTGGAGGCGGCGGGCGCGCAGGCGTTCACCACGAACTTCGAGGACCTCGGCGGACTGCGCCAGCTCCCCGGTCTCGCGGTGCAGCGCATGATGGCCGACGGCTACGGCTTCGGCGCCGAGGGCGACTGGAAGACCGCGGCGATGCTGCGCGCGGTGAAGGTCGTCGCCACCGGGCTGCCCGGCGGCACGTCGTTCATGGAGGACTACACCTACCACCTGCGGCCCGGCCGTGAACGCATCCTCGGGGCGCACATGCTGGAGGTCTGCCCGAGCATCACCGGGTCCCGGCCGTCGCTGGAGATCCACCCGCTGGGCATCGGCGGGCGCGAGGACCCCGTCCGGCTGCGGTTCACCGCCGACCCGGGCCCGGGCGTGGTGCTCGGCATCTGCGACCTCGGCGAGCGGTTCCGCCTGGTCAGCAACGACGTCGAGGTCGTCGACCCGGACGAGCCCATGCCGAGGCTGCCGGTGGCGACGGCGACCTGGGTCCCGGAGCCGTCGCTGGCCACCTCGGCCGAGTGCTGGCTGATGGCGGGCGGCCCGCACCACACGGTGCTCTCGACCGCCGTCGGCGTCGAGGCCCTCGACGACCTGGCCGAGATCGTCGGGACCGAGCTGATGCACATAGGCGACAGCACGAGCCCGCGGACCTTCCTGCACGAGCTGCGCTGGAACAACGCCTACCACCGGCTCGCGCGGGGCTTCTGAGCTCCGCTCCCCGGCCCCGGTGCCGGCCGCCCCCGACGGGTGGCCGGCACCGTGGTCCACGGGGCCGAGGACCCTCCCCCGGGCTCAGACCGATCGACCGAGCACCTCGGCCGCCACGTCCGCCATGCGGTCGAGGCCCGCGTCGCCCGGGTGCAGGTGGTCCCCGCTGTCGAAGCGCGGGTCGAGCGCGATCGCGCCCGGCCCGGATCGCAGGGCGGCGTCGAAGTCGACGACGCCGCTGCCCAGGCCGCGGATCCACTCGTTGACCTCGGCGCGGCGCAGCTCGCGCTCGCGGTCGAAGCCCTCGGCCCCGTCGAACGGGGTCACGGTGGCGGTCAGCACCGACAGGCCCGCGTCCCGGGCCCGGGCCCCGATCTCGTCCAGCGCCCGGATCAGCTGCTCGGAGCTCGGCAGCTGGTCCTCGGGCGCCATCGTCCCCGGATGACCGAGATCGTTGACCCCGAGCGCGACGACGACGTGGGTCCGCCCGGCGGTCGCGAGCACGTCGCGGTCGAACCGCGACCGGCCCGAGGCCCCGAAGACCGGTCCGAAGGGCCCGGCCCCGTCGAGCCGGAGCCGGTTGCCCGCGATGCCCCGGTTGACGACCGCGACCTGCCGGTCCCGCAGCCGCCGGGCCGTGCGTTCCGGCCAGCCCGCCGCGGTGATGGAGTCCCCGAGGCAGACCACCACCGGGGTGGGGACGTCGCGGAGCACCTCGACGTCGCGCAGCACCGGTGCGGGCAGCTCCATCTCGGCGCCGTCGGGCAGCGTCAGCTCGGGCGTGGCCCGGCCCGGGAAGTGGTCGGACCCGGTGTGGTCGCCGGGTGCGGACGGGTGCCACGTCGCGGTGGACACGTTCGCGGTGGCGTACCGCCAGGGCCCCGGCAGGTACAGGTCCACCTCGACCGCGGCGCCGGCGGCGACCGCGAGGTCCACCGGGTCGCAGACGAGGTCCTCCCCGGCCGGGACGTCCACGGCGGACCGCCCGCCGAACCGCATCGGGGCGGCGCGCCCGTCCACCCGCACCGCGGCCCGGCCGACGTGCAGGGGCGTCGTCCCGAAGCGGTTGCTGAGGCCCGCCCGCAGCCGCTCGCCGCCGACGCCGGCCTCCACGGTGATCCGCACCGTCACGTCGCGGAGCTCGAGGTCGGCCACGCCCACATCGGTGACGGCCTGGGTCCAGCTCGCGGTCCAGGCCGGGCTCACGACCGCGCGTCCCCGGACGGCCCGGCCGGCGGGCCCGCGGCCCGCGGGTTCCACGCACCGCGGGCGACGGCGGGGACGAAGTCCTCGAACCCCTCCTCCAGGGAGACGGTGCGGCCCTGTTCGGCCGAGGCGTAGGCGGCCATCAGCAGGCGCACCACCTCCAGGCCGTTGGCGAGGGACTCCGCGGGCTGCTCGCCGCGCAGGAACGCCGTCGCGAACGCCGCGTTCTCCGCGGTGTAGCCGTAGCTCGCGGACTCGTCGGGGACGATCGGCATCAGCCCCTGCTCGGCGTTCTGCTTCTCCACCAGGTCCTCGCCCTCGTCCTGCATCAGCCTGCGGGACAGGAAGACCTTCGATTCGGTGTCGAGGGTGTCCGCGGACATCGAGTACTCGGGTCCGAGCATCTCGAACGACAGCCGCAGCCCCGCGCCGACATAGCTCCAGGACGTGGTGGCCTCGACGACCACGGGCTCGCCGTCGCCGTTGCGGAACTCGTAGACGGCGTGCGCGTAGTCCTCCGACGGCGTGCGCCGGTAGTCGTTGACGCCCGGGTACCGCTCCAGCAGCTCGGTGGCGTACCGGGACCGGCCCCACTTCAGCGACGCGATCGACGCCGACACCGAGACCGGGGTGAGCCAGGTGGCCGGGTCCGTCCCGGGCGGGGTGAGCAGGTAGCGGCCGGCCTCGACCGAGTGGCACAGCATGTCGCTGAGCACCCCGCCGCCCTCCTGCTCGCCGTTCCAGAACCAGGTGTTGTGCGGCCCGGAGTGCTCCTCGGCCGCCCGGGCGAGGTACGGCGTCCCCGCCCCCGGTACCGCCCGGCTCCAGATGAGGGCGTGCGAGCGGGTGATCGCCGGCGCGAACACCTGGTTCTCCAGGTAGCCGTGCAGCAGGCCGGCACCGGTGACCAGCCCCAGCACCTCGGCGGCCTCGGCGACCGTGCGTCCGACCGGCTTCTCGATCGCGATGCCGCGCAGCTGCGCCCGGCCGGAGGTCACCTCCGCGCAGATCGCGCGGACGACCTCCAGGCGGGCGTGGTTGGGGACCAGCACCCAGACCGCGTCGACCCGCGGGTCCCGGACGAGCGCGGCGACGTCGTCGTAGGCGGTGACACCGGTCCCGACGCCGAGCCCCTCGGCCTCGCGCGCGAGCGCCTCGGCCGAGGCCCGGGTGCGGGAGGCGGTGGCGACGACGTCACCGTCGCGGACGCCCTGCCACGACCGGACGTGGAACCGGCCGATGAATCCGGCGCCGACGATGCCGACGCCCAGTGTCGTACGGGTGGCCATGACGTGCTCCTCGTTCGTGGTTCGCGGGCCCGGTCTACGCCGTGGCCGCGGAGGTGTCGATGCGGGCCGCGGTCAGGGTCTCCGCGATCGCGGTGGCGGCCCGCCACGCCAGCGCGACCGTCGTCAGGGTCGGGTTGGACGCGGTCGCGGTGGGGATGACGCCGTTCCCGCCGACGTGGAGGTTGCCGACCCCCCAGACCCGCAGCCACGGGTCGCACACCGAGGTGCCGTCGTCGACCTCGCCCATCCGGACGGTGCCCTGGTAGTGCAGCGAGGACCCGCCCGCGGCCAGTGCCGGGGGCTCCACCAGCGTGCCCAGCCGGTTCGCGGCGCGGACCGAGTTGGTCGTCATCTCCTCGATCGTCGCCCGGTCCCGGGCGGTGTGGGAGTAGCGGACCCGCATCCGGGGCATGCCGTAGAAGTCGGTCTCGGTGTCGCTGAACTCGACGGCGTCGTCGGGGCGGATGTCCTTCGCCCCGTACCAGGCCAGTACCGCGAGCCGGTCCGACCCGGCACCGTCGAGCGGGTCTCCGTCGCCCAGGCTGATCCGGTACGCGGAGTTCGCGAGCAGCATCGCCCCGCCCTGCATCGGGCGGGCGTCGGAGAACGGGGTGAGCACCGAGCGGACGTTGCGCGGCTCGGGTGGGAACAGCGACGGGTCGAACCCGTCGTCCAGGACCACGAACGAGCTCACCTGGAAGTGCTCGTTGAGGTGGCGCCCGAGGGCCGCCGGACGGATACCGGAGGCGTGCAGGACCTGTGGCGTGCGCAGGCCGTCGGCGCACACGACGACGTGGCCGGCCCGGACCTCGTAGGTCCGCCCGGAACGCCGGTCCTCGAGCACCGCGCCGACGGCGGTGCCGTCCTCGACGATCACCCGGCGGGCGAGGGTCTCGGTCCGCAGCTCGAAGCCGGGCACCGTCGCCTCGAGGTCGCCCAGGATGCTCCCGGTCCCGGTGAACCGGAGCGTGTCGCCCTCCCAGTGGGTGGAGGTCGGCATGAACCCGGTCGGGGTGAGCCCCGGCCCGTCGAACTCGTCGGCCAGCACCGCCCGGACCGCCTCGGGCAGCCCGTGCCCGGGGACGGGCGGGGTCGTGGTGCCCAGGAGCTGCTCGGCGTGGTCGAGCGCGGCGTCCATCTCGGCCGCGGGGACGAACGGGATGCGCTCGGACTGCTGCGGACGGGGGCTCGAGGTGCCCCAGTGGATCCCCATCCCCCCGACGCCGCTGGCCATGCTGGCCGCGGGCAGCCCGACCTCCCCGGCGGCCGGTGCCGGCCGCGGGTCGGCGAAGAACAGGCCCGG
The DNA here is from genome assembly GCF_020496245.1 of Pseudonocardia sp. ICBG601. Lineage (NCBI taxonomy): Bacteria > Bacillati > Actinomycetota > Actinomycetes > Pseudonocardiales > Pseudonocardiaceae > Pseudonocardia > Pseudonocardia sp. ICBG601. The sequence continues at coordinate 156,072 of NZ_JAHLJA010000150.1, read as the reverse complement.
CAGGATGGTGTGCCGGAACTCCAGGCTCGGGTCGATGCCGGCGGCGACGTCGGACAGCGCCGCCGCCCGCTCGACGCCGGCGTCCGGACCCTGGGTGAGCAGCTGGGCCGCGGCGCGGTCGGACTCCGACATGTTCTGGGTGTGGTCGCCGCGGGCACCGGGCACGGCCGGGCCGACCTCGACCATCAGGATCCGGGCGCTCGGGACGGCGTCCCCGATGGTCCGGGCGTAGGTGGAGCCTGCGGGGCCGCTCCCGATCACGAGCACGTCGACCCGGGAGCCGTCTGCGTCGATGGAGGTCATCTCGGTCCTTTCCGGAGTCGGTGGAGTCAGCTCGTGGTGGTGAACGCCGCGGCGGTCAGGTCGAGCACCCGCCGCGTCCGGGCCCACGGGTCGCCGCCGGTGCCCTCGTACTCGACCGTCAGCGGTCCCGCGTAGCCGTGCCGGGCGAGGATCCCGAACGCCCGCGGGAGGTCGACGAGCCCGACGGTCCCGTCGTCGTCGACGTCGTGCGCCTTGACGTGGACGAGCTCGGCGCGCCCGGCGAGCGCGTCGATCCCCCGGTAGACGGGCTCGAGCTCGGGGCTGCCGCGCAGCGGCACCGGCGGGCCGTCCGGATCTCCGGTGAGCGCGGCCATCATCGGCGCCATGATCACGTCGAAGTTCCCCAGGTCGAGCAGCAGGCCGAGGTTCTCCCGGCCGACGGCGTCGAGCAGGCGGTTCATCCACCCGGCGTCGCTGGAGGGCCCGCCGTGGTTCTCCACGAGCAGGCGCACGCCCCGGGCGCGGGCGTGGGCACCGAGGCCGGTCAGCGCCTCGATGAGGTGCTCCGGCGGTGTCGTCCCGTGGTGCGGGCTGAGCGGCGAGCCCGGGTTCACACGGACGAAGGCCGACCCGAGCTCGGCGCACCGGTCGATCCAGGTCGTCAGGGCCGCGACGTCGGCGGCGCGCCGGACGGGGTCCTCGGTGAGCAGGTCGCCGACATCGACGGCCACGTTGAGCAGCCGTGCACCGGCGGCCGCCGACTCGGCGGCGAACCGGTCGAGCCGGGGGTCGTCCGGGCCGGTGAACTGGAACGCCACCGTCTCGACCCCCGCGACACCGAACCGGTCGGCCGCCAGCTGGGGGAACTCGGCGATGTCGACCAGCGCCGGGAAGTCGGTGGTGAACCGGATCTCGCGCCCGTCGGGGGCGACGACGGCGAGATCGGTCGGTCCGAGCTGCTCGCGCAGGCTGTAGGACGACACGGACAGGATGTTCATCGGTCTCCTCTCGTGGGGTGCCCCGCCGTGCGGGGCCTCGTGGCCGGAGGGCGTCATGCCGGCGCCCGCTCGTCGCGGGTGATGGGGGCCCAGCGGGGATCGCCCTCCCGGCCGATCTCGGGGATCCGCAGCACGGCCACGCCGCCGAGCACCGCGACGACCGCCAGCACCAGGTAGACGGCGGTGAACCCGCCCAGCGCGAGCAGGGCCGGGGCGACGAACGGCACGATCGACTGCGGGAGCGTGTTCGCCATGTTGACCACGCCCAGGTCCTTCCCGGCGTTCTCCCGGCTCGGCAGGACCCGCACGCACATCGCCGTGTCCACGGAGACCATCAGGCCGGTCGCGATCCCGAGCAGGGTGACCGCGACGTAGACCACCCACAGGGTGGTGGCGAGGGCCATCAGGACCAGCGCCACGGCGGCCAGGACGCCCGCGGCGACGGCGAACGGCTTCTGCCGGCCGAGACGGTCCGACACCGGTCCGGCGACCGCGCTCGACACGGCCGGCATCGCGACGTTGATCACGGCCAGGACCAGCACCGGCCCCCCGACCTCGTCCGTGCCGAGGCCGAACCGGTCCATCAGGAAAAAGGCGTTGTAGGTCGCGCTCGCCACCCCGCAGGCGAGCAGGAACCGGACGAGCCACGCCCACCCGAACGCGGGGTGCCGACGCGGGTTCAGCCACAGCGAGGTCATCAGCTCGACCGCACCGAGTTGCGCGGCGCCGGTGCGCCCGGGCAGCGGCCGTTCCCGGATGAGCGCCAGCGCCAGCAGACCGAGCAGCACGACGGCGACGGCCGCGACGGCCCACTGCAGCAGCGGGTCCCGCACGGCGCTCACCGCGCCGATACCGGCGAGCGGACCCAGTGCCGCCGCGAGTCCGAGCATCCCCGAGGCCGTGCCCCGCCGGGCCTGCGGAACCTGGTCGGCCATCAGGGCGCTGGTCGCGGCGAGCTGGAAGTTGAACAGGGTCTGCGCGGCGCACCACAGCACCGCGACCTGCCACACCTCGGTGGTGAACCCGATGGCCCCGACGACGAGTGCACCGGCCAGCGAGCCGGTCAGGATCCAGGTGCGGCGCCGGCCGAACCGCGCCGCCGTCCGGTCGCTGATCCGCCCGCCGAGCGGGTTGGCGACCAGCGCGAACACCGCGCCGAAGCCGGTGACGACCCCGAACGCCGCCGCGGCGCCCGGGCCCTCGATGCGCGTCAGGTGCAGCGTCAGCAGTAGCTGCAGCGGGGTCAGCAGCCCGACGAAGGCACTCGCGTTCGAGAGGAACATCGCGGAGATGAGCCGGCCGGTGGGGGTCTCGGCCGCAGGAGGGCCGCTCACCACCGGGGCGCCGGGAACGGGAACCGACATCGACACTCCCTTGTGTGGTACCGACTCCTGATCGGTAGTGACTACCACATTGAAGTCACCCCCCAAACGTTGTCAAGCCCGCATGGGAGTCGGCGCCGGGTAGGGTCGCGCCATGGGCCTGCGGGAGATCAAGTCGGCACGTACACGGCAGCGGATGATCGACGTCGCCGTGGAGCTGTTCCTCGAGCAGGGCTACGACGACACGACGATGGAACAGATCGCCGAGCGGGCCGAGGTCGGCACGACGACGCTCTACCGGTACTTCCCGACCAAGGACCTCCTCCTGCTCGACCGGGTCGTGCGCGGCATGGACATCGGGGAGCGTCTGCGGGCCCGACCGGCCGACGAGCCGGTCGGCGAGGCGTTGACCGCGGTGCTGCGCGAGGCCGCGGCGGACTTCGACACCCCGGACCTGCGCATACCGGAGATCCGGCAACTGGTGGACGTCGCGCCGGTCCCCCGGGCGCGGCTCTGGGACTTCCACCTGAGCACGCGGACACAGCTGGAGGCCGCACTGGCGGAGCGGATGGGGCGGCCCGCGAGCGATCTCTCGGTGCGGCTCACGGCGTCGTTCGCCCTGGAGATCCTCGTCATCAGCGACGATCTGCGCCGGGCGCGGGACTACGCCCCGTCCGCCTCGGCCTCGCTCGAGGAGGTGCTCGCCGGGCTTCCCGGGTCCGAGATCATCCTCCCCGCGACCGGACGCGCGAACGCGGTGAGCACGTCCCCGGGCGCACCGGCGGTCCGGTCGACGTCCCGCTCGCCGGCGATCTGAGCCCTCCGGCGTCGCGTCTCAGCCGGCGACGAGCTCGAACTCCGCGAGCCGACCGGCGACGCCGTCGACCGGCAGGGCGGCCGCAGCGCGCAACCGGTCACCGGCCGGCGGGCCGCGTCACTCCCCGCGCCCGGGGGTGCGGAACCGCAGGTCGCCCGCCATGTCGATCCGCGCGAGCTCGGCACGGGAGGTGACGCCGAGCTTGGGGTAGACGCTGCCCAGGTGGTGCCCGACCGTGCGGTGGCTGATCAGCAGCCGGGCCGCGATCTCCCGGTTGGTGAGCCCCTCGGCGGCCAGCTGGGCGACCCGCAGCTCCTGGGCGGTGAGCCCGGCCCCGGCCGGCTCGTGCCGCGCCCCGGACTGCGCGGCCAGGCCCAGCTCCCGCACCGCCCGTGCCCGCAGCGGCGCCGCGCCGAGGCGGGCGAAGGTCTCGGCCGCCCCGGTGAGCTCGTGCCGGGCGTCGGCGCGCCGGCGGACCCGCCGCAGCCACTCGCCGTACAGCAGCCGGGTGCGGGCCTGCTCGAACGGGTCCGGGGCGGTGCCCGCGCCGTCGAGCGCGGCCCGGTACGCGGCCTCCGTGTCCGGCCCGCCGGCGGCGAGGGCGCGGAGACGGTGGGCGGCGGTACGGGCCCAGGGGGCGCCGGTCCGCCGGGCCCACGTCTCGACGGCCGCCAGCCGGGCCGCGGCCGTCTCCGTGCGGCCCTCCTGCGTCGCGGCCTCGGCGGTGTCCGGGGCGGCGAGCAGCGCGAACGTGGGGTGGGCGGCCTCGTGGCCGGGCTCGTCGAGCGGCATCAGGTGGTGCAGGGCCTCGCGGGGCCTGCCGTCGAACAGCGCCGCCCGGCCGCGCACCCAGTACGCCGACGCGGTGAGCGCGCGCACCTCCTGCCGGACCGAGACGGCCAGCGCCCGGGTGGTGTGCGCGTCCAGTCCGGGGGCGTCGCCGCGGGCCGCGGCCAGGTTGGCCAGACAGAGCCGGCACTGGCTCGCCACGTGGTCCGCTCCGACCTCCTCGGCCAGCCGCAGGCCCTCGGTGGCCCCGGCCTCGGCCGCCTCCCACCGGCCCGCCGCGGCGTCGAGGACCGCGCTCTGTGCGAGCACCATCGCGAGCGCGGCGAGCTCGTGCCGCCGCCGCAGCTGCGCGGCCTGCACCCGCAGCACGTCGTGCAGGGGCCCCTCGACCCCCCAGGCCTGGGCCAGCGGCACGGGCGGCAGCAGCTCCCACGGCACGGTCCCGAGCAGGCCGACGGCGGCGGCATCCGGGGCCGGGAGCGGCCCGGCCGCCCGGCCGGTCCCGTCGTAGCAGGCCCACCAGGCCCGCAGCGTCGGCATGACCGGTGCCAGCTCGCCGCCGGGGTCGAGGGCGAGCAGCCGCGCCAGCGCCGCCTGCTGCAGGTCCGGGCGGCCCGCCGACCACGCCGCGCGGGCCGCCACCGTGCCCAGCTCCATCGCCGTGCGCGTCCCGTCGACGACGGCCATGTCCCCCACCAGGTAGTGGTGGGCGCGCTCGGAGAGGCCGACGGTGAACTCGAGGATCCCGCGCAGCCCGCCGCTGCACCGCACGACGGGCTCCACCCCGCCCAGGCGCTCGGCGTCGTCGAGCAGCCGCCGGGCCCCCTCGGCGTCGCCGGCGTCCCAGGCGGCGCGGGCGGCGACCGCCAGCCGGCGCGCGGCGTCCGCGGGGTCCGGTGACAGGTCGGCGGCCCGCCGCAGCGTGCGTGCCGCCAGTGGGCCGGCGCTGCGCTCCAGGCACCGGGCGGCCGCCTGCTCCAGCAGCGCCGCGACGTCCTCGTCGGCGCCGTCCGCGGCGGCCGCCAGGTGCCAGGCGCGGTGCTCGGTGTCCTCGGCCGGCAGCGCCGCGGCCAGCGCGCGGTGCGCGGCCCGGCGGTCCGGGAAGGGGGCGCCGTCGTAGAGGGCGGCCGGGACCAGCGGGTGGCGGAACCGGAGGCGGGCGCCCGAGGCCTGCAGCAGGCCGGAGCGCAGCGCCTCGTCCCAGGTGGAGGCGTCGACACCCCACCCGGCACCGGCCCGGTCGAGGACGTGCCGGTCGCCCCGCCCCTCGGCGGCCGCCAGCAGCAGCAACGCCCGGGTGGCCGGTTTCAGCGCCTCGGCACGGGCGCAGAACGCCTGCCGCAACCGGGGCCCCACCGGCATCGGCTCCCCGGACGCCCCGTCGGCGGGGTCGCGCCCGACGGTGGGCAGCTCCTGCAGCGCGAGCGGGTTGCCCCCCGCCATCGCGACCGTGCCCTCGACGAGGGCCTCGTCGGCGTCGGGGACGGCGGCGGCGACCAGCCGGCGGGCGTCGTCGTCGGTGAGGCCCACGACCTCCAGCGCCGGCACCCCCTCCCAGGGGCCCGGGGACGGGTCCGCGTGGTCGGTCAGGATCACCACGACCGGCTCGGTCCGCACCCGGCGCGCGAGAAAACCCAGACAGTGCGCGGTCGCCTCGTCGACCCACTGCGCGTCGTCGACGACGACGAGCACCGGCCGCTCCCGGGCCAGGCCGGAGAGCAGCGACACCACGGCCGCGCCGATGAGGAAGCGGTTGGCCGGGTCCCGGCTGATCCCGAACGCGCCGCGCAGCGCGGCGGCCTGCGGGTCGGGGAGCTCGTCGAGCCGGTCCAGCACCGGCCACAGCAGCGCGTGCAGCGCGCCGAAGGCGAGTCCCGTCTCCATCCGGGTGCCCCGGGTCCGCAGCACGGTGACCCCGGACGCGGCGTCGACGACGTGGTCGACCAGTGCGGTCTTGCCGATCCCCGGCTCGCCCCACAGCACGAGCGCGGCACCCGCGCCGTCGGCCGCGCGTGCCAGCAGCCGCTCCAGTGCCGCGGTCTCGGCACGCCGCCCGAACAGCTCCATGACCCCCCGCAGCCCCGTCCCGCCGGCCACCGTGGCACGGCCGATCCGTCGCACCACCGTAACCACGTCGTCCGGATCGTCCCGGCGACCGATCCGGTGACCGATCCGCCGGGACGGGCCGGGCCCGACACTCGCCGGGTGACCCGCCCCGCACCCACCGATGCGTCCGCGACGTCCGGGAGCCCCGACTTCACCGGGCTCCGCGCGACCTACGTCAACTGCACCCTCAACCGCTCCCCCGGCCGCAGCCACACCCAGGGCGTCATCGACCGCAGCATCGCGATCATGGAGGCGAACGGGGTCGACGTCGACCGGTTCCGCGCCGTCGACCACGACATCGCCACCGGCGTCCGCCCCGACATGACCGAGCACGGCTGGGACACCGACGCGTGGCCCGCACTGCTCGACCGCGTCCTCGCCGCCGACATCCTCGTCATCGGCGGGCCGATCTGGCTGGGCGACAACAGCTCCGTGACGAAGCGGGTGATCGAGCGCCTGTACGGCCACTCCGGCGTGCTGAACCCCAGCGGCCAGTACGCCTACTACGGCCGCGTCGCCGGGTGCCTGCTCACCGGCAACGAGGACGGCCTCAAGCACTGCGCGATGAACATCCTCTACAGCCTCCAGCACATCGGGTTCACCGTCCCGCCCCAGGCCGACGCCGGCTGGCTCGGCGAGGTCGGCCCCGGCCCGTCCTACCTGGACGAGGGCTCCGGCGGCCCGGAGAACGACTTCACCAACCGCAACATCGCGTTCATGACCTACAACCTGATGCACCTCGCCGCGATGATGCGCGGCGCGGGCGGGTTCCCGGCCCACGGCAACCAGCGCACGGCCTGGGACGCCGGCACCCACCCCGGGCACACCAACCCCGAGTACCGCTGACGCGGGCGACGGCCGACCCACGAGGAGACCCGATGAGCAGCACGACGACGAGCTGGCCGAGCCTGCGCGTGGCGGACTGGACCGCCACCCGCGAGACCCTGCACATGTGGACCCAGATCGTGGGCAAGATCCGCATGGCCCACGCCCCGCTGCTCAACCACTGGTGGCAGGTGACGCTGTACGTGGGCCCGCGCGGGCTGACGACGTCGGCGGTCCCGTACGGCGCCGGGGCCTTCGAGATCGAGCTGGACCTGCTGGGCCACCGGCTCGAGGTCCGCAGCAGCGACGGCGGCGCGCTCGGCTTCGGGCTGGCGCCGATGCCGGTCGCCGAGTTCTACGGCAGGGTCCTGGACGTGCTCGGCAGGCTCGGCGTCGCCGCGCCGATCCGGCCGCACCCCAACGAGGTCGACCCGGCGATCCCGTTCGCCGAGGACCACACCCACGCCTCCTACGACGCCGAGGCGGCCACCCTGTTCTGGCGGCAGCTGCTGCAGGCGAACCGGGTGATCGGTGAGTTCCGGTCGCACTTCGTCGGCAAGGTCAGCCCGGTGCACTTCTTCTGGGGCGGCATGGACCTGGCCTGCACCCGTTTCTCCGGGCGGACGGCGCCGCCGCACCCGGGCGGGGTGCCCAACTGCGGCGACTGGGTCATGGTCGAGGGCTACTCGCGGGAGCTGTCCAGCTGCGGGTTCTGGCCCGGTGGCGGTGAGGAGGGCGCCTTCTACTCCTACGCCTACCCCGCGCCCGACGGCTTCGCCGAGGCCCCGGTCGGCCCCGACGGTGCCTTCTACAGCGCGGACTTCCAGCAGTTCCTGCTGCCCTACGAGGTCGCCCGCGCCGCACCGGACCCGGACCGCGCGGTCGCCGAGTTCCTCCGCACGACCTACGAGGCCGCCGCGGACCTCGGGCGCTGGGACCGCTCCGCGCTGGAGGACGACCCGCTCCGCTGGGCGTGACCGGCGCGGTGCCGGCCGTCCCGCGGCCCGCCCGGCGCGGCCGCGGGTCGGCCGCGCCGGTGGGCGCCCCGCCCGCGCTCAGACCTGCTCGAACAGGGCTCCGTGCTGCGCGCGGAGCCGGTACTTCAGGACCTTCCCGCCCACGGTCTCGGGCAGGCCGTCCACGAACACGACCGCCTTCGGCGTCTCGTACCCGCCCAGCTTCGCCCGGCAGTGCGCGATGATCGACTCCGCGTCGGCCGCCGCGCCCTCCCGCAGCACGACGACCGCCGTGACGGCCTCGCCCCAGTGGGCGTGCGGGAGCCCGATCACCGCCGCCTTCTCCACGGCCGGGTGCCCGTGCAGGACCGACTCCACCCGCAGGCTGGAGACGTTCTCCCCACCGGACTTCACGATGTCCTTGAAGCGGTCCACCATGATCCGCAGACCGTCCTCGTCGACGGACGCGCTGTCCCCGGAGTGGAACCAGCCGCCGCGGAACGCCTCCCTCGTGGCCTCCTCGTTCAGGTAGTAGCCCGCCGTGACGATGGGGCTGCGGTACACCGCCTCGCCCGGGACGTGCGGGGTGTCCCGGACCGACACCCCGGTCTCGTCGACGACGTCGGAGGCGAGGAGCGGGCTCGGGACGCCGACGTAGTTCACCGACGGAGCCGTCCGCGCGTAGACCTCGCTCCACGTGGCGGGCCAGAACCGGTGACAGGCGATCGCCTCGGTCTGCCCGAAGATGCCCAGCACCACCAGGCCGGGGGCCCGGTCCTGCAGCCGCGCGTACACGGCCGGTTCGAGGGCGCCCCAGCCGTACACCAGCACGGTCAGGCTGGACAGGTCCGCGCCGGTCCGCTCCGCCACGGCGTCGAGCGCGGCGACGAACTGCGGGGAGCCCGCCCACAGCGCGGTCGGCCGCTCCTCGGCGATCGTGGCCACGAGCTGGTCGGGCAGCGGGCGCCGGCTCAGCACCAGGGAGCCGCCGGCCAGGAACGCCGAGAAGGTGAAGATCTGGTCGCCGACGTGGTAGATCATCGGCAGCGCGGTGGCGACCCTGAGGTCGGTCTCCACCCGCAGGCCGCGGGTCAGCGAGACCGTGAAGTTCAGCGCGGCGAGGTGGGTCGACCCGTGCGAGATCATCACGCCCTTGGGCATCGCCGTGGTGCCCGAGGTGTAGAGGATCTCCCAGATGTCGTCGGAGTGGATCTCGACGTCGGGCTCGGTCGTCGGCAGACCGTCGAGGAGGTCCCCGAAGCTCGGGCTCCCCGCGACGGGCCCGCCGCCGATGGTGATCGTCGCGCCGACGCGCAGCCCGGTGGCGGTGAACGCCTGCTCGGCCCGCGGCCACAGCTCCGCGTCGACGATCGCCAGGCCCGGCTCGGCCTGGCCGATCAGGTGCTCGAGCACGTCCGGGGCGAGGGCCGGGTTCACCGGTACGGCCACCATGCCCGCCTTCGCGACACCGACCTTGGCCAGGTAGGCCTCGACGGAGTTCTCGCAGAACAGCAGCACCCGCGCGCCCGGCTCCAGCCCCCGGGCCGCGAGGGCGTGGGCGACCTGGCCGGTGATCCCGTCGGCCTCGCGGTAGGTGACGGAGGCGAACCGCTCCTCGCCGTAGGCACCGGGCCGGCCGGTGATCGCGGTCTTGTCGGGGTAGCTCCAGGTCAGACGCTCGAACACGTCCCCGACCGAGGTCCGCTCCCACCGGTTCACCGCACGTCGTCCGCGCAGGCGCGTGACATCGATCTTCCCGAGCTGTCCCTGCAGGTCCACACCAGCCTCCTTGCCGAGCTCACCTGAGGCGGACAGCATCGCGGCATCACCTGCCGACCACAAGCCCTTAGTCACTCGTCGTTCACAACTTGAGGGCTCGGGCGCGACGCCGCGACCGGGCCGCCCACACGGGTCCGGACGCGTACGCGCCGAGCCCGGCCGGTGGCGGCGACAGGACTTGCCACGGGCATGGTTAGTGAACGACGATGCACTCGTGCGGGCGACGACGCCCGGCCGGCCGGATGCGCAGAGGAGTCGATGTGGACGTTCGGGAGAGCTCCGGGCACAGGGACCTCCGGGAACACGGCCCGGGCCCGGCCCGCTCGGACCAGGGGGGACACCCGTGACGACCGTCCTGCGCTCCGCGCTCAACACCTCCGACGAGGTCTACCTCGCCAACCGCGCGCACGCGGAGAAGGTCCTGGCCGAGCTCGACGAGCAGGTCCGGACCGCGATCGCCGGGGGCGGCGAGCGCTACCAGCAGCGCCACCGCGACCGCGGGCGACTGCTCGTGCGGGAGCGCATCGAGCTGCTCCTCGACCGCGACGCCGCGTTCCTCGAGCTGTCCTCGCTCGCGGCCTGGGGCACCCAGTTCACCGTGGGCGCCTCCATCGTGACCGGGATCGGCGTCGTCTCCGGCGTCGAGTGCATGATCATCGCCCACGACCCCACCGTCCGCGGTGGCGCGATGAACCCGTACTCGCTGCGGAAGACGCTGCGCGCCCTGGAGATCGCGCGCATCAACCGGCTCCCCACGATCAACCTCGTCGAGTCCGGCGGGGCGGACCTGCCCACCCAGTCCGAGCTGTTCGTGCACGCGGGCAAGATCTTCCACGACCTGACCGAGCTGTCGTCGATGGCGATCCCGACGATCGCGCTCGTGTTCGGCAACTCCACTGCGGGCGGCGCCTACGTGCCCGGCATGTGCGACCACGCCGTGATGGTCGACCAGCAGGCCAAGGTGTTCCTCGGCGGACCGCCGCTGGTGAAGATGGCCACCGGCGAGGAGTCCGACGACGAGGAGCTCGGCGGCGCGGCGATGCACGCCAAGGTCTCCGGTCTCTGCGACCACTTCGCCGTCGACGAGCGCGACGCCATCCGGATCGGGCGCCGGATCGTCTCCGAGCTCAACTGGCACAAGCTCGGCCCCGGCCCCACGCTGCCCGCCGACGAGCCGGTCCACGACCCCGACGAGCTGCTGGGCATCGCGCCGTCGGACATCAAGGTGCCCTTCGACCCGCGCGAGGTCATCGCCCGCGTCGTCGACGGCTCCCGGTTCGGCGAGTACAAGCCGCTGTGGGGCACCAGCCTCGTCACCGGCTGGGCGTCGATCCACGGCTACCCCGTGGGCATCCTCGCCAACGCCCGTGGCGTGCTGTTCAGCGAGGAGGCCAAGAAGGCCTCGGAGTTCATCCAGCTGGCCAACCAGACGGACACGCCGCTGATCTTCCTGCAGAACACCACCGGCTACATGGTGGGGAAGAGCTACGAGCAGGGCGGGATCATCAAGGACGGCTCCAAGATGATCAACTCGGTGGCGAACAGCAAGGTCCCGCACATCACGCTGAACCTGGCTGCCTCCTTCGGCGCCGGGAACTACGGCATGTCCGGACGCGCCTACGACCCGCGGCTGATGTTCGCCTGGCCGGGCTCCCGGCTCGCCGTCATGGGCGCCGCCCAGCTCGCCGGCGTGATGTCGATCGTCGCCAGGCAGTCCGCCGCGTCGTCGGGCCGGGAGTTCGACGCCGAGGCCGACGAGCGCAACCGCGCCGCCATCGAGGCCCAGATCGAGCAGGAGTCGCACGCCTTCTTCGTCACGGCCCGGCTCTACGACGACGGCCTGATCGACCCCCGTGACACCCGCACCGTGCTCGGCATCGCCCTGTCGACCGCGCACTCGAACATCGTCGCCGGCCAGCGTGGCTACGGCGTCTTCCGGATGTGAGGTGAGGAGATGACCGTCCACAAGCTGCTCGTGGCCAACCGCGGGGAGATCGCCGAGCGGGTCGTCCGCTCGGCCCGCGCGCTGGACATCGCCACCGTCGCCGTCCACTCCGACCCGGACGCCGACGCCCTGTTCGTCGAGGCCGCCGACGAGGCGGTGCGGCTCCCCGGCGCCGCCCCGTCGGAGACCTACCTGCGCGCCGACCTGATCATCGAGGCCGCGCTGCTCACCGGCGCCGACGCGATCCACCCCGGCTACGGCTTCCTGTCCGAGAACGCGGACTTCGCCCGCGCGTGCGCGGCCGCCGGGATCACCTTCGTGGGCCCGCCGGTCGAGGCCATCGAGGCGATGGGCTCGAAGATCGCGGCGAAGGAGCTGATGGAGAAGGCGGGCGTGCCCGTCCTGCCCGGCGCCACGATCGACGACGCCGAACAGGTCGACGCCGCCGCCGTCTCCGCCCTCGCCGACGGCATCGGCTACCCGCTGCTGGTGAAGGCCGCCTTCGGCGGTGGCGGGCGCGGCATGCGCATCGTCCGCTCCGCGTCCGAGGTGGTCGACGCCGTGACCGGGGCCCGGCGCGAGGCCGCGTCGGCCTTCGGCAACGGCACCGTGTTCCTCGAACGGTTCGTCGAGGACCCGCGCCACGTCGAGGTGCAGATCTTCGGCGACACCCACGGCACCGTGGTGCACCTGTTCGAGCGGGAGTGCTCGATCCAGCGCCGCTACCAGAAGATCGTGGAGGAGGCGCCTTCCCCCGCCGTCGACGACGCGCTGCGCACCCGTCTCGGCGACGCGGCCGTCGCCGCGGGTGCGGCGATCGGCTACACCGGCGCCGGGACCGTCGAGTTCGTCATGGCGCAGGACGGCGAGTTCTTCTTCCTCGAGGTCAACACCCGTCTGCAGGTCGAGCACCCGGTCACCGAGGAGATCACCGGCCTCGACCTGGTGGCGCTGCAGATCGCGGTCGCCGAGGGCGAGCCGCTGCCCGCGGAGGTCACCGGGGCCACGATCACCGGCCACGCGATCGAGGCCCGGCTCTACGCCGAGGACCCGAGCCGGGACTACCTGCCCGGCTCGGGGACCCTCCACCGGTTCTACGTGCCCGCCCTGCCCGGCGTGCGCGTCGACACCGGTGTGCGGGACGGCTCGGTGGTCGGGACGCACTACGACCCGATGCTGGCGAAGGTGATCGCCCACGGCCGCACCCGCACCGAGGCCGCCCGGAAGCTCGCGCGGGCCCTCGCCGAGGCCGAGATCCACGGCCCGGTCACCAACCGGGACCTGCTCGTCGCCGTCCTGCGCGAGCCGGAGTTCCTGGCCGGGCGGACCGACACCGGCTACCTCACCCGCCACGAGCCCACCGCACTCGTCGGCACCCCGGCGGAGTCCACCCTCGCCGTGCACGCCCTCGCCGCCGCCCTGGCCGACCAGGCCGGCCGCCGGGCGGGCGCCGCGGTCCAGCAGCCGGTGCCGTCGGGCTGGCGGAACGTCCGCAGCGCCGCCCAGCACGCGGAGTACCGGGCCGGCGACACCGACCTCGACGTGACCTACCGGCTCGGCCGCGGCACGCTCGAGGCCGGCGTGAACGGGACCGCGCTCCCGGGCGCGGCCGTGCTCGCCGCCACCGCGGACCGGGTCGACCTGCGGGTCGGCGGTGTGCGGCGTGCCGTGCGTGTGCACCGCGTCGGCGACACCGTCCACGTCGACAGCGCGCTCGGCGCCACCACGCTGACCGAGCGCGCCCGGCTGCCCGAGCCCGGCACCGACGCCGCCCCCGGCTCGCTGCTCGCCCCCATGCCCGGCACCGTCGTCCGGGTCGCGGCCGGGGTCGGGCAGCAGGTCGAGCAGGGTGCGGTCGTCGTGGTGTTCGAGGCCATGAAGATGGAGCACCTCGTGCGCGCCCCCGTCGCCGGCACCGTCGCCGAGCTGGGCGTACAGGTCGGCGACACCGTGGAGTCCGGCGAGGTCCTCGCCGTCATCGAGGAGGCGCAGGCCTGACATGAGCGACGTGACCTACGAGGTGACCGAGGGCGTCGCCTGGCTGACGATCGACCGCCCCGAGGCCCGCAACGCCCTCAGCAGGGCCGTCCGCGAGGGCCTGTTCGACGGCGTCCACCGGTTCAACGCCGACGACACGGCGAAGGTCCTGGTGCTGACCGGCTCCGGGGAGAAGGCGTTCTGCGCGGGCGGCGACCTCAAGGAGATGAACGACGTCGCGCTCCGGGTCCCGCCCCCGGACTTCCTGCCCCAGCTCGGCCGCAACATCGACGTCCCCAAGCCGACGATCGCCGCGGTCAACGGCATCGCCTACGGCGGCGGGTTCCTCCTGGCCCAGCAGTGCGACCTGGTGGTGGCCGCCGAGCACGCCCGCTTCGCGGTGTCCGAGGTCCGGATCGGCCGCGGTTCCCCGTGGGCGGCGCCGCTGTCCTGGCTGGTCCCGCCGCGGGTCGCGATGAAGATCCTGCTCACCGGAGACCCGATCGGCGCGGCCGAGGCGCAGGGCCACGGGCTGGTCAACGACGTGGTGCCCGCCGCCGAGCTGCGCGGGCACACCCAGCGGCTCGCCGAGCGGATCGCCGCCAACGCCCCGCTGTCGGTGCTCGCGGCCAAGCGGACCGCGTACCTGTCGGCGAGCCACACCCGCGCCGAGGCCTACGAGCGCGCCGAGGAGATCTGGGAGCCGGTCTACCTCTCGCAGGACGCCCAGGAGGGCCCGCTCTCGTTCCGGGAGAAGCGTGCCCCCGTCTGGCAGGGGGTATGACCATGGTGTCCATGGACGCGGTCCTCGACGACCTGGAGGCTGAGAGCGCGGTCGTCCGCGCGATGGTCGCCGACCTCGACGACGCCGCCATCGGCGGCCCCACCCCGGCCGAGGGCTGGACCGTCCGCGACCAGCTCACCCACCTCGCCTACTTCGACGAGGCGGCCACCCTCGCCGCGACGGACCCGGCGACCTTCCGCACGCGGGCCGACGGGCTGCAGGAGCTCGGGCCCGGCTTCCCCGACCGGATCGCCGCGGACCACGCGGGTCTGCGGGCCGAGGAGGTCCGGGCCTGGTTCGCCGGGGCCCGCGACGCCCTCGTCGGCACCTTCCGCGGCATCGGGCCGAAGACCCGGCTGCCCTGGTACGGGCCGGACATGAGCGCCCTGTCCTCGGTCACCGCCCGGCTGATGGAGACCTGGGCGCACGGCCAGGACGTCGCCGACGCGCTCGGGGTGCTGCGGGAGCCGACGGACCGGCTGCGCCACGTCGCCCATCTGGGGGTGCAGACCTTCGGCTTCACCTTCCGCAACAACGGCCGCGAGGTCCCGGAGGTGCCGGTGCGGGTGGAGCTGGTCGCTCCCTCCGGTGCGCTGTGGACCTGGGGCCCGAAGGACGCCGCGGACCGGGTCACCGGCTCCGCGCTCGGCTTCTGCCTGGTCGCGACCCAGCGCAGGCACCCCGACGACACCGACGTGGCCACGACCGGGCCGGTCGCCGCCGAATGGGTCTCGATCGCCCAGACCTTCGCCAACCCGCCCGGCCCCGGCCGCGCCCCGGGCGCCGTCGCCGCGGCGTTCCCCGCCCCGACCCGTACCCCCGCAGGAGGGCCCGCATGACCCGCGCACCGGTGCGCATCGGCAACTGCTCCGGCTTCTACGGCGACCGCATCACCGCCGCGCGGGAGATGGTCGAGGGCGGGCCGATCGACGTCCTGACCGGGGACTACCTCGCCGAGCTGACCATGCTGATCCTCTACAAGGCGCGGCAGAAGGACCCGACCGGCGGCTACGCGAAGACGTTCCTCACCCAGGTCGAGCACGTGCTCGGCACCTGCCTGGACCGCGGCATCGCGATCGTGTCCAACGCGGGCGGGCTCAACCCCGCGGGCCTGGCCACCGACCTCGCCGCGCTGGCCGGGCGGCTCGGCCTGGCCCCGAGGATCGCCCACGTCCACGGGGACGACCTCGTCCACCGGCTCGACGAGCTCCAGGGCGCCGGGCACGCCCTGGCCCACCTCGACACCGGCGCCACCCTGGCCGACGCCGGGGTGACCCCGGTGTCGGCCAACGCCTACCTCGGCGCGTGGGGCATCACCGAGGCGCTGCGCGCCGGGGCGGACGTCGTGGTGACCGGGCGGGTCACCGACGCGTCCGTGGTCGTCGGCCCCGCCGCGTGGTGGCACGGCTGGGAGCGCACCGACTTCGACGCGATCGCCGGCGCCATGGCCGCCGGGCACGTCATCGAGTGCGGCCCGCAGGCCACCGGCGGGAACTACTCCTTCTTCGAGGAGATCACCGACCGCCGCTACCCCGGCTTCCCGATCGCCGAGGTCGCCGCCGACGGCTCCAGCGTGATCACCAAGCACGCGGACACCGGCGGGCTCGTCTCGCCGGGGACGGTGACCGCACAGCTGCTCTACGAGATCGCCGAGCCCGCCTACCCCGGACCGGACGCCGTGGCGCACTTCGACTCGCTGCAGCTGACCCAGGACGGCGAGCACCGGGTGCGCATCTCCGGCACCCGCGGCAGCGCGCCGACCGACCGGCTCAAGGTCGCGCTGAACTACGAGGGCGGCTACCGCAACACCATGACGCTGGTGCTCACCGGCACGAAGATCGAGGAGAAGGCGGCCTGGGCGTCGGAGCAGCTCACCGAGCTGCTCGGCGGCGCGGACCGGTTCGAGGAGCTCGACATCCAGCTGCTGCGCTTCGACCACCCCGACGCGCCCACGAACCCGCAGGCGACCGCCCACCTGCGGGTCACCGTCAAGGACCCGGACCGGCGCAAGGTCGGCCGTGCCTTCTCCAACACGACCATGGAGCTCGCCCTCGGCGGCTACCCCGGCTTCCACACCACCACCCCGCCGTCGGCCGAGAGCGCCTTCGGCGTCTACTGGCCCACCCTGGTGCCCGCCTCCGAGGTGGAGCACCTGGTCACGCTGCCCGACGGCACCACGACGCCGGTGCCGCACAGCCCGGTCACCGCCGGGATCCCCGCCCCGGCCGAGCCGGTCGTGCCGGCACCCGTGCCGGGGCCCACCCGGCGGCTGCCGCTGGGCGAGATCGCGGCGGCCCGCTCCGGCGACAAGGGCGGGAACGCGAACATCGGGCTCTGGACCCGTACCGACGACGAGTACGCGTGGCTGCGCGGCCACCTCACCGTCGAGCGCGTCCGCGCGCTCCTGCCGGAGGCCGCCGGGCTGGAGATCCGCCGCTTCGACCTGCCGAACCTGCGTGCGCTGAACTTCGTCGTGGTCGGGATCCTGGGGGCGGGCGTGGCGTCCGCCACCCGCCCCGACCCGCAGGCCAAGGGGCTGGGCGAGTACCTGCGCAGCCGCCTCGTCGACATCCCCGAAGCCCTGCTGCCCGGCTGAGCGGGGCGGCGGCCCCGCGCCGGGTCAGGGGAACATCGCGCGCAGCTCGGGCCGGTTCAGCTTGCCGCTGCCCGTGCGGGGCAGCGCGTCGACGATCTCGATCCGCTTGGGTCCGTGCATCCCCCGCAGGTTCGGGTCGGCGGCGCACCAGGCGGCGATCTGCTCCGCGGTGACACCGGGCCTGTTGGGGACGACCACCGCGGTCACCTGCTCGACCCAGCGCTCATGGGCGGTGCCGATCACCGCGACCTCGGCCAGGTCGGGATGGTCGGCGAGGTGCTCCTCCACCATCTGCGGGAACACGTTCTCCCCACCCGAGACGATCATGTCGTCGATCCGGTCGACGTAGTAGAGGTAGCCGTCCGCGTCCTGCGACATCAGGTCACCGGTGCGGAACCAGCCGTCCGCCGACCACTTCTCGGGGACGTCGCTGTTCCAGTACCCGGGGGTGACCGCGTCCCCCCGGACCCAGAGCTCGCCGACGCCCTCGTCCCCCGGGCGCAGGTCCGGGCCGCCGCCGACGGGCACGAGCCGCGTGCGCACGATCTGCTCCAGCGGGGTGCCCATCGAGTCCGGACGCCGCACGTCGTCCGGGCCGTAGGTGACCACCAGGCCGTTCTGCTCGGTCTGGCCGTAGATCTCCACGCCCGCGATCCCGGTCCCCGCCTCGAGCCGCTCGATCGCGGCCGTGGGGGTGCGGGAACCGCCGAACATGCAGATCCGGAAGGAGTCGAGCACCACCGGCGACCCCACCGTCCGGTTGCCGACGTCGATCATCATCGTGGAGATCAGGCCGCCGAAGGTCGGACGCAGCTCCTGGGCCAGCTCCAGCCACCGCACGACGTCCCAGCGCGGCATGAACGTGATCTGCCCGCCGAGCAGCAGCAGCGGCAGGCTCGCCAGCTGCAGGCCGCCGACGTGGAACAGCGGCATGCAGTTCAGCACGTGGTCGGCGGCGGTGAGCCGGTAGCGGCCGATGGCGCCCTCCGCCTCGGCGACGAGGTTGCGGTGGGTCTGCCGCACGCCCTTCGGCACCCCGGTCGAGCCCGAGGTGTACATGATGCAGGCGTCCTCGCCGTCGAGCCGGGGCAGCACGTCGGCCGCGGGCTCGTGGGCCGCCAGGGCCGCGGTGAACCCGTCGGTCGTCAGCAGGTCCGGGCACTCGTCGCCGAGCAGCGCGGCGACCCGGTCCCGGTCCTCGGGGGGCAGCACGAGTACCCGCAGCCCGGAGTCGCGCACGACGTGGCGGAGCGCCGCGTCGGGGAACATCCGGTTGAGCGGCACGCCGACCGCGCCGGCCTGCCACGTACCGAGCAGCCCGACCAGGTACTCGGGACAGTTCGGCAGGAAGAACCCGACCCGCTCCCCCGGCTCGACCCCGGTGTGCCTCAGGTGCGCGGCGAAGCGGGCGCCACGCTCGGCGTACCCGGCGTAGTCGATCTCGTCGTCGTCCAGCCGGAGCGCGACGTCCGCCGGGTGGTCGGCCGCACTGCGGCGCAGGAGCGTGGCGATGTTCATCGGCGGGTCCTCCTCGGCCACGACCGCGCTCCGCGCACCCACGCCGTCGTGAGGTGATCAGCTGTTCACTAGCGGAACCTACCGGGAACGACGCGGCACGTCACGCGCCCTGATGGACTCCCCGGTGGTCGTCACGGGAGCCACCCGCCCACGGCGCGTCCCCGCGCAGGGCTGCCGGACCGCCTCGGGTGTGGGGAACACCGCTCCCCGGAACCCGGAGCCGCCCGCGGACGACTGCCGGGGTGTGCGTCCCCCACCGGTCTCCTCGGCCCGTTCGTCGACCGTCGCGCTCGTCGTCGCGGCCCTGCTGCTCGTCGCCGGGTGCACCGGCACACCACCCGGCCCCGGTCCGGCGGAACCGGGAGCCGGGTTCCCGCTGACGCTGGAGCACGCCTTCGGGACGACGACGCTCCCGGCCCGCCCGCGGCGCGTCGTCGCGCTGGGGGCGGCCGACGTCGCGGTCGCGCGGGAGCTCGGCGCAAATGTCGTCGGCGGGCTGCGCAACGCCGGGGAGTCGCAGCCGCAGGCGCCCTACCTCGCGCCGTTCCCGGACGGGGTGCTGACGATCGACGAGCTGGAGCCGCTGCCGCTGGAGCGGATCGCGGCGTACCGCCCGGACGTCGTCCTGGCCGTGTCGTCCTACCTCGTGACCGACCGCGACGCCTACGAGCGCCTGAGCGCGATCGCCCCGACCGTCGTCCACCGCGACACGCTGTTCGGCGCCACGATGCAGGACGACGCCCGGCGGATCGGGGCGGCCCTCGGCGTCCCGGACCGGGCCGAGGAGCTCGTCGCACGGGCCGACCGCGCCGTCGCCGCGCTGCGGGCGGAGCTGCCCGGTCTCGCCGGCCGGTCGGTGCTGGTCGGGCAGGCACGGGGGGACGTCATCCCGGTGATCGTCGACCCGGCGAACCAGTCGACGGCGCTGACCCGCGCGCTCGGGCTGGGCCTGCCGCCGACCTTCGCCGCCGACCCGCCCGCCGGTGACGGGGTCGCCCCCGGCACGGTCGCGCTGTCCTACGAGGAGGCGGGTCGCCTGGCCGAGGCCGATCTGGTCGTCATGAGCTTCCCGACCGCGGCCGACCGGCGGCGCTTCGAGGGCGACCCGGTGGTCGCGCGGGCGCTGTCGCGCACGACGTACGTCCCGATCGGCCTCGACGAGGCGATCGCCCTGCAGGCACCGAACGTGGTGTCCACCGGCTGGCTGCTCGACCGGCTCCGCCCCGCGCTGGCCCGGGTGGCGGCCGCGCCCGCTACCGGTCGCTGAGGAACTCGACCGTCGCCCGGTTCACCTCGTCCGGCCGTTCGAGGTAGCCGTAGTGCCCGGCGTCGGCGATCTCGACGTAGCGGGCGCCGGGCACGGCGTCGGCGACCTCGCGGCTCAGGTGCGGCGGGATGGCGGCGTCGTCGGCGAAGGCGAGCACCAGCAGTGGCACGGCGAGCGCGCGGTAGGCCTCGGTGCGGTCGCGCAGCGCCATCGACACCTGCAGCTGGGCCCGGTGCCCCTTGGACACACCGGCCCCGGCGAACGCCAGGATGTCGAGCCAGTCCTGGGCCTCCCGGTCGGCGCGCAGGGTCGCGGGTGACAGGTACTGCAGCGCGGACACCGCGGCGTGGTAGTCCTCGGGCAGCTCGACCCCGGCGTCGGCCAGCGCGATCTCGCCGTCGGTGACCGCCCGCTGCACGGGGCCGAGCCGGGCGTGCGCGGCCATCGCGACGACCCGGGAGACCAGGTCCGGCCTGGCCAGTCCCGCCTCAATCACGACGCGTGAGCCGAGCGAGGTGCCGACGAGCGCGGCCGGGCCCGCGTCGAGGTGCGCGACGAGGGCGAGCACGTCGGCGGCCATGTCGTCGACGGTGAACCCGTGCGCGCACTCGTCGCTCGGCGGGATGCCCCGGTTGTCGAGGGTGAGGACCCGGTGGCCCGCGTCGCGCAGCGCGGGCACCTGGTGGGTCTGCCAGACCCGGCCCGGGCTGCCGGTGCCCATCACGAGGACGACGGGCGGGCCGTCGCCGCCGTGGTCGGTCCAGGACAGCCGGATGCCGTTGAGGTGTGTCACGGTCATCGGGGAACCTTCCCCTCGGCGGCGAGCAGCACACCCAGCGCCCGCTTGTCGATCTTGCCGACGGCGGTGAGCGGCAGGTCGTCGCGGACGACGACCCGGTCCGGTGACATGAACCGGGCCAGCCCGCGCTCGGTGAGGAAGCTACGCAGGTGACGTCGCTTCGGCGGCGTCGCGCCGGGCGCCGGGACGATCACGGCGCACACCGCCTCGCCCAGGTCGTCGTCCGGGATCCCGACGACGGCCGCGCCGGCGATGTCCGGGTGGGCCAGCAGGTGCTCCTCCAGCTCGGTGGCGGCCACGTTCTCGCCGCCGCGGTTCACGACGTCCTTGATCCGGCCCTCGACGACGAGGTGCCCGGTCGGGAGGCGGCGCACCAGGTCACCGGTGCAGTAGTAGCCGTCCGGGGTGAACGACGTGGCGTCGTGCTCCCGGGCCCGGTAGTAGCCGCGCAGCGTGTACGGCCCGCGGGTCCACAGCTCCCCCGCCGTCCCCTCCGCGACGTCGGCGCCGTCGCGGTCGACGACCCGGACCTCGTCGGCCGGGCTGAGCGGTCGCCCCTGGCTGACCGCGACGAGGTCGTCGGGGTCGTCGAGCCGGGTGTAGTTCAGCAGTCCCTCGGCCATCCCGAAGACCTGCTGGACCGTGGCGCCGAGCTCGGGGCGGACGCGGCGGGCGAGCGTCGCGTCGCACTTGGCCCCGCCGACCTGGACCAGGCGCAGCGTCGACAGGTCCCAGGACCCGCGGCCGTCGCCGGCGAGGTCGGCCCAGAGCCGCAGCAGCGGCGGCACCATCGCGGTGACCGTGACGCCCTCTGCCGCGACCAGCCCGAGGGTGACCTCGGGGCTCGGGACCGGCGCGAGCACGACCGTGGCCCCCACCCCGAGCGCGCCCAGCAGGCCCGGGCAGGCCAGCGGGAAGTTGTGCGCCAGCGGCAGGCAGGCGAGGTAGACGTCGTCCGCGGTCAGCGCGCAGACCTCGGCGCTGGCCCGGGCGTTGTAGGCGTAGTCGCGGTGGGTGCGCGGGATGAGCTTCGGTTTGCCGGTGGTGCCGCCGGAGACGAGCAGGACCGCGACCTGGCCGGGGTCGGGCCGCGGCAGCGGGTCGGCGGTGCCGGCCGGCAGGTCCGCGAGCGCGGTCGTCCCCGCGACGGCGTCGCCGTCGACGAGCAGGTGCCGCAGCGAGGGCACCGCCTTCGCCACCGCGAGCGCGAGCCCGCGGTGGTCGAAGCCCTCGACCACGTCGGGACCGACGTAGGCGACGGCCCCGGACAGCGCCGCGAGGTGCTCGATCTCGGCCTGCCGGTGCGCGGGCAGGGTCAGCACCGGCACCGCACCGGCCCGCAGCAGCCCGAACAGCGTCACCGTGAACTCGGCGACGTTGGGCAGGTGCACCACGACGCGGTCGCCCTCGGCGATGCCGAGCGCCCGCAGCGAGCGGGCGCGGGCGTCGGCGGCCCGGTCCAGCTCGGCGTAGGTCTGCCGGCTCGGCCCCGCGACGACGGCGACGGCGTCGCCGTACCGGCCGGCCCACTCCCCCAGCAGGTCACCGAGGGTGTCCTCGCCCCAGTAGCCCTCGCGCCGGTAGCGTTCCACGGCCTCGGCGGGCCAGCCGAGCGCCCCGTCGATCAGCACGGTCACGTCGTCTCCTCCCCGACCAGGAACCGGCTGACGCTGCGCAGCTTCTCCCGGGTCTCCTCCAGCTCCCGTTCCGGTGTGGACGCACCGACGATGCCGGCCCCGGCCCGCAGCCAGGTCCGGCCCTGCGCGCGGTAGATGGCGCGCAGCACCAGCGCTGCGTCGAGCGCCCCGGTGTGGTCGACGGTCAGCACCGCGCCGCTGTAGAGCCCGCGCGCGCCCTCGTGGCGGCTGATCGCCGCGCACGCCGGGGCCTTCGGCAGCCCGGAGGCGGTGACCGCGGGGAACAGCCGTCCCAGCGCGTCCCAGGCGGTGGCGCCCGGCCGCAGCCTGCCGCGGACCCGGGACGCGAGGTGCTGGACGCTGCCGCGCTCGACCACCCGCATGAACTCCTCCACGACGACGGCGTCCGGGTCGCTCACCTCGGACACCTCGTCCTGGGCGACCTGCACCGAGACGGCGTGCTCGTAGATCTCCTTGGGGTCGCGCCGCAGCTCGTCGGACAGCTCGGCGTCGCGGCCCGGCTCGCCGGAGCGGGCCCGGGTCCCGGCCAGCGGCTGGGTCGAGAAGGTGCCGTCGGCGGCGACCTCGACGACGGTCTCCGGGCTGAACCCGGCCGCCTCCAGCCCGCCGAGCCGCAGCAGGAACGAGCGGGCCGGGGTGTTGTGCGCCCGGCCGTGCCGGTAGGTGGCGGGCAGGTCGACCGGCTCGGTGACCGGGACGGTGCGGGACAGGATGACCTTGCGGAAGCGGTCCGCGGCGATCTCGGCGACGGCCGCGGCGACCGAGCCGCGGTAGGCCTCGGCGCGGGCGGACTCGTCGACGGTCACCGGCGGACCGGTGCGCGGCCCGGCGGGCCCGGCACCGAGGATCGCGTCGCGCCAGGACCGTGCGACGGCGTCGTCGGCGGTGTCGACGTCCGCGCCGCCGGGGTGCAGGTGCGCGCGGTGGCGGGGAAGCAGCAGGTGCAGCAGGGTGCCCGTGCCCGCGGGCAGCTCCCCGCCGTGCAGGAGGTGGGCCAGCTCGAACGACGCCCAGCCGAAGGCCTGCCACCCGGTGCCGCCGACCGCGGCGAGGGCGGAGCCGACCTGGCCGAGCGGGTCCGTGCCGAGCGGTTCGTGCCGGGTGCCCGCGGGCGAGGTGACCGTCAGGCCGTCCGGGCCCAGCACGAGCTCGGCGGCGGTGCCCGCGGCCAGGAAGACGTCGTCGCCGCGCTCGTAGAGCACGTAGGGGTCCCCGTCGGGTACCGCGCGGGCGATCGCTGTGGCGCCGGCGATCCGGTCGGCGGCGGTCCGGGTCCGCTCGGTGGGGGCCGGGTGGGTGCGCGGCGGGCCGGCCGCCTCGGTGGTCGTGGACATGGTCGGATCTCCTTCGGACCGGCGCTCGCGCCACCGGGGGTGGGGTCGTGGGGGTGCCGGGACGTGGTGGGTGGCGTCGTCGCCGGGTCAGCCCCAGGCCGCCGCGGCGTCGGGGTAGTAGTCGGCGAACATCCCCAGGTCGGTGGCCTGGTCGTAGCGGGGGTGGTCGCGCATCCCGGCGAGCTCGAGTCCCTCGGCGAGCCCGTAGTAGCCGGGGTCGCCCTCGGGTGTGCGGGCCGGTCCGGCGGTGCCGTCGACGACCGCGGCGAGGTTGTCGGTGAACGCCCGGTGCGCGGCCTCGACGAGGTCGGACAGCACGTCCTCCAGGACGGCGTCGGGGTCGACCGGGAACCGTGCCTCGGCCAGCACCGGACCGGTGTCGATGCCGGCGTCGATCTCGTGCAGGGTCGCGGCGAAGGTGGTCTCGCCGTGCAGGACGGCGTAGGCCGCCGTCACCGGCGGCAGCCCCCGGTAGGACGGCAGCGGCCCCCCGTGCACGTTGAGCAGCCGCAGCCCCGAGGCCAGCACCTTCTCCCGGAACAGGAACGGGTTGTCGATCGACCACAGCAGACCGTCGGTGCAGCGTGCGGCCAGCTCGCCGGCGAGCTCCTCCAGGTCGTGCCCGCTGTGGACCGTGCGGGCCGACTCGGGGGCGGACCCGGGCGGTGGGGTGGTGCGGGGACCGTGGCAGACGAGGTCGACGGGGTGGCCGTCGGCCCGGGCGTGCCGGACGGCGCGCCACAGCAGGGCGCCGTCGCCGACGAAGATCATCGTTCCTCCTCGATGGATGCGCGGGTGACCCGGCGCAGCGGTCCGAGCAGCAGCCCGGTCGCCGCGGCGACCAGGCCGGTGACGGTGTTGTAGACCCAGAGGGCGTCGCCGTCGCCGACGACGCCGCCGACGGACCCGGCGACGACGGCGCCGATCGCGGCGCCGGTCATGGCCTGGGCGGCGAACAGGCTGTTCACCCGGCCCAGCAGGGCGTCGGGGGTGCGGAGCTGCAGCAGCGTGTACCGCAGCACCTCCTCGATCGCGTTCGTGGCGCCGGCGGCGACCAGCGCGGCGAGCACCAGCGCGACGGTCGGGGCCGCTCCCGCCAGCGCGTAGCAGGCGTAGCAGGCGACCATCAGCACCAGCAGGAGACGACCGGGCCGCGGGCTGCGCCGGACCCAGCCGCTGCCCAGCGAGCCGAGCACGACCCCGGCGGCGAGTGCCGAGTACATGAGGCCGACGACGGTGGGCGAGCCCCCGAAGCGGGCCTCGACGAACGCCGGGACCAGCACGAACGAGCCGCCCCCGATCATCCCGACCAGTCCGGCCACCATCACGCCGGACACCACCGGCTCCCGGACGGCGAACCGGGCGCCCGACCGCAGCGCGGCCAGCGGGCTCTCGGCCGGCTCCGGCGGCCCGTCGGCGACGGCCCGGTCGCCGCCGGCGTCGGCGTTGTCGGTGCCCGTGCCGGTGGGGGTGCCGGGCGGCACCTCCGTCCCGGGCCCGGTGGGCGGCGGGCCGGCCGCGACGGTCCGTCCCCGGCCGGGCGGTGGCGCGACCATCAGCAGCACCCAGGTCGCCGCGGCGGCGAGGGCGCCCGCGGTGTAGTTCCACGCGGCCGAGGCGACCGCGAACACGATGCCCCCGACGGCCGGGGCGACCACCGCGCCGAGGCGCAGCGACACGGTGTTCAGCGCGCCGACCGCGTGCAGCTTCGCCCGGTCCACGATGGACGGGGTCACGGCGAGCATGGCGGTGATGCAGGTGGCGCCGGACAGCCCGTTCGCGGCGACGAGCGCGGCGGTCAGCGGGGTCGAGCCGATCCAGGCGGCGTTCACCGCGAGCCCGGCGAACGTCGTCCCGCTGACCAGCCAGGTAACCCGTACCAGCAGCCAGCGGTCGACCCGGTCGGCGAGGACCCCGCCGCCGAGGTAGCCGACGACGAACGCCGCCGACTCGATCGCGGTCACCATCCCGACGATCGGGGTGGACCCGGTGCGGGCGTACACCTCCAGCGGCACGGTGACCGCGACGATCCCCACCCCGAACAGCAGGACGGTCCGGGCGACGAACAGGTTGCGGAACGTCCGGTCCTCGCGCAGCGGGCTGACGTCGACCAGCAGGGACGCCATCAGCGACGCCCCGCCCAGGTCGTGAGGACCTCGGCCCAGCGGGCCGCGACCCGGTCGACCGTGGCGGCGTCGAGGACACCGGTGGGGTGGCCGAACGTCGTCTCCAGCACGGGGCCCCCGGCGCTGTCGCGCACCAGCACGTCGACGACGAGCGAGTGCCCGGTGCGCACGCCGGGCGCGGGTCCGACCCGCACCGCGTCCTGCTCGGGGGCGAGCTCCCAGCCGCCGCCCGCGGTCCCGGCGGGCCGGGTGGTGCGACCGAGCCAGTTCAGCGCGACCTCCGCTCCCGGCCCGGTGACCCGTGGCGGGCCGTCGGCCGGGTACCGCAGCAGGCCCCAGCCCAGGCCCCGCCCGGGGGGCGCGGCGACGGCGTCGCGGGCCCGGGTGAGCGCCGCGGCCGCGTCGGGCACCTCCGGGCCGGGGGTGCCGTGCACGGGGACCGGGGCGAGCACGGTGAGGCAGCCGACCGTGCGGGCGAGGTCGACGTCGGGTCCGAGCTCCTCGGCGCGGCCGTGGTGCTCCAGGTCGACCAGCACGGGCCCGTCGGGTCCGGTGACGGTGAGGGCCTCGCCGAGCGCGGCGAGCAGCACCGCCTCGGTCCCGGTGCCGTGGTGCCGCGCGAGCGCCGTGACGACGTCGCCGGGGCAGGACGCGGTGGTCTCGCGGACCGTCGCACGGGTGTCCCCGTCGCGCGGGCGCCGCACGGGCAGCGGGGCGGCCGCGTCGAGGACCTCCTGCCAGAACCCGGCCTCGGCGCGGACCTCGGGGCCCGCGCCGTGCGCGTGCAGCCGTGCGGCGAACGCGGCGACGCCGGTGGCCTCGGGTGCCGGTTCGGCCCCGGTGCCGTGGGTGGCGATGTCCTCGGCGAGCACCCGCCACGACGTCCCGTCCACCGCGAGGTGGTGCGCGACGACCGCGAGCCTGCCCGGTGCGGTGCCGCGGTCGAACCAGAGCAGGCGCAGCATCCCGCCGGGTCCGGCGTCGAGCTCGGCGCGGGCGGTGCGGGTCGCGGCGGTGACGGCGCGGGTGAGCGCGTCGTCCCCGGCGGCCGGGTCGACGGGGACCCGCCGGACCAGCGCGGCCGGGTCGGCGTCGCGGCGCGGGAGGATCCGCAGGCCCGTCCAGCGCCCGCCGGCGTCGGTCTCCAGGGCCGAGCGCAGGACCGGGTGCCGGGTGAGCAGAGCGTCGGCCAGCGCGGTGAGGTCGTCGGCGCCGAACCCGGCGGGGGTGGTGACGAGCACCGCCTGCGCCCGGCCGGCGACCGGGCCGCCCAGGGACCCGAGCCAGGACTGGACCGGGGTGAGCGGCGCGGTGCCGGGCTCCCCGGCGGCCGGGGTGGCCGACGGCCCGGCACCGGCCGTGCCTGCCGTGCCTGCCGTGCCGATGGTGCCATCGCCGCCGTCGCCGTCACCGCTGTCGTCGAGCGCCGCCGCGACCGCGGCGACCGTCCCGGCGACGAGCAGGTCCCGCACGCGCAGCTCGATGCCCTCGCGCCGGGCGGTGGTGGCGATGTCGATGGCGCCGAGGCTGTCCCCTCCGAGGCCGAAGAAGTCGTCGTCGATGCCGACCGTGTCGAGCCCGAGGACGTCGGCGACGATCGCGCACAGCCGTTCCTCGAGCGGGGTGCGCGGGGCGCGGGAGGCACGCCGGGCGACCGGGGCGGGCTCGGGCAGTGCGCCGGTGTCGAGCTTGCCGTTGACGGTCAGCGGCAGCGCGTCGACGACCGCCCACAGGGTGGGCACCATGTAGTCGGGCAGCACGCGGGCCACCGCGTCGCGGACCGTCTCCACGTCGGGCTCGCCCACCAGGTAGGCCGCGAGCCGCTTCGTCGTCCCGGTCGTGCGGGTGACGACGGCGGCCTGGGAGACCCCGTCCACCGCGCCCAGCACGGTCTCGACCTCCGCCGGTTCCACCCGGTAGCCGCGGATCTTGAGCTGGTCGTCGCTGCGCCCCAGGAAGTCCAGGTTCCCGTCGCGACGGCGACGCACCAGGTCACCCGTGCGGTACATCCGCTCCCCCG
Source organism: Pseudonocardia sp. ICBG601 (assembly GCF_020496245.1). Classification (NCBI taxonomy): domain Bacteria; kingdom Bacillati; phylum Actinomycetota; class Actinomycetes; order Pseudonocardiales; family Pseudonocardiaceae; genus Pseudonocardia; species Pseudonocardia sp. ICBG601. The sequence continues at coordinate 128,192 of NZ_JAHLJA010000150.1, read as the reverse complement.
GCGTCCACGGGTCGGCGACGAACCGCTCCGCGGTCGCACCCGGCCGGTCCAGGTAGCCCCGGGCCAGGCCGGTCCCGGCGATGTACAGCTCCCCGACGACGCCGTCGGGCACCGGCCGCAGCCGCCCGTCGAGGACGTGCGCGACGGTGTTCGTGATCGCCGTGCCCACGGTCGACGTGGCGCTGTCGGTGGTGCCCGCCCCGAGGGTGTTGATCGTGTACTCGGTGGGGCCGTACAGGTTGTAGCCCCACGTCCCGTCGGTGTCGCGCAGCCGCGACCACACCGACTCCGGGACCGCCTCCCCACCGAGCAGGACCAGCGGCGGGACGTGTGCCCCGTCGAGGAACCCGGCCGCGAACAGGTGGTGGGCGTAGGTCGGGGTCACGTTCACGACGTCGACGGCGTGCTCGGCGCAGTAGGCCACCAGACGCTCCGCGTCACGGCGCAGCTGCTCGTCGCACACGTGCACCTCGTGCCCCTCCACCAGCCAGAGCAGCTCCTCCCAGGACATGTCGAACGCGAACGACACCGTGTGCGCGATCCGCAGCACCCGCCCACCCGCCGCGTCGATCGTCGGCGCGAAGATCTCCCGACGGTGGTTGACCTGCATGTTCGTGAGCCCGCGGAACGGGGTCACCACACCCTTCGGCTTCCCCGTCGACCCCGACGTGAAGATCACGTACGCGGGGTGGTCCAGCCGGCCCGGGGTGCCGGGCGCGAACGACCCCAGCTCCTCGTCGGTCAGCGGGGTGTCCGGGACACCGTCGAACAGACCGGGCTCGTCCAGGCGCACCTGCTCCACCGCACCGTCGAACCGCGCGGCCACACCCGCGGCCGTCACCAGCAGCGACGCCCCCGAGGCGGCGAGGACCTCGGCCAGCCGCTCGTCGGGGTGGTCCAGCTCCAGCGGCACGTACGCCGCCCCGGCCCGCAGCACCGCGAACAGCGCCACGACGTTGGCCACCGACCGCGGCAGCCCCAGCGCCACGACCGTCTCCGGGCCGGCCCCACGGGAGCGCAGGACGCGGGCCAGCCGGGTGACGCGGGCGTCGAACCCGGCGAAGGTGACGCGCTCGTCGCCGGAGACCAGTGCGGTGCGGTCCGGGCAGGTCACCGCCCGTTCGGCGAGCAGCTCCGCGATCGTGACGTCCGGGACGTCGACGACCGCGGACGCCGCGCGCGCGACCGCGTCGGCCCGGTCGGCCGGGGCGAGGACGTCGATCGACCCGACCGGACGGGCCGGGTCCTCGGCGAAGGCCCGCAGCACCGCGACCATCCGGTCGGCGACGCGCTCCATCGTGGACCGGTCGAACAGGTCCGTGGAGTACTCGACGACGCCGGACAGCAGGTCGGGGGTGTCGGTGAAGTTGAACGACGCGTCGAACTTCGCCGTGCCCGTGCGGACCACGTCGGCGCTCGCGTGCACGCCGTCGAGGCGGGGGGTCAGGGCGTTCGCGTCGCCGCCCAGGCACACCACCATGACCTGGAACAGGGGGCTGCGCCCGGGCGCCCGGTCCGGGGCCAGGGCCGCCACGACGTCGGAGAAGGGCACGTCGGCCCGGTCGTAGGCGTCGAGGTCGGCGCCGCGGACCGCGCGCAGCAGGTCGGCCACGGTGTGGTCCGGGGCCACGTCGGTGCGCAGCGCGAGGGTGTTGAGGAAGTAGCCCACCGCGTCGTCGAGCGCCGGGTCGAAGCGGGTCGAGATCGGGGTGCCGACGACGACGTCGGGTGACCCGGTGTGCCGGGACAGCAGCACCGCGAGCGCGGCGTGCAGCAGCATGAACACGGTGACGTCGTGCGAGCGGGCGAGCCGGTGGAGCTCGGCGGTCAGCTCCGGGCCGACCTCGACCGGCACGGCGTCGCCGGCTCCGGTGGGGGCGGCGGGCCGCGGCCGGTCGACCGGCAGCGTGGTCTCGACCGGGGCGCCGGTCAGCGTGGTCCGCCAGAAGTCCAGCTGCGCCGCGGCGGAGGTGTCCGACCCGTCGGCGAGGCAGGCGCGCTGCCAGGCGGCGAAGTCGGCGTAGCGGACGGCCGGCGCGGGCAGCGACGACGGCGCGTCCGGGCCGGACCGCAGCCGCGCCCGGTAGGCGGTCTGGAGGTCGTCGATGAGGGGGCGCCAGGACCACTCGTCGACGGCGATGTGGTGCAGCACCGCGACCAGGACGTGCTCGTCGGGGCCCAGCTCGAACAGGGTGACGCGGGCCGGGATCTCGCGGGCGAGGTCGAACGGGGTGCGCACCGCGGCCTCGATCCGCGCGTCGAGGGTCTCGTCGTCGATCCGCTCGGTGGTGACCGCCGAGCCGACGGCGTCGAGCTCGAGCACCCGGGCCGTGGTCGCGCCGTCGGGGTAGGTCGTGCGCAGCACCTCGTGGCGTCCGAGGACGTCGAGCCAGGCGGCGCTCAGCGCGCCGGTGTCGAGCGGGCCGTGCAGGCGCAGGACCCCCGGCACGTTGTAGACCGCGCCGGGGCCGCCGACCCGCGACAGCGCGAGCATCTGCCGCTGCCCGGCCGAGATCTCCCGCTCGGGTCCGTCGTGGTGCACGGGCTGCAGGGCCGGGCGCGCGGCGGCGGTGCGGCTGCCGTAGGGGGCGAGCCGGGTGACGGTGCGGGCCTCGAACACGTGCCGGGGCCGGATCCGGATCCCCGCCTTGCGGGCCCGGTTCGCCAGGGCGAGCGCGGAGATGCTGTCCCCGCCGAGGTCGAAGAAGTCGTCGTCGGGGCCGACCCCGTCGACGCCCACCACCTCGGCGACGATCGAGCAGAGGGTCTCCTCCAGGGGTGTGCGCGGTGCGCGGCCGCCGGTGGGGGCGATCGCCGCCGGCTCGGGCAGCGCGGCGATGTCGAGCTTCCCGTTGACGGTCAGCGGGAGCTTCTCGACCACGGCCCAGAGGGTCGGGACCATGTAGTCGGGCAGGGTCCGCGCGACGGCCTCGCGGGCCGCCTCAGGTGTCGCGGTGCCGACGAGGTAGGCCGCGAGGCGCCGCTGGCCGGGGACCTCGGGGTGCGGGCGGGCGACGACGGCGGCCTGGGAGACCCCGTCGGCGGCGCTCAGGGCGGTCTCGATCTCGGCCGGTTCCACCCGGTAGCCGCGGATCTTGAGCTGGTCGTCGCTGCGGCCCAGGAAGTCCAGGTTCCCGTCGGGACGGCGGCGCACCAGGTCGCCGGTGCGGTACATGCGGCGGCCCGGGGTCCACGGGTCGGCGACGAACCGCTCCGCGGTGAGGCCGGGCCGGTCGAGGTAGCCGCGGGCCAGGCCGGTCCCGGCGATGTAGAGCTCGCCGATCACGCCGTCGGGCACCGGGCGCAGCCAGCCGTCGAGGACGTGGGCCGTGGTGTTGGTGATCGCGGTGCCGACGGTGGAGGTCGGGCTGTCGCTGGTGCCCGCGCCGAGGGTGTTGATCGTGTACTCGGTGGGGCCGTACAGGTTGTAGCCCCAGGTGCCGTCGGTGTCGCGTAGCCGGGTCCACACCGACTCCGGGACGGACTCGCCGCCGAGCAGCACGAGCGGCGGGACGTGCGGGCCGTCGAGCAGGCCGGCGGCGAACAGGTGGTGGGCGTAGGTCGGGGTCACGTTCACGACGTCGACGGCGTGCTCGGCGCAGTAGGCCACCAGACGCTCCGCGTCACGGCGCAGCTGCTCGTCGCACACGTGCACCTCGTGCCCCTCCACCAGCCAGAGCAGCTCCTCCCAGGACATGTCGAACGCGAACGACACCGTGTGCGCGATCCGCAGCACCCGCCCACCCGCCGCGTCGATCGTCGGCGCGAAGATCTCCCGACGGTGGTTGACCTGCATGTTCGTGAGCCCGCGGAACGGGGTCACCACACCCTTCGGCTTCCCCGTCGACCCCGACGTGAAGATCACGTACGCGGGGTGGTCGAGGCGGCCCGGGGTGCCGGGCGCGAACGAGCCCAGCTCCTCGTCGGTCAGCGGGGTGTCCGCGACACCGTCGAACAGACCCGGCTCGTCCAGGCGCACCTGCGGGACGGCCCGGTCGAAGCGCGGCGCGACGGTCGAGTCGGTGACCAGCAGCGACGCCCCCGAGGCGGCGAGGATCTCGGCGAGCCGCTCGTCGGGGTGGTCCAGCTCCAGCGGCACGTACGCCGCCCCGGCCCGCAGCACCGCGAACAGCGCCACGACGTTGGCCGTCGAGCGTGGCAGCCCCAGCGCCACGACGGTCTCGGGTCCGGCGCCGCGGGACCGCAGGACCCGCGCGGTGCGGGTGACCTGCGCGTCGAGCTCGGCGAAGCTCAGCCGGGACTCCCCCGCCACCAGCGCGGTGCGCTCCGGGCACCGCGCCGCGCGCTCGGCGAGCAGCTCGGCGATCGTGGCGTCCGGGACCGGGACGGCGGTGTCGTCGGCGTGCGGCGCGACGCCCGGGTCGATCGTGGCCAGCGGCGCGCCGGGAGCGGCGGTGAGGGCGTCGAGCACGGCGACGAAGCGGTCCATCAGCTGCCGGGCCGTGCCGGTGTCGACCGCCTCCGGCCGGTGGTCGACGGTCAGCTCCATGTCGTCGAACGGGTTCACCGCGAACGACAGCGGGAAGTGCGAGTCGTCGAGGGTCTCGACGTCGGCCATCCCGTGCCGCTGCGCGGCCTCGGCGAAGGAGTCCCAGGCGTTGCGCAGCGTGAACAGGGTGTCGAACAGCCGCGGCCGGCCGGTGGCCTGCTGGATCTGCCCCAGCCCGAGGTACTCGTGCGCGACGAGCCCGGCGCGCTCGTCGCCGAGCCGGCGCAGCACGTCGGCGCCGGTGTCGGTGGGGGCGAGCCGGACCCGGACCGGGACCGTGTTGAGGAACAGCCCGACGGCGTGCTCCATCCCGGCGATCTCGTCCGGTGCGACGGCCATCGGGGTGCCGAGCACGACGTCGTCGCCGCCGGTGGCGTGCCCGAGCACGACGCCGAGCGCGGCGATCAGGACGGTGTTGACGGTGACCCCGTGCCCGGCGGCGACGGCCCGGACCCGGTCGGACAGCGGGACCCCGAGCCGGGTCCCGATCCGCGACGACGGCTCGGTGAACGACCGCTGCTCCTCGCCCGCGACCAGGGTGGGGGCCGTGAGGTCGGCGTAGGCGCGCGCCCACACCTCGCGCGAGGTCTTCTCGTCCTGGTCGGCGGTCCAGCGCAGGTAGGCGTCGTAGCCGGGCGCCGCCGGGGGCTCGCCGCCGTCGTGCAGGGTGAGCAGGCGGTCCGCCACGCGCATGGCCGAGGCGCCGTCGAACAGCTGGAAGTGGTTGGTCAGCACCAGCCGGTCCCGGCCGTCGGGCAGGTGCACGAGGAGCAGGCGGAACAGCGGCGGCGCGTCGAGCGGGATCGAGCGCGCCCGCTCGGCCGCGGCGAGCGCACGGGCCTCGTCCACGGATCCGGCGGACCGCTCCCCGACCGGCAGCGCCGGCAGGTGGTCGCGGACGACCTGGACCGGGCGGCCCCGGTCGTCGGTGGTGAACCCGACCCGCAGCAGCGGCGTGGCCGCGACGAGGCGGGCCAGCGCACCCTCCAGCCGCTCCCGGTCCAGGACCCGGTCCAGGGTGAACACGGTCTGCAGGATGTAGACGTCGCTGCCCGCCGTGGCCCCGGCGGTGTCGGCGGTGTCGTAGACGGACTGGAAGTACAGCCCCTCCTGCAGCGGTGACAGCGGCCAGGCGTCGGTCGCGGTGCCGCCGACCCGCTCGCCGAGCGCCGTGACGTCGGCCGGGCCGAGCCCGAGCAGGTCGCGCAGCGGGCGGGTGTCGGCGTGGGCCGCCCGCGGCGCCGTGCCCGCGGCGCGGGCCATCCCGGCCGGGGTCCGGTGGGCGAACACGTGCGCGGTGCGGACGTCGAGCCCGGCCTCGCGCGCGGTCCGCACGACGCGGGTGGCGAGGATGCTGTCGCCGCCGAGGGCGAAGAAGTCGTCGTCCGGGCCGACCCGGCCGGCTCCGAGCACGTGCGCGAACGCTGCGCACAGGGTCCGCTCGGCGTCGTCGGCGGGCTCGCGGTCCGCGGCGGCGGGACCGCCGCCGAAGTCGGGCGCGGGCAGTGCGCGGCGGTCGAGCTTGCCGTTGACGGTCAGCGGCAGCCGGTCCAGGACGACGATCGCGGCGGGGACCATGTAGCCGGGCAGGAGCTCGCCCAGGGCGGTGCGCAGCGCGGCGGGGTCGGCCGCGGCGCCGGGGGCGGGCACGACGTAGCCGACGAGCCGCCGGTCGGCGGCGTCGGTGCCGGTGTGCACCCGGGTGACCGCCTGCGCGATCCCGGGCAGCGCGAGCAGGCCGGTGTCGACCTCACCGAGCTCGACCCGGTAGCCGCGGATCTTCACCTGCTCGTCGGCGCGGCCGGCGAACTCCAGCTCACCGGCCCGGTCGAACCGGGCGAGGTCACCGGAGCGGTAGAGCCGGGTGCCGGGCGGGCCGTCGGGGTCGGCGACGAACCGGACGGCGGTGAGGTCGGGGCGGTCGGCGTAGCCCTGGGCCAGCTGGGCCCCGGCGACGTGGATCTCGCCGACGACACCCGCCGGGACCGGCCGCAGCCGCCGGTCGAGCAGCCGCACCTGCAGCCCTGCGAGGGGGCCACCGACCGGGCTGACCGGCCGGTCGAGGTCCGCGGTGCCGATCTCGCGGTACGTGGTGTGCACGGTGGTCTCGGTGATGCCGTAGAGGTTGGCCAGCACCGGGGCGCCGGGGGTGTGCCGGGCGCACCAGTCCCGCAGCAGCCGCGGTTCGAGGGCCTCCCCGGCGAACACGACGTAGCGCAGGCTGTCGGCGACGGCGGAGCCGGCGGGCTCGGCGAGGGCCAGGGGCCCGAACGCCGAGGGCGTCTGGCTGAGCACGCTGACCCGCTCGGCCGCGATCAGCGCCCAGAGGCGTTCCGGGTCGCGGGCGGTGTCGCCGTCGACGACGACGACCGTCGCGCCGGTGGCGACCGCGCCCCACAGCTCGAACACCGAGACGTCGAAGGCGATCGAGTGGACCAGGGAGAACACGTCGTCGGCGGTGACGTCCATGGTGCCGCCGGGTGCCACGGTCGCCGCCAGCAGCGACAGCACCGCGCGGTGCGGGACCTCGACGCCCTTGGGGCGCCCGGTGGACCCGGAGGTGTAGACGACGTACGCCGGCTGCGCGGCGGGGACGGTGACGGGCCCGGGCAGCGGGGCGAGGTCCGGGGTGACCGCGTCGACGGCGACGACGCGCGGGCCGAGTCCGGTCACGCCCTCCGGGGTCGTGGCGACGGCCAGCAGGCAGTGCGGCCGGGCGTCACCGACGATCAGCGCGAGGCGGCTCGCCGGGGACTCGACGTCCAGCGGCACCGCGGTGGCCCCGGCCAGGGCGACGGCGAGCATCGCGACGACCATGTCGGCGCCGCGCGGGACGCCGACGGCGACCCGGTCCCCCGGGCGGACCCCGTCGGCGACGAGCACGGCGGCGAGCCGCCCGGCGCGGTCGGCGAGGCCGGCCCAGGTCAGCCGCTCCGCCCCCGCGACGAGTGCGGGGGCGTCGGGCCGGGCCGCGACGGTCGCGGTGAACAGCGCGGCGAGGGTGGGCGGAAGACCGTCGGCACCGGTCGGTGCCGGGTCGGGTGCCGGGGCGGGCGGGTCGAGCCGCAGCTGCGAGAGCCGGGTCCCGGGGGCCGAGGCGACCAGCTCCAGCAGACGCTCCAGCCGTGCGAGGACCGCCTCGATCGTCGTGGCGTCGTACAGCTCGGTGGCGTACTCGACGATCACGCCGAGCCGCGGGTCGCCCGCGTCGGTGACGGACTCGTGGAAGGCGAAGGTCGCGTCGAACTTCGCCGAGCCGGTGCCGGTGCGCCGGGCCGTGGTGACGGCGCCGTCGAGGTCGAGCTCGCTGCGGTCGGGGTCGGTGCGCAGGTAGAGCAGCTCCACCTGGAACAGCGGCGAGGCCGCGCCCCGCTCGGGGGCGACCCGGTCGACGACTCTGTCGAAACCGACGTCGGTGTGCTCCATCGCGGCCAGGTCCGCGGTGCGTGCCCGGTCCAGGACCTCGGCCAGGGTCGGGTCGCCGTGCAGGTCCAGCCGCAGCGCGAGGGTGGTCAGCGCGAACCCGACGACGTCCTCGGCGCCCGCGTGCCGCCGCGCCGAGACCGGGGTGCCGACGACGACGGCGTCACCGGCGTCGTCGCCGGGGTCGCGGTCGGCGTCGGCGTGCGCCTCGAGGAGCACGGCCAGCGCGCCGTGCAGCAGCATGAACATGCTGGTCCCGTGCCGCTGGGCGGCGGCGCCGAGCGCCGCGGCCAGCTCGGGGCCGAACTCCGTGCGGACCTCGGCGCCGCGTCCGCCGGGCGCCTCGGGCCGGGGCCGGTCGGTGGGGAGCGTGGTGACCGGCGGCGCGCCGGTCAGCCGGTCGGCCCAGAACTCCAGCTGGCGCCGGGCGCGGTCGGTCGGCTCCTGCGGGGTCCCGACGAGCCCGGCCTGCCAGGCGGCGACGTCGCCGTGGCGCAGCGGCGGTGCGGGCAGGGCGGGGGTGTTCCCGGCGCGGCGGGCGGCGTAGGCGGTGCCGAGGTCGGCGAGCAGGACCCGCAGGGACCACTCGTCGACGGCGATGTGGTGGCACACGAGCCCGATGCGGTGGCGGTCGGCGGCGGTGCGGACGACCTCGGCGCGGACCGGGGCCTCGCGCTCCAGGTCGAAGCGGTGCCCGACGAGCGCGGCGAGCGTCGCGTCGGCGCCCGCCTCGTCGCGGGCACCCGTCCCGACGTGCACCGGCAGCTCACCGGCCGGGTGGACGTGCACGGTCACCGTGCCGTCGGCGGTCTCGCCGTAGGTGGTGCGCAGCGCCTCGTGCCGGGCGACGACGTCGTGCAGCGCCGCGCGGAACGCCCCGGCGTCGAACGGGCCGTCGACGGTCCACTCGCGGGGGACGTTGTAGGCCGCGCCGGGGCCCTGCATCCGGTACAGCGTCCACATCGGATGCTGGGCGGGCGCGAGGACCGCGGGTGCGGTGTCCGGGCGGCGGACCGGGCCGTCGGCCGTCGCCGGGTCCCGGTCCTCGGTCCCGGCGGGGTCGAGGTCGGCGACCAGCGCGGCGAGACCGGCGACGGTCGGGTGGGCGAAGACGTCGGGCACCGTGACCGGGGCGCCGAGCCGGGCCTGCACCCGGTTGGCCAGCCGCAGCGCGGACAGCGAGTGCCCGCCGAGGGCGAAGAAGTCGTCGTCGACGCCGATGCCGGTGCGGTCGAGGAGCTCGGAGAACAGCGCGCACAGCGCGCGTTCGCGGTCGTCGCCGGGCGGCCGCGAGCCGGCGTGGACGCGGCCGGGCACCGGCAGCGCCCGCTTGTCGATCTTGCCGCCGGGGGTGCGCGGCAGCTCCGGGAGCACGACGACCGCGGCCGGCACGAACTGCGACGGCAGCCGCTGCGCCACGGCAGCGCGCAGGTCCTCGCCCACGGGCTCGTCGGCGTCGTCGGCGGGGACGACGTAGGCGACCAGGGACGGTCCGTCGCCGACCGTGCGGGCGACGACCACGGCCGAGCGCACGCCCGGCTGCGCGACGAGGACGGCCTCCACCTCGCCGGGTTCGACGCGCACGCCGCGCACGGTGACCTGGTCGTCGGCGCGGCCGAGCAGCTCGAACCGGCCGTCGGGCAGGCGGCGGGCGAGGTCACCGGTGCGGTAGAGCCGGGCACCGGGCACCGCGGGGTCGGCGACGAACCGGGCGGCGGTCTCGGCGGGCCGTCCGGCGTAGCCGCGGGCCACCTGCTCACCGCCGACGTAGAGCTCGCCGACGACGCCGTCGGGCACCGGGGCCAGGAACCGGTCGAGCAGCACGACGGTGCTGCCGGGCACCACGCGTCCGGCGGTGACGCGCTCGTCGCCGTCGACCTCGCCGGCGAGCACGTCACCGGCGACCTCGGAGGAGCCGTAGGAGTTCACGACGGCCGAGCCGGGCGCCCACGCCCGCGCGGCCGCAACGGCCGTGGCGGTCAGGGGCTCGCCGGAGCAGACCCAGCGGCGCACCGCGACCGGGCCGGGGGTCTCGGCGAGCACCGACACCAGCGACGGGACGGCGGTGACCTGCGCGACCGGCTCGGTGCGCAGCAGCCGGGCCAGCGCCTCCGGCTCGGTCGCGGTGGCGTCGTCGGCGACGAGCACCCGGGCCCCACCGGACAGTGCGGCGAGCAGCTCGGTGACCCCGTCGATGAAGGCGATCGAGCTCTTGGCGACCCGGACGTCGCCGGGCTCCACCGGCCAGGCGCGGTCCGCCCAGTCCAGCCGCCGGGCCAGGCCGCGGTGCGTGCCGAGCACGCCCTTCGGCACACCGGTCGAGCCGGAGGTGTAGACGAGGTAGGCGGCCTGCTCGGGACGCGGCCGGTCGAACGGCCGGTCCGGGGCCGGGCCCGCCGACAGGTCCGCGACGGTCGCCGTGGCCGCACCGGTCGCGGCGACGGCTGCGGTGGCGGCTGCGGTGACGGCACTGTCGGTGATCACCAGGGCGGGCGCGGAGTCGGTGAGCACGTGCCGGATCCGTGCGGCCGGGTAGCCGGGGTCCACCGGCACGAGGACGGCGCCGGCGCGCAGCACACCGAGCACCGCGGCGGCCAGGCCGGTGGTGCGGGGCAGCAGCACGGCGACCCGGTCCTCCGGGCCGATGCCGCGCGCCCGCAGCGTGGCGGCGACGCGGTCGGCGGCGTCGTCGAGCTCGGCGACGGTGACCTCCACCGGCGCACGGCCGGGGGCGGGCGCGCCGACCAGGGCCACCTCGGCGGCGCGGGCGGCGGCGTCCGGGCCGAGCGCGTCCGCCGGGGTCCAGCGGGGCCCGCCGTCGGTGCCGGTGACCGACCGGTGCACCGGGCGGGTGGTGAAGATGTCGGCGAGCCGGCGGTCAGGGTCGTCCCCGGCGTCCTCGAGCAGCGCCTCCAGGTCGGCCAGCAGGGTCGACACCGCGTCCGCGGTGAGGTGCGCCGCGGCGTAGGTGGCCTCGACGTCGAAGCCGTCGTCGGTGAGGAACACCTCCAGCGCCAGCGGGTGCTGGGCGGTGCCGTTGTCGGTGCGCAGCCAGCTCGTGGTGGCGCCGGGCAGCTGCGGGCCGTGCAGCTTCTGGGTGAGGAACAGCAGCTGGGCCTCGAACAGCGAGCGGGCCTGTCCGGACGCCGACGGGTTCAGCAGCTCGACGAGCCGGTCGTAGGGGAAGCCCTGGTGCCCGAACCCGTCGGCCGCCACGGCCGCGACCCGGCCGGTGAGCGACCGGACGGTGTCGTCGGGTCGCACGGCCGAGCGCAGCACCACCAGGTTGCCGAAGTTGCCGACGAGCTCGGTGACCCCGCTGTCCTCGCGGTTGACCACGGCGGTGCCGACGGCGACGTCGCCGGTCCCGGCGAACCGGCTCAGCACGGCGCTGTAGCAGGCGAGCACCACCGTGTACGGCGTCGTGCCCAGCTGCGCGGACAGCTCCCGCACGGCCAGGGCGGCGGCCGGGGAGAAGCGCCGGTCCACCCGTCCCCCCGCCTCGACGCCCGCCGCCGGGTCCTCGGCGGGCAACCGGTCGAACAGCGCGGGCACCGGCTCGGCGAGCCGCTCCCGCCAGAACGCCGCGTCGGCCCCGGCGCCCCCGTCGCCGCCGGCCCACGCCCGCTGCTCGGCGTCGGCGAAGTCCGCGACCTGACGCGGCGGCGGGGTCGTGGTCACGTCCCCGGCCTGCGCCTGCCGGTAGGCGCGCTCCAGGTCGCGGGAGATCACGGCGAAGGTGAGGCCGTCCCAGGCGATGTGGTGGACCTGCAGCAGCACCGTCGTGCGCGCCGGGCCCTCCCGGACCACCGCCACCCGCAGCGCGGAGTCCACGGCGAGGTCGTAGGGCCGCGACGCCCGCTCGCGGGCCAGCTCGCGGACCCACGCGCGACGCGCGGCGGCGTCGGTCCCGGGCGCGTCGAGGACCTCCCAGACGAGGCCGAGAGTGTCGTGCACCCGCTGGAACGGGTCGCCGTCGTCGCCGGCGTGGTAGGTCGTGCGCAGCACCTCGTGCCGGGCCACCAGCGCGTCGAAGGCCGCCCGCAGGGCCCGCTCGTCGAGGTCGCCGTCGACGGTCAGCTCGATGCACAGGTTGAACGCGGTGCTGCCCGGCACGATCTGGTGGTGCAGCCACATCCGCCGCTGCGCGAACGACAGCGGGAACTCGGTCCGACCGGCCCGGCGCGGCGCGGCGGCGGGGTCGCTGCGGCGCAGGCCGGCCTCGGCCAGGCGCCGGGCGATCAGGGCGCGCTTGCGCTCGTCGAGACTGGTCATGGTGGTGGCCTCCGGTGTCCCGGGCGGGACGGATGGGTGCGGTCGTGCGGGTACGGGGCGGCGGGGCTCAGCCGCGCGGGCGGTGGCTCACCGGTCGGCCAGCGCCCGGTCGACGTCGTCCTCGGCGAGCGACTCGATCTCGTCGACGACCTCGGCGACGGCGTCGACACGCTCGGGCTCCTGCGCGCGCAGGGCCCGGCACAGCTCCCGCACCGTCGGGTGGGCGAACACCGTGCGCGCGGAGACGGCGTCGGTGTCGAGCAGCTCCCGCAGCTGCGAGACGATCACCGTGACCAGCACCGAGTCCCCGCCGAGGGCGAACAGCGGCGTCTCGACGCCGACCGGACCGTCGTGGTCGAGCACCTCGGCCCACACCCGGGCCACCACCCGCTCCAGCGCGGAGCCGGGCTCGACCCGGTCCGCGCCGGCCGCCACCCGCTCGGCGACGGCGGCCCGCACGGCCCGGCGGTCGATCTTCCCGTTCGTGGTCAGCGGCACCCGGTCCAGCGCGACGACGGCCCGCGGGACCATGTGCGGCGGCAGCGCGTCCGGGAGCGCGGCCGCGACGGCGTCGGGGTCGGCGGTGCCGTGCACGGCGACCGCGAGCACCGCGTCGCCGACGACGACGGCGACCGCGCGGGCGACCCCGTCGACCGCGGCGGTGGCGGCCTCCACCTCCCCCAGCTCGACCCGGAAGCCGTTGAGCTTGACCTGGTCGTCGCGGCGGCCGAGGAACTCCACGGTGCCGTCGGCCCGGTAGCGGGCGAGGTCCCCGGTGCGGTACCAGCGCCGCCCGTCGAGGGTCAGGAAGCGGTCCGCGGAGCGGTCCGGGTCACCGCGGTAGCCGTGCGCCACCCCGGCGCCGCCGATCCACAGCTCGCCGGGCACGTGGTCGGGGGCGTCGCGGCCGAGGTGGTCGACGACGCGCAGCGCGACCCCGTCGAGCGGGGTGCCGTAGGGGACGCACCGCCAGTCCGGGTCGACGGCGCCGGGGCCGTCGCCGACCTCGGTGACGGTGGAGTGGATCGCGGTCTCGGTCGTCCCGCCGAGCCCGGCGAAGCCGCAGCCGGGCACCCGCTCACGCAGCCGCCCGGGGAGGTCGGTGCCCACCCGGTCACCGCCGAGCAGGACCTGGCGCAGGGTGGGGCCGAGGTCGTGCCCGGTGGACAGCAGCGCGTCGAGCAGCGCGGGCACACAGTTGAGGATCGTGACGCCGTGCTCGCGGACCGCGCCCGCCCAGTGGTCGGGGTCGCGCTGGGCGCCCTCGGGCAGGACGACGACGGCGCCGCCGGTCCCGAGCACCGCGAACAGGTCGAACACCGACAGGTCGAAGTCGAGCGCGGAGACGGCGAGGGTGCGGTCGCCGCTGCCGATCCGGTAGCGGCGGACCAGGTCGTCGAGGGTGGCGACGGCGGCCCGGTGCGGGACCTCGACGCCCTTCGGCTCGCCGGTGGAGCCGGAGGTGAACAGCAGGTAGGCGACCTGTTCCGGGTCGGGGGCGGCCGCCTCGGGCAGCGGCGCGTGCGCCAGGAGCTCGGCGAGGGTGACGCGGTCCTCCCCCGGCTCGGCGGTGATCGCCCACCGGTGCCCGGAGACCGCCCGGATCCGCTCGACCCGGGCGGGCGGCTGCTCGACGCCCAGCGGCACGTAGGTGCCGCCGGCGGCGAGCACCCCGAGCACCGCGACGACCTGCTCCGGTCCGCGGGGCAGCGTCACCGCGACCGGCTCGCCCGGTGCGACGCCGCGCTCGCGGAGCCCGGCCGCCACCCGCAGCGCCCGGTCGGCCAGCTCGGCGTGGCCCAGCACCCCGGAGCCGGCGACGACGGCGGGGGCGTCCCCGCGGGCGGCGGCGCCGGTGAAGAAGTCGTGGTGCAGCGGCCGCGCCGGCGGCAGGCCGGCGGTGGTGTTGACGCGCTCGCGCACGGCGAGCTGGTCGGCGGGCAGCAGCGCCGGGACGGGCACGGACCAGGTCCGGTCCTGCCCCAGGCCGCGCACGAGCCGGCTGAACGCGGCGAACATGGCCTCGCCGACGCCGTCGGGCAGCAGGTCCGCGCGGACGTCCCAGTTGACCAGGATCTGCCCGCCGACCTCGGTGATCTGCGCGTCCAGCAGGACCTGCGGCCCCTGCGAGATCATCCACACCGGGTCGCCGAACAGCGCCCGCGCCCGCTCGTCGAACAGCTCGCCGAGGTTCAGCCCGCTGGTGAACACCACCGGCGCCAGGACCTGCTCGCCCGCGCGGCGGCCGAGGTCGCGCAGCACCTCCACGCCGGAGAACGCGGCGTGCTCGGCGTCGGAGTGCAGCCGGTGCTGGACGGCGCGCGCCCGCTCCAGGAAGGTCGCGGGCGTCGTGAGGTCGACCTCGAGCAGCACCGACCCCGTGAAGTCGCCGACGACCCGGTCGATCTCGGGGTGCACCGGATCGCGGTCGAACAGCGGGACGTTCACCACGAACCGCGGCTGCGCGCTCCACGCGCCGACGACCTCGGCGTAGGCGGTGGCGATGACGGCGGCGGCGGTCAGACCGTGGCGGCGGCACGCCGCGAACACCGCGTCCCGCTCGTCGCCGGCCAGGGTGAACGCGAGCCGCTGCGCGCGCGGGCGGCCGGTGCCGTACTCGAGCGCCGGCAGCTCAGGCGCGCCGGGCAGCTCCGCGGCGCGCCCCTCCCAGTAAGCACGGGCGGCGTCGGAGGCGGCCCGCCGGGCACCCGGCCTGGCCTGCAGGTACTCCCGGTAGGTGACGCCGATCGGCTCGGTCTCGGGCGCGTCGAGGCCCTTCTCGTAGCAGCGGGCCAGGTCGGCGAGCAGCACCCGGAAGCTGACGGCGTCGGCGGCGACCATGTCGACGTCGACGTGCAGCCGGGCACCGTCGGGCAGGAGGCTCACCGCGACCCGGAACACCTCGCCGCGCTCGATCGCGAGCATCTCGTGCGACATCGCGTCCCGGGTCGCGGCCAGGCGCTCGGCGCGCTCGGCGTCGCCCACCGTGCGCAGGTCGTGCACGGTGGGCGCGCCCTGGCCGGTGGCGGGGAGGATCTCCTGGCGGCCGTTGTCGGTGATGCGGGCGCGCAGCATCGGGTGCCGGTCGACGAGCCGGCGCAGGGCGGCGGCCAGCCGGTCGGGGTCGAGACCGGGGCCGTCGAACTCCAGGTACAGGTGCGGAGCCACCCCGCCCAGGGGCTGGGCCGGGTCGCGGCCCGCCCAGTACGCGTGCTGGAGCAGGGCCAGCCCGAACTCGGCGGCCCCGTCGGTCGCGGCGGGCTGCCCGGCCCCGGTGGCCCCCTCGTCGGGGCCGTCCGTCGCCGGGGCGGCGTCGGGACGGCGGGCCAGCAGCGCGGCCCACGCCGCGACGGTCGGGCGGGCGGCGAGGTCGCCGAACCCCACGTCGAACCCGTCGTCGCGCCAGCGCGAGACCAGGCGCATGAGCGCGATGGACTGCAGGCCGAGCTCGAACAGGTCGTCGTCGTCGCCGACGTCCTCGGGCTCCTCGTCGACGAGGCCGGCGATCAGCTCACGGAGCTCGTCGGTGGACACGGGGCTCATCAGGGGTGCTCCTCCTGCGCGGTTCGGGGCGGACGCTCAGCGACCGGCGAGCTGGTCGAGGGCCCCGGGCACCGGCGCGGCGGGGTCGGTGTCGAGCTCGACGATCCGGTTGTGGGCGTCGACGTGGACGACGCGCGGCACGTGGTCGGCCACGGCGGACTGCGGGACCTGCTGGTAGGCGACGATGATCGTGAGGTCGCCGGGGTGCACGAGGTGTGCCGCGGCCCCGTTGACCCCGATCACGCCGGTGCCGCGCTCACCGGTGATGACGTAGGTCTCGAGACGGTTGCCGTTGTCGATGTCGAGGACCTGGACCTTCTCGCCCTCGACCAGCCCGGCTGCGTCCATGAGGTCCTCGTCGACGGTCAGCGAACCGACGTAGTGCAGGTCGGCCTGGGTGACCGTGGCGCGGTGGATCTTGCCGCTGAGCAGCGTGCGGTACACCTGCGGGACGACATCGGCGACGCCGGACATGGGGGTTCCTTCCGTTTCGGGGGTTCGGGGTGGGCCGGTCAGCCGGTGCGGTCGACCAGGCTGCGCGGACGCAGGTCGGTCCAGTGCTGCTCGACGTGCGCGAGGCAGGACGCGCGGTCGGCCGGACCGTGCGCGATCTGCCAGCCCGCGGGGACGGCGGCGAACGCGGGCCACAGGGAGTACTGGCCCTCGTCGTTGACCAGGGCGTGGAACGTCCCGGTCTCGTCGTCGAACGGGTTCTCGGACATGGCTGTCTCCTCGGTCGTCCGGTCGGGTCGGGTCAGCGCGCGGCGCGGCCGGCGGGACGCGGGCGGCCACTCCCGGTATCACGCAGAGTGATCAGATCCGTGGGGCGTGAGACCTGCCCCGTGGCGTCCCCGAGGGGCGTGCCGCGGTGCCACCCGACCGGGTCCCGGCGCTCGACGACGCCGCCGGTCACCCGACCGGCACCGGTCACCGACCGGTCGTGCACGGGCGGTGCGATGGCGACGCCCGGGTCGGCCGATCCGGACCCGACGCCCAGGACGTGGAGGATCTCCTGGTCGGTACGGGTTCGCACGCCCACGGGGTCGGCCATCACGGTCCTTCGCACAAGGTCGGCTGCACTTCTCTAAGGCGAGGCTAACTTCAGCACGAGGATCACCGTCCCGCCTAGAGAGTGACATCACCCAAAAACCCCACACCGCCCGAAACCCCAGGTCGGAGCCCCGTTCCGGAGACGCTGTCACTCTTTCGAGTGACACTACCCAGCGTTAGCGTTAGGTCATTGCGGTGCGCCGGACCCCGGGCCCTCCCACCCCGTTCGGCGGGACCCCGGGCCCGCGGACGCACCCTCTGCACACGACGGCGGCCGGCACCGGGACACCGGCGCCGGCCGCTGGGGACGGACGAGGACCACTCCGGACTACTTCGACACGGCCTCCGACAGGCGGGGGGCGATCCGGTCGACGATCCACGGGATCGACAGCGGCGAGGGGTTGCGCAGCCCGATGAACTCGTCGTAGTCGTAGTTCACGACGGCCCCGCGCTGCACCACCGGCAGCCGCTCGAACAGCGGGTTCTGCTCGAGCGTCCTGCGTGCCTCCGCGTCGCCGCCGTCGAACAGGACGAGGGCGCCCGCGTCGAGCGAGGCGATCTGCTCGGAGGAGATCTGCACGCCGAACGACTCCCCCTTCGGCAGCGCGAGGATCTGCGGCGACAGCGACAGCCCCAGCGCCGTGGGCACCGAGTTCATCGCGTCGTCCGGGTCACGCAGCGCGGTCACCGCGCCGGGCTGCACGAAGCCGAAGGTGTAGGTGGCGCCCTGCAGGGCCGGGTGCGCCGCCCGCGTCTCGTCGAGCGTGGTCTGCACCCGGCCGATGACCTGCTCGGCGTCGGCCGGTCGGCCGAGCGCCGTCGCGAGCTGCGTCGTCATCTCCTGCCAGGTGTCCTGGGCCGGGCCCTTCTGGTAGCCGATCGTCGGCGCGATGGCACTGAGCTGCGGGTAGGACTTCTCCAGGGCGAAGTAGCCCGGAGCGAAGATCAGGTCCGGCTTCAGGGCCGCGACCTGCTCGATGTCCACCTCGGTGGCCTCGCCGGTCACGGGGAGCACCTCGACGTCCGAGACCCCCTGGGCCTGCGACGTCCACGGGGAGAGACCGGACTCGCTACCGCTGGAGGACGCTCCGACGACGGGTGCGTCGAGGGCCAGCGCGACGTCGAACCCGGTGGGTCCGAGGGCCACGATCCGCGCGACGCCCGGCGGCACCGTCGTGGTGCCGAGTGCGTGGGTGACCGCGACCGAGCCCTGGGCGGTGTCGGGGGCACCGGAGGGCTCGCTGCCGCAGGCGACGGTCCCGAACAGCAGTGCGCCGCACACGGCGGCACCGAGGAAGACCCGGCGACTTAAGTTAGGCATACCTCCTAAACTACGCAGGAAGGATTCCCCGGGGAAGATCCGCGGCGGCATCGGTACGGTGCCGCGCCCGTCACACAGGTCCGAAGAGGACTCGACGGCCCCGCCCTCGGGGCCGTCTGCACCGACGCCCGCCCCGCCACGCGGCCGCCCTCACCGAGGACCGGCCGAGGTCGGGGTCGCCGACCAGCACACAGGGCCGAGCAACCGGCCCGAGCCGCGGGAGCAGGAGGGCCGGGACGGACGCCGCTGCTCACCCGCTGCCCTCTCCGTCACCGGCGGTGCCGGTGGAGTCGATGCCGGCGGTCGCCGTCCTCCCGAACCGCTCGGCGAAGCGGGCGGTGAACAGGTCCGTCCCCTTGCGCGCGACCACGACGTCGACCGGCGCGGCGATCGCTCCGCCGTCGGGGGAGGTGAGCTGGCCGACGCCGTACCGGGTGCCCAGCGGCACCAGGATCCGATGCGTCGTCGCCGGCTCGTGGACGGCGACGGGCTGCTCGCCCCGCAGCCGGGCCGCGATGTTCTCGATCACCGTCGGCGCCTGGGTCATGGCCTGGGTGGCCATCTTCGGGTCGGCCAGATCGGCGATGTCGCCCAGCGCGTAGACGGTCGGGTGTCCGATGACGTTGAGGTGCTCGTCGACCGGGACCGTCTGCCGCTCGGTGAGTCGCACGAGCGCGCCGTCGGCGAGATAGGCCGTGTGCGGGCGCGACCCGAAGGTCCGGAACCAGATGTCGGCGGTGATCTCCTCGCCGTCGGTCGTCGTGACCGTGAACGTCGACGCCGTCGCGGCCGCGGCGTGTGGGAGGTCGGCGAGCGACGTGGCGAGCCGGAGGTCGATGTCCAGCTCCTCCAGCTGGCGGCGGAGCTCGTCGCGCACCTCGGGAAGACAGGCGGGGAGGATCTCGGGCGACGGGTCGAGAATCGTGATGCGCTTGCCGGGCCACGCGTCGCGGATCTCGCCGGCCAGCTCGAGACCGACGGGCCCGGCACCGAGGACGAGCACGCGGTCGGCCCGCGACAGCTGCTCGTTCGTGGCACGCAGGTCGTCGGCGGCCGCGGCCGCGCTGGTCGCCGTCGTCCGCGGGCGCGCGGGGTAGGAATGGCTGGATCCGGTCGCGAGCACGATGTGGTCGGCGTCGACCCGGCACCCGTCGGCGAGCGTGACGCCACCGGGCTGCACGGCGACGACCGAGTCGCGGATCACCCGCCCGCGCGTGAGCAGCGGCCCGTAGTCGAAGAACGGCTGGTCGGCCCAGTCGAGCCGGGCCGTCGCGCGCAGCGAACCGGAGACGTTGACGAAGGCGTCGCGGGGGTCGACGAGGATGACGTCGGCCCTGTCGTCGAGCGCCTTCGCGACCATCGTGCCGGCGTAGCCGCCGCCGACGATCACCACAGTGGAACTCATGTCGTGTCCACACCCTTCGAAGAGTTGATGCATCAACTCTAGACGAAACAGTTGATGCGTCAACTCATACCCGGGTAGTCTCGCCCCGTGCTCGAGTCGTCGTCATCGGAGCTGTCCCCGGAGCAGTGGGCCTACTGGGACACATGGATGACGGCGCAGCGCCTTCTCCTGCGTGAGGTCGACCGTTCCCTGCAGCGCGACTTCGGGATCTCGAAGACCGAGTTCAGCATCCTGGTGACCCTGTACAGGGCCCGGGACACAGCCGTGCGCGTCACCGATCTCGCTGCGTCGCTCGACTGGGAGAAGGGCCGGGTCGCGCATCAGCTGACCCGCATGGAGCGCCGTGGCCTGCTGGAGCGCCGCGAGGCGGGCGCCGCGGGGCGCCGGACCGGCGTCGCACTCACCGACACGGGTCGCGACGTGGCGGTGCGGGCGATCACCGGCCACGGCGCCACGATCCGCCGGCTCGCCCTCGACCGGCTGTCGCCGGACGCCGCCGCGGCCATCGGGGCCTGGAGCCGACAGCTCGTTCTGGAGTTCGGCGACTGAGGCAGCGCCGACCGCCCGGCGATCCGTGTCGGCTCCCGCCACCCGCGACGCAGGGCCCGCACCGTCGGACACTCCCCCGGCGGTCGCGGAGCCGGACCCGCACGCCGGCCCCGGTGACGCAGGGCGGCAGGGTCGACACGTCGTACCGATGGTGGTGGTACGACGTACCGGCAGAGCCGACTCCGGCAGCACGCCGCCCACGAGAGGCAACGTCATGGGACATCCGGTCACGATCATCGGCGCGGGCCTCGGCGGCCTGACGCTGGCCCGCGTCCTGCACGTGCACGGCATCGCGTCGACGATCCACGAGGCCGAGGCCTCTCCCGACGCCCGCACCCAGGGCGGCCGGCTCGACCTGCACGAGTACAACGGACAGCTCGCGATCGAGGCGGCCGGCCTGACCGAGGAGTTCCGCAGCATCATCCACGTCGGCGGTGAGGCGTCCCGCGTCGTCGACCGTCACGCCTCCGCGCTGCTCGACGAGCCCGACGACGGGACCGGGACCCGGCCCGAGGTGCTCCGTGGCGACCTGCGGCGGATCCTGCTCGACTCCCTGCCCGCGGACACGATCCGGTGGGGCCACAAGGTCACGGCCGTCACCCCACTCGGGGACGGCCGCCACGAGGTCCGCTTCGCCGGTGGCGACACGGTCACCACCGACCTGCTCGTCGGGGCCGACGGCGCCTGGTCCACGGTCCGTTCCCTGGTGAGCGACGCCCGACCGCGCTACACCGGGATCTCCTTCGTGGAGACCTTCCTGCACGACGTGGACCGTCGTCACGCCACCAGCGCCGCCGTGGTCGGCACCGGCTCCATGACGGCTCTCGAGCCCGGCCGGGGCCTGATGGTCCATCGCGAGGCCGGCGACGTCATCCACACCTACGTCGGTCTCGCCAAACCGCTGAACTGGATCGACGGTGTCGACGCCACCGACCGGGCAGCCGTCGTCGCGCGTACCGTCGCCGAGTTCGACGGCTGGGCCCCCGAGCTGACCGCGCTGATCTCCGAGACCGACGCCGTCCCGGTGCTGCGTGCGATCAACACCCTGCCCATCGGCCACCGGTGGGACCGGGTCCCCGGGGTCACACTGCTGGGCGACGCCGCACACCTGATGTCCCCCTTCGCCGGGGAGGGCGCGAACCTAGCCATGTTCGACGGCGCAGAGCTCGGCAGGGCCATCGCCGCCCGTCCCCGCGACACCGACGCGGCGCTCGACGACTACGAGCGTGCGCTGTTTCCCCGCAGCGCGGAGTTCGCCGCCGAGTCCGACCGCAACCAGGGACTCCTCTTCGGCGAGGACAGCCCGCACGGCTTCCTCGCACTGATCACCGGCCGGGAGCCCACCGGACCACGCGGGCCTGAGCCGGGACGGAGCCCATCGGCCTCCCTACGACGCGCACGGTCCGGCGGAGGAACCTGACAGGGCGTCTGCGTCCGGCTACAGCCGGCGCTCGCGGAGCGAGCACAGCAGACCGTGGAAGGCGTCCCAGACCGCGTCCCCGTCCCCCGCGCGCCCGGACTCGGCCAGCCACAGAGCGGACTCGTTCATCGCGCCGGACAGCAGCCGGGTCAGCGGCTCGACGGGCTGGGACACGATCACCCCGTCGTCGACGAGCTGCTGCAGCGACTCCGCCAGGTGACGCGCGGAGGTCTGTTCGTCCAGCCGGCGCCACTCCGACCAGCCGAGGACGGCAGGCCCGTCGATGAGCATGATCCGCGACAGCTCCGGGTCGTTCGACACCGAGAGGAACGCCCGGCAGCCGGCGACGAACGAGGTCCAGGGGTCCGCATCGGAGGAGACCGATGTGGACACCCGCTCGGCCACCTCCGCCTGGACCTGGGCCAGGACCTCGCGGAACAGGCCGATCTTGCCGTCGAAGCTGTGGTAGAGGGCACCCTTGGTGACGCCCGCGGCGGCCACGATCTCGGCCAGCCCGACCGCGCCGTAGCCACGCTGGGCGAACAACGTCCGCGCCTCGTGGATCAAAGCCTTCCGCGTCTGCTCCCGTTGCCGGATCCGCACTCCGGTCATCAACCCTCCCGAACTCATGTACCGATGGTACGTGAATCTGCTACGGTCTCCTCGTACGTACCGATGGTACGCCAAATCTCCCCAAGGAGTCCCGTCATGACCACCGTCGCGCCTCGCGAGCAGCGCGCCGGTACCCGCGAATGGCTCGGCCTCGCGGTACTGGCACTGCCCACCCTCCTCGTCTCGATGGACGTCAGCGTCCTGCACCTGGCCGGTCCGGCCATCACCCTGGACCTCGGCGCCACGGCACAGCAGATGCTGTGGATCATCGACATCTACGGCTTCATGATCGCCGGCCTGCTCGTCACGATGGGCAGCCTGGGCGACCGCATCGGGCGCCGGAAGCTGCTGCTCATCGGTGCGGCCGCCTTCGGCGTCGCGTCGATCGTCGCCGCCCTGGCCACCACGCCGGAGGCACTGCTGATCAGCCGGGCCGCCCTGGGCATCGCCGGCGCGACCCTGATGCCCTCCACGCTGTCGCTGATCAGCGCGATGTTCGTCGACCCGCGCCAGCGGGGCATGGCCATCGGGCTGTGGGTCACCATGTTCTCGGTCGGCATCGCACTCGGCCCGGTGATCGGTGGCGCACTGCTGCAGGTCTTCTGGTGGGGATCGGTCTTCCTCATCGCGGTCCCGGTCATGGCGCTGCTGCTCGTCGCCGGGCCGCTGCTGCTGCCCGAGTACCGCGCCCCGGAGGCGGACCCGATCGACCTGGTGAGCGTCGCCCTCTCCCTCGGGGCGATCATGCCCGTCGTCTACGGCCTCAAGGAGCTGGCCGTCGGCGGCAACACCGTCGTCGCCACGGTCGCGATCGTCGTCGGCGCGGCACTCGGCTACGTCTTCGCCCGCCGGCAGCGTCGCCTGACCACGCCGCTGATCGACCTCACCCTGTTCCGCAGCCCGGCGTTCAGCACCGCGGCGGTGGCGATGCTGATGGCGATGTTCGTCGCCGGTGGCACCTACCTCTACGTCACCCAGTACCTGCAGCTGGCCCAGGGCCAGTCCCCCATGACGGCCGGCCTCTGGCTGCTCCCCGCGGCGCTCGGCCTGATCGTGACCTCGATGGCCGCACCGGCCCTGGCCGGCCGCTTCGCCCCGGCGCACATCGTCGCCGGCGGTCTGCTGATCTCCATCGTCGGGCACCTGATGCTCGCCACGGTCGGCCCCGAGAGCGCCCTGTGGGTGGCCGTGGTCGGCTTCAGCCTGACCTACGCCGGTGGCGGTCCGCTGATCGCCCTGGGCACCGACCTGATCGTCGGGTCCTCCCCGCCGGAGAAGGCGGGCTCCGCGGCCGCCGTCTCCGAGACCAGCACCGAGCTCGGCATGGCGCTCGGTGTCGCGGTGCTGGGCGCGCTCGGCACGTTCATCTACCGGACCCAGCTCGCGGACGCACCGGTCGCGGGTGGCACCGACACCTTCGCCGGCACCGTCGAGGCCGCCGGGGGGCTGCCCGGTGCCGAGGGCGCGGAGCTGGTCGCGGCCGGAACCCAGGCGTTCACCTCGGCGCTCTCGACGATCGGGCTCGTCAGCGCCGTGCTCTCCGCGGTGATGGCCGTGGCCATCGTGCTCGGGCTGCGCAGCAGGAGCTGACCGGCCCGGCGCGGGTGCGACGACCGGACACACCCGATCGTCACCATCAGGCCCGTACTGGACATACAACTCGATAGGGCCCCGATAGCCCACACACCTACCGTCGGACGTACCGAACTCACCGCCCAGACCGGGCAGGAGTCCGAGACGCCATGGAGGCGCTGTGGGGGACCTCGCGCAGGTGATGGTGGGGCAGCTGGAACCGTTGCCGAGCCGTCGTCCCGGGAACACCGGGACGACGGCCCGGACGGAGTTCCCGGAACTGCTCGGCGACCTCGTCCGGAGAGGACAGCTCTCCTACACACGGACGTCGTTCGCCGGGGGGAGCACCGTCTACCGCGGACAGCATCCCGACGAGTCGATCTACCTCGTCCTCGCGGGACGGGTGAAGACCATCGTGCACTCCCGGTCGGGCAAGATGTGCCTGCTCCGCATCTACGGAGCCGGGGAGGTCGTCGGCGAGCTCGCCCTCCTCGACGGGGCACGCACCGAGACGGCCGTGGCGATGGACCCGGTGGACATGCTGCGCTTCTCCGCCGAGTCGCTCTTCCGCGCCCTGGACGGACGGGTGCTCCACCGGCACCTCATCCAGCACCTCGCGGGCCGGCTGGCCGAACAGCAGACCTCGATCAGTCACCTCGTGACCGATGACAGCGAGCAGCGGCTGGGGGTGACCCTGCTCGACCTCGCCGACCGGCTGGGACGCCCGGGGCCCGCCGGGGTCACCATCCACGACCGCATCACGCAGGAGGAGCTGGCGCACATCGTCGGCACCACCCGGTCACGGATCGGGTACTTCCTGCGCCGCTTCGAGGAGGCGGGAGCGGTCGAGTTCCGTACCGGGCGCGTCCTGCGGGTGCGACCGGCGGCCCTCCGCTTCTACCTCGACGCCCGAGCCGACGCCGGCTGACCGCTCCGGACCGCCGGACGCGGTCGCCACCACCACGAAGGAGCCAGCCGGTCATGACGCACACTCCCACCGGAACCGTCACCGCCCCGCGACGACCGCGCAACACGGTCTGGGACTGACGGTGCCGCCCCCGGGGTCAGGTCGGCGGCCGCGCACCGCCGGCCGCCCCTCCGGGGGTGGTGTCCGCACGCGCCGCCGCCAACGCGGAGCGGCACCGCTGCTCCAGCAGCGGCAGGCCGCTCCCCTCGACCACCCGCAGCGCCTCGACCGCCGCCGCGGCGGCCGCGACACGGTCGCCCAGGCGCAGGTCCAGCCGACCGATCGCGAGCAGCGCGTGGGCCCGCATCCGCTTCTCGCCCAGGGTCGCCGCGAGCGCGGCGGCCTGCTCGAACGAGCGCCGCGCCGCGACCGGGTCACCTCGCAGCTCCAGTGCCTCGCCCAGCCCGACCATCCCGTGCAGCGCCGCCGACCGGTCGTCGACGGCGCGGGCGAAGGTGAGCACCTCGCCGAACAGCGCCTCCGCGGTCTCGCCCTCGCCACGCCGGAGGTGGACGAGCCCGCGCCGGTGGGTGATCTGCGCGGCGAGCCTGCGGTTCGGCAGGTCCTCCGCCGCGCGTGCGGCGCCCTCGATGACGGCCAGGGCCTCGTCGACCCGGCCGGTGTCCATGGCGAGCTGGGCCAGGTTGGCCAGGACGTGGGCCTCACCGGAGTGGTCGCCGTGCGAACGCAGGACCGCGAGCGCGGCCCGGGACCGCGCACCCGAACGGTCGTAGTCCCCGGTGAGCCGGTCGAGGATGGCGAGATTGCGACCCACGAGCGCCCCGCCGTAGTCGTCGGCGAGCTGGGCGAACAGCGCCGAGGAGCGGTCGAGGTCGGCCCGCGCACTGCCGTAGTGCTGCTCGAACAGCTCGAGCGACCCGAGCGAGTAGCGGACCGCCGCCTCGCCGCGACGGTCCCCCGCCCGGACCACCGCGCTCAGCGCGGTGAGGTGGGTGGACCGCCACTCGTCGTAGAACCCGTAGGCCTCGAACAGCACGACCGCGGTGACCGCGAGGGACCAGCACTCCGTGTGCAGCCCCAGGGCCGACGCCTGGGAGACGGTGGCGACCAGTGCGGCCCGTTCCCGGCGCAGCCACACGAGCGGTTCGGCGAGCAGCCGGTCGGTGATCCGGCTGTCCAGCACCGTCCGCGGCCCGTCGCCACGCAGCAGCAGGTCCCCGCCGTACTCGTGCAGGTGGGTCTGCTCGACCAGCCGGAGGAAGGCCTGCACGACACGGGTGACGGCCTCGACACGCCCGGATGCCGTCTCCTCGGCCATCGCCCGTTCCCGGGCGAAGAGCCGGACCAGCTCGTGCAGCCGGAACTGCCCGGACAGCGGCTCGTCCGCGTCGACCGCGACGATCTCGAGCAGGTGCAGCTCGACGAGCTCGTCGAGACGGCCCTCCGCCGTGCGGGCGTCGCAGCCCAGCAGCACCGCGCACGTCCACCCGCCGATCCGGGGGCTGTCCAGCAGCGACAGCAGCCGCAGCAGCCGGCGGGTCTCCGGGGCCAGCGACTCGTAGGTCAGCAGCAGGCTCCCCCGCACGGCCATGTCCCCGTGCTGGAGCTCGTCGAGCTGCGCCGAGTCGTCGGCCAACCGCGCGCACATGGCACGCAGGGTCCAGTGCGGCCGAGCCGCGAGGCGGGCCGCCGCGATCCGCACCGCGAGCGGGAGGTGCCCGCAGTACCGCGCCAGGGTGCTCGCGGCGTCGGTGTCGGCCCGGATGCGTTCGCTCCCGAGGATGCGCTCCAGCAACGCCAGCGACTCGGCCGGGTCGAAGGCCCCGATCTCGAACCGGGTCGCCCCCGGCAGCGCGGTCAGGCGGCGTCTGCTCGTGACGATCAGGGCACTGCACGAGTCCGGGGGGATCAGCGGGAGCAGCTGGGACTCAATGGTGGCGTCGTCGACGACGATCAGGACCGAACGGCCGGCGATGCGTTCGTGGAAGGCCGCCTGCCGCTCCTCGGACGACTCCGGGATGGAGTTGGGCGGCGTCCCCAGCGCGCGCAGGAAGCGCTCGAGCGCCCGGTCCGTGCCCGCCGGGTCGCTGCCGATCGAGGCGTAGAACCGGCCGTCGGGGAACCGGTCGGCGATGCGGTGGGCGAGATGCAGCGCCAGCGCGGACTTGCCGACCCCGCCGTGGCCGGACAGGACGAGCACCGCGGCGCCGGTCCCGTTGCGGGCTCCCCCGTGGACCGCGGCGAGCATGTCCCGGACCGCGTCGTCCCGTCCCGTGAAGTCACCGACGCCCGCCGGGAGCATCGCGGGAGCCGGGGCGGGGGCCGTCGCCGGGGACTGCCCCTGCAGCAGCGAGGTGTCGCCGCGCAGGATCGCGGCCTCCAGCGAGCGCAGTGGTTCCGCGGGCTCGATGCCGAGCTCGGCGATCGACACGTCACGGGCGCGCCGGTACTCCCGCAGCGCGTCGGCCTGCCTGCCCGCCCCGAACAGGGCCAGCATGAGCTGGCTGCGCATCTGCTCGCGCAGCGGGTAGTCCAGGATCTCGCGGCTGAGGAGCGGCACCAGCTCCGAGTGCCTGCCCCCCGACAGCATCAGCGCGGCCAGCTCCTCGACGACGATCGCGCGGCTCTCCTCGAGCACCACCGCCCGGTCACGCACCACGGGGCTGCTGATCTCCGGGAGGACGACGGGTCCCCGCCACAGGTCGAGCGACCCGCGCAGGACGGTGACCGCCTCCGCGATCCGGCCGGACCGCACGAGCTCGCGGGCGCGGTCGACGGCGCGCTCGAACTCCAGCCGGTCCAGCTCGGCCCCGCCCGGTTCGAGCGCGTACCCGGACCGCCGGGTGACGATCCGGGCGCTGCTCGTCCCCAGGCGCTGCCGCAGGTGCGAGACGCAGATCTGGATCTGGCTGCGGGCCGTCGCCGGCGGGGCGTCCGGCCACACCGCGTCGACGAGACGTTCGGTGGAGACCGCCGCCGGACACTCGAGGAGCAGGCATGCGAGGACCACCTGGAGTCGTGGACCTCCCGGATCGACGACGTCACCCGTCACGCGCTGGACGTCGAGAGCACCGAGAACCCTCAGCCGCACCGACGCCCCCCATGGCCACTGCCGCGATCCGTCGTGAAACCGTCACCGACAGTAGAGAGATCGTCTACAGAAGTCCACGAACGAGTGGTGCACATCGGACGAAACGTCGCCCTGTTCCCCAGGTCCGCCCGCCCCGCCTCGTCCCCCCTGGGCCGAACGGTCGCACCGACTCACCCATGTGGAGAGGTGATCCGGTGTCGGTGACGGTCCAGGTGTACGACCTGCTCCACGGCCGTCCGGCCGTGGAGCTGCACGCCCGGGTGGAGCACGAGGTGGGCGGCCGGTGGGAGGTCGTCCACACCACCCTGACCGACGGCTCGGGCGTGCTGACCGGCGCGGCGCCCCACCGGCACCGCCGAGCGGTACGCGTCGTCCTCGACACCCGCCGCTACTTCGCCGCGCAGGGGGTCCGCTGCACGACCGACGACGTGACGGTGAACGCCGGGACCGTCGGTCCCGGCGTCACCCGGACCGTCGTCCTCCAGATCGCCCCGCACGGGTACGCGGTCTGGGCCGGCCAGACCGGGTGAGCGGCGGTCGCCTGCCGGACGGCGCCCGGCCCGCGCGCGCGGGCCGTCCGGGTCCGCGACGGCGCGAGCGCGCGGCCGATCGCGGCGCGAACCGGCGCGGCACGCACGGTGCCACCGGGGTGAGCGCCGCCAGCACGGCGACGAGTGCGGCCAGCTCGTCGTCGGTGGGGGTACCGCGTAGGACTCGCAGATCGACCACCGGCCGGCTGCTCACTGCGGCGGGTTCCCGTGCCGGGCGGCCTCGCCGACGTGCTTGTCGTGCAGCATCTCCAGCGTCCGGTGGAGCAGCCGACGGGTGTCCCGCGGGTCGATCACGTCGTCCACCAGGCCGCGTTCGGCCGCGTAATACGGGTGGACCAGCTCCTCCCGGTACTCGGCCGTCCGCCGGCCGCGGACGCCCTCCGGATCGTCCGCGGCGTCGATCTCCCGACGGAAGATGACGTTGGCGGCCCCGTCGGGCCCCATGACCGCCACCTCGTTGCCCGGCCAGGCGAAGGACACGTCGCACCCGATGGAGCGGGAGTCCATCACGATGTAGGCCCCGCCGTAGGCCTTGCGCAGGATGACCTGGATCCGGGGCACCGTGGCGGCGCAGTAGGCGTAGAGCAGCTTGGCGCCGTGCCGGATGATCCCGCCGTGCTCCTGGCGGGTACCGGGCATGAACCCGGGCACGTCGACGAGCGTGACCAGCGGGATGTTGAAGACGTCGCAGGTGCGGACGAAGCGGGCCGCCTTCTCCGAGGCCGGGATGTCGAGGGCGCCCGCCTGCACGAGCGGCTGGTTCGCGACGATCCCCACGACCCGCCCGCCGATCCGCGCGAGGGTGCACAGGACGTTGGGTGCCCAGAACTCGTGGAGCTCCATGTGCTCGCCGTCGTCGACGATCTCCTCGACGACCTCCCGCATGTCGTAGAGCTTCGACGGGTCGGCCGGCACCAGGTCCAGGAGCCGTTCGCAGAGCCGCCCGGGCGGGTCCTCGACCCGTGTCGCGGGCGGGGCCTCGTCCCCGTGGGCGGGCAGCAGCGCCACCAGGTGGCGGACGTCGAGCAGGCAGGACCGCTCGTCGTCGTGCACGAAGGTGGCCACGCCGGTCGTCGCGTGCACGTCGGCGCCGCCCAGGGCGTCGTGCCCGATCTGTTCGCCGGTCACCGCGGCGACCACGTCGGGCCCGGTGACGAACATCTGGGCCACGTCACGGACCATGAACACGAAGTCGGTGAGGGCCGGCGAGTACGCGGCCCCGCCCGCGCACGGACCCAGCATGACGCTGATCTGCGGGATCACCCCGGAGGCGGCCACGTTGCGCCGGAAGATGCCGCCGTAGCCCGCCAGGGCCGTCACCCCCTCCTGGATGCGCGCGCCGGCCCCGTCGTTGAGTGACACGAGCGGGGCGCCGGCGGACAGCGCCAGGTCCATCACCTTGTGGATCTTCTCGGCGTGCGCCTCGCCCAGCGAGCCCCCGAAGATCCGGAAGTCGTGGGCGTAGGCGAAGACCGTGCGCCCGTGCACCGTGCCCCACCCGGCGACGACGCCGTCGGTCTCGGGGCGCCTGCGGTCCATCCCGAACGCGCTCGCCCGGTGCCGGCGCATCGCCTCCACCTCGACGAACGACCCCTCGTCGAACAGCAGGTTCAGCCGCTCGCGCACAGTCAGCTTGCGGCGTGCGTGCTGCCGGGCGGTGGCCTCGGCGTCGCCCGCGACGAC
Organism: Pseudonocardia sp. ICBG601; assembly: GCF_020496245.1. Lineage (NCBI taxonomy): Bacteria > Bacillati > Actinomycetota > Actinomycetes > Pseudonocardiales > Pseudonocardiaceae > Pseudonocardia > Pseudonocardia sp. ICBG601. The sequence continues at coordinate 98,259 of NZ_JAHLJA010000150.1, read as the reverse complement.
GGCCTCCCGCCGCCGGTGCAGCTCCTCGACCAGTCCGCGCAGGGTGGGTGGCGCCGCACGGTCGGGCGGACGGTTCTCCAGGACGGTCACGGGGCCGCTCCTCTCGGTTGCACGGTTCGCGCAGACCGACGCTAGGACGCGGCGGTCCGGTGCCCTGCCCAGTTCTGAGCAGCCTCGCGGCGGTCCGCGTCGACGCGCAGTTCTGAGCGGCCGCCCGTGCCGGGCATGCGTACCAACTGCACCGGAACCCGTTCGGGCAGCTCGCCCGGCGTTCGACCGACAAGGAGCACCAGCATGTACGACGCGATCATCGTGGGAGCCCGGTGCGGGGGGTCCCCGCTGGCCATGTTGCTGGCCCGGCGCGGCCACCGCGTGCTGGTCCTCGACCGCGCCGCGCTGCCCTCGGACACCGTGTCGACCCATTACCTCCACCAGGCGGGTCTGGCGCGGCTGCAGGCGTGGGGCCTGCTGGACGGGGTCGTCGCCGCGGGCACGCCCGCGTCCCGGTCGATGCACTACGCCCACCGCGACGTCACGATGATCGGCTTCGCCGACCCCGTCGACGGGATCGACGCGGTCTACTGCCCGCGCCGGGTCGTCCTGGACGAGATCCTGGTCAACGCCGCGCGCCGGGCGGGAGCGGAGGTCGTCGACGGCTTCACCGTGACCGACGTGATCTGGGACGAGGGGCGCGTGGTCGGGGTGCGGGGGCGCTCGGCCTCCGGTGTCGACAGCGAGTTCCGGGGCGCCCTGGTCGTCGGCGCCGACGGTGCCCACTCGACGGTCGCGAAGCGCGTCGACGCGGAGACCTACAACGTCCGTCCGGCCGCGGGCTTCACCTACTACTCCTACTTCGAGGGCCTCGACGACTGGGGCCTGCACCACCGGACCGGGCACCACGGCACCTGGGCCGGCACCTGGCCCACCAACGGTGGCCAGCTCGTCGCCGTGATCGGCCGCAAGGAACTGCTGCGCGAGTTCCGCCAGGACGTGCCGCGCCACTTCCAGGCCGTGCTGGACGATGTCGCACCCGAGCTCGGCGAGCAGATGCGCGACCGCGGGCGGGCGCTCGAGCCCCTCGTCCCGATGCGGTACCCGGACAACTTCTACCGGCAGGCCTCGGGCCCGGGCTGGGCGCTGGTCGGCGACGCGGGCTACCACAAGGACCCGCTGACCGGCTGGGGCATCACCGACGCGTTCCTGCAGGCGGAGATGCTCGCGGACGCGGTGACCCGGTCGGCGTCCGGGGAGACCGACCCCTCCGCGGCGCTCGCGGAGTACGGCAAGCGCCGCGACGAGGACACCGCGGTGCTCTACGACTACACGACCACCGTGGCCGAGCTCGCGGAGCTACCGCCCTTCTTCCAGGCGGTCCTGGAGGCCGCCGGGTCCAGTGACAAGTGGACCCGGGCGATGCTCGGCTGGATCGCGGGCGGGGTCCCCGACCACGAGATCTTCTCCCCCGAGGGCCTCCAGTCCCTCTACGACGACGCCGGGCTCCCCGAGGAGCGGCGCGTCTACGACCCCACGGCCTGACCTCCACCAGCCCGCCGCGAGGAGCCCACGATGACCAGCGTCCCCAGCATGTTCGACCGGATCGGCGAGCAGGACCCCGACCGCGACTACTTCGCCACCGGCGGTACCGGTCGCTCCCACGACTTCTACACCGGCGAGGAGCAGTTCCGCCGGGAGATGAAGGAGATCTACGGGCGCCGCTGGCTGCCCGTCGACCACGTCTCCCGGCTGGGCGACAAGGGCAGCTACACCACGCTCGACATCGGCACCGGGTCGATCCTGCTCCTCCACGGCGACGAGGGCGTCCGCGCCTACCACAACTACTGCCGGCACCGGGGCTACAAGCTCGTCGAGGAGCCGAGCGGGCGGCGTCAGAGCATCGTCTGCCTCTACCACTGCTGGGTCTACGACCGGAACGGCGCGCTGAAGAGCCTCAACGGCACCTACCTGGACCACTTCTTCGACAAGGGCGAGAACGGCCTGATCCCGATCCGGACCGAGGTCCGCTTCGGCATGGTGTTCGTCAGCTTCTCCGACGACGCGCCGGACCTGGACGACGCGCTCGCCGAGTTCGGCGAGTTCGCCCGCGCCTACGAGCTGGCCGACCTGCAGGTCGTACAGGCCAAGGACTACCCGGTCGCCTCGAACTGGAAGCTGGTGGCGCACAACGTCAACGAGAGCCTGCACTTCCCGACCGCGCACAAGGACCTGCACCGCGTCACCGACTTCGACGACGCGGGCACCTACATGCTCGGTGGCGACCTCGTCGGCGCCTGGCAGGTCATCCGCGACGGCTACAACTCGGTGTCCTCGACCGGCCGCAGCGACCGTCGTCCCATCCCGTCGGTCCCCGAGGGCGACCTGCAGAAGATCAACTGGATCACGATCCTGCCGAACCTGCTCTTCGGGTTCACCGCGGACTACGTGATGGCGCAGTGGGTGTGGCCGGAGAGCCCCGGAACCTGCACCGTCCGCCACTTCTGGCTGTTCCACCCCTCCGAGACCGCGCGCCCGGACTTCTCCCACGAGGCGGTCTTCGCCCTGTGGGACAAGGCCAACCACGAGGACTGGGAACTGTGCGAGCGCACCCACCGGGGGCTGTCGAACCCGTTGTGGAGCCCGGGTCAGCTCTCGCTCGACGAGGAGGTCGTCTCCCAGATCGACGCCTGGGTCGCACGGGCCACCGACCCCGCCGCCGGGGGAACGGGGACCGCGACGTGAGCGCCACCTGCCACCTCCTGGGCGGCACCCGGGTGCTGACCCGCTGCGGCGACGCGCTGCTCGCCGCCGGTGCGACCGTCCGCGGGGTGTTCAGCGACGACCCGCTGGTCCGTGCCTGGGCCGCGGAGCACGGCGTCCCCTGCCGTCCCGCGTCGGACGACCTCGTCGCGGCGCTGACCGCCGAGCCGGCCGACTTCCTGTTCAGCATCGTGAACCAGCGGGTCCTCCCGGCCGAGGTCCTCGCGCTGCCGTCGATCGCGGCGGTCAACTTCCACGACGGCCCGCTGCCCCGCTACGCCGGCAGCAACGTCGCGGCCTGGGCGGTGTTCGACGGCGCGCCCCGGCACGCGGTGACCTGGCACGTGATGGCCGACCGGGTCGACGCCGGGCCGGTGCTGGCCGAGCGGTGGTTCCCGGTGCGCCCGCACTCGACCGGGCTCTCGCTCACCTGGGAGGCCACCGAGGCGGGGATCGCGCTGTTCGACGGGATCGTCGGGGACCTCGTCCGGCGGACACTGCCGACGCCGGTCGACGTCGGCGGCCGCGAGCGGCGGTTCCACCGACGGGCGGCGCGGATGGACGACGGGCTCGTCCACCCCGGTACCCCGGCCGACCGGGCGGAGCGGCTGGGCCGGGCGATGGACTTCGGGTCGTTCCCGAACCCACTGGGCATCCCGGCCGTGCTCACCGGCGCCGGTGCCGTGCTGTGCCGGCAGCTGCGCGCCGTCCCGCGGGAGGTGCACCGGGCCGGACCGACCGTCACCTCGGTGCTCCCCTCCTCCATCACCGTGGCCTGCACCGACGCCGACCTCGTGCTCTCGGACCTCACCGCGGCCGACGGCAGCAGACTGTCCGGGACCGCGGCCGCGCAGCGGCTGGGAGCCGTCGTGGGCTCGCCGCTGCCCCCCGTGGACCCCGCGCGGCTCGCCGCCGTCACCGCGGCGCTCCGCGCGGTGCGCCCCCACGAGACCTGGTGGCGGGACCGGCTCGACGACATCCGCCCGGTCCCGCTCGCGGCCGACGACTTCTCCGCCGCGACGGCCCACTACGCGCGGCTCCCCCTGGCCGTCGTCCCCGCCGCTCCCGAGGAGACCGCGCTCGTCGAGCAGTCACTGCTGCAGGTGCTGTCCCGGCGCACCGGCGCACCGGTCTTCGACGTGGCGTGGTCCACCACCGCCGCGCGGACGACCGGCGAGGTCACCGCGCAGCTGGTCGCCGAACGCGTCCCGGTCCGCTGGGACGCCACGACACCGTCGTCGTTCGAACGGGCCTGTGCCGAGGCGGACGAGCGGGTGGGCTACGCCGCGGACCTGGAGATCCGGGCCGGGCTCGCGCCGCGCCCGCTCGGCTCGGACACACCCTCCTTCACCCGCGCCGCGCTGCTGCGGCGCGAGCACGACCAGGACGCGTCCATCGACCCGGACACCGAGGTCGCGCTGGTGTCGGTGCCGGGGACGGCACCGCTGCTGTGCGTACGGGCGACCTGGCTCGACGGGGCCGCGGCCCTGGACCTGGCCGAGGAGGTCGAGGAACAGGCCCGTCGGGCCCTCGCGGGGACCGCGCCGTCGCCCGCCGGCCCCGCCCCGGACGCGGTTCCGGCTCCGGCTCCGGCTCCGGCTCCGGCTCCGGCTCCGGCTCCGGCGACCGTCCTGGAGCTGTTCGACGCCGCCGTGGCGGCCCACCCCGACGCGGACGCGGTGCGCTGCGGGGGACGCACCCTCAGCTACACCGAGCTGGACCGGTGGGCCGACGCGGTGGCGGCCTCGCTGTACGAGGAGGGCGTCGGCCCCGGCGACATCGTCGCGGTCCTGTCCGGACGGGGTCCCGACCTGCTGCCCGCCGTCCTCGGCGTGCTGCGCTGCGGGGCGGCGTTCCTCCCGCTCGACCCGGGGTTCCCCCGGGAGCGGCTACGGCGCTACCTCGAGGTGGCCGGCGCCGGTCCGGTGCTGGCCGACGCGGCCTGCGAGCAGCTCGGCCACGAGCTCGGCACCGTCCGACGCATCGGCGCCGACGACGGCCGGGTGCTGGCCGTGCCGCCCGCGGTGGACCCCACCGACCTCGCCTACGTGCTGTTCACCAGCGGCTCGACCGGTGAGCCGAAGGGCGTCGAGATCGGGCACGCCGCGCTGGGCAACTTCCTGACCGGCATCGCCGGGGTGCTGGGCAGCGCACCGGGTGACCGGGTCCTCGCCCACACGACGACGGCGTTCGACATCTCGTTGCTCGAGCTGTTCCTGCCGCTGACCACCGGTGGCTGCGTGGTGCTCGCGTCGCGCTCCGAGGCGGCGGACCCGGGCGCACTGGCCGGGCTGCTGGCCGGTGTCGACGTCGCCCAGGCGACCCCCAGCCTGTGGCGGATCGTGCTGGACGACGGGTGGACCCCGCACCCCGGTCTGACGGTGCTGTCCGGTGGGGAGGCCCTCCCCCGGTCGGTCGCCGAACGCCTGCTGGGCGGCCGGGCGCTGTGGAACCTCTACGGCCCGACGGAGGCCACGATCTGGGTGACCTGTGCCCTGATCGACGACCCCGCCGTGATCGGTCTCGGGGCGCCGCTGCCGGGGATCGGGCTGCACGTGCTCGACGACGACCTCGAACCCGTCGCCCCCGGCGGCACCGGTCAGCTCCACCTGTCGGGCACCGGCCTGGCCCGCGGGTACGTCAACCGCCCGGAGCGCACCGCCGAGGTGTTCGTCCACGACCCGCGCTCCGGAACCCGGTACTACCGGACCGGTGACCTGGTCGCGCTGCACATCGACGGCCGTCTGGAGTGGCTCGGCCGGGCCGACGCGCAGGTCAAGATCCGCGGCTTCCGCATCGAGCCGGGCGAGATCGAGGCGGTGCTGGAGCGCCGCCCGACGGTAGGCGCGGCCGTGGTCGTGGCGGCGGCGTTCGAGGGTCGTGGCGAACCGCAGCTGACCGCCTACCTCACGACGACCGGGCCCTGCGACCGCGAGGAGCTGACCGCGGCGCTGCGCCGCGAGCTGCCCGGCTACATGGTCCCCGCCGCGTTCGTCCCGGTCGCGGACCTCCCGCTCACCGGCAACGGCAAGGTCGACCGGGCACGGCTGCCGGTCCCCACCCGGGACACCATCCTGCGGGCGGGCTCCGGGCAGCCGCCCGCCGGGGCCACGACGGACGACCCGGTCGCCGCGATCGGGGAGGTCCTCGGCGAGGTGCTGGGCATCGCCGCCCTGGGGCCCACCGACAACTTCTTCGACCTCGGCGGCAACTCGATCACGGTGGTCACCGCGGCCACCGCGCTCACCCGCAGGCTGGGGTCCGAGGTGGGACCGACCGGCATCCTCGCGACCGGCACCCCGGCGCGGCTGGCCGCGCTCCTGGGTCGGGCGGTCGCACCCCGGGAGCAGCAGGTCGCCGCCGCACCCACCCCGGCACCCGTCCCCGCTCCCACCGGCCCGGCGGCGGTGCCCGTCCCCGCGTCCACCGGCCCGGCGGCGGCCGTGACGGAGCGTGCCCCGCACGAGGTGCCCCCGGCGCAGGGGCCGGCCGCCGACGAGCCGGTCGCCGTGATCGGCATGGCCTGCCGGTTCCCCGGCGCGGCCACCCCGGACGAGTTCTGGGCGGCCCTCACCGGGGGCCACGTCGCGATCGGCCCGGCCCCGGCCGGGCACCGGGGCTGGGACTCCCTGTGGTCCGACGACGACGAGACGCGGGCCGGCTGGCTGGCCGACGTGGAGCTGTTCGACCCCGACCGCTTCGGCATGTCCGACCGCGAGGCCCGCCGCACCGACCCGTTGCAGCGGCTGCTGCTCACCGTCACCGCGGAGGCCGTGGAGTCCGCCGGGCACGACCCGGCGTCCCTCGGGCGCCGCACCGGGGTGTTCGTCGGGACCATCGCCGGCGACTTCGGCGAGCTCGTGGCCGCCGCCGACGGCCACGCCGACCCGCACGCGGCCACCGGCTCGGCGATGGCGCTGCTGGCGAACCGGGTGTCGCACGTGTTCGACTGGACCGGGCCCAGCTTCTGCCTGGACACCGCCTGCTCCTCGTCGCTCGTCGCCCTGCACCAGGCCGTGCTGCAGCTGCGTGCCCGGCAGAGCGACGCCGCGGTGGTCGCGGCGGCCAACCTGATCCTCACGCCGTCCAAGTCGCGGTCGTTCGCGCGCAACGGCATGCTCTCGCCGCGCGGCCGCTGCCGGGCCTTCGACGAGGACGCCGACGGCTACGTGCGCGGCGAGGGTGCGGCCGCGATCGTCCTGAAGCGGTACTCCGACGCCGTCCGTGACGGCGACGCCGTCCTCGCGGTCGTCCGCGGCGTCGCGGTGAACCACACCGGCGCCGGGGCCGGGTTCCTCACCGCGCCCAGCGGCCCCGCGCAGACCGAGGTCGTCCGCGAGGCCCTGTCGGCCGCAGGGGTCGGCCCGCACGGCATCGGCTACGTCGAGGCCCACGGCACCGGAACCCGGCTCGGCGACCTGGTCGAGCTCGAGGCGCTCGGCGAGGCCCTCGGCCCCGCCGCCGCGGGGTCGGTCCCGATCGGTTCGGTCAAGAGCAACGTCGGCCATCTGGAGCCCGCGGCCGGGCTCGCCGGTCTGATCAAGACCGTCCTGGCGCTGCAGGCCGGCACCGTTCCGGGGACCCCCGGGATCGAGACCCCCAACGCCCGGTTCCGGTTCGAGGCCTCCCCGCTGTTCGTGCCGGACCGGCCGGTGCCCTGGACCGGACCCCGGGTGGCGGGGGTGAGCAGCTTCGGGTTCGGCGGGGTGAACGCCCACGCGGTGCTCGCCGCCGTCCCGGCCCCCACCCACGACGACCGCGGCCCGGGCCTGCTCGTGCTGTCCGCGGGCTCGGAGCGCGCGCTGCACCGCCTCGCGGAGAGGTTCCTGCTGTTCCTGCGGTCCGAGCACCGACCGGGCCTGGCGGCGTTGTGCGCCACCGCCCTGCGCCGGCACCACCGCGCCCACCGGTTCGCCTGCGTCGTCGACTCGGCGGAGCAGCTGGAGGACAAGCTCATGCTGTTCCTCGCCGGGAACCGGGACAGCCGCTCCAGCCACACCGGGGTGGCACCGGCCGACCCGTCGTCGCCGCCGGAGCGGTTCGGGGTGCACGGCGACGACCGGGCGACCCTGGACGAGGCCGCACGACGGTTCGTCGCCGGCGGCGCACCCGTGGTCACCGGCACCGCCCGGGCGGTGCGGATCCCGACCGTCCCGCTGGAGGAGCGCAGGCTCTGGCTGGAACGCCCCGCCGCACGGGCGGCACGGCGCGGGGGCCAGGTCCATCCCGGCGCCGCCCTCGGAGCCGCCGCGTCGGTCTTCGGCGGGACACGGGACCGGGAGTGGGGCGAGCTGCCCGAGGCCGAGGGGCACGTCGTGCTGGGCGCACCGGTACTGCCCGGCGCCGCCTACCCGCAGAAGGTCGCGGAGCTGCGGGGCGGACTGCCGTTCGCCCTGCAGGACATGACGTTCCGGGCGGTGGTCCGTCCGCCCACGCTCCTGTCCGCACGGCTCGCGGACGGGACCGTCCGGTTCCGCGACGGCGACGGGGTGCTGGTGTGCGACGCCCGGCTTCTCGACACCGTCCCGGCACGCCCCGCCGCCGTGGAACCGGCCACCGGCGACGCGGCCGACATCGCCGCGTTCTACCGCGACCTGGAACGGCACGGCCTGGCCTACGGCGGGCGCTTCCGCTGCCTGCGCACGCTCGTCGTGGGCGACGGGGTCGCCACCGGCGAGCTCGCGCTCGACGGCGACGTCACCGGTGTGCTCGAGCCGGCGCTGCTCGACGGCGCGTTCCAGGTCGCGCTCGCCGCCTGCGGGGCGCGGGGCCTCTACGTGCCGTTCTCGGTGCACCGGCTGACCGTCCACGGCCCGCTGCCGCCGCGCCTCACCGTGCTTGCGCAGCGGACCGACCGCGGGTCCGGGGACGACCGGACCGTCGTCGCCGACATCACCGTCCACGCCGGCGACGAGGTCCTGCTGCGGGCCGAACGGGTCACCTGGACCCGGCTCGCCGCGACGGGGCCGGTCCCGTCCGACGACGACGCGGCCGGGTCCACCGGGGACGGGCCCGTGCGGAACGGGGTCCCCGCGGTGACCGCGTCACCGGCGACGAACGGGCACCCGGCGCCGGCCGGCGGTGGGGCGCACCGCCCCGACGCCGGTGGGCGGGACCTCGGGGCCGTCGTGGCGGAGTGGATCGCCCGGGTGCTGGAGATCGACACGGCCGAGGTCGAGCCCGACCGGCCGCTACAGGAGCTCGGCCTGGACTCGATGCTGGCCGTCTCGGTCGCCCAGGACCTGCGTGACCGTCTCGGTGTGGACCTGCCGATGACGCTGGTGCTCGAGGTCGGCACGCTCGACGGCCTGGTGCGGGAGCTGCGCGAGGTCTACGGCGTGACCTCGACGCCCGCCGAGGGGACCGACGACGGTTCCGCGACCGGCCCCGGCGGCTCCGACATCGTCCGGCCGGGTACGGTCCCGGTACCGGACGTGCCGCCCGCGCCGTCGACGACCGAGCCGGCGGCACCGGAGCCGGCCCCGGCGGACCGTGGCCGGGACGACCGGCCCACCGACGACCGCGGCCTGCACGACATCGCGATCATCGGCGTCGACGGGGTGTTCCCCGGCGCCGGCGACGTCGACGGGCTCTGGGACGTGCTCGTCGAGGGCCGGGACTGCCTGACCGAGGTCCCCACCGACCGCTGGAACCTCGACGAGTACTACGCGACCGACTCCACCCCCGGCACCGTCTACCTGCGCCGTGCGGGGTTCGTCGACGACCTGGAGGGCTTCGACGCGGCCTTCTTCCGGATCGCGCCGAACGACGCCGGCTGGATGGACCCGCAGCAGCGCCACCTGATCCAGTCGGCGTGGCGGGCGCTGGAGGACGCCGGCCTGTCCGGACGGACCGCGGACACGACCGTCGGCGTCTACGTCGGGGCCAGCTACCAGCACTACCGCGACCAGGTCGTCGGTGACGTCGTCCAGACCGCTGCCGGGCTGGGCAACCACAACGCGATGCTCGCCAACCGCGTGAGCTGGTTCATGGACCTGCGCGGCCCGAGCATGACGATCGACACGCTCTGCTCGTCGTCGCTGGTCGCGCTGCACACCGCCGTCCGCAGCCTGCGCGAGGGCGAGTGCCGGGTGGCGCTCGTCGCCGGCGTGCACATGGCCCTGTCGCCGCAGTACTTCCAGCTCGGATCCCGTCTGCGGTCGTTCTCCCCGACCGGTGGTTCGCGGGCGTTCGACGACGACGCCGACGGCTTCGTCCCCGGCGAGGGCGTCGTCACCGTCGTCCTCAAACCGCTGCGCGACGCGCTCGCCGACGGCGACCCCGTCCACGGGGTGATCACCGGCACCGCGGTCAACCACGGCGGCCGGGCCGCCGGGGTGACGGTGCCGACCACCAACGCCCAGCGCGACGTCGTCACCGCCGCCCTGCGCGACGCCGGCGTCTCGCCCGACACCATCACCCTCGTCGAGGCCCACGGCACCGGTACGAGCCTGGGCGACCCCATCGAGATCGACGGGCTCACCCGGGCCTGGCGCCCCCACACCGGCCGTCACCAGTACTGCGCCATCGGCTCGGTCAAGTCCAACATCGGTCACCTCGAACCCGCCGCGGGCCTCGCCGGACTCGCCAAGATCATCCTGGCTCTCCGCCACGACACCCTCCCCCCGACCCGGAACCTCCATCGGCCCAACGACCACATCCGGTTCGAGAACACGCCCTTCTTCCCCGTCGTCGAGCCGATGCCGTGGCACCGGAGCGACGGCGCCCCCCGCCGGGCGGCGCTGTCCGCCTTCGGCATGGGCGGGGTGAACGCCCACGTCATCGTCGAGGAACCACCGCTGCGCAGCGGACCCGCACGTCCGGCCGAGGAGCCGGCCGGGTCGCACGTGCTGCGGGTGACCGCGCCGACCGAGGAGGGGCTGCGTGCCGTCGCGGCCGGCTACGCCCACCACCTGCGCACCCGCCCCGGCGACCGGCTCGACGACGTCGCCCGCACCGCGAACACCGGGCGGGCCGGGCAGCGGTGGCGGCGGCTGCTGCACGCCCGCGACCGGGACGGCATGGTCGCGGCGCTGGACGCCGTCGCCGACGGGACCGGGCCGGCGCCCGCCCCGGCCCGGCGCGCACCCACCCCGGTGACCTTCGCCTTCACCGGCCAGGGCGCCCAGTGGGCAGGCATGGCCCGCGCGCTGTGGCGGTCCGAACCCGTCTGCGCGGCCGTGTTCGACGAGTGCGCCGCCGCACTGCGCGGCCACCTCGACGTGCCGTTGGAGACGCTGCTGGAACGCGACCCGCTCCTGGGCACCGACCACGCCCAGCCGGCGATCGTGGCGACCCAGATCGCCCTGGTCACCCTGCTCGCAAGCTGGGGGGTGCGCCCCGACGCCGTCGTCGGGCACAGCGTCGGCGAGCTCACCGCCGCCTGGGCCGCCGGGGTGCTCGACCTGCCGGAGCTGCTGCGCGCCACCGCCCTGCGGGGGCGGCTGATGGCGTCCGCGCCCGGACCGGGGGCGATGGCCGTCGTCCGCGGCGACCTCGACCTCACCCGGGCCGCGATCGCGGCCCACCCGGGCCTGGAGATCGCCGCCGACAACGGCCCGGGCGCGACGACGGTCACCGGTCCCGCCGACGCGGTGGCCGCCCTCCTCTCCTCCGGTGCCGTGCGGGCCACCGCGCTCCCGGTGGCGCACGCCTTCCACTCCGCGGCGATGGCCGGTGTCGTCGACCCGTTCGCCGAGCACCTCGCCGGTCTCGGGCTGCGGGCGCCGTCGATCCCGTTCGCCTCGACCCTGACAGGCGGGCTGCACACGTCGCAGACCGCCACCGACCCGGCGTCCTACGCCCGGGCGGTCCGTGCCCCGGTGCTGTTCGGGCCGGCGGCCGCGGAGCTCGACGCCCGGGTGCCGGAGGAGCAGGCCCACATCTGGTGGGAGATCGGTCCGCAGCCCGCGCTGCTGCCGTTGCTGCGCCGGATCGTCGCCCCGCGCGAGGGCCGGACCCGGTTCCGCGCCACGCTGCGGCGCGACGAGGGCACGGCGCCGCTGCACCGCGCGCTGGCCGACCACCACGACGAGACCGACGCGGGCCTGGACCCGGCCGCCCACCACCGGGGCAAGCCGCACGTCACCGTCCGCATCCCGACCTACCCGTTCGCCCGCGTCCGGCACTCCGCCCTGCCCGGCGTGCCCCCGGTGGCCGCCCCGACCGACGGCGCCGCGGCAGCGGCCCGTCACCCCTTCCTCGACGGACGTTCCGGAGGCCTGGCGTCATGACCGACTCGGAGCTGCTCCAGCTCACCTTCACCGACGCCGACCCGCTCGTCGGCGACCACCGCAAGGACGGCCGGGCGCTGCTGCCGGCCGCCGTCCAGATCGAGCTGGCGCTCGTCGCGACGGGGGGCACAGCGCTGCGGGACGTGTCGTTCCGCAGGCCGGTCGTCCTCCCCCACGGCGGTTCCGCGACGGTGCGGCTGGTCGGCTCCGGGGCCGCTCCGGGCACCGTGCGGCTGCACGCCGACGGGATCGGCGGGCCGGTCGGCACGGCGACCCCCGCCGGCACCGTGGCGGCGCCGGCCGCGGCGGCGCCGCCACCCGCGGTCGACGGCACGTCCTGGGACCCGGAGCGGGTCTACGCGGCCTGGTCGGGAGCCGGGCTGGAGTACGGGCCGTCCTTCCGGACGCTGTCCTCGCTGGTCGTCGGCGACGGGGCGGCCGAGGCCGTGCTGCGCAGCGAGGACACGCGCCCGTGGATCGGGCACCCCCTGCTTCTCGACGGTGTCCTGCAGCTGTCCGCCCTGGTCCTCCAGGGGGCGACGGCACCCGAGGACGTGCGCCCGCTGTACCCGGTCGGCGTCGACCGGGTCGTGGTGCACGCGCCGCTGCGGGGTCCGGAGGTGACCGTGCGCGCTCGGTGTCCGGAGCCGGCCGGGAACGGGACGGGGCGGTGCGACGCGGTGGTCGTCGACGGGACCGGCCGGGTCGTGGCCGAGCTGCTCGGGCTGCGGATGCGCGCGGCGGTCGTGGCGACCGCGCTCTCGGGGCCGGCAGCGGTACCGGAACCGGCGCCCGCGCCGATGCGGGCGCTGCGCTGGGTGCCGTCCGGGCCCGCCCCGGCACCCGCCCCCGGCGGCCGCTGGGTGGTGCTGCACCCCGGCGCCCCCGGATGCGCCGGCGCGTCGGCCGCCGACGCGTTGCGATCGGCCGGGTCGCGGGTCGAGGAGGTCACGACGGGGGTCCCCGACGACGACGGCCTCGCCCGGCTCTGGGGCGATCCGGCCGCGGACGACCGCCCGGACGGGGTCGTGCTGGCCACCGCGACCGGGGATCCCTCCGGGGACCGGGACCTGCTCGACACACTGCGGGTCGTCCGGTCGCTGACCGCCCGGCGCAGGCCGGGGCTGCGCCTCGTCGTGCTGACCGAGGGGGCCGCCGCGGCCGCGCCCGGGGACCGGCCCGACCCCGGCCGCGCGTCGGTCTGGGGGCTGCTGCGGACCGCGGCGATCGAGTACCCGGGCCTGTCGCTGCGGATGGTCGACACCGCGCCCGGCGGGGCCGTCACCGGCCCGGACCTGGGCGCGGGCCCGCCGGAGAGCGCGATCCGCGGTGACGCGCGGCTGAGCCCGGTCTGGGAGCCGCTGCCCGCCGGACCCGGCACGCGCCTGCCGGTGCGGCCCGACGGCGCCTACCTCGTGCTCGGCGGGCACGGCGGGCTGGGGCTCGCGGTCGCGGAGCGGTTCGCCCGCGACGGTGCGGGCGAGATCCACCTGGTGAGCCGCTCGGGCGGGTCCCGGCTGGACCCGTCGGCGACGGCCCCGATCACCGCGCACGGTGCGCTCGTGCGGTCCCACGCGATCGACGTCGCGGTCCCCGGCGCGCTCGCCGCGCTCGTCGCGGACCTGGGCGGACGGCCCCTGCGCGGCGTCGTCCACGCGGCCGGGGTGCTGCGCGACGGCCTCCTGCGGAGCGTCTCCGCCGAGGACCTGCGGGCGGTGGTCGCACCGAAGGCCGACGGCCTGCGCGAGCTCGTCGCCGCCGTCGCCGGGACCGAGCTGGAGCTCGCCGTGCTGTTCGGCTCCGTGTCGGGCGCCTTCGGCAACCTCGGCCAGGCCGGGTACGCCGCCGCCAACGCCCACCTCGACGCCGCGGCACACCGGCTCGGCGCGCCCTGGACCAGCATCGACTGGGGTCTGTGGGGCGAGATCGGGATGGGGGTGGAGGTGGCCGACCGGCTGCGCCGCCGGGGCGTGCACCCGCTCGGCACCACCGAGGGCCTGGACGCGCTCACCGCCGCGGTCCTGTCCGGCGAACGACAGGTGGTGGTGGCCCACCCGGACCGCGAACCCGGGTCCCCGGAGCCCGTTCCCGCCGCCGCACCCCCGCCGGCCCGGACCACGTCCGCCCGCACCGCACCGCCGTCGGGCTCCGGCCCGGCCGATCCGCTCGCCGCCGAGGTCACCGCCGCGCTGGTCGCCCGGCTCGGCGCCGAGGACCTGGCCGCGGACACCGCATTCGCCGAGTTCGGCATGGACTCGATCACGAGCGTGGAGCTGAGCGAGTCCCTCGGCAGGCGCTGGGACGTCACGCTGCCCCCCACCCTGTTCCTCGAGCATCCCGACGTCCGTGCGGTCGTCGCCGCGCTCCGCGACCGGCACGGCGTCGCCCCGGCCGGCGGGGAGCCCGGGCCGGTCCCCGCTCCGGCGCCGGTCCCCGCCACCGCACCCGCCGCGCCCGCCGCCGGCGGGCCCGGGCCGCGCGAGGTGCCCGACGGGGCGATCGCGGTCGTGGCGGTGTCGGGCGACCTGCCCGGCGCCGACGACCTCGACGGTCTCTGGGCGATGCTGCGCCGCGGCGACACCGCCTTCGGTCCGGTGCCGCCCGAGCGTTTCGACGTCGGCGAGGTGCTCCAGGACAGGGACACCGCCACCACCGGCACCTACTGCGGCACCGGCGCCTTCCTCCACGACATCGACCGGCTCGACCCCCGGTTCTTCGAGCTCGCCGTCCGCGAGGTCGCCGAGATGGATCCCCAGCAGAAGCTGCTGCTGGAGCACGCCTGGTCGGTCGTGCAGGAGGGCGGTGCCGCGGACCGGCGCGACGTCGGGGTGTTCGTCGGGGCCACCTACACCCACCACCGCGACGCGGCCGGCCTCGACCGGGTCGGTCCGCACACCGCGCTCGGCTCGATGAACGCACTGCTCGCCAACCGCATCTCCTACGCGCTGGACCTGACCGGGCCCTCGCTGACCGTCGACACACTGTGCTCGTCGTCGCTGGTCGCCCTGGAGCAGGCGGTGTCGGCGCTGCGGGCCGGCCGGTGCGGGACGGCGGTCGTCGCCGCCTGCCACGTCGGCCTGACCTCCTGGTACTACCGCAGCCTCAGCCGGCTCGGCGCGCTGTCGGCCGACCTGCCCCGCCCGTTCGACGCGGCGGCGGACGGCTTCGTCCCCGGCGAGGGCGCGGTGGCCGTCCTGCTCCGCCCCCTGGCCGACGCGCTCCGCGACGGCGACCACGTGCACGGCGTGATCCGTGGGGTCGCGACGAACCACGGCGGCCGTGCGGGCGCACTGTCGGTGCCGCGCAGCGTCGCGCAGGCCGACGTCCTGCGGGCCGCGCTCGCCGACGCGGGCGTCGACGCGTCGTCGGTGGACCTGGTGGAGACCCACGGCACGGCGACCCCGCTCGGCGACCCGATCGAGATCGCGGCGCTCGCCGAGGTGTTCGGCCCGGAGCGGGCCGCCCCGGTGCTCCTCGGGGCGCTGAAGGGCAACATCGGCCACCTCGAACCGGCCAGCGGCCTCGCCTCCCTGGTCAAGGTCCTACTGTGCCTGCGCCACGGCGAGATCCCGCCGGTCGCCGGGCACCGTGGGACCGGTGACCGGCTGCGGATGCCCGAGGGGGTCCTGGCGATCCCCGCCGCACCGACCGGCTGGGCCCCGGGCGACCGGCCGCGACGGGCCGGGATCAGTGCCTTCGGCATGGGCGGCACCAACGCCCACGTCGTCGTCGAGGACTGGCCGGAGGCCACCGGGGCCGGACACGACCCCGGCGCCGCCGGTGTCCTGCACCTGTCGGCGCACACGCCGGAGGCCCTGACCCGGCGGATCGCCGACCTGCTCGCGGTGGTACGCGCCGGGGCCGACCCCGGCGTGCTGTACACCGCGGCCGGGCAGGGCCGCAGGCACCTGGCCCTGCGGGTCGCGGTCGTCGCCCGCGGCGCCGGCGAGCTGGCCGACGGGCTGCACCGTGCCGCCGGTCGCGGCGCCGGGGCCGTCGTCCACCCCGACGACACCGACGACACCGTCGCCGGCCTCGCCGGGGCGGCCCGGGCCTGGGCCGCCGGCGGACCTCGCGGGCCCCTCGGGCCGGGCGCCGCCGACCGGCGTGCGCCGTTGCCGCCCTACCCCTTCCGGACCCCGCGCCCGCAGCCGTCGCCCACCGCGCCGGACGCGGCCGCGTCGGCCGCCCTGATCGCCGGGCACGAGGTCTTCGGACGGCCGACGGTGCCCGCGGCGCTGCTGCTGTGCCTGGGGCTCGACCGGGCGCCGGTACTGCGGGAGGTCACCTTCCCCACCCGCGGCACGGGCACCACCCGTCCCGAGCACGATCTCGACGACCTCCCCGACGGCGCGGTGGCGACCCTGCACCAGGACGGCCGCGTGATCGCCCGGCTGCGCCCGGAGCCCGGACCGGTGCGGCCGCCCGCACCCGACGACACCCCGTGCCCGCGCGAGCTCGACCCCGCGGGGCTCTACGCCTGGTTCGACACCCACGGCACCCGCTACGCGCCGGCGCTGCGCCGCATCGACGGCATCCGGCACGGGACGGGTGCGGTGACCGCGGAACTGCTGCCGGGAGACGGGTCGGCGGCCGACCGGGTCACCGGTGTCGACGCGGCACTGCAGGCGATGGCGGTGCTGACCCTCGGGGACCCGGCGCTGTCCGACACCGCCCTGCTCCCGGTGGGCATCGCCCGGGTCGTCGCGACCGGCGACCCCGCCGACGCGGTCGCGGTCCGGCTGCGGTCACGGGGCTGGCACGACGGGACCCACGTCGCGGACGCCTGGCTGATCGGCGCCGACGGGCCGGTCCTCGTCCTGGAGGGGATCCGGTTCCGGCCCGTGGCGGGGACCGGCGGACCCTCCCGGACGGCGGACGCCCACGACACGGCTCCCGGGTCGTCGCTCACCGCGGCCGGGCTGCTGGAGATCCTGCGCGGGGTCCTGGCCGACCCCTCGGTCGCGGCGACGACACCGCTGTCCGCCGTGGGCATGGACTCGATGCTCGCCGGTGAGGTCGCCGCGGAGCTCGGCGCCGCCGGAGGGGCCCCGGTGTCGCCGGTCGAGGTCCTGGCCGCCCGCGACGGCCGCGCCCTCGCCGTCGCCCTCGGGCTCCCGGACGGGCCACCGGCCTCCGCGGACACGGCCTCCGGGGACACGGCCTCCGGGGACACGGCCGGAGCCGGGCACGAGGCGCCGCCGGTCGCGGACGCCGCACTCGTCGAGGCCGTGGAGGAGGCGGTGGCTCCCGCGGTCGCGGCCCGCCGCACGTTCCCCGACCGGCCCACCGGCGACCGGCACGACGTCGCCGTCATCGGCCTGGCCGGGGTCCTGCCCGGCGCCGACGACATCGACGGGCTGTGGCCGTTGCTGCGCGACGGGCGCGACGCCCTGCGCCCGGCGCCGCCGGAGCGGTGGGACGGGCAGGACCGGCCGCTCGGCGGATTCGTCGACGGGATCGCAGGCTTCGACGCAGGCCTGTTCGAGCTCCACCCGCGTCAGGCCCGCCTGCTCGACCCGCAGGCACGGTGGCTGCTGCGCACGGTGTGGCAGGCGTGGGAGTCCGCCGGCGTCGACCCGACCGCCGCTCCCCGTCGCACCGGGGTGTTCGTCGGCGCCAGCTACCAGCACTACCGCGAGTACAACGTGGACCGCGAGCTGGACGCCGCCGCGGGCCTCGGTAACCACAACGCGTTCCTGGCGAACCGGGTCAGCTGGTTCTTCGACCTGCACGGCCCCAGCCTCACCGTCGACACGCTCTGCTCGTCGTCCCTGGTGGCCCTGCACACCGCCGTCCGCAGCCTGCGTGACGGGGAGTGCGACCACGCCGTCGTCGCCGGGGTCCGGCTCGCGCTCTCACCGCTGCACTACACGGCGATGGGCAACCTGGGGGCGCTGTCCCCCAGCGGTTCCGCGCGCGCCTTCGACGACGACGCCGACGGCTTCGTCCCCGGCGAGGGCGTCGTCACCGTCGTCCTGAAGCCGCTGCGCGACGCGCTCGCCGACGGCGACCCCGTCCACGCCGTCGTCACCGGCACCGCGGTCAACCACGGCGGCCGGACCTCCGGGCTCACCGTGCCGTCGGTGGCGGGCCAGCAGGAGGTGGTGTCCGCGGCGCTGCACGACGCCGGGGTCTCCCCCGACACCATCGGCTACCTCGAGGCCCACGGCACCGGGACCGCGCTGGGCGACCCCGTCGAGATCGACGCGCTGACCCGCGCGTGGACCCCGCACACCACCCGGCGCCAGTACTGCGCCATCGGCTCGGTGAAGACCAACATCGGCCACCTCGAGCCCGCCGGGGGCCTCGCCGGGCTCGCCAAGATCATCCTGGCTCTCCGCCACGACACCCTTCCCCCGACCCGCAACCTCCATCGGCCCAACGACCGCATCCGCTTCGAGCACACCCCGTTCCACCCCGTCCTCACCCCCACCCCGTGGCACCGCAACGGTGCCCCCCGCCGCGCCGCGCTCTCCGCCTTCGGCATGGGCGGCGTCAACGCCCACGTGATCGTCGAGGAACCGCCCGCGGGCGGGCCCCGCACACCGATCCCGGCCCGGGAGCACGCGCTGCGGATCTCCGCGGCGACCGAGGAGGGGGTGCGGCGGCTGGCCCGCGCCTATGCGGACCGGATCGGCGCCGCCGGGGACGACACCGAGCTCGCCGACGTCGTGCACACCGCGAACACCGGCCGCGCCCAGCTCACCCGGCGCGCCGCCGTCGCCGGCCGGTCCGCGGCCGAGCTGCGGACCGGGCTGCTCGCGGTGGCCTCCGGCGCCGCCCCGGTGGTGCGCGGCGGCGCGGCGGCGCCGGCGTCGGCACCCGCGGGCCCGGACGACCTCGTGGCCGCGGCCCTGGCCGGCGCCGACGGGCTCGACTGGGCGGCGTTCTCCGCGCCGACCGCGCGGCGGACCACCGTGCCCGGCTATCCCTTCGCCGACGAGGCCCACTGGAACACCACCGGTGACCGGCCGCGGGACCCGGCGCCTCCGCCCACGGTGGCGCGACCGGTGTGGCGCACGGGGTCCACCCCGGCGGGGCGGCCCCCGGTGGGCCTGGCCGTGCTCGTCGACGGCGGCGGGCCCGACCGGCGGGCCGCGCTGCTCGACCGGCTCGTCGCCGACGGGTGCCTCCCGGCCGACGGGCTGTCCGCCGCGGACGCCGTGGTCGTGCTCGACGACCCCGGCTCCACCACGGCCGGGTTCTGGGAGCGGCTGCGCGGCGTCGCCGCCGGGCTGCGGACCGGCGCGGTCTGTCTCTGGGTGCTGCACGACGCCGCGGCCGTCGATCCGCGCGAGGGGGCCGACCTGCGACCGTGGGCGGTCGCCCGTGGCGCGGCGGTGCGCGCGGCCGCGGCGGAACGCCGCTGGTCGGCGGCAACCGTGGACATCCGGCGCGACGACACGGCCGCCGTGGAGCAGCTGCCCGCCGAACTGTACGCGCTCGCGGCGGCCGAGCCGGGTCAGCCGGCCGAGCGGGCGCTGCGGGCCGGGAGCCGGCTCCACCGTGACCACGAGCGGCTGGCGCAGCAGACGCCCCGCGACGCCGACGCCTCCGGTTTCCACCTGGTCGTCGGTGGTCACGGCGCGGTGGGCCGCGAGCTCGTCGCCGCGCTGGCCGCACGCGGGGCCCGGGCGATCGTCGTGGTCGGCCGGTCGGTCGTCGAGCCGCCCGCCGTCGCCGGGGCGGAGGTGGCCTGCGCCCGCGCGGACGTGACCGACCCCTCCGGACTCGACGCCGTCGTCACTCGGTCCGCCGAACGGTGGGGACCGCTGCGCGGGGTCGTGCACTGCTCCGGGGTCGTGAACCCGGTGGGTGCACTCATCCGCCGGAGCTCCGCCGACGCCGAACGCGTGCTCGCCCCCAAGACCACCGGATCCGACGCCGTCGTCGCGCTGGCCCGCCGGCACGGGGCACGCTGGGTCGCCCTGGCCTCCTCGGTGGCCGGGTGGCTGCCGGAGGCGGGCCGCGGTGTCGTCGACTACGCCGCCGCCAACGCCTACCAGCTCGCGCTGGCCGAGCGGGAGGACACCCCCACGCTGCGGGTGACCGCGCACGCCTGGCCCGACTGGACCGGCACCGGCATGACCGCCGACCCCGCCTTCGCCGTCCGCCACTCGCTCACCCCGCAGCAGGGCCGGGCCACGTTCGCCGCCTCGTTCGACCACGGCGGCGCGGTCGTGGTCCTCGGCACCGCCGCGCAGCCCACCGGGGACACACCCGCCCCGGCTCCGGCGTCCGCGGCACCCCGCGACCCCGGCGCGGCCCCGGACCCGGCCGGCCCGGCCGCACCGGGCCGCGCGGCGGCGGCCGCGGCCGTGTCCGGTGCGTTCGACGCCGTCCTGGGCGAGGACCCCGGGGACGTCACGATCGGCTCACTCGGCCTCGACTCCATCACCGTCGCCGAGCTGACCGCGGCGATCGAGGCCCGCAGCGGCCGGTCACTGGACCCCTCGGTCCTGCTGCGGGCCCACACGGTCGCCGACCTCGTCACCGCCGTCAGCGGTACGGCACCCGGACCGGCCCCGGCGCCGCCGATGCCGGCGCCACATCCGGCGCCGGATGCGCCGGGCGACCTGCGCAGCCTGCTGAGCGATCTCGACGACCCTCGCACGGACGGGAAGGCCTGACATGACCGACCACCCGACCCACGACCTGGCCGTCATCGGACTGGCCGTCCGGCTCCCCGGGGCGGAGGACGTCACCGACCTGCGCGCCTTCCTGGCCGGGGACACCGTCACGGTGTCGCCGGTCCCGGCCGCGCGCTGGGCCCCGGAGCTGCTCCCGCGCCCGGATCTGCGGGGCGCGTTCCTGCAGGACCCGCACGCGTTCGACCACGAGGCGTTCGGTCTGTCCGCCGAGGACGCGGTCCGCATCGACCCGCAGCACCGGGTGATGCTGGAGGTCGGTGCCCGTGCGCTCGAGGAGTCCGGGTACCGGGGTCGCCGACGCCTGCGGGCGGGGGTCTTCGTCGGCGGCCGGATGAACGCCTACGGCTACGACGCGGGCACGCCCGGCCCGCAGGTCCCCGCCGGACCCCCCGCCGCGACGCTGTGGGGCCGGTCCCAGAACTTCGCCGCGGCCTGGCTGGCCGACCGGCTCGACCTCGCGGGTCCGGCGCTGGTGGTCGACACGGCGTGCTCGTCGTCGCTGACCGCCCTGTGGCTGGCAGGGCTGAGCCTGCGCAGCGGTGACTGCGACCTGGCCGTGGTCGGCGGGGTGGACCTGCTCGTCGACCCCCTCACCTACCGGCTGCTCGACGGAGCCGGGGCGCTGTCCGCCGACGGGCTGTGCCGCACCTTCGACCGCCGCGCCGACGGCTACGTGCCCGGGGAGGGCGCGGTGGCGCTGGTGCTGAAACCGCTGGCCGCGGCGCGGCGGGACGGTGACCGCGTGCTGGGGACCGTCGCGCACGTCGCCGCCAACAACGACGGCGCGACGATGGGGGTCACCACCCCGAACCTGGAGGCCCAGGTCGAGCTCCTCGACGAGGTCTACCGCCGGGTCGACCCCGCCACCGTGCAGATGGTCGAGACGCACGGCACCGGCACCGCGATCGGCGACCCGATCGAGGTCCGCGCCCTCACCGAGGTGTTCACCCGGCACGGGGTCGCGCCGGGCTCGGTCGCGCTGGGTTCGCTCAAGCGCCGCATCGGGCACCTGCACTCCGCCGCCGGTCTCGCCGGCCTGGCGGGGCTGCTCTGCGCGCTCGGCGACGGGGTCCTCCCCGGCGTGGGCGTCGAGCAGCCGAACCCGCGTCTGCAGATCGACGGCGGCCCGCTGCGGCTGACCGGTGCCGCCGAGACGTGGCCGGCCGTCCCGGTCCGCGGCGCCGGGCTGAGCGCGTTCGGGTTCGGCGGCACGAACGTGCACGCCGTGGTCACCGCGGCGGCCCCCGCGCCGCCGTCGGTCGGCACCGGACCGTTCGTGCTGACGCTGTCCGCACGGACCGACGACGGACTGCGCGAGCTGGCGGCCCAGTGGCTCGAGGCACTCCCCCGGCTCGGCGACGGGCTCGACGACGCCTGCGCCACCAGCAGGCTGTCCCGGCCGCACCGCGCCGTGCGTGTCGCCGTGTGCGGCGACGACGCCGACGCACTCGGCGCGGCCCTGCGACGCACCCTGCTGCGTACCGGGCCGGGGCCCGCACCGCGGCGGGCCACCGCGCCGTCGGTGCCGGGCGGCGACGCCGCGCGGTGGTTGCCCTGGCTGTCGGCGCACGTGCCGGCCGTGGCACGTCTGGTGGACCGGTTCGTCGCGGCGACCGGGGACCCGGTCGACGGCTGGGGGGGCCGCCGGGCCGCTCTCTGCGGGGCGATCGCCTGGCCGGTCGCGCTGGCCGCACTGGGGGCACCCGGCGCGGCGCTGCCCGCCGAGGGCCCGGGCGCCGCGGCCGCCGCCTTCGCGCTGGGCGACGACCCGGACCCCACCGCGACGGTCGCGGCGCTGCTGGCCACCGGGAGCCCGATCGGCGGTCCCGGCCCCCTCGACGGCACGACCGGCCCCGACGACCTCGTCCGACGGCTCGACGCGGTCCTGGCCGCGCTGTACGCCGACGGACACGACCTCGACTGGGACGGCCATCGCGGTGGCCGCTGGTTCCGGCGGGCCGACGTGCCCGTCGCCCAGGCCGACGGACGGGTGCTGGACCTGCGGGAACCGCAGCGCTCGGCCACGCCCGGCGGGCCGCTGCGGGTGCTGGAGCCGCAGGGTCCGGACGGATTCGCGTTCGAGCGTCTCCACGGCCCCGGTGAGACCCCGATCGCCCAGCACTCCGTCTTCGGGACGGCGATGCTGCCCGGGATGGCCTGGCTCGACCTGCTGCGGGCCGGGGCGGTCGCCGCGACCGGCGGCTTCGGCGGGCTGGCCGACCTGGTCTTCCACCGCCCGCTGCGCGCGCCCCACCCGGAGCTCGTGACGTGCCGGGCGACCGGCGACGGCGCGTTCGAGCTTCGCGGCCCGGACGGGCCGTACGCGCACGGGCGCTACCTCCCCGGCGCCGGGGGGCCACCGGACCGGCTGGACCTCGCTCCCCTGCTGGGGACCTGCGGGCCGTTGCGGTCCGGCACGACGCTATACCGCAGGCTGCGGGCGCTCGGCTACCGGCACGGCCGCTACTACCGCAACATCTCCTGGGTCGCGGCCGTCCCCGACGGCACGCTCGCCCGCATCGAGGGCGCACGGCAGCGCCGCTGGAACGACGCCGACGTCGAGCTGTTCCCGGGGCTCCTCGACAGCGTCACGATCGCCGCGCTCGACCTCGACCACCCGATCGCCGGCCGGGCCGACGCACCGGTGTTCATCCCGCTGTCGATCGGCGCGGTGCAGGTGCACGGGTCGCTGGAGCGGGCCGCGTTCGTCCACACCCGGGTCGGCTTCTGGAACGAGGAGGCGTGCCGGGTCACCCAGACCGTCACCGACGACGAGGGCGAGGTCCTGCTCGTCCTGCGCGACATCTCCTCCAAGCGGGTTCCGCCCACGGCCTTCGCCCCGCAGGCCGACACGGAGGCGTCCGTGCGGACGGCCGACGGGCCCGCCCGGGCTCCGGCGGCCGCGCCGGCCCCGGCTCCGGTCACCGCGAAGGCCGCGGAGGCCGGCGACCCGTCCGGCCCGGACGGGCGGCCGGCGCCCGCCGTGGTGCTGGACTGGTTCCTGGCCGAGACCGGACTCGGCCGCGACGCCGCGGACGAGGAGTTCCTCTCCGCGGGCTTCGACTCGGTGGGGCTGGTGGAGCTGAGCGAGCGTCTGTCCCGCGAACGGGACCTGTCGCTCTACCCGACGGTGTTCTTCGAGTTCCCGACCCCGCAGCGGTTCGCCGCATTCCTGGCCGAGGATGCACCGGCGCTGGTGCGCGCGCTGCGCAGCGAGCGGCCCGTCACCCCCGGTGCCGGGAGCGGCGGGACCGGGCGGCCTCCCGTCGCCGGGACACCCCCACCCGCGGCCCCCACCCGGACACCGTCTCCGGCGGCCACCCCGCCGGCGGCGACAGCACCCGCGGCGGCACCGGTGGCGGCACCGGCGGCGGTGGCCCCGGCCGAGCCGGATCCGGCCGGGCGGACGGACCGGGACCCGTCGCGTGACGTCGCTGTGGTCGGGATGGCGATCCGGGTGCCCGGCGCCTCGACACCCGAGCAGATGTGGCAGCTGCTGCGCGACGGGGTCGACACCGTCGACGGGCTCCCACCCGGACGGTGGACCGGCCACGAGGGGGACGGGCCCCGCGCGTCCTTCCTGCCGTCGATCGACCGGTTCGACCCGGCACCGTTCCGCATCTCGCCGCGCGAGGCCCCGATGATCGACCCACAGGCGCGGATCGTCTACGAGACGATCTGGGAGGCGCTGGAGGACGGTGGCCGGATCGGTCCGCGCGCCGAGGGCAGCAGGACCGGACTCTGGATCGCCTACAGCCACGACCACTACCACGAGGAACGCGCCCGGCTGGGCGTCGGCGACGGCCGGGGGCTGGGCCTCGAGGCGATGATCCCGAACCGGTTCTCGCACCTGATGGACTGGACCGGGCCGAGCATGGTCGTCAACACCCTGTGCTCGTCGGCCCTGGTCGCGCTGCACACCGCCCTGGCGCACCTGCGGTCCGGCGACATCGACACCGCCGTGGTCGCGGGGGTGCACGCCGCGATCAGCCCCGAGTACTTCACCTCGATGGGGGCGATGCGGGCCCTCTCCCCGAGGGCCCGGTGCGCCGCCTTCGACGCCGAGGCCGACGGGTTCGTCCCCGGCGAGGGCGCGTCCGCGGTCGTGCTGCGCCGCGCGGGTGACGCCGCCGCCGAGGGCGACCGGGTCCGCGGACTCGTCATCGGCGCCGCCGTCAACCACGGCGGCCGCACGAGCCGCTACTCCGCCCCGAGCCCGACCGCCCAGCGCGACGTCATCACCGCGGCCCTGCGCGACGCCGCCGTGTCCCCCGACTCCATCTCGCTGGTCGAGGCGCACGGCACGGGCACCAGCCTGGGCGACCCGATCGAGATCGACGGGCTGACCCGGGCCTGGCGTCCGCACACCGACCGTCGTCAGTTCTGCGCGATCGGCTCGGTGAAGTCGAACATCGGCCACCTCGAACCCGCCGCCGGGCTGGCCGGGCTGGTCAAGGTCCTGCTCGCCCTCGAGCACGCGACGATCCCACCCACCCTGCACCTGACCAGGCCGAACGACCACATCCGGTTCGAGGACACGCCCTTCTTCCCCGCCGTCGACCCGCTGCCCTGGCACCGGGTCGACGGCCGGCCCCGCCGGGCGGCGCTGTCCGCCTTCGGCATGGGCGGGGTGAACGCCCACGTCGTGCTGGAGGAGCCCGCCGTCGCCGACCGTGCTGCCGCCCCTGCCGGACGGAACCACGTGGTGACCGTGTCCGCGCCGACCGAGGACGCGGTGCGCGACCTCGCCGGCCGCTACGCCCGCACGGTCGCCGCCCTGCCCGGCGACGACGACCTCGCGGCCGTCGCGTGGACGGCCTGCGCGGGCCGGGCCCGCCAGCGGCACCGGGTGGCCGTGCACGGCACGACACGCGCCGAGCTCGCCGCGCGTCTCGACGCCGTCGCCGCGACCGCTCCGGACGCGGCACCGGTCGCCCGGGCCGGTACGGGAGCGGGCGGACCGCCGGTGTTCCTGTTCACCGGGCAGGGTTCGCAGTACCCGGGCATGGGGTCCGTGCTCTACCGCGACGAGCCGGTGTTCCGCGCGGCCGTCGACGACTGCGCGTCCCTGCTGGCGCCCTGGCTCACGGTCGGGCTGCACGACCTGCTGTTCCACTCCGAGGCCCGGGTGCTGACCCGCACCGACCATGCGCAGGTCGCGATCGTCGCGGTCCAGGTGGGCCTGGTCCGGCTGCTGGACTCCTGGGGGGTCCGCCCCGGGCACGTGATCGGGCACAGCGTCGGTGAGCTCACCGCTGCCTGGGCCGCGGGCTGCCTGGCCCTGCCCGAGCTCATGCGGGTCACCGCCTGCCGGGGACGGGCCATGCTCGACCGGCCGGCGACCGGCTCGATGGCCGTGGTGCACGCCGACCGGGCGACCGTCGCCGGGCTGCTGCGGGACCACCCGGAGCTGGAGATCGCCGCGCACAACGGCCCGTCCAACACCGCCGTCGCCGGACCGCGCGAGCGTGTCGCGGCCCTGCGGACGAGCCTCGCCGCCGCCGCACGACCGGTGGCGGTGACGCCGCTGAGCGTCAGCCACGCCTTCCACTCGCGGGACATGGCGGGGGCGGTCCCGGCGCTGCGGGCCGAGCTCGCGACGTCGGGGCTGCGGCCGCCGGAGATCGCTTTCACCTCGACGGTGACCGGGACCCGGCACACCGCGGCGACCGCGACCGACCCGCAGACCTGGGCCGACGGCCTCGTGACACCGGTGCTGTTCCACGAGGCGCTGTCGGAGGTGCACCGCACGGCCCCGGCCGGCTACTGGGAGATCGGGCCCCAGCCCGTGCTCGCCCGGCTGGCCGCGGACCTGGCCCCGGAGGCCGGGTTCGTCCGCTCGACCCTCGCGCGGGGACGCGACGACACCCTGCACCGCCACCTGTGCGACCACCACAACACCGCCGATCCCGACATCGACCCGGCGGGGGCGCCGCGGCGGCCCGGCCCCGGGATCGCGGACCTCCCCCGGTTCCCGTTCGCCCGTAGCCGCTACTGGGTCGGCGACGGGGACACCGGACGACAGGAGCGAAAGCCGACCGATAGGACGAGCCTCTAGCGTCGACGCACGGTTCCCCAGCGACCCCGGAGAGTGAGTACGTCCATGACGGAGTACGGCCTGAAGCGACACTTCGACAGCGGGGCGGCCCGCCTGCTCGGCGACCTGGTGGCACAGGTGCACCCGCCGTTCGACCTCGACGGCTACGTGGCCGAGGTCGGGGCGCTGGTGCCCCCGCTCGAGCTGAAGGACCGCGTCCGGGTCCTGTCCGACGGCCTGCGCACCAGGCTGCCCGGGGACTACCCGCAGGCACTCGCGATCCTGCTGTCGGTCCTCGGCGACGAGCTCGGCGAGGGCGAGGGCATGTTCAACACCAGCTGGTACCTGATGCCGGTGGCCCGGTTCGTGGAGGACCACGGCCTCGGTCATCCGGAGGAGTCGCTCGACGCGATCGAGCAGATCACCCGCAGGCACACCGGCGAGTACGCGATCCGTCCCTACCTGGACCGCCACCACGACGCCACGATGGACCGGGTGCGGTCCTGGGCCGGGTCACCCAGCCTCAACGTGCGACGTCTGGCGAGCGAGGGCATCCGGCCGCGGCTGCCGTGGGCCCGGACCCTGCACCGGTTCGTCGAGGACCCCGCTCCGGTGCTGGAGGTCCTGGAGGTGCTGCGCTCGGACCCGTCGCCCTACGTCCGCAAGTCGGTCGCGAACAACCTCAACGACATCGCCCGCGACCACCCGGACTCCGTGCTGGACGTGCTGGAGCGCTGGGCGGTGGAGAGCCCGACCCCGGAGACCGGGTGGATCAGCAGGCACGCGCTGCGGGTGCTGGTGAAGAACGGGGACCAGCGGGCGCTCGCCCTGTCCGGCGTGACCGGCGGGGAGCACGTCCGGGCCGACCGGCTGGTGCTCAGCCCGGCCACCATCCGGCTCGGCGAGTCGGTCACCCTGCGCGCCGAGATCCGCAACACCGACCGGCGGGCGCACACCGTCGCCGTCGACTACGTGGTGCACCACGTGCGGGGCAACGGGCGGACCCTGCCCAAGGTGTTCAAGCTCGCCGCGGTCGAGCTCGGGCCCGGCGAGAGCCGGGTACTGGAGAAGCGTCACCCCGTCCGCGAGGTCACGACCCGCCGGTACTACCCCGGCACCCACGTCGTCGATCTCCAGGTCAACGGGCGGGTCGTCGCCGGCGACGGATTCGAGCTCGTCACATGACCGGCCGCCGCACGGTCACCGCCGAGGACCCGGTCGTCGCCGACCACCGCATCGGCGGGGTGGGGGTGCTGCCGGCGGCGGCCCAGATCGACCTGATGCTGCAGGCCGTCGGCGCCGGGCGGTCGTCGCGGCGGTGGTGGCTCGAGCACGTGGTGCTGGCCGAGCCGCTCACCGTCGGCGACGGCGGGGTCGAGCTCGGCGTCGACGTCGCCGACGACGGTGCGCTCGCCCTGCGCTCGCGCCCCGCGGCCGACCCGGTCGCACCGGCCCGGCTGCACGCCCGCGCCGTCGCCGCCGGCGCCCCGCTGCCCCCTCCGACCTATCTCGACACCGCCGCCATGGAGGCCTCCGCCGGACCGGAGACCCCGCTGGCGGTCCTGGACGGGTGGCGCGCGGGGAGCGGGATCGCCTACGGGGAGCGGTACCGGGTGATCCGCTCCCTGCGCCGCGACGGCGACCGGCTGTTCGGGGTGCTGCGCCCCGCGGCCGCCGAGCCGGGCGCCGTCGTCGACCCGGCCGTGCTCGACGCCGTCCTCCAGGGGCTCGGGCTGCTCGACGACGGGGCGGCCGGTCCGTGCCTGCCGTGGTACATCGGGCGGGTCACGGTCCGGCGCCCGGTCCGCGGCACGCTGCTCGCCCTCGTCGAACGGACCCCGGGCGGCCCGGACGCGGCAGGGTGCCGGGGCAGGGCGACGGTCTGCACCGAACAGGGTGAGGTCGTCCTTGAGCTGGACCGGATCGTGCTGCGGGCCGTCCCCGGCGGTCCGGACCGGCCCGCCGTCCCCCGGCCCCGGCCGGCCACCGGGACCGCGCCCGGTCGCCCGCCCGGTGCGACGACGGTCCCCGGCTGGCGTGCCGCGACGGCTCCCCCGGCGCCGTCGACGCCCCCGCGGACGCTGGTCCTGGGTCAGGTCCCCGGGCCCGCGGGGCCGGTCGGACGTCTCGGTCTCGACGCCGTCGCCGACGGGACGTTGCGGGCCCGGCTGGCCGACGACCCGCCGGGGCTCGTCGTGTACGCCCCGGCCGGTGGCGAGGACCCCTCGGCCGTGGTGCAGCAGGCGGCCGCACTGGTACGGGTGCTGGCCACCGCGCGGCCGTTCCCGGCACTGACCGTGCTCACCCGGGACGCCCACGGCGTGCGTCCCGACCCGTCCCACACCGCGCTGTGGGGACTGTTCCGCTCGGTGCGCACCGAGCACCCCCGGACACCGGTCACGCTGGTCGACCTCGACACGTCCGCGCCGACGGCACCGCCCACCGTCCCGTACGACGGCGGCGAGCACCGCTTCCGCGACGGGGCGCACCTGGTCCCGCACGCGAGCCCGGCCGGCCCCGCGGAGGGGCCGCCGTTCGAGCCGCGGGGACAGCGGGTCCTGGTCACCGGGGGTCTGACCGGGCTGGGGCTGCTCACCGCGGAGCGGCTCGCCGCACTCGGGTGCGCACACCTCACACTCGTGGGGCGCACCCCGCCCGCGGGCGGGCGGGCGGCCCGGGTCGACCGGCTGCGTGGGCGGTGCGAGGTACGGGTGCTCACCACCGACGTCACCGACCCGGACCCCGCTCTGGGCCGCGACCGCTTCGACCTGGTGGTCCACGCGGCCGGGGTGCTGCGGGACGGTCTGGCCCGGACGCTCACTCCTGAGCGGATCGCGCAGGTCCTGGCCCCCAAGATCTCCGGTGTGCAGGCACTCGACGCGCTGTTCGACAGCGACCACCGCCCAGGTGCGGTGGTCCTGTTCGGCTCGATCAGCGCGGTCCGGGGGAACCTGGGGCAGAGCGCGTACGCCGCCGCGAACGCCTTCCTCGACGGCTACGCCGCCCGCCGCCGTTCCGACGGGGAGCGCTGGTGGAGCCTCGACTGGGGCCTGTGGAACGCCGGGATGGGCGAGGACGTGGTCGCCGCGGCCGCGGCCCGCGGCATCCCGGCGCTCGAACCGGACGCGGGTCTGGCCCTGCTGTCCGAGGTGCTGGGCCGCCCGCCCGGCCAGTACGTCCTGTCCGCACCCGCCCGACCGAAGGACGAACCGATGACCAGCACGCTGGGCACCACGGAGGCGTGGACGTCCGTGAGCTCCATCCTGACCTCCACGATGCACCTGCCCGCGGTCGCGCCGGGCGACGACCTGCTCGAGCTCGGGCTGGACTCGATGATGGCCGTCGAGATCACCGCGGGCCTGGCGAAGGCGGGCTACGAGGTGGACCCCGCACTCCTGTTCGAGCTCACCCGGGTGCAGGACCTCCTCGACCACCTCGGACCGCCCCCCGCCGCGACCACCACGCCCCTCGCCCCACCCGCACCGGTCGCCACGCCCACGCCGGTCGCCACGCCCGCGGCCGGCGGCGGGCCCTCGCCCGTCTCCGCCACCGGCGGGCCGGACCCCGCGCCGCAGACCGGCGGGACCGCCCCGCGGGACGAGCGGTCGACGACGCCGGACCCCGCGGCCTTCCGGCCGGACTGGGACCGGTTCCGGACCGGGCCGGACGGGTCCGCCGCCCCGTCGCCCGCCGTCGCGGTCTCCGGAGCCTCCGGTCCCGCGCAGGCCCCCGTACCCCCGCCGGCCGCCGTTCCCGCGTCTCCCGCGGGCGGGCCGCCCACGGGCTCCGCGCCGGGCCCGCGGACCGCCGGGAGGGACACACTCCCCGGGCCCGCGGCGCCGGCGCGCCGCCCGGAGCCCCCCACGCTCCCGGCCGCGCCCGCGGGCGTCCCGGGACGCACCCTCCCGGGCAGGCTGACCGACCGGCCGTCCGGCGGGTTCCTCGACCGCCGCATCGACGACCTGTCCCGGGAGGACAGGGCCGTCGTCGCCGAGGGCCGCTACTTCTACGAGCCGGTCGTCGAGGAGGAGACGGGCTCCTGGATCCGCTTCGACGGTCGGTGGTACCTGAACTTCGCCTCCTACAGCTATCTGGGCCTGATCGGGCACGACTACATCGGGGCCCGGGTACAGGAGGCGGTGCGCCGGCACGGCACCGGAGCACACGGCGTCCGGCTGCTGGCGGGGACCCTCGACCTGCACCGCGAGCTGGAGCTGGCGATCGCCCGGTTCCTGGGCACCGAGGACGCGATCGTCTACTCCAGCGGCTACATGGCGAACGTCGCCACGGTCGGCGCGCTGGTGGGGCCCGGTGACACGGTGATCGGCGACGTCTACAACCACGCCAGCATCCTCGACGGCTACCGGCTGTCGGGGGCCCGGGTCCTGACCTACGCCCACAACGACCTCGACGACCTCGAGCGCGCGTTGCGCCAGGCCGGCGACGGCGGGAGGCTCGTCGTCACCGACGCCGTGTTCAGCATGGACGGCGACCTCGCCCCGCTGCCGGGCATCGTCGAGCTCTGCGAGCGTCACGACGCCCCGCTGATGGTCGACGAGGCCCACAGCATGGGGGTGCTCGGGCGGACCGGCCGCGGCATCACCGAGCACTTCGGCATCGTCCCGGAGCGGGTGGCGATCAAGATGGGCACGCTGTCGAAGACCGTTCCCAGCGCGGGCGGCTACGTCGCCGGATCCGCGGACCTGGTGTTCGCGCTGAAGAACAACGCGCGCGGCTGGATGTTCTCCGCCGCCGTCACCCCGGCGAACGCGGCCGCCGCGCTGGCCGCCGTCGAGGTCATGACGGCCGCGCCGGGGATGGCCGAGCAGCTGCGCCGC
Source organism: Pseudonocardia sp. ICBG601 (assembly GCF_020496245.1). Lineage (NCBI taxonomy): Bacteria > Bacillati > Actinomycetota > Actinomycetes > Pseudonocardiales > Pseudonocardiaceae > Pseudonocardia > Pseudonocardia sp. ICBG601. The sequence continues at coordinate 66,743 of NZ_JAHLJA010000150.1, read as the reverse complement.
CGCACCGGGCGCTACCGCGACGCGCTGCACCGGCTCGGCTTCGACACGTTGAACAGCGAGTCGCCGGTGGTGCCGGTGCTCTGCCGCGACGACGCCCAGGCCCAGGACCTCGCCCGGCTGTGCCAGGCCGACGGCGTGTTCGTCCAGCCCATCGTCTACCCGGCGGTGCCGCGCAGCCTCCCCCGGCTGCGGACCATCGTGAACCTGTCCCACACCGACAACGACATCGATCTCGCCGTCGAGGTCCTCGCCCGCGCCGGCCGCCGGCTCGGGCTCGTCTGAACCGTCCACTCCGTCCCGAAGGGAATCATCATGAGTGAGATCAACGGCAAGGCGTTCTTCGGTGCCGTGCTGCGGGCGGTGGCCTGCACGCGCAACCACAACGACGACACGGCCGAGTACGAGGCGGGGGTCATCGCCCCGGCCGGACGGATCCGCGAGATCGAGGCCGAGATCGGCGACCGGGCACCGACGACGTCCGAGGCCGAGCAGGTGCTGGCGCTGCTCGACACGGTCCTGACCACCAAGCGGACCCCCGCTGCGGACCGGGAGTTCCACACCGGGCACATCTCCCGGGTCTCCGGCGTCTCGGTCGTCCGCGCCGGCGCGGCGGTCTGAGATGACCGCGGGTGGGCCGGCCGGGCCGCCACCGGCATGGTTCTCGCACGAGTTGTGCTTCTGGCACGACCCGGGCGCGGGCAGTGGCCACCTCCCGGTCGGCCCGGGGGTGGAGCCGCTGCGACAGTTCGCGGTCGACCCGGACCTCCGGCGTGCGGAGGGGCTCGTCCGGCTGTCCGGTGTCCTCGACCGGTTCACCCGCCACACCCCCGCACCCGCCCCCGACGCGGACCTCCTCCTCGTCCACACCCGCGCCCACGTCGACCGGGTGGAGGCCACCTCCGCCCGGGGCGGCGACGCCGGGGTGTACGCCCCCGCGGGGCACCACAGCGCGGCCGCCGCCCGTCTGGCCGTCGGTGCCTGCACCGCGGCCGTCCGGGAGGTCCTGGCCGGTGGGCACCGGCGCGCCTACTGCCTCGTCCGTCCACCCGGCCACCACGCCGAGCCCGACCGGGCGATGGGGTTGTGCCTGTTCAACAACCTCGCCGTCGCCACCCGGGTCGCCCAGCGGAACGGGGCGCGCCGCGTGCTCGTGGTCGACCTCGACGTCCACCACGGCAACGGCCTGCAGCACGTGTTCTGGGAGGACCCGGACGTCTGCTACGTGTCGCTGCACCAGGACGGACTGTTCCCGCCCGCCTCGGGGACGGCCGCCGAGACCGGGTCCGGTGCGGGGGCGGGCACCACGGTGAACGTGCCGCTCCCGGCGGGCACCGGGCACGGCGGGTACCTGGCGGCGATGGAGACGGTCGTCGCCCCGGTCGCCCGCGCGTTCGCCCCGGACCTCGTTCTGGTCGCGGCGGGGCTCGACGCCGGCGCCCACGACCCGATGGGCCGGATGATGGCCACCAGCCGCACCTTCCACAGCGTCGTCACCTCGCTCTGCGAGCTGGCGGACGAGCTCTGCGCCGGGCGCATCGTCCTGGCCCACGAGGGTGGCTACTCGGCCTGGTACCAGCCCACCCTGCTGCTCGCGGTCGCCGCCGCGGTCGCCGGTCTGCCCGCTCCGGACGACCCGTTCCTGCACTCCCTGGAGAACCTGCCGGGACAGCGGCTCGCCGCGCACCAGCGGCGCGTCCTCGACCACCTCCGGACGCACCACCCGCTGCTCTCGGCCGCGGCGGTGGCGTCGTGACCGGGTGGCTCACCGCGCTCGGACGACGGTCCGGCCGTACGCACCGGCCGGAGCCCGTCGGCCGGATCGTGGTCCTGCCCCACGCCGGTGGATGGCCGTCGGCCTTCCGGTCCTGGATGGAGCTCGTCCCGGACGACGTGGAGCTGCTCGCCGCCCAGCTGCCGGGCCGCGGGACACGGTCGGCGGAGGAGCCGCTCCGCCGGACCGGGCCGATCGTGGCGGCCCTGGCCGACGCGCTCGCAGCGCGCGACCCGCTGCCGACCGTCGTCGTGGGGCACAGCTTTGGCAGTGTGCTGGCCTACGAGCTCACCCGCTCGCTCGAACGACGCGGAGCCGGGCCGCGGCTCGTCGCGGTGTCGGCACGGCAGCCGCCGTGCTTCCCGAGCAGGCCGCCCTACTCCCACCGCCTACCCGACGACGAGCTGGTCCGGCACGTGCACCGCATCGGCGGGGCACCGGACGGCGTCGCCGACGTGGGAGGGCTGCTCCGCCCCTCGCTGCCCGCCATCCGGGCGGACCTGGAGGCGCTGGAGACCTACCGCCGCCCACCGACCGGTACCTCGGTCCCGATCGTCGCGCTCTGCGCGACCGACGACCCGATCGTGATCGCCGAGCGCATGTTCCTCTGGTCGGTGGAGACGACGTCCGGCTTCCGTCGCCTGTCGTTCGACGGAGGACACTTCTACCTGTACCGGCGCCCCGTGGCGGAGGTGGTCGTCCCGGTCCTGGTCGACGCGCTGCGCGGAGACCCGGGCGTGGAGCCGACCGTCACTCAGGCGGTGGCGTCCTCGGCGTAGAGGGCCGCGAACTCCGCCGTGGGTTCGATGGGGGTGATGACGTCGACCAGGACACCGTTCGGGTCCGCGACGATGAAGTGTCGCTGCCCGAACGGTTCGTCCCGCAGCTCGAGCTCGGCGGGCACACCGCCGTCGAGGACGACCCGCTTCCACTCGGCGTCGACGTCGTCGACCTCGATGTTCACCAGCAGGCCCTGTACCGGCCGCCGGTAGGCGCTTGGCAGCGTGGGGTGGTCGTGGGCGATCAACGCGAGCTCGAACGGACGCGAGCCGGGTGACCGGAGGCTGACGTACCAGTCGGCCTCGAACGTCGTCTCGAAGCCGAGGCGACCCACGTAGAAGTCCTTCGACTGTTCGATCTTCTCCGTACACAGGACCGGATACACACTGGCAGGCCGCATGACACTCCCCGTCGTCCAGAAGACCCGACGATCATAGCGAGGGACGCGGCGTCCGCTCCGTCCCGGATGGGCGATCTCGACCGGGCGCACCGCGGCCGTGGCGGTCGCGCGGCTACGCCGCACCCTGTCCGTCCGGCCCGACGGAGACGGGACCTGCGGTGGTCGGCGCCGCCCTCCGCCGGCCCGGCCCGCGCCGGAGGCCCCGGTTCAGGGGCGGCTGCGGGCGACGAGTTCCTCGATGGCGCCGACCACCTGGCCGGGGGCCTCCTCGGGCACGAAGTGACCGGCACCGGCCGCCCGGACGTCGAGGACGTCGGCCGCGTCGCCGACGAGCGGCCGCACGGCTGCCGCCATGTCGGGGATCGAGCCGTGCTCGGCGGAGACCGCCGCGACGGGCACGTCGATCCTCCGGCGGGCCGCGAGCTCGCGGTTCTGCCTCGCCGACTCCGGCGCGGCCCGGTAGTAGGCGAGGATCGCCCGGACCCCGCCGGCCGCGGCGAACAGACGCGCGTACCGGTCGATGTCGGCATCGGAGAACACGTCGGCCGAGGCGGCCTTGTGGGTCAGGAACCAGGCCACGTAGTCCCGCTCGTGCCCGCTGATGAGCGTCTCGGGAAGGTCCGGCACGAGGTTGAAGGCGAAGTGGGCGAGCTTCTGCGCGCTCGCGGGATCGAGGGACACGCTGGTGGGGAGGCTGACGCCGGGGATCCCGGCGTCGAGCAGGGCGAGGCCGAGCAGATCGGGCCCGTCGCCGGCCGCTGGCGCGTCGAGGGCGTAGGTCACGGCGACCCACGCCCCGATGTCGTGGGCGACGAGCCAGTGCTCGCCGACCCCGAGGATCTCGACGGCCCGCCGCACGACCCGCGCCACGCTGCGGGTGTCGTAGCCGTCGGCGGGCCGGTCGGAGTGTCCCTGCCCGGGCAGGTCGAGGGCCACGACCCGGTGGGCCCCGGCGAGGACGGGCATCACCAGGCGCCAGGCCCACCAGGTCTGCGGCGCGCCGGCGAGGAGGACCACGGTGCGAGCCCCCGGGACGCCACCGTCGACGGCGTGCAGCGACACCCCGTCGACGTCGACCATGCGGTGGGTGAAGCCCTGGAGAACGTCGAACGGGACGTCGACGTCACTGTGAGCGGGTGCGGTCATCGTGCTCTCCTCCCTGGGAGGACGAGCCTATGGCATCTTGAACTGATCAGTCCAAGATTGTGCCCGGGACGACGCGACAGGAGGTGCACGGCGGATGGCAGGACGCAAGCAGTTCGACGTCGACGCGGCACTCGATCAGGCGATGACGGTCTTCTGGGAGCGCGGGTACACCGCCACCACCGTCGATGACCTGACGGCGGCGACGGGACTGGGCCGCAGCTCGCTCTACGCCACGTTCGGGGACAAGGAGGCGCTGTTCCTGGCGTGCCTCGAGCGGTACGCGCGACGCTACGGCGAGCTCTACGACGCGGCACTCGCGAACGCTGCGGAGGATCCGTCCGAGGCGGTGGCCGCCTTCTTCGACGTCACCCTGGACCGCATCGCCGATCCGTCACGTCCCGACGGCTGCCTGGTGGCACAGACCGTGATGACCGCACCGTCGCTGCCCGTCGCGGTCGCCGCGCGCGCGTCCGCGCTCGTCGGCCACCAGCGCGGGCGGCTCCGGAGGGCCCTCGACAGCGCCCCGGTCGCGTCCGCCCGGCGCGACGACCTCGCCCTGCACCTCGCGGCGGTCAACCAGTCGCTCGCCGTCCTGAGCCGGGGCGGTGCGGCCGCCACCGACCTGCGTGCCGTCGTCGCCGTCGCCCTCGTTCCCGTGCAGCAGGCGCTGGCAGCGGTTCCTGGCCGGTGTGGCGGAACCGAGCAGTAGCCGCATGCCGACCCCACCCGAGGAGGCATCGTGTCGACCGGAGACCGAGGTCCAGCAACCTGCCGAGTGAGCCCGACGCATCCGCCAGGTCGGCGACCGTCAGCTCACGCTTCTGACGGAGGACGCGACAGGATCAACCGGCCGAGACCTGCCTCGGTCGAGGATCGGCCGACCGCGGCGCCTCGTCCACACCCCGCGCCACTGTTGAAGCAGTCGAAGGGCGTCCCACGGCCGTCCACGTGACGGTCGTCGTACGTCGCCACCACGGGCGCGTCCACACGGATCCGGTCGGTCGACAGGGCGTCCGCCGCCTCGTCCGCAGTGAACCCGTACCACCTGCCGCGTCGACCGTGGGCGATCATGCGACGCCCACGGTCACGACGCCGGCGCCGCCCCGGCGGCACCGACGGCCGTGGTGGGGCGGCGGGGCGTGGTCGCCGGCACCTGCGTGGACCGTGGGCCGAGCAGCGCCCGCGACCGTGGAGCCCGGCCTCGTCGATCGACCCGTGTCGACGGCGCACTCCCCCGGCCCGCCGGGGGCCTCACGGGACGAGTGCATACCGTCCGACCGCTCCCCGACCCCGCCGACGCCGGGGCCCGACGCACCGCCGGTGACGACGGCGACGGAACCGTTGATGTCCATGTTCTGTCTGTTTCCTTCCGGGTGGGGAGCGGGTGTCAGAGGAGCTCGAGGATGGTGGCGTTGGCCTGGCCGCCGCCCTCGCACATGGTCTGCAGGCCGTAACGGATGCCGTTGTCGCGCATGTGGTGGATCAGGGTGGTCATGATCCGCGCACCGGAACCACCCAGCGGGTGACCCAGAGCGATCGCGCCGCCGTTGGGGTTGAGCCGCTCGGCGACCGAGGCGTCCTCACCGGCGATGTCGGCCAGCCAGGCCAGGGGCACCGGGGCGAAGGCCTCGTTGACCTCGAACGCACCGATCTCGTCCAGCGACAGACCCGACCGCGTGAGTGCCTTCTGCGTCGCGGGGATCGGGGCGGTCAGCATGATGACCGGGTCGGCACCGGCCAGCACCGCGGTGTGCACCCGCGCGATCGGGGTCAAACCCAGCTCCGTGGCCTTCTCACTGGTGGTCATCAGCAACGCGGCCGAGCCGTCGGAGATCTGCGAGGAGCTCCCCGCGTGGATCACCCCACCCTGGTCGGCGTCCTTGAACACCGTCTTGAGCTGGGCCAACCCCTCCAGGGTGCCGCCCCGGCGGACGCCCTCATCCGCCGAAACGCCCGCGATGGGTGCGATCTGGCCCTCGAAGCGGCCGTCGTCCTGCGCCTGCGCGGCACGCTCGTGCGACAGCAGCGCGAACTCGTCGAGCCGGGTACGGGAGAAGCCCCACTTCTCGGCGATCATCTCCGCGCCGACGCCCTGGTTGGGGGCCACGCCGTAGCGGGCGGCGAAGTCCGAGCCCAGCGGGTCCTGCCCCTGGCTGGAGGAGAACATCGGGACACGGGTCATGGACTCGACACCACCGGCGACGGCGACGTCGTACTGGCCCGCGATCAACCCGGCCGCGGCGAAGTGCACCGACTGCTGGCTCGACCCGCACTGCCGGTCCACGGTCACACCGGTGACGGTCTCGGGGAACCCGGCGGCCAGCGCCGCGTTGCGGCCGATGTCGAAGGTCTGCTCGCCGACCTGGGACACGCAGCCCCAGATGACGTCCTCGATGTGGGCCGGGTCCACACCGGACCGCTCCACCAGGCTGCGCAGCACGTGCGCCGACAGGTCGGTCGGGTGCACCCCGGCCAGTCCCCCCTTGCGCCTCCCGACCGGCGACCGCACCGCCTCGACGATGACCGCATCCCGCACGACTACCTCCAGAGCTCGATGTCAGGCGGTTCCGGGCGCACCACGAGCGATGCCGCCGGAACCACCGGATGATCAATGACGTCGTCCGTCATGTGTTGCGTGGTGCAGCCCGGCCCGGGCTCGTCACGCCGCGACCTGCTCCGCAGTCCCCGTCGACGCCGGGGGACGCCGGCGGTCGGTGAGACCGCTGCGCGGCACCACCGCCACGAGCAACGCGGCGGCGAGGCCGACGACCGTGAAGGCCCAGAACACCCCGCCCGCCCCCGCCGGGGTGGCGATCACGATCCCGACCATGATCGGGCCCACCACACCACCCAGCCGGCCGAGGCCGGCGCACAGGCCGAGCGCGGTGCCCCGGGCGGCCGGGGGGTAGTAGACGCCGGCGAAGCCGTACACCGCCGACTGCGACGACGAGCAGAACCCGATGACCAGCACGATGGCGAACACGACCGCCTGGACCGGTGCGAGGGTGAGCGACGCGACGGCGGCCGCCCCGGCCAGGAAACCGGAGGCGATGACCCGGCGGGACCCGAAACGGTCCGCGAGACCGGTCAGCACGACCATCCCCGCCGCGCTGCCGAGGTTGAACGCGAGCATGAACGACAACGCGGATCCGAGGTCGTAGCCGGTGCTGCGCAGGATCTGGGGGATCCAGGTGTTCATCCCGTAGGCGACCAGCAGACCGAAGAAGCTGATCAGCGGGAACAGCAGCGAGGCGACGCGGAACCCGGGCGCGGCGAGCAGCTGCAGCGCCGAACGACGAGCGGCCGGGGCGTCGCCACCGGCCACGGCCAGGCCGGACTCCGCGCCGGTGCCGATGTCGAACCGGCGGGCCAGCTCGGCCGCCTCGTCGTGCCGGCCGCGGGCGACGAGGAAGGCGAGCGACTCCGGCAGGTTGCGGTAGGCGACCGCGAACAGCACGAGCCCGATCAGGCCCGCGGCGCCGAAGAGGGACTGCCAGCCGAACAACGGGATGACCACGATCGCCACCACCGACACCAGCGCGCCGCCGATCGGGAATCCGGTCTGGACCACGCCGTTGTAGAACTGGCGGCGGTCGATCCGCACGTACTCCATGGTGAGGGCGATGACCGTCGGGAGCGCACCACCGAAGCCGAGACCGGCCAGGAAGCGCAACAGGCCGAAGATCTCCAGGCTGGGGGCGATGGCGCACAGACCGGTGAAGACACTGAAGCTAGCGACGCAGGCGAGCACGATCGGCCGCCGCCCGACGATGTCGGTCAGGTAGCCGGCCAGCATCGCGCCGATCATCATCCCGAACAGGGACAGGCTGCCCACGAAGCCGGCCTCGACCGTCGTCATGCCCCACACCTGCTCGCCGAGCAGGACCGGCAGGACGGCGCCGAACATGAGCAGGTCGACGCCGTCGAGGACCGTCACCGCGAGACAGGTGAACACGACCGTCCGGAAACCGGCGCTCCGTGTGGTGGATCTGGACATCGTTGTCCTCCGTGTACGTCGGTACGACCGACCGGGAAGGGGCGCGGAATCGCCGAGGGACCGCCGGGCACACGCGCTGAGCCGTCGCGGCGCCCGGCCGGGAGCAGCCGCCGGAGGCACGAACTCGCCGTGTACCGGACCGCCCGACTCACCTTATGGTCGTAGATAAAACGCCGTCAAGGGCGATCCGGACCAACCTCGCACGCCCGACGAACCGTCGGCCGGGCAGCGTCATGAGACTGTAGACGTCATTTGTCTCACGTGTCACTCTGGACAGGCGAGCGCCGGCCGGGTCGCACCGTTGCGGCCGCCGGAGCGCTCGCCGGAGCGGAGGATGCAATGCCGCAGCAGCCCGGACAGTCGATGCGTGAGGTCATCGACCGGAGTCCCGTTTCCTGGTTCCAGAAACGGACCGTCCTGTTGTGTTTCCTGCTCGGCCTGGCCGACGGGTTCGACGCACTCGCGATCGGCTACCTGCTGCCGGCCATGGCAGCGGAGTGGGCGGTGCCGGCGTCGACGTTCGGACCGGCGATCACGATCGGCCTCATCGGCATGGTCGTGGGCACCACCGTGATCGCACCGCTCGCCGACCGGATCGGCCGGCGCACCGTGCTCCTGGGCTCGACCCTTCTCTACGGCTCCGCGACCGCCGTCATCCCCCTGGTCTCCACGGTCGGCGAGCTGGCCGCGGTACGGATCGTCGCGGGCATCGGGCTCGGCGCGGTGGTGCCGAACCTCGTGGCGCTGTCGGCCGAGTACATGCCGGCCAGGGCACGCGGGAAGGCGGTGCTCGTCGTCCTGTGCGGCATCACGATCGGCGGCTTCCTCTGCGGCATCGTGGCCGGTGCGGCGGTCCCGACACTGGGCTGGCGGTCGGTCTTCCTGATCGGTGCCGTCCTCCCCGTCGTACTCGTGCTGGTGTGCTGGCGACTGCTGCCCGACTCCCTGGGCATGCTCGTGCGGCGGGGCAGGCACGACCGCGCCCGTGCACTGCTCGGCCGCATCTCCCCCGAGGCCGCCACGGTGCGGCTCGACGACCCCGCGGCCGGTCCGGCCCCCGCCCGCACCACCCGGATCCCGGTCCGCGCCCTGTTCACCGGGGGTCTCGCGCCGGCGACGACGCTGCTGTGGATCACCTGGTTCGCGACCTACGTGATCGTCTACTTCCTCTACAGCTGGCTGCCCACCCTGCTCGGCCAGGTGGGCGTCGACCCCGGCGTGGCCATCCTGGCCATGTCGCTGTGCCTGCTGGCCAACACCGTCGGCGGCCTGACCCAGGGCGTGATCATCGACCGCCGCCGCGACTACGCCTCGCTCACCGTCGGCCTGCCGGTCGCGGTCGTGGTCATCCTCGCCGTACCGGCGGTGTTCGACCAGCCGGTGCTGCTGACCGTCCTGATCTGCCTCATCGGCTTCTTCGCCGTGGGCGTCAACCAGGCCCTGTCGACCATCACCGCCGAGATCTACCCGCTCGACATCCGGGCGACCGGTGTCGGCTGGTCCTTCGGCGCCGGGCGGATCGGGTCGCTGATCGCCCCGCTCGCCGGCGGGGCGCTGATGGCCGCGGGCGTCGCCGGCGGCGTGATCTTCCAGCTGATCGCCGTCCCGGCGGCGATCGGGGCCGTCTCGCTCGCCCTGCTCGTCGTCCGCGTGCACCGCGCCCGCCGGGCGACGGCCCCCGCCGCGGCCGGGTCCACCGCCGCGACGTCCTCCTGACCCGTTCCCGACCGACCCACCACCGGAGCAGCCGATGAACGTTCCCGAACTCGTCCGATTCTGGGCGCGCACCCGTCCCGACCACGACGCGATCGCCTTCGAGGGCACCGCCGAGTCCTGGAGCGCGTTCGACGCCGCGACCGACGACCTCGCCCGCGGTCTCGCGGCCCGCGGGGTCGGGCACGGCGACCGCGTCGCCGTGCTGATGCACAACCGCCCGGAGCTGGCCCGCACCATGATCGCGGTCCTCAAGCTCGGCGCGGTCTGCGTGCCGCTGAACTTCCGGCTGCTGGCCGGGGAGATCGACGAGCTGCTGGCCGACGCCGACTGCGTGCTGGTCGTGACCGAGGACAGGCTGTTGCACCTGGTCGCCGGGAGCGCGGAGGCCGGGCGCCACCAGGTCGTGTCGCTCGGCTCGACCGACGTCCCGGGCTTCGACACCCTCCAGGGCACGCCCGGCCCGGCCCCCACCGCCGACATCGCCGACGACGACGGCGCCTTCATCTGCTACACCTCCGGCACCACGGGCGTGCAGAAGGGTGCGCTGCTGACCCACCGCAGTGTGCTCGCACCGGCGCAGTCGCAGATGATCGCGCACTCGTTGTCGTGGCGGGACCGCGTCCTGGTCCCCGCTCCCCTGGTCTACACCGGGTCGGTCGTCTCGGTGTTCGTCCAGCTCGTGATCTACCCGGGCGCGACCATGGTCCTGCTCGCCGACTTCGATCCGGAGCGCAGCATCGACATCATGGTGCGCGAACGGGTCACCGCGGCGACGTTCGTCCCGGTGATCTGGCAGCGGATGGCCGCACACCCCGGCTTCGCCGACGCCGACCTCGCCGCGTTCACCTACGCCGCCGCGGGTGGCGCCCCGGTCGCGACCGAGACCCTGCGCGTCTACCGGGAGCGGGGTGTGCCGCTCAACCAGGTGTACGGCCTGACCGAGGCCTCCGGGCTCGTCACCAGCCTGGCCTGGCACGACGCCCTGCAGCGCCCGGAGTCCTGCGGACGGGCCCTGGTCGGCACCTCGATCCGGGTCGACGCCGCCGTCGGCGACGTCGGCGAGGTGCTCGTGCGCGGTCCGCACGTGATGCGCGAGTACTGGCGCAGGCCGGAGGCCACGGCACAGACCGTCGTCGACGGATGGCTGCGCACCGGCGACCTGGGCCGGATGGACGACGAGGGCTTCCTGTACATCGTCGACCGCAGCAAGGACCTGGTGATCTCGGGCGGGATCAACGTCTACCCGGCCGAGATCGAGAAGGTGCTGGCGGCGGTACCGGGAGTGAGCGACCTCGCCGTGATCGGCGTGCCGGACGAGACCTGGGGCGAGGTGGCGATGGTCGTGTTCCACTCCGAGCGCGACCCGGACGCCGTGGTCGCCGAGCTCGCCGCCACGGCCCGCACGCGACTCGCCCGGTTCAAGCAGCCCCGGCATGCTCTCGCCTCGCCCGAGCCGCTGCCGCGGACCTTCTCCGGCAAGCTGACCAAGGCCGCGCTGCGGGAGCGGTTCACCGAGGTGCCGCCCGAGGCGGTGGCGCTGAAGGACGAGGCCAGAGCCTGACGGCAGGTGCGGTCCCGGACCGGACCCCGGTCCGGGACCGCACCGTCACCGGCCGCGCTCGCGGTCGCGTTGCCGCGCCCGCTCCGCCATCCGCACCGCGTCCGCGGGCCACTGCCGGCCGACCGAGGCGCCCCCGTCCACGACCAGCTCCTGCCCCGTGACGAAGCCCGAGGCGTCCGAGGCCAGGAACACCGCGGCGGCGGCGAGGTCGTCCGGCTCACCGGCCCGGGGCATCGGCTGCAACGAGCGCAGGTCGGCCCGGACCAGGTCCACCGAACGGTCCAGCGCGTCACCCGTCAGGCCGGCGCCGTGCCCCACGATCCGGGTGGCCACGCCGCCCGGCACGAGCGTGTTCACCCGGATCCGGTCCGCGGCGAGCTCCACCGCCGCACTGCGGACCAGCTGGACCACGGCCGCCTTCGCCGCACCGTAGGCGTGCGGCCCGTAGCCGGTGCGCAGTCCCGCGACGCTTCCGGTGGCGATGATGCTGCCACCTCCGGCCGCCCGCATCGGCGCGACCGCGTGCTTGATCCCGAACAGGACCGAGCGGCAGAGCAGCGCGAACGCGGCGTCCCACTCCGCGGCCGGCACGTCGTCGACGAAGCGCCACCGCCCGACCGCGCCGGCGTTGTTCACCATGCAGTCGAGCCAGCCGTGGCGCTCCACGGCCTCGGCGACGGCGCCCGCCACGTCGTCCTCGTCGGTCACGTCGACCCTCCGGAACCGCGCGGCGGTCCCCAGCTCCGCGGCCAGCGCCGTGCCCCGCTCCTCGTCGACGTCGCAGAGCAGTACCGAGGCCCCCTCGGCGACGAAACGCGTGGCGACGGCGGCGCCGATGCCGCTGGCCGCGCCGGTCACCAGGGCGCTCCGGCCGGCCAGGGCGGGGCCGGTCATCGGTTCCGGAACACGGCCGGGCGCTTCTCCAGGAAGGCCGTCACCGCTTCGCGGTGGTCCCTGGTGAGCGCGGTCAGGATCTGCGAGCGGTTCTCGAGCTCGACCGCGGCCTGGAAGCTCGCGATCTCCTGGTTCGCCCACAGCACCTCCTTGCTCATCCACACACCGAACGGGCTGTGCCCGGCGATGAGACGGGCCCGCTCCAGCGCGGCCTCCTGCAGGACCTCGTCGTCGACGACCGCGGAGACCAGGCCGATCCGTTCCGCCTCCTCGGCATCGACCCTGCGACCGGTGAGGATGATGTCGGTCGCCCGCGCGAACCCGATCATGCGGGGCAGCAGCCAGCTCAGGCCGATGTCGGTCCCGCCGAGCCCGCGCCGGATGAACGAAGCCTCCAGGATCGCCGAACGGGCCATCAGCCGTATGTCGCAGAACACCGCGAGGGCCATGCCCCCGCCGACCGCCGCACCGTTGACCGCCCCGATGATCGGTGCCCGGACACGGCGGAACGCCTCGCCGAGGCTGGAGATGTGCTGCTGGACGCGCATCCCGGCCTGCGAGCGCCCCTCCTCCTCGGCCGGGCTCTGCGGCGGGACGCCGTACCCGCCCAGGTCGATGCCCGCACAGAACGCCCGTCCGGCCCCGGTGAGCACGACCGCACGCACCTCGGAGTCCTCCTGGACCGCACGCAGCTGTTCGTGCAGGGCCTCGATCAGGTCGGTGTTCATTGCGTTGAGGGCCCCGGGGCGGTTCAGGGTGATCCGCAGGATGCCCGGTTCGGGGCGGTCGGTGAGGACGGCGGGGGCGGCCTCCCCCGGTGCGGTCCGGTCGGTGGTCATCGTGTCGGCTCCTCGGGTGTCGTGCTCCGGCATGGGTGGAGGGCGCGCCGGCAGGTGCTCGCCGGGCGCGCGGGCGGTGGGACGGGGCGGCTCACCGGAGCTGCCCGGAGGGTCCGCCCAGCCAGACGCCGAGCTGCTCCCCCGAGACGTGTGCCGCGCGGTCGGACACGAGGTAGGACACCGCATCGGCGATCGCGTCGGCCGGGACCTCGGGCCACTGCGCGCGCATGACCGCCATCGCCTCGTCGCCCTCGCCGCGGGTCATGTCGGTGTCGACGAAACCGGGGATCACGGAGTTCACGGTGATCCCCCGGCGGGCGGTCTCCTTCGCCAGCACCTCGACCAGCGCGCCGACCCCGGCCTTGGCGGCGGCGTAGGCGCCGGTGCCGGGCAGCACCGTGCGGCCCGCGGCCGCACTGCCCACGAACACCACCCGCCCCCGCCCCGCGGCGTACATCGCGGGGAGCACGGCGTGCGTGCAGTAGAACGCCCCGCTGAGGTTCGCTCCGATCACCCGGTCCCAGTCCGCGGGGTCGAGTCTGCGGGCGGACGCGGTGATGTTGAGCCCGGCGTTGTTGACCAGCACCGACGGTGCGCCCCATGCCGCGGTCACCGCCTCGACCAGCCCGGTCACGGCATCGGGGTCGGAGATGTCGGCGCGCCAGCAGCGGGCCGTCCCCCCGGATCTCCCGATCTCCGCCACCAGCTCCTCCGCGGCCGCGGCGCTCGTGGCGTAGTTGACGGCGACGGCGTGGCCGTCCGCGGCGAGCCGACGCGCGATGGCGGCGCCGATCCCGCGGGCTCCTCCGGTCAGCAACGCGACCCGCGTGGGCGTGTCAGGGGGCGACGGCACGTGGAGATCCTCTCGTCGGTTTCCTCCGCATCGTGACACGTGATACGAATATCGTCTATTGTTTCAACAGCATCCGGAGGTCCCGTTGCGTCTCGGTCTGCACCTCGGCTACTGGGGAGCCGGTCCGCCCCGCGGCGCGCAGGAGTCCCTGCGCCGGGCCGAGGACCTCGGCTTCGACTCGGCCTGGACCGCGGAGACCTACGGATCCGACTGCCTGACGCCGCTGGCGTGGTGGGGCGCGTCGACCGGGCGGATCACCCTGGGGACCAACGTGCTGCAGATGTCGGCACGCACGCCGACCGCCACCGCGATGGCGGCGATGACCCTCGACCATCTCTCCGGCGGCAGGTTCGTCCTCGGCCTGGGCGTGTCCGGCCCGCAGGTCGTCGAGGGCTGGTACGGGCAGCCGTACCCACGTCCCCTCGCGCGGACGCGGGAGTACGTCGGGATCGTCCGCCGCGTGCTCGCCCGCGAGGAGCGCGTGACGAACCACGGGGAGCACTACCCCCTGCCCCACCCGGGCGGGACCGGGCTCGGGACGCCGCTGCGCTCCACCGTGCACCCGCTGCGCCCCGACCTGCCCATCCACCTCGCGGCCGAGGGGCCGCGCAACGTCGCGCTGGCCGCCGAGATCGCCGACGGCTGGCTCCCGCTGTTCTTCTCCCCGCGGCTCGACGGCTTCTACCGCGAGGCGCTCGCCGAGGGGTTCGCCCGGCCGGGGGCCCGGCGGACGTCCGCGGACTTCCGCGTGGCGGCGACCGTGCCGGTGGTCGTCGACGACGACGTGGAGCGGGCCGCCGACCGGATCCGGCCCATGCTCGCGCTGTACGTGGGCGGCATGGGCGCGCGCGACACGAACTTCCACCGCGACGTGTTCGCCCGGCTGGGCCACGAGGCCGCCTGCGAACGGATCCAGGACCTCTTCCTCGAGGGGCGGCGTGAGGAGGCGGCCGCCGCCGTCCCGACCGCGATGGTCGAGGACACCGCTCTGATCGGGCCGCCGGCCAAGGTGCGCGAGGAGCTGTGCCGGTGGGAGGAGACCGTCGTCGACACCCTGATCGTCCGGGCCGGCCCCCGCGGACTGGCCCGGATCGCCGAGGTGGTCGGCGGGTGAGCGTCGGGACCGCGGGCCGGTGCTCCGTATGCTGATCCGGTGCCCGACCGCCCACCTCCGGTGACCGCCCGGCCCTCCGCGGCGGTCGAACGGATCCTCGACGCCGCCGATGCCTGCTTCGCCCACTACGGCATCGGCAAGACGACGATGGAGGACGTCGCGTCGGCGGCGGAGATCTCGCGCGCGACCCTCTACCGGACGTTCTCCGACCGGGAGAGCCTGCTGACCGCGCTCGTCCGGCGCCGCGCGGAGATGAACATCGCGCGCAGCCGGTCGCGGATCATGGCGATGGACACGCTCACCGAGCGCGTGGTCGAGGGGATCACCCTCAACGTCCGGGTGGGCCATCGGGACCCGCTCATGCACGCGCTGGTCTCACCCGAGCAGATGGCCCTGGCGAACACGCTGCTCAGCTCGACCGGACTGGCGACCGAGCTGACCCGCATGTTCTGGGAGCCGATCCTGACCGCCGCCCGGGAGGCCGGGGAGATCCGCGAGGACGTCGACCTCGTCGGGCTCTGCGAGTGGATCTCCCGGCTCGAGATCATGTTCATCATCCAGCTGAGGGACACACCGGACGACTTCGACCGGATCCGCAGGCTGGTGGCCGATTTCGTCGTGCCGGCGCTGGTGCCGGCCGGGTGATCCCGGCCGGCACCGGTGCGGTCACTCCCCCAGGTCGGCGGCGAGCTGACGGTGCAGGTGCTGGCAGGACTGCTCGTTGCGGCCGTAGAGGTAGGTGCCGTGCGGCCACGCCGCGGCGTTGCGCTGGATCGACAGCTCCATGGGCCAGTCCTCCTCGACCGCTGCCTGCTCCAGGATCTCCCAGCTGCGCAGCACCCGCTTCTCGATCTTCTCGGTCCGCTTCTCCGGGCGCACCAGGAACCGGATCTGCGTCGTCGACCGGTTCGGGTCGGCGTCCGGCCAGACCGTCCAGAACTCGACGTGGTCGGGCGTGGAGATCACCATCGAGTTCGGGTAGAGGAACAGGTTGGAGCCCATCAGCCGGAAGTCGGCGTCGACGTCCTCGCCGGCACGCGCGAGGTCGCCCATCCGGGTCCGGGGGCTGAAGGACTGCCCGTGCCGGCCGTACTGGCGCCAGACGCTGGTGTTGGTCTCGATCAGCTTGCCCACGCCGTTCGGGTGCAGGAACTTGGGGTGGAGCACGTCGATCGCGCCGTCGAGCACGAGCTTCCAGTTGATGTCCAGGGCGAACGACCTGTCGAGGAAGATCTCCGCGCCGCCCAGGCCGAACGGCTCGAGCTGGGCGTCGACCTCGGGTCCCACCCACTCGTCGAGGTTCCAGTCCTGGTCGCCGGACAGCACGGCGAACAGGAACCCGTGCCGCTCCTCGGTGCGGACCCGGTGCAGGGAGTGCCGGTCCTTGTCGACGTGGGTGTAGAAGTCGTCGTAGGGGACGCCGCGCAACCCGCCGTCCTCGCGGGAGTAGCTCCAGCCGTGGTAGTGGCAGGTGAAGATGCGCTTCGACCCGCACGGCTGGTCCTCCACCCGGCCGCCGCGGTGCCGGCAGATGTTCAGGTAGGACGCGACCGAGCCGTCGGACCGGCGGACGGTGATGAGCGGGATGCCGAGCACCTCACGGGTCATGAAGCTGCCCGGGGCCGCGATCTCCGAGCCGTGTCCGATGATCACCGGGAGCCGCTGGAGCAGCGCCCGCTCCCGAGCCGCCCGGTCCTCGCTGACGAAGTGCGAGATCGGGACCCGCAGGTCGGTCGGGGACATCTCCGTGGTCCCGGCACGGAGGTGCTCGGCCAGGGTGTGGGCGACGTCGTTGTTCAACAGGGTCATGGTTCGGTCCCCCGGAGTGGTGGTGGCCGGCGTCACCCGGGTCGGGCGGCGCCTGGTACGGGGCGCGCGGGGCATGCGCGCAGGATCGTGCGGAGCGGAGCGGTCGCTCACCGCAGCTCCGACAGCACCTCCTCGGTGTGGGCACCCAGGTCCGGTGCCCGTCCCGGCGCGAACTCCTGGCCGACGACCCGGACGGGGCTGGCGGCGAAGCGGTGCCCGTCCTGCTCGTAGGTGGTGGCGCGGGCGGTGAAGTGCGGGTCCTCGAGGAGCTCGGCCACGGTGTTGACCGGGCCCCCCGCGATGTCGTGCGCGAGGAACAGCTCGGTCCACTCGGCCCGGGTACGGGTCCGGAACAGCGCATCGAGCTCACGCCACACGTGCCGGGCACGGTCCTCCGAGCCCTCGTCCACCGACGTGAGGTCGACCTCCAGCAGGTCGGGCCGCCCGACCGCGCCGCAGAACGCCTGCCAGAACTTCGGCGTGTGCGAGCCGAAGACGATCGCGCCGCCGTCCGCGGTGGCGTACGCGTCGAGCAGCGGCCAGTCCGGCAGCCGCCCGTCGGGGGTCCAGCCGGGCCGTGCATGGGTGCGGTCGGCGTTCAGCGCGGCGTCGATCCTGTCGGGCATCCAGGCGATCGCGACGTCGGCGCTGCTGACCTGCACGCGGGTGCCGTCCCCGGTCGACCGGGCGCGCAGGACCGCGGCCAGCACCGCCATCGCGCCGTAGGCACCGACGGCGTACATCGCCTGCGGGGTCTCGCCCGACCCGCCCATCACCCCGGGCGGCGAGGGCTGCCGGGTGTCGACCGTGCGCAGCCCGGCGTAGGCGTCGAACCACATCCCTCCGGTCGCGAGGTCACGGTACGGACCGTCGGCCCCGGTGCCCGAGACCTCGCACAGCACCGTCGACGGACGCTGCGCACGCAGTCGCTCCCAGCCGAGCCCGAGACGGTCGAGGTATCCGTGCCGGGTGCCCTCGACCACCGCGTCGGCGGTGGCGGCGAGCTGCAGGAAGGCGGCGGCACCCTCCTCGGTGCGCAGGTCGAGCTCGACGCTGCGCTTCCCCCGGTTCCACCGCAGATGCATGAATCCGGGGCCGTCCGGGCCGCCGACGGCACGCGCCCCGGCGTGGCGGACCCCCTCACCGCGGCCCGGCGTCTCGATCTTGATGACGTCCGCACCGAGGTCGGCGAGGTGGCCGCCGACCGAGGACGGGGCCAGCTGCGCGACCTCGACGATCCGCACGCCCTCCAGCAACGAGTACCCGCTCATCGTTCTCCCCTCACCGTTCGACGGTGACACATGAGACAAGATTCGTCAAACATCTCAGGCCGCGGGAAACCTTATGCCCGTAGGATGAGAGCGTGTCGATCTTCCGCTTCGGCGTCCTCAGCACCGGTGCCACCAGCAGCCCCGGGGGCTGGACGACGCTGGCCCGACGGGTCGAGGACGCGGGCTTCTCCGTGCTGCAGGTGCCGCAGCACTTCAGCGTCCCCTCCGTCCCGCCGCTGCCCTCCCTCGCGATGGCGGCGGCCGCCACGACGCACCTCACCGTGGGCACCCTGGTGCTGGACAACGAGACCGGTCACCCGGCCGTCGTCGCGCGGGACGCGGCGTGGCTCGCCGCCGAGACCGGCGGCCGCTTCGAGCTGGGCATCGGCGCGGGCTGGATGGCCGCCGACCACACGATGCTCGGCCACCCGTTCTGGGAGCCGGCCGCGCGGGTGGACCGCCTCGGCGAGGCCCTGGAGCTGATCCGCGGGTGCTGGGCGGGCCGGACGTCGTTCGCCGGGACGCACTACTCACTGGACGCGATGCCCGAGGGCTGCGCCACCGCGCACCCACCGGCGCTGCTCGTGGGCGGCGGCGGGCGACGGGTGCTGGATCTCGCGGCCCGGCACGCCGACATCGTGGGCATCGCGCCGGACATGCGCTCCGGGCGGATCGGCCGGGCCGCGGCACGGACGACGGGTCGCGGTCCGGTGGCGGCGAAGGCGGCCCGGATCCGCGAGGCCGCAGCCCGCCGCGGGGCCACGGTCGAGCTGCACATGTCGATCACCGCTGTCGTCGACCGGGCGGACACGGCCCGCATCGACAAGCTGGCCGACACCTTCGACGTGCCGCCCGCCGAGGTGCCCCGGCTCCCCGGTGTGCTCGTGGGCGACACCGCCGCGATCTGCGACGAGCTGCGCCGACGCCGCGCGGAGACCGGGGTGGGCTACCTGACGGTCAACGAGGTGCTGCTCGACCGGATGGCACCGGTCGTCGCGGAGCTGACCGGGACCTGACCGCACGCACCGGCCCGGCCCCGCCGGAGCGCGGCCGGGGCCGGTGCGACGTGCGCCGGGCTCAGCGGCTCGCCGCGGCCTCGACCACGTCGAGCATGTCCCGCAGGTCGACGAGCTTCACCCGTGGCCTGCCCGCGCTGCGGCCGGCCCGTCGTTCGTGCGCGTCGATCGCCTTCCAGGCCGCGAGACCGAGTGCCTCGGGGCGCCGCCGCGCGACGAGCTCGGCGAACTCGGGCCCACCGGCGGCGGGCGGGTCGAGACGCCCGGCGGAGTAGTCCTCCAGCAGAGCGCGCACGGTGTCCTCGGAGCACCAGCGGTTGGTGCCGATCACCCCGCTCGGTCCCCGCTTGATCCACCCCGCGGTGTAGGTGCCCGGCACCGGCTCGCCGGTCCCGGGATCGACCACCCGGCCACCGTCGTTCGGCAGCACGCCGCGTCGCTCGTCGAAGGGCAGACCGGGCACCGGGGCGCCGCGGTACCCGACCGAGGTCAGGACCAGGCCGCACCCGATGTCGGAGGTCTCCCCGGTCGGCCGGGCCACGATCCGGTCCCCGTCGACCTCGGTCGCGGTGCGCGCGACGCGCAGGCCCTCGACCCGGTCCCGGCCGACCACCTCCTCCGGCGACGCGAGGAACCGCAGGACGATGCGCCGGTCATGGCCCGCGGGCTCGCGCTCGGCCAGCTCCCGCAGAGCCTCGAGCTTGAGCATGACCACGGGGTCCGGTTCGCGTGCGAGCTGCGCCGCGGACGCCTCGTCCAGCCGGACCTCGTCCGGGTCGACGATCACGTCGACGCCCTCGACATCACCGAGCGCCATCAGCTCCGGCGTGGTGAACGACGCCTGCGCGGGCCCCCTGCGGCCGAGCACCACGACCTCGCGCACCGCACTCCGGGAGAGCCCGTCGAGCGCGGCCGAGGAGATGTCGGTGGCCGCCAGGTGGTCCGTCCCTGCGACCAGGATGCGGGCCACGTCGAGGGCGACGTTGCCGTTGCCGACCACCACCGCGCGGTGCCCGGACAGGTCGAACGCGTGCCGCGCGGCGTCGGGGTGGCCGTTGTACCAGGCCACGAAGTCCGTCGCCGACGCGCAGCCGCCGAGGTCCTCGCCGGGGATGCCGAGCGAGCGGCCCCCCGGGGCCCCCACCGCGTAGAGCACCGCGTGGTGGTGGTCGAGCAGGTCCGCGTGCGCGACGTGGGTGCCCACCTCCACGTTGAGGTGCAGGGTCACCGTGCGCCGCCCCCAGGTGCGTGCCAGTGCCGTGCCCGCCCCCTTCGTGTCCTGGTGGTCGGGCGCCACACCGTGCCGGATCAGCCCGCCGGGGACCGGCAGTCTGTCGATCATCGTGACCTCGACGTCGAGACCACGACGGCGCACCAGGCTCTCGGCGGCGTAGGAGGCCGCGGGGCCGGTCCCGACCACGGCCACGCGCAGTGGTCCGGCCCCCTCCGGCGGGGTGATCTCGGGGTCGACCCGCTCGAACCGCTCCCCCGGCTCGTGGCCGTCGAACCACGCCGCGTTGATCCGCAGGTAGCGCAGGTCGACCGGTTCCAGGTCGTCGTCGGGGACGATCGCCGACACCGGGCACACGTCGATGCAGGCCGCGCAGTCGATACACGTGTCCGGGTCGATGTAGAGCATCTCCGCGGTCGTGTAGCCCGGCTCGTCGGGGGTCGGATGGATGCAGTCGACCGGGCAGACCTCGACGCACGACGCGTCGTTGCAGCACGACCGGGTGATCACATGGGTCATCGGGGGTCCTCGTGGCCGGGCCGGGCACGGAGCCCCGGTGGCGGCCGGTGACGGCCCGCCACCGGCGGCCCGGTGCGTCGCGCTGGGGTCAGCGCACCTTCTCGTGGGTGGAATGGATGTCCGCGTACTCGGTGCGGACGGTCGGCTTGGCGATCTTGCCGCTCGGCAGCCGCGGCAGGGGCTCGTCCCGGACCACGACGTAGCGCGGCACCTTGTAGTCGGCCATCTTCCGGTTGCACTCCGCGATGATCGTGGCCTCGTCGAGTCCCTCGCCCCAGACGATCGCAGCCGGTGTCTCGCCGAACCGCTCGTCCTTCGCCGCGATCACCGAGACCTCCTTCACCCCGGGGATCGCGGCGATCACCGCCTCCAGCTCGAACGGCGAGACGTTGATGCCGCCGGTGATGATCAGGTCCTTGAGCCGGTCGACGAAGGTCAGCCGGCCCTGCTCGTCGCGCTGTCCCAGGTCGCCGCCGTGCAGCCACCCGTCCCGGAGCGCCCGGGCGGTGTTGTCCGGGTCGTTCCAGTACCCGGGGGTGACGCCCGGCCCCCGCATCAGGATCTCGCCGTTCTCACCCGGCTCGCACTCGGTGCCGTCCGGCCGCACGACCTTGATGTCGGTGAAGATGCTGCCGCTGCCGCACTTGTCGGGGTGGTCACCCGCCTCCTCCGGCCAGGTGGCGGTCGCCACGCCACCGACCTCGGTCATGCCGTAGATCTGGCGCAGCACCACGTCCTTGGCCGAGTAGGCCTCCAGGAGCGGGACGGGGACGGCCGCACCACCCACGATGGCGCAGTCGAGGCTGCTCAGGTCGGCCCCGGCGAACTCCGGTGCCGACGCGAGCGCCTGGAAGATCAGCGGCACACCGAACATCACGGTGATGCGGTGCTTCTCGATCAGCTGCACCGCCCGCGACGGGTTCATCTCGCGCTCGGCGACGAGCGTCCCGCCGAGCACACCCGTCATCACCAGGCCGTAGACCAGGCCCGGGGTGAAGGCCAGCGGCAGCAGGAGCAGCGTGCGGGCTCCGGGCCGCATCCCGGGATCGGTCAGCGTGTTCTCGAAGACGATGTCGAGCAGCGTCCGGTTCGTGCAGATGACGCCCTTGGACAGCCCGGTCGATCCGCTGGTGAACAGGATCGCCACGGTGTCCGAGGGCCCGCGGTCGATGCGGAAGTCCTCCCGCTCCCCCGCGCGCAGGCCCCTGATCTCCTCGAAGCCGATCCGGGTGTGCCGGTGCCCGAGCTCGCCGACCTGCCGGAGGGTCTCCTCGTGCGGCTCGGCCGCCAGGACCACCTCGGCCCCGGAGTCGCCCAGCACCTTCTGCAGCTCGCCCGCGACCAGGCGCGAGTTCAGGGGCACGAGCACGGCGCCCGCCTTGATGACGCCCCACGCCGCGGCGACCCACTCGACGCTGTTGACACCCATCAGGCCGACCCTGTCGCCCGGTTCCACGCCCCGGTCGACGAGCGTGCGGGCGATCCGGCCGGACCAGTCCTGCAGCTCGCGGTAGGTCGCGGCGTCGTCCGCCACGACGACGGCGTGCTGGTCCGGCTTGCGACGGGCCCACCAGTGCAGGGCAGATGCGATCGACGTCGCCATGACTCTCCTTCTCGCGCCACGATGCGCGGCCGGTTCCCACCGGGCCGGCTGTCCGTTCCCACTGCTCCACCCGGCCGCCACCGCGGCCGGGTCCTCCTGTGTCAGGCGGACGCGACGACGCGCCCGGCGAGACGGCCGAGCACGTCCTCCGCCTCGGCCACGATGCGGTGCAACAGCTCCGCCACCGTCGGGATGTCGTCGATCAGTCCCTGGCACTGGCCGACGGTCCAGATGCCGGCGTCCAGGTCCCCGGTCTCGAACACCGACCGGCCGCGGACACCGGCCACCAGCTCCCGGACGTCGGCGAACCCGCCACCGTCGTCGAGGATCCGCACGACGTCGGCGCTGACCGTGTTGCTCGCGACCCGCGCGGTGTTGCGCAGCGGCCGGAAGATCAGCTCGGTGGCGCGCTCGTCGGCGTCGACGATGGCCTGCTTGACGCGGTCGTGGATCGGCGCCTCGACCGTGCACATGAACCGGGTGCCCATGTTGATGCCGTCGGCGCCCAGGGCCAGGGCGGCGGCGAGGCCGCGGCCGTCGGCGAAGCCGCCGGAGGCCACCACCGGGATCGACAGGCGGGCCGTCGCCGCCGGGATGAGCACGAGCCCGGCGACGTCGTCCTCGCCGGGATGACCGGCGCACTCGAAGCCGTCGATGCTGACACCGTCCACCCCGACCCGCTCCGCCTTCAGCGCGTGCCGGACGCTGGTGCACTTGTGCAGCACCTTCACGCCGTGCTCGTGGAACAGCGGCAGGTGCGGCTCCGGATTCGAGCCCGCCGTCTCCACGACCGGGATGCCCGCCTCGACGATGACCCGCCGGTACTCGTCGTAGGGCGGCGGCTCGATCGAGGGGAGGATCGTCAGGTTCACACCGAACGGCTTGTCGGTCAGCTCACGGCACCGGGCGATCTCCCGGGCCAGATCCTCCGGCGTCGGCTGGGTGAGCGCGGTGAGGAAGCCCAGCCCGCCCGCCTCGGCCACTGCCGCGACGAGCTCGGCCCGCCCCACCCACTGCATCCCGCCCTGCACCACCGGGTGCTCGACCCCGAACACCTCGGTGAACCTGGTGCGCAGCGGCATGTCTCTCCTCTCGTGTCTGTGGCCGAACGGGTCAGAGCCGCTCGGTGAACCGGGCGTCGCGCTTCTCGCGGAACGCTCCGAACGCCTCCTCGACGTCCTCGCCGCGCAGCGTGATCGCCTGGGCGGCGGCCTCCGCGTCGAGTGCCTCGGGGAGGCTGCGCCCGGCTCCGTCGGCGAGCAGGCGTTTCGTCAGTGCCATCGCCACCGCCGGGCCGGCGGCGAGCCTCGCGGTGAGCTCGTCGACGGTCGCGTCGAGCTCGTCCACCGGGACCGACC
The DNA here is from genome assembly GCF_020496245.1 of Pseudonocardia sp. ICBG601. Taxonomy (NCBI): domain Bacteria; kingdom Bacillati; phylum Actinomycetota; class Actinomycetes; order Pseudonocardiales; family Pseudonocardiaceae; genus Pseudonocardia; species Pseudonocardia sp. ICBG601. The sequence continues at coordinate 42,865 of NZ_JAHLJA010000150.1, read as the reverse complement.
GGTTGACCAGCCCGATCTCGACGGCCCGGCTCGCGGGCAGGACCTCACCGAGCAGGCAGAGCTCCTTGGCCCGGTGCATGCCGATCAGCCGGGGAAGCACCCACGACCCACCAAAGTCCACGGCCAGGCCGCGCCGGACGAACACCTCGGAGAAGCGGGCACGGTCGGAGGCGACGACCAGGTCGCAGCCCAGCGCGAGGTTCAGCCCCGCCCCGACGGCGACGCCGTCGACGCGGGCGACGGTGGGCGTCGCCATCCGGTGCAGGGCGAGCGCGGCCCGGTTGGTCCGGTTCATCGAGCCCAGCGGGTGCCTGTCCCCGTCCACGGCCGACAGGTCGGCCCCGGAGCAGAAGTCCTCCCCGCGCCCGGTCACGACGACGACCCGGACCTCCGGGTCGTCGTCGAGCTCGGGGAACACGCGGGACAGCTCGGCCAGCATTGCGCCGGTCAGTGCGTTGCGCCGGCCGGGGTTCGACAGCTCCACCGTCGCGACCGGGCCGTCGCGCCGGACGGTCACCTCCGGCTCCGCCACGGCGGTCACGCGAAGTCGACCACTCCGCGGAGGTTCACGCCGGCGTGCATGTCCGCATACCCCTGGTTGATCTCCTCCAGCTTGTACCTGCGGGTCACCAGCTCGTCGAGCCGCAGGTAGCCCTGCCGGTACATCTCCAGGAAGTAGGGCACGTCCCGGGTCGGCGAGGACATCCCGAACAGCGCGCCCTGGATCCGCTTCTGGTACATGGCGAGCTCCATGAGGTTCACCGGGATACCGGTCGCGGCGAAGTTCGCCACCGCCGTCAGGACGACGATGCCGTCCTTCCGGATCGAGGCGAACGCCTCGGCCACGTGGTCACCGGTGGCGACACCGACGCAGACGATCGCCGAGTCGGCCCCCTGGCCGTTGGTCAGCTCGCGAGCGAGCTCGGTCGCCTCCGCCATGGTGGCCACGGCGTCGGTGGCGCCGAGCTTCAGTGCGCTCTGCTGCTTGAAGGCCACCGGGTCCACCGCGATGACGCGGAGCGCACCGGCGTGCTTCGCACCCTGCACGGCGTTGATCCCGATACCGCCGACGCCCATGACGATCACGACGTGACCCGGCCGCACCTGACCGGCGTTGACCGCCGACCCCCACCCGGTGGGGACACCGCAGCCGACGAGCGCCGCGGACTCGAGGGGGATGCTCTTGTCGATCTTGATGGCGCCCCACTCGGGCAGGACGCTGTACTCGGAGAAGGTCGAGACCAACGAGCACTGGGCGACATCGGTGTCGCCGTGGTGGAGCCGGAACGTCCCGTCGAGCTGGGTGCCGGTCATCATGAAGGCGCCGTTGTCGCAGAGGTTCTGCTTGCCCTCGGCGCACCAGCGGCACCGGCCGCATCCCGGGATGAAGCTGGCCACGATGTGGTCGCCGACCTCGAGACCGCGGACCCCGGGCCCGACCTTCTCCACGACACCGGCGCCCTCGTGCCCACCGCAGTACGGGTAGTGCGCGGACGGTACGTCGCCCTTGGTCAGGTGATCGTCGGAGTGGCAGAGACCGGACGACACGTACCGGACCAGGATCTCGTGGTCCTTGGGCTCGTCGACGTCGATCTCGACGACGTCCCACTCGCCCGGGGCCTCCCACAGGACAGCTGCCCTCGACTTCATCGTCTTGTTCCTCTCGGGGAAGGGGAGTGATGGCTCGGTCGTACGACCGTCGGGTCGTGCCCGTCGACGGGGAACGACGGTCGACCCGAAGCGCTCGTCAGCCTAATGTTCGTAGATATACGCGTCAATACGTTCCGGCACAGATGTCTCACGAGCGACCACCTGTGCTGCTGAGCTGCAGCTCAGGGGCCACCTCGACCGTTTCTCCGCAACATATGTAAAGGTTTGTCTCATGAACGATCCACGACCTCCGGGCCCGGACGCCCCCGCTCCCGGCACCCCGCTCCTCGACCTGTTCCGGCTGCGGGGCAAGGTCGCCGTCGTGACCGGCGCCAGCTCGGGCCTCGGCGCCGGCTTCGCCGCCGCACTCGCCGAGGCCGGCGCGGACGTGGTCCTGGCCGCCCGCCGCGCCGACCGGCTCGCCGGGACCGGACGGGCCGTGGCGGAACGGGGGCGGAGCTGGCACGCGGTGGAGGCCGACGTCGCCGTCCCGGAGGACTGCGACCGCGTCGCGGCCGCGGCGATGGACCGGTACGGCCGCATCGACGTCCTCGTGAACAACGCCGGGATCAGCACCGTCGTCCCCGCACTGCGCGAGGCCCCCGCGGACTTCCGGCGCGTTCTCGACGTCAACCTCTCCGGGGCGTACTGGATGGCCCAGTCGTGCGCGCGGCGGATGGAGCCCGGCTCGTCGGTGGTCAACGTGTCCAGCGTGCTGGGACTGATCGCCTCGGCCCTGCCGCAGGCGGCGTACTCGGCGAGCAAGGCCGGGCTGATCGGACTCACGAGGGACCTCTCCCGGCAGTGGTCCGGTCGTCGCGGGATCCGCGTCAACGCCCTGGCTCCGGGCTTCGTGCGGACGGAGATGACCCAGGAGATGCCGGACGAGACGCTGGCCGGGTTCCTGGCCACCACCTCGCTCGGCAGGCTCGGCACCCAGCGCGAGCTGGACGCGGCGCTGCTGTTCCTCGCTACGCCCGCCTCGGGCTACGTCACCGGCGCCACGATCGCGGTCGACGGCGGGATGAGCGGCCACTGACCACGTGCCGGGTGGGGACGCCCGGTCGCGCCCGGCGTCCCCACCCCGGCATCAGACCGGGTCGAGCGCCGTCACCAGCCAGCGGTCGCCGTCGCGCTCCATGGTCACCAGGACCCGGGATCCGGACAGGGTGGGCTGCTGCTGCCCCGCACGGGTCGAGGTCTGGTTCAGGAACATCGTCAGCCGGACCCGGTCCGACGACGCCGGCTCACCGACCCCGGCCGCGGCGACCGACGTCTGGGTGACGAGCTGGTCCCGGTCCGACGCCGGGATGACGATGTCACGGACGAGACCCTGGTAGTCGTCCTTGAACCGGCCGCCGACCTGACCGAGCCGTGCGTCCAGGTCGTTCTTGATGCTGCGGTGGTCGTAGGACAGGAGGTTCGGGACGGCCTCCTTCGCGACGGCGAGCGCCTCGTCCCGTGCCGCCGCGGCCTGGGTCGCCCGCACCTGCAGCACCGAGAAGGTGACGGCCACCGCCACCAGCGCGACGGCCGCGACGGCCAGGACCCTCGTCGCCGTGCGGGGGCGGGTCCGATACCAGGTCGTGACCGCCCGCGTACCGCGGACCGGCAGCGCGGCCAGAGCCCTCGCCCCGCGGCCGACGGATCGCACCGCGCGCCTCACGGGACGAACTCCACCCGCGCGACCAGCCATTCACCGTTCTTCTTCTGCAACTCGGTCACCATCCGGTAGAAGCGCGACTCCCCCGCGGGGACGCTCTGGTTGTGCACGGTCGCCTTCACCGCGACGATCGCGCGGGCGGTGTCACCGTCGATGTTCTCCAGACCGGCTCCCGTCACCTCGCCCTGCGTGGCGACCTTCGACTCCTTCACCAGGCTGATGTAGGAGTCCAGGTTCTGGGCGAACAGGCCCCCGAAGTCCCCGGTCGCTCCGTCGAGGACCCGGCGGACGTCCTGCTCCGCGGTCTCGTAGTTGATCGAGGTCAGCTCGACGGCAGCCGCCTGTGCCTTCTCCAGCGCGGCCGCGCGGTCGGCCTCCGCCGCCCGTCCGCCGTTCCACCAGACCCCGCAGACCACGGCCGCGACGAGGGCCAGGGCGAACCCCACGAGCACCGCCCGCCGGACGGCGGGACGCGGCCCGTCCTCCCCCGGCCGGACGTCGGCCGGGTGGTCGCCCTCGGTCCCGGCGTCGACGGGTGCGGCCGCAGGGAGCCCGGCCTCTCCCGCCCCGGACGCCGGGCCGGAGGCCTCGTCCGCGGCGCCTGCAGGCTCCGCGGCGCGCGTCGTCGACCCCGTGCCGGGCGCCGGGGCGTCCGGGGTCGTGTCGTTCTCGTCCGGAGGCGTCGTCGCCCCTCGGCCGAGGGAAAAGGTTCTCACCACGTCAGCTCCTCGCATCGGCGGCGTCGGATCGTCCCGCCCCGGGGGTGGGCGGAACGCGGGGGTCGCCGGCGCCGGTCGGAGGTGCCCGCCCGGGCGGGCACCGGCAGCGGGACGGTCGGGTAACGGCCGTCACAGCTGGTCGATCGTGACACATCACTGAATTTGTATCGCTCGCGGGGTACTCTCCCGCTGTCTCCGCAGTTCAGGACGGTGTCCCTGCGGGTGACGGAGTCATGAGCCCTTCCAGCGTCATGCGCTCCGACGGGGTGGCAGGCGAGCTCACGGCTCCGATCCCGCCCAGCGGCTCGAACGCCGGCTGGTTGTTCAGCGGGGTCTCGGGCCGGAGGGTCAGGCGGCCTGCCGCGGTCGGGCTGAAGCCGGACCCACGGCACTCGAAGATGGTCGCGGCACGCCGGCCGGGAGGTGATCCCGGCTCGAAGCAGGGCAGGTTGCGCGCGCTGCGGGCGAGGGTCGGGTCGTCCTGGGGCAGCTTGCAGTAGCTGTTCGCCGGCAACGGCACGTCCCCGGTCTCCATCGCGTTGCGCGGTCCGCCCGGCTGCCCGGCGGGGATCCACCCCTCGACGCAGTTGGGCTGGTTGACGTTGGTCTCCAGGTTGAACCGGAAGATCCCCGGCTCGCTCTCCGGAGCGACGACCAGCGAGGCCGCCGTGAACATCGGGTAGACGACCAGGATCTGCTCGATGGGCGCGTGGTAGGCCTCGGCGAGGCGGGTCAGCACCTCGGTGGTGCTGAGCAACGGCGGCGTGCTGCGACCGAGGTCGGTCAGGAGCGAGTCGGCCTGCTGGGCCGCACGGTTGCCGTCGGTCAGGACCGACCGCAGCGCGGGGTCGCTCTCCCGCAGCTGTCCGGTGAACGACGCCAGGTTGCGGCCCCAGTTCCGGATCGAGTCGCTGGTGGCCAGCTGCGGGTCGGCGAACCCCTCGAAGTCGTTGATCAGACCTTCGGTGGCGGCGAAGTTCCGCTCCTCGCCCGCCTCGCCGACCAGGCTGCCGGTGTTGTCGATGAGCCGGCCGAGATCCGGGCCCAGGTCCCGGAACGCGTCGGCGAACTCGGTCAGCACCGTGGTGAAGTTCTGCTGGTCGACCGAGGTCAGCAGGTTGTCGGTGCCCTGCAGGACCTGTGCGGTGGGGGTCGGGATCGAGGTGAGCGCCAGGGGGACGTGGTCGCCGTCGGCCATCGGGGCGGCCGCCGGGTCCTGGGGCACGAAGTCGACGAACTGCTCGCCGATCGCGGAGACGCTGTGGACCTCGGCCCGGCTGCCGGTCGGCGGCAGGTGGTCCTTGTCGAGGGTCATCCGGATCCGCACGCCCTCGGGGTCGAGGTCGACGTCGGTCACCGTCCCGACGGTCACGCCGCGATAGGTCACGTTCGCGTTCGGGTACAGGCCGCCGGCGGCCGGCAGGGTCGCGGTGACCGCGATCCGGCCGATGCCGAGCACCTGCGGTACCCGCACGTAGTAGAAGACGATCAGCAGTGTGGCGATGAGCGTCAGCACCGCGAAGATCGCGATCTGCACCTTGACGTACCGGGTGATCACGTCAGTTGCCTCCCGTCAGGCCGTCGAGCAGGCCACCGCGCGGCGCCTCCGTGGGTCGTTCCTGTTCCTGCCGCTCGCGCTCGGTCTGCTCCGGCGGCGCCGGGCGTTCGAGCGTTCCGGACGGCGGACCGGGCGGGGGCTGGTTCGGGACGGCTCCGTCGAGCAGGTCCAGGCCGGGCTCGCCGACCGGCGCACCCGGTTCCTGCGGGAGCACCGGGGCGGTCAGCGGGTTCGCCGCCTCCAGCGCGTTCCCGCCCGCCTTCATGATCTCCTGGAGCCGGATCAGCTGGCCCTGCGCCGGTGTGCCGGTCAGGAAGTTCTGGTCGAGCGTCCCCAGCGTCAGGTCCAGGGTGAGCCAGAAGTTGATGTAGTCGCCCTGGAAGGTCTCCCCGAAGTTGCGCAGCGGGAAGATGATCGTGCCCAGCAGGCCCAGCGAGTCGGTCAGCGACCTGTCCGCGTCGGCGAGGCCCTTCAGGGCCGGGGTCAGGTTGTCGAGGTTCTTCGCGAGGTTGTCCGAGCTCTCGGCGACGACGGCGTCGGTCGCCTTCCCGAACTCGCCCAGTGACACGAGGCTGTCGGTGAGGTTCTCCCGCTCCCGGTTCAGGACGGTCAGCGCGGGCGGGATCGACTGCAGTGCTCCGTCGATCTTCGAGTCCTGCTCGGCGAACCGGGCCGCGAGCCGGTCGATGCCGTCGATGGCGCGGGTGATGTCCTGCTTCTGGTCGTCGAGGCCGCGGCTGAAGGTCTCGAGCTCGGTCAGCAGGCTGCGGAAGTCGTCGGTCCGGCCTCCGAGGGCCTTGTTGAGCTCCCGGGTGATCGTCTTGATGTTCTGCAGGTTGCCGCCGTTGAGCAGGGTGGCGACCGAGGCGAGGATCTCCTCGGTCTCCGGGTACTTGCCGGCCCGGTCCAGACCGATCCGGGCGCCGTCGGAGAGCCGACCGGCCGGCGGTTCGTCGGTCGGCCGGGTCAGCTCGACGAACTTCGCGCCGAGCAGCGAGGTCTGACCGATCTTCGCCCGGACGTTGGCGGGGAGCTCCACGTCGGGGTCGAGGGTCACGGTGACCACGGCGTTCCAGCCGTCGAGCCGTACGTCGGAGATGTTGCCGACGGGCTGGTCCCCCACCCGTACCGGGTTGTTCGGCACGAGGTCGGCGACGTTCGTCATCTCGATCTGCACGGTGTAGGCGCCGTCGCCGACGCCCGGGACGCCGGGCAGGGTGAAGTCGTTGAGCCCGCGGTAGTCGCACGCGGTCAGCGACAGCGTGCAGGACAGCAGCGCGGCGATCGCCGCAACGCGTCTGGTCCGTCGCATCAGTTGCCTCCCTGGGGCACGAGCAGGCCACCGAGGCCGGGGGCGTCGACGTCCGGCGGGGCCTCGGGCCCCGGGGTCGGCTGGCGGTACGGCGCGTCACGGGACGGCCGGTTGTCGGTCGGCCCGCCGGCACCGGGGACCGCGATCGGGCTGATGCCGATCGGCGGCTGCTGGATCCGCAGCAGGTTGAACAGCGGACCGAGGTTGCTCTTGCAGTAGTCGATGCCCTGGATCGGGTCCTGGCTCGCCGCGGTGAAGGCCGAGCAGACGAAGTCCGCCGGGGTGTTGAGGTTGTCCACGACGAGCTTCCCGGACAGCGCGTGGGTCCGCGGGGACACGATGTTGAACAGGTTCATCAGCGTGCTCGGGCCGACGTGCAGGATCGTCGCGAGGTCGTCACGGGAGTTGGCCAGGGTCCGGGTCAGGTCCCCGATCTGCGTGACGGAGTCGTTCAGCACGGGGCCGTTGTCGGCCACGAACTCGTCGACGGACTTCGCCGCGCGCGAGATGCCGTCCAGCGCCGCCGACAGCTCGTCCTCGTTGTCGGTGAGGACCCCGGACACGGTGTCCAGACGCTGGTTGAACTCGACGATCTGACCGTCGACCTGCTTGAGCGCGGTGACGAAGGCCTGCAGGTTGCGCACGGTCCCGAACAGGTCGCCCCGGCCCTCCGAGAGGGTCTCCACCGCGGCCGAGGCCTGGCGGATCATCTCGTTGAACTTCGCGCCCTGGTGCCCCGCGGCGTTCGCCGCAGCGGTGTCGAGGAACCGGGACAGTGCCCCGTTCTGGTTCATGCGGTCGGGACCGAGCGCGGTGCTGAGCTCGTCGAGCTCCTTCTTGAGGTCGTCGAACTCCAGCGGCGACGCGGTGCGCTCCAGCGGGATCTCCCCGCCGTCGGCCATCGTGGGGCCACCGGTGTAGGCGGGGGCGAGCTGCAGGAACCGCGTCGCGACCAGGGTCGGCGAGACGATCGCCGCCTTCACCTCGGCGGGCAGCTCGTACTTGGAGTCGTAGGAGAACTCCATCCGCACCTTGTCACCGGACGGCTCGATGGAGGTCACCTTGCCGACGTCGACGCCCTGGATCTTGACGCGGTCGTTCGGGTAGATGTTCTTGACCGAGGTGAAGTAGGCGACGCCGGTCTTGGACTGGTTGAACAGGACGACCGCCGCGGCCACCGCGACCACGGCCACCAGGCCGGCGGCGAGTGCCCGGTAGAGGATCGATCCGGTCTTCGGTCGGGCCATCAGTTGCCTCCGGCGCCGATGAGGCCGCCGACGGACGGCAGCGTGGGGGCGGCGCCCTCGAGGGGCGTCGTGGGAACGGCGAGGCTGGGCACGAAGTCGGCCGCCGGGAACAGCGTCGGCGCGGCGTTGCCGAGGTCGCCGTGTCCGGCGAAGTACGGCCCGCCGGCCAGCCCCTCACCGAGGCCGGTGATGAAGCTGGACACCCGCTGGATCGCGGACACGATGTTGCCCTCGTTGCGCTTGAGGATCGTGAGGACCCCGTTGAGCTCGTTCAGCGCCGGCGCGAGGCGGCCGCGCTGGTCGTCGACGAGGCCGACGATCTGGTCGGTGGCCCGGCGGGTGGTGACCAGCAGCTCGCCGATCACCTCCCGCCGCGCCTCCAGCTCCCCGAGCAGCTTGTTGCCGTCGATCAGCAGGGTGCTGAGCTTGGCCGTCTGGCGGTTCAGCACGCCGGTGACGCTCTCGGCGCGCTTCAGCAGGTCCCCGATCGCGGCGTCGCGGCTCGCGATGGTGCGCGAGATCCGGGTGATGCCCTCGAACGCGGGCCCGATGTCGTCGGGGGTGTTCGCGAACGCCTCGCTGAAGGTGTCGAGCGCCTGACCGACCTGCCGCATGTCGATCTCGCCGGTCCGGCGGGTGAGGTCCTCGATCCCCTGGGTGATGCTGTAGGGGGCGACGGTCCGCTCCAGCGGGATGACGTCGTCGGGCAGCGGCGCCCGCCCGTCCGGGCGGATCTCCAGGTTGCGCTCCCCGAGCAGGGTCTGGGTGCCGATCGTCGCGGAGGTCAGGTCGTTCAGCACGACGTTCTTGGCCGTGAAGTCGACGACGACGTCGGCACCGTCCAGGTCGACGCCGGTGACCGTGCCGATCTCGGTGCCGGCGACCCGCACGGTGTTGCCCGCCTTCAGCCCGCCTGCCTCGGTGAACCGGGCCTGGTAGTGCTTGCCCGAGAACACCTCGAGGTCGGCGAGCTGGAACGAGGCGACCAGCAGCACGACGAGGATCGCCAGGCCCGCGATCGCGATGGTGACCGGGTTCTTCTCCCGGAATCGCAGCTTCATCGGCCACCCCCGGAGGTGTCGTCGGTGCGGAGGATCTGGTCGGGGACCTGTCCCTGGTCCGCGGCGTCCTGCTGCGGGATCGGGTTCGCCTCGCGCTGCTCGGGGGTCTCCAGCGGGGAGTTGCCGAACTTGCAGCGGTCGACGTTGTCGGCCGGGCCGAGCCACGGCGAGTAGACGGGGTCACCGGTCGGGCCGGTCGTCTTCACCCGCAGCGAGCAGATGAACAGGTTGTAGGTCGCGCCGCGGGAGCCCAGCCGGCTGACCCGCAGGTACGCGCCCGGCAGCAGCGCCAGGTTCTCGTCGATGGCGGCCTCGCCGGCCTTCGCCTGCTTCGACACCCGGTCGAGCTGGTCGACGGTGCCCTTCAGCGGCCCGCGGACCTTGCCCAGCAGCTGGTCGACGCTGGTGGTCAGCCGGTTGACCCCCTCCAGCGAGTTGCCGATCCGCTCCCGGTCACCGGCGAGCCCGGTGGTGAGCCTCTGGAGCTCCGAGATCGTCGACTCCAGCTCGGGGGCGCGCCGGTCGAGCGTGCCCAGCACGGTGTTCAGGTTGGTGATCACCGTGCCGATCACCGCGTCCTTGTCGGCGAGGGTGTTGGTCAGCGAGCCGATCCGTGCCAGCAGGGACTCGATCGTCCCGCCCTGCCCCTGGAACACCGAGATCACGTCCGAGCTCAGCTGGTTGATCTGGTCGGGGGCCAGGCCCTCGAACAGCGGCGAGAACCCGGCGAGCAGCACGTCGAGGTCGAGGGCGGGCCTGGTCTGTGCGACGGGGATGACCGCGCCCTCGGGCAGCACCCCGGTGGCCGCGGGGCCGGGGGCGACCTCGAGGTACCGGTCTCCGGTGATGTTGAGGTAGCGGACCGCGAGGTGGGTGTCGGTCGGCAGGTCGCGGCCGGCATCGACGGTGAAGCTCACCTGCCCGAGCGTGTTGTCGACGACCTCGACGTCGGAGACCGTCCCGACCTCGACACCCGCGATGCGGACCGAGTCACCGGACTTGATCCCCGAGGTGTCGGTGAAGACGCCGGAGTAGCTGCGCTGGTCGCCGAACCCCGCCCCGCCGGCACCCATCTGGATGCTGACGATGACCAGGACGAACATCGTGACGACCACGAACACCGTCGTCTTGACCAGCGGCCCGGTGATGTTCTGGGCCTTCGAGACCTCGCTCATCGGCCGCCCTCCCCACCGAACAGGCCACCGAACAGACCGCCGCCGTCGTCCGCGGGTGCGGTCGGCGGAGCCGTCTCGGCACCGGGGGCGAGCGGTGCGGGTGCCGTCGGGTCGGCCGGGGCCGGGGCACCCGGCTGACCGGGCTGACCGGGAACCGGGGCGACCTGGGCGCCCGGGAGCCCGAGCTCCTGACCGGCACCGGCGAACGGACCGAACAGCTGGGTGACCAGCGGCGGGTTCCCGATGCGCAGGGTGTTGTCGCCGTCGGGGTTGGGCTCGCCGCCCTTGTCCACGTTCTTCATGAGGGACTCCGGGAACACCGACCCGTCGAGGTCCGGCATGCCGTGGCAGTCCGGGCCGTTGTCGGCACCGACGACGGGTGGGCTCGTGTAGGGGCTGTCTCCCGGCTGCAGGGTCACGAGGCCGACGAAGCCCGGGACCGTGTTGCCCTGCTGCTGCTCGAGCTGCCGGCGGGACTTGTCCAGCCCCTTCAGCCAGCAGGCGAACATCGGGGAGTAGTCGTGGAGCAGCTGTGTGGTGGGCAGCGCGGTCTGCGTGACGTTCCGGATCCCGTCGCGGTTCTGCAGGAAGAACGTCTCGCCGGTGCGGGAGACCTTCGAGATCTGGAACAGGAAGCTCTCGAGGTCGGCCTGCTGCTCGACGATCGTCCGGCTCGTCACCGCGCCGTTGTCGAGGATCGTCGCCAGGTCACCGGCGACGTCGCCGTAGAGGTTGGTGAGGTCGGCTCCCTTGCGGAAGTCGGTCTGCAGCTGCGGCAGGTTCGCGTTGAACCGCTTCAGGTAGGCGGCGAGCTGCTGGGCGGTCGCACCGACCTCGTCGCCGCGCCCGTCGAGCGCGGTCGCCAGATTGCCGATGACCTCGCTGACCTCGCGCGGCTCGAGCGTGTCGAGGATCCTGTCCAGCGAGTCGAACAGGGTGTTGACCTCGACGGTCACCGAGCCGGTGTCGATCCGGTCGCCCGCGGCCAGCATGCGTCCGTTCGGCGCGGCCGGCATCGCGAGCTGGACGGTCTTGGCACCGAACGCCGTCAGCTGGTCGAGGGAGACACGGACGTCGGCGGGCACCTGACCGATCCGGTCGGAGTCCATGTCCAGGACGATGTCCACGGCGCCGCGGTCGCCGTCGGCCAGCGAGACCGACCCGACCTTGCCGACGTCGACGCCCTTGAGCTGGACGCGGTTGCCGGGGTACATCTGCAGCCCGGACCGGTCGGCACGCAGGGTGACGGGCACGGTGGAGGCGAAGGCGTTCATGTACATCGCCGAGCAGAGGCCCAGGAACCCGAGGACGATCCCGATCAGGATCAGCGCGTAGACGCGGTACTTGAACCGCGTGAAGAAGGAGTCGTTCACCTGGTCATCCCGTGATGCGGAAGGCGTCGGAGTCGGCGTAGAGCGCCATCGAGATCGCCAGCTCGGCGGCCAGCACGGCGATCAGCGACGTGCGGACGGCCTTGCCGACGGCGAGGCCGACACCGGCCGGCCCGCCCGTCGCGGTGTAGCCGTAGTAGGTGTGGATCGAGATCACGACCACCGCGATCCCGATCGCCTGGGCGAAGGAGTAGAGGACGTCCTCCCACTGCATGAACGTCTGCATGTAGTGGTCGAACGTGCCCTCGGAGAGCCCGAAGAAGCCGACCTGGGTCGTCTTCCACCCGACCCACGCACCCACCATCGCCATCGCGAAGATCGGGATGATCGTGATCATCCCCGCGACGAGCCGGGTGGTGACCAGGTACGGGAGGGAGCGGACGCCCATCACCTCGAGCGCGTCGATCTCCTCCGAGACCCGCATGGCCCCGAGCTGGGCGGTGAAGCCGCTCCCCACGGTGGCCGCGAGCGCCGCCCCCGCGATGATCGGCACGAGCAGGCGCGGGTTGATGATCGCCGAGGCGAAGCCGCCGAGGGCCTCGAGCTGCAGGTTGGACAGGGCGTCGTAGCTCTGGAGGCCACCGGTCACACCGGCGAACAGCGTGATGAAGAACGTGATCACCGAGGAGCCGCCGATGACGGCGAGCGCGCCGGTGCTCATGCCGACCTCGGCGATGAGCCGGACCTGCTCGGTCTTGTAGCTCTTGACGGCCTTGGGGATCCAGATGACGCCCTTGCCGTAGAACTCGGCCTGCCGGCCGAGGTCGTCGAGCAGCCGGAGCGGCGCTCCGAGGGCGTTGCGGACAGCGGAGAGCACGGACAACGTCGTCACACCAGCCCGAGCGAGTAGGGGATCTGCGTCAGCAGGATGTTGATCGGGAACAGCGCGAGGAACGTGTAGACGACCGTCTCGTTCACCGCGTTGCCGACACCGCGGGGACCCGCCTTGCAGGTCATGCCGCGGTAGCAGCCGATGAGGGCGCCGACGACACCGAAGACGACCGCCCGGAGCTCACCGTGGACGAGGTCGTCGAACCCGACGAGCAGCGTCAGGGAGTCGATGTACTGCCCCGGGCTGGCGTCCTGCAGGTACACGGCGAAGAAGTAGCCGCCGGCGAGACCGATCAGGATCATCACGCCGTTCAGCAGGAAGGCGTTGACGGCGGTCGCGAGGACGCGCGGGACGACCAGCCGCTGGACGACGTCGATGCCCAGCACCTCCATCGCGTCGAGCTCCTCCCGGATCCGGCGGGCGCCGATGTCGGCGCAGATCGCGGTGGAGCTCGCGCCCGCGATGATGAACGTCGTCGCGACCGGGCCGATCTGCGTGACCGTGGCGAACGCCGAGCCCGACCCGCTGAGGTCGATCGCGCCGATCTCGACGAGGACCAGGTTGAACTGGAAGGTCACCAGCGCGACGAACGGGATGCCCAGCAGGATCGCGGGCCCCAGGGAGACGCTGGCGACGAACCAGGTCTGCTGGACGAACTCCCGCCACTGGAACGGCCGCTTGAACATGGCGACGAAGGTGTCGGCGGTGAACGCGAAGAACGTGCCGAGCGGCGCGACCGTCCGCGCCACGACCGGAGGCGTACCCATCACGCCTCCCGGTCCGGCACGGCGGCGGTGCAGGTCACAACATCGGGCTGCATCGGGGCCTCTGCTCTGAGACGACGGGGGAACACCGGCCCTCCGGTCGACGGCGGGCTCCGGTGCCAGGCCAACGAGCTACGCGTTGACAAGTTTCGTCTTTCGTCTCATGGTTAACCCGAACGGACTACCGGAGCCCGTCGCGATCACCCGATCGTGACCCGTTCGGAGAGACACTCAACGCTAGATGTCTCGTTGTCTCAGTATCGAGCCCTCCGGGACGGCCGGGGCAGCGACACGAGGAGGTGCGCCGTGAAGGGCGTTGAGGTCAAGGTCGAGAACCTGTCGAAGTCCTTCGGCAGGGCCAACATCTGGTCGGACGTGACACTGACGCTCCCTCCCGGTGAGGTCTCCGTTCTGCTCGGCCCCTCGGGAACGGGCAAGTCGGTGTTCCTCAAGACCCTGATCGGGCTCCTGAAGCCCGAGCAGGGGTCCATCGTGATCCACGACACCGACCTCGTCCGGTGCAACGAGTCGAAGCTTTACGAGATCCGCAAGTTGTTCGGCGTGCTGTTCCAGGACGGCGCCCTGTTCGGGTCCATGAACCTCTACGACAACATCGCCTTCCCGCTGCGGGAGCACACCTCGAAGACCGAGTCGCAGATCAACGACATCGTCTTCGAGAAGATGGATCTCGTCGGGCTGCGCGGTGACGAGGGCAAGCTGCCCGGGGAGATCTCCGGCGGGATGCGCAAGCGCGCGGGCCTGGCCCGGGCGCTGGTGCTCGATCCGGAGATCATCCTGTTCGACGAACCGGACTCGGGGCTCGACCCGGTGCGCACCGCCTACCTGAACCAGCTGATCATCGACCTCAACGCCCAGACCGACTCGACCTTCCTGATCGTCACCCACGACATCAACACCGCCCAGACGATCCCGGACAACATCGGCCTGCTGTACCGCAAGCACCTGGCGATGTTCGGGCCCCGGGAGCAGCTGCTCACCTCCGAGGAGCCGGTGGTGGCCCAGTTCCTCAACGGGCGTCGCCAGGGACCGATCGGGATGTCCGAGGAGAAGGACGCCGCCCAGGCCGAGCGCGAGATGGCCGAGTCCGGCGGGCTCGCGGGGCTCCCCCCGCTCAAGCCCCAGCTGCAGGCCTCCCCCGGGATGCCCGAGCGGCGCGCGGTGGCGCGACGCCAGGAGCGGGTCCGCACGATGATGCACACCCTCCCGCCGGCCGCCCAGGAGGCGATCCGCGCGAACATGGACGGGGACAGGGTTCCGGCGGGAGCCGGAGCGGGCCGACACGGCCTGGTCGACGGCCCGGCCACGGCCGAGATCCCGCGCGTCCGGTGAGACCCGGTGGCGGCGGCCGCCCGGGAGGCGCCCGCCGCCGCCACCGCGCAAGGATGGACTCGGAAATCTAAAGGCCATAGGCTCGGGGCATGTCTGCCGACCGGAGGACGAGACCGCTGCCGATCCCGGGGCCCGGGCGGGACGTGCTCCGGGGCTGTCCCCTCTGCGAGGCCATGTGTGGTCTCACCGTCACCCTCGACGCCGCGGACCAGGTCGTCGCGGTCAGGGGCGACCCCGAGGACGTCTACAGCAAGGGCTACCTGTGCCCCAAGGGCGCCTCACTCGGTGCCGTCGACGACGACCCGGACCGCCTGACGCGGCCCCTGGTCCGGCGCGACGGGGAGCTCCGTCCGGCGACCTGGGACGAGGCGTTCGCCGAGGTCGACCGGCTGCTGGGCCCCCTGCTGGCCGAGGACCGGAACACCGTCGCCGTCTACACCGGGAACCCCACCGGGCACAACGTCGCCTTCACCCTGCTGGCCGGGCGCCTCGCCCGTTCCCTCGGGACGGTGCAGAACTACTCCCCGGCGACGATGGACCAGCTCCCGCAGACCGTCACCGCCGCGGTCCTGTTCGGCGAGCCGACCAGCACTCCCGTGCCCGACCTCGACGCCACGGACCTGCTGGTGATCGTCGGCGGGAACCCCCTGGTGTCCAACGGGAGCGTCGGGGCCGCTCCGGACTACCGCGGCCGCATCCGCGCGCTGCGGGCCCGGGGTGGGCGGGTCGTCGTGGTCGACCCGGCCCGGACGGCGACCGCGGCCGCGGCCGACCTGCACCTGCGGATCCGTCCCGGCACCGACCTGTTCCTGCTGCTCGGGCTGCTGCACGTGGTCCTCACGGAGGGTCGCGTCCGGCCGGGGGCCGCGCAGGGCAGGGTGTCGGGTCTCGACGAGCTCGCCGGACTGGTCGCCCGCTGGACCCCGGACGAGACCGCGCGGGCCACCGGGATCGCCCCGGACACCGTCGTCGAGCTGGCACGCGACATCGCCGGCACCGACCGCGCCGCGCTGTACGGCCGGCTCGGCACCACGCTGAACCGGAACGGCACGCTCACCTGCTGGGCGCTGCAGGTCCTCAACGTGGTGTGCGGGAACCTCGACCGCCCGGGCGGCATGCTGTTCAGCCGGCCGGTCACCGGCTCCCCGACCACCCGCCGGCCCTCCGGCCCGCCGCGTCCGTTCACCACCGGACGCCACCACACCCGGGTCGGCGGCCATCCCGAGGTGCTCGGTGAGTTCCCGGTGGCGGCGCTGGCCGAGGAGATCCGCGCACCCGGTCCGGGGCGGGTACGCGGGCTCGTCGTCTACGGCGGCAACCTGGCCCGGTCGCTGCCGGACTCGTCGTCGGTGCAGCAGGCGCTCACCGAGCTCGACGCGATGATCTGCGTCGACCCCTACCTGAACGAGACCACCCGCCACGCCGACGTCGTCCTCCCCCCGCCCGGTTCGCTCAGCCGCGACCACTTCGACCTGGTCCTCTACCAGTTCGCCCAGCGCAACTTCGTCCGCTTCTCACCGCCGGCCCGGCCCGTGCCGGACGGGATGCTCTCCGAGTGGGAGATCCTGCTGCGGCTGTGTGCGGTGTACGAGGGCCGCGGCCCGGACGCCGATCCCGGCGAGATCGACGACGAGATCGCGGCGAGCCTGCGCAGCTCGGTCGCCCGCGGTCTCGACATCCCCGTGGACGAGGTCGTCACCGGATTCCCGGGCCGGGGGCCGCGCAGGCTGATCGACCTGCGCATCCGCTCCGGCCCCTACGGCGACCACTTCGGCCGGTCCCCCGGCGGTCTGACCCTCGCCCGGGTGCTCGACTCCCCGCACGGGATCGACCTCGGCGGGCACGTCCCCCGCCTCGACGAGGTGATCCGCACCCCGTCGGGGACGATCGAGCTCGTCGCACCACGGATCCGGGACGCGCTGGCCGAGGCGGAACCGCCGGTCGCCGAGCCGGGCACGCTCTCGCTCATCGGCCGGCGCGACCTGCGCTCCAAGAACTCCTGGCTGCACAACGTCGACCGGCTCGCCGCGGGACCCGAACGGGGACTGCTCTACCTCTCCCCCGCCGACGCCCGCGACCACGACGTCGACGACGGCGGGACCGTCGCGGTGTCCTCGTCGGTGGGGCGGATCGAGGTCATGGTCCGGGTGACCGACGAGGTGGCGCCGGGAGTCTGCTCGCTGGCCCACGGCTGGGGTCACGACGACGCCCACGCCCGCCTGCGGGTCGCCGCCCGCCGGCCCGGGGTCAACAGCAACACCCTGACCGACGGCACGGTGCTGGACCCCCTGTCCGGCACCGTCCAGATGAACGCGATCCCGGTGCGGATCGCACCGGTCGCACGGTCGGTCTGACCGGTCGTGGTCGTTGTGGGCCGTGCCACCGGTGCGGGCGGGACCATGGGCGCGATAATGGCCCGATGCCCCGTCCGGCCAGCCCGCTGATCAGGTACGACGTCGTGATCACGACGTCGCTGCGGCTCATCGACGCGGAGGGCCTGGACGCGTTCAGCCTGCCGCGACTCGCCCGAGAGCTGAACGTCCGCGCCCCCTCGCTCTACCACCACTTCGCCGACAAGGCGGAGATCCTGCGGGGCGTCGCGCGGGCGATCGTCGTGGAGACCCGGATGCCGGACTCACGGCAGACGCCGAACTGGATCGAGTGGTTCGTCGCGCTCAGCATGAACTTCCGCGACGCCGTGCTCCGGCACCGCAACGCCGCGCCGCTGCTGCTCAGCTTCATGCCCCGCGACGTGCTGATCCGCACCTACGAGCAGAGCGCACGGACGCTGGTGGAGCTCGGCGTGCCCGTCGACCGGTGTGTGCTCGTCCTCGACGGCCTGGACAAGCTGACCCTCGGCGCCGCCATCACCGAGGCCGCGAAGGAGCCCGGTGAGGCACGCGAGCTGTTCGGGACGGCCGACCCCGGGACCGAACCGACGCTCGCGGACGCGGTGGCGCACAACGGGCTCTCCGCCGAGGAGACCTTCGCCGAGACCATCCGCAGCTTCCTGCGCGGGGCGGTGCCCGAGCTGCCGGTCGACGCCCCCGCACCGGCGCGCGCCCCGGGAGGGAAGGTCTCAGACCTCCCGTCGACCGCGGCATCGTGAGAGCCCCGCTCCTCGCCCATGTGCGACGAGGAGCGAGGCTCCGTCCACTCAGAGGGTGGACTCGGACCCGAACACCGTCGCGCTGACCAACGGTGCCATCGGCCCACCGAGCAGGAGGGAGACCTCCGCTCCCGGGACCGGGTTCGGTGAGGTCCCCCGGATCTGGCGGACCGCCTCGACGATCAGGCCGAACCCGTGCACGAATCCCTCGGCGAGGTTGCCGCCTGCGGTGTTCACCGGCAGCCGGCCCGTCGGGGCGACCAGGTTCTCCACCTGCATCACCCGGCCCGCCTCCGCACCGGGAGGGACCAGACCGACGTCGATCAGGGAGGCGACGGCGGGCCCGGAGAAGTTCTCGTAGACCTGGGTCACGTCGACCTCGCCCGGCTTCAGGCCCGCTCCCTCCCAGAGCCTCGACACCAGTGCGGGATGGAACCCGGCGCTGGTGTAGGGGTTCTCGTTCTCGACCGACTCGGTCCAGGACGGTCCGGCGCCCTGCACACCGGACAGGACGAACGCCGGCTTCTGCCGCAGACCGCGGGCCCGGGCCGCGCTGGTCACGATCACCGCTCCGGCGGCGTCGTTCTCCCGGGAGCAGTCGTAGAGCCGCAGGGGCTCGGAGATCATGCGGGAGTCGTCGTACACCTCGGGGGTGAGCGGCTTGCCGTAGGCCACGGC
Source organism: Pseudonocardia sp. ICBG601 (assembly GCF_020496245.1). Lineage (NCBI taxonomy): Bacteria > Bacillati > Actinomycetota > Actinomycetes > Pseudonocardiales > Pseudonocardiaceae > Pseudonocardia > Pseudonocardia sp. ICBG601. Next base: position 24,356 of record NZ_JAHLJA010000150.1, on the reverse strand, counting down.
GGCGGGGTTGTTCTGGGCGTGGTGGTACGACGCCGCGACGAGTGCCTTGAGCGCGTCACGCGGGACGCCGTCGACCTCGATCATCCGCTGGGTCCGCAGCGCACAGATCTGCGCGGGCGCGAACACCCCGTGCGCCCCGTAGAGCGGACCGATGTGCCCCTTGCTGTAGCTCTGCCGCCCGGCGTCGGCCTCCGAGATGCCCCGGTAGACGCAGACGGTCTCGGCCTGGCCGGACGCGACGGCGGCGGCCGCGGCGTTCACCGCTGCGGCGACCCCGCCGCCCCCGCCGCCCCAGACCATGCTCGACCAGCGGATCTCCTTGACGCCCAGGGCCGCACCGACGGCGAGTCCCTCGTTGTCGTCGTTCGCGTAGGAGACGAAGCCGTCGATGTCGTGCGCGTCGATACCCGCGTCCGTCGCTGCGTCGATGATCGCCCGCAGTGTCAGCTCGAGTGAGGTCGACGTCGCCGTGCCCCGCTTGTGGAACGCCGTGTTCGCCGCTCCCACCACGGCGGTGGCGCCGCGGAACCGATCGGGTGTCGTCATGTTTCTCCGTTCCTAGGACAGGCGCCAGCGCAGCAACGGCGGTGTCGCCGGATCCGGAGCGCTGTCGAACTCGGCCTTCACGTGCAGGCCGACGTGCACGTCGGCGCCGTCACCGTCGAGCAGCACTCCGACGACCCGGCGGTTGCCCGCGGCGGGCAGCTCCACGGCCACGACCACATAGGGCAGGTGCCCGGTGACGGAGGGGTGGAACGCCTGCCACGTCCGGGTCCAGCCGTAGATCGTTCCCACGGGTTCGACCGACGGCCACTCCAGCTCGCCGTGGTGGCAGGCGGGGCAGATCGGGCGCGGGGACCAGATCCACTCGTCGCAGGCCGGACAGTGCTGGATCCGGAGCTCGCCGGCGGCGAGCCCTTCCCAGTGCGGGGTGTCGAGACCGTCCTCGGACGGCTCGGCGAAGGGCGTGACCGGCGGTGTGTCCGGCACGTTCCGCACCTGGGTGACCAGCCACGTGCCGTCGATCTCGATCCAGCGGGACCGGAAGACCGCCTGGTCACCGCCGGCGCCGGTGTAGCGGATGTGTGCGGTGTAGAGCTCGTCCGGGCCGGGCTCGATCGACAGCAGCTCGGATGCGTTCATGCGGTCCGGCGGTCGCGCCGAGGCGAGCAGCTGGCCGATCCGGTCACGCCGGAAGTCGGCCAGGACCACGTCGTTCTCGCCGGCGGCGACGGCCCGGCCGTGGCGTTCCACCACCTCGGCCAGGTCCGTGGGGACGTCGGGGAATCGTGTGTCGGTCATCGGTGTGCCGCCTCCGGCGGGTTCATCGGGCCGCCGGCCGGGGCTCGGCAGTCCGGTTCTCGACGGTGTACTGGACGTCGGTCTGGTCGTGCATGAACCCGAGGGTCCGTGCCTCGTGCACGAGCGAGCGGTCCTCCGAGTCGATCGTGGCGGCGCCGACCCGCAGACCGGCGTCGCGCAGGTGTTCCAGCCCGGCCACCAGCAGCGCACGCACCAACGGGTCCGACTCACGGTCCGCACGACCGTCCCGGGTCACCACGGCCACCAGGCGGCCCGCGGTGCCGTACTCGGTGGGCTCGGCGGAGTCCGGGTCGATCCAGACCGCGCCGTCGGGCCGCTCGTCCGGGCCGCCGACCAGCAGCACCCAGCGGTCCGGCGGGGCGTGCCTGCGCCCGGACGCCGTCCACAGCTCGGCGGCGGCCGCGCGCCCGGCGCCCGCGGTGACCTCGTGCACGTCCGGTCCGCGGGACTCGGCACCGGGATCGACCTCCCTGCCGATCCGCACCGGTGCGAGCATCTGCCACTCGCGCAGCGCGGTGCGGATCCCGTAGCGGCGGAACCGCAGCGCCATCCGCAGCGCGGCCGGGTGGTTGGCCCGGGCCCAGACCCGCAGGCGGGACACACCGGTGCCCTGCCAGCCGTCGGGGGTCCCGAGCTCCAGCCCGATCTTCTCGATCAGCAGGGTGGTGATGCCCCGCGAGCGGTACGCGGGCCGCACGACGTAGGAGACCTCGCCGGTCCCGGCGTCCTCGTCGCGCAGGGGCTCGACGCGCAGGAATCCCGCCAGGCTCGGCACCAGTGGCACGGTGCGCCCGGACCGCTCGTCGGGCAGCAGCCAGATCAGCAGGTACGACGTGCCCGGTTCCACCGGGTCGTCGACCGACAGGCGGGGGAAGCCCGCCTCCGCGTCGGCCTCCGCCGCCTCGACGAGCATCTCCCGCAGCTCCGCCTCGACGTCGGGGGCGAGGCCCGGGCCGTCGGGCCGGTACCACTCGACATCGATCACGAGACCAGCTTCCGCAGCTCACGGTGGAAGATCTGGTTGATGATCTCGTTGCGCCCCAGCAGCATCCCGCCGGCGTCGGCGCTGGTCATGCCCCGCTGGGAGCTGCGCAGCAGCGGGAAGTCCTCCTGGTGCAGCACGGCCAGCAGGATCTTCCAGTTCTTGTCCCAGATCTTGTGCCAGCGCTCCTCGGTCATGCCCGAGTCCTCGATCGTGGGCACGACGAGCCGCATCTCCATCCGGCACCGGCCCGGGTCGGTGGGGTGCGGCCGGAAGGTGAGCAGCTCGAAGTGGTCGGGCTGGCGCAGCAGGGTGCTGTTCGGCAGGAGGAAGTGGGTCTCGGTGATGTAGGGCGAGAGATCCTCGTCGGGCGCCGGGGGCTCCTCGAGGTACTTGTCGATCGTCTTGCGCGGCGCGATGAAGCGCGCGTGCCGACCGAAGTCCTCGGCGGCCATGACGTTGGTGTGGATGTGCTTGGCCGCGGTGTTCGGGTGTGCGTACTGGATGTGGTACCCGTCCAGGAACGCGTCCTGCATGATCTTCCAGTTGACCGGCTCGTCGAAGCCCTCGGCCTGTGCCGAGACCAGCTTGTCCATGCCGTAGCCGGCGAGGATGCCGTCCATCTCCGCACCCAGCCACGCGGCGACGTCGATCCGGGCGTCCGCGTCGTCGATCATCCAGACGAACCCGTGGCGCTCCTCGGTCGGCAGCTCGATCAGGCCGTACCGGGAACGGTCGATCGTGCCGAAGGTGTTGTCGCGGGTGATCGCGCGCAGCGAGCCGTCGGTGTCGTAGGACCACCGGTGGTAGCCGCAGGAGAACAGCCGGCAGCGGCCCTTCTCCTGCTCCTCCAGCAACGCTCCGCGGTGCCGGCAGAGGTTCACGAAGGCCTTCACCGAGCGGTCCTTCTGCCGCACCACGATCACGTTGTTGCGCGGCATCTGCAGGGTGATGAAGTCGTTCGGCTCGGGGATCTCGCTGCCGTGGCACACGATCGAGGGCACGGTGCCGAAGACCGCGTCGCGCTCCCGCCGGGCGATCTCCGGGTCGGTGAACTCCTCCGCCGTGAACGAGGAGACGCCGTCGAACTCGTCGGTGCTGTCGTTGCGGATGTGGTCGAGCGCCCGCCGGATCCGATCGTTGCGGGCGACGAGCTCATCCGCCTGCCGGGCACTGGCCCCGTTCTGGTCGGTCGCCACTGTCGCCTCCTGCTCCCGCGACAGCAGACGTCGCGGATCGAGAACTGGTCCGGTCATTATCCTACAGCCTTAAGGTTTTGGGCGGGAGTCCACGCTCCGGCCCGGCGTCGCCGCCGGGAGTCGCTCAGCGGTCGAGCACCAGACGCCCGGACAGGCACCGCGACACGCACGGGAACATCACGTCGTTGGCCGCCTGCTCGTCCGGGGTGAGTACCGAGTCCCGGTGGTCCGGGACCCCCTCCAGCACGGCGGACTCGCACGTGCCGCAGACCCCCTCGCGGCACGAGGTCTCGATCTCGACCCCGGCCTCCGCCGCGGCGTCGACGATGCTCACCCCCGGCGGCACCTCGACCGTCACGCCGGACCCGGCGAACTCGACCTCGAACGTCGTCGCCCCGGTGCCCGGCTCGGCGACCTCCTTCGGCGAGAACCGCTCCAGGTGCAGCGCACCCGGCGGCCAGGCGGAGCACCGCTGTTCCACGGCCGCCAGCAACGGCTCGGGCCCGCAGCAGTAGACCAGCACGCCGTCGCGCGGCACACCGAGCAGACCGTCCAGGTCGAGCAGGCCGCGTTCGTCCTGCGGGACCACGTCCACGCGGTCCCCGTAGCGGTCCACCAGTCCGTCGACGAACGCCATGGAGCCGCGGGCCCGGCCGCCGTACACCAGCCGCCACCGCGCGCCGGCGCGTTCCGCCGCGGCGACCATCGGCAGGATCGGGGTGATGCCGATCCCGCCGGCGACGAACAGGTACTCGTCCGACCCGGCCAGGGCGAAGTTGTTGCGCGGGCCCTGGACGGTCAGGACCGTCCCCTTCTCCAGCACGTCGTGCACGTGCGCGGAGCCACCGCGGCCGTCCTGCTCGCGCAGGACCGCGACCTGGAAGGCGGTGCGGTCGGCCGGGTCACCGCACAGCGAGTACTGCCGGACCAGGTCCGCACCGAGGTGCAGGTCCAGGTGCGCGCCCGGCTCCCACACCGGCAACGGCGCGGAGTCCGGGCGCCGCAGCGTGAGCCGTACGACGCCGTCGGCGACCGGCTCGCGCTCGGCGACCTCCATCTCCAGGGTCTCCGCGGATGCCGCGTCCGACCGTCCCACCTCGATGCCACCTTCCTCGTCACGGAGCCGCGGACGGCCCGCCGGTCACGCCGGCTGGGATACCGCCTGCAGCGCCAGTGCCCGCTCGGGGCACATGTCGATCACACGCCGCGCGTCGCGCAGCTGCTCCTCGGGCACCGGACCGGCCGGCACGACCGGGTCACCCTGGTCGTCGCAGTCGACGAGCGCGGGCGCCGTGCTGTAGCAGAGACCGTGTCCGGCGCACGCCGTGCGGTCCACCGTCAGATGCTGGTCCATCTCGTCCTCCTCCTCGTACACCGTGCGGCCGTCCGCCGCCGCGTCCCGGGCACCGGCGCCCCGGCCTCCCGCGACGGGAGGACCGGGCGCGCCGCCACGGTCGCGGGCGGGCGCGGCCCGTACGGCCCGGTCCCGCCCGCGGCACCCGGCCGTGCGGGCGCTCAGCCCGTGGTGACCGGCGTGAACCGCAGTGACAACCGGGCGAATCCCCGGACCTGGCTCGGCAGGACCACCGGGGGGTCCTCCGGGTCGAGGCGGTAGTCCGGGATCCGCTGGTGGATCTCCTCGGCGGCGATCGTCAGCATCAGCCGGGCCAGGTGCGAGCCGATGCACCGGTGGGGGCCGGACCCGAACGTCAGGTGCCGGTTCGGCGTCCGCTCGACGTCCAGCGTCGCGGGCTCCTCGAACTCCTGCTCGTCCCGGTTCGCGGCACAGAGGAGCAGCAGCAGCTGGTCGCCCGCCCGGACGGTGACCCCACCGACGGTGGTGTCCTCCAGAGCCCTGCGGCCCATCGCGACCGCCGCCTCGAAACGCAGGATCTCCTCGACCGCGGCCGGCACGGCGGCCGGATCGTCGATGATCTTGTCGCGCTCCTCGGTGTTCTGCGACAGGTGCAGCATCATCCACGCCAACGACCCCTGCGTGGTGTGCAGACCCGCGATGAGCAGCAGGAAGAACATCCGGGCCAGCTCGTCGTCGGTGAGGGGGCGCTCGACGCCGTCGACGTCGGTGATGGAGGTGGCGATGATGGCGTTCGTGACGTCGTCGGCCGAGGCCTCACCGGCCTCCATCGCCGCCCGCCGGCCCGCGATGACCTTCATGAAGTAGCCGAACATCTCGTACGCCGCCGCGGTCCGCGACTCGTTGGCCTGCTCGGGGGTGTCGCCCGGGCGTCCGTTCAGGGCGATCTCGGTCGCCTCGGTGAACAGGCCCGCGTCCTCGAGCGGCCAGCCCATCAGGGCCAGGAACACCTGCGTCGGCAGCTCGTGGGCGAACTTCTCGACGAACTCGACCTTCCCGTCGGCCTGGAACGAGGCGAGGAGCTCGACGACGATCTCGCGGATGCGCGGCTCCAGCTGCCGCATCCGGTTCGGACTGAACAGCGGCTGCAGCGCCTGCCGGTACGAGGTGTGCTCCGGCGGGTCCAGCTCGATCGGCAGGAACTTGCCCTGCCCGGCGTCGACGAGGTTGTTCGGGTGGCTGGAGAACGTCTGCGGGTCGCGCAGGATCGCGTGGACGTGCTCGTAGGAGGTGACGAGCCAGTGCCCGCCGTGGGTGGTGGACCAGACGATGGGTCCGATGGCGGCCAGCTCGGCCGCCTTCTCCTGCATCCGGTCGACGGGCATCGTGAGGGAGGGGTCGTAGATGTCGAAATCGACGACGAGGCTGGGCTCGAGCTCGGCCTTCGTGGTGGTCATGGGTCGCTCCTGTTCGGTCGACGGTGACACGCAACATGACAAACGACGGAAGTTGTCTCAAGGTAACGTAGAGACACGGGGAGATGTCGTCGACCCCCGAAGCGGGTGACCGGGCTCCTACCGGTCCGCCGGCGCCTCGACGGGCGCCTGGAGCACGCCCGCGGCGACCAGCCCGTCGATCTCGTCCGCACCCGATCCGAGCACCTCGGCACAGATCTCGCGGGTGTGCTCACCCGGCATCGGCGCGGGCCGCAGCTCCGGGTCGGGCACCGAGGAGAACCGCGCGATGCGTGCGCCCGTGGGCACCGGGACGGACAGCTGCGCGTGCTCCAGGACCCCGAACGCCTCGCGGGCCACGAGCTGGGGATCGGTCAGCTCGTCGGGCAGGCGCAGCATCCCCGCGGCCGGGACACCCGCGTCCTGCAGGACGCGGGTGACCTCGTCCGGGCTGCGCTCGGCCGTCCAGCGGCCCAGCGCCTGTTCGATCTCGGACCGGCGCGCGAGCCGGCCCGCCGCCGTCCGCAGGTCCGGGTCGTCGGGCAGACCCGTGGCGGCGACCAGGCGCCGCCACCGGACGTCGTCGGCGACCGACACCACGCACCACTCGTCGTCGCCGGCGCAGGGGAAGACCCCGGCGGGCGCCCTGCCGCGACGCGCGTTGCCCTCGGCCGTCTCCGTGCCGGGACGCAACGAGGCCCGGGCCAGGGTCGGGCCGAGCGCCATGAGCGCGGCGTCGGCCTGGGCGGTGTCGACCGCGGCACCCCGGCCGGTGCGGGACCGCCCGATCACGGCGGCCAGCACCGCCACCGCGGTGACGTGGGCGGCGACGTGGTCGGGGTAGACCGTGGAGCCGTCGCAGAACGCCTCGGGCGCCGACGGGTCGGCAGCGGGGTCACGCCACAGCTCGGAGAGGCCACAGGCCGCCCGCACGAGCGGGCCGTAGCCCATCCGTCCGCGCCACGGGCCGCGCGAGCCGAACGCACTGCTGTCGGACACGACGATGCGCGGGTTGACCGCGGCGAGCTCCGCGTGGGAGAAGCCCAGCGACTCCAGAGTGCCGGGCTTGAAGTTCGCCAGCACCACGTCGGCGCGGGCCACCAGGTCCCGGAACAGCCCGCTGCCCTCGGCGCTGCGCAGGTCGAGCCCGAGCCCGCGCTTGTTGCGCTGCGCCCAGGCGAACGACGGGTTCATCCCGCCCCCCTTGCGGGTCTGCCGCAGCCCGTCCGGGAAGGCGCTGTTCTCGATCTTGATCACGTCGGCGCCCTGGTCGGCGAACAGCCGTCCCAGCTCGGCGCCGAACACGATGATCCCCAGGTCCAGCACCCGCAGCCCGGCCAGCGGCCGCTCGCCCTCGGCCTGCCCGGGCAGGCCGAGATCACGCACGGGCGCCGGAGCGAAACCGAGGGTGTCGGTGCCGGGCGCGGGCACGGGGGCGCGCAGACCCGCACGCACGCCGTCGACGGTGACGTAGCCGGACGGCACCCGGGCCCGCAGCCCGTCGCCCAGCTCGGCGTCGACCAGGGAACCGCTCTCGCGGAAGTGATCGGCGGCGAGCACCTCGTCGGCGTCGAGCATCCCGGCGATCGGGATGCCGCGTGCGGTGCCCTCCGCGACCAGCTCGTCACGGCTGCGGCCGGCGAACAGGGCGGCGATCAGCGGGTGCAGCCGCCCGGCCGCGGCGAAGCGGGCCGGGATGGCGTCGAACCGGGGATCGGCGAACTCGGCGGGCTCGCCGAGCCAGCCGAACATCGCGCGCCACTGCCGGGTCGCGAGCAGGCAGATCCGGACGTGCCCGTCGGCGCAGGGGAAGACAGGGTAGAAGTCCGCGGCGTCCGGACGGTCACGCGGGAAGCTCTCGGCCCGGCCGGCCGCGGCGGTCCCCTGGGCACCGAACGCCGGGTCGACGCCGTGCACCACGGCCTCGTGCGCGGACACGTCGACGTGCTCGCCCCGGCCGGTACGGAGCCGCTTGACGTAGGCGACGAGCGCCGCCCACGCAGCGTGCACACCGACGACCTGGCCCACGACCCCCTCGGGCGGGAGCAGCGGAACGTGGCCGGGCCTGCCCGAGCGGCACAGCACGCCGCCCGCCGCGGCGAGGACGTCCTCGTCGGCGAGACGGTCACGGTAGGGCCCGGTCCGCCCGAAGTCGGTGATCGAGACGACGACGAGCTCCGGGTTGGCCTCGAGGAGCCGTTCCGGGGTCAGTCCGCGGGCCTGCGCCTCCGCCGTCCGGAACGACTCGATCAGCAGGTCGGCACCCGCCACCGCGGCGAGCAACCGCCCGGCCCCGTCGGCCCCGTCGAGGTCCAGCACCGCACTCCGCTTGTTGGCGTTGCCCAGACCGAAGCCGATGGGGTCGGCGCGGCCGGGCGACCCGCCCGGCCGCTCGATCCGCAGGACGTCGGCGCCCAGGTCGGCCAGGAACCGGCCGCAGCCCTCCCCCGCCCCCTCCGCCAGGTCGATGACGCGCATCCCGGCCAGCGGGAGGATGTCGTGCTGGGTGGTCGTACCGCTCACGCCCTGCATCCCTTCGGTCGTCGCCGCCTCGTCGCGGCCCGATCACTCCTTACCTACACATCGTAGGTTAGCTGTCGCGCGCTGTCGGTGGTCGCTGTCACTACGGGCGACAATTCCCGTTCTTCGTCTCGCGTGTCACGATCGATCCGGAGGACGGCGGACCCGGCACGGGACCGGACGGACCACCGGACGCCGCGCGCGGCCCGACGTTCCCCGGCCGGTCCCGGTCGCCGGTGTATCCTGACGACCGATCGCAGGAGAATGAGGTGACATGTCGAGAACCCCGAGCGGTGGCCGACGTCAGGCGCCCCGCAACCGGGTCTCCGACCCCGCGACGGCGATCCTGCTCGCGGCGGAGGCGTGCTACCTGCGGCTCGGCATCACCAAGGCGACGATGGACGACATCGCCCGGGAGGCAGGGGTCTCCCGTCCGACCGTCTACCGGCACTACGCCAACCGCGACGACCTCGTCCTCGGGGTGCTGCTTTCACGGGCGCGCGATCTGCTCGACCGGGCCCGGCGGTTCATCGACACCCGCGGCCGGATCGACGACAAGCTCGTCGACGGCATGCTCTTCCTGGTCGACGCGGGTAGCCGCGACCCCCTGGTGCAGCAGCTGGTGAGCCTGGAGTTCATGGACGGGATGCAGGACCACCCGGACGCCGCCCGGCTCCCGGTCACCCTCACCACCGAGCTGTGGGCCCCGATCCTGCGACAGGCGCAGGAGGACGGCGAGGTCCGCGCCGAGCTCGACGTCGCCGACTTCTGCACCTGGCTCACCTTCATCGAGCTCGTGCTGCTCAGCCGGCTGAGCCGGCCGTCGGTCACCGACGACGATCGGCGTGCGCTGCTGCGCACCTACGTCGCGCCCGCCCTCCACCGGGCCGGGATCCGCGCCGAGGTGCCCGTAGCCGGCTGACCGCGGGCGCCTCAGGCCACGAGGGAGGGCAGCAGGAAGTCGCCCACGAGCTCCCGTACCCCCGGCCCGCCCGGCGCGAAGAGGTCCTCGCGGCCGATCATCATGAACTCCAGGTCGGCCATGACCCCGCAGAGCTCGCGCGGGTCGATGTCCGCCCGCATCTCGCCCGCCTCCTGGGCGGCCACCAGGATGGGCTCCCAGACCTCGAGGGTCAGCTGCTCGGCGACCTTCCCCGCGGTCAGGATGCCGCTGGTCGCGCTGAGGTTGTCCGGCTGGAGCAGGGCGCGCAGGATCGGGTCCCGCCTGCCGCCGCGGACCAGGTAGCCCAGCCCGTCGACGATCTTCGCCGGGAAGTCGGGACGGCCGGAGATGTACTCGCGGGCGCGGACACCGAAGCTCCGGGCCCGGCGGGTGACCACCTCGACGATCAGCGCGTCCCGGTCGGAGAAGTAGCGGTAGACCGTCGGGCGCGACACCCCGGCCCGGCGGGCGACGTCGTCCATCGTGGTCCGGCGGACGCCGTAGTCGAGGAAGCACTCCTCGGCCGCGGCCACCAGGCGGGTCCTGGCCTGCTCCGGCCCACCCGCGAACGGACCTCGTCCCCGTGCCACCCGTGACCTCCCGGATCGTTCCACCTCGCGACGAGCCTAGCGGCCCGGACCGACCTTCTCGAACACCGGCAACGTCTCCCCCGGGTCGTCGGGTCCGCCCGACACCACGAAGCGTGCCCGCAGCGCGTCCCCGACCCGCAGCGCGCCGGTGTCCCCGACCAGCCGGACGACCAGCCACGGGCCCTCCGTGAGCTCGACGACCGCGCTCACGTACGGGACCGCTTCCGCGAGCACGGGGAGCGGGGCCCGGTGGACGACGGCCCAGCTCACCAGCGTGGCGTCCCCGGAGACCCCGGTCCCGGTGAGATCGGCCGAACCGTCCGAGGGGTCGGTGCGCGCCTCCGGGGGCAGGACGGTGCCGGACGGCCCCCGCTGCACGAGCAGCTCCCCCCGCGCGGCGGCGTCGTAGAAGGCTGCGGTCGCCGGGTCGCGCTCGACCTTCGGGAACCTCGTCATCGCGGGCTCCTCCCACCGTGGGTCCGTGCCGGACCGCTGTCCCGGCGGTGCGGGCTGAGCACCAGCGTGGAGTGGTGCTCGAGGATGCCGCCGTTCCCGCTGACGAGGACGACGTCGTTGCGTGGTGCCTGTCGCGCGCCGCCGGCTCCGCGGGCCTGGACGACCGCCTCCGACAACGGGGTGAAACCCCACATGTAGTACGACGACAGCTGGCCGCCTCCGGTGTTGCAGGCCAGCGACCCGCCCGGTGCCAGCCGGCCGCCCGAGACGAAACCGCCGCCCTCGCCCTTGGCGCAGAACCCGTAGTCCTCCAGGGTCACCAGCACGGTGAAGGTGTAGCAGTCGTAGATCTCGGCGACGTCGACGTCGTCGACGCCGATCCCCGCCATGGCCATCGCCTGCGGCCCCGACCGGGCGGCCGGGGTGACCAGGCCCCACTCCGATCCCGCCTGCATCCGGCGGGGTGCGTGCGCCTGGCCGTGACCCCACAGGTGCACCGGGGGCCGGGCCAGGTCGGCCGCACGGTCGGCCGAAGTGACCACGACCGCGACGGCGCCGTTGCTGACCAGGCAGCAGTCGAGCAGGTGCAGCGGCTCGGCGATCCACCGCGAGTCCCGGTGGTCGTCGAGAGTGATCGGGTCACGCATCTGCGCCAGCGGGTTGTGCCGTGCCCACGCCCGCTGCGCGACCGCGATCTCGCCGAGCTGCTCGGAGGTGGTGCCGTAGCGCGACATGTGCCGCTGGGCGCACATCGCGTAGAGGATGGTGGGGTTGGTCGCACCCGAGGCCACCGACCACCCCGCGAGTCCGCGCACGGCCGCGCCGCCGCCGGACCGCCGGCCCGGGTTGCCGTAGCTCGACCCGGCCGACTCCTTCGGCCGGAGCGGGCTGTCCGCGAACACGCACGCCACCGTCGTGGCCGCACCGGCCGCGATCGCCTGGGCCGCCTGCGCCACCATGACGCCCGCCGTGGCACCGAACGCGTTCACCTGGTTCAGCACCGACAGCTCGTGCAGGCCGAGCACGGCGGCGAGCCCCACACCCACGTCCTGCTTGATCCCGGAGCTGACCAGCAGTCCGTCGAGGTCGGCGAGTCCGAGGCCGGCGTCCGCGACCGCGGTGCGCACCGCCTCGGCGGCGAGCGAGGTGGAGGAGCGGCCGTAGACCCTGCCCATCTCGGTCAGACCGAGACCGGCGATCGCGGCGCCCGTCATCAGCGCCCCTCCCAGCGGGGGGCGCGCTTCTCGGCGAACGCGGTCGGCCCCTCACGGGCGTCCCGGCTGCCGAAGACCGTCGTCATCGCCTCGTCGCTGAGCGCCCAGGCCGCGTCGTCCCAGTCCGAGCCGGCGTCGCGCGACCGGTGCACGACGCGCTTGCTGTGCCGCACCGACAGCGGCGCGTTGCCGGCGACGACCCCGGCCGTCGCCAGCGCCACCTCCAGCGCGGTGCCCGCGGGCGCGACCCGGTTCACCAGACCGAGCTCGTGGGCGCGTGCGGCGCTGATCGGCTCCCCGGTGAGCACGGCCTCGAGCGCGACTTTCTGCGGGATCTGCCGGGCGAGCCGGATGACCCCGCCGGCGGCCGCGACGAGACCGCGGGTGACCTCCGGGAGCCCCAGCGACGCGGTCTCGTCGATGACCGCGAGGTCGCAGGCCAGGACGATCTCGGTGCCCCCGCCCAGCGCGAAGCCGTTCACCGCGGCGATGGTGGGCTTGTCGACCCACTGCCGGACGAGGCCGGCGAAACCGCGTTCCGGGTGGTCGCGGTCGTCGATCCTCCGTCCGCGCGCGACCTCCTTGAGGTCGGCACCGGCGCAGAAGCCGCGGCCGGCCCCGGTGATCACGATCGCCCGCACCTCGTCGTCGACGGCGGCGGCCGCGAGCGCGTCGCCCGCGGCGGCCGACAGGTCGGCGTTGACCGCGTTCATCGCACGCGGACGGTTGAGGGTGATCAGGCCGATGTGCCCGCGACGCTCGTAGAGTGCCGCGGCCTGCTCGACGTTCTCGGTGGCGGTCATCGGCTCTCCGGGGTGAGGTAGACGGACTTGAGGGCGACGTAGGGCGACAGTCCCTCGGGGCCCAGCTCCCGGCCGAGACCGCTCGCCTTGATCCCGCCGAAGGGCCCGAGCACGTCGAGCGCGTAGTGGTTGACGCCGACCGTGCCGGACCGGATCCGGTCCGCGAGCGCCTGTCCCCGTCCCGGGTCGGTGGTCCAGACGGTGCCGCCGAGGCCGTACTCGGAGTCGTTGGCGATCCGGACCGCGTCGTCCTCGCCGTCGTAGGGCAGGACGCACAGCACGGGGCCGAAGATCTCCTCCCGGGCGATCGCGGCGTCGTTGTCGAGGTCCGCGAACACCGTCGGCTCGACGAACCAGCCCCGCTCGCGGCCCTCCGGGACACCACCACCGGTGGTGGCGCGGGCACCGGCGGCGCGGCCGGCCGCCACGAGCCCGAGCACCCGGTCGCGCTGCGCGCCGCTGACCAGCGGCCCGATCCGGGTGTCGCGGTCCAGCGGGTCGCCCACCGGCAGGGAGCGCACGGTGTCGGTGATCGCGTCGACGATCTCCCGGTAGCGGTGGCGGGGGGCGAGGATGCGGGTGCACGCGTGACAGGTCTGGCCGTTGTTGGCCAGCGACACCTCGGGCAACGCGGCCAGGAACGCGTCCAGGTCGGCGTCCTCGGCCAGCAGCGCCGCGGACTTGCCGCCGAGCTCCAGCGTGACCGGCCGCAGTAGCCGTCCGCAGACCTCGCCGATCGCCCGGCCCGCGGCCGTGGACCCGGTGAAGGCGACCTTGTCGACGCCGGGGTGCGCGACCAGGTGCGCCCCCGCCTCGCGGCCACCCGGCACGATGTTCAGCACGCCGTCGGGCAGGCCGGCCTCGAGGGCCGCCTCGGCCCACACGTAGGCGTCGAGCGCGGTCTCGGGTGCCGGCTTGAGCACGACGGTGCAGCCCGCGGCCAGCGCCGGGGCGATCTTCATGGCCGCGAGCGCCTGCGGGTAGTTCCAGGGGGTGACCGCGGCGACGACACCGACCGGCCCGCGCCGCACACGGACCCGGGCCAGCGTCCCCGAGCGGAGGTCGTCGACGTCGAGCTGCTCGGCCAGGCCCGCGTAGTAGTCGAGCATCATCGGCGGGGCGAACCCGTTCGCGCCGATCGACAGCGACCGGGGCATCCCGTTCTCCCGGCTGACGAGCGCGGCGGTGTCCTTGCCGCGGGCCGTCAGCGCGACTCCGAGCCGACGCATCGTCGCGGCCCGCTCGGCGCCGGTCGCACGGCCCCAGGGGCCGTGCAGCGCGTCGGACGCGGCGGCCACGGCGGCGTCGACGTCGGCGGTGCCGGCCAGGGCGGCGACGCCGAACGGGGAGCCGGTGGCGGCCTCGAACACGTCCACGCGCTCGGTCCCCGCCGGCGGGCGCCACCGACCGCCGACGAAGAACGAGCTCCGCTCGACGGTCCCGGCGAGATCGTTCGTCACGAACCGCGTCTCCTTCCGCGCCCCGGGGGCGCCGCATCGCGTCCGGAGTGCCGGACGCTATCTGCCGGTCTCTGCGACACTCAACGTCATATGTCTCACCATGTTGAGCGGCACCGCCCCTACCGGACCGCCGTGCCGCGCGGTAGAAAACCTACAGCCTTATGGTTTGGCTCGGGCCACCGACACCGTCGTAACCGTTCGACTCGCCCGGCACGGGCCACGACAGCCGGAGGAAGGCCATGACGACGACCGACACCGCGCACACCACGCAGATCCGGTACGACCGGAGTGACGCCACGGCGGTGATCACGCTCGACCGGCCGGACCGGATGAACGCGTTCACCTCCACGATGGCCGCCGAGCTGGTCGGTGCCCTCGACCGGGCCGACGCCGACGACGCCGTCCGCGTCGTGGTGCTCACCGGGGCCGGGCGCGGGTTCTGCGCCGGGGCCGACCTGGGACGGGGCACCGACACCTTCGCCTTCGGCCCGCCGGACGCGGCCACCGGACACGGCACGATCGACGGTGTGGCCCGGGATCTGGGGGGCGTCGTCGCGCTGCGGATCGCCGCCTCGCGCAAACCGGTCATCAGCGCCGTCAACGGGGCCGCCGTCGGGGTCGGGGCCACCATGACCCTCCCGTCCGACGTGCGGATCGCGTCCGACAGCGCGCGCTTCGGCTTCGTGTTCGCCCGTCGCGGCCTCGTCCCGGAAGCCGCGTCGACCTGGTTCCTGCCGCGCATCGTCGGCATCTCCCGTGCGATGGAGTGGGTGAGCACCGGGCGTGTGTTCGGCGCCGACGAGGCACTCGCGGGTGGCCTGGTCTCCTGCGTCGTGCCCGGGGCGGAGCTCCTCGACGTGGCGCTCGCGCTGGCGGCCGAGATCGCCGACAACACCTCAGCCGCCTCGGTCGGGCTGTCCCGCAGGCTGCTCTGGGGCATGCTCGGGGCCGCGGACCCGTGGGAGGCGCACCGGCTGGAGACCCTGGTGATCGACGAGCTGGGCCGCGGTGGTGACGTCGCCGAGGGCGTCTCGTCGTTCCTCGAGAAGCGGCCCGCCCGCTTCCCGGACCGGGTCGACGACCGGATGCACCTGGTACCCGAATGGCCCTCGGCGACCGCGGGAGGCACCCGGTGAGCGCCTCCACCGACGTCCGCAACGAGCCGGACGACACCGTGGTCCGTATCGAGAGCGACGGCATCGTGCTGGTCGGCGACCTCCGGGCACCGAGCGGCCGGGACCGGCGCGGCGCCGCGCTGCTCCTGCACGGCGGCGGCCAGACCCGGCACTCCTGGCGGCGGACGGCGCGTCGGCTGACCGGGACGGGCTGGGCGGTGCTGTCGCTGGACCTGCGTGGACACGGCGAGAGCGGGTGGGCACCGGACGGCGACTATCTGCTCGACGCCCACGTCCGCGACCTGCGTGCCGCCGTCGAACGGCTCGGCGAGCCACCGGTCCTGGTCGGTGCCTCACTGGGCGGGATGACGTCCCTGCTCGCCCTCGGCGAGGACCCCGGGCTGGCGCGCGGGCTCGTCCTGGTGGACGTGACGCCGCGGACCGAGCGGACCGGCACCTCCGCGGTGGCCCGGTTCATGCGGGCCGGACACGACGGGTTCGCCTCGCTCGAGGCCGTGGCCGACGCCGTCGCCGCCTACAACCCGCACCGTCCCCGGCCGCGCGACCCCGCCGGTCTGCGGAAGAACCTGCGCCGCCGGGACGGCCGCTGGTACTGGCACTGGGATCCCCGGATGGTGGCCGAACGGCAGACTGCCCCGGAGACCCTGGACCTCAACGAGCGCAGGGCCGTGGACGCCGCACGCAGCCTGCGGGTGCCGACGATGCTGGTGCGCGGGACGGGGTCCGACGTGGTCAGCCGGGACGGCGCCCGCGAGTTCCTGGAGCTGGTGCCGTCGGCCTGGTACCTCGAGGTCGAGGGCACCGGGCACATGGTCGCGGGCGACGACAACGACGTCTTCACCGGGAACCTGCTCGCGTTCCTGCGCCACGTCGCGGAGGACGCCGACGGCCGCGCGGCCGGGCCGGAGCGGCCCTAGCGACGGCCCCCGGCGCCACCCGCCGCGGGACCACCGGGGCACGACCCGGACCGTCCACACCGGACGGACCGGGTCACCGGTGACCGGGCTCCGCACGGGCCGCGGCGAGCAGGCCCTCCACCGTGACGATCCTGCGGCGCGGGGCGCCGGCCCCGCGCCCGCCGAGCCGCTCGGCGCGGTCGATCGCCCGCCACCCGGCGAGGCCGATCCGCTCCGGCCTGCGGGCCGCGAGCAGCCGGTCGAGGTCCTCGGCCGCGGTCGGCGCGGGATCGACGAGCCCGCCCGCCGCGTGGTCGGCGAGCAGCGAGCCGACGGTCTCGGCGGCGCACGTCCGGTTGGTGCCGATCACCCCGGACGGGCCGCGCTTGATCCAGCCCGTCACGTAGTGGCCCGCCACCACCGGGCCCACGGGGCCGGCCAGGACCCGGCCCGCCTCGTGGGGGACGGCGGACCGCTCGTCGTCGAAGGGCAGACCCGCCACCGGGACGCCGCGGAACCCGGTGGCCCGCAGCACCAGGCCGCACTCCACGTCCTCCGTCCCGCCGTCCGCGGTGCCGAACCGGACCGCGCGCACCCCGTCCCCGCCCAGGATCTCGCGCGGGGTGCGCCCGAACCGCAGCACGATGCGGCGGCGTGCGGGGTCCGCGACCCGCCCGGCGAACCGGGCGACGACCTTGGCCTTCGTCCGTGCGGCGAACTCCGGCGCGGGCCCGGACACCGCCTCGGAGTCCGCGACGAGGACCTGCACACCACCGATGCGGTCCAGGCCCAGCAGCTCCGGGGTGCTGAACGCACCCCGCGCCGGGTCCCGTCGTCCCACCACCTGCACCTCCCGGATCCGGCTGCGGCGCAGGGCGTGCAGAGCGGGGGGCGCGATGTCGGTGGTCGCGAGCTCCTCGGGGTCGGTCACGAGCATGCGGGCGAGGTCGAGCGCGACGTTGCCGTTGCCGATCACGACCGCACGCGTCGTGTCCAGCGACGGGGCCCACCCGGCGTGATCGGGATGGCCGTTGTACCAGTGGACGAGGTCGCGGGCCGAGTGGCTCCCGGGCAGGTCCTCGCCGGGGATGCCGAGGCGCCGCTCCCCCGCCGCACCGACCGCGTGCACCACCGCGTGGTGCCGGTCGAGCAGCTCCGCCGCGGAGACGTGCGGCCCCACCTCGACGTTCAGGTGGAGCCGGACCTGTGGACGGCGCAGCAGGCGCTCCATCCCGTCGCCGAAGGTCCTGGTGGCGCCGTGGTCCGGCGCGACCCCGTAGCGGACGAGCCCGCCGGGGACCGGCAGCCGGTCGAACATCGACACCTGCACCTCGCCCGCCGTGCGCTCCAGCAGTTCCTGGGCCGCGTAGTAGCCGGACGGGCCGGTGCCGACGACGGCGACGCGCAGTCCGCCCGCCGGCCGGGGCGTCGTCCGGGCCGGCACACGACCGGGCAGGCGGGGCGGGTGCACCTGAGCGAACCACGACTCGGCCAGGGCCATGCCGGCCCGGCCCGCGTCGTCGAGCACCCGGTCGGTGACGATCGCGCCGACCGGGCAGACCTCCGCGCACGCGCCGCAGTCGATGCACGAGGACGGGTCGATGTAGAGGTTCTCGGCCGTGCTGAACCCCGGGTCGCCGGGACGGGGCCGGATGCAGTCGACCGGGCACACCTCCACGCACGCCGCGTCGTTGCAGCAGGTCCGGGTGATCACGTGGGTCATCGGTCGCCCTCCGGGGCGGCGATCCCGGCGGACCGCACGGTGACGGGCACGCCGTTGAAGACGGGCGTCCCGGTGAGCGGTTCGAGCTGCCGGTCGTCGACGAGCCGGTTGACGTTCGCGCCGGGGGCCGCGGCCGCCCGGGTCATCCGCAGCCCCTCGCCGGTGTGGCCCCACCCGTGCGGCAGGCTCACCACGCCCGGCCGGATGTCCCCGCTCACGCGCAGCTCGGCCACGACGGTGCCGGACCCGGTCCCGACCTGCACCGGTTCGCCGTGCACGAGGCCGAGGCGGGACGCGTCGGCCGGGTGCATCATCAGGCCACCGGGCCCGTCGTCGCGATGGGGCAGGGCGTTGTGCAGCCACGAGTTCATGCCGCGGTGCTGCCGTCGGTTGATCAGGCGGAGCTCGGTGGCGGGGACGGTGCGGAGGCTCTGCCACAGCCGGGGCACGTCGCCGGTGAGCACCGCGGGGCGACGTCGACCCGCGAGCCCGGGGTCCGCAGCACGTCCGGCAACCGTGGCTCGAGCGGCCCGAGGTCGACGCCGTCCGGTGTGGTCTCCAGGCGCGCGAGGGTGAGCCCGTCGGCCTCGGCTCCGAACCGGTCCCCGAAGGGCCCGCTGCGCACCCGCATGTCGACCAGCCGCTCCGGTCCGCGGCGCGGGGCCACCGCCGCGAGCACGTCCTCGGCCCCGATGCCGCACAGCCGTCCGGCCCGCCGGGCGGCCTGGGCCGCGATCTCGTCGTCCATGGTCTCGATCGCGAGGTCCGGCGTGCCACGCACGATCGCGGCGATCCTCAGCACCTGGTGCCACTCGGGCATCTCCCCGGGGGCCGGGTCCAGCGCCGGCGGGCTGTAGCGCGCCACGGTGCGGATCTGGAAGTGGTTGAGGGTCAGGTCCATGTGACCGTGCGCGAACATGTGCGGCGCCGGCAGGACGACGTCGGCGTGCCGGGTCGTCTCGTTCAGGTAGGTGTCGAGGCAGAGCAGGAACCCGACCTCGCGCAGCGCCCGCTCCACCTCCGCACTCCGGGGGACGCTGCGTGCGGGGTTCCCGGCGATCGTGATGAGCGCCCGGACCTGCCCGGGGCCGGGAGTGAGGATCTCCTCGGCCAGGCAGGCGACGGACAGCTCGCCGAGCATCTCGGGGAGCCCGCGGACCCGTGACCGCCAGCGGCCGGACTGCGGCCGGGCGGGACCACCCGGCCAGGTCGTCGGGCCACCGGCCGGCGGTGTCGCGAACATGGCCCCGCCGGGCACGTCGAGCCGGCCGGTGGCGATGTTCAGGACCTCCACCAGCCAGTTGGCCAGGGACCCGTACTCCTGTGTGCAGGTGCCGATCCGGGAGTGCGCCACCGCCGCGGGTGCCGTCGCGAACCCGATCGCGAGGTCCTCGATCTCCCGCGCCCCGACGCCGCACACCGGCGCCACCCGCTCGGGGGTGAACGGGCGGGCGAGGGCCAGGACCTCGTCGAGGCCGTCGACGTGGGCCCCGGCCGGGCCGGGGTCGGCCAGTCCCCGCGCGTCGATGACCGACAGCAACGCCATGAGCAGGTGCGCATCGGTGCCCGGCCGGATCGCCAGGTGCCGGTCGGCCATCTCGGCGGTACGGGTCCGTGCGGGGTCGACCACGGTCAGGGTGCCGCCGCGCCCGCGCAGGTCGTCCAGCCGCCGGGCGAACCCGGGGGCGCAGACGGTGCTGCCGTTGGAGACAACCGGGTTGCTGCCCAGAAGCAGCAGATGGTCGGTGCGGTCGATGTCGGGGAGCGACATCCCGATCCCGGTGCCGTACAGCAGCGCCGTCACCAGGTTCTTCGGCCACGTGTCCATGCTGGCCGGCGAGAACAGGTTGCGGGAGCCGATGGCGCCGAGCAACGCGGGCAGGTACAGGGTGTGGTCCAGGTGGTGGGCCGCGGGGTTGCCGGTGTAGACGGCCACCGACTGCGGGTCCTCCGCGACCAGTGGCGGCAGCCGCCGCCCGATCTCGGCGAAGGCCTCCTCCCAGCTCGTCTCCCGCAGCCGGCCGTCGCGCCGGACCAGGGGGACGGTCAGCCGGTCCGGATCACCGTCGAGGCGGGCGAGCCCCAGCCCCTTGGCACAGGCGTACCCGTGGCTGAACCGGTCGTGCGGGTTCGGCCGGACCGAGCGCGCGAGCCGGCCGTCGAACTCGACGAGCAGGCCACAGGTCGCCTCGCAGAGCGGACAAATCCGAGGACGGTGGCCGGTCGGGTCGACCGGCGTCGCCGCCGTTCCAGCATGAGACATGAAGGGTCCCCCCTGTCGTCGGGCCGGTCCCGTGCACGGTCCGCGGCCTCCGTGCTGCCGGGTGGTCGCCGCGCGACCACCCGGCAGCACGGGTTCACCGCCCCAGGCGGCGCTTCCAGTCGTGGGCCCCGAGGAACCGCACGATCCTGCCCATCAGCTCCGAACGGGCCGGCACGACCGGGAACCAGTTGAGCTCGGCCGTGAGCTCGATGCGTTCCGAGACGACCGACTGGCGCCGGCAGTACTTCAGGACGCCCTCGGCGCCGCCGAAGCGGGTGCCGAGCCCGGACTGCTTCCAGCCGCCCATCGGGACCGGCATCTGGAACACGGCGACGAGTGCGTTGTTGATCGAGACCGACCCGGCCTCGATGAGCCGGGAGAGCCGGTCCGCCCGGCGCCGGTCCCGGGTCCACAGGCTGGACGACAGCCCGAAGTCGGAGTCGTTGGCCATCCGCAGCGCCTCGTGCTCGTCGGCGACCTTCATGATCGGCAGGGTCGGGCCGAAGGTCTCCTCGCGCATGCAGTCCATCGAGTGGTCCACGTCGACCAGCACGGTCGGTTCGAAGTAGCTGCCCTCCCCCGCTCCGCGCCGCCCACCGACGAGCACCCGCGCGCCCTTGGCGACGGCGTCGGCGACGTGCCGCTCGACGACCTCCAGCTGGGCGGGGGTCACCATCGAGCCGATCTCGGTGGCGAAGGCCCCGGGGGCGTCCATGCCCTGGCGGATCGCGCGGACCTTCTCGACGACCTTCGCGACGAACTCGTCGTGGACAGGAGCCTCGACGTAGACCCGCTCGACCGAGATGCAGGCCTGGCCACCGTTCATCATCGCGCCCCACACCGCACCGCCCGCGGCACGTTCGAGGTCGGCGTCGGCGAGCACGATCATCGGGTCCTTCCCGCCCAGCTCCAGGCTGCACGGGATGAGCCGCTCGCCCGCCCGGGCCGCGATCCGCCGCCCGGTGGCCACGGACCCGGTGAACATGACCATGTCCACCTGCTCGACGACCGCGGCTCCCACGGTGCCGTCGCCGATGACGCACGCCAGGACCGGGGGCCCGCCGATCTCGTTCCACCCCTCGACCGCGGCGGCCCAGGTGAGCGGGGTGACCTCGGAGGGCTTGCTCAGCACCGCGGCGCCGGCGACCAGGGCGCCCACCACGTCCATCATGGGCCCGGCGAGCGGGCCGTTCCACGGCGTGATGAGCCCGACGAGCTGGTAGGGGCGGTGGCGGACCCGCAGCCGGCGGACCTTGTTGGGGAGACCCGCCGGGGCGACCCTGCGGTCGGCCAGGAACCTCTCCGCGTTGCCGGTGAAGTAGTTGATGACGTCGACGGCCACCTGCATCTCGACCGCGCTGTCGGACCACGACTTGCCGGTCTCGGCCTGGACGAGGCCGATCACCCGCCGCTCGTTGTCGAGCAGCCAGTCCAGCCAGCGCCGCAGGTGCCGGCTGCGCTCCCGCGGCCCGAGTGCCTCCCACGCGGGCTGCGCCGCACGCAGGTCCCGGGCCACGGCGACGACGTCGTCGGCGCCCTGCCACGAGACGGTGCCGACGACCCGGCCGTCGGCCGGGCACCGCACCTCGCGCTCGGCACCCGCGTGGGCGGTGGACCGGGGGTCCCGCTCGGTCGTCGCGCTCATGGCTCTCCTTCGAGTCCGTGTCCTCGGCCGGCTGCCCGCGGCACCCAGCTCGGTATCGATGAGACAGATTACGTCATCTGTAACGACTCGACACCTGTCGCGACACGGGTCGTTCAGCGCACCCGGGGAAACCGCGCGGGCGCGTCGGCGTAGGCCGCCCGCAGGTCCCGCTTGGCGATCTTGCCGCTGGCCATGCGCGGCAACGGGCCGTCGTGCGCGATCACGTACCGGGGCACCTTGTAGTCGGCCAGCCGCTCGTTGCAGAACGCCACCAGACCGGCCGGGTCGAGCTCGCCGTCGGCGCACACGACCGCCGCCGGCGTCTCGCCGAACTTCGCGTCGGGCACGGGCACGACCGCGACCTCCCCGACCCCCGGCACCTGGGCGATGACCGTCTCGAGCTCCGCCGGGGAGATCTTCAGGCCGCCGGAGTTGATCATCTCGCCGATCCGGTCCACGTAGGCGAGCAGCCCCTGCTCGTCGAGCGTGCCGAGGTCTCCGGTGTGCAGCCAGCCGCCCCGCAGGGCCTGCTCGGTCGCCTCCTCGTTGCGCCAGTAGCCGGGGAACATCCCGGGACCGCGCAGGAGGATCTCGCCGACCTCACCGGGTGCGCAGTCCCGCCCCTCCAGGTCCACGACCCGTACCCGGGTGAGGGGGCCGCCCCAGCCGCACCGGTCCGGGTGCCGTGCGGCCCCCTCGGCGGACATGGCCGTGGCCGTTCCGCCGATCTCGGTCTGACCGTAGATCTGGCGCAGCGCCACACCCCGGGGACGCCACCGCTCCAGCAGCGGGACCGGGACCCGCGCACCACCGACCCAGGCCGTCGTGAGGTGGTCCAGGCGGGTGTCGGCGAAACCGGCGACCCCGGCCACCTGTTCGAACAGGATCGGCGGGCCGGTGAAGGTGGTGATCCGGGCGTCGCGCAGGACCTCCAGCGCCCGGGGCGGGTCGAACCGCGGCTGCAGGTGCATCGTGCCGCCCTGCACGACGCTGCGCGCGAGCCCCCAGATCACCCCCGCCGCGGTGAACATCGGCAGGACGAGCAGCACGCGCAGGTCGTTCGGTGCCACCGGCTCGCCGAGCGACCACTCGTGCACGACCCCGGCGATCGTGCGGTGGGTGAACACCACCCCCTTGGGGGTGCCGGTCGTCCCGCTGGTGAACACGATGGCCGTGGGGTCGTCCGGGTCGGCGTCGAAGGCCCCCACCGGCGGATGGGCGACGCCACGCGCCGCACCGACGACCTCCCCGAGGTCGAGCACGGTGAACTCCGCGCCCGAGTCGCGCACCTCGTGCAGCACGTCGAGCTGCTCGGTGGCACCGAACACCGCGGCCGGCTCGCACAGGGAGACGAGTGCAGCCAGCTCACCGGCCCGGAACCGCTGGTTGAAGCCGCAGGCCACCGCACCGGTCTTCCAGGCGGCGACGGCGGCCACGCACCACTCGAGGCTGTTCGCCCCCACGATCCCGACGCGGTCACCGCGCCCGATCCCGCGCTCGCGCAGCCCGGTCGCGACCCCGTCCGACCACGAGTCCAGCTCGGCGTAGGTGACGACGTCGCCGTCGAAGTCGATGACGGGATGGTGCGGGACGGTGCGGGCCCACCAGGTCAGGGCATCGACGACGGTACCGCTCACGATCGTTCTCCAGGAGTCGTGGTGGACGGGTGGGTCAGGAGAAGAGCGGCGCCGTCTCCTCGGTGAGGTTCACGGCCTTCAGCTCGTAGTAGGAGTCGATGGCCTCCGGACCGGTGTCGCGACCGACCCCCGAGCACTTCATCCCGCCGAACGGCGCCTCGGTGTTGTAGGTGAAGGAGTTGACGCTGAACGTGCCCGTCCGGACCCGGCGCGCGACGTGCGCGGCCCGCTCCGGGTCCGCGGTGAAGACGGCGCCGTGCAGGCCGTACTCCGAGTCGTTCGCGATCGCGATCGCCTCGTCGAGCGTGTCGTACCGGATGACCGACGCGACCGGCCCGAAGATCTCCTCCTGGGCGATCCGCATCCCGTTCTCGACCCCGGTGAAGACGGTGGGCTGGATGTAGGCCCCCGTGTCCATGCCGGCCGGCACGCCACCGCCGGTGGCCACGGTGGCCCCCTCGGCCCGGCCGGTCTCGATGTAGCCCAGCACCCGTTCCTGCTGCCGCTTCGACACCAGTGGGCCCATCGTGGTGGCGGGGTCGAACGGGTCACCGACCACGAACGACTCGGCGGTCGCGACCAGGGCGCCGACGACCTCGTCGTAGCGGTTGCCCGGGACCAGGACCCGGCTGTAGGCGGCACAGACCTGGCCGGTGTTGAAGAACGACGACCCCGTGGCGAGCCCGGTCATCGTGGTGGTGAGGTCGGCGTCGTCGAGCACGATCGCGGCGACTTGCCGCCGAGCTCGAGCTGCAGCCGCTTGAAGCTGCCACCGCACTCCCTGCCGATCTGGCGCC